>NZ_SOFG01000024.1 GCF_004402485.1 Cryobacterium algoricola | reverse complement strand
CGGGCTGGCGGCCGGGAGCGTGCGCCGCCACCCCGGAGAGGAGGGCCGGCGCCGCTGGGCCGCGGAACAGCATCCGCCCGGCGGGGGTGCCGAGGGCGAGCACGCGGAGGCCGTACTCGAGGGCGGCGCGCGGGTCGTCCGGCCGGCGCAGCAGCTGGTGGCCGGTGAAGGAGACGACGCCGTCGATCCGGTCGACCAGGGGGCGGAGCAGCCGGGTCCAGGCCGGGCCGTCGGGGCCGAGGCCCGCGGCGGTGCGGTCGAGGTCCCGGTAGGCGACGGCGGCGCGGCGGGCATCGAGCGGATGCGCGTATGACACCTCCGGGATCACGAACGGCACCCGCTCGGTGAGCCCGAAGGCGCGGAAGAACGGGGAGGCGAGCGCGGCGGGGTGCACCGCGGAACCGAGGTCGTGCCGGAAGCCCGGCAGGGTGAGCTCGCCGGTGCGGAGGCCGCCTCCGGCCATGGCGGCGCGCTCGGTGACGGTCACCGACAGGCCCGCCCGCGCGCAGACCACCGCGGCGGCGAGACCGTTCGGCCCGGCCCCGACCACGTTCACGTCAGGCATCGGGGCCTCGCGGGAGGGCGACCGGCCGCACGTAGAACCCGGCCGGGGTGCGCACCCACCAGTCCCCGGTCAGGCGCTTCTCCGCACCCGTGGCGAAGCGGTAGTGGAACAGCCGGGCGCGCACGTACCGGGGCGGGGCGTCGGGAAACGGGTTGACCCGCAGCATCCGCAGGGTCGGCCGGTCGCCCTCGAGCAAGCGCACCAGGAACATCTCGAACCACCGGGTATCGCGCACGCCGAGGGCGAGGAACCACATCAGCCAGTCGAGCCGCAGGTGATAGGGCGCGAACTGGCGGGGAAGGCGGGCCGGGTCCCCCGGTTTGCCGTGGAATTCGTAGGCGCGCCAGGCCTTCTCGTCGCCGGGATCGTCGGCGGAGCTGCCCTCGACGATGATCTCGTAACGCTTCTTCGTGACGGTACCGAAGGCCCCGTAGGCGTTCACGAGGTGGTACCGGTTGAAGCTCGCGTTCATCAGCTGCCTGCGGGCGACCAGGTTGCGGGCCGGCCAGAAGCTCAGCACCACGAGCAGCAGGGTCACCGCGAGCACGAGCCAGACGAACCACGGCGGCGCTGCAGCGGGCGAGGCCACAGCCGCACCGGCCGGGCCGCCGGGGAGGAACGGGAACACCGTCCGGAACGCCCGGTCGTCGACGGCCGCGAAGACGAGCACGATCGTGATCCAGTTCAGCCAGGCGAAGTTGCCCGTGACGACGAGCCAGAGCTGGGTGAGGGCGAGCACGGCGGCGGCGACGGATGCGACGGGCTGGGGCGCGAAGAGGAAGAACGGCACCACGAGTTGCGCGACGTGGTTGCCGAGCACCTCGCCGCGGTGGAACCAGGCCGGCAGCCGGTGCACGAACGAGCTGAGCGGATTCGGCATCGGCTGCGTCTCGTGATGGTAGGTCAGGGCGGACAGGTCCCGCCATTCCTGGCCGCCGCGCATCTTGATCATGCCGGCGCCGAATTCCAGCCGGAATACGAGCCAGCGCACGAAGACGATGATCGTGAGCGGAGGGGCCACCTCGTTCGAGCCGAGGAAGGCGACGACGAACCCGGCCTCGAGCAGCAGGCTCTCCCAGCCGAAGGAATAGAAGGTCTGCCCGACGTTGACGATCGACAGGTAGCCGGCCCAGAGCAGCAGGAAGGCGAGCATCGGCAGCCAGGGCGGGCCGAGCTGCGGCAGGCCGGCCACGAGAGTCGCGGCCAGCAGCACGCCGCCCCAGGCCAGCACCCGCAGCATCCGGTCGGAGTACCGCCAGTGGAAGAGGCTCGGCGCGTCGCGGAACCGGAGCCGGGACACCCAGTCGCGCACCGGCAACAGGCCGTGGTCCCCGAGCAGCGCCGGGAACTGGTTGGCCGTGGACAGGAACGCGACGAGGAAGATCGCGGCGACGCCGCGCTGCAGCACCTGACGCGCTATCGAGTAGTCGCCGGCATCGAAGACGGCACCGAAGAGATCCATCGTGCAGTCACCCTAGCCCCGCCCGGCCCCGCGGGGCAGGGTCAGGGGCGCGGCACCGGGTCATGGGCGCGGAGACGGGTCAGGGGCGGGGTCAGTGCCGGAGTCAAGGGGCGCGGCGCAGGTGTTCCGCGGTAAGGGCGGCCATCTCCTCGTCGGAGAGTTCGTCGAGTTGTTTCGCCTCGTGGCGGTCGGTGCGGTTCCAGCGCAGGAACAGGATGATCAGCACCGGGATGTCGGCGACCTCGGCGATGAACCAGAGGAAGTCGCCGGAGAGGTGCTGGTCCCAGAGCGGCGACGGGAACCAGGCGGGAAACGAGCCGACGAGGGCCGGTGCGCCGTCGAGCACGGTCTCATTGAGGCGCAGCAGAATCCCGGGGATGGCATCCATCACGAGTTCGACGAAGGCGAGCATGAATTCGGCGGTGATGAAAAGGCTCGTGCGCAGCAGCGCGTGGTCGGTGATCGGCAGCACCATGAGCAGCCCGACGAGCGGCACGAGCAGCGTCAGGCCCGCCTCGGCGACCGGATTGCTGCGCAGCACGAAGGCGAACGGCGTCAGGAAGACGAGGAAGGCGGCGATCGCGAAGAGCGGGGCGAAGACGGCGTTGCCGACCAACCGCACGAACCAGGACCCGAGGACGGCGTTGAACCCGTGCAGCGCGCGCCCGCCGAGGGCGGCCCTGGCCAGCTCGACCGGGCGGCCGAGGCTCAGGAGCGCCGGAACCACGAAGAGCAGCAGCGCGATCCGGGTGGTGAACGCCCAGCGCAGGTCGAGGCTCCAGGCGCCCAGGAAGCCGAAGGACACCCACGCCCAGGAGCCGAGCCCGAGCAGGAAGAAGCCGAGGGTCGGGCGGAGCGGCCAGGCGGTCCCCCTGCGGCCCGCGGCGCGAACGCCCACGAGGTACAGGGCGGCGGCGACAAGGATGCCGGCACCCGCGACCGGATCGAACCGGGCGGTGCCGAGGAAGTCGAGGAAGGTAGGCGTGAGCGACCATTCTGGCTGAGGTGCCGCCGGGAAGTCCGGGGCCCGTCCCATTATGCGTCCCCGCCCTCCCGCGAGAGTACGTTTGTGGCCCTTAAGCCGCGGGTTTAAGGGCCACAACTCCGCTCTCGCGGAGGGGGGCGGGCGGGAATGAGTGCGATGGGTGGTTGACGAGGGGGACTAAACCGGTATAGGTTGGCCTAAACCGGTTCAGACAACGTGGGCGGGTGCTATCGATGAGGAGGCGCGATGAGTGAGAACAAGGTGACCATCGCTGATGTGGCCCGCGAGGCCGGCGTCAGCAAAGGCCTCGTCTCCTTCGCCCTCAACGACCGGCCCGGTGTCTCCGCCGAGAGTCGCGTCCGCATCCTCGAGATCGCCGAACGGCTCGGCTGGACCCCCTCGCTGCGGGCCAGGTCGCTGTCCACCCGGCGATCGTTCGCGCTCGGCCTCGTGATCGCCCGCGACCCAGAAGTGCTCGGCTCGGACCCGTTCTTCCCCTCGTTCATCGCCGGCGTCGAGACCGTCCTCGCCCCGCAGGGTCTCGCCCTCGTCCTGAGCGTCGTCCCCGACGAGACGACCGAGATGCGCACCTACCGCGCACTCGTCTCCGACGGCCGCGTCGACGGGGTCTTCCTGAGCGACCTCCGGCACAACGACCCCCGCATCCCGTTGCTGCAGGAACTCGGCCTTCCCGCCGTCACCCTCGGCCGGCCGGACACCAAGAGCCCGTTCCCGTGCATCTCGGTCGACGACACCCCCGGCGTCGCCGAGACCGTGCGCTACCTCGTCTCGCTGGGCCACCGGCGCATCGCCCACGTCGCAGGCAGCCCGGCGCTCCTGCACGGCAGCCGCCGCCGGGCCGCCTTCGACACAGCCCTCCGCGAGGCCGGGCTGCCGGCCGGGCAGTCCATCGAGACCGACTTCTCCGTCGCGGCGGGGGCGGATGCCGCCCGCAGGCTCCTCACGCAGGACTCGCCGCCCACCGCCATCGTGTTCGCCAACGACCCGATGGCCATCGCAGGCCTCGGCGTCGCCCACGAACTCGGCCTGCGCGTTCCGGACGACGTCTCGATCACCGGCTTCGACGACATCGACTTCACCCGCTACGTCTATCCCGCCCTCACCACGGTGCGCACCGCCCCCAGCGACTGGGGCCGCGCTGCCGGCCGAACCCTGCTCGACCTCATGGAGCACGGCACGGCACCCGACGTCGATCTTCCGGCGGGCCGCCTCGTCATCCGAGGCTCCGCCGGTACCCCGGTGCGACCCTAGCCGCCGCACGGCCCCGCCCCTCCCCTCCGATCCGCCACCGCACCTACCGTCCTGCACCGACCCGCGTCGGCCGCAGTCCTCCCGCATGCCCTGTTCCCGCATGCCGCACCACAGTCACTCACCCGAGGCAGAGCTGCCGCGGGGTACGAAATGGAGAGAACCATGCACACAGCACGAACCCGGCGAGTCCTCGCCGCGACAGCGGCATCGGCCGCCGTCATCCTCGCCCTCGGCGCCTGCTCGTCCGGCGGCGGCGCGGCCGGAGCGGCGACGACGGCCCACGGCCCGATCACGATCTGGTACTCGAACAACGCGACCGAGATCGCCTGGGGCAAGCAGATGGTGACGGCCTGGAACGCCGATCACCCGAATGAAACCGTCACCGCGCAGGAGATCCCCGCAGGAAAGAGCAGCGAGGAAGTGATCGGCGCCGCCATCACGGCGGGCAACGCACCCTGCCTCGTCTACAACACGGCCCCGGTCGCGGTTCCCCAGTTCCAGAAGCAGGGCGGCCTCGTCGATCTGAGCAGCTTCGCCGACGGCGACTCCTACATCAAGGCCCGCTCCGGCGCCACCGCGACCCAGTACGAGTCCTCCGACGGAAAGTTCTACCAGATGCCGTGGAAGTCCAACCCCGTGATGATCTTCTACAACAAGGACATGTTCGCCAAGGCCGGACTCGACCCGGAGAACCCGAAGCTCGCGACCTACGACGAGTTCCTGACCGCATCCCGCGCCCTCGTCTCCAGTGGGGCAGCCGCGAACGCGATCTACCCCTCCCCGACGAGTGAGTTCTACCAGAGCTGGTTCGACTTCTACCCGCTGTACGCCGCCGAGACCGGGGGCAAGCAGCTCGTCGAAGACGGCAAGGCGACGTTCACCGGCGACGAGGGCGCCAAGGTCGCCGAATTCTGGAAGACCATGTACACCGAGGGCCTCGCGAACAAGGAGCTCTACCAGGGCGACTCCTTCGCCGACGGCAAGGCCGCGATGTCGATCGTGGGACCGTGGGCGGTTCCGGTGTACAAGGACAAGGTCAACTGGGGCGCCGTTCCGGTGCCGACGAGCGCGGGGACATCCGCTGACAAGACCTACACCTTCAGCGACGCGAAGAACGTCGGCATGTACACCGCGTGCAAGAACCAGGGCACGGCCTGGGACGTGCTGAAGTTCTCGACGAGCGAGGCGCAGGACGGCCAGCTGCTCAGCCTGACCGGCCAGATGCCGATCCGGTCCGACCTCACCACCACGTACCCGGACTACTTCGCCGCGAACCCGGCATACGTCGCCTTCGGCGACCAGGCCGCCCGCACCGTCGAGGTGCCGAACGTGTCGAACTCGGTCGAGGTGTGGCAGACGTTCCGTGACGCGTACTCGAAGTCGGTCATCTTCGGTCAGGGCGACATCGCCTCCACCCTGGGCGGCGCGGCTGACAAGATCAACGCCCTGGTCTCGAGTAAGTAGCACCTCGTGACCGTCACCGAATCGCGGACCTCGTCCGCCGGGAGCCCCACGCGGGCTCCCGGCGGACGGGCCACCCGGCGCCGCCCGTGGCTCGGCCGGAACCCGATCGGGCTCCTGCTCAGCGCCCCCTATCTCGTCTTCGTGATCGCCGTCTTCGCGTACCCGCTCGTCTTCGCGGTGTACATGGCGTTCCACGACTACTTCTTCGCCGCCCCCGGCGCCCAGGTCGACCGCCCCTTCGTCGGCCTCGACAACTTCCAGACGGTGCTCTCTGACCCCGCGGTGATCCGCTCGTTCGGAAACGTCGGTATCTTCCTGCTGATCAACGTGCCGCTGACCGTCGTGCTCTCGCTCGTGCTCGCAACGGCGCTCAACAAGGCCGTGCGCGGCCGCACCTTCCTGCGGGTCGCCTACTACGTGCCCTACGTCACCGCGAGCGTCGCGGTCGTCGGCGTCTGGCTCTTCCTCTTCAGCGGCGGCGGCCTCGTCAACCAGATCCTCGGTCCGCTCGCTCCGGACCCGTCCTGGCTGATCAGCCCGACCTGGGCGATGCCCACGATCGCCCTGTTCGTGACCTGGAAGCAGCTCGGCTTCTACATCCTGCTCTACCTGGCCGCGCTGCAGAGCGTGTCGACCGAGCTCTACGAGGCGGCCGCGACGGACGGGGCCGGTGCGATCCGCAAGTTCTTCTCCGTCACGATCCCGGGCGTGCGCCCGGCGACGGTGCTCGTGCTGCTGTTGTCGACCGTGACGGGGGCGAACCTCTTCACCGAGCCGTACCTGCTCACCGGCGGCGGCGGACCGAACGGGGCATCGACCTCTCCCGTACTGCTGATGTACCAGAAGGGCATCGAGCAGGGAAACCCGGACACCGCGTCCGCCATCGGCATCATCCTGGTGATCGGCGTGCTCATCATCGCGTTCATCCAGCGCAAGATCGCCGGAGGTGACGAATCATGAGCACAAAGACCAGCGGCATGAGCCGCGGACAGAACATTCTCCGCGGCGTCGTGCTCTCCATCGGAGCCGTGGCGTTCCTGTTCCCGTTCTACTACATGATCGTCGGCTCACTGCAGAAGTCGCCGGACACCTCCATCGCCGGCGCATTCCCGAACCCGGCCAACCTCACCCTCGAGAACTACGCGGACATCAACAGCCGGGTCAACCTGATGCAGACCCTGCTCAACTCCGGCATCTTCACCGGCGGAGTCATCGTCGGCACCCTCGTCTTCGGGGTGCTCGTCGGTTATGCGCTCGCCCAGCTGCAGTGGCGCGGCCGCGGGATCACCTTCGCGCTCGTGCTGCTCGTGCAGGTCGTTCCGTTCCAGCTGCTGATGATCCCGCTCTATGTGATGATCGCGAGGGACTACGGCCTCGCCGACAACTACCTCGGCATGATCCTGCCGTTCGCCATCAACTCGACGGCGGTGATCATCTTCCGGCAGTACTTCCTGCAGGTCCCCCGCGAGCTCTTCGACGCGGCCAGGATCGATGGTGCCGGCGAGGTCGTGCTGCTCTGGCGGATCGCCATCCCGCTCGTGCGCCCCGCCCTGCTCACCGTCGTGCTGCTGACCTTCATCGGCCCGTGGAACGAGTTCCTCTGGCCGTTCCTGGTCACCAAGCAGGCCTCGATGCAGCCGCTCGCGGTCGCCCTCGCCAACTACATCAGCACCGTCGCGGCCTCCGCGGCGAACCCCTTCGGAGCGGTCCTCGCCGGTGCCTGTGTGCTGGCCGGACCGGCCGTCATCCTCTTCATCCTCTTCCAACGACACTTCGTCTCGACCGACATCGGTTCCGGCGTGAAAGGCTAGTCATGCGCGAATCCACTGCAGCATCCCCCATCCCGGCCCGTGCCCCCTCCCCCGGGACGGTACCGGCAGCATCCGCCCCGAAACGGATGCCCGGAGCGGCATTCCCCTACCGGCTCACCCGGATGGGCGTCGTCATGACGCCGGAGCCGGGCAACGATCTCGAGGCGGAGGGCGTGCTCAACCCCGGCTCCGGGCACACGCAGGACGGCACCCTCTACCTGCTGCCGCGGCTCGTCGCGACCGGGAACGTCTCCCGGGTCGGGCTCGCCCGCGTGATCATCACCGACGGCGTTCCGACGGGTGTCGAACGCGACGGCGTCGTGCTCGAGCCCGACCAGGGCTGGGAACGCGGCGCCCACAACGCCGGCGTCGAGGACCCGCGCGTCACGTTCATCCCGCGGCTCGGCCTGCACGTGATGACCTATGTCGCCTACGGGCCGCTCGGCCCGCGCACGGCCCTCGCGGTCTCGTCAGACCTCCGCAGCTGGCGCAGGCTCGGCCCGGTGCTGTTCGCCTTCGACGAGGCACTGGACATGGACCTCAACCTGTTCCACAACAAGGACACCGTCTTCTTCCCCGAGCCCGTCACGGGACCGAACGGTGTGGAGTCCTTCGCGGTGCTGCACCGCCCGATGTGGGACCTCGGGGAGGTCAAGCCGGGTGAAGGCATCCGGGTGCCCGCCGGGGTCACCGACACCCGGCAGAGCATCTGGATCAGCTACGTGCCGGTTGCGGACGTGCTCGCCGACGTGACGAAGCTCGCCTTCTGGAGCGGCCACCGGTTCCTCGCCGGGCCGGAGTTCGCCTTCGAGGAACTCAAGATCGGCGGCGGTCCCGCTCCGCTGCGGGTGCCGGAGGGCTGGCTGCTGCTGCACCACGGCGTGACCGGCGTGATCGACGGCGCGTTCTCGCAGCAGCAGAAGGTGAACTACGCGGCGGGGGCCATGATCCTCGACGCGGACGACCCGACCATCATCCTGCAGCGCACGAGCGAGCCGCTCCTGAAGGCCGAAACGCCCGACGAGCTCAGCGGCATCGTGCCGAACGTGGTCTTCCCGACCGCGATCGAGGAGATCGAGGGCCGCCAGTACGTCTTCTACGGAATGGCGGACTCGAAGATCGGCGTCGCCCGCCTGGACAGCAGCACCCTGGACCCGACTGACGGATAGTTCCGGAACCCCCCGTTCGGAACATCCGCCCAGTTGCGGAAAAAGCACCCTCGCCGACACGGCGAGGGTGCTTTTTCCATGATTCAGCGGCGGATGCCGGGGCTCACTCCGCCGGGAGCGGCGGGCGCGGAACGGGCGGCCGGGTGGCCGCCGCGGGGGTCGCTGGCGTCGCAGTCGCGGGCGCTCCGGCGTCGGGTGCAACGGTAGGTGCAGCGGCGGGTGCAGCGGTCGGCGGGCGCAATAGGCCGAGGGCGGCCTTGAGGTGCGCTTCCGCGGCCTCGGCGTCCTCGTCGGAGAGACTCCCGCTCTGGCTCGCGGAAAGGTTGGCCTCGATGACGGCTCGGAGCACTTCGTCGCGCTGGATCTTGACGCCGCGGGGGGCGTCGACGCCGATGCGGATGCTGTCGCCGCGTACATCGAGGACGGTGATGACGATGTCATCGCCGATGAGGATCTTCTCCCCCGGCTTGCGCGTGAGAACCAGCATCATGCCAGCCTAGCGCGGGCATCGGGCGCGTCAGGGAGGCGGGGTGCCCGCCGTCCGAGCGTCGCGGAATCGGCAGGGGCGCCGTCGACCCAGCCGACCGGGATCCCGAGGTCGTCGACGGTTTCCGGCGACGACGTCGTTGCCGACCCGACCACGGCGACCGCGTCGATCGGGATGACCGCAGCGACCAGACCGACCCAGTCGGCGGTGTCCGAGGGCTTGCGCCCGGCATCCACCACGACCCAGGTCTGGTCGGCGCCGACCATGAGCAGGTCGCCGCCGAGGTATTCGCGGTCGCCCGGGGTCTCGCCGATGCCGAAGGCGAGGAAGCACGTGCGCCCGCGGGCGACTCCCCCGGCGCGGGCCGCGAGGGCGGAGCGGCGGTCGTCGACCCGGCGGGCCCCCTCCGACAGCACGGAGCCAGCCACGAGCACCTCGGCAGCCCCGTCCATCGCCGCCATCATGCCGGCGACCCGCAGGGTTTCCGCGGGCGTGCCGACGAGCACGACGAGGTCTCCGGGGTGGGTGAACGGTCGCGGCACGGCGGTCGGTTCCGCGGGTCGCTGCACCGGATGCCCGGCACGGGGCACGAGGGTCGCCGGTCGCCGGTACATCCCCGCGTCCCGCGGTGCGCCAGCCTCGGTCGCGTGACCGGACGGCTCCGCCGCGCGCACGGACCCGGGCAGCGGACCGGACGCCGGCCCGGACGCAGACTCAGGAATGGGCTCGGGAACCGGCTCAGACACGGTGAAGGTGAGCTCGTCCATCAGCTGGGCGAAGCCCGCCGACCCGGTCGAGAGCAGCGGGGCCTGGACGGCGGGTCGCTGCCTCCCGAGTGTGCCCGCATCGTCGGCCCCGTCGGCGTCCTCGAGCAGGGCGAGGATCCCGAGCCGCGCGGCGCGTCCCGGCACCACGTCACCGCTCGCGTCAGCGCCGTCGCCGCCCGGCTCGTCGCGCTCGAGCGGTACCATCCGCACCGGCTGGGCGTGCGCCGCCCGGCGGCGCCGCTCGGGCACTTCGACCGTCACCTCGTAGTGGCGGCGGGCGAAGAAGCCGCGGATGCCGCCGACCGTGACCCGTTCGGCGGAGACGATGCGGGCATCCGCCCCGTGTTCGGCGAGGATGCGTGCCTTCAGCTCCGGAAGCGTCGGACCGTCAAGCTGAAATCGTTTCGGTTCCACGGACCACCCCCACGGTTTCGATGGCGACGTTCGCGGAGGTGACCTCAAGGTAGGACAGCACCGGGAGGCCGCCGGTCTGCGCGGAGACGAGCCGGTGGATCGCCGGTCGCAGCGCGGGGGCGCAGACGAGCACGGCGGTCAGCCCGCTCGCCTCGACGGTCGCGAGCGAGGCCTTGAGCGAGCTCAGGATCGCGTCGATCCTGGCGGGTTCGAGCATGATCTGGGTGCCCTGCTCCGAGGCGCGCATGCCCTCGAGCAGGGACTGCTCGAGGCCGGGTTCGATCATGATGACGCGGAGGAGTCCGTCGTCGAGGTACTGGGCGGCGAGTGCCGGGCCGAGACCCTGCCTGGCGGCCTCGATCAGGCCCTCCGGGTCGGTCGATGCCTTCGCCCGCAGCGAGAGGGCCTCGTAGATCCGGGAGAGGTCGTTGATCGGGATCTGCTCCATCAGAAGGCCCTGCAACACCCGTTGCACCTCGGCGAGGGACAGCATGCCGGGGATCAGGTCGTCGACGGCGGCCGGGTTGACCTGCTTGACGCCGTCGGTCAGCACGCGCACGTCCTCCCGGGTGAGGAGACGCGCCGCGTTCCCGGTGACGATCGAGGAGAGGTGGGTCACGAGCACGGACACCCGGTCGATGACGGTCGCGCCGGCCATCTCCGCGCTGTGCCGCATCTCGCTCGGCACCCATTTTCCGGCGAGGCCGAAGACCGGCTCGATGGTCGCGGTGCCCGGGAGGCCGTCGAGGTTGTCGCCGAGGGCGAGCACCTTGCCGGACGGGGCGAGTCCGCGGCCGGCTTCGACGCCCGCGATGCGGATGACGTAGGTCGCGGAGGGCAGCTCGACGCTATCGCGGGTGCGCACCGGCGGAACGACGACGCCGAGGTCGATCGCGATCTTGCGGCGGAGGGCGCGCACCCGGGCGAGCAAGTCGTCCTGGGCTCCCGAGACGAGGTCGACGAGATCGGAGGCGAGCAGGATCTCGAGGGCGTGCACCCGCATCGACTCGATCAGGTCCTCGGGGGTGTCCGAGCGCACCGGCGCACGTTCGGCGACGGCGGCCGCGGCCTGCCTGACCTGCTCCCGCGCCTCGCTCGCCTTGATCCGCTGGGAGACGAGCAGCAGGCTCGCCCCGGCGACCACGAACGGGAGGATGGGCATCCCGGGGATGAGCGCCATCAGGAGGGCCGCGCCGCCGGCGATCATGAGCGCGTTGCGGGACTGGGTGAGCTGCGCCGACGCGGTCGCGCCGATGTCGGACTCGGCGTTGGACCGCGTCACGATCATGCCGGTGGACACGGCCATCAGCAGGGCCGGGATCTGGGTGACGAGCCCGTCTCCGATGGTCAGGAGCGAGTAGGTGCTCATCGCGTCCGTGATCGACATGCCGCGCTGGATCATGCCGATGCCGATGCCGCCGACGAGGTTGATGATGATGATGATGATCCCGGCGATCGCGTCACCCTTGACGAACTTCGACGCGCCGTCCATGGCGCCGTAGAAGTCGGCCTCCGCGGAGACCTCGGCCCGGCGTTCCCTGGCCTGGGTGTCGGTGATCAGGCCGGCGTTGAGGTCGGCGTCAATCGCCATCTGCTTGCCGGGCATGGCGTCGAGGGTGAACCGGGCGCCGACCTCGGCGACTCGCTCGGCACCCTTGGTGACGACGACGAACTGGATCACGACGAGGATCAGGAAGATCACGGCGCCGATGATGATCGACCCGCCGACGGCGACCTGGCCGAACGAGGCGATCACCTGGCCGGCGTAGCCGTCGCCGAGCACCAGACGGGTGGATGCGACGTTGAGGCCCAGCCGGAACAGGGTCGCCACGAGGAGGAGGGACGGGAAGACCGAGAAGTCGAGCGGCTTCTTGACGAACATGGTCGTGAGCAGCACCACGAGGCCGAGCAGGATGTTGACGATGATCAGCATGTCGAGCAGCACGGCGGGCACGGGGACGACGAGGAGCAGGATGATGCCGACCACACCGATCGGCACGGCGAGCCTGGAGAGCGTGGTCTTCATCGGGAACCTCCGGTGGAGTGAGCGGCGGAGTGGGACGCGGAGCGTGAGGCCGGGCGCCCGGCGGAGCCGGCTCCGGCGAAGGCCGTCGGCACGGCGTGGGCGGCCTGGGTGAGGGTATGCACGCCGGCGTCCTCGCCGTAGCCGGTCGTGTATCCGGAGCCGGAGCTCGACCCGCGGGTCTTGAGCGCGAGCACGAACGCGAGCACGCGGGCGACGGCGTTGTAGAGCTCGACCGGGATCTCGTCACCGAGCTTGCAGGCGCTGTGCAGCGCCCGTGCGAGCGGGATGTCGCGCACGATCGGCACCCCGTCGGTGGCCGCCTGCTCGCGGATGCGCAGGGCGATGTTCCCTGCTCCCGTCGCCACCACCCTCGGTGCGGACTTGCCCGGCTCGTAGCGGAGGGCGACGGCGAAGTGGGTCGGGTTGACCAGCACGACGTCGGCGGTCGAGACGGATGCGATCATCCGGTTCCGGCTCATGGCGAGCTGCCGGGAGCGGCGTTGCGACTTGATCCTGGGGTCGCCTTCCGAGCTCTTGTTCTCGTCGGTGACCTCCTTCTTGGTCATCCGGGTGCGTTTGCGGTTGCGGCGCATCACCACGAAGACGTCGGCTGCGGCGAGCACGAGCCCGGACACGATGGCCGCCTGCACGAGCGAGGCGGCTCCGCCCCCTGCCGCGTCGATCAGGGCCGCGACCGGGAGGCCGCCCGCGGTCATCAGGACGGGGGCGAGGCCCTGGATCACGAGGGTCAGCACGACGCCGACCGCCGCGGTCTTCAGCAGGGCCTTCACACCCTGCCAGACCGCCTGGCCGCCGAAGGTGCGGCCGAGCCCGGTGACGAGATTGAACTGGTCGTACTTGCCCTCGAGCTTCTTGAGGTGCACTCCGCCCTGGGCGGCGGCACCGAGGAGCACGACGGCGAACACGGTCGCCAGCAACGGGGTCAGGGTGCCGGTGAGCGAGGAGAACGCATCGCCCATCAGCTGTTCGGCGAGTTCGGGGCTCGGATCGGCCATGATCGCGTGCAGTCCGTCGAGCTGGCTGGAGCCGGCCTGGGAGCCGAGGCTGATCGTGACGGGGGCGAGGGCTGCCGCGGCGCCGATGCCGATCCAGGCGGTGAGGTCCTGCGACTTGGAGAGCTGGCCCTTGGCGCGGACCTCTTTCATCCGCTTGTCGGTGGCCTGCTCGGTCTTTTCGCCGGAGTCCGACATCTACCTCACCCCGAATACGGTCGACACGGCGGTGTCGGTGAGTGCGGACACGATGCGCGGGAGCGCGACGAAGGCGCTCGCCCCGAGGGTGAGGGTGATCAGGATCTTGAGGGGGAAGCCGAGGGCGAAGGCGTTGAGCGCCGGCGCGACCCGGGTGAGCAGGCCGAGGCCGGCATCCGCGAGGAAGAGCACGACGATGAGCGGGCCGGCGATCTGCACGGCGGAGAGCAGCAGCTGGCCGACGGCGTTCGTCGCGGCCTGGACCGGGGCGGCGAGGTCCATTCCCCCGCCGATCGGGATGGCCGTGAAGCTCCGGGTCAGGCCGCCGATGATGAGCTGGTAGCCGCCGGACGCGAAGAGGAGCGCGAGGGCGGTCATC
The DNA here is from genome assembly GCF_004402485.1 of Cryobacterium algoricola. Taxonomy (GTDB): domain Bacteria; phylum Actinomycetota; class Actinomycetes; order Actinomycetales; family Microbacteriaceae; genus Cryobacterium; species Cryobacterium algoricola. The sequence continues at coordinate 307,347 of NZ_SOFG01000024.1, read as the reverse complement.
TGGTAGAGCCGGGTGAACATGGCGCCGTTGACCATCGCCTGCGGGTCGAAGCCCTGGGCGAGCTGAAATCCGCCGAACTGGTCGATCAGGTTGCCGGCCGACTGCACGGCCGAGAACACGATCAGCACGAGGAAGCCGAGCATTCCGCCGACGACGATTTCCAGCAGGAGCGCGAGGATGAAGCCGCCGGTGTCCGGGGAGACGTAGCCGGGGGTGACGACGGGCGACACGGCGAGGGCGAGCCCGAGCGAGAGCATGCCCTTGATCCGGAGCGGGAACGCGTTGTAGGAGAACGGCGGGGCGATCACGAGGAACGCGATGAGGCGCACCCCGGCGAGCATGACGGCCTCGATCCAGGTGAAGTCGAGGGTGATGTTCATCAGCCGCCGCCGATGAGGGTCGGGATCTTGTCGAAGAGCGCGGTCGTGAACGAGACGATCTCGGAGATCATCCAGTGCCCGCAGATGAGCAGGGCGATGCAGACGGCGATCGCCTTGGGCACGAAGGAGAGCGTCACCTCCTGGATCTGCGTGATCGACTGCAGCAGGGAGATGGCGAAACCGACGACGAGGGCGGTGATCAGGATCGGCGCGGAGAGCTTGCCCGCGACGATGATCGCCTGCATGCCGATGTCGAGAATGGCGTTGGTGTCCATCAGCCACCCCGGTAACTCGTGATGAGGGTCGTGATGATCAGTCCCCAACCGTCGACGAGCACGAACAGCAGGATCTTGAACGGGAGCGAGATCATCACCGGCGGCAGCATCATCATGCCCATCGACATCAGTGCGGCGGAAACGACGATGTCGATGACGAGGAACGGGATGAAGATGACGAAGCCGATGATGAAGGCCGCGCGCAGCTCGGAGATCATGAACGCCGGGATCAGGGTGAGCAGGGACACCGCGTCACGGCTGACCGGGTTGGCCTGGTCGGCGGCCCTGGTCATCAGGGCGAGGTCTTCCTCACGGGTGTGGGCGAGCATGAAGGTGCGCAGCGGCGCCGAGCCGATCGTGACCGCGTCGTCGAACGAGAGCGTGCCGTTCAGGTAGGGCTGCAGGGCGTGGTTGTTGATGTCGGTGAGCACGGGCGCCATGATGAACAGCGACAGGAACAGGGCGAGGCCCGCGAGCACCTGGTTCGGCGGAATCGACGGGAGCGCGAGCGCGTTCCTGGTCATCGCGAGCACCACGAAGATCTTGGTGAAGCTCGTCATCATCAGCAGCAGGGCCGGGGCGACCGAGAGCAGGGTGATCCCGATCAGGGTCACGATCGCCGACGACGGGGAACCGTCCGGGCCGTTGATGTCGACGCTGAGCCCGGTGCCTGCCGCGGGCGTCGGAGTGCTCGGCGCGACCGGGTCGATGGGCGCGACCGGGGCAACCGTCGCGGCGTGGCCCGCGCTCGTGGCGAGCAGCACGACGGCGACGACGATGACGAGAACGAGCGCCGCCATCACGAGGAGTCGTGCGTGACGGCGCCGGTCGGCGGAACGCAGCGAGTCGGAGCGCTCGGCGCCGAAACGGAGCGCGTTCGGGCGCAGTCCGTCCGAGCGCAGCGCACGAAGCCCGGACAGGGCGGGGCGCACGGTGCGGGTGCTCACCGTCCCTGCCGGAGTGCCGCGGCAGTCTGCTGCCACGTCGCCGGCGAGAGGATCGATCCGGCCAGACGGTTCGGCCGCGAGCTCGAGCCCGGTCCCGACTCGTCGCGCACGGCCGGGTCTGCCGCGCGGGTGCCCCTGTCGTGACGGGGCCGGAAGGTGAGCGGCGCCGGAAGTGCCTCGTCGTCGGCCGCTGCTGCGGTCGCCGCACCCTCGTACGCGCGCGCGGTGGAGGCGTCCGCCCGGGCGAAAGGACCCGTCGTGGCGCGCGAGTCCGCGTCGGCATCCGCCGCGTGCAACGTCGTGGCGAAGCTCTCCGCGGGGCTCACCGCGTCGTGCAGCACGGTGACGGACTGTTCGGTCACTCCGAGCACGAAGCGCCGGCCCTCGACGTCGACGACGACGACGGATGCCTTCTGGCCGAGACCCTGCCGGCCGACAACCGAGACGAGGCTGGCTTTGGGGCCACGGCGGGTGCCCTTCTGCATGCGGCGCTGCAGGACCCAGAGGAGTCCGACGACGACGGCGAGCGACAGCGCGACGCGGAGGGCGACGAGGAGGGTGTCCATCTAGCCCAGGCTCTCGGCGACATCGAGGATCTGGGTGATCCGCACGGCATAGTCCTGGTCGACGACGACGATCTCGCCGTGTGCGATGAGCCGGCCGTTCAACAGGATGTCGGCGGGGGCTCCCGCGGAGCGGTCGAGCTCGATCACGGCGCCGGGTTCGAGGGCGAGCACGTCGCGCACGGACATCCGGGTGCGGCCGATCTCAACGGTCAGGGCCATCTCGACGCTGTTGATCCGGCCGAGCTTTCCGACCACGGACGGGTGCTCGGCCTGCGGGATTCCGGACCCAGCACCGTTCTCGCGGAGGCGGATCGCGAACCAGGCGCTCACGACGCCCTCGCTCGCGAGCTCGAAAACGCTCGTGTCGGCATCCGCGAACAGGGCGGTGACGTCTTCGAGGCGGGAGGCGCCGAGTACGCCGATGCCGAGGACCGTCGCGGCACTGTCGAGGGCGGGCCGGAGGACGTCGAGGCTCGCGAAGGCGCCGTTGCCGGCAGCGGCGTCGAGGGAGTGCGGGTCGGTGAGGACGATCGCGAGGTCGGCGCTCGTGACGCCGACGAAGGACGCGACGACGCCGGCGCCGAGGCGTCCGGCAAGGGCCCCGCCGGAGCACGGGGTCGCCTGCAGGCGGGTGGGCGTTGGCAGGACCGTGAGCAGGGCCTCGACGAGATTGCGGATGGCGGTCGTGGCAGGGCTCATGGGGACAGTTCCTCGGTGTCGGTGACGATGCAGGCCAGGCGGGAGCCGTTGGATCCGACGGCGGCCCTGGCCAGGGTGTGCCCGTCGACGACGAGGTCGAGCGGGCGATGCCTGGAGTGCGGGACGGGCAGCAGGTCACCGACGGCAAGGCCGAGGATGACGCTCGGGAGCACCCGGATCGGGCTGAGCTGCAGGGACAGGTCGACGGGCACCCAGGCGAGCTGGGCGTGCAGCTTCGCCTGCTGCTCTTCCGCGGTGATGACCGGGATAGACTCCCCGAGTTGCGGAAGCAGGGTCTCGGCGGGCATCGCGAGAGTTGCGGTCGAGGTCGTCTCGCCGACCCGCATCGAGAACGTCGCGACGATGACGAGGTCGCTCGTTGCCGCGGCCTGGGCGAACTGCGAGTTGTACTGGATGCCGCCGAACGAGATCGGCAGGACGAGGAGCGTCCCGAGGGAGTAGCGCAGGTCCTCGAGGGCGTCCTCCATCAGGCGTCGGACGAGGGCGAGCTCGATCTGGGTGAAGGTGCGCTCGGGAAGCGGAGGGCCCTCGCTGCCGCCGAGCATGTGGCTGACCCAGGACAGGGCCGCCGCGGTCGGGAACTGGATGACGGCCTTGGCCGCGAGGCTGCCGATCGGGCAGAGCACCATCGCGGTCGATGACGGCAGCGAGCTCGCGTATTCGTCGTAGCTGCGCATCAGGACGTGCTCGCAGGTGACCTGGGACATCACGCGGACCTTCGCGGTCAACTGGGTGCCCCACTGGCGGGCGAAGGTCTCGAAAGCGAGTTCGAGAACGCGCGAGTGCTCGCGCGCGAGGGTCGTCGGACGACGGAAGTCGTACACCTCGACCGAGCGCTCTGGCGCTGCGGGCACGCCAATGCTCTGTTGTTCCTGGACCGTCACGACTGCAACTATCGGCCGGTGAATCCGTCCGGTAAGCAGCTCGCCGGGATTCCGGGCGAAATCATGCGCGGGTTGACTGCTCTGCCTGGCTCAGGATGCCTGGCGTCCGTCCGCCGCTCAGGGTCCGGCCTGCTGCCCGGCGAGGATCGAGGGGATCAGCGCGCGGACGGCATCCGGTTCGCTCGAGAGCAGGACGACGTCGACGCGGCGATTCTGCGCCATCGCATCGAGGGAATCGGCGGTCGTGACGGAGCGGGTCGAGCCGTAGCCGATCGCGGAGATCCGCTCCCCCGCCACACCGCCAGACTCGACGAGCCTGCGCAGGACGCTCGTCGCCCTCGCCGAGGAGAGTTCCCAGTCGGTCGCGTAATTCAGGGTGACGCCGTGCCGGTCGGCGTGGCCTTCGACCCTCACTTCGCGCTTGTCGGCTGCGAGGATGGGCGACAGGGCATCGATGACCGCCGTCGCCTTCGGGCTCAGGGTGGCGAGGTTGGGGGCGAAGAACGCGTCCGTTCCGACGAGCCCGATGGTCAAACCGCGGGCATCGATCGTGAACTGCACGATCGAGTCGATGCCTTGCGCGGTGACGGCGGCCTGCAGGGCCGCCTGCACCGAGGTGAGTTCTGAAATCTCCTGGGTCGCGATCTGAAGGTCCGTGAGCGCGGGCGTCGGGGCAGGGGTCGCCGTTGCGGTCGCGGTCGACGTCGAGGTCGCGCCCGTCGTGCCGAGGTCCTGTGCAGCCGGGTCATTGGCGTTCGCGTTCGCGGCAGAGACGACCACACCCGTTGCCGTGTCGATCTTGCCCACGTCGACGGAACCGAAGCCCGTCGCGAGGGAATTCTTGAGCTGCACGAACTTGACCTCGTCGACGGAAGACATCGCGAACAGCACGATGAACATGCACATCAGCACGGTGACCATATCCATGTACGACGCCATCCAGCGCTCGTCGACGTGCTCGACGTGTTCTTCTTCGAGGCCGCGGCCTCGGCCACGGCCTCGGGCCCCGCCGCGCCCCTTGGCCGCACTCATGCTGCCTCGGACAGTGATTTGTCTGCCTTGTCCGCCTTCTCCGCCTTGCTGGCCTTCTTAGCCGGAGCGGACGGGACCATGGCCCTGAGACGTTCGCCGAGGAGCCGCGGCTGGCTGCCGGCCTGAACCGCGAGAGCTCCTTCCATCAGGAGGGTCATCCGTTCGACCTCGAGGTCGGAGAGCCGCTTGAGGCGGTTGCCGATCGGCAGCCAGATGAAGTTGGCCGAGACGAGTCCCCACAGCGTCGCGACGAAGGCCGCGGCGATCATCGGGCCAAGCGTCGCCGGGGAGTCGAGGTTCTCAAGGACGTGGGTGAGCGAGATGACGGTGCCGATGATGCCGACCGTCGGGGCGTACCCGCCGAGGGTCACGAAGAATTTCGAGGCGTTCCGGCTGATCTTCGTCGCGGTCGCGAGCTCGTCCTCGAGCAGGATCCGCAACTCGTCGCCGTCGGTGCCGTCCGCGATGTTCTGCAGGGCCGTGCGCAGGAACGAATCGTCGATCGCGTCTGCCTCCTGCTCGAGCGCGAGGAGCCCGGCACTGCGGGCCTTCTCCGCGAGCACGACGATCTGGTCGATCACGTCCTGGGGTGGGGTGGTCTTTCCCTTGAACGCACTGGGAAGCGCCTTGAACGCGTTGAGGGCGTCGTTGATGGTTCCGCCGGCGATGCCGACGGCGATCGTGGCGCCGAAGACGAGGATCATCGGTGCCGGCAGCAGGATCGACATGATCGTCGATCCCTCGAGGGAGATCATGGCGACCATGGAGCCGAAGGCGAGGGCGATCCCGATCAGGGTTGCCGGATCCATCAGAGCCTCCGCGGGCGCTGCCCGCTGCCCGGTTGGACCTGGTCCTCGATCGCGTGCGGTCCCGTCGGGATCTCGAGGGAGCGGGCGCCGGACCGGTAGTCGCGGTCGTCGGTGAGGGAGGCGAGCGAGATCACGTGCGCCCGGAAGCGGGCGATCTTCTCGATGATCTCGTCGAGGGTCTCGAGGACGATGAACTTCGCCCCGTCGACCATGACCAGGGTCGTGTCCGGGCTGGCGTGGATGCGCTCGATCAAGTCGGGGTTGATCGCAAACTGGCTGTCGTTTAGCCGTGTCACAACGATCATGGGGCCCGTCCCTGGTCTCGACGGTCACACCGACCGTCAGGCACCACTGTCGGTCGTCGGACGCCGAAGGTTAGTTCCGGGCCGGCGGATGCCCGTGGCCGGGTCCTCGACGGACCCGGCCACGAACGCGCCGAAGCTCTACGGGACTACCGCTTGAGGTTTGTCAGCTCGGTCAGGACCTCGTCAGACGTCGTGATGATGCGGGCGTTGGCCTGGAAACCGCGCTGGGCGACGATCAGGTTCGTGAACTCCTGGGAGAGGTCGACGTTCGACATCTCGAGGGAGCCGCTGGTCAGGGTGCCCATTCCGGCGGACCCGGCGGCGCCGAGGACGGCGGTTCCCGAGTTCGTGGTCGACCGGTACTCCGATGATCCGGCCTTTTCGAGACCACCGGGATTCGTGAAGGTCGCGAGGGCGATCCGGCCGATCGACTGCTGCTTGCCGTTGCTGAACAGACCGGTCAGGGTGCCGTCGGCACCGAGGGTGAACGACGTCAGCGAGCCGGCCGCGTGGCCGTCGGTGCTCGTGGCGGTCAACACGCTGAGCTTGGCAGCGCCCGAGATCGTGCTGAGGTCGACATCGATATCGACACCGTTGACTGTTGCAGTGAATTTGTTCGGCGTCGACGTCATTACCCCACCGGCGAACGTCAGAAGAGGCGTGTCCGTCGACGAAGGTGACGAGACGCTCCAGGTCGGGGCGACACCAATCGCCGCCGTGTTCTTGAACGTCAAGGAGACCTGGATCGCGGCGCCGGTCTTGTCATACGCCGTGAATTCGCGGACCACGGTCGCATCAGGGGCCGCATCCGCCGGCAGGTTGCCGGTCACGGTGGCCTTCGCTGAAGCCAATGGCGGCTGAATGGTTGTGAGCGGCAGGGTAATCGTGCCTAGCGCCCCTCCTTGATTGACCGTGCCCGCCGCGTCGGCGTTCCAGCCCTGTACGAGCGCGCCGGACGGCGACACAAGCCGGCCCTGGGCGTCGAAGTCGAACGCTCCTGCGCGGCTGTAGAGGGTCTGACCGGCGAGCTGGGTGACGAAGAAGCCGTCGCCGGAGATCATCATGTCGGTCGCGCGACCGGTCGACTGGGTGGAGCCCTGGGCGAAGTTGGTGGAGATACCCGCGACCTGCACGCCGAGGCCGACCTGGGCCGGGTTGGTGCCGCCGACGACGGTCTGGGGCGAGCCCGCGCCGTGGGTCAGCTGGGACAGGGTGTCCTGGAACTGTGCCGATGAGGACTTGAACGCGGTCGTGTTGACGTTGGCGATGTTGTTCGCGGTGACGTCCAGCATGGTCTGGTGCGCGCGAAGGCCGGAGATTCCGGAATACAGGGAACGAAGCATGGGATGCTGCCTTTCGAAACGGTAAGGGTGGAAAGCGTGTGGTGACTGGGGGCCGGAAGGGCTGTGTCGTGCGTCAGGTCGTGGTCGCCGCGGCAACCGGTGTCGCCGGGGTCGTCACTCCGGAAATCGCGTCGAGTTTGACGTTCACTCCCCCGACCGTGACCTGGGGCACCGAACCGGCGTAGGACACGGCGGAGGCGACTCCCGTGACCGCGGTCCCGGTGGCATCCGTGTATGTCACGTTCTGCCCGACCAGGGCGGCTGCCGCGATGCGCATCTGAAGCGAGAAGTTCTCGTCGGAGGTCGTCGACAGCGCCGTGAGCTTCTCCATCATGGAGAGCTGAGTGGTCTGACTGATCATCTGGTTCGAGTCCATCGGCGAGCTCGGGTCCTGGTTCTTCAGCTGCGTGACGAGCAACCTCATGAAGGCCTCCGAATCGAGGCTCTGGCTCGGCGTGCGCGCTGTCGTCGATCCGCTGTAAACGCCGGCGGTCGCGGTCGCTGCTCCCGTTGCTCCGGCTGCCGAGGCGGCCACGATGGCTTCGATCGTCATGGGTTCTCTCTTCTGGTGGTTCTCGTGGATCTCGTGGTCGTGGTGTCGAACAGGATCGGTGTCCGGCCGGTCATCCGCTGGGCTGTCACTCAGGCCAGCACATCGACGGAGGGGCGGTAGCCGAGGGGGTCGTCCCGGAACCTCGGTGCGGCCGGAGGGAACCCGGTCTCCCGAGCGTCACCGGGTTGATCGGGTGCCCGGGCGGATCCGGGATCCGGACTGGACCGGGCATCCTGCCTGCCGGGGGCGCCGAAGGCACCGGAGCCCGCTGCACGGGAATCGTCGGGCTGGGAGTTTCCGGACAGGTCAAGCCGGGTATCCAGACCACCCTGGGCGAGGTCGCGCCGAAGCTCGGGCAGGATCGCCCGCAGCGCGTCCCTGCCGAGATCGGTCGGGGCGAACAGTTCCACCCGAATCGCACTGCCGCCGATGTGGGCCCGCACGATGACGGGGCCCAGGTTGTCGGGGTTCACGGTGATGGTCATCGCGTGTTCGCCGTTCGCCGCGCCGATCAGGCTGGCGAGGCCGCGGCCGACCTGGCCGGCGAACGGCAGGTCGGCGAGCGGCGCAGCTCCCGGCGTCGCGGTCGAGGCTCCGGCAGCGGATGCCGCCGTGACGGCCGCATTCGAGGCGACCGTGTGCGGGGCAACCGGGAATGCGGTGCCCACGGTGGTCGGGTCGGTGGGGGTCGCCGCGGAAGCGACGGACGCGAAAGCCGTGCCTGCGGCAGCAAGGGGTGCGGTTGCCGTTGCCGAACGGAATGCGCCGGCAGGGTCGGCGACCGCTCCCCCGTTGGAATTGCCCGTTCCGGCATGGTCCGAACCGGCACCGGCCGAAAGGTTGCCGTCCGAGCCGGTGACGGCCGCGGAGGCGGCGCGCGGGTCGACCGGTGTCGTGGGCGCGAGGCCCACGCGGGTGTCGCCGGGAGTAGCAGCGGTGCGGGCGGCCGCGGCGGATGCGCGGCCCGCCAGGTCCGTGAGGACGGCACCCGGTGTCTCGGTGTTCGTACCGGAGAGCGTCGCCCCCGTCGAACCCGCCTGGCCGTTCGGTGCGTCCGTGCCGGTCGTCGGTGCGCCGGGAGCGACACCGCTCGCGCCGGTGGCCGCGCCGGTCCCGCGGTCTCCCGGAACGCCGGTCGGTACGGCCGCTTCGGCCGGAACCGCCCCCGTCGTGACGCCCTGGGCGCCGGACGTCGTGGTCCCGAATGCAGAATTCACGGGCGTTGACTCTGCCGGTGCGGCACCGACGGGAGACGGCAGTGAAGCCGCGGCGGCGCCCACCGGCGCCCACTCGAGGGTCGCGGAACCGACGGGCGCGGATTCCGGAGCCGTCGAACCGGACGACGGAGCAGGGGCGACCGCTGAACCGCTGGGCGCAGTATCGCCTGATGCCGCGCCTGAAGCCGCACCTGAAGCCGAGACCGACCCGGCGGCTGAAGTCGACGTCGAGGCCGAGAGGGATGCCGAATCGGCCAGGAGCAGGTCACGCTTCGCGGCTGCCGGCGCGTGGTCAGCTCCCGGCTGGCTCGCCGGCTGTCCAGCCTGTCCGGGTGCCCCGGACGTCGCTGCTGATCCGGATGCCGACTGTCCGGAGGAGATCTCCCTGCCGGCAGATCCGTGGCCGGACAGGGACGTCGGTTCCGGCTGGGAGTCCCGCTCGGTGTGGGCGCTCCGTGCGGCCCTGACCGAGCGCACGTCCCTGGCGATCTGGACCGACCGTGCCGCACGGGCATCCTGCGCGTCCCGTGCCGTCTGTCCGGATTTCTGGGCCGATTCCCCGGCGGATTCCCGTGTGTCCTGGCGTGCCGACGTTCGGGCTGCCGATGTCCGGGCGGCGTCATGCGCCGAGGACCGCGCGGCGGACGCGTCCATCCGCTCGCGGGCGGAGGCATCCGCGGTCGAGCGCGACAGCGCAGCCTCAGCCGCCCGTGCGGTCACGGCCCGCGCGTCGACGGAGGCACTCGAGGCCTCACGACGCTGGATCGTCCCGGCGTCCCTGGCCGTGTCGAGCGCGGCGGCGAAGCTGCCCGCGCTCATGTTCGCTCCGGAACTCGTCCCGTTCCCGGTCCGGGCATCCGACGCTGCACTGGCGAGCAGGGCCTGGGCGTTGGCCCGGGCGAGGGAGGCGTGCGCGGACACGGCGCTACCGAAAGATGCCGGCATCAGGAGGCGCTCTTCATCATCGAGGCGAGGGCGGCGCTGAGGAGGTCGGCGGTGCCGGATGTCGCGGCAGCCTTCGCCGCGGTCAGGGCCGCGGACGCCGAGGATGCGGCACTGGACGCAGCGGGGGCGTCCGGAATCACACGGCGAATGGTGTCGATGTCCGAATCCTTCATGTAGGCCTCGACCTCGCAGACCGTGCGGCCTTCGTAGGGAGCGTGGATGACCTTGTGGTTGCCCGCATAGATCAGGATGTGTTCGCCGCCGCCCGTGACGATCAGGTCCCCCGGCTTCGCGTCGGCGAGGGACGCGACCTCGGTGCCGATCTTCATCTGCCCCGAGACGAGGCGCGGAACGGAGATGCCCATGTCGGCATAGACCTTCTGTACGAGCCCGGAGCAGTCCATGCCGCTCGAGCTGGTGCCGCCGAAGACGTAGGGTACGCCGAGGTATTTCTGTGCCGAGGTGACGATGTCGGTTCCGGTCACGCTGCCGGTGGCGACGCCGGCACCGCTCGCCGCGCTCGTCGCCTTGCTGGCCGCGGCCGCGAGGGCGTCTGCGAAGGTCGCCGCGGTTCCGGTGCTGTCTGCGGTGGTGGTCGCGGCGGCGGCCGCAGCCGTCGGCGCCGAGGCGGCGTTCAGGGCATCGAAGCGCGCCAGGGTGGCCTGGATCGTGCTGATCCGGCTCAGGGCGTCGACCATCGTCATCGGGTGCCTCCGGCCTTGCGGCGGTGCCACCCGGTCGACGCGATCTCGTCGAGCACGGTCTGCTCCGCCCGGAGGTCCTCCGCGGCGACGAAGATGCCGTGGCGGTCCTCGAGCTTTTCGAGTCCGACGGACTCGGCACGCTTCGCGGTGAAGGCGGCGTGCGCGGTCTCGGCGGTCCGCCGGTAGTCCCGGCCGAGCGCGTCGAGGTCGGCGAGCATGCTCTGCGCCGAGGTACGGCCGGCCGCGATCGCGGCGAGGGATGCCGTGCCGGTCGCCTCGCTCGGGAGCACGGTCAGGGCCGCGGATGCCTCCGCACGCCTGGCCTCGTTCGAGTGCAGCAGGGCGTTGGCCGCGGCCAGTTCCCCGGCAGCGGCGTCTTGCTGCAGGTGGCGCAACCGGAGGAGTCCGGCGAGGGCGAAGTCACGTTTCATCAGAGGCCTCCGAACAGCCGGGTGAGTCGGGTGAGCTGGTCCCAGGCGAGCGGGGCGGACGTCTGGTCGTCCATCCGCTGCTGCAGGAATTCGTTGATCGCGGCCTCGTTGTCCACGGCCGCGTCGACGAGCGGGTTGGTGCCGGCCTTGTACGCGCCGACGTCGAGGAGGTCCTGGGCGTTCCGCCGCGCGGCGAGCACCTTGCGAAGCGTTCCGGCGAGCCGGTTCTGTTCCGGGGTGTTGACCCGGGAGGCCACCCGGGAGATCGAGGCGAGGGCGTCGACGCTCGGGAAATGGCCTTGGACGGCGAGCTTGCGGTCGAGGACGACGTGTCCGTCGAGGATCGAGCGTGCGGCATCCGCGATGGGTTCGTTGTGGTCGTCGCCGTCGACGAGCACCGTGTAGATGCCCGTGATCGAGCCGGACCGGTCGGTGCCTGCGCGCTCGAGCAGCCGCGCCATCAGGGAGAACGTCGATGGCGGGTAGCCGCGGGTTGCCGGGGGTTCGCCGACGGAGAGGCCGATCTCGCGCTGGGCCATCGCGACCCGGGTGAGCGAGTCCATCATCAGCATGACGTCCGCGCCCTGGTCCCGGAAGGATTCGGCGATGCGGGTCGCGACGAAGGCGGCGCGCAGGCGCATCATGGCCGGTTCGTCCGAGGTCGACACCACGACGATGGAGCGGGCGAGGCCCTCTGCCCCGAGGTCGTCTTCGAGGAATTCGCGCACCTCACGGCCGCGCTCCCCGACGAGGGCGATCACGGAGACCTGCGCGTCGGTGCCGCGCGCGATCATCGACAGCAGCGAGGACTTGCCGACCCCGGAACCGGCGAAGAGGCCCATGCGCTGGCCGCGGCCGACGCTCGTGAGGGTGTCGAGTACGCGCACGCCGAGCTGCAGCGGCGTCGTGATGCGGGACCGCTGCATCGCGGAGGGGCTGTCGTGGTCGATCGAGACGTACTCCTCGACGACGAGGGGTCCCTTCCCGTCGATGGGGCGGCCCATCCCGTCGATGACACGGCCGAAGAGGCCGCTGCCGGTGGGCACGAGGTGCGGGGTCGCGTCGGACCGGACCGGTGCGCCGACCCGGATTCCGGTCATCCGGCCGAGCGGCATGCAGCGGATGCCGTCCTGCGTCGTCGCAACGACCTCCGCATCGATCTCGGCGTCGTCCCCGATCGCGACCAGGTCGCCGATCGCCGAGTTGAGCCCACGGACCTCGAGGCCGAGGCCGACGATGGACGAGACCACGCCGACCCGTTCGGGGCGGGCGACCCGGAGCGCGCGCGCTAATGCGACGGGGCGCGGTTCCCAGGTGAGAGTCATCGGGTTCCCCCGAGGAGCGCGGCGCGGGCCCGCTCGAACGCGGTGCCGATCCGGGCGTCGAGGAAACCGTCCGCGAACTCGGAAACAGCGTCGCCGCGGGCGAGCGACGGATCGGCCTGGAACTGCACGCCGGTGGCGGCGATGACGGCCGGGTCGATCACGGCGAGGTCGGCGGGGTGCATGCGCACCGCGTTCGGACGCGTCGCCGATGCGGGGTCGAGCGCGCGGCGCATGGCCAGCCGTGCGGCGGCCGGTCCGTCACGGAGTTCGTATCCGATCACGGCCTCCGCGAGGTCGAGGGCCGTGGCGATCAGGGTATCTTCGGCGTCGTGCAGCACGGGCAGGGTCCGCGCGTCCAGCGCGGTGCTCGCCGCGGTCAGGAGCCGGACGGTGCGGTCGAGCTGCGCCTGGATCTGCCAGACCCGGGCGGCGTGATCCGCTTCGAGGCGCGCGACCTGGGCCGCGATATCGCTCGCTGCCGCCCGTATGCCCGCCGTGTATCCGGCCGCATGTCCCTGGACCCTCGCGGCCTCGATGGTGTCATCGCCGGTCACGGCGCGCAGGGTCGGGAAGGAGATCGCGGAGAACGGCGGGTCGCCTGCCGTATCGGACGACCTCAGGGACGCCGGGCTGGTCGCCGGTCCGGCCGCGGCCGGGACTCCTTCGGCAGCGGCGTCCACGAGCACGGGCTCGGCGTGACGGAACGGGATCGCGGGGCTAGACAACATAAGCGTCCTCGTCCGCGCGGGTCACGGTGATGCTGCCCTGGGCCTCGAGGTCGCGGATGGCCCGCACGATCGTCGCGCGGCCCTCCTCGACCTGGGAGACGCGAACGGGCCCGAGCGCGCGGATCTCGTCGTCGAGGATCTCCCGGTTGCGTTCGGAGAGGTTCTTGCGGATGATCTCGATGACGCCCTCGGTGGAGCCCTTCATCGCGATCGCGAGGATGCCGGCGTCGATGCCGCGGAGGACCTGCTGCACGTCGCGGTCCTCGAGGCGGACGATGTCGGCGAAGGTCAGCATCCGGGCGCGCACCTGTTCGGCGAGGACCGGGTCCCGGGCGTCGAGCGCTTCGAGGAGGGAGCGCTCGGTGGCGACATCCGCCCGGTTGATGATCTCGACGAGCGGCTGGATGCCGCCGACGACCTCGACCGAGTCTCTGGTGGCGGTGACGGCACCGACGCGGGCCTTGAGCGAGTCGGTGACGACGCGGATGGCTTCGGGCGTCGCCGTTCCCATACCGGCGATGCACTGGGCGACCTCGGCGGGCAGGGTGCCCTCGAGGCCGGCGATCACGGCGGAGGCGTGTTCGGGCCGGAGGTGGGCGAGGACCAGGGCGATGGTCTGCGGCAGTTCGCCGTCGAGGAGGGTGAGGATCTGGAGCGGTTCCGCGGTGTCGAGGAATTCGAAGGCCTTGCCGGCCATCGAGGAGGCGACCTTGCTCATGACCCCGGCGGCGCGCTCCGCGCCGAAGGATGCCTCCAGCAGGCCGACCGCATAGGCGTGGCCGCCGCGGGGGGCGCGTCCGCCGCGCATGGTGAGGTCGTGGAATTCGAGAACGGTCGTCTCGGCGACGTCGGCGTCGACCCGGCGCAGTTGCACGATCTCGGCGGCGATGTCGGCGGCCTCGGCCTCGCTGAACTGCTTCATCACTTCGGTCGCGCGGTCGTGGTCCATGTTCATCAGAACGATGGCGACCTTCTGGGTTCCGGTCAGAGGGACCTGTGCGTCGATCATGCGGGCTGCCGGTCATCCATGAGGCCGCGGAGGTACTCTGCCGTCTTCTTCGGATCGCGCTGGGCGAGGGCGTCGATCTCGACGCGCATCCGCTCGGAAGCGACCGGAGGAGTGAAGGCCGGGACGCCGAAGGCGACGGTCGGGCTCGGGTCGATCATGATCGGCGCGATCGGGGCGGTCAGTCCGAACGGGACCGCGGCGGGAGCGAGGGCCTGACGCACCTGGAGCATGTCGTCGACCTCGATCGATTCGCGGCTCTGGCGCCGTGACCGGCGGGCGTAGAGCAACATGCCGAGGATCAGGGTGATCAGGATTCCGGCAGTGATGATGCCGATGCGCACGATCTCGCCCATCCGGTCCGCCGAGGTCTGGGCATCCTGCTGGGCGAGGGCCGCAGCCGCGTCCGTGGCGGCCTGGCCGTTGAAGCTGACGACCTCGACCGTGACGGCGTCGCCGCGAGTCGAGTCGATGCCGGCGGCCGAGGAGACGAGGCTGGTCACGTCGGCGACGTTGAGGCTGCCGATCGTGTCCTTGTTCACGGCGACGGAGACCGTCTGGCGGTTGACGGCGCCGGCCGGGATCGTGCGGGTCTCGGTGACCTTGTTGACGGCGTTGTTCTTCGTCGTGTCCGCCGAGGTGAAGGAACCGTCGGTGCTTGTCCCCGTGGGGGTCGTCGTGGTGGTTGTGGTGCCGAGCACGCCGGCCGCACCGGCAGCGCCGGAGCCGGTGTACGTCTCGGTCTTGACGGCCTCGTTGAGGGCGGGAGCGTTCGTCGGCGAGGTGAACGATTCCTCGACGCGGGAGGCGGACTGTGCGCTCATGTCCGCGGCGACGACGACGGTCGCGTTGCCGGCGCCGAGCACCTTGTCGAGCATGGCCTGGACGGAACCGCGCACGCGCTGCTCATAGTCGGTGGACTGTTCGGCGCCGGTTCCGGTGACACCGGTGCCGACGGCCGAGAGCACGATGCCCTTGGAGTCGATCACGGCGACGTCGGTGGGCTTCATGCCGTCGATCGACGCGCTCGTCAGGTGCACGATGGCCTGGACCTGGTCGCTCGAGAGTGTCACGCCGGTCTGGGTGGCGACGAAGACGGATGCCGTCGGGTCCTGCTTTTCGGACACGAACACGGTGTCCTTGGGGATGGCCAGGCGCACCGAGGCGGTCTTGACGCCCTGCATGGCCTGGATCGTGTTGGCGAGCTCACCCTCGAGGGCCCGCTTGTAGGTCACCGACTGCTGGAATTCGCTCGCGGTCACGCCCATTTTGTCGAGGAGCGAGTATCCCCCGGTGTCCGAAGTCGGCAGCCCGGCCGCGGCGGCCTTGAGCCGCTCGGCGTAGACATCCGCCTGGGGAACGAGGATCGTCGCGCCGCCGTCGCTGAGCTGGTAGTCGACCTTGTCGGTCGCGAGCTGGTCGACGATGGCGCTCGCGTCGGCGCCGGCGAGCCCGGAGAACAGCGGCGTGTACGCGGGCTTCGTGGCCCACATCGTGAGCGCGGCGATGCCGAGTGCGAGCACCGCGACGCCGATGATGGCGACCGTGCGCTGCGCGACGGTGAATTCCCGGATGTTCTGTCCGAGGCGCTGGAAGAAGGAACTGATCTGGCGGGGCATCAGGCCTGCATCCTCATGATCTCGTTGAAGGCGTCGACGCCCTTATTACGCACGGCGGCGACGAGTTCGAGGCTCACCTGTGCGCGGGTGGCTGCGATGGTGGCGCTCGCGATGTCATTGAGGTTGCCGGTGACGGCGGCGACGGCCTGGGTGTTGGCGGTCGACTGCAGCTGCTGGAGGTTGTCGACGGCGCCGGCCATGGCAGTTCCGAAGCCCGAGCCGTCGGTGGCCGTGGTGGCCTGGCTGGATTGCGTCGCCTGCACGCTCTGGGTGGCCTGGCTGGCCTGGAGCGCGAGCGCCCCGATGGATGCGATGGTCATCAGGCACGGCCGATCTGAAGTGCTGCTTCGTAGGTTGTCTTGGCGCGGTCGACGACGGCCGCATTTGCCTGGTAGCCGCGCTGGGCCATGATCAGGTCACCCATCTGCTCGCCGAGGTCGATGTCCGGGTGACGGACGTAGCCGGCCGCGTCGGCGAGCGGGTTGGTCGGGTCTGAGACGAGGATGCCGGCGGCCGAGCCCTGCGCGGTGCCCGCGACCTCGACGCCGTTCACTCCGGCGCCGGCCTGCGCCACGATGTAGCGGGCCTGGAAGGCATTGCCGCTCGTCGGCGTGACGGTGTTGACGTTGGCGATGTTGTCAGCGATCGCATCGAGCCACTTGCGGTGCAGGGTGAGGCCGGAGCCGGCGATTCCGATCGCGTCGAGGCTCATCAGGCGGTCTTCATCGCGGCGCGCACGGCGCTGAACGGCATGTTCATCTCTTGCGCGGCGAACTGGTACCGGAGCACGGTCGAGGTGTTCGCGAGCGTCTCGGTGTCGAGGTTGACGTTGTTGCCGTTGACGTTGGTGGGTTCGAGCGACTCGGTGGTCGTTGCGGCCGTGCTGCCGTTGCCATCGGCGACCGACTTGGCGAGGGCGGACTCGAACGCGACCTGCTTGGCGTGGTAGTTGGGGGTGTTGACGTTGGCGATATTGCTCGCGATAGTGCTCTGTCGCAGAGAGAGTGCAGCCAGTGCGCTCGTGAGAGCGGTGGAGGTCACGGATTCAAGCACGGTTACCCGATTCGTCGTCAGATGTACTGGACGGCCGGTCCGTGGCCTGGTGCGAGCAATCCGTGCTCGTCTCTAGCTATCGGCCCGGTTCCGGCCCGCGTAAGGACTTTCTCTGCCGATTCCCGCCCTTGGCTCGAAAGGGGGGTGCGGCGGCCGTTTCGACCCGCCGACCGCCCGCCACTCCACCCGCATGTCAGCCCGCCTGTCCGCCCACTTACTCAGTCTGTCCGTCGGTCAATCGAGTCAGTCGTCATCGCGGAGGATCTCGCTCTTGCTCCTGAGGAGAATGGGCCTCTGTTCGGGGTCGAGTCCGGGTGGTGGGGTGAGCCAGTACCGGCCGGTGTCGTCTCGGGAGATGCGCCAGTGTTCGTTGTGGAGCCGCAGATGATCGGACCGACAGAGCAGGATCCCGCCGTCGAGGTTGGTCTCGCCGTGGTCGTCTTTCCAATGCTGGATGTGGTGGGTTTCGGTCCAGGAGGGTGGGCGGTCGCAGCCGGGCCACATGCAGCCGCCGTCCCGAAGGGCGAGGACCGCCCGCTGGGCCGGGCTGAACGTGCGCTGCTCCCGGCCGAGGTCGACGCCGCTGCCGTGGTCATCAAACGTGACATCGAGGAGACCGCTGTCGCACCGGTTTCGCTCTAAGGTCTCGGACGAGACCGTGACCGCGGTCCCCTCGATCACACCGGGCTGGAGTGCGGCGCCGTCGGTCTTGGGTTCCGCTTCGGCATCGGTTGAGGCCTCGGCCGTAACGGTGCCGGTGGGCGCCGTACCGGCGGGTGTTGTGCCCCTGGGGCGGATGGTGACCATGCGCACGGCGGGGCTGCGGCCGCCCGCGATGCGGTTCGGGTCGGCTTTGACGCCGAGTTTGGTCAGGGCGAGGAAGGCGTCCGCGGTGAGCTGCTCCGTGGTGCGCGGGTCATCCTGCACCCGCTTGGCCCAGGCGGCCTGCTCTTTGTCGACGAACCTGACCCCGCCGCGGCGGGGGCTGGTGATGGCGTCGTAGGTCTGCATCAGGTATTCGCCATCTTCCGGAGCGAACAAGCCGATCAGGCGTACCTGGCCGGTGGAGAGCCGGTAGAACCGCAAGGACCGGTCGTCGTAGGCGGCCTTCTCCCGGGCGGCGATGCCGGCCTCGTCGAGCACGTCCCGCATCCGGCGGGCCCGTTTGAACAGCTGGTCCGCGTTCAGGGTTCGTGCTTCGGTGAGGAGCCTGGCGAGGGCGGAGGCGAGTTTCTCCGGGGTGATCGCCCGGTCCAGGTCGCCCAGGCCCTTGCGGAGCGCATCGGCCTTCTCCACGCTGAGCCAGCCGTCCCCGAGGGCCCGGCCGATCGGGGCGTGCCACGGCGGCACCGCGGCCGAAGGAATCGGCGGTTGCACCGGCGGCAGGTCTGGAGCAGCCCCGTCGAGGGGCGGAGTGTCGTCGAGGAGCTTCTGCGCTTCCGCGGCTTCCCGGGCGGCCTTCTCGGCGTCGTCGGTCTCGGCCACCAGCCGGCCCACTCCGAGGAGCTTGACTGCGTCGCCCTTGCTCGACCCGGAGATGCTCTGCAGCAGGTCCTCCGGGCTGCGGAACCCCTTCCGGGCCGCGAGGCCTTTCCCGCCGAGTTCGGGACGAGACCGGCGGGCCAGGGTTGCGGCGAACCACGCCGCCTGGGTATCCAACGCCCGCCGGGCCCCCGCGATCAACGAGTGACCTTCGAGCACCGCCTCATCACTGAGCGTGTCGACAGCGGCGGACGAACCGCCCAGCCCGGTGACGATATCCGCCATCGACCGCAACCCACCGAGCACACCGCCATGCACTGACCCGCGCAACACTCGGTCGCCCTGCGGCTGATCGGGTGAAGCGGGCGACTCCGGGAAGTTGGTCATGCCTCAAAGTTACGACGGACCACTGACACTCTTTGAGCATGGCTCAGGTCTGTGGAAACCCCGTTTGATCAGCCACCTGTTGAGGAGAAGCGACCCTCAGCGAGTCCGATCAGCCGGTGACGTCTATATAGACGGAACGGTCGGCGCGCTGGGCGGTGAGGATGGTGCGCACGGCAGTGAGGTGCGCTCCGGCGGAGCGCCGGGCATCCTCGATCTCGCGGATCAGCTCGAGCTGGCCCGCGATCAGCAGCCGGGCGCGCTCCTCGAGCTGCACGGGAAGCTGACCCAGGTGTTCGGGCGCGCGCCACTGCACGCCCGTGGAGAACCGCTCCCCTTCGATCGCGAGCACCGCGTTGCGCGTGCCGCTGCCGAGGCTGCGTTCGAGCTCGTCGAGCACCCGCAGCCATTCCTCATACGATCCCGACGGCCTAGGCATAGCCGAGTTCCCCCCCGATTCGGGCACCCATCGACTGCGCGGGCAATTGCTCGGCGGCTTCGTGCCAAGTCTGACGCAGCGGCTCCAACAGGCCGATGCACTCCACCGTGCGAGCAACGTCCCGGTGCGCGTTGGCGCTCATGAGCGCGTTCTGCACGTACACGTAGATCGCGAACAGGCCTTCGGCGCCATCCCAGGCCTCTACGTTGAGGGAAGTGGACAGCTCGGACACGATCGCCTGAGCGTGCAGAAGGTTCTCCGAAGCAACCTGCCAGTCCTGGTTCAGCTGTGCCGCCTGCGCGCGGTTGAGATCCAGGAGAAGCCTGTCATACAGCATCGTCAGGAGCCGCGCCGGGGTGGCGGACAGGATCGATTCGCGGTTGAACTGCGCGCGGCGGGCCTGCGCGTTGCTCCCCATCATGCTCATAATTGCCATCATCATCCAGCGCTCGTAGTAGTGGTCGGGATCGCAGCGACCTGGGCGGTGAGCCAGGTCGACTGCGCTTTGAGAGCGGCGAGGGAGACCTCGAGCGCCGTGTAGGTGGCCTGTAGGGTGGAGCGTCGCGTGGCGAGGCTGATGTCCCACGCGCTGATCCGGGCGCTCATGTCCTTCACCGACGACTGCTGCCCGGTGATCTGATTTGTCAGCGCGCCGGTGTACTTGTCCGACACGGCCACGGCTGCGGCGGCCACCCGGGTGGCGATCTCCTGCACGGCTGCCTTGACCGTCGTCGGGTCCGCGGCCAGGGCCGTCGCGAACTTCGCAGGGTCGAACTCCATCGTGCCGGTCTTGGTGATGCTGATGCCGTACTCCGACGGAGAGTGCCCGTTGATCGGGGCGGATGCCGCGTTGAGCAGCTTCTGGCTCACGTCGCGAACGCCGCTGTCTCCGGTGAAGACACCCGGCGACATCACTGCGGCACCGGAGGCGTTGGTGCTGTTGGTGACGACGGTCTGGGTGGAGATGAGCGCAAAGATTCCGTTGAGCGAGTTCACGAGCCCGGAGGCGAGCGAGCTGATCGCGGCATCGTCGCGGGTGACCTTGATTGTCACGGGCGTGGTGGACTCGGCCGAGACAGTGACTGCGACGCCCGGAAGCAAGTCGGCGAAGGTATTCGTCGAGGAGGTGATCTTCTGCTCGGCAGGGGTGTTGGCCCAGAGCGTGATGCTCGCATCCTTGGCCTCAGTAGTGATGGCGGCGCCCGTCTGGGTGAGCACGTTCGTCGCGGTGTTGGCCGTGACCTCTGCCTTGGTGCCCTGGTAGATCGAGAATGCGCCGGCCAGTCCCGAGCCGCTGGCGGTGAACTGGAGACGGTACTGTGCGGCCCCACTCGCGTCCACGCCGGACGCGACCTTGGTCGCGGTGACGCCGGCACCGGCAGCATTGACCGCAGTGACGACATCGTCAAGGGACGTGGAGGCGGGCGTGATTTCGGTGCTGACGCCGTTCACGACGACGGTGAGTGCCGCGGGGCTGGCCGGCCAAATGGTCAGGGGCGCGGAGACGCCGACCTGCGTCTTGGCGAGGGCGCCGACGACGACGTCGATCTGGCCCGCACCCGCCCCAGCCGAAACCGCCGTGGTCACGCTCGTGGAACTGCTGGTCGCCGCATAGAGGTCGGTGGCCGCCGGCTTCGAAGCCGCGGTCGCGAGGGTCGCAAGGGCGGCGACCTGGTTGTTGAGCCCCTGAAGCGCAGTGATGAACTTTTGCGAGGTGGCAACGGATGCCTTGAGCAGCGTCTGAGGACGAGCCTCGACGCTGATCAGATTATTGATCAGGGTTGTGGTGTCCAGACCGCTGATGAGCCCATCGATCGCGTTTCCCATGCCTCCACCTCCTTAGGTGTGAAACTCTGTGCTGCTGATAGTGCTGCGAGTAGAACGTGTACTGCGACTGGAACGTGGAATGGCCGGCGACGTTCGAAGGATGAGGTCCAGTTCATCTCCCGCGCGCCGCCGGCCATAGTTCACCGGTCGGTTACCCGACTGCCTGGGCTATCCGATTTACTGGAGGAGCTTGAGCACGCCCTGGTTGCCCTGGTTCGCCTGAGCGAGCATGGCGGTACCGGCCTGCACCAGGATGCTGGAACGGGTGTACTTGACCATTTCAGCGGCCATGTCGGTGTCGCGGATGCGGGATCCGGCAGCGGTCAGGTTCTCGGTCGAGACAGCCAGCGTCTTGACGACGCTCTCGAACCGGTTCTGTACGGCACCCAGGTCGGCGCGAGCCGACGACACACTGTCGATCTTCGCATCCAAAACCGTGATGGCCGCCGCTGCGCCAATAGCGTTGGAAAAGTCGAGAGCACCAGCAGCGCCAGCCGTGTTAAGGGCAAATCCGGTGCCTGCCGTACCGGCCGTGTTCGCAGTGCTGCCGCCGTTTACCGTGCCACCATTGAGGGCGGTGACCACGAGCTTGTTGTCCTTGTCGACGGATGCGGTGAGTCCGGTCTTGAAGCCAGTGTCCGAGTTGAGTGCGTTTGCCACTTCCTGAACGGTCTTGTATGTACCGGCAGCCCCCAATGTGACGGCGACGCCAGTGTCAGTCGTGGCACCGACTGGTCCAGTCCTAACCGTGAAGCTCACGGTTCCGGTCACATCGGTCGGAGTATTGACCGCAATGACTGCTCCGGCTGCTCCCGATGTCAGGCTAGCCGCGAGGCTCTTGACATTCACGCCACCGGTCAGGTTGACGGCGATCTGGCTACCCGTGCCGCCACCATTCGCCCCAACCTGGAAGCTCATGGATGTCTTGCTCCCGTCGAGGAGGTTCGTGCCGCTAAAACTCGTGGACTCGCTGATCCGGTTGAGCTCGGTCGTTAGCTGACCGACCTCAGTGGTGATCGCTGATCGTGACTTGTCGCTGTTCGAGTCGTTACCGGCCTGAACGGCGAGGTCTCGCATGCGCTGCAGGATCGAGGTGACTTCGCTCAGCGAACCTTCAGCGGTCTGCACGACCGAGATGCCGTCCTGGGCGTTGCGACTGGCGACCGTGAGGCCACCGACCTGCGACTTGAGGCCCTCGGAGATTGCAAGGCCGGCCGCGTCGTCCGATGCGCGGTTGATGCGAAGACCACTGGAAAGCTTCTCGAGCGACTTGGACATGTCGTTCTGCGTAGCGGTCAGGTTGCGGTAGGTGTTGTTCGCCGCGATGTTGGTGTTGATCTGCATACCCATGATGTATTCCTCCGTGAGTGGGTGTTGGTGCGTCTACCCATCCATGGGCTGACACCTAGAGCTATCGGCCTCGGCCGCGTTCGCGTTAGCCGTTGAGCGAGAAAGATTCCCGGGCCGGGTAAACGCCGTGATCGCCGAGCGATCCAGCGGCGGCGGCGTACTTCGCGGCGGCGATCGCAGCGGTGCGCGAGGGCACCGGCAGGCTGATCGGCTGGGTGAGGGGAAGGTCGGTCGCGACGGCGGGCATCCGCTCGTTGACGATGCCGAGCATCGCGTGGTCGGCGAGCCTGGCAAGGTAAGCGCTGCGGCGGGCCGGCGCCACGCGGGACTCCGGCACGTAGTCGGCTTCGTCGTCGGCGTAGTGGGTGCCGAGGCCGTCGCGGAGCAAGCGGATGGCCTCCGCGCGCTGCTGGGACACGGCCGAGTGGGTGATGCCCAGGTCTGCGGCGATGTCCTTGACCGGGCGGTCGTCGAAGTAGACCTGCTCGATGATCTCGCGCATCTTGGGCGGGAGCGCGAGCACGGCCGCGCGCAGGTACGCGAGGCGCTCGGCGGAGAGCAGCGACTCCCCCGGCAGCACGGTGCTCGCCGGGATGTACTCGGCGGTGGTGTCGTCGAGGGCGATCACGGTGCGCTCGCTGTCGGCAAGTCCGGCGGCGGCGGTCTCGCGGTCGACGCCGAGTGCGGCGGCGATCTCGTCGACGCTCGCGGCACGGCCGAGGGCGGCGGCGAGGGTTTCCTGCACGGCGCGGGTTTCCTTGATGCGCCGGCGGGCGGTGCGGGTGGCCCAGTCGTTGGAGCGCATCTCGTCGGCGAATGCCCCGATGATGCGGCGACGGGCGAAGGCGCCGAAGGGAACCCCGAGATCGGGATTGAAAGCATCCGCGCTCGTGACGAGCGCGAGCGCGCCCGCGGACGCGAGATCATCGCGGGAGAGGTGCCGGGCCTTGGCCCAGACCTCGGAAACCAGGTACCCGACGAGGGGCAGGTTGTCGGTGACCAGCCGATTACGCTCAGTGCGATTCACGTCGCAGCCCCCTGTGTTCACCAAACCGAATGTTGAGCGAGAGACCTCTGGCAGGGCCAGGATTCTTCGCTTCGTACCGGGTGAGCACTGGGACAAATTCCAAGATCGGACGGGGGGTTCGGGGCCCCTTTATTACAAAATGTTTTGTCCGCACGTCAAACTTACAATCAGCCCACCCTGAGTCCAGCCGTGCGGCACCCCCACTCTGGGGGGACTGGCACCCCCCAACCGGGAAACGCTTACCACCGTGGATCCCCCCAACCCTCCCCCACTTCGGGAAAGCGTTGTCCTCATTTAGGTGGACATTCCCAGGCCCCACCTGCCAGTCTGAACACACAGATCGCTTACGTGCGGCGAAACCCTGCCGATAGTGCCATCTGAAGCCAGAGTCGACGCGGTCGTGCGTCCCTCGGCCCGACCGGAACCGTGTGGAGGAAATCGTGGGCGCCAATGAACTCTCCGCCCTCCTGTGGCGCGAGCGTGAGCTCCTCGAACTCCTCGTCTTCAAGCTCGACGAAGAACAGCTCCTCCTCACGAACGGCAAGACCCGCTGGCTCCAGCAGGGCACCCGTGAGGTCGAGCAGGTGCTCGGCCACGTGCAGGAAGCCGGCCTCGCCCGTAGCGTCGAGGTGGCCGCGATGTCGAACGAGTGGGGAACCAGCGAAGACGCCACGCTCCGCGAACTCGTCGCCCACGCCCCCGTCGGCCCCTGGACCGAGATCATGACGGCGCACCTCAAGGCACTCGGCGAGCTCGCCGCCCAGATCAAGGAACTCCGCGACGCCAACGAACACCTGCTGCGCTCGGCCGCACGCTCCAGCCAGGAGACGCTCGCCGACATCCGCGTGAACACGAACACCTACGACGCCCGCGGCACAGCGGATGCGCCCACCCCGCCCGCCCGCCTCTTCGACCAGTCGTTCTAACGGGAACCCCATGAGCACATTCGGCGGACTCAACACCGCATACTCCGGCCTCCTCGCCGCCCGGCAGGGCATGGACGTCGTCGGCCAGAACATCGCCAACGCCGGAACGGAGGGCTACACCCGCCAGCGCGTGACGACCTCCTCGGTGGATGCCGTGACGCGCGCCGGTCTATTCTCTTCCGGAGTCGGCGCCGGCCAGGGCGTCTCGGTGACCGGCATCGCCCGCCTCGGCAGCGCGAGCCTCGACGCCCAGGTGCGTGCGACTGCCGCGATCGCCGGCTTCTCTGCCGTGCGCGCCAACGCGTTCACCGCGGTGGAAGCAGCCACCAACGAACCCGGCACGAGCGGACTGTCCGCGACCCTCTCCAAGTTCTGGGCCGGCTGGCAGGACCTCTCCAACGCCACCGGCGACGCCGCACCGGCCGGCGTCGTGCTGAGCCAGGCCAACGCGGTTGCCACCCAGATCGCCTCCAACTACCAGGCCGTGGCGACCGAGTGGTCCTCCCAGCGTTCGAGCGTCGACTCGATGGTTTCCGAAGTCAATGCCGCGGCCACACAGGTCGCCGGGCTCAACTCCCAGATCCGCATGACGGTCGCAGCGGGCGGTTCCGCGAACGAACTCCTCGACAAGCGCAGCGCGCTCACCACGACGATCGCCGCACTCACCGGTGGGGTCGTCTCCGAACAGGCCGACGGCACCGTCAACGTCTTCGTCGGCGGGAACGCCCTCGTCAGCGGCGACCAGGCCCAGGCACTCGTCGCCGTCGGAGCGCGAACCCTCACGGGAACCGGGACCGGAACGGGCGCCGCGGGGACTGTGTCCATCGCGTGGGCACGCGCCGCGGGGACCCCGCTCGTGCCCGCCACTGTCGACGGCGGCGAGCTCGCCGGCGCCCTCTCCCTGCTCGGGCCCGCGACGATCGACCAGAAGACCGGCGCCGGCACCGGCTCGACCCTCGCCGACGTCGCTGCGACCTACAACTCCTTCGCGACGTCGCTCGCCGCGAGCGTCAACGGCGTCTTCAACCCCACGTCGACTCCCGGCGGGGATTTCTTCAAGGTCTCCACCACCGGGGCAGCTGCCCTCGGCGTGAGCGTCCTGCTGGCGACGCCCACCGACCTCTCTCATGCCCTCACCGCAGCCGGGACCGCGGCAACCGCCGCCGCCGTCGCAGTCGGATCCACCACCGTGACCTCGGCCGGCACGATCGCCGACGCCGTCTCGCAGTTGGGTGCGGGCAAGGCGACAGCAATCGACCCCACGACGAAGCTCCCCTTCACCTCGCCGAGCACAGACTGGTCCAATGCCGTGACCCGCCTCGCGGTGACGACGAAGTCCGAGCTCCAGGGTGCGTCCCTGGCCAGCGTCGCGTCGACCGCAGCGGTCAAAGCCCAGCTGTCCAACGCATCCGTCGACCTTGACGAAGAGAACGTGAGCCTTCTGATGTTCCAGCACGCGTACCAGGGCGCCGCCCGGGTCATGACCGCCGTCGACGAAATGCTCGACGTGCTCATCAACAAGACCGGATTGGTGGGCCGCTGACCATGATCTCCCGTGTCACCACCCAGACCCAGATTCGCGCGGCCCAGTCGAGCCTGCAGACCAACCTCGCCAGGCTCACCCAACTGCAGGAGCAGGCCTCGGCGCTCACGACCCTGAAGAACCCCTCGGACGACCCGGCACGCGCCGCGGACTCGCTGGCGGTGCGCGCCCAGCAGACCGCGGTCGCCCAGTACACCCGCAACGTCGACAACGGCACCGGCTGGTTGACCACCGCTGACTCAGCCCTGGCCGCGACGACCAACATCATGAACCAGGTGCGCGACCTCACCGTGCAGGGCGGCAACGGCTCGCTCTCGCAGACAGCGAAGAGCGCCCTCGCCACGCAGCTGCAGGGCCTCAAGCAGGACCTGCTCACCCAGGCAAACACGCAGTACCTCGGACGCAGCGTCTTTGCCGGCACCTCGGATACCCCTACAGCGTTTACCACGACAGCGGCGATCCCGGCGAATGGGGCAACCCCGGCGATTCCGGCGACTGTGAAGTACAACGGCACCGCCGGTGCGACCGTCGAGCGCCGCGTCGCCTCGGACTCGACCGTGCGCGTCGACTCGGACGGCGCATCCGTCTATGGAATCGGGACCGATTCAGTGTTCAGCCTCATCGACCACATCAGCAACGCACTCGATTCGTCGACAGGCGTTGCCGCTGCCGGAGCGACGGCGACGACGACCGCGAGCGACTACCTCTCGACCGTAGACACGAGACTGACCACGGTCATCGCCGCGCAGTCGGACAACGGAGTTCGGCAGAAGCAGATCGAAAGCGCCGGTGCCGGGCTCGTCACCAAGGCCGGAACGCTCGAAGCCCAACGATCCGGGATCGAAGACGTGGACCTCGCCCAGGCCGCCCTCAGCCTCAAACTCCAGGACGTCAGCTACCAGGCTGCACTCTCCGTGACCTCGAAGGTACTGCAGCACACCCTGATGGACTTCCTCCGATGAGCGCCACCCTGACCTTCGTCTCACCACCGCCCGGGCTCGCCCCGCTCACGGAGTTCGATCTGACCGAGATCGCGGGAGCCGACGGCCTGTATACACTGCAGTCCGCCGAAGACCGGCACACCCGGCTGTTCGTGCTCGACGCCGCGATCTACCTGCCGGACTACTCCCCCGTCATCACCGACGACCACGCCCTCTCCCTCGATCTGGCCGGCCCCGACCACGCGCTGGTGCTCGTCGTGACCAACCCGCGCGAAGGCGGAACGACCGTCAACCTGATGGCGCCGATCGTCGTGAACTCCGCGACCGGTCGCTGCGCCCAGATCATCCTCGAGGGTCAGGACTGGTCCCTCCGCGCCGAACTCGGCGCCGCGTCGGGAGCCTGACCGCGCGTTCCTGACCTGCGCGTTCCTGAACGGAGTCTCAGGGCATTTCCTCGACGAAAGATGAGCGGTTCCCCCCGAACGGGAATAGCGTGAGATCCATCGGGGCGTAGCCGCTCGGATCCACCCGCGGCTGCATACACCCCGGGCATGGAGCCACAAATGCATCCGCTCATCAGCTATTTTGCGAGCCTTGACAGTCCAGGTGTGTACCTCGGCTGGGGCGCATTCCAGATCCAGCTCGGCAACCTCATCGTGATTCTCGTGATGATCCTGCTGTTCGTGCTGGCCCTGTTCCTGCCGTTCCCGAGCGGGAAGAAACGGCCATGAGCATCCGTGAGGAACGGAAGACTGAACCCGTCGAGGAGTACTACACCTGGACGGGGAAAGCCCGCGGCTGGCTGCTGAAGCACTTACCCGCCGACAAGCTGCTGCCACAGGACCAGCCCAGCTACGTCGCATCCTGGATCTACGTCTTCGGAATGGGCGCGATCGTCTCACTCGTGTTCATCCTGGTCTCCGGTGTCGTGCTGAGCCTGAACGGCCCGGCCTGGTACCACGTCTCCGACTTCGGCCATTTCGTGAACAGCGTGCACCTCTGGAGCGTCGAGCTCTTCTTCATGACGATGGTCGTGCACCTCTGGGGCAAGTACTGGATGGCCGCCTGGCGCGGCGGGCGCACCCTCACCTGGATCACCGGGATGGGCGCCTTCCTCGTCTCCATCGTCGCGGCGTTCACCGGCTACCTGCTGCAGACCAATTTCGACTCGCAGTGGATCGCCTTCGAGGGCAAGGACGCGCTCAACGCTTCCGGCATCGGCGCGTGGTTCAACGTGGCCAACCTCGGCCAGATCTTCGGGTTCCACATCGTGCTGCTTCCCCTCGCCGTCGGCGCCGTCGTTGCGCTGCACGTGATCCTGGTGCGGATGCACGGGGTCGTCCCCCCGATCGACGCGGCCGAGACCGATGCGCAACTGAGCGGCCCGGACCGGACCGAGGCTACGCGATGAGCGCCCCGACGATGTCCCGCTCCGACAGGGATGGACTCGCCCGCCGCCCCTGGCGCGGAACAGTGCGCGAGTACGACCTCTTCAAGGAACTCACGGTGGCCCTCGTCGTCGTCGGGCTCGTGATCGTAGGTCTCTCGGCGATCTTCGGCTCGCCGGACGAACCGAGCGTGACCCTCAAGTCCTGGGCGCAGGCCGAGCCCGCCGACTTCGTCGCCACTGCGACCGCCGAGCTCGGCGGCACGAGCGAGACCGCCGGCTACGGCCCGCCCTACAACACCACGGCGGATGCGACCCAGACCATCGGTGCCTTCGACCTGCAGAGCTTCTCCGGGGTTCAGCTGCCGATCGATACCGCGAAAGACCTCGTGATCACCCCGCTGACGACGCTCAACGCGCCGCCGAGTGCCGCCCTTGACGCCTGGAACGCCGCGAGCGACACCGAGAAGACCGACTGGACCGCCGCATACACGGATGCCCTCACGAACGCCCCCGACGGCGACCCCGCCCAGGTCGTCACCGGCGACTACGGTCCCGTGCCGGTCCTGACCGACGCGTTGCTCACCATGGCGAGTCAGGGCGCCCTCGACGGCGTGCTCAACGCCCAGCAGTCGTTCTACAACAACGACTACACCCGCACGATCCTGTTCCTCGGCGACGGCGCATACTTCGGCGACCTCGCGACCGCCGCGCATCTCACGGGCGACCAGTGGGGCATGATGAACGAGACCGGCAACACCCCAGGGCAGTCCTGGCTGTGGCTCTTCTCCTTCTGGTATCAGATCGAACCGTTCGCATCCGCCCCCAACGCCGACCTGCTCGTCGTCCTTCTGATGCTCGTGCTGAGCGTGCTGTTGACGCTCGTGCCGTTCATCCCCGGCCTGCGGGACATCCCGCGCTGGATTCCGATCCACCGCCTGATCTGGCGGGACTACTACAAGAAGCGCGCAGCGGGCCGCGGCTGAGCGGTCGCGAACCCCCGGCCAGAACCGATTCGGGACGGTTCCGGCCGGGGCATTCTGCGGTGTGTCGGGCGTGCTGACGAGAGCGCGAAGCAGACCGAGGACTACGCTCGCAACGGGTCCGCAGAATCGGCGGCATCCGCCCGATCGCGCGCGCTCGAAGCCGAGCCGGTGCGAGCACGCCCGAAAGGCTCCTGCCCATGTCCCGTTACGACCTCAGCCTGCCCGAGCTTCGCGACTACCGGCCGGTCGTTGCCGAGCCGGACGAATTCGACGAGTTCTGGGAGGACACCCTCGCGGACGCCCGCCGCTTTCCCGACGAACCGCACCTGACCCGGGTCGATTCGCCGCTGAGCCAGGTTGAGGTCTACGACGTGACCTTCAACGGCTTCGCCGGGCAGCCGGTGCGCGCCTGGTTCCTGGTGCCGGCAGGCACGACCGGCCCGCTGCCCGCCGTCGTCGAGTACAACGGCTACGGCGGAGGTCGTGGATTCCCGCACGAGAATCTCGCCTGGGTGACGGCGGGCTACGCCTACCTGTTCATGGACACCCGGGGCCAGGGCAGCGTCTGGGGCTCCGGCGGCGAGACCGCCGACCCGGTCGGCACCGGTCCGTCCGTGCCCGGTTTCGTGACCCGCGGCATCGAACGGCCGCAGGACTACTACTACCGCAGGGTCTTCACGGATGCCGCCCGCGCGATCGACGCCGTGCGCACGCTCGACCGGGTCGACCCGACCCGAGTCGCCGTGTGCGGCGGCAGCCAGGGCGGCGGCATCGCACTCGCGGCCGCTGGCCTCAGCGAAGGGCTCATCGGGGTCATGCCCGAGGTACCGTTTCTCTGCCACTTCGAGCGGGCCGTTGAGATCACCGACGGAGATCCGTACCAGGAGATCGTGCGCTATCTCTCGGTGCACCGCGATCTCGTCGAGCAGACGTTCACGACGCTCTCGTACTTCGACGGCGTGAACTTCGCCAAGCGGGCGACGGCTCCCGCCCTCTTCTCCGTCGGGTTGATGGATCCGGTCTGCCCGCCGTCGACGGTCTTCGCCGCGCTCAATCACTACGCGGGCGAGGCAGACATCGAGGTCTACCCGTTCAACCAGCACGAGGGCGGCTCGGGGCACCACTGGCTGCGCCAGGCCGCCTGGCTCGAGGAGCGCATCCTCTAGCCTCTCCGCCGGAGCTCGGCCTGTGGATAACTCGAGCGGGACTTGGTCGGACTGATCTAGCCTGACCGCATGCGGATCCGCGCGAGGTACCGGCTGGCAGCGACGGCCCTCTGCGCCGCGCTCTGCACGGCCGACCTCCTCGCCCTGTCCGGGTGCGCGCCGTCGCCGCCGATCGCGCCCGAGTCTGCCTCCCCGACAGCGGATGCCCCCGCTTTCGCTTCCGACGCCGAAGCGCTGGAGGCCGCGCGAACCGCCTACGCCGCCTTCGCAGCCATGTCCACATCCGTCGGTCATGATGGTGGCAAGTCGCCTGAGCGGATGGCCGACGTGGCGGCCGGAGATGCGCTGACATATGAATTGCATTCCCTTCAAGACCTCGCCAATCGGGCGGTGAAGGGGACGGGAGAATTCTCCTTTGACTCGATGACACTGCAATCTGCGGATCTGAAATCAGGCACTGTGGTGACATATATCTGTCTTGATGTTTCGAGAGCCGATGTGGTTGACGCCAGTGGGTCAAGCACCCTCCCGCCCGACCGTCCCACCCGGTATCCCCTTGAAGTTACTTTCTCATTGGACGCATCGAAGGATCGATTGCTCGTCACTAAGTCGGACTCATGGCCTGGCACAAACTTCTGTTAGTGGGATGCGCGCTCGCATCATTGTCATTCGGTATTTCTGGACCTGCAGAAGGGGCACAGGCTCAGGAAGGTTGCTCCTTCTGGGGCGCAATTGGTGAAAACTGCCCACCACCGGTTACGGGCGTCGTGAACGGCGGGGGCGTGGATTTGTCGACGGGATTCGACTCGGGAGGACCCGGAGGCACAGCTTCGGGAGCGGCTGGCGGCTCGGGCGCTTCCGGCAGTCCGCAGGGCGCGGGCGCTCCGGCCGCAACACCGACGCCGGCCGCAGGGCTGCCGTTCGTGCGGGACGGATTCGCCGTCAACTGCCCGCTCTGCGACCCGAATCTCGTGGTGAGTATCAGCGATCTCGTGCATTTC
Source organism: Cryobacterium algoricola (assembly GCF_004402485.1). Lineage (GTDB taxonomy): Bacteria > Actinomycetota > Actinomycetes > Actinomycetales > Microbacteriaceae > Cryobacterium > Cryobacterium algoricola. Next base: position 276,046 of record NZ_SOFG01000024.1, on the reverse strand, counting down.
CCGGCGGCCGTGCCCAGCAAGGGCATGGAGCCCAACGGCTGGGCGATCACCGGACTTCCGGCGAACTTCCTGGCCCGGGCATCCGTGCATGTGCGCTCGGGCGTGCTGCTCGGGTTCCCCGCCGAGGTCCGGTTCACGCCGATACGGTTCCACTGGGATTTGGGTGACGGCACCCGCATCGACTCCTCGACCGGCGGCGCGACCTGGGCCGCGCTCGGTGTGCCGGAGTTCTCGGACACCGCGACCAGCCACATCTTCCGCTCTACGGGCAGGCCTGCCGTCGTTCTCTCGGTCGTCTACTCGGCCGAGTACCGCGCAGGCGCTCAGCCCTGGCGTCCGGTTCAGGGGACACTCACGATCGCAGCGTCTCCGCTCACCGTCGTCGTCAGCACGGCCGCGACCGTCCTCGTCGGACAGGACTGCACGGCCAACCCGGCCGGTCCCGGCTGCTGACCTCGCGCTATTTCCGGCGCGACAGCCGGATGGCCACCACAATGATTGTGACTGCAATCGCCGCGATGAGTACGGCAAACCCCAGCACCGTCAGGCTCGTCCAGACGGACATTCCCATCACTGCTGCGCCTGTGTTCGGCGCCAGGCTGCGACCATCGTGCGCACTACTTACGGCGCGCGAGCCGAATGGCGATAACGATGATCGCCACAGCACCGGCGGCCATCACGGCGGTCACCCCGATGACGATCAACAGGTGCCAGCCCATCAGGTTGTTCAGCATTCTCCCCCCAGAGGCCGGCTGTCGGACCGGCGATACCAGAAGGCTAGCCGACCCCGGGTTCACGCGCACTCCCTGATACGGGGACCTCCCTGCGGAGTCCATCTCCGGGACTGGCCGCGCGCGGACTGCCCTGCGGGCACGGCAACGCGGAATGATAGGAACTGTGCACCGACACCCTCGCTGGTCGCACCGCAGTTTCGATTCGCCCCACGATCAAGGACGCCCCGCGATGACCGACGTATCCCGCTCCCTCACCATTGATGCCGGTCAGACCGGCATCCGTGCCCTGCTCCGCTCGGCCGACGGGCGCCACGACACCTTCGACTTCGCCGGCATCCGCACCGACCGGGCGCTGATGCCCCAGCTCGCCGATGTCGTCAAGGCCGTCGCGGCGACCGAAAGCGGGCTCTCCGACGACCTCGGAATCCGTACCCTGAGCGCCGGGATTTCCGGTTTCACCCAGTCAGACACCGATGCCGCCGAACTTCGCCATCTCACCCACGGGCTCGGAGTGCGCGACGTGTTCCTCGCCCACGACTCGGTGACCTCCTACCTGGGCGCCCTCGGCGATACCCCGGGTGCCGTGATCGCCGTCGGCACCGGCGTCGTCACGCTCGCGGTCGGTGTCGGCGCCGTCGCCCGGGTCGACGGCTGGGGGTACCTGATCGCGGATGCCGGCAGCGGCTATTGGCTCGGACGTGCGGCCCTCGACGCGGTCATGCGCGACTACGACGGACGCGGCCAGGTGACGGCCCTTCGTGACGCGGTTCAGAAGGAATTCCCGAACCTCGAAACCCTCTACCTCGAGCTGCAGGCGGACCCGGCCCGGGTGAGCCGGATCGCGGCGTGGTCACGCTCGGTCACTGCCCTCGCCGACACGGATGCCGTCGCCGCGGCGATCTGCGACGCTGCGGCCGCCGAACTCGCACTCTCGGTGCGCACGGGACTCGAACGGGTGGGCCAGTCGGAGTCCGACTCCCCCGTGATCGGCGGACTCGGGGGCGTGCTCCGGGCACCCGAGATCGCGACCCGCTTCGAGCGCGACCTCCGCGTGGTCTGGCCGGCCGCGGACATCCGCTTTCCCACCGCGAACGGTCTCGACGGCGCCGCGCTCCTGCCGAACCTGCCCGCCACCAGCGCCGTCCTCAGCCTGGTAGCCACGGCCCGCGCCTGACCCGCGCTGACCCGCGCCCGCCCCGCACGTCCGTCGCCCGCCACTCCCACGGTGCGCCACAGACTCCGCGAGGCGACCACACGATGCTGGGGACCCGGCGTGACGGGCGCGGTTGCCCGAGCGAGCGAGTGCATACGCGTGCTCCCCAGCGTGCGCGCCCCACGTTCCGCGCGCCCCACGTTCCGCGCGCCCCACGTTCCGCGCGCCCCACGTTCCGCGCGCCCCACGTTCCGCGCGCCCCACGTTCCGCGCGCCCCACGTTCCGCGCGCCCCACGTTCCGCGAGAGTACGTTTTTGGCCCTTAAAACCCGGTTTTAAGGGCCAAAAACGTACTCTCGCGGACGAGAATCGGCCCAGTGACCGCGGCGACGCCCTGCAGGCGACCGAACGTGACGGGCGCGGCTACGCGAGCGGACTTGCGGGGGCAGCGGATGCCGCGGCGACCTGCATCAGGGCGGCCTCGAACGCGACCCACGGCAGCATCGCGCACTTGACTCTGGCCGGATACTTGGACACCCCGGCGAAGGCCGCGGCGTCGCCGAGCACCTCTTCGTCTGGCTCGATCGTGCCGCGGGAACGGAGCAGTTCGCGGAAGGTCGTGACGAGCGCCTCGGCCTCGGCGACGGTCAGTCCGGTCATCGTGTCCGCAAGCACGGATGCCGACGCCATCGAAATCGAGCAGCCGTCACCCCGCCAGACAAACTGTTCGATCACGGGAGCAGGCGCCGGAACGGAAGCAGCGACGGCCGGAGTCGGTGCGGAATCGCTCGCCTGGGCATCCGCTTCGGATATCAGTACCGCGGAATCGAACGTCGACGCCGCCGCAGACCCGGGCTCGGTCGCCAACCCAGCACCGACGCGGACTCCGACGCGGACGGTGATCTCGTCGCCGCAGGTCGTGTTGACCTGGTGCGACTCGGCCAGGCGCAGCCCCGGCATACCGTCGGCGTCGAACACGCCGAACGGCTCCGCGGACGCACCATGCCGGTATTTGGCGTGGTCGAGGATGATCTGCTGGTACAGCTGCTGCAGCTCGCTCGAGCTCATAGCTTCACTCCAAAGAAGGGGGCGACCTCGTGCATGGCGGCCAGGAACTGGTCGACCTCGTCGGTCGTCGTGTAGAGGTACGTGCTGGCGCGCGTCGACGCGGTGATGCCGAGGCGTCGGTGCAGCGGTTGGGCGCAGTGGTGCCCGACGCGCACGGCGATGCCGGCCTCGTCGAGGAACTGGCCGACGTCGTGAGCGTGCACCCCGGCGACGTCGAAGGCAGCGAGGCCGATGCGTTCGATTCCGGCGGACGGGCCGAGCACCCGCACACCGGGGATCTCGGCGAGCCCGGCGACGAGGCGCTGGCCGAGTTCGGCTTCGCGGAGGGCGATCCGGTCCATCCCGGTCTCGGTCAGGTAGTCGACGGCGGCGGCGAGGGCGATCGCCTGCGAGATGCGCTGCGTGCCGGCCTCGAAGCGCTGCGGCGGCGCGAGGAACTCGGCGTGCTCCATGTCGACGGTCGTGATCATCGAGCCGCCGGTCAGGAACGGCGGCAGGCCGGCGAGCAGTTCGGCCTTGCCGAAGAGCGCGCCGATGCCGGTCGGGCCGAGCATCTTGTGCCCGGAGAAGACGGCGAAGTCCACGTCGAGCGCCGCGACGTCGACCGGCAGGTGCGGCACGGTCTGGCAGGCGTCGAGCATGACGAGCGCGTCGAAGCGGTGGGCGAGCTCGACGAGCTCGGCGACGGGGTTGATCGTGCCGACGACATTGGACGCGTGGGTGAAGGCAAGCAGCCGCGTGCGCGGGCCGACGATCGCGGCCGCGGCGGCGAGGTCGAGGGTGCCGTCGTCCAGCACGGGAATGAAGCGCAGGGTCGCCCCGGTCCGCAGGGCGAGCTGCTGCCACGGGATGAGGTTGGCGTGGTGCTCCATCTCGGTCACGACGATCTCATCGCCGGCCCCGATGCGGAACCGGGCGGCATCCGGCCCCCCGAGACCGAGCGAGGCGTTCGAGATCGCGTAGGCGACGAGGTTGACGCCCTCCGTCGCGTTGGACGTCCAGACGAGCTCATCGGGCTGCGCGCCGATGAAGGCCGCAACGGTCGCCCGCGCACTCTCGAAGACCTCGGTCGCCGCGAATGCCAGTGTGTGCGCACCCCGGTGCACGGCCGCGTTGCGTTGCTCGTAGTACTCCTGCTCGGCTTCCATCACGCTGATCGGGTTCTGCGAGGTGGCCCCGGAGTCCAGATAGTTGAGCGGATGCCCGTTGATGCGCTGCCCGAGGATGGGGAAGTCGTTGCGAATGCGAGCGACTTCGTCCTCGGTCAGCGCCACGGCGGCGGCACGACGGAACGATGGAGCGGAAAGCGTCATGCTCCTAGGTTAAGCCGTCTTCGCGGGATTCGGCCGTCCCGGGGGTGAGGCCGAAGGTGAGGGCCCGGGTGAACTCGGTCCGGGGGTTCGCGAAGACGTCGCGGGTGGGGCCGGCCTCGACGATCCGGCCGTGCTCGAGCACGATGACCCGGTCGGCGAGGGCGAGGGCGTCGAGGGGATCATGGGTGACCAGGATCACGGACCGGTCGGACAGCATCCGGTGCAGCAGCTGACGCTGGGCCGGTACGGCCGCGACGTCGAGAGAGGTCATCGGCTCGTCGAGCAGCAGCAGGCGCGGCCGGGCGGCGAGGGCGCGCGCGACGGCCACCCGCTGGGCTTGGCCGCCGGAGAGGGCGCCGGGCTTGCGGTCGGCGAGGTCGGCGACGTCCGCGGCGACGAGCCACTCCTCGGCGAGCTCACGCGCCGCGGCCCGGGGTATCCCCGCACTGCGCGGCCCGAAGGCGACGTTGTCGCGAACCGAAAGGTGCGGGAACAGCAGCGGCTCCTGCGCGAGGAGCACGGTGCCCCGGGCGTGCGGCGGAGTCCAGGTGCCGGTGCGCGGGCGGGCACCGGCGTCGGTGCCGGTGCGCGCGCTGCTCGATGCAGCGGATGCCCCCGGCAGGTCGAAGAGGACCTGGCCGGCGAGGCTCGCGTGGCCTGAGTCCGGCCGCAGGAGGCCGGCGCTGATCTGCACGACGGTCGACTTACCGGCCCCGTTGGACCCGAGCAGCGCGACGGTCTCCCCCGGCTGCACGCTGAACGAGACGTCGAGGTGCCGGCGCGCGAGCACGGCCGCGAATTCGAAGGTCACGACGCGCCACCTTCGCCAATTCGACTACCGGCCCCGACCGCGCACCCCGGGCCGGCAACGGATTCCGCCACACGCGCGCCCGCGCACCCCAAGCCGGCAACGGATGCCGCCCCGCGCGTGCCCGCGCACGCGGCGGTCACGAGAGGCCTCGCGGCCGGTGGGTCGCCACCATGACGACGACCGCGACCACGACGAGCACGAGCGCGAGGGCGACGGCGGCATCGGGATCCGTTTCGCGCTGCAGGTAGATTTCGAGCGGCAGGGTGCGGGTGACACCCTCGAGACTGCCCGCGAAGGTCAGGGTCGCACCGAATTCGCCCAGCGCGCGCGCGAAGGCGAGCACGGCCCCAGAGACGAGCCCCGGCACGACGAGCGGCAGGGTCACCCGCCAGAACACGGTGTTCGGGGCGGCGCCGAGGGTCGCGGCGACGGCCTCATACCGCGCGCCCGAGGCCCGCAGCGTCGCCTCGACGCTCAGCACGAGGAACGGGAGCGCGACGAACGCCTGGGCCAGCACGACGGCCGTCGTCGAGAATGCGATCTGGATTCCGAGCACCTCGAAGGTCTGGCCGAGCAGTCCGCGCCGCCCGAAGGTCGACAGCAGCGCGATCCCGCCGACGACGGGCGGCAGCACAAGCGGCAGCAGCACGAACGCCCTTACGAGGCGCTGGCCGCGGAACCGGCTCCGGGCGAGCACGACCGCCATCGGCACCCCGAGCAGCAGGCAGAGCGCCGTGCTCGCCGCGGCCGTGCGGAGGCTGAGCAGCAGCGCGGCGATCGCGGACGGCGAGGTGACGAGCGCGCCGAAGTTCCCCCAGTCGACCCGGGCCGTCATCCCGACGATCGGCAATACGATGAAAAGCGCTCCGACGGCCGCGATCGCGACGATCCAGCGCGGCATGCCGAGCACCTCGGTATCGTCCCGCGCGGTTCGGGCGCGGGACCTAGTCCCGCCGAAGACGTTCGTCACTGAGTAGCGCCCCACGCGAAATACGCCCGAACCGGGCCAAGCTGATGGAGGTGGGCGCGAGCGCGGCGCGCGCGAACATGGCCTGTCCGCCCGGGGCCGATCTGAGATGGCCCGATCTGAGCGGGGCCGAACGGAGCGAGGCCGACTCGGGGCGGGCCGGTACCAGTGGATGCCGGGCGGCGGGCATTCGAGAGGGTCGCGCCGGTCATGGGGTGCTGAAGCCGGCGGCGGCGAGCACCCTGTGTCCGGTAGGCCCGGTGACGAAGGCGGCGAAAAGGCCGGCGAGCTCGGCATGGGTACTCCCGGCGACGACGCCGATCGGATACGAATTCACGGCACTGCCGGATTCACTGAACGGGATGCCGAGGACGCTCGTGCCCGCGGCGGCGACGTCCGTGACGTAGACGAGGCCGGCATCCGCTTCGCCTGAGGAGACCTTGCCGAGCACGTCGGTGACGGCGTTCTCCTCGCTGACCGGGGTGAGGTTCACGCCGGTCGCCTTCTCGATCGTGGCGGTCGCGGCGCCGCAGGGCACCTGGGCGGCGCAGACGACGACCTTGGTGCCGGGGTCGGCGAGGTCGGCGAAGGTCGTGACGCCGGCCGGGTTGCCCGGCGGAACGGCGATTTCAAGGGTGTTGGTCGCGAAGACGGTCGGCGTTCCTGTGACGAGGCCGGCGGCGGTGAGCTTTGCCATGTTCTTGGTGTCGGCCGAGGCGAAGACGTCGGCGGGGGCGCCCTCGGTGATCTGGGTGACGAGGTCGGACGATCCGGCGAAGTTGAGCGCCACGGTCACGCCGGGGTTCGCGGCCTCGAACTCGGTCGCGAGCTCGGTGAACGTCTTCTTCAGGGAGGCTGCGGCGAAGACGGTCAGGGTCTCCGGGGCACGGCTTGCGGCGGTCGTCGACGACCCGGAGGATGCCGCGGCCGACGCGGACGCGGACCCGCCCGCCCCGGCCGGGCCGGCGCACGCCGTCGTCAGCGCGGCGGCGGCAAGGACGACGAGCGAGGCACGAAGGTACCGGCGAGCGTCGTGACGGCGAGCGCTCACGAATGCTCCTGGGGGATTTCGACGATCACGGTCGTGGCCTTAACGACGGCCACCGCGACGGACCCGGGCACGAGACCGAGTTCCCGCACGGCCTCGGTGCTCATCAGGGAGACGACGCGGTGCGGCCCGCACTGCAGCTCGACCTGGGACATCACCGGGTCGCTCACGACCCGGGTCACGAGGCCGACGAACCGGTTGCGGGCCGAACTCGCGGTGCCGGACGGGTCGGTCGGCACGGCGGCGTGTTCGGTGGCGAGGCGGGCGAGGTCGACGCCGTCGACGACCATGCGTCCCGCGGCATCCGTCGTGGCCGGCAGCACGGCGTTGTCGATCCAGCGGCGCACCGTGTCGTCGCTCACACCGAGGAACCCGGCGGCCTCTCGAATCCGTATTTGCGACATATGCAGCACTATATTCCCTCATCTGCGGATTTGTCCTGGGTCCGGCGTCGATTACCTCTCCGTGCGGCACACTGGGAGGATGACGACGAAGGCCCCAACGGATGCGACGCCGCGCGTCGCGCAGATCATCGTCGCGTCGACCCGCGCCGCGGCCGGTGTCTACCCGGACCGCACCGGGCCGGTCATCGAGGCCTGGCTCCTCGACAGGGGCTGGACCGTGGCCGCCCTCCACGTCGTGCCGGACGGCGACCGCGTCGGCCACGCCCTCGGCGCCGCGATCGCCGCGCACTGCGATCTCGTGATCACGACCGGCGGCACCGGCGTGAGCCCGCACGACGAGACGCCCGAGCAGACGCTGCCGCATCTCGACCGGCTCATCCCGGGACTGGCGGAGGAGCTCCGCCGCCGCGGCGCGGCATCCACCCCGCTTGCACTGCTCTCCCGCGGCCACGTCGGCGTCGCCCGCGGTCGAACCGTGGTCGTGAACCTGCCCGGCTCGACCGGCGGCGTGCGCGACGGCCTCGCCCTGCTCGACGACGTGCTCCCCCACCTCATCGACCAGCTCCACGGCCTCGACCACACCCCCTGAGCCGCCTCCTCCACGCGGCGACGCACCGCCCGCCGCACCGTCCCGAGACGTAACGTCGGAGATTTTCCCGACCCGCGGCATCCGCTGCCCGGATCCTTCGCGTGTCGCAAGAATCTCCGACGTTATCGAGGCCACCGGACGACTCAACGGGAGTGCAGGCCCGAGCGGATGCTGCTCGCCCGATTCGGTCTCCGGCGACGAGAATCTCCGTCGAATTGGTGAGGGGTACGGTCGCCGGGGCTCACTCCGGCGCGGCCCCGGACGGGGACGGGTACCGTGGACGAAACCCGCCCGGAAATGCGGTTGACTGGATACTCGGCCCCGGACGACTGGAGCAGCGATGGACCTGAATACCGTTGTGACGATCACGCCCGCCCGCGTGCGTTCCGATCTCTCGGCGCTCGGCGACACCGTCGCCCCGCTCGCCGGCGGCTCGGAGCTGTTCGCCGATCCCCGAGCGCATCTCACCGGCCTCGTCGACCTGCAGGCGTTCGGCTGGCCCGCGCTCACCGTCACCGGTGCCGGCCTCGAGATTGCCGCGACGTGCACCCTCGCCCAGCTCGCGGCGCTCCCCGCGGGGCCGGGCTGGACCGCGCATCCGCTGCTCTTCGAATGCTGCACCGCCCTCTACGGTTCGTTCAAGGTCTGGAACGTCGCAACCGTCGGCGGCAACCTCGCCACGGCCCTGCCCGCCGGCCCGATGACGAGCCTCGCCGCGGCCCTCGACGCCGAGGTGCTCGTCTGGCGGCGCGACGGCAGCGACGAGCGCCTCCCCGCCGCGGACTTCGTCACCGGCGACATGACGACGGTGCTCGGCACCGGCGACGTGCTGCGGTCCATCCACATCCCGGAGGCCTCGCTCCGCGCCCGCACAGCGTTCCGCAAGATCGCGCTCTCGCCGATCGGCCGCTCGGGCGCCGTCGTCATCGGCCGCCTCGACCGCGACGGCCGCTTCACCCTCACCGTCACGGCCGCGACCCTGCGGCCAGTGCAGCTCCGCTACGACGCGATCCCGGCCGCGGCCGAGCTCCGCGCCGACGTCGCAGGCATCGACGCCTGGTTCACGGATGCCCATGGCGCGGCCGACTGGCGCGCCGCGGTCAGCGCCGTGCTCGCCGAGGAGATCCGTCACCAGCTCGAGGCCCCGGAATCCGGCACCACCCCGACCGAAAGCGAGGCCCGCCCGTGAGATTCGAGATCAACGGCCAGTGGGTCGACGCCGCGGCTGCCCCCGGACAGTGCCTGCGCACCTTCCTGCGCGAACTCGAGCACTTCGAGGTGAAGAAGGGCTGCGACACCGGCGACTGCGGGGCCTGCTCCGTGCTCGTCGACGGCACCCCGGTGCACTCCTGCGTCTACCCCGCGTTCCGCGCGGAGGGAACCGCGATCACGACCGCCGCCGGCCTCGGCACCCCGGGCTCCCTCGCGCCCGTGCAGCAGCGCTTCGTCGACCACGCCGGATTCCAGTGCGGCTTCTGCACCCCGGGCATGGTCGTGACCGCGTCCACGCTCACCGAGCACGACCTCGAAGACCTTCCGCGCCTACTCAAGGGCAACATCTGCCGCTGCACGGGGTACCGCGCGATCGACGACGCCATCCATGGGCGGCACACCCCGGCCGACGGCTCCGCCCCGTGCGCCCTCCCGGCAGACGGCCTCGGCCCCGTGGTCCGCACCGGAACCCGCGCGACGACCCAGGCCGGGCAGACGCCCACCGCGCCCACCCCGCCCGCGCGCGGCTACGTCGGCTCCTCGACCCACGCCCCCGCGAGCGAGCGGGTCGTGAGCGGCCTCGAACCGTACACTCTCGACGTCGCGGTGCCCGGCCTGCTGCACGTCAGCGTGCTGCAGAGTCCGCACGCGCACGCCCGCATCCGCTCGATCGACACCGGGCGAGCCGCGGCCCTGCCCGGCGTGCACGCGGTCCTCACCCACACCGACTCCCCCGCGACCCTGTTCTCGACGGCCCGGCACGAGGACCGCACCGACGACCCCGACGACACCCTCGTCTTCGACCGGGTGCTCCGGTTCCGCGGCCAGCGGGTCGCGGCCGTCGTCGCGGATACCGTCGCGATCGCCGAGGCCGCCTGTCGGCTGATCGAGGTCGAGTACGACCTCCTCCCCGCCGTCTTCGACCCGGTCCTCGCAGCGGCGCCCGGTGCGCCCCTCGTGCACGGCGAGAAGGATGCCGCCGCGAGCCGCGTCGCCGACCCCTCCCGCAATCTCGTGGCCGAGTTGCACGGCGAGTACGGCGACCTCGAGGCCGGTCTCGGCGAGGCGACCCACCTCGTCACGGGCACCTGGCAGACCCAGCGGGTCGCCCACACCCACCTCGAGACCCACGGCACGATCGGTTGGCTCGAACACGCCGGCACCCCCGAGCAGCGGCTGGTACTGCGGACGAGCTCGCAGGTGCCGTTCCTCGTGCAGCGTGAGATCTGCCACATCTTCGACCTCGACCCGGCCGCGGTCCGCGTCTTCACCGCGCGCGTCGGCGGCGGGTTCGGCGGCAAGCAGGAGATCCTCACCGAGGACCTCGTCTCCCTCGCGGTGCTCGCGACCGGCCGCCCGGTGCAGTACGAGTTCAGCCGCTCCGACGAGTTCCGGGTTGCACCCACCCGGCATCCGATGCGGGTCGGCGTCACCCTCGGCGCGACCGACGACGGCCGGCTCACCGCCCTCGCCCTCGACGTGCTGAGCGACACCGGCGCCTACGGCAACCACGGCCCCGGCGTGATGTACCACGGCAGTTCCGAGTCGGTCAGCCTCTACTCCGTGCCGAACAAGCGAGTGGACGCCCGCAGCGTCTACACGAACAACCTCCCGTCGGGCGCCTTCCGCGGCTACGGACTCGGCCAGGTCATCTTCGGTGTCGAGTCGGCGCTCGACGATCTCGCCCGCGACCTCGGCGTGAGCCCCTTCGACCTCCGCCGGCTGAACTCGGTGCGGCCGGGCGACCCGCTCGTCGTCACCCACGTCGAGGGCGACGACCTCATCTTCGGAAGCTACGGCCTCGACCAGTGCCTCGACCTCGCCGAGGCGGCCCTCGCCCGCGGCAACGGCGTTCCCGTTCCCACCGGACCGGAGTGGCGGGTCGGCGAGGGCATGGCGACCGCGATGATCGCGACGGTCCCCCCGCGCGGACACTTCGCTCAAGCATCCGTCACCCTCTGCGCCGACGGCCGCTACGCCGTACGCGTCGGCACCGCCGAGTTCGGCAACGGCACCACGACCGTGCACACCCAGCTCGCCGCGACCGCGCTCGGCACGAGCCCCGACCGGATCGACATCCTCCAGTCCGACACCGACACGATCGGCTACGACACCGGCGCCTTCGGCTCGGCCGGCGTCGTCGTCGCCGGCAAGGCTGTGCTCGGGGCGTCGACCGCACTCGCCGCGGTGCTCCGGCAGGCGGCAGCGGATGCCCGCCCCGGCACTCCCGCGGACGCCTGGCTCCTCGAGCCCGACGGCCTCCGCTGCGGCAGCACCGCCGTCTCCCTCACGGAGCTCGCCGCCCGCGCGGCGGCCGCGGCGCCCGCCGGCGACGCGTCCGTCAGCACAACTCCGGTCGACCCGACGGACGTCGGCACAACTCCGGTCGACCCGATATCCATCGGCTCCGCCCCAGCTCCCTCCGCCCCAGCGGCTCTCACCACACCGCCCACCGCAGCGCCTGAACCGGCACCGTCCTCGACCGTTCTCCGCGGCACGAGCTCCGAGGACGGCGCCGTGCGCTCGGTCGCCTTCAATGTGCAGGCCTTCCGGGTCGCCGTGAGCACCCTGACCGGTGAGGTCCGCATCCTGCAGTCGATCCAGGCGGCTGATGCCGGTGTCGTGATGAACCCGGCGCAGTGCCGCGGCCAGATCGAGGGCGGCGTGGCCCAGGCGATCGGCACCGCGCTCTTCGAGGAGGTGTTGCTGGACGGCGAGGGCACCGTGACGACGAGTGTGCTGCGCAACTACCACGTGCCCCTGCTCGCGGACCTACCCGTCACCGAGGTGTACTTCGCCGAGACGACTGACGAACTCGGCCCGTACGGCGCGAAGTCGATGAGCGAGTCGCCGTACAACCCGGTCGCCCCTGCGCTCGCGAACGCGGTCCGCGACGCGATCGGCATCCGCCCGTACGAGCTGCCGATGTCCCGCGACCGGATCTGGCGCCTGATGCACCCCTGACAGCCACCTTTCCGGTCGAGAGCGCCCGTCACGCCGGTGCCTCTCGACCGGAACGGCAACCCTCGCTACGCGGCCGCGGGAGGAAGGGCGGGCGACGCGAGCAGCAGGTGGTAGGCGTCCGGGCCGCGTCCGACCCGGAGGTGCCGGGTCTGCACGAGCCCGGCGCTCTCGAGGGCTGCGGTGATCTCCTCGGTCGGCCGCACCCGGAAGCCGTACTCGACCACGGGCATCCGCTGCATCGCTGCCGGGTCGAACACGCCCACGACGAGCCGGCCGCCGGGCCGGAGCACCCGCGCGAACTCCGCCGCCGCCCGGCCGAGGTCCGGCAGGAAGTAGAAGGTGTTGAGGGTGATCACCCCGTCGAGGCTCGCGTCCGCCAGCGGCAGGTATTCCATCGACGCCTGGAACAGCGACAGCCGACCGGCGGTGAGGGCGTCCCGAAACCGCCGGTGCGCGGCATCCAGCATGGTCTCCGAACGGTCCACCCCGTCGACGTGCCCGTCGGGTCCGACCCGCTCGAGCAACAGCTCGATCCCGACACCGCCGCCGAAGCCGACGTCGGCGAGCCGGGATCCGGGCGCCGCCTCGAGCGCGTTCACGGCGGCGCGGATGATTCCCCGGTTCCGTCGGTTGAGCATCCGCCCGACCATCCGGCCGCGCAACCCGCTCGGATGCCCGAGCTGCTCGGCAAGTGCCCGGAGCATGGGTGCGGGAGTCTTGAGGGTGCCCATCGGCTTACGGTTCCGCGGAGTGTCCATGCCAGGAACAGTAGCCCCGTGCCGGTGCGCCCACTACGGCTGGCCCAACCGCCGAACGCGGGTGTTCCGCCGGTGCGCGGGTGGTGCACCACCCGCGCTGCGGCGGAACACCAGCGCTCGAGCCTGACTAGGCCCCGGTGCTGCTTTCCATGCCCATCCGGCGCAGCACGAGGTTCTCCACGAGCTGGGCGACGCCGTACAGAACGATGGACACGAGCGTGATCGCCACGACGGATGCCCACACCTCGTAGTTCTTCACCTGGGCGACCGCGATCACGATGCCGTGGCCGAGGCCCTGCCCGGTGGAGAGCCATTCGGCGAGAAGTGCGCCAGTGATCGCGCCGGGGATCGAGATCTTGACGGCCGCGAAGAACGACGGCAGCGAGCTCGGCAGCGCCACCTTGCGGAGCGCCGTGAACGCGTTACCGCCGTAGACGGCGATGACGTCGTTGATCTGCGGCGACGACGATCGCAGGCCGAAGGCGATGTTCACGAGAGCGGGGAACAGCACCACGATCGCGCCCATCACGACGACGAGGCTCGGCCCGCGCCCGGTGATCAGGCTGATCACCGGCACGAGAGCGACAAGAGGCACCGAGCGCAAGAGCAGGGCGATCGGCATCAGCGCGCTCTCGATGCCGCGGGAGAGCGTGAACGCGATCGCGAGCACGAGGGCGACGACGAGTCCGGCAACGAAGCCGAGGAAGGCATCCCCCAGGGTGACCGTGAGGTTGGTCAGGATCGTCGCGCGGTTGACGGCGGCGTTCGGAACGGTGAAGAGCCAGTTCCAGACGTCGAGGGGTCCTTTGGCGATGAACGGGGACACCCCGAGCAGCAGGATCAGGCCCTGCCAGGCGACGAGGACGATGACGAGGGTGATCAGGCCGGTGAGCGCGGCGCGCCCGACGACGGCGCCCAGGCCGCGGACGACCTTCGCGGTGCTCGGCGGGCGAGCCGCCGACATGGTTTCGAGGGTCATCAGGAGTTCCGTCCCGTCAGCCAGGGTGTCGCGAGCCTGCTGATCAGCCCGAAGAGGCCGTAGCCAAGGCCCGCCAGAAGGCCGGCGACGAGCGCGAGCCCCCAGACCCGGTCCACGTTCGCCGCTGACCCGGCCGCGAGCATCGCGATGCCGAGGCCGCGGTCGACGCCGCCGAGGTATTCGCCGAGGATCGCGCCGAGCAGCGCGGCGGGAGCGGCGATCTGCAGCGCGGAGAGCACGCTCGGCAGCCCGGCCATCAGCCGCACCTTGCGCAGCTGCATGAACCGGCCGCCGCCATAGACGCTGACGAGGTCAAGGCTCGCGGGGGTCGCCGCCTTGAGGCCGACGAGGGAACCGACGACGGTCGTGAAGAACACAGACATCGCGGCGAGGAAGATCGCGGTGCCGGAGAGTTCACCGCCGCGCGGGGCGCCGATCACGATGTAGGCGATCGGGCCGATCGCGACGATCGGGATGCAGTAGGTGATGACCGCGATCTGCAGGGCGACCTTCTCGATCCGCGGCACGACGAGCACAAGGCCGGCGAGCACCAGAGCGGCCGCGTTGCCCCAGAGGAACCCGACGGATGCCTCGCCGACGGTGATCGACACATGCGAGAGGTAGAACGCCCAGCCGTCCGAGACCAGCTGGGAGAGGACGGCGCCGGGGGTCGGGATCGCGCCGCCCGGGACGGTGCCGATGCCGCGGAAGACCGTGGTCGCACCGAGCCACCACAGGGCGACCACGACGACCACGCCGATCAGCCCGGTCGCCCACGACGGGAGAGTGCGGAACGAGGCGAAGCCGCGCATCAGTCCGTCTCCGCCACGGAAAGGGCGTCGGGGCTGAAGAGGAGTTCGGAGGCGCGGTCGTGCAGGGCGTGGAATTCGTGGGAGCGCATCATGTCCGGATGCCGCGGGCGGGGCAGGTCGATGTCGATGACCTCCTTGATGCGGCCGGGTCGGGGGCTCATCACCGCGACCTGGTCGGAGAGGAAGATCGCCTCCGAGATGCCGTGCGTGACCATCATCGTGGTCGCGGGCTTCTCGGTCCAGATCCTGAGGAGTTCGATATTGAGGCGCTGGCGGGTCATGTCGTCGAGGGCGCCGAAGGGCTCGTCGAGTAGCAGCACGGAGGGCTTCAGCACGAGGGACCTCGCGATGGACACCCGCTGCCGCATGCCGCCGGAAAGCTGGGCGGGCTTGGCGTGTTCGAAGGCGGTGAGCCCGACCAGGTTGATCAGTTCGGAGACGTAGTCCTCGTCGACGGGCATCCGTGCGACCTCGAACGGGAGCTTGATGTTGCCGCGCACGCTGCGCCACGGCAGCAGGGCGGCGTCCTGGAAGGCGATGCCGAGCTCGTGGCCGCTGCGGAGCTCGGCCGGGCTCTTGCCGTCGACCTTCGCGGTGCCGCTCGTGGGTTCCTCGAGGCCGGCGAGGATGCGCAGGATCGTGGACTTGCCGCAGCCCGACGGGCCGAGCAGGGACAGGAAACTGCCCTTGTCGGTGTGCAGGGTCGCGTCCTCGAGCGCGGAGACTTCCTTCCGGCCCACGGTGAAGACCTTGTGGAGCCCGGAAATGTGGAGGCCGGTGCCCAGAGCGTTGCTCTGGACACCGGCATCGGTCGTACTCACAGGGTGTGTTCCTTTACTGGGCGTCGGCGGCCGCTTTCGGGGCGGCCGCGTTTCGATGTTCCTGCGTACTGCTGGTTGTGCTGGTGATGCTGGTCTGGCTGGTGATGCTGGTCTGGCTGGTGGTGCTGATGCGACCCGGAGGGAACGACCTACTTGGCGTAGTTGACCAGGTCGGGGTTCTCGGCGTAGACCTCGGACAGCAGGCTCATGTCGAAGAGCTTGTCGGCCGTGATGGTGACACCGGCGGCAGCGAGCGTCTTGATGCTCTCCTGCTGCAGCTTATCGCTGATGGTGAAGAGGCCGTTCTTGACGGTGTCGTCGCTGACGATGAGGTCCTTCGACTGGATCGTGGCCTGCTTGGTCTCCTTCTCGATGGTGAGACCGAGGTCTGCGCCGTACTTGTCGATCGTGAGCTTGGCAGCGGCGGCGGGGTCCTTGATGGCAGCGGCCCAGCCCTTGATCTCGGCGATCAGGAGGCCCTTGAGCTTCGCACGGTCACCCGAGATCTCCTTGTCGGACGCGGTGAAGGTCTCCGCGACGAACGGGAGGCCGTTGTCGGCGAGGGGCAGGTTGACCGGGCCGAGGCCCTTGAGGTCGGCGTCGATGCCCTCGTTGGTGAGGTAGGAGAACCAGCCGTCGACCTCGCCGTTGAAGAGCGGGGTCGGGTCGTACTCGACGGGAACGGTGGTCAGCGAGGTCGGGTCGATGTTGTTGACCTTGAGGAACGCGTCCCAGAGGCTCTGGTTGCTCGCCTGCACGCCGATCTTCTTGCCCTTGAGGTCGGCGAGCGTCTTGATGTTGCCCACCTTGGCGAGCGAGAGGATCGAGAACGGGTTCTTCTGGTACGTGGCGCCGATGATCTTGATCGGGGCGCCCTCGTTCGCGATGACCGTTCCGGTGGAGATCGCGTTGCCGATGCCGAGGTCGACGGTTCCGGAGATGACGCCCGCCTCAGCGGATGCCGGGCCGGCGATGAGGTCGACGGAATCGAAGCCGGCCTTGGTGAAGTCGCCGTTGGCGTCGGCGAGGAACTCGCCCATGAACTCTGTGTTCTTGATCCAGGACAGCTGGATGCTCGCGGTGCCGAAGGACGCGGGGGCGCCGGCGGTTGCGGAGGTTGCGGGAGTGGAGCTCGTTGCGCAGGAGGTGAGCGCGATGGTCACGACCGCCGCAGCAGCGATGCCCTGCAGGATGCGACGGGCGGGGCGCCCTGCCGGTGAACGGTGTGCTGTTAAACCTTGGGTCCGGGTCATGAAGCTGTTCCTCTCGATGGTGCTCGTGGGGTGCCGTCGGGGTGCCGTCAGGGAAAACGGCTGCTGTGATACCGTGCGGCACACGTGCGGGTTCCCTGAATTTAGACCCCGCAGATGACGCTGCGACCTCGACAGTGTTTCCGTCGTGTTGCAGCATTCTGGGTAACCGTCGCGGGAGGAAAAGTGCATCTGCCGCGTGATACGGTCACGGCGTCCGCCCGAAAAGGAGCCCCGATGCCGTCCGTTACTGAGCCTACTGCCGCGTTTGTGTCCGGATTGCCCAAAGCAGAGCTGCATGTGCACCTCGAAGGCACCCTCGAACCCGACCTCAAACTCGCCCTCGCCACCCGCAACGGAGTGGACATCGGCCAGTCGACGGTCGAGGAGGTGCGCGCGAGTTACGCCTTCGACTCCCTCGCGAGTTTCCTCGCGGTCTACTACCCCGCGATGGATGTGCTGGTCACCGAGCAGGACTTCTACGACCTCGCCACCGCGTACTTCCGCCGCGCCGCCGCAGACGGCGTGCGCCACGTCGAGGCCTTCTTCGACCCGCAGGCGCACACCACCCGCGGCGTGCCCTTCGAGACCGTCATTTCGGGGCTGCACCGTGCTGCAGCGGATGCGGTCGGTTACGGCCTCTCCGCCGACCTGATCCTCTGTTTGCTGCGTGACGCATCCGCTGAGAGCGCCCACGAGACCCTGCTGGCCGCCTTGCCCTACCGCGACCTGCTCGTCGGGGTCGGGCTCGACTCCGACGAACGCGGCAATCCCCCGGCGAAGTTCGCCGAGGTCTTCCAGATCGCCCGCGACGCCGGCCTCAAGCTGACGATGCACTGCGACATCGACCAGGTCGGCAGCATCGAGAACATCCGCCAGGTGCTCGGTGAGGTCAGGGTCGACCGGATCGACCACGGCACGAACATCCTCGAAGACCCGGCGCTCGTCGCCCTCGTCCGGGAGCGGCGGATCGGCCTGACCTGCTGCCCGGTCTCGAACAGCTTCGTGACCGCGGACATGAAGGCGCGGGAAATCGTCGAGCTCCTCGGCCTCGGGGTGCTCGTCACCCTCAACTCCGACGACCCCGCGTACTTCGGCGCCTACGTCGCAGACACCTACACGGCGTTCGCCCGGCAGGCCGGCGTCGGCAGGGACGAGCTCGTGCAGCTCGCCCGGAATTCCTTCGAGGCGAGCTGGCTCTCCGATTCCGAGCGTGCAGGCTACCTCGCCGAGATCGACGCCTTCCTCGAGGCGAACCCGGCCTGACCAGGCCTGACCCCGCCTGACCCGACCCCGCCCGTTCCCGTCGACCGCGCGGTGTTTCGCAGCCCGCCGCACCGCCCGCGTTTCGGGCATTCGCCGAGTGTGTGACGATCGCGTTTCACGAGTCCCGATTGGCACCCTGAGGTCCTCATCAGGGTGTTTGCTAGACCATCTGGCCGGCTCACGGCCGGGGATTCCAGCTGGCAGGAGGACCGATGCGCGAACGAGTCGACCGGGTGATCCGTTCGGACGCCGTGCTCACCCCCGCCGGTTTCGTGCCGGGGGCGGTGACGATCACGGGCGGGGCCGTCACCGCGATCCTGCCGATCGACGAGCCCGTCGACACCCGACCGATCGCGGAGTCCGGCCTGTCCGACGGTGCGGCCACGGACCTCCGTCTGCCGACGGGCCGGGTGCTGCTTCCCGGTCTCGTCGACACCCACGTGCACGTCAACGAACCCGGCCGCACGGACTGGGAGGGCTTCGCGAGCGCCACCCGCGCCGCAGCGGCCGGCGGTGTCACGACCCTGATCGACATGCCGCTCAACAGCATCCCGCCGACGACGACGGTCCGCGGACTCGAGCTCAAGCGTGCGTCCGCCGGCCCGCAGGCGAGCGTCGACGTCGGCTTCTGGGGCGGGGCGGTTCCCGACAACCTCGGCACCCTGCGCGACCTGGACGACGCCGGCGTCTTCGGGTTCAAGGCCTTCCTCTCCCCCTCGGGCGTCGACGAGTTCCCGGCGCTCTCCTCCGCAGAGCTTCTGACGGCCGCCGCCGAGATCGCCGCGTTCGGCGGCCTGCTGCTCGTGCACGCCGAGGATCCCGCCGAGCTCGACGCCGCCCCGCCCGCCCACGGGCGCTCCTACGCCGGCTTCCTCGCGAGCCGCCCGCCCCAGGCCGAGACGAGCGCGATCGACCGGGTGATCGACGCGGTGCGCCGCACCGGCGTGCGCGCGCACATCCTGCACCTCTCGGCGGGCGCCGCGCTGCCGCGGCTCCGTGCGGCGCGGGCGGCGGGCCTGCCGATCACGGTCGAGACCTGCCCGCACTACCTGTCCTTCGCCGCGGAGCAGATCCCCGACGGTGCCACGGCCTTCAAGTGCTGCCCGCCGATCCGGGACGCCGCGAACCGGGAGCTGCTCTGGGCGGCCCTCCGCGACGGCACGATCGATTTCGTGGCCTCCGACCACTCGCCGGCGACCCCGGAGCTCAAGCTCGGCCACGACGGCGACTTCGGTCTCGCCTGGGGCGGGATCTCCGGCCTCGAGCTGAGCCTGCCCGCGGTCTGGACGGCCGCCCGCGCCTCCGGGATCGGCCTCGACCGGGTGCTCGGCTGGATGTCGGCCGCGACGGCGCGCTTCGCTGGGCTGCCCGGCAAGGGGTCGATCCAGCCGGGGGCGGATGCCGACCTCGTCTCCTTCGCGCCGGAGGAGTCGTTCACGGTCGACGTCGGTGCCCTGCGGCACAAGAACCCGGTGAGCGCCTTCGACGGTGCGACGCTGACGGGCCGGGTGCACACCACCTGGCTGGCCGGTGCTGTCGTGCACGACACCGGGGTGGGAGACGGCGGAACGTCCGGGGCCACCTCGCCCGCGGCATCCGCCCACCCGGAACGCCCTCCCCGCGGCGCCCTGCTCCGCCGCCAGACACCAAAGCCCTGATTCCCCACCCCTTCCCCACCCTCCAGAAGGAGCACCATCCGATGTCGATCATCCTCGGACCCAACCGGTACGGAAAAGCGGAAAACCGGGTCGTGCGCATCTACCGCGACTCGCCGCGGCACGAGATCCACGACATCAGCGTCTCGACCGCGCTCCGCGGCGACTTCGCCAGGGCGCACCTCGCGGGCGACCAGCTGAACGTGCTGCCGACCGACACCCAGAAGCAGACCGCGTACTCCTTCGCCAAGGAGAAGGGGCTGCTCTCGATCGAGAGCTACGGGCTCGACCTCGCCACCCACTTCGTGGACACGGTCGAGCCCGTGCACAACGCCCGGGTCGAGATCGAGGAATTCGCCTGGCAACGGGTGCTCGTCGACGGCAGCGAGCACGACCACACCTGGGTGCGGCGCGGCCAGGAAGTGCGCACCGCAGCGATCACGGTCGAGGGCATGGGCGCTGACCGGCGCAGCTGGGTGATCGGCGGTCTCAAAGACCTCGTGATCCTCAAGTCGACCGGCTCGGAGTTCGCCGGCTTCATGCAGGATCCTTACACGCTCTTGCAGCCCACCTCCGACCGGGTGATGGCGACCTCGCTCACGGCCGGCTGGCGGTTCGCCACGACGGATGTCGACTGGGAAGCAACCTACGCCGGCATCAAGCAGGTGCTCGTCAGCCAGTTCGCGACCGTGCACTCCCTCGCCCTGCAGCAGACGCTCTTCGAGATGGGGCGCGCCGTGCTCGAGGCGTTCCCGGTCATCGCCGAGGTGCGCCTGTCCGCGCCGAACAAGCACCACTTCCTCTACGACCTCTCCCCCTTCGGCGTCGCCAACGACAACGAGGTGTACCACGCCGCCGACCGCCCCTACGGGCTGATCCAGGCGACCGTGCTGCACGACGACGCCGCGGACGCCGGGCCCGCCTGGGACTCGTACACCGGGCTCGTCTAGGTGCGCGGCGTCCGGTTGCCCCAGCCCATACGATTGCCGTGATGAGTACCCCAGCGCACGCCCCGGCTCCCGGCTCCACGCCGTCCCGCGCGGCCTCGGCCCCCGGTCACGTCTACCGCGGCCACGTCTTCCACATCGCGGGATCCCCGGTCGTCGCCGACGCCAGGGAGCACCTCGTCTCGGTGCCGGACGGCGCCCTCGTCACCGCTCCGGACGGCACGATCGCCTGGGCCGGGCCGTTCGCCGAGCTCCCGGCCGGCTTCCGCGACCTCCCGGTGACCGACAACCGCGGCGGGTTCATCCTGCCGGGCTTCGTCGACACCCACCTGCACTACCCGCAGACCTACTCGACCGATGCGTATGGCGGCGGCCAGCTGCTCGAATGGCTCGACAACTGCGTGTTCCCCGCGGAGACCCGGCTGCAGGACCCCGAGTTCGCGGCGCGGATCGCCCGCGACTTCACCCGGCGCCGCGTCGCTGCCGGCACCACGAGCGCCCTCGTCTTCGGGTCGGCGTTCCCGCACGCCCAGGACGCCCTCTTCGCCGAGAGCCAGGCCGCCGGCCTGCGCCTGGTCAGCGGGCGCGGGGTGCAGACGGTCGGGTCCGGCCCTGCCGGCGCACTCCTGACCGGCGAGACCGAGGCCCTCGACCTGATCAGCGCGGAAATCGACCGCTGGCACGCCGTCGACACCGGCGACCCCGCGACGGCGCTGCTCCAGGTCGCGGTCGTGCCCCGGTTCAGCCTCTCGGTGACCCCGACGACCCTCGCCGGCCTCGGCGAGCTCTACGACGACGCGCGCGAACGCGGCGTGTACTTCCACTCGCACCTCAACGAGAACAACCGCCCGGGCACCGGCGAGATCGACGCCGTGAAGGCGGTGTACGGGGTCGACACCTACCTCGACACCTACGACGGGCTGTTTCTGCCGGGATCGCAGCGGGGCGGGTCGAGCCTGCTCGGGCGGCGCAGCATTCTCGCCCACGCGGTGCACTGCGAGGATGCCGAGCTCTCCCGACTCGCAGAGTCAGGCACCTCGGTGGCGCACTGCCCGACCTCGCAGCAGTTCCTCGGCTCCGGCACGATGCCGTGGCTGCGCACGACGTCGTTCGGCGTGAACGTCGCAATCGGCTCGGACATCGGCGCCGGCGACGAGTGGCTGATCTCGCGGGTGCTCAACGACTGCTTCAAGGTGCACCTGTCGGAGCCGGGCGACGCCGGGCTCTCGCTCGACCCGGCCGCGCTGCTCTTCACCGGGACCCTCGCCGGAGCCCGCGCCCTCGACATGGAGGCCCGGTTCGGCAACTTCGACGTGGGCAAGGACGCCGACTTCCTGCTCATCGAGCCGGACCGCTGGGAACCGCTCGCGACCGTGCTGAACCGCGGCATCCGGGCGGACGACGAGCGGATGGCCACGGACCAGACCCTCTTCGCCCTGCTGCTCGCGCTGCGCCAGCCCGCGATCACGGGAGTGTTCGTGCGAGGCCGCCGCGTGCAGGCCCCCGAGTAGCGCCGCCCGCCCGCCCGCCGGACTGCGCACCGGACCGAGCGCGGGTGTTGCGCCGCTGCGCGGGTGGCGCACCACCCGCGCAGCGGCGGACTACCCGCGCCCGTGCGCCCCGGCGACGGTCAGGGCTCGGGGTGCTCCTTCTCGAGGGCGTTCGCGAGCGCGATCGAGAACGCGGCCGCGAGGAGCACGAAGCGGAGGGTCACCGATATGTCTTCGTGGCCGGTCACGAGCATCCCGATCACATCGAGGCCAGAGAGCGTCAGCGCGACTATTCCGACGCCGGCGAACGCACGGCTCGCCAGGCGCCGGTCGTTGGCGTCCCGATACTCGAAATTACTGATCCGCAGCTGTTCGGATGCCCGGGGACTGCGGGCGTACCGGGCCACTCCGACCCAGATCACGGCGAAGCCGAGCAGCACGGCCGCTCCGACCAGATTGCCCAGCACCGCCGCCACGACGGCCGCGATCAGGAATGCCGCGCTGATCAGTGAATTCACTGGCGATATTGGCAGGCGATCTCGGATCGTCGACACGATGGTCTCCTCACTGGCGGTGTGGGTCGGACACCGGGATCGGCGGGTCGGCGGCCGGCCGGCGGATCCCGCGGGTCAGCTGCCGCGGTACGTCGAGTAGGCGAAGGGGCTGAGCAACAGCGGCACGTGATAGTGCGCGGCCGGGTCGCTCAGGTCGATGGTCACCGAGATTTCCGGGTACAGGGTCGGCTGGCCGGTGCCGGCGAAGTAGCGCCCGGTGTCGAAGGTGAGGCGGTACCGACCCGCGGGAAGATCGGCCGGGCCGAGCACGGAAACCCGGCCGTCGGCATCCGTGCCGGCGCTTGCGAGCGCGTGCCAGCCGGACTCGAGTCGCTGCTCGAGCTCGACGGGCACGCCGGCGGCGGGCCGGCCGGACACGGCATCGAGCACGTGGGTGGTGATGCGGCTTCGGGGCGCGATGTTCCCGGAGTCGGACACCGAGGTCGCGGCTGCCTCGGTCTCGATAGCGCTGCGTGTGCGGGTGCTCGTGTCGGTGCCAGCCGCGGTCGCGGCAACGACGTCGGCCACGACCGCCGAGACGACGTCCCGGTCGGCCGGCGCATCGGCGGAGCCGCCTGCGGTCGCGCGCTCCGCGGCGACCCGCTCGGCGACGGTGCCGGCGAGCGTGGCCAGCCGGAGCAGGGCGATGTCGCGCAGCTCGGTGCCGACGATCTTCAACTCGGCGGCGTCGTCGAGCGCGAGGCGCCGGTGCAGTTCGGCGAGGATCTCGGTGCGCGACCGGCCGGCGGCGCGGATCAGGAAGACGCGGCCGAACCGCTCCTCGTACGCCCGGTTGCCCTCGGCGATGGCGGCGGCGAGGGTGGCGTCTGTGGCGTCCGACGAGGACTGCTCGCGGCGGGAGAATCGCGCGGACGGCGAGTCGCCACGGGCCGTCTCGCCGATCCGCGGATGCCCGGACAGGGCTTCGTCGATCTCGCTGCGGCTGAGCGGCGTCGCGGCCGTGCGGGCGGCGGCGAGCAGGGCAGCCGCGGACTCGAACGGTGACTGTGCCGCGACCTCATCGGCCCAGCGGGGTACGGCCAGGCAGGTCAGGAGCGCCTCGCGAAGCTCAGGTGTCGACATCCTCTTCATGAAAGCTCTCCTCGTCCTGGTCCAGCCTAGAGCGCCCGCGGCGACAGCGCATACGATGGCGGACATGGTGGATGCAGACGCAGCGCGCGACCGGGCGGATGCCGGGAAAGCCCCGGTCGCGGGCATTCTGCTGGCAGCGGGGGCCGGTTCCCGGTTCGGGCAGCCGAAGGCGCTCGCGCGCGGCGCCGACGGTGTGCCCTGGCTCGTGCGGACGGCCGGCGTGCTGCGGGCGGCAGGCTGCGCGCCGGTGATCGTCGTGCTCGGGGCCGAGTCCGCCGCGGCCGTCGAGCTGCTCGCCGAGGCGGGCCTGATCGACGGGTCGGCCCCTGCGTTGGCCGGGCCCGAGGCCGACCGTGGCACGGTCGTCGTGCAGGCCGCCGACTGGGCCGACGGGCTGTCGGCCTCGCTGCGCGCGGGGATCGGCACGGCCCTGAGCCTCGCCGGGGCCGTGGCCGCCGTCGTCGTGGTCCCCGTGGACGTCCCCGACCTCGACGCCGCGACCGTGACGCGGGTGCTCGACGCTGACGCGGGCGTGACCCGCGACAGCCTGAGGCAGGCCGTGTTCGGCGGCCGGCCCGGGCATCCGGTGCTGATCGGCCGCGCACACTGGGAGCCGCTGCGGGCGCAGCTCACCGGCGATACCGGGGCGCGCCCGTATCTCCGCTCGCACGACGTGTTCCCTGTCGAGTGCGGCGACCTCACGACGGGCGCCGACGTCGATACCCGCCCCGGCGTCCCCGAGGCATAACTCCTGCACATTCCCGGCCGGCCGGCAGGAGGCCCCGGAAACACGGGCCGGTCTGCGTGAGCCAACAGAATTTGCAGGAGTTATGCCAACTACAGGGCCGGGTAGTCGGCGGCGAGGGCTCGGACGGCCACCTCGAGGGCGTCGACGGCGAGGGCGACGTCGGCCGCGGTGACCGACTCGTCCGGGTGGTGGCTGATCCCGCCGGCGCAGCGCACGAAGAGCATGCCGACGTCGGTGATCGCCGCGATCGCCATCGCGTCGTGACCGGCGATCGAGGGCAGCTCGCGCGGGGCGTCGTCGGCCGGGGCCTCCGGGCCGGAATCCGATCCGCCCTCGTCGGGCCGGGCCGCGTCGGCCGGTGCCGTTGTCGGCTCGGTCGAGCGGATGCCCGCCGCAATCGCCGCGCGCAACCGCGGTGAGCAGGCGACGGCCGCGGCCTCGTGCACCTGGGTGCTGGCGAGGTCGAGGCCCCGCGTGCCGCAGATGTCCGTGAGTGCGGACTCGATCAGTGTCCAGCCGCGGTCCCGGTCGGCGTCGTCGGGAGCGCGCAGGTCGAGGCTGAATTCGACCTTCCCGGGAATGACGTTGACGGCGTCAGGGAAGACCCGCAGGTGCCCGACGGTCGCGGTGAGCCCCTCGGCACGCGCAATGCGCTCGATGGTGGTGATGCCTTCCGCCGCTCCGGCGAGGGCGTCGCGGCGGCGGGGCCACGGCGTCCCGGAATGCCCGGCCGAGCCGGTGACCGTGAGCAGGAAGCGGCGGGCCCCGGCGATTCCGGTGACGACGCCGAGGGCGCGGCCTTCCTCCTCGAGCACGGGCCCTTGTTCGATGTGCGCCTCGAGGTAGCCCAGGAGTTCCTGGGGTGCCCGGGCGGCGTCTCCGACCTTGGCGGGGTCGAGCCCGAAGGCGAGGAACGCCTCGCGGAGGCTCACGCCGCCCGCGTCGCGCAGGTCCCACCAGGACTCGAGCCAGGTGCCGGCGACAGCGCGGCTGCCCAGCAGGGTCGTGCCGAAGCGGGTGCCCTCCTCGTCGCCGAACGCGGCGATCTCGAGCGCGAACGGCAGCGGGCGGCCGGAGGCGGCGATCCGCCCGGCGACCGCGATGGCAACGAGCACACCGAGGATGCCGTCATAGCGGCCCGCCGCACGCACGGTGTCGAGATGGGAGCCGAGCATCAGGGCGGGAAGCCCGCGGGTACTGCCGGACAGGCGCGCGCACTGGTTGCCGGCGGCATCCTGCCAGGTGGTGAGCCCTGCTGCGGTCATCCAGCCGGCAACCCGGTAGTTGACGGCGGCGTGCTCCGCCGAGAGGTAGGTCCGCTCGATCCCGTCGGTGAGGGAGGAGTGCCGGGCGAGCTCGTCGCACCGGGCCAGAATGACGGCGGCCTCGGCATCCGACACGGTCGGCACCGCGGCCGTCATGAGAGCACCGCGGCGTCGTCGGACGCAGCAGCGTCACGGTCCGCGTCGGCGTACAGGTCCCAGGCCGCGCCGACTCCCCCGCCACCGGTGACGGATGCCCCCGCGCGCCGGAGCACCTGCTCGAGCGCCGCGAGGGTGGTCAGCACGGTGTCCTTGCGGGCGTTGTAGCCCATCACGCCGATCCGCCAGACCTTGCCGTGCAGCGGTCCGAACGAGGTGCCGATCTCGATGCCGAAGTCCTCGAGCAGGGTGCCGCGCACCGCGTCACCGTTGACCCCGTCGGGGATCTCGACCGCGACGACGTTGTTCATCCGGTGGGCCGGGTCGCCGAACACGGACAGCCCGAGGCCGTGCACTCCCGCGAGCATCGCCGAGCCGTGCAGCCGGTGCCGGGCGACGGCCTCTGCCATGCCCTCCTCGACGAGGATGCGCGCGCACTCGCGGGCGCCGTAGAGGGCGGTCGTGGCCTCGGTGTGGTGGTTGAGCCGGCGCGGACCCCAGTAGTCGAAGAGCATGGCGAGGTCGAAGTAGTTCGAGCGGATCCGGTTGGGCAGCACCGCGTCCCCGGCCTCCCGGATGCCGGCCTCGATGCTCCGGCGGGAGTCGATCACGTCGACGGCGCGGGCCGAGAAGGTGGCCGGTGCGGAACCGGATGGCCCGGCGAGGCACTTCTGCAGGCCGGCGGTCACGGCGTCGAGGCCCCAGGCATCCGCTTCGAAGGTGTTGCCGCCGAGCGACGCCGTCGCGTCGGTGTAGAAGAGCACGCCGTGCCGGGCGCAGATGTCGCCGAGCTCGTCGAGCGGCTGGGCGAGGGTCGTCGAGGTGTCGCCGTGCACGATCGCGAGCAGCGTCGGCCGGGTCTCGATGATCGCCTGTTCGATCGCGGCGGGCGTGAACACGGTGCCCCACGGCACCTCCCGCACGTGCACCTCGGCGCCGACGCGTTCGGCGATCTCGCGGAGGAGGTGGCCGAAGCGTCCGAAGATGGGCACGAGCACCCGGTCTCCCGGCTGGATCAGTGAGACGAGTGCCGCCTCGATCCCGGCACGTGCCGTGCCGTCGATCAGGAGCGTCTGCTCATTGCCGGTGCGGAATACGTCGCGGTACAGGCCCATCGTCTCGGTCATATACCCCGTCATCGCCGGGTCGTACTGGCCGACGAGCTGCGCGGACATGGCACGCAGCACCCGTGGGTCGGCATTGATCGGCCCCGGTCCCATCAGCAGGCGCTGCGGCGGGTTGATCGGAAGGCTCGGGACGGGGGTCGACTGCAGCGGAAAGGTCACATGACCAGCTTAGGCACGCGGCGTTTCCACGGTGTTACCCCGCCGCATCCGGCGTTCGGTCAGGGATTCCGTCGGCCTCGCCCGCGGGGCCGGCCGTCGACGGGCTCAGCCCTCGAGCCCCGCAGCGAGCCCGGCGGCCAGGTCGAGCAGGGCCAGGTCGGAGTGACGCGGTCCGACGAGGCTGAGCCCGACCGGCGCCCCGGCGACGGACAGGCCGGGCAGGGACACCGCGGGGTACCCGCCGATCGCGGCGAGGCAGGTCAGGGAGAGCGTCGCGGTGCGGATCGCTTCGATCCGGGCCCCGGACGAGGTGCGGGCCGGCGCGGTCGATGAGGTGGAGGGCAGCAGCAGGATCCGGCCGTCGAGGGCCGCGTCGAGCCGTTCCCTGGCCTCGGCGAGGTCGATCCGGTGCGCGCCTGCCTCGTCCTCGTCGATGAGCGAGGCGAACGCGAAACGGGAGCGCACGTCGGGGCCGAGCGTGCCGGGGTGGGCGTCGACCCAGTCGCCGTGGGCGTGCCAGGCCTCGGCCGCCTGCACGGTGCGGAACGTCTCGAATAGGCGGGTCAACGGGTCGAGGGAGACGATCTCAACTGCGGACAGGTGCCCGCTTCCCTCGAGGCGGTCGACCGCGGCGACGAACGCCGCCTGCACCCCCTCCTCCGCTGCGAACACGGTCTGGGTGCACACGGCGAACCGGGCGGGCAGCAGCGGCAGCTGCTTGTCGGTGTCGAGCGAGACGGCGGCGGCGGCCCGGAGCAGCTCCGGGTTCCTGGCGAGCCAGCCGACCGTGTCGAACGAGGGCGCGAGCGGGAGCACCCCGTCGCGGCTGACCGCCCCGTGGCTCGTGCGCAGCCCCCAGAGCCCCTGGTAGGAGGCAGGCACCCGGATCGACCCTGCGGTGTCGGTCGCGAGGCCGAGGTCCGCCTGGCCGAGGGCGACGGCGGCGGCGGGTCCGCTTGACGAGCCGCCCGGCAGTCCTCCCGGTACGCGCGGATTCGGGGGTGTCCCCGAGTGCACGTTGGTCCCGGCGATGCTGTACGCGAACTCGTCGGTCTGGGCGATGCCGATCACGCTCGCCCCCACCCGGAGGAGGGCGGTGAGCGAGGGTGCGCTCTCGGTCGCGGCGGTCGCGCTCTCGAGGTAGGCCGGGGTGCCGGCCCCGACCGCGAACCCGGCCACGTCGAAGAGATCCTTGACCGCGACCCGCACGCCCGCGAGGGTTCCGCCGGCCTCGCCGGCGACGAGCGGCGTGCCGACCACCCGCCAGATGGTCCGGTCGATCGCGGGAGCGGATGCGGCGACCTGCGCAGCCTCGATCCGCCAGCCCGCCGCGGTCCGGCTCCAGAGTTGCGTCACCAGTCCGGCCCCGCCGGCCACGGGCGCGTTCTCGGCGACGATCAGGGCGTGGTCGGTCCCGATGGCCCGCACGTGCAGTGAGCGGATGCTGCGCCGCACGACCCCGGGTCGGCCGGCGCGGAATCCGGCGATCGCGTCGCTCCCGACGAGCAGCCCGGCCGCGTCGCCGCGGAGCGTGTCCGGTCCGGGAGCGAAGAACCCCGCGAGCGCCTCGAGGTCATTGGCCGCGAGCGCGGCCTCGTAGGCCTCGAAGGCGGCGAGCAGGCCACCGGGCAGCTCCCCCGTGATCGAGGTCGGCCGAAGCTCGGGCGCAGCGGCCGAGGGTGCGGCGCGCACGGGCCGTCCGGCGGGGAGCGCGGCGGCCGGGGACGTTGCGGCAGGGGGCATCGCCGCCGTGGGCCCGGCAAACGCAGGAGTGGCTGCCGAGGGCGTTGCGGCCGAGGGCACGGGCACGGGCACGGGCACGGGCACGGGCACGGGCACGGCGACCGTAGGCGTGCCGACCGCAGGCGGGGCCGGACGGAGCACGGCAGGGACGGACGCACGAGCCGCCGTGACTTCGACGGGTCGGCCGTTCTGCTCAAGCACCGAAGTCCGCCGTCCGGATGCGGGCGTGCACGCCCGTGACACGGTCGACGACCTGGGAGATGTTGAAGTCGGTCGCCGCACTCAGGTAGGCGTACGCGAGGGTCTGGTCCATGCCGTAGCGGGCCCCGAGCAGGGCGATCGCGGCGCGCACACAGGCCCGCATCGCTTCGTCGAGGTCCGGGTCGAGCCCGGTCGGCACGAGGAACTCATCAGTCTCGGCGAGCGGTCCGGTGAGCCGGCCGAAGAGCGCCGCCGCCTCCTCCGCCGGAATGACGTCGAAGCGGATGCGCACCCGCAGGCTCGCCTCGAGCGCCGTCAGCGCCACCTCGCCGTCGCCCTGCGCGAAGTGCGGGTCGCCGACGTAGGCGAGCGCGCCCGGCACCTGCACGGGCAGGTACAGCGCGCTGCCGACGGTGAGCAGGCTGATGTCGAGGTTGCCGCCGTGCGCGCCGGGCGGGACGGAGTGCGGCCGGGTGTCACCGGCGACGCCGACGCCCATGATGCCGAGGAACGGGTCGAGCGGGAAGCGCACGACCCGGTCTCCGCCGGGGACGAGCGGCAGGGTGCCGACGAGCGCCCCGGCTTCCGTCCCGTATCCGGGATCGGTGTCGACCTCGGTGAACACGGAGACCGTGCCCGGTCCGACGGGGTACTCGCCGGGCAGCGCCCCGCGGCCGTGGCGGCTCGAGATGACGCCGTACGGCACCCGGGGCGTCGCCTCGAGCAGGGTCATCCTGAGCAGGTCGCCCGGGAGCGCACCGCGCACCTCGATCGGTCCGGTCACGACGTGCGGACCGTCCGCCTCGGCGTCCCGCGGGTAGTCGCTCGCGGCGAGCGCAACGGCATCCGTGAGCACATCGATCGCCGCGACGCCGTGGCCGCCGAAGAAGGCGAGCGGGTCCCTACCCTGGTCCTCGAGCAGCCCCTCGTGGCTGAGGGTGTCGATCGTCACGACGTCACCGGATGCGATCGAGAGCACCGCGGCATCCGCCGCACAGGGCAGGCGGCCCCACAGCACGGTCTGCGGGGTGGCCGGAAGGTAGTGCCCGGGCGGAATACTCCCCATGCCTGGGTGGAGTACGACGTACGACATGGGAGCGCCTTCCAGGTACGCAGAAACAAGAACGTGGTGCTTCACACTATTGGTGCCTCGCGATCGAGGCTATCTCCCGTTTGCGTGCCATTCCACCAGCCGGTACGTTTCAGGTCACTGTTGACACGATCGACATGAGTTTTACCTCCAGGAAACATACCCAGCAGTCCCCGTCCCGAAGGATCATCGTGCTCGAGAAGCTCCGCCGTCATCCCGCGAACCTGCACCTCGGCCTCATGCTGGCGCTGACGTTCTCCACCGGCCTGGCGGATGCCGTCGGGTACCTCGGCCTGGACAAGGTGTTCACCGGCAACATGACGGGCAACGTCGTCATCCTCGGGATGGCGCTCGCCGGCGCGAGCAACCTGCCCGTGCTCGGCCCGTTGCTCGCCCTGTTCACCTTCATGCTCGGGGCGGCCATCGGCGGCCGGGTGCTGCGGCCCGTCGCGATCGGCTGGACGACCCACGCGACGGCGCTGTTCGCGGTGCAGGGCGCGATCATGGCGGGACTGGCGCTTGCCCTGGTCCTCGGCGGCGGGCATCCGGCGCAGCCCTTCGACCTGGTGATCACGAGCCTCCTCGCCGCGATGATGGGACTCCAGGCGGGGGTCGCCCGGCACATCGGGGTCAAGGACGTCACGACGGTCGTCGTGACGTCGACCATCACCGGGCTGGCCGCGGACTCGAGACTCGGCGGCGGCAAGGGCCAGCCGTGGTTCCGCCGGGTGGCCGCCATCCTGCTGATCTGCGCGGGCGCCCTGGTCGGGGCCCTCCTGCTCTCGGTGCACATCGCCTGGGGCGTCGCCCTCTCTGCCGTGATCACCCTCGCCGTCGCGGCGCTCGGGCATGCGGCCGGGCGCCCGCACCACGCGCCGGAAGCCGTGGTGCGAGGATGAATTTCCGGTAACGGTGGCGGGAACGACCCCCGGCATGTCAGGCTTAACCGGTGCCGAAGACTTTTGAAAAATCGGACCTGCGTGAAGCCGTCTCCCTCGACCGCCCCTGGGTCACCATCGTGTGGGACGATCCGGTCAACCTGATGTCCTATGTCTCCTACGTGTTCCGCAGCTACTTCGGGGTCGCACCCGAGGAAGCCGAACGCCTGATGCTGCGGGTGCACAACTCCGGCAGGGCCGTCGTCGCAACCGGAAACCGCGAGTCGATGGAGCGCCACGTCGAGGCGATGCACGGCTTCGGGCTCTGGGCCACCCTCTCCCACGAGGACTCGTGATGCTGTTCACCCGCGATCCCGCCGGAACGGTGTCCGCGAGCTTCGAAGCCGTCGAGCTCGGGCTGCTCCGGCTCGCCGCGAGCCAGCTGATCGAGCTCCTGCTCGCAGCGGAGTCGCATGCCCTCGGAACCGGCGCGGACCCGGCGCTCACACGGCTGCTTCCGGATGCCTACCCGGGCGACGCAGAGGCCTCCGCCGAGTTCCGGCGTTTCACCTCCGGGGACCTCCTCGAACGCAAACTCGACAACGCCAGGGTGCTGCTCGCGACGCTCGGCGAGGAGCCCCTCGACGAGATCGCCGACGAACCCGTCGGGCCCCTCGTGGACGACCTCTTCGAGGTCCCGGCGACGCCGATCGCGCTCGACGCCCCCGCCGTACAGTCCTGGCTGCGCACGCTCACCGACCTGCGGCTCACCCTCGCCGAGCGGCTCGAGATCTCGCCGGACGGCGAACAGCACCTGGACGCCGACGAAGCCCCGCTGCTCAGCAGCATCTACGAGTGGCTCGGCATGGTGCAGGAGTCCCTCGTCTACGCCATCGACCGCTGAGTCCCAGCCGCAGAGCCGGGCACTGAGTCCCGGAGGCAGCATCCGCACTCGCGCAAAGTCGGAGATTTTCGCGACACGCCGTGCCTCCACGAAGCGGATGCGGCGAGTCGCGAAATTCTCCGACGTTACGCCCGTCACCGGTCGCCGGAACGCCGCGACCGAAGGAGCGGGACAGCGACGGAGGAAGGCGGCGCGATCAGCCCGCTGCAGGGACCGCCGCGAGCGCCGTCAGCGCCTCGTAGGCCCGGCGCGGGCCCGTTCCGCCCTGCAGTGACCCGCTGAGGTCGTCGAGCCGCACCCGGTCGGGTGCCGCGAGCGCGAGCACCGACCGGAGCGCGTCGCCGAGTTCGACCGCCGTCGCGGTATTGGGCGCGAGCGAGAGCCCGAACCCGGCGGTCTCGACCGCCTCCGCCCCGGCGAACTGGTCGGTGGAGAACGGCAGCACGAGCAGCGGTACCCCGGCGGTCATCGCCTCGGTCACGCTGTTGTTCCCGCCGTGCGTGACGGCGACCGCGGCGGCACCGAGCAATGCGACCTGCGGCAGGAAGCCGCGCACGAGCCAGGAGTCCGGGATCGGGCCGAGTTCGGCGGGGTCCGTGGACCCCGTCGCGAGAGCGACCCGGACATCGAGGCCGCGGAGGGCATCCGCCACCCGGGCGAGCACGTCGCCGCGCACCGACAGGAAGCTCCCGAAGCTCACGTAGACGAGGGGCCGGTCGTCGCCTGCCGCAACGGCGTCGGCAAGCCACGCCTCCACCTCGGGGTCGCGGGCCTCGGCGCGCACCGCGGAGCCGAGGAACACGTGCTGCGGAAGCAGGGCCGTGCGATCGGGCGCGTGCAGTTCACCCGGGTAGTTGAGCATCAGCACGTCGCCGGATTCGGTGAAGGCGTCCCGGCTCGGCTCCGCCGCGGGGTCGAGTTCGAGCAGGGCGGCATTCCACTGGGCGGTGAAGGTGTCGCGTACCGCCTCGCAGGTGCGGTGGAGCCCGGCGAGGTCGTCCGGCTCCGGGGAGAAGGCGTCTGGCCAGGTGGACGGGTAGCCGTAGACCTCCGTGCCGACCGGAAGGGCGCTCGGGTGCCCGAGCACGACGTCGGCGTGACGGATGCCGGCGCTCAACAGGGCGAGGCGGGCGCTGAAGGCGAGGTGGTCGACAATGATCTGGTCCGGGCGCACCTCGGCGACGATGCGCTGCACCTCACGAGCGATCTCGACCGGGTTCCAGAGCAGGTCACTGCTGCGGGCCTCCGCCTGGAACCGCAGCGTCGGCACCAGGCCGAGCCTGGTCGCGGCGAAGAAGCCGCGGAGGGCGTCGTCCTCACCGCTCGGCTGTTGTTCCGCCCGGATGGTGCCGGGGTTCGAGCCGCGGCCGAGCTGCAGGTTCACCCGCTCGAAGCCGAACTCGGCGACGATCCCGGCCGTCGCGGGGCCGCTCGCGACGACGACCCGTTCCCCGGCGGCCTGCCAGGCCGTGCCGAGGGTCGCGAGCGGGAACAGGTGCGAGGCGTAGTCCGGGCTGATGATGAGCAGGGTCATGAGGCGCTCAGCGTCCAGGTCGACGCCAGTCCCCGGCCGGCGAAGCCCTGGCCGGAGAGACCCTGGCCGGTGAACGCCTGGCCGAAGCCCGTCCCCGCGTCCGCCCTGAGGCGTTCGTGCGCCTCGGCGACGTCGTGGTACACCCCGGAGAGGGTCGTCGCCATCGCCTGGATCGTGAACGAGCCGGAGACCATGGCCATGGCGCGCTCGGCGAATTCGGGACCGAAGGGGCCCGCCGCGAGATCGAGCGCCTCACGCACACCGCCGGCGAGACCGGCCGGGTTCCCGGTGTCGACCAGGAACCCGGTCACGCCCTGTTCGACGTAGGTGGCCGGTCCCCCGCCGTTCGGGGCGACCACGGTGAGCCCTGCCGCCATCGCCTCGAGTAGCGCGATGCCGAATTCCTCTTTCATGCTCGCGCAGACGTAGACGCCGTTGGCCGCTGCGAGACCGGTGCGGCCGAGGCGGGTGGCGGCGAGCCAGCGGGCGACGGTGTCGTTCGAGCGGTGCCCGGCGAGCAGCAGCCCGGCCGAGGCCGCGTCGCCGCGCGGGACGGCGGCGTGGATCCTGTCGAGCTGTCCGGCCTCGTCCGGGGTGGGGTTCGCAAGGTCGCCTCCGACGATCAGGAGGTTGCAGGCGGCCCGGAGCGCAGGGTCGGCCGCCCAGGCTTCGACGAGGGTCGCCATGCCCTTGACCCGGTGCAGCCGGCCGACCGTGATCGCGAGCGGCAGCGCGCGGCGCTCGGGCGGGAGGGTCGCGAGGAGGTCGTCGAGCTGTCCGAGGGCGACAGCGCCCTCGACGCTCATCTGCGCGGGAACCGTGGATGCGGGTGCTGCGGCGGCGTCGGACACGGGCTCGGCGTACGCTGCGGCCACGTCAGCCTCCTCCGGCGTGCCATCGCTCGCCCGGGCGTCGACGAGCGAGGCCTCGATCACGGCGATGTCGATGCCCTCTGCGACGATCGAGTGCCGTTCCGGGTGCTGCGTCACGTCGATGCCGACGAGCTCACGCAGGTCACGCTCGAGGTCGGGCCGGGGAAAGAGCACGGTGTGCGCGGCATCCGCTGCGAGGCGCTGGACGAGCCGCACGCGGAACCAGAAGTGTTCGGTCGCGTCGACCGTGCCGAAGGTCGCGCGGGTGAGGGCGCCGGCGGACTCGAGCGAGCGGATGAGGCTGTGCGGGTCTGGCGCGACGGTGAACACGACCGGGATGTCGAGTTCCCTGGCGACCGTCGAGGCGGCGAGGGTGCCGACGTCCGCCATCCGCAGGTGGATGGCGTCGACAGGTCCCGCGGCGCGGAGCACCCGGCGGATGCCGCGCTGGGTCGCGATCCGGCGCGACCAGGCGTCGGCGGATGCGACGGGCTCGCCGAGGAACGGTACTGTCGCGAAGGCGTGGCCAGACAGGGTCGACGACACCTCGGGCAGGCAGTCGAGGGCGGATGCGAAGCCGCCCCGGGAGAGGGTGAGCACCCGGCCGACCTCGCCGGCACCGCTGCCGGCGTCGCCGGTGGCCTGGCCGGCGACGAGGGCGTCCCCGAGCCGGACCAACAGGGTCGCGATGCCGCCGTTGTCGCCGGAGCCGACCCGGGTCAGCGCTCCGTCGATGTCGGCGTGCAGGAACAGCTGGGCGACGGTCGTTCCGCTGCTCCACGGGGCCCGCGGGTAGCTCGGCACGGTCAGGTCGATCACGGCGAGCCTGGCGACCTCGGCGAGGACCCCGCTGCCCGCGGCCAGCCCGGTGACGATCCGGAGGCCGGTGTCGCCGGAACCGAGCCCGGAACCGATCCCGGTTCCGATTCCCGCGCCGGCGCCCGAGAGGGAGCCAGGGGCGGCGTCTGCGAGCCCACGGTCGCCGATGGCGGCGATCGCCGCAGCCCGCACCTCGGTCGCCTCCGCCGGGTCGACGGCGACGCGGAACAGCGTGCGTTCCGGGATCCGCCCCGAGATCTGGCCGATCGTCTCGACCAGGCGCGCCCTCTCGCCCGGCTCGCTGACGCCGAGCAGTGCTCCCTCGACGGCGAGGGCGACGGGGGCCGCGACGGCCGCGCTCCATTGTTCGAGGGTGCGCTGGGCGATCATCCCGGCGAAACCGCCGTCGATGACCATGCCGAGCAGGGGTGCGACCGCGTCGAAGCGCGGTAGGCGGGCACCGAAGGCCCAGGCCGCGTGCTCGCGGAGGAAGAGCTGCTCGTGCCCGAGCAGCGAGACGAGCACCTCGTCGGCGGTCTCGTCGAAGACCTGGGCGAGGGCGTGCACGGCGGCGATCGCGGTGACCTGGTCTGCGGGGTCGACGGCGGCCTCGGCGAGCAGGCGCACGGCCCGGCTGCCACCGTCCCGGCTCGCGGAAACGGTGAGGTCGTCTGCGGCCATGATCGTGGCGAGGATCGAGTCTGCGGCCCTGAGCGAATCCAGTGTGCTCTGTGTTCCCATGGTCGAACTCCCTGTCTGCCGGCGGTGCCGCGGCTGGTGTCGGCCGAGGGGCCGAGAATGGCCCGGTGGGCCGGGACAAACGTCCCTCGTTGATTTAACGCCACTTTTCCGGCTCGCGGGCCCTTCCGGGCTGGGAATCAACCGAGAGGACGCTCCACCCTCCTGTGACCCGGCGAAGGCATCCGTTGCGCCGGTATGCAGTCAAGAGGAGCATCATGGATTGCATGACACGCCACGCTCCGATCCAGGACATCAACGAAGACTCCCTCGTCGTGAAGAAGCCGAAGACCAGCGCGGCGGGCCTCGAAGCCGTCGTCGTCGCGCTCGAGCGCGGCGTCGCCCAGGCCGGCATCGGCCGCACGGCCCGGGCCCTGCTCCGGCTCAACCAGCGTGACGGGACCGACTGCCCCGGCTGCGCCTGGCCGGAATCGCAGGGTCACCGCAAGACCGCCGAATTCTGTGAGAACGGCGCGAAGGCCGTCGCCGAGGAGAGCACCGTCCGCCAGGTGACCCCGGCCTTCTGGGCGGAGCACTCCATCGCCGAGCTCGCGACGAAGACCGAGTACTGGCTCGGCAACCAGGGCCGTATCACGCACCCCGTCGTCATCCGCCCCGGCGACACGCACTACTCGCAGATCTCCTGGAACGACGCGTTCGAGCTCATCGGCGAGCAGATCCGCGCGACCGTGCCCGACCGCACCGTCTTCTACACCTCCGGCCGCACCGCGAACGAGTCTGCGTTCCTGTACCAGCTGTTCGCCCGCTCGATCGGCACGAACAACCTGCCGGACTGCTCGAACATGTGCCACGAGTCCTCCGGGTCCGCCATGAACGCGACGATCGGCATCGGCAAGGGCACCGTCTCGCTCGAGGACATCCACCACGCCGAACTCATCCTCGTCGTCGGCCAGAACCCGGGCACCAACCACCCGCGGATGCTGTCCGCCCTGAAGGAGTGCAAGGACAACGGCGGAAAGGTGGTCGCGGTCAACCCCCTGCCCGAGGCCGGGCTGTTCAACTTCAGGGACCCGCAGTCCGTCTCCGGCCTGATCGGCGACGGCACCGCCCTCGCCGACGAGTACCTGCAGATCAAGGTCGGCGGCGACCTCGCCCTCTTCCAGGCGCTCGGCCACCTGCTCCTCGAGGAGGAGAAGAGGGTGCCCGGCTCCGTCGTCGACCAGGCCTTCGTCGACGCCAACACGCAGGGACTCGATGAGTACCGGGCCGCGCGCGGCGAGATCGACTGGGAGGAGACCGAGAAGGCGACCGGGCTGTCCCGGCTGCAGATCGCCGGCGTCGCGAGCATGCTCGTGGCGTCGAAGGCCACGATCATCTGCTGGGCGCTCGGACTGACCCAGCAGCCGCACTCGGTCAACACGCTCAAGGAGATCATCAACCTGCTTCTGTTGCAGGGCAACTTCGGCAAGCCGGGCGCGGGCGCCTGCCCGGTGCGCGGGCACTCGAACGTGCAGGGCGACCGCACGATGGGGGTCTGGGAGAAGCCGAAGGAGGCCTTCCTCACCGCACTCGACACCGAATTCGGCATCGTGTCGCCGCGCGCACACGGACTGGATTCCGTGGCGACGGTCGAGGCCTTCGAGAACGAGGACGTCGACGTGTTCGTCTCCCTCGGCGGCAACTTCGCCCTCGCCTGCTCCGACACCGCCAAGCTCGAGGCCGCGATGCAGCGGGTCGGGCTCACGGTGCACATCTCCACGAAGCCGAACCGCTCGCACGTGATGCACGGGCGCACCTCGCTGATCCTGCCGACCCTCGGCCGGACCGACACCGACGACAAGCACCCCGGTGGCCGCCAGGTGCTCTCCGTCGAGGACTCGATGTCGGTCGTGCGCACGACGCAGGGCCGCCTCGACCCGGTGTCCGAGCATCTGCTCGCCGAACCGGTCATCGTCGCCCGGATGGCGAGCGCGACCCTCGGCGCCGACCACCCCGTCGACTGGAAGGCGATGAGCGAGGACTACGACCTGATCCGCGACCACATCTCCCGGGTGATCCCCGGGTTCACCGACTTCAATCGCCGGCTGAAGACGAAGAACGGCTTCGTACTGCCGAACCCGCCCCGCGACACCCGCAGCTTCGCGACCGACATCGGCCGGGCCCGGTTCACGGTCAGCCCCCTCGAGTACCTGACGCCGCCGGCCGGGCACCTGATCCTGCAGACCATCCGCAGCCACGACCAGTACAACACCACGTTTTATGGGCTCGACGACCGTTACCGCGGCATCTCGAACGGGCGCAGGGTCATCCTGATCAACGAGGATGACGTCGTCGAACTCGGTTTTCACGACCGCGACCTCGTCGACGTGATCAGCACCTTCCGCGGTGAGGAACGCCGCGCGGACGAGTTCCGGCTCGTGGTCTACCCGACCCCGCGGGGCTGCGCGGCGGCGTACTTCCCCGAGGCGAACGCGCTGATGCACCGCGAACTCGTCGCCCGCGAGTCGAACACCCCCGGCTACAAGGCCATGTCGGTGCGCTTCATCGCCCACGAGCCCGCCCTGGTACCGACCGCCGGTTAGGACGCGGGGCCGAGCACCACGCGGAGCATCCGGGTGAAGGCCGCCCGCTCGGCGCCGAGCGGGGTGAAGAAGCGTTGGTCGACTCCTTCCACGGCCGTGGTTGCGTGTCGGGCGAGCTCGGCTCCCGCCGCTGTCACCCGGAGCGACCTGGCCCGGGCATCCGTCGGGTGACCCCGCCGTTCCACGAGGTCCTTCCGTTCCAGGGTGCGCAGCACCTGCGAGGTCATCATCGGGTCCGTTCCGGCGTGGCGGGAGAGTTCGCGCTGGGTGGTCGGCCCGTCTGTGTCGAGCCACGCGAGCGAGGCGAGCAGCACGAACTGCACATGGGTCAGGTCGAACGGCCGGAGTGCGGCCCGCTGGGCCGCCTGCCAGGCGTTGGTGAGCCGCCACAGCATCAGCCCCGTGCTGTCTTCCGCGGACGCGAACTCGCTGTCGAGCCCGTTCTCCCCGGCGTCCGGCATCAGTGGTCAGGGCCTGTAGGGGCAGCGGATGCCTCGGCGAGCGCGAACAGCCCGGCCATCGCCTCGGGGAAGTCCGCACTGATCTCCGGGCCGAGCCCCGGTCCGATCTCGTCGGCATCCTGCCCGGTGATCACGAGCTCGTGGGTGACCCGGGTTCCGCCGTCATTCGGTGTGAACGAGTGCCGGAACGTCAGCACGACGTCGCCGAATGTGGTCTCGTCGGCATACCGTTCGTTCGGGGCAAGTTCGATGATGCGGGACCGGAAGGTGTCCTGCCCGACCGGCGTGACGCTCAACTCGGTGCCGACGGTGAACGCCCCGTCCATTTCGAAGACGTCCCCGCCCGCGGCCGCGGCGACCCCGGTGTGGATGTCCCGAAACGCCGCCCAGACCGCGGCGGGCGTGGCGCTGGTGTCTGCCGTGTACTCAGTTCTCCACATGAGGTGACCTCTCGTCCGCAGCTGCCCCGCGAATCGGGGCAGTTAGTATGCGCACATACTAATTCGGCGTGGCGGAACCGGCAAGAGCCGAGGGGGCGGACGTCGCAGCACCCTCAGCACCGGCGACATCGTCCGCCGCGCGCCCGCCACCGCCCGTGATCCGCTCGGCGCCCGCGTAGATCACCATGGAGTCGCCACGCAGGAACCCGACGAGGGTCATGCCGACGTCCGTGGCGAGTTCCGCGGCGAGCGAGGAAGGAGCCGAGACCGCGGCCAGCATCGGGATGCCGGCCATCGCTGCTTTCTGGACGAGTTCGAAACTTGCCCGGCCGGAGACCTGGAGCACGGTTCCGCGCAGCGGCAGCCGGTCCTCCTTGACCGCCCAGCCGATCACCTTGTCGACGGCATTGTGGCGCCCGACGTCTTCGCGCAGCACAAGCAGTTCCCCGGTGGCGGCGTCGAAGAGTCCGGCCGCGTGCAGGCCGCCGGTCTTCTCGAAGACGGCCTGACCGGCCCGGAGCACGTCCGGGAACGTGATGAGGCGTTCGGCGTCGAGGAGGACGGGGTCGTCCGAGACGGTGAAGACCGACCGGGTGCGCACGGCGTCGATGTTCGCCTTGCCGCACAGCCCGCACGCGCTCGTGGTGAGGAAGTTCCGTTCCAGGCTCGGGTCGGGTGCGGCGACGCCGGGCGCGAGGCTCACGTCGAGGACGTTGTAGGTGTTCTCACCGTCGACGGTGGCGCCGGCGCAGTAGCGCGCCGCGAAGAAATGCTCGCCGCGGCTGATCACGCCCTCGGAGACCAGGAAGCCGGCGGCCAGGTCATAGTCGTTGCCGGGCGTCCGCATCGTCACCGCGAGCGAGGTGCCGTTCACGCGGATCTCGAGCGGCTCCTCGACGGCGAGCACGTCTTCCCTGGTGGTCCGGCGGCCGCCGACGGTGAGTCGGACGACCTTTCGTCGTGCAGTGATTCGTGTCATTGTTGCTGGTCACCCTCCGATGTACGACATTTCGATCTTCTTCTTGCCGGATGCCCGCAGCTCGCCCGTTTTCGCGCTCCGCAGGTCCGAGTACCGGTCGGTCCGCTCTCGCCAGACCGACGCCATGGCCGCGGACAGCTCGTCGTCCGTGGCGCCGCCGCGCAGAAGCGCGCGCAGGTCGTGTCCCTCCGTCGCGAACAGGCAGGTGAAGAGTTTGCCGTCCGTCGACACCCGGGCGCGGGAACAGGTCGAGCAGAACGACTGCGTCACGCTCGAGATCACCCCGATCTCACCGCTGCCGTCGCGGTAGCGCCAGCGCGCCGAGGTCTCACCGGTGTAGTTCGGGGCGACCTCCTCGAGCGGCAGTTCGGCGTCGATCCGGGCGATCACCTCGCTGGAGGGAACGACGGCGCCCATCTCCCAGCCGTTGCTCGACCCGACGTCCATGAATTCGATGAAGCGGAGGACGACCGGGGTGCCCTGGAAGTGCCGGGCCATCGCGACGATGTCCCCATCGTTCTGGCCGCGCTTGACGACCATGTTGACCTTGACCGGGCCGAGCCCGACGTTCGAGGCGACCTCGATGCCGTGCAGCACCTTCGCGACCGGGAAGTTCACGTCGTTCATGGCCCGGAAGGTCACGTCGTCGAGGGAGTCGAGGGACACCGTCACCCGGCGGAGCCCGGCCTCTTTAAGGGCCTGCGCCTTGACCGCGAGCGCGGAGCCGTTGGTGGTGAGGGCGATGTCGATGGGCCGTCCGTCCGGGGTGCGGAGCGCGGCGAGCTGGGCGACGAGGTCCTCGAGGCCGCGACGGAGCAGCGGTTCCCCGCCGGTCAGCCGGATCTTGCCGACCCCGTGCGCGACGCTCACCCGGGCGAGCCGGGTGATCTCCTCGAAGGTGAGCAGTTCGTCGCGTTCCATGAAGGCGAAGTCGCGGCCGAAGACCTCCTTCGGCATGCAATACACGCACCGGAAGTTGCACCGGTCCGTGACCGAGATCCGCAGGTCGTGCAGCGGCCGGCCCCGGGTGTCCGTGAGTGTCGGGTTTCCGGTCATACGCTCCACCCTAATCTTCTGTCAGCATGGCCCCGCGACACGGATGCCCGGCCAGGGCGGCCCTGGCCGGGCATCCGCTCGACACGGCTGCTGTTACGTCACTGGTTCACTACTTGACGTAACCGTTCGGGTTGAGCACATATTTCACGGACTTGCCGGCATCGAACTCGGCGTAGCCGCGCGGCGCGTCCTCGAGGCTGATCGCCTGCGCGTTGACGGCCTTCGCGATCTGCACCTTGTCGTTCAGGATCGCCATCATGAGCTTGCGGTTGTACTTCATCACCGGGCACTGGCCCGTCGTGAAGGACAACGACTTCGCCCAGCCGAGGCCGAGCCGGATCGAGAGCGACCCGACCTTCGCGGCCTCGTCGACCCCGCCCGGGTCACCCGTGACGTAGAGCCCGGGGATGCCGAGCGCGCCACCGGCCGCCGTGATCGTCATGAGCGAGTTGAGCACCGTCGCCGGACGCTCCTCCCCCGCGGCCTGGCCGTGCCCGCGGGCCTCGAAGCCGACCGCGTCGACGGCGCAGTCGACCTCGGGTACACCGAGGATCTGCTCGATCTGGTCCTGCGGGTCGCCCTTGCGCAGGTCGACCGTCTCGCAGCCGAAGCTGCGGGCCTGGGCCAGCCGCTCCTCGTTGAGGTCGCCGACGATGACGGCGGCCGCTCCGAGCAGGTGCGCGGACGCCGCAGCCGCGAGGCCGACCGGCCCGGCACCGGCGACGTAGACCGTCGACCCGACGCCGACATTGGCGCTCACCGCCCCGTGGAACCCGGTGGGGAAGATGTCGGAGAGCATGGTCAGGTCCATGATCTTCGCGAGGGCCTGGTCCCGGTCCGGGAACTTCAGAAGGTTCCAGTCGGCGTACGGCACGAGAACGTATTCGGCCTGGCCGCCGACCCAGCCGCCCATGTCGACATAGCCGTATGCGCTGCCGGGGCGGTCGGGGTTGACGTTCAGGCAGATCCCGGTCTTGCGCTCCTTGCAGTTGCGACACCGGCCGCAGGAGATATTGAACGGGACCGACACGATGTCGCCGACCTTGATGAACTCGACGTCCGGCCCCGTTTCGACGACCTCTCCGGTGATCTCGTGCCCGAGCACGAGGTCTGCGGGCGCTGTCGTGCGTCCGCGGACCATGTGCTGGTCCGAGCCGCAGATATTGGTGCTGACCGTGCGGAGGATGACCCCGTGCGGCACCTTCCGGCCGACATTGGCCGGGTTGACACCGGGCCCGTCCTTCAGTTCGAAGGTGGGGTAGTCGATGTCGATGACCTCGACGTGTCCCGGGCTCTTGTAGGCAACTGCTCTGTTCCCTGTCATTACATACCTTCCTAGATTCTGCGATGTGATCCTCTGTACACGGCCGCTCCGGTCGTGCGAGATTGCAGTGGTGCTAGTTGGTGCGCTGTGGGGGTGGTGCGTTACTCATCGGTACCGTCT
The DNA here is from genome assembly GCF_004402485.1 of Cryobacterium algoricola. GTDB lineage: Bacteria > Actinomycetota > Actinomycetes > Actinomycetales > Microbacteriaceae > Cryobacterium > Cryobacterium algoricola. The sequence continues at coordinate 233,002 of NZ_SOFG01000024.1, read as the reverse complement.
TCGACGAAACACCCATCGGTGGGGGATATCAAGGGGGTGGCCGAGACTCTGGGCGGATGCGGATGCGCGGGCCTCCGGGAGCGCCTAGCGTAAGGGGCATGGCCCTTCCTCCCCTTGTCGAACCCGTTGCCCGGCTCACCCCGACCGAATCCGTGCGCACCGCCCGCCAGCGCCGCCTGCCGCAGCTCGACGATCTCGGCCAGCGCCGTCTCGCGAACGCGAAGGTGCTCGTGCTCGGCGCGGGCGGCCTCGGCTCCCCCGCCCTGCTCTACCTGGCGGCCGCCGGAATCGGCACGATCGGCATCGTCGACGGCGACGACGTCGAACCCAGCAACCTGCAGCGCCAGATCGTGCACGGGCAGGCGGATGTCGGCCGGCCGAAGGTCGTGAGCGCCGCGGAGTCCATCGCGGCCATCGCGCCCGCCACCATCGTCGTCCAGCACGCCGAGCGCCTGGACCACGGCAACGCCCGCGCGCTCATCTCCGGGTACGACGTCGTGATCGACGGCACAGACAACTTCCCGACCCGGTTCCTCGTGAACGACGTCTGCGCCGAACTGGGGAAGCCGCTCGTCTGGGCATCCGTGCTGCGCTTCGATGCCCAGCTCTCGGTGTTCTGGGCCGCCCCGCCCGCAGGGAGCGGCGTCGCGGGCGTGCAGTTGCGGGACCTGTTCCCGAATCCGCCGGCGGAGGGCGAAGTGCCCAACTGCGCGGAGGCCGGAGTGCTCGGCGCCCTCTGCGGCCAGGTCGGTTCGCTGATGGCGACGGAGGCGATCAAACTCGTCGCCGGCATCGGTGCGCCGCTGATCGGGCGGGTGCTCGTGATCGACGCCCTCTCCGGGCGCTTCACCGAGGTGCCCCTCGTCGGCGGAGACGCTGAGCTCCACGCCCGGGCCGCCACGGAGGCAGCGGAGGCCGCAGCCGCGACAGCGACCGGTTCCGGGCCTGCGCCCACTCCCGCCTGGCCGACGCTGTCACCGGCCCAGCTCGTCTCCCGGCTCGTGGCGCGTGCGAACGGCGCAGACGACTTCATCGTCGTCGACGTGCGCGAACCCGGAGAGCACGCCGAAAGCGCGGTCCCCGGCTCGCTGCTGCTCCCCCTCGACCAGCTGCGCAGCCCGGAGGGCCTGGCGTCGCTGCCCCGCGACGTACCCCTCGTGCTGCACTGCGCGCAGGGGCCGCGCGCCCTGAGCGCCGCCGCCGCGCTCGCTGCGGACGGCTTCACCGACCTGACCCTGCTCGAGGGCGGGATCGCGGCCTGGGACGCCGCCGTCACCCAGGGCTCAGCGCCGGGATCCGGGCAGAAATGGTCCACCCAGTGGTCGGGGACCTGGTCCCCGGAGTGGTCCATCGAAGCGCGGAGCTGACCGTGGTCGCACCGGAGGGCGACGCCGGCCACCACGGCCACATGCGGCGCGACGGGCACGGTGACGCGGCATCCGCCCGCCCGGTCGCCGAGCATCTCGACTGGATTCTGGCGCAGCTGCCCGTTCTCGAGCCCGTCCGGGTTCCGCTCGACCATGCGCTCGGGCTCGCACTCGCCGAGCCCGTCACGAGCGCGACGGACACCCCGCCCTTCGACAACTCGGCGATGGACGGGTACGCCGTGCGGCGTGCCGACCTGCTCGCCGCGACACCGGGGAGCCCGGTCATGCTGCCCGTCGTCGCCGACCTCGCGGCGGGTACCGCGCAGAACCCGCGCATCGACGCCGGGCAGGCCGCTCGCATCATGACCGGGGCTCCGATCCCCGACGGGGCGGATGCCGTCGTCCCGATCGAGGACACCGACCGGGGAATCGACCGGGTCGGCATCCTCAGGGCGCCGGAACCCGCCGCGCACATCCGCAGGGCCGGCAGCGATGCCGCCGCCGGCGACACCGTGCTGCGGGCGGGGACGACGCTGTGGCCGACCAGGATCGCCGCCGCCGCGAGCGCCGGCCGGGCCGAACTGCTTGTGCACCCCGCGCCCCGGGTCGCCGTGATCTCCACCGGAGACGAACTGATCGTGCCGGGCTCCCCAGCACGGCGCGGCCAGATCCCGGACTCCAATTCCTACCTGCTCTCCGCCGCCGTCGCCCAGGCCGGCGGCGTCGTGCACCGGATCGGCGCCGTCCCCGACAACGAGGAATCCCTCCGCAGAGTGCTCGACTCCCTCGTCGGAACGGTGGACGCGATCATCCTCTCCGGAGGGGTCAGCGTCGGAGCATACGACGTCGTCAAGGCCGTACTCGCTCCGCTCGGAATCTGGTTCGGTCCCGTGCGGATGCAGCCGGGCAAGCCCCAGGGCTTCGGCCGGCTGCCCGCAACCGGCACCGGCACCGGCAGCGGCGACGCCGGCAGTAGTGCCGTCAGCGCAGCCGGGGGCACGGGCACGGCCGGGAGTACTACCGGGAGCACGGCACCCGGCCCGATCGTGTTCGCCCTGCCCGGTAACCCGGTGAGCGCGTTCGTCTCCTTCGAGGCCTTCGTGCGTCCGGCGCTCCTGTTCATGGGCGGCCACGGCAACATCACCCGCCCGACGATCACCGGGACCGTCGCCCGCGGCTGGAGCTCCCCCAGCGGGCGGCAGCAGTACATGCCCGTCGTCTGCGAACGCCGCGGCCCGGAGACCCTGGTCTGGCCGGCCACTTCCGGCGGCTCCGGCTCGCACCTCGTCGCGGGGCTCGGCCAGGCCGAGGGCCTCGCCGTCGTCTCGGAGGACTGCGACACCGTGACCGAGGGTGATCTGCTCCCCGTCATGCTGGTGATATGAGTCATTCCGGAGATGTGAGCCATGCTGGTGTCATGACTTCCGCCCGAGACGAAACCACCGCCGCCCCGACCCCGCAGCCCGTACCCGATCGGCGGACAGTGCGGGGAGCGCAGGGCGGACAGGCCGCGCAGTCGGCGCAGCCGTTCACGCATCTCAATGCGGCCGGCCAGGCCCGGATGGTCGACGTGACCGAGAAGCAGCCGACCGTGCGCAGCGCGACCGCTGCGGGCTTCGTGTTCTGCGGACCCCGCGTGGTCGCCGCGCTTCGCGACGGCACGACGCCCAAGGGCGACGTGCTCGCCGTCGCACGCATCGCGGGCATCCAGGGTGCGAAGAAGTGCGCTGACCTGCTCCCCCTGGCCCACGTGATCGGGGTTCACGGTGCGGCGGTCGACCTCACGATCGAGGACACGGGCGTGCGCGTGGCCGCGACCATCCGCACGGCCGACCGCACCGGCGTCGAGATGGAGGCGCTCACGGCCGTGTCGATCGCTGCTCTGGCGGTCGTCGACATGGTCAAGGGACTCGACAAGTCCGTCAGCATCGGGGACATCCGCCTGATCAGTAAGACCGGCGGCAAGTCCGGCGACTGGCTGCGACCCGCCGAGTAGGGCCCGCCCATCATGCCCGACCCCCTCGCCCCGAACGAATTCGACGGAGTTGTGGGGAAGAACGCACCGGAGAAGCCCGAAACCGCGGGTTTTGGGCAAAATCTCCGTCGAATTGGTTCGGGACCCGGCGGCTCGGGGCCCGGCGGTTCGGAGCCCGGCGGCTCGGGGCCCGGCGGCTCGGGGCCGATCGACCTGATCGTGCTCGCCGGTGGCCGCGGCAGCCGCCTCGGCGGTGCCGTCAAGCCCGCCGTCGAAGTCGCCGGCCGCACACTGCTGTCCCGGGTGCTCGACGCGCGCACGCTCGCCCGTCGAGTCGTCATCGTCGGGCCGGTGTCGGCTCGGGTGGCCGCCGGTCCTGAGGCGAGCGGAGTGCTCTGGGCGCTCGAGGACCCACCGTTCGGTGGCCCCGTCGCGGGTATCGCCGCCGGCCTCGCCGCCCTCGCCCGGCCGGTACCCGCGCCCGCATCCACACCGGGAGCCATGCCCACACCCGCATCCGCATCCGCATCCGCAGCGGGAGCCAAGGCCGTCGCACCCGGGGCCCGACGCGAACCCGAAGCCGGACCCACACCCGCGGGCACGGCGCCCGCCCCGGCGGAGTGGCTGCTCGTGCTCGCGTGCGACCTGCCCTGGGCAGCGGCCGCCGCCGGCACCCTCGTAGCGGCCCTCAGCGATCAGGCCCTCGCTGACCAGGCCCGCGCTGAGCCTGGCCTCGCTGACCGCGCGGGTACGAACGCCTCCGGCCCGGACGCCCTCGATGGCCTGCACCTGTCCGACGCGGACGGTCACCCCCAGTGGCTCGCCGGCCTTTACCGGGCAAGCGCCCTCCGAAGCGCCGCCGCACGTCTGGGCCCCGGAGTGGACGGAGCGAGCATGCGCGCCCTCCTCGCCGGACTGCGTCTCGTCGGAGTCGCCGACGCTGACGGCAGCGGACGTGACGTGGACACGTGGCAGGATGTTGAGTGGAGCACCGCGCTCCTGTCGGGAACCAGCCCGATCAGCAGCACCCCTCCGAGGAGCGACACCGAATGAGCACCTCCACCCCCCTGCCTCCCGAGGCCCTCGACGACTGGCTTGCCGTCCTCGCCGCCGGACTCGACCTCGATCCGGCCGACGTTCCGGTCGGCGCGCTCCTGGACGTCGCCCGCGACGTCGCCCATGGCGTCGCCCGTCCTGCCGCCCCGCTCAGCACGTTCCTCGTCGGTTTCGCCGCTGCCCGCAACGGCGGCACCGCTGCCGACATCGAGCAGGCGTGCGCGACCGCCACCCGGCTCGCCCTGGCCTGGCCGGCGACGCACCCCACCGAGACGCGCTAGTGGCCGGCATCCGCTTCTTCGCGGCCGCAGCAGAGGCGGCCGGCACCGAGACCACGACCGTCGATGTTGCGAGCATCGGCGAGCTTCGAACCTTCCTGTCAGACCGGCACGGCGCCGAGTTCGCCAAAATCCTGTCGCGCTGTTCCCTGCTGGTCAACGGCACGAGGGCAGCGGATGATGCGGTCCCACTCGCCGGGACCGATATCGTCGACGTCTTGCCCCCCTTCGCCGGCGGCTGAGTCTCCGGCCACCTCCGACTCCCCACCGGGTCCGTGGGCCGCGAAAGCGATGGATCCTCCTCAACAGGTGCCTGATCAAAGGACGTTTCCACAGACCTGAGCCTTGCTCAAGGAATGTCGGTGGTTGGTCGTAACGTGGGGGCATGACCACCCTCCCCGTATCGCCCGCTTCGCCCGATCAGCCGCATGGCGACCGGGTGCTCGGCGGTGTGCTCGATGGGTTCCGGTCGATGGTGAATGTCGTCACCGGGCTGGGCGGTTCGTCCGCCGCTGTTGACACGCTCAGTGATGAGGCGGTGCTCGAGGGGCACGCGTTGATCGCGGAAGCGCGGCGGGCGCTCGATACCCAGGCGGCGTGGTTCGCGGCGGCCCTGGCCCGCAGGTCGCGTCCTGAGCTCGGTGGGAAGGGCCTGGCGGCCCGGAAGGGTTTCCGTAGCCCGGAGGATCTGCTGCAGTCGATCTCCGGGTCGAGCAAGGGTGATGCTGTCAAGCTCCTCGGGGTGGGACGGCTCCTGGTCGAGACGGATGCTGCCGAGAAGGCGGCGCGGGAAGCTGCCGAAGCGCAGAAGCTGCTCGACGAGACTCCGCCCCTCGACGGGCAGGACGGGATCGGCGGAGGGGCAGGCCCCGACGGGACCGGCGGGCAGCCACCCCTCGACGGGCTGGCGCCGAGCATGCCGCCGGTGCCGGCGGCCGCGGTACCACCCTGGCACGCCCCGATCGGCCGGGCCCTCGGGGAGGGCTGGCTCAGCGTCGAGAAAGCGGACGCACTCCGCAAAGGCCTCGGCGACCTAGACAAAGCGATCACCCCAGAGAAACTCGCCACCGCCCTCGCCCGGCTCCTCACCGAAGCACGCACCCTGAACGCCGACCAACTGTTCAAACGGGCCCGCCGGGTGCGGGACGTACTCGATGAGGCCGGCATCGCCGCCCGGGAGAAAGCCGCCTACGACGACCGGTCCCTGCGGTTCTACCGGCTCCACACCGGGCAGGTACGCATGGTCGGCCTCTTCGCCCCCGAAGACGGCGAATACCTGATGCAGACCTACGATGCCATCACCAGCCCCCGCCGCGGCGGGGTCAGGTTCGTGGACAAGGAACAGGCCGCGTGGGCCAAGCGGGTGCAGGACGACCCGCGCACCACCGAGCAACTCACCGCGGACGCATTCCTCGCCCTGACCAAACTCGGCGCCAAAGCCGACCCCAAGCGCATCGCCGGCGGCCGCAGCCCCGCCGTGCGCATGGTCACCATCCGCCCCCGGAACAACACACCCACCGGCACCACACCGACCGGGACCGCACCGACCGGGACCGCACTCATCGGCGTGGCACCGGCCGGTGCCACACCGACCGGGATTACACCCACCAGCGCCGCACCAACCGACGCCGCACCTACCGGGTCCGCGTTCACCGGCGTCGCACCGTCCGCGACGGCCCAGGTTCGGACCGCTCTTATCGGGACCGCAGCCGGCGGGACCGAACCGGGCGGGCCGACTCCCGACGCCGTGGCCGAAACCACAGCCGATGCCGGTCGCGAGACCGAGGCACCCGCGCTCCAGCCCGGCGTCATCGAGGGGACCGCGGTCACCGTCTCCACCGACACCCTCGAAAGAAACCGGTGCGACAGCGGGCTCCTCGATGTCACCTTCGATAACCACGGCAGCGGTATCGACCTCGGCCGGGAGCAGCGCACCTTCAGCTCAGCCCAAAGAGCGGCCCTCGCCCTTCGCGACGGCGGCTGCATGTGGCCCGGCTGCGACCGGCCACCCTCCTGGACCGAAACGCATCACATCCAGCACTGGAAAGACGACGAAGGCCCCACCAACCTCGACCAAGGCATCCTGCTCTGCCGGGCCGACCACCTCAGACTCCACAACGAACACTGGCGCATCACCCGAGACGACACCGGCCGCTACTGGCTCACCCCACCACCCGGACTCGACCCCGAACAGACAGCCATCCTCCTCACCAGCAAGAGCGGAATTCTCCGCGACGACGACTGAGCCGGCGGAGGATCGGCGCCGCAGAGCGGACGGTGGGGACGGCAGATTCGATGGGCCCGATGCGCTCGACAGGCTCGTACGCCCGGGAGGGCCGAGCGCCGGGTCCGCTACGGAACCACTGTGCAGCGGACGCCGGGTCGATTGCGAGCGACGCCGCTCACGCGAACGGCCGCCAGAGATGCCGGAGACTCCGGAGGCGCTAGAGCCCCAGGCCGACCCAGGAGTGGGTGCCGTCCACTTCGTACTGCTTCTTCCAGATCGGGACCTCGGCCTTGACCGCCTCGACGAGCCGCTCGCAGACCAGGAAGGCGTCGGCGCGGTGCGCGCTCGCGACGGCGGCGACGAGGGCGAGGTCGCCGACCTCGAGGTGGCCGATCCGGTGGCTCACGACGAGCTCGACCGCGGGGTTCGCGGCCCGGAACCGGGCGGCGATCTCCGTGAGGATGCGCCCGGCATCCGGATGGGCGCTGTAGTCGAGGCCCGTCACAGCGCCTGTGGCATCGGGGTCGTGGTCCCGCACCTGGCCGACAAAGGTCACGACGGCGCCGGCCGACCGCGACGACACCGCGAGGACATGCGCGGCGACGTCGAGCGTCTGCTCGGTCACGAGGGACAGCGGAGGTATGCGTTCGGAATCCACAGCCCCAGAGTACCCGCGGCTGCCCGCGATGACCCGCGAGCCCCCACGAATCCCCGCGAATCCCCGCGAATCCCCCGTACCGGCACCCTCCCTAAGTACCCGTAACGGGCAGTATGCTGTCGCCGGCGGAAACCATTCACCGTCGAATCGACAGCCGGAACGAGGTTCACCGATGACGCACCAGCCCCACAGACTGATCCCCGCGAGTTTCACTCCCGGCCCCTCCCTCACGCTGCGCACACGGGTCGAGATCACGCCCGACTTCGGTCGGAGCGCCACGATCGCCGGCTACGCCGTCTCGAGCGACGGTCCCGTTCCCCCGGCGATCGGGCTCGACCGTGCGGCGCTCACGGATGCCGGGTTCACCGGGGCGGTGGGCCAGACGCTCGTGCTGACCCGGGCATCCGCACCGACCCTCGTGGCCATCGGCGTCGGCGGGCAGGGGCAGCTCACGACCGCGACCCTCCGGGACGCCGCCGCCGCCTTCGCCAGGGCCGGCCGGCACGGACGCCATCTCGCGACGGACCTCATGAGCGCCGCGAGCGGCCTCGAACCGGTCGCGGCCAGCGCCGCCGTCGTCGAAGGAGCCCTGCTCGCCCGCTATCGCTACCTCGAACTCAAGACGAAGACCACCGAGGTACCCCTCGAGGCCCTCGACCTCGTCGGGAGCACAGCGCACCCCGCCGGCGTCACCCGCGGTCTCGCCCTCGCACGGGCGACGGCTCTGGCGCGCGACCTCGCGGCGGCCCCGCCCTCCCACCTCACGGCGACGGTCTTCGGCGACTTCGCCGAGGCCCTCGCACCGCAATTCGGGCTCGAGGTGAGCGTGTTCGACAAGGCGGAGCTCATCGACCTCGGCTGCGGCGGCCTCCTCGGCGTCAACGCCGGCAGCATCGAAGAGCCCAGGATGATCGAGGTCCGGTATCGCCCCTCGGGACAGCCGACCGGCCACCTCGCCCTCGTGGGCAAGGGCATCATGTATGACTCCGGCGGGATCGCGCTCAAGCCGGGAGACGTCACGCACCTCGCGATGAAGATGGACATGTCCGGTGCCGGCGCGATCTTCGCCGCGATGACGGCGCTGGCCGAACTCGGCTGCACGAACGCCGTGACCGGTTACCTGATGTGCACAGACAACATGCCCTCCGGTTCGGCGACGGCGATGGGCGACGTCCTCACGATCCGCGGCGGTACGACCGTCGAGGTGAAGAACACCGACGCGGAGGGGCGGCTCGTGATGGCGGATGGCCTCGTCCTCGCCACCGAAGAGGGCGTCGACGCCATTGTCGACCTCGCGACCCTCACCGGAGCGGCCCTCGTCTCGCTCGGCCCGATGATGGCGGCGCTGTTCGGCAACGAGCAGGGCATCGTCGACCAGGTACGCGCAGCATCCGACCTCACCGACGAGACCGTCTGGCAGCTACCGCTCGACCGCCGCTATCGCAACCAGCTCGACTCGGACGTCGCGGACATGTCGAACCTCGGCGGGCCATTCGCCGGTGCGACGACCGCCGCCCTGTTTCTCGCGGACTTCGTCGGCGACACCCCCTGGGCGCACATCGACATGTGCGGTCCCATGCAGTCGGACTCCGATGACTCCTGGCGGACCAAGGGACCGACCGGTTTCGGCGCCCGCCTGCTCGTCGAACTCGCGCTCGGCTTCCGGCCCCCGGCCTCCTGAAGACGACCGTCGCCACCGGAGACAGACGGCCCGCCCGTGTCAGGGAGCCCTGACGAGGTCGCGCTGTCCCGTTGGCGCGAGCTCACACCCTCTCGAAGACGGCGGCGAGGCCCTGGCCACCTCCGATGCACATGGTCTCGAGCAGGTAGCGCCCCCCGGTGCGGTGCAGGTGCCTGCTCGCTGTCGCCAGGATGCGTGCGCCGGTTGCGCCGACGGGATGACCCAGGGAGATGCCGGAGCCGTTGACGTTGGTGCGTTCCCAGTCGGCGTCGGTGAAGTTCCACTCCCGGCTTACCGCGAGCACCTGGGCGGCGAATGCCTCGTTGAGCTCGATCAGGTCGATGTCCGCAAGGGTGAGCCCTGCACGTTCGAGAGCTCTCTTCGTTGCGGGCACCGGTCCGATTCCCATCCGCGACGGCTCTACGCCGGCCCTGGCCCAGGTCACGAGGCGCACGAGCGGCGTGAGCCCGAGTTCGGCGGCGCGTTCCGGGGTGGTCACGAGGCACGCGGCGGCCGCGTCGTTCTGCCCGCTTGCGTTTCCGGCGGTGACCGTCGCGTCGGCATCCGTGCCCAGCAGGATGGGACGCAGCCCGGCGAGACCGGCCAGGGTCGTGTCCGGCCGCGGGGTTTCGTCGCGGGCGACGACGACGGCGCCTTTCCGCCCCGGAACAGTGACCGGCACGATTTCGGCATCGAAACGGCCCTCTGCGACGGCCGTCGCGGCACGCTGCTGCGACCTCACGGCGAGCTCGTCCTGCTCGGCACGACCGACGCCGTACTCCCGGCGCAGGTTCTCCGCGGTCTCGAGCATGCCGCCCGGAACCGGATAGTTGCGGCCGCCCGCGGTCTCCCGTCCGCGACTGAGTGCGTCGCGGAGCAGCAAGCCCGGCCCTGCCCCGATTCCGAAGCGTGACTCGACGGTGTAGAACGGCGCCTGGCTCATCGAGTCGACGCCGCCGGCCACGACGACGTCGCTGATGCCGGTCTGCACCTGCATCGCCGCGTCGAGCACGGCCTGCAGGCCTGAGCCGCACCGCCTGTCGAGTTGGAGCCCGCCGACGGTCACCGGCAGACCGGCGTTGAGGGCGGCGACGCGGGCGACGGATGCCGCCTCCGCGGTCGGGTAGGCCTGCCCGAGGATCACGTCGTCGATGACGCCCCCGTCGATGCCGGTACGTTCCAGCAGCGCCGCGATCACCGCGGCGGCGAGGTCGGCCGGTGCGACCGTGGCGAACACGCCGCCGAAGCGCCCGATCGGTGTGCGCAGCGGTTCACAGATGACGACCTCGCGCATCCGCTCGTTCATGCGCCGACCCACGACAGGAGGGTGCGAATGACGCCCGGTTCCGCGGGCACAAGCAGCCGCGCCCCGGTCGCCGCCTGGACGTCCGCGACGGCGACGCCCGGAGCGACCTCGCGAAGTACGAGCCCCTCAGCGGTGACGTCGATCACCGCGAGGTCGGTGATGATCCGGGTGACCACGGCCTTGCCGGTCAGCGGCAGGGAGCATTCTTCCAGGATCTTGAAGTCGCCGGCACGCGTGACGTGCTCCATCACGACGATCACGGTGTCCGCACCGTGCACGAGGTCCATCGCCCCGCCCATGCCCTTGATCAGCTTGCCCGGCACCGCCCAGTTGGCAATGTCTCCCGACGCCGAGACCTGCATCGCGCCGAGCACGGCCACGTCGATGACCCCGGCACGGATCATGCCGAAGCTCTGCGCGGAGTCGAAGTACGCCGCACCGGGATTGACGGTGATGGTCTCCTTGCCGGCGTTGATCAGCTTCGGGTCTTCCTCGCCCTCCCACGGGTACGCGCCGACGCCGAGCACCCCGTTCTCCGAGTGCAGGATGACCTGCACCCCCTCGGGCAGGAAGTTCGGGATCAGGGTCGGCAGGCCGATCCCGAGATTGACGTAGCTGTCTGGGGCGAGTTCCTGCGCGGCGCGGGCCGCCATCTCGTTGCGGGTCAGGGGCATGTCAGCCTTCCATTCTGGAGGTCGGGGCGGATGCCGCGGCCGCGGCGGCAGCTCCCGGCCGCGGCCGGGTCGTGACCTTCTCGATCGGCAGGTCGCGCGCATCCGCGTGGTTCAGCTGCACGATCCGTTGCACGTAGATGCCGGCGAGGTGCACGTCGTCCGGATCGATCTCGCCCGGTTCGACGAGCTCGTCGACCTCGGCAATGGTGATCCGGCCGGCCATCGCGGCCGGCGGGTTGAAGTTGCGGGCCGATTTCTCGAAGACGAGGTTGCCGTGGCGGTCGCCGCGAGCGGCGCGTACCAGGGCGAAGTCGGTGACGATCGCCTCCTCGAGCACGTATTCCTGCGTCTTGCCGAGCGAGGAGAACACCCGGGTCTCCTTCGGCGGTGAGGACACCAGTACCTCTCCACCCGGTCCGTAGCGCCAGGGCAGGCCGCCGTCGGCGACGAGGGTTCCGACGCCGCTCGCGGTGAAGAACGCGGGGATGCCGCTGCCGCCCGCGCGGAGCCGCTCGGCGAGGGTGCCCTGCGGAGTGAGCTCGACCTCGAGTTCGCCGCCGAGGTAGCGCCTGGCGAAGTCCTTGTTCTCGCCGATGTATGACGCGATGACCCGGCTGATCCTGCCCTCCCTGAGCAACTCGCCGAGCCCCCAGCCGTCGACGCCGCAGTTGTTGGAGACGACCCGGAGGTCGGTCGTGCCCCGGTCGAGCAAGGCGCGGATCAGCACGATCGGCACGCCGACGAGGCCGAAGCCGCCGACGGCGAGGGAGGCGCCGTCTGGGATGTCCGCGACGGCGGCCGCCGCTGAGGTGAACGTCTTATCCATGGAGCAGTCCTTCGGTTCGGTTCAGGGACGTGACGGGGTCTGGGACGAGTCGGCGCCGGGCTCGGCATCCGGGGCGCACTCGGCAGGCAGGGCGGCCTCCTCGTCCAGGGCGGCGAACGTCGTGCGGGCGATCGAGAGCGCCGAGTTCGCGGCAGGCACCCCGGCGTAGATCGCGGTGTGCAGCATCGCCTCGCTGATCTCGGCGCGGCTGAGCCCGTTGGTGAGCGCGGCGCGCACATGCATCGCGAGCTCGTGCTCGTGGCCCCCGGTGATCAGGCAGGCGAGGGTGAGGAAGCTGCGGGTGCGCCGGTCGAGGCCGGGCCTGGTCCAGATCTCACCCCAGGCGTAGCGGGTGATGAAGTCCTGGAAGTCGGCGGTCTCCGGGGTGATCGCGGCCGTCGCGGCATCCACGTGCGTGTCGCCCAGCACGGCCCGACGCACGGCCAGGCCCGCGGAGTACACCTCTGCCGCCGTGCGCGCGGCGGGTTCCCGGGCGCTGGGTCGCCCGATCGGGTGCTCGGCTGGCGGGGCTGGTGGCGTTTCCATAAGCTGGTCCAGCAGCAGGCCGGCGAGCTCCCGTGGCCGCTCGAGGGAGGGCAGGTGGGCGGCTCCGGCGATCTCGGCATACCGGGCACCGGGAACGGCCGCAGCGAGTTCGGCGACGAGGGCACGCGGCGTGGCGAGGTCGAGTTCCCCGGCCACGCAGAGCATCCGCAGGGGGATGCCGGCGACCGCCTCGCGCGCGTCGAAGCCGGCGAGCGCCTCGCAACAGAGCGCGTACGACTCGTCGTCGATGTCGAGGAGCCGGTTCAGCGCTCCGGCGCCCGCCGCGGGATCGCGCTCGAGGAACCCGGGGGCGAACCAGCGTTCGGCGCTGCCGATCACCATCGACGGCGTTCCGCTCGCCCTGATCCGCGCGGCGCGTTCGTGCCAGCCCTCCGCGGTGCCGATCCGCGCCGCCGAACACACGACGCTCAGGCTCAGAAGGCGTCCCGGGTGGCGGATGCCGAGCTCGAGGCCAACCGCGCCGCCGAGCGAGATCCCGGCGTAGTGGAAGGACTCCGGTGCGGCGTCCGGACCGAGAGCGGCGGCCGTCGCCGAATCGACGAGGGCGATCACCGCGTCGGCGAGTTCGGCGACCGTGAACGGTTCCCGCGCGGCCGGGCTGACCCCGTGTCCGGGCAGGTCGAAGCTGAGCACCCGGAGATTCGGGGCCGACGGCGCGCCCAGCGCATCGACGACCGCGTCCCAGAGCGTCGTCGTCGTGCCGAGCGAGGGTCCGAGGACGAGCAGCGGCGCCCGGCCGGCGGGACCGACCGGACCGGCCGGATCCGCCGGATCGGGGCGCAGCGTGCCGCGAAGGAGAGGCTGGGTCATCGGGAATCCGTCCTTGACTGGTGTGCGGGAACTGACTGCTGTGCGGGAACTGCCTGGCGTTCGGGTGCTTCCGGCTCTGCAGGCGCGTCCGGTTCGAACTGCGCCCGGAACCGGGCGAGCACCCGGTCGATTGCTGCGGAACCCTGGCCGAGGTCGGTGTCCGCGTCGAACGCGGCCCAGGCCTGGGCTCGCAGGGCGTCGGTCACGCCCGCGGTCGAGCCCTCTGCTGCAAGCAACCCTCCCAGAGTCACCCGCAGCGGCCGCCGGGTCTCATGGGACTCCTCCGCGGCGCGCTGCACGAGCGCGAAGGCCCTGGTCCTGCCGAGTGCCTCGGCGAGGAGCGTGGTCACGCGTTCGCTGAAGACGAGCCCGTCAGTGAACTCGAGGTTGACCCGCATCCGCCCGGGGTGGATGTCGAGCCGCCCGGCCAGGTCCGCCGCTCCGGTGACCGCGGACACCGCGAGCCGCTCGAGGTCCCGCAACGTCTGCCACTCGGCGTGCCAGGCGCCGCTCGGGCGCTGGTCCTCTGCCAGCAGGCTGCCGTAGAGCGACCCCAGCAGAGCCGGGGACTGGCGCGCTGCGGCGGTGACGAGCACGGCCGTGACCGGGTTGCGCTTGTGCGGCATCGCGCTGGAGCCGCCCTGCCCTGCGCCGAGCCGCTCGTTCACCTCGGCGATCTCGGTGCGGGACAGCACGGACACGTCGAGTGCGAACGCCCCGGCGACGCCGGTCACCGCGGCGAGCGCGGATCCGAGCTCCACGACCGGCAGGCGGTCCGTGTGCCAGCTGAGCAGCGGCCGGCGCAGCCCGAGCCGGGCGGCGAACCTTTCCGTGACGACGTCGACGGCCGGGGTGCCCGAAGCGGATGCCGTCGGCCCAGAGACCCCGGACCGGGCGTTCGCGATGGCGGTGAGCACCGCGAGGTTCCCGACTGCGCCGCCGAGCTGCGCGGGCAGCGCCGCGCGCACCCGGGCGAGGGCGGTGGCGGCCGTGAGCACGGCGTCCAGCCATCCGGCCGCGACGAAGCCGAAGCTCGTGGGCGACGCCTGCTGGCCCAGGGTACGGCCGGCCATGATCGTGTTCCGGTGCTGCCCCGCGAGCACGGCGAGCGCGGCGGCGAAGTTCCCGAGCCGGTCGGCGAGCTCGCCACAGACCCGGTCGGCGATGAGCATCGCCGACGTGTCGAGGATGTCCTGGCTCGTGGCTCCGACGTGGATGTGATCGGAGGACCCGGCGCGCACGCGTTCCGCTGCGAGGCCGAGGTGCTTCACGAGCGGGATCACGGGGTTGCCGCCGCCGCGCCCCTCCCGGGCGATCGCACCGAGGTCGAGCGCACCGGCGTCGGCGAGAGTGTCGCACACGCCAAGCATCCACTCGGGGGCGAGTGCGGCGTCGACGAGCGCCCGGGTCAGGGCGAGCTCGGTGTCGACCATCGCCTGCAGCCAGGCGGCGTCGCTCGTGAGCGTGGTGGCCTCGCTGCCGTGGGCGAGCGGGGCGAGCAGCCCGGCGTCGAGAACGGGCTCAGGCATCGAAATCCAGGAACACGGTCTCGTTCTCACCCTGAAGGTGGATGTCGAACCGGTACGAGGCCGCGCCCGTCGGCCCGGTTCCTTCCGGAACGCAGACGAGGGTCTGCCGCCGGGCCGCCGGGACCGCGGTGAGCACGGCATCCGCGGCGTTCCGCTCCGCATTCCCGGGGAAGTAGGCCCGGGTGAACAGGTGGTGGATGAGCCCCCTCGCGAACACGGCGACGAGCACGTACGGCGCACCGCCTGCGACCGGTCCGGGCTCGACCGTTGTGAAGGTGTAGTGGCCGCCGAGGTCGACGGCCGCCCTGCCGAAACCGGTGAAGCCGAAACCGTCGCGGGCGAGGGAGCCGCGCTCGTCCGGCAGGGCTCCGGTCTCGTCGGCCTGCCAGATTTCGAGGATGGCGTCGGGCACCGGATCCCCTGCACCATCGAAGACGGTGCCGTGCAGCCGGATCGCCCGCGGGTGGTGGCCGGGCACGAGCTCGGCTCCCCCGTCGTACGGCAACGCGAAACCGTAGAACGGGCCGACGGTCTGCGCGGGGGTCTGCACGTACCGGGCTTCCGGCGCTGCGGACGGTTCAGTCATGGGCTTCTTCGCTTTCCATCCACGTCGACTTCGGACCGGTGAGCACGATGTCCCAACGGTAGCCGAGCGAAAACTCGGGCACGCTCAGGTCGTGGTCGTACACGCCGATCAGCCGGGCGCGCGCCGCGGGATCGGTGATCGACTGGTAGATCGGGTCGAGCGCGAAGAGCGGATCACCCGGGAAGTACATCTGGGTGATCAGTCGCTGGGTGAACGCGGTGCCGAACAGCGAGAAGTGGATGTGCGCCGGGCGCCAGGCGTTCAGGTGATTCCGCCACGGGTACGGGCCCGGTTTGATCGTCGTGAACGAGTACTCGCCGTTGTCGCCGGTGATGACCCGGCCGACGCCGGTGAAGTTCGGGTCGAGCGGGGCCGGGTGCTGGTCGCGCTTGTGCACGTACCGGCCGCCGGCGTTGGCCTGCCACACCTCGACGAGCTGATGCCGCACCGGGCGACCCTCGCCGTCGAGCACCCGCCCGGACACCGTCATCCGCTCGCCGAGCGGCTCGCCGTTGTGTTGGATGGTCAGGTCGCTCTCGAGCGGGCTGACGTCGCTGTGCCCGAAGGCCGGCGAGTGCCGTTCGATCTCCTCCGGGTCCGCCCGCACGAGCTCGTGGGTCGGGTGCCGCAGGATCGAGCTGCGATAAGGCGGGTAGTCGCGACGCGGGTGCAGCTCAGGGGCGTTGCCCTCTGCAACGAGGGCACGGGCATCCGCCTCGATGGCCTGCATCTCTGCGGAGATCTCGTGTTGTGACGTGGTCATTGTCGATGATTCCTCTCGGGAGAATGGGGGCTAGAACGGCAGGCCGGAGTACTGCTCGGCGAGTTCGCGCTGGGCATGGACCGAGCCGGTGACGTAGTCGAGGCGGCCGAGCTGGCTCTGGTAGTCGAACTCCATCGTCTGCAGGTCGGTGCGGTTGCGGTGCAGCAGGTCGGTCATCCACTGCGAGAACTGCTGCACGCGCCACTGGCGACGGAGCGCCGCCTCGCCGTAACCGGAGAGGAGGGCGTCGTCGTCCGCGTAGTGGGCGGCGAGGGCTGCGGCGAGCATCGTGACGTCGGCGATGGCGGAGTTGAGTCCCTTGGCCCCGGTCGGCGGCACGATGTGTCCGGCATCCCCCGCGAGGAAGAGGCTGCCGTACGCGAGGCGGGAGGCCACGAAGCTGCGCATCGGCGTGATCGACTTGTCGGTGATCTCGCCCTCCTGGAGGGTCCAGCCCGGCACGCCGAGGCGAGCGTGCAGGGTCTCCCAGATCCGTTCGTCGGGCCACTGCTCGAGCGAGTCTGCGGTGTCGACCTGCAGGTAGAGCCGGGAGACGTGCGGCGAACGCATCGAGTGCATGGCGAAGCCGTCCTCGTGCAGCGCGTAGATCAGCTCGTCGGTCGACGGCGCCACGTTCGCGAGGATCCCGAGCCAGGCGTACGGGTAGCTCCGGTCGTAGAGCGTGATGGCTTCGCGGGGGATGCTGGCGCGACAGACGCCGTGGAAGCCGTCTGCGCCGACGACGAAGTCCGCCGCGATCGTGTGTGCCTCCCCCGCGTGGGTGAACGTCACCCGGGGTGCGCTCGACTCGAGGTCGTGCACCGCGACATCCGCCGCCTCGTAGTAGATCGTGGATCCGGCACTGGTATGCGCGTTGATCAGGTCTTTCACGACCTCTTGCTGGCCGTAGACCGTGACGCTGCGGCCGATGAGCTCCTGGAAGTCGACGTGGTGGCGCTCGCCCCGGAACTGCAGGTAGATGCCGTCGTGTTCGAGGCCCTCCGTCCGGATGCGCTCGCCGAGCCCCAGCCGGGTGAGGGTCTCGACGGCGCTCTGTTCGAGCACGCCGGCCCGGATCCGGGCGAGCACGTAGTCCTGGGAGCGGTTCTCGACCACGATCGAGTCGATGCCGGCGTCCCGCAGCGCCCAGCTGAGGAGAAGACCGGCGGGACCTGCGCCGATGATGGCGACACGGGTGTTTTCTGGGGACACGGGGTTCTCCTAGCGACGATGACAGGTGATCGCACCATCTTGCGGAATCAACGGCACCCCCGAGGTGGTGGTTTCCACTGAGTGAAAGACCGTCCGGCGGATGCCCAGCCTCGGCTCAGCCCGTGGCGCGGCGGTACCCGAGCGCCCTGCCCACCCCGTGGGCCGCAACGCGCACGGCCTGTTCCTGCTCGGGGCTTGGCCGGGGTGTTGTGCGCGTGACGATCGACACGGCCGCAACCACCTGCCCGGTTCTGTCCCTGATCGGCGCCGCGATCGAACTCGACCCGGCCGTCATCTCCTCGGACATGCGGGCGATGCCCTGGCTGCGGATGCCGGCCAGGCGCCGCCGCAACTCCTCGGGGTCGGTCACCGTCTGCGGCAGGAAACGCGGCAACGGTCCCGCCAGGTACTCCTGGATCACCTCGTTCGACGCGTTGGCCAGCAGGACGAGGCCGACCCCGGTCGCGTGCAGCGGCAGGCGGCCTCCCACGCGGGAGATCACCCGCACGGCCTGGTGGCCGGACAGCTTCTCGAGGTAGAGGGCGTCGCCTCCGTCGAGGATGGCGAGGTGCACGTGCTCATGGGTCGACTCGTACAGGTCTTCCAGATAGGGCAGGGCGATCGTGCGGAGGTTCCGCGCCGTCGGCGTCTGCACGCCGACCTCCCACAACCGCATCCCGAGCGCGTACCGGCCGTCCTCCTGGCGGGCGAGGCCGCCCCAGCTCGTCCACTCTCCGACGAGGCGGTGCACCGTCGTCAGCGGGATCCCGGTGCGCTGCGCGATCGCGGTGAGGGTGAGCGAACTCGCCGGCGGCGCGGTGAACGCGTCGAGGATGGCGAAAAGCCGCGCGGCCACACCGCGGTCATCGACCGGGAACGCCGCAGCGCCCTCGGTTCCCCTCGACTGTGCGGGCTTCCCTGACATCAGCACCACGCTACTCGCCCCCCACACCGGCGGGGAGCATACTGTGGGGCCATGGCGAATTCACGCTCCGGCGACTCCCTGCTGTCCCGGCTCGTAACGATTCTGGACGCCTTCGGTTCGCATCGCTCGTCCATGACGATCTCCACGTTGTCGCGACGGGTCGGCATGCCGCTTGCAACGACCCACCGTCTCGTCCTTCAGCTCCTCGACGAACGACTCCTCGAACGCGACGCGGACGGAGAAGTGCGCCTCGGCATCCGGCTGTGGGAACTCGCCTCCCGGGGGTCCCGCACCACGGACCTGCGCGAAATCGCGCTGCCCTTCATGGAAGACGTGCAGGCCGTCGTGCAGCAGCACACGACCCTGAGCCTGCTCGACAGCGAGAACGTGCTCTACATCGAGCGGCTCACGACCCGCGGGTCAGCGGTGAACATCACCCAGATCGCCGGTCGGCTGCCGATCCACGCGTGTTCGTCCGGCCTCGTGTTGCTGGCGTATTCCCCGCCGGAATTCCAGGACGATGTGCTCGGCCGGGAGCTCGTGCGCTACACGGAACACACCGTCACCGAACCTGCGGCACTGCGTCGGCTGCTGGCCGGGATCAGGCAGCTCGGCCATGCCTCCGTGCCCGGGATCATCGTTCCGGACACGACCGGGATCGCCGTTCCGGTGTTCGAACGGGGCGACCGGGTGATCGCTGCACTGAACGTGATCGTCCCGTTAGGCGAGGAGGACCTGCGCGCGACCGTCCCCGCGCTGAAGACCGCGGCGCACGGCATCTCCCGGGCCCTCGGCGCCGACCGGCCGCGTGGCGGAACAAGCCGGATGCCGCGGGCCGTCTGACCGGGACGCCCCGGGTCACCGGGCCCGGTCCCCCGGAGAGTTTTCCTCCCATTGAATGGGAGGGGCACGATGAGCGAGCCCGACCGTTGACAGTCTTCAGAAACGCAAAATTCTTGTGTCAACGACGACGGGAGTGGGATTCGATGCGAATTCTCCAGGGCAAGCCGCAGGACCGATTCGATGTCGTGGTGGTGGGGTCCGGCGCCGCGGCGCTCGCGGCCGCGGCGACGGCGGCCAACGAAGGCAAGAGCGTTCTGGTCGTCGAGAAGTCGGCCCTGCTCGGCGGCACGTCGGCGGTGTCGGGCGGGATGCTCTGGGTCGCCGCCAACCACCTCGCCCGTGCGGCCGGAATCGACGATTCTCCTGCGGACGCTGCCCGCTATGTCCGGGCCGTCTCCCGGGGCAGAGGCCGGGACGACCTGTTCGATGCCGCCATCACCCGCGGCGACGACATGCTGCGCTACCTCGAACGCGAGCTCGACGTGGCCTTCCTGCTGCTCGACAACTTCCCGGACTACCGGATGGACCTCGACGGCGCCCTCGACGGCGGACGCACGGTCGAACCCGCGCTCTACGACGCCGCCGCCGCGCTCGGCCCGCTGCGGGCGCACGTACGCACCGACGGCCGGGCGCCGTTCACGATGCAGGAGTACGAGAACTGGGGCGCCTTCACGCACTTTCCCTGGGCCGAGCTCGCTGCGCGGGAGACGGCCGGCCTCGTCGCCAAGGGGCAGGCGCTCGTCAGCATGCTGCTCGCCTCCTGCCTCGGGAACGACGTGACCCTCGCCGTCGAGGCCCGCGCCGAACGGCTCGTCGTCGTCGACGGCCGGGTCACGGGCGTCGTCGTCGACGGACGCACCTTCCACGCGAACGACGGCGTCGTGCTCGCCAGCGGCGGCTTCGAATGGGACAAGCGGCTCGCCGACGGGTTGCTCCAGACCCGGCTGCATGTCGTCTGCTCTCCCCCGTCGAACACCGGAGACGGCCTCCGGATGGCCCAGCGCCTCGGTGCGCGGACCGGCGGGACCCGTGAGGCCTGGTGGGCGCCGATGTCGGTCATCCCCGGGGATCTCCGCGACGGCGAGCAGGTCGGCACCCTGCTCCGCTTCGAACGCCAGGGGCCCGGCTCGATCATGGTCAACCAGCACGGGCGCCGTTTCGCGAACGAATCCCAGAATTACAACGACCTCGCCCGCTCGCTGCATTCCTGGGACCCGGCGGCCAATGCCCCACTGAACACCCCGGCCCACGTCGTCTTCGACCACGCCTTCCTCGAGCGTTACGGCGTCCTGAGCCACCGCGCCGGACAACCGACGCCGGCCTGGCTGCTCGAAGGCGCCACCCTGGCCGACCTCGCCGCGCGCATCGGCGTCGACCCTGCCGCGCTCGCGGACACGGTCGGCCGCTTCAACCACAATGCCGAGCTCGGCCAGGACCCCGACTTCGGCAGGGGCGGCAGCCGCTACGACACCTACTGGGGCGACGCGGCGAACGTCTTCCCCAACCCGAGCCTCGCCCCGCTCACCACCGGGCCGTTCTACGCGCTCGCGGTCGTGAACGGCGCCTTCGGCACCAGCGGCGGGGTATCGACGGATGCCGTCGGCCGCGTCCAGGACGTGGACGGCGACCCGATCGCGGGGCTCTTCGCGGCGGGGAACATCGCGGAGAGCGCCTACGGGGCCGGCTACCCCGGCGCCGGCGCGACCCTCGGACCCCTGATGACGATGGGCTACCTGATCGGCCGCACCCTCGCGGGGCAGCCGGCCGGCTACCCCGCCGAGGTCCCCGCGGCGGCGGCGGCGGCCCGGTGATCCGCCACGTCGTGCTGTTCCGGTTCGAGGACAGCTTCACCCCGGGGATCGAACGACGCTGGCGCAGCGGTCTCGACGGCCTCGTCGGCAGCGTTCCCGGGCTCCGGTCGCTCAGCGTCGGGCGGGACCTCGGCGGGGAGGCGCGGTCCTGGGACTGCGCCATCGTCGCCGACTTCGACTCGCTCTCCGACGTCGCCGGCTACGCCACTCATCCGCTGCACACCCCCCTGATCGCCCTGTCCGCGCCGCACAGCCGACAGATCGCCTCCGTCGATTTCGACCTGCCCACCCACCGAAAGGACTCCACGGAATGACCATCACCGACACGGCCGCAACGGCCGCAACAGCCGCGACCCCGCAGGGCCGCGTGCAGGGCAAGATCGTCATCGTCACAGGAGGGAGCGGCGACCTCGGCAGCGCCTGCGTGCGGCTCCTCGCCGGCGAGGGCGCCCTGGTCGTCAGCCTCGATGTCACCGCGCCGTCCGAACCGTGGCACGAGCCGGGAGTCACCTCACTCGAGCTCGACATCACCGACCCGGACCAGGTTGAGCGCGCCATCGCGCGGGTGCTCGCCGACGTCGGGGTCCCCGACGTGCTCGTGAACGCGGCCGGCATCATCGGGAGGGCGGCCCCGTCGCACGAGTCGACCCTCGCCGAGTTCGACCGGATCTTCAACGTGAACGTCAAGGGCACCTGGCTCATGACGAAGTACGTGGTCCCCGCCATGATCGCCGCGTCGCGCGGCAGCATTGTGAACTTCTCGTCGATCCACGGCATCACCGGCGGCAGGAGCGTTCCGCTGTACCACGCCACGAAGGGGGCCGTTCGGCTGCTCAGCAAGGCGGATGCCGCGACCTATGGCGAGTACGGCATCCGGGTGAACTCGATCCACCCCGGCTCGATGAACACCCGGATGAGCCGCACGGCCGCCGAGATGAGCCCGATCGGGCCGGAGGCGTACTACCGCCAGCTGGTCGACGGCAATCCGCTCCGCCGCCAGGGCGAGCCGGAGGAGATCGCATACGGCGTGCTCTACCTGGCCAGCGACGAATCACGCTTCACGACCGGTTCCGAGCTGGTCATCGACGGGGGCTACACCGCCGTCTGAACCAGGCTTCCCTTCCCGAGTCCCACTCGCCCCAACCCGCCCCAACCCAACCAGGCACCTTGTCAAAGGAGACAGCATGTCCAGCACGGTTCCAGCTCCGACCATCCCCCAGCGGATGCCGCGAAAGGCCGCCGCAGCGGCGTTCGTGGGCAGCGCCCTCGAGTACTACGACTTCTTCATCTACGGCGCGGCGGCCGCCCTCGTCTTCAACCACATCTTCTTCTCCGCCGCCGACCCGGCGATCGCGACGATCGCCTCCCTGGCGACATTCGGCGTCGGCTACGTCGCCCGGCCGTTCGGCGGGCTCATCCTCGGCCACTTCGGCGACCGGATCGGCCGGAAGCGAGTGCTGATCCTCACCCTCGTGATCATGGGGGTTGCGAGCCTCGCGATCGGCTTCCTGCCCACCTACGACCAGATCGGGGCATTCGCGCCCGCCCTGCTCGTGCTGTGCCGCCTGGCCCAGGGTTTCTCGGCCGGAGGGGAAGCGGCAGGGGCGAGCACCCTCGCGATCGAGCACGCACCCGAACACCGCCGCGCATTCTTCTCCGGTTTCACGATGACCGGATATGCCGCCGGGATGGTTCTCGCCACCATCGTCTTCATCCCGGTCGCCGCCCTTCCGGAGGACCAGCTGTATGCCTGGGGCTGGCGGGTGCCGTTCCTGCTGAGCGCGGTCGTTCTCGTCGTCGCCTACGTCGTGCGCTCCCGTCTCGACGAGACGCCGGTCTTCGCCGAGGCGAAGTCAGTCGCCGCCGTCGAGAGGTTCCCGGCCGCACAGGTGTTCCGGCACCAGTGGCGCGACGTCGTGCGCGTGCTCGTCTGCTCCCTGTTCGCCGTCACCCAGACCGTCTTCACGGTCTTCGGACTCGCATACGCCACGAGCCCCGCCGTCGGGATCGATCGCGGCACGATGCTCTGGGTCGCGACCGTGTCCATCGCGGGCTCCCTCGTCACCATCCCGCTCTTCTCGGCCCTGTCGGACCGCGTCGGGCGCCGCCCGGTCTGGATCGCCGGGACCCTGGGTTCCGCGGCGACGATCTTCCTCTACTTCTGGGCGATCTCGACCGGGTCGATCCCGCTCATCTTCCTCGGCGGCTTCCTGAACATGACCCTGTTCTATTCGATGGTCAACGGGCTCTGGCCGTCGTTCTTCACCGAGATGTTCGCCGCCCCGGTGCGCTATTCCGGCTTCGCGATCGGCACCCAGCTCGGATTCCTGCTCGCCGGCTTCGCTCCGAGCATCTGTTACGCCCTCCTCGGGAGCGGGATCGACGGCTGGGTGCCGGTCGCCGTCTTCACCGCGGCCACCATGGTGCTCTCGGCGATCGCCGCCGTCACCGCCCGGGAGACCTTCCGGGTGCCGACCGCCCTGCTCGGGGCACACGCCCTGCGCGTCGCGGCACCGGAGACCGCCCCTGCTGCGTCACCGACGACGGTCGGCGCTGGCTAGTGTCGGCGGGGTGACGTACACTCCCAATATCGAACATTTGTTCGATAGGTACGGAGGAGTCACCGAATGCCCCAGATCATCGACACCCGCGTCGACGTCGAGCTCTCGGCCGATGGCGACCCCCTGGCATTCACGTGGGACCGCTTCGAACACACCATCATCGGGCAGCCGCAGGCGGTGTTCACCCGCACCCGCTGGTGGGAGAACGACGGGGTTCCGACCCGCATCGACACCGAGCTGTGGCGGGTCGACGCGGCCCGCGGGGGCGAGGAGCAGCACCGCTACGACCTGCGACGCGACGTCGACGGGTCGTGGGTGCTCGCCCTCGACTGGGGATGAACGGGAACGGCACGGGCGTGCCCGCCGGCGGTTTCCCGCACCTGCACGTCGCGAGCGCATACTCGACGCACTACGGGGTGACGCTCCCCGAGGCCCTTGCCGGACAGGCGAGGGCTCAGGGCTCCTCCTTTCTCGCCCTCACCGATCGCGACGGACTCTATGGGGCGGTCAAGCACCTGCGGGCGTGCGTGGCGGAGGGCATCCGCGCCGGCCTCGGGGCCGACCTCGCGGTGCACGACGACGACCGGCTTCCACTCGGCCGTGTCGTCGTGCTCGCGCACGGCGGCACCAGCGGCCGCGGGTATGCGGCGCTGTGCCGCGCCGTGTCCGCCGCCCACCAGACGGTCGGGGCGGGAGCCGGGTCCGAGCCGAGCATCGGCCGGTCCGAGCTCGCCGAACTGGCCGGGCTCCGGACCCTGACCGTGCTGCTCGGGCCGACCTCAGACGTCGGCGAGGCGATCGAACGCCGCGCGACGAAGGAGGCCGGCGCCCGGTTGACCGCCTGGCAGCGGTCAATGCCCGCCGCGTCGGTGTGCCTCGAAATCGTCTGCCACCTCGCCGAACCCGGCAGCCCGGGCAGCGTCACTCCCGCCACCCGCATGCTCGCCCTCGCCGAACAGAGCGGCCTGCCCGCCGTGCTCACGAACGCCGTGCGTTATGGCGAACCGGAGGACGCGGTCACCGCAGACCTTGCCGACGCCGCACGCACCCTGACCCCGCTCGCCGAGCTCGAGCAGCCGCAGACGAACGGACAGGCCTGGCTCAAACCGGCAGGGGCGATGCGGCAGGTGGCCCGCATGGTCGTGGACGCCGGGCTGCACGACGACGGCGCGCTCGCCCGGTTGTTGCGCGACACCGAACTGCTCGCCGACCGCTGCACGCTCGACCCGCAGGCGGACATCGGCCTCGGCACCCCGCGGATGCCGGAGGCGCGCGTGATCGGCGTCACCGGCGACCCGCTCGCCGAACTCTGGAAACGCGGACGATCCGGCGTTGAGGAACGCTACGCGGCATCCGGTCGACCGGCCGTCGAATCGGCGCACACCCGCCTCGAGTACGAGATGGCCACGGTCGAGCACCTCGGCTTCGCGAGCTATTTCCTCACGGTCTCCCGGGTCGCCGACATCGTCAGGGGCATGGGCGTGCGCATCCAGGCCCGTGGCTCCGGCGTCGGCTCGGTGCTCAACTACGCCCTGCACACTTCCTCGGTCGAACCGATCGCGAACGGCCTGCTCTGGGAACGGTTCCTCTCCCCCGAACGGCAGACCCTGCCGGACATCGACCTCGACGTGGAGTCGGCCCGCCGCCACGATATCTACCGCACCCTCTTCCAGACCTTCGGCAGCGACCGGGTCTCGCTGATGTCGATGACCAACGCCTACCGTGGTCGTGGCGCCGTCAGGGACGCCGGGCTCGCCCTCGGCATGGACCCCGGGCAGGTGTCGGCGATCGCCAAGCAGATGTGGCGGTTCAACGCCCGCGACTTCCGCCGCGCCCTCGAGGAGAAGCCCGAGCTCGAACCGCTCGCCGCCGAGGTACGCGCGTCACAACAGCTCGACCAGCTCGTCGACCTCACGGCACGGCTCGACCGGCTGCCCCGGCATATCTCGGTGCATCCGTGCGGCGTGATCCTCTCGGACGCGAGCCTGCTCGACCGCACCCCGGTGCAGGCCTCGGGCATGGGGCTGCCGATGTCCCAGTTCGACAAGCACGACATGGACCCGATGGGACTGATCAAGCTCGACATCCTCGGCGTACGGATGCAGTCGGCGATGGCACATGCCGTCGAGGAACACCGACGCCTCACGGGCGAGAGCATCGACCTCGACCGGATCCCCCTCGACGACGAGCCGACCTACGAACTCATCCGCTCGACGCGCACCCTCGGCATCTTCCAGCTCGAGTCTCCCGGCCAGATGGAACTCGTCGGCAAGCTGCAGCCCGAGGTCTTCAACGACCTCACCGTGGAGATCTCCCTGTTCCGGCCCGGCCCGATGAAGAACAACATGCCCCTGCTCTACCTGCAGGCCAGGCACGGCGAGGTCATGCCCGACTACATCCATCCGCGGTTCGAGCCGATCCTGCGGGAGACCCGCGGCGTCGTCATCTTCCACGAACAGGTGATGCGGCTCTTCGACGAACTCACCGGCTGCGGCCTGGGCAAGGCGGATGTCTTCCGCAGGCACCTGGGGAAACCGGAGCAGTTGCCCCTCATCGAGGCATACGTGCGGGAGCAGGCCCTGACCCGCGGGTTCCCTCCCACTGTGATCGACCGGATCTGGACGGTACTCGCGGGCTTCGGTAGCTTCGGCTTCGCCAAGGCGCACGGCGCCGCGTTCGCCCTGCCCACCTACCAGTCCGCGTGGCTGAAGACCCATCACCCTGCGGTGTTCCTCGCCGGACTCCTCACCCACGACCCGGGCATGTGGCCGAAGGACCTGCTCGTGGCGGAGGCCCGGGTGCTCGGGGTTCCCGTGCTGCCGCTCGACGTGCAGCACAGCGTCCTCGACTACCGGGTCGAGGACCTTCCCCCAGGCTATGCCGCGCTCGTCCGGACCGAACCGGAGCCGACCGAACCGGAGCCGACCGAACCGGTG
This sequence comes from Cryobacterium algoricola, assembly GCF_004402485.1. Classification (GTDB taxonomy): domain Bacteria; phylum Actinomycetota; class Actinomycetes; order Actinomycetales; family Microbacteriaceae; genus Cryobacterium; species Cryobacterium algoricola. The sequence continues at coordinate 206,411 of NZ_SOFG01000024.1, read as the reverse complement.
CCGAGCGGGCCGGCCGGTCCGCGCCGCGGTATCCGCCTGGCTCTGCCGGAGCTCTCCGGCAGCACCGCCGCCGAGCGGGCCCGGATCGTACGGCACCAGCCGTTCTCCTCGCTGCAGGACTTCCGGGACCGGGTGCGGCCCCGGCGGTCGAGCTTCGAGGCGCTCGCACGGGTCGGCGCCCTCGACAGCTTCATCGGCTACGACCGCGAGCGACGGCACGAGCTGCTCGCGCATATCCAGTCGCTCCGCGGCACGGCCGTCACCGTGCACGACGACCAGCTCGCCTTCGAGGTCGACCTGCCGGTTCCCCGGTACACCGGCGACCGGTTCACCGCCGTCACATCCCTCGAGCTGCGCGGCCGCACCCAGACCGAACTCGAGCTCCGTGACCTGAGCCTCGCCGTCTCCGGGCATCAGCTCGCCCGCTTCTATCCGCTCTTCGCCGAACTCGGCGTCACCCCGGCGTCGGCCCTCGCCGATCTGCCCGGCGGCACCGAGGTGCTCCTCGCGGGAGTGCGCCGGGCGACGAACACCCCGCCGATGCGCGGCGGGCGTCGCGTCGTGTTCGTGAGCCTCGACGACGGCACCGGACCGGTCGCGAACGTCGTGTTCTTCCATGACGCCCAGGAACGCATCGGCGGTCCGGTCTTCCAGACCAGGCACCTGCTCGTCCGCGGCCGCACCCGGCGCTCGGGTGCGAAGGGCGTTTCGGTCACGGGCGACATGCTCTGGGACCTCACCGATGCCGCGCGGCTGGTCAGACAGCGGCACAGCACCGAGCGTGCGGCGGAGAAGGCAGCGGGCGACGAGGCCAGGGCCGAGGCCCTTGCCGCCGAACTCGCCGCTGTCGCTCCAGCCAACGTGCACCGGCTCTGGTCCGTGCGCTCCGCCTGACCCGAACCGGTGCGGGCGGATGCGCGGGTTCCGGACAGGCGGATGCCCCGGTGTCGCAGGTGCGACACCGGGGCATCCGGTGGATCCTCGTGCGGGCCGCTCGGCTATCGAGCCGTCGGCCGGAGAGCGCCTGTTGCTACTGCGAGACCTGACTGGTGGTCTCGACGGTCAGCCACGGGCCGGCCGGGACATCGGCACGATCGACGAAACGCCAGTTGACGTGGTCGTTATCGCCGTCGAGGTCAGCGAAGCCGAGGCATCCGTTGAGGGCGGGTGACACGTCGGTGCCTGCACCCTGGCTCGGGTCGCCGCTGAACTGCTTGTTCACCGGACGGGCGTCGTTGCTTCCGAACACGTAGGCCGCGTCGTGGTACAGCGATCCGCTCGAGGGACCGGCGTCTTCGACCTGTCCGTAGCACGTCTTGCCATTGGGGCCGGTGAGCTGGACCCAGTGGTTCTTCATGTACGAGTAGTTCGAGTCACCGTGGTGCGCGCTGTACGGTGCCACGTTCGCCCACGGTACGACGGTGTCACGGTTCGCGAACGCCGTCGCGTCGTTGATGTCGTCGTACGGGAGGTCCAGGTAGAACGGGTTCTCGAGCGGCTTGGGCTGGCTGGTCGGGAAGTAGCCGTTTGCGGCTGTGCGCTTCTCGGTCGTGCAGGTGAACGTCGCAGCGGTCGCGCCGCTGGACGGACCATCGCACCCGCCGACGGGCGAGCCGCCGCAGCCGGTGTCCGTGGAGGATCCGAGCTGAACGCCGGTGTGGTGGAGCGCCCACTTGCTGTCATAGGTGCTGCAGACCTGGCTGCCGTCGCTGAGGTTCGCGTTGAAGATCTCGCCGACCCAGAAGGTCGTCGACACGATGTTGGTGTGCAGCGGGGACGTTCCGATGGCGATGGGGGGCGGCGTCGGAGTCGGCGTCGGAGTCGGCGTCGGAGTCGGCGTCGGCGTCGGAGTCGGAGTCGGCGTCGGAGTCGGAGTCGGCGTCGGAGTGGGCTTCGGAGTCGGGGCCGGGGTGGGCTTCGGAGTCGGCGTCGGAGTCGGAGTAGGCGTCGGCGTCGGGGCCGGGGTGGGCTTCGGAGTCGGCGTCGGAGTGGGCTTTGGCGTCGGGGCAGGCGTGGGCTTCGGCGTCGGAGTCGGAGTCGGCGTCGGAGTCGGAGTCGGCGTCGGCGTTCCCTGGTGGTGGTTCTTGCGGTGCGACCACACGCCGGTCACGGCGAGCCAGCCCGACGGGGCGCTGACGGACGACGAGCCTGACGAGGAGGACGAGGTGCCGCCGGAAGCGAACGCACACGAGGCCGTTGTGCCGACGACGATACACAGGGCCGCCGTTGCGGCGACGATACCGCTTGCGAGCTTGTGGCGCGCGGCTGTACTACGCGGCGAGGATTTCTCGGCGCGACGAAAGAGCTGTTGCATGGAGTTTTTTGCCTTTCAGATGACCGGAACGCGCCGATCACAAATCCATCCACAGAACCTACGACACGCATTTTCGATGGGTTGACTGTAACCCATTCGGGGGACAGGGCGCCGAAAAATACCCCCAGTTCTCGACCTGCGCTAGGGGCTTGACAAATTAAAATACTGAGAGATCGCCGTGATTACGGGGAACTCAGGACAAATTCAGAGTTGAGAAACTCTCAGGAAGGAAAACCGTCAGCGCGGCGTTGAAGGGGGCGCCGATGCCGGCGTCTTCGGTTTCGGTGTCGGCGCCGGCGCCGGATTGGTCTCGACGAAGTCGTCTCCACCGTACTTCGCGTTCGCGACCGACATCACAGCGGGCCACATCCGGTGTCTCGCGGTCGCGGCCTGGCCGCTGTCGAAGAAGGTCGTCCGCTGGTTCACCTGGCCGGTGAGGCTGACCACCGCGACGACCGTTGCCACCTTCGTGCTCGCCCCGGTCATCCAGGTGTCCTTGTTGCCATCCGTCGTCCCGGTCTTCCCGATCACGGGCACGCGCGGCGCCATGGCCCGGTTCGACTGCTGCCCGGTCCCGTTCGTCATGACCTTGTGCATGGCATACGCCATGCCGGCCGCAACAGTGGGGTCGACAGAGGCGGCGCACTCGCTGCTCGGTACGGGAACGTCCGCGCCGGTCGGACCGACGATCCGGTCGATCACGACCGGACTGCAGGTCACCCCCTTGTTCGCGATTCCCGCGAACGCGACGGCCATGCTCAGCGGGGCGATCTCGTTCGTGCCGATCACCGAGGATGCGCTCTGCAGGAGCGCGGTCGCATCGGCACGGTGCATCCGGAACGCCTCCGCCGTCTTCCGGATTCCGCACAGATCGAGTTTCTTGGCCATCCCGATGTACCCGGTGTTGATGGATCCCACGGTGGCCTCGAGGGCGCTGTAGTGCGCCCCGCTCTCGTCGGCGTCGTTCTTCGGGTTCCATTTCTCCTTGTCGTAGTTCTGGGGGCCGAAGCAACTGTCCTGGAAGGTGCCCCAGTTGGCCTTGCGGCGGGAGTCGACTCGTTCGTAGAGGGCATGGCCTTCCTTCAGCCACTCGGCCAGGGTGAATACCTTGTACCCGGAACCCGGCTGGAAGCCGCTCGAACCGCCATCGGCATAGTCGGTGTTGTAGTTGATGCTCGTGTAGTTCGCGCCCGTTGCCTCGACCGCGGGGTCCTGGCTATAGTCCTTGTTCTGAACCATCGCGAGCACCCTGCCCGTCCCCACCTGCACGCTGGCGATGACCGCGCCGACATCCCAGCCGGGGAACGTCATCGGAACGTTCTGCTTCATCGTGGCTTCTGCGGCGTCCTGAAGGTCGAGGTCTATGGACGTGTACACGTTGTACCCACCGCGCCGGAAGTTGAGCAGCCGGGTGTCGGCATCCGCCCCGAAGGTCGGATCGTTCCGAAGCACATGGGTCACGTAGTCGCAGAAATAGGCGCTGCCGCCGGCGGTCTGGCAACCGGTACTGGGTTCATGGATGCTGGGCTCGACCGGTGCCGCGACCGCCGCCGCGTAGTCCGCAGGTCCGATCGCGCCGTACTTCAGCATCGTCCCGAGGATATAGTCCCTACGGTCCCGGTTCGCCGCGTAGCCGTTGGCTGCACCATTGGTTGCACTGTTCGGGTCGTCGAGTTGGAACTTGACGGGGTTGTTGATGATGGCGACCAGGCTCGCGGCCTGCGGCAGACTCACGGCCGCGGCCGTCGTGTTGAAGTAGTACTCCGCGGCGGCCTCGATTCCGTACACCGTTCCTCCGAAGCCGTTGATGTTGAGGTACTGGCGAAGGATGTCCTTTTTGGAATACTTCTTCTCCACGCCGATCGCGAGTCGCATCTCCTTGAGCTTGCGCTCGGCGCTCGTGCGGGTGGCCGTGTTGTAGCAGGTGTCGCGCGCCGTCGGGTCGGGAAGCATCTCGCACTTCTGCACGAGGACGTTCTTGACATACTGCTGGCTGATGGACGACCCGCCCTGCGTCTCTCCCCCGAGGCTCACACTGAGCCCGGCCCGAATCGTCCCCTGCAGGTCGATGCCGCCGTGTTCATAGAAGCGCGGGTCCTCACTCGAGACCGCCGCATCCGTCACGAAGTGGCTGATCGCGTCCCAGCCGACCTCGATCCGGTTCTGGTCGTAGAACGAGGCGAGGAGTTGCGTCGAACCATCGCGCACTGCGTAGATATTGCTCTTCTGGGACAGCTGGTCGATCGAGAGGAATTCAGGCAGGCTTTCGAACGTGTTGATCGTGTCGGTGACGGCAAGCCCGGAGAGCGCCACGACGGGCGTCACCGACGCCGCGACCAGGAGTCCCGCGGCAGCGCTCAGGGCAACGAATCCGGACAACCCGCCGAGCACGCCACCAAAGGTCCGTCTTTCCTGGAATTCCTTCGTGCGCATCTGAACCCCCAATCACGGTTCATGGAACTCCGTGGTCGCGGGAAATGCTAGGGGTGTCTCACGATCGTTATCCGAGCGATCAGGTCAGAGAGCGTGCACGCGGTTGCCTCGCGGGTTGTGCTCGATTTCGTCACCATGCGCTGGTGACTCGAGTATGTTGCCCAGACGACTACCTGGCGGTGAGGACCAGCTTCGGTGCAACGGGGGCCTTGGCCGACTCGACCTGAAGGCCGACCCAGACACTCTGACCCGCGGGAATCGTGCTCGCCCAACCGGCGCCGGTGCACGTGATCGAGGTCTTGACCTTGACCGTGCACGTCATCCCCCAGGCGTTGGTGACCGCAGTCACGGTCGGATCGGCCCAGGTCACGCTCCACGCCTTGGCACCCGTCGCACTCGTCACCCGGAAGTCGGCGACGTACCCGGCGCCCCAGGCGCTCTGCACGTTCCATGTCGTGGTGATCGAAGCGACGCCGGGGACGGATGTCGGCATCGGCGTCGGCGTCGCGGTCGGCGTCGGCGTCGCAGTGGGCTTCGGCGTCGCAGTGGGCTTCGGCGTCGCAGTGGGCTTCGGCGTAGCGGTCGGCGTCGGCGTAGCAGTCGGCGTCGCAGTCGGCGTCGGCGGAATGACGATCGGAGTCCCGGCACCGAGCAGCGGTACGAGGGCCGCAAGCTTGGCCGCCTCCGGTGTCACCCAATCGTCTTTGACGATGCCGCCGGTGTCGCCGCTGTTCGGGTTGAACGACCAGTACGCGAAGCTCATGCCGTTGCCCGAGAGGTACGGCACCAGCTTGGCGAGCCACTTCTGGTCGGAGTCGGTCGCGAGCTTGGTGCCGAACTCACCGAGGAGCACGGGTGCGATCCCGGTCTTGCTGATGTAGCCCCAGTTCTGGTCCCAGACGGCGGTGAGGTTGTCGGGGTAGTTGGCCGCGCTGAACCATTTCTGCGCCCACACAGTGGACGGGTAGTCGTGCGGGGAGTACACCACCCGGTTCGCAACGGAGAGCACGACGGGCTTGGCCTTGACGCCGCTCAGGCCGCCGCCCCACCAGGTGGATCCGCCGGTGGCCTGGTTCTCGATACCCTCGACGAGGATCAGCAGCTTCGGGTTCACCGCGAGCACGGCGTTGCCACCGCGAGTCGCGGCGGCCTGCCAGTCGATCGCGGGGTCACCGCAGCCCCAGCAGGCCTGTCCGTGCGGTTCGTTGTGCAGGTCGAAACCGATCACGGTCGGATCGTTCTTGTACCGGGCGGCGAGTGCCTGCCAGTCGCTGATCCACTTGGCTTCACTGTATTGCGCGGTGTACCAGAGCTCGGATTGTGCTCCGGAATCCGGACGGTGCCGGTCGAGGATGACATTGAGCCCGGCGACCGTGGCCCGAGCGATCACCGTGTCCATGAGTTGCTGCGGGGTCAGCCCCGCGAGGGTCGGATTCACCGCGTAGTTGATCGAGTTGCTGGGAGCCCCACCGAGGCACTCGTTCGAGAAGGGCAGGCGCACGGTGTTGAATCCGAGCGACTTGATCTGCGCGAGACCGGCGTCGAGGCCGATCGTCCAGAGCCCGTGCGGGGCGCAGTTGCTCGTCTCCATTCCGAACCAGGAGATGGCCTTGACCACGTAGGTCTGGTTGGCGGAGTTCTGGATCGTGCCCCCCGCGGTGTGCAGCCAGCCGGACGGCGCACTGACGAGGGATGCCGCAGATGCCGCCGGTTGCGGAGTGGCCGTCACGAGGCCGCCCGTCACGAGCACGGCGGCGGCGATGAACGCGACCAGTCGCCCGGTGGCACCTCCGCGCCGCGGTCGTGTCGACGCCCCTGGGGCACTCCGCCACGTGGCATAGCTGTCGCGAGCACTCATGCTGGTCCCCCAGTATTCCGCGGACGTGGTTCCCGATGTCCGCCGCCCGGGGCAGCAGAATCGTCCGGTAGCCCCATAGTAGGGGTTCCCGTGTTTCGACTGCGTAACAAAGGTGCCCGCGGGGTGAACGCTGCGTGTCTGCCGGGCTGCTGGACGCTCCGGGTACGGAAAACGGGCCCCGCGAGTGCCGCGAGGCCCGTTGTACTGCCGGGTGTTACCGGGTGCTCCTCAATTAGGCGACTGCGGGAACCGCGGTCTTCTTCGAAGCGTGCGGCGTGAGGACGAAGATCGCCCAGCCGAACAGGCCGACGAGGATGCCGAGGCCCATGGCGAAGAAGGAGACGCCGAAGGCGACGATCGAGGTGAAGAGCGAGGCGCGCAGCAGCGACGCGGTCATAACCGTCGGGCGCACCTTGTCGTCCTGGGCGAGCTCGGCGTACGTCTTGCCGCCGGAGGCCTCCATGGCGTGGTGGTTAATGATGTTCGCCTGCGCGAGGGCGGAGAGGGGGTTGTCGACGGTCGTTCCGGCGAGGAACGATGCGTCGGCTGCGACTGTAATCTTCTCGCCGGCCAGCTGGCTGCTGACGGTGCCCCAGACGACGCCGCCGACGAGGAGCATAACGAGTCCACCGATAATGCCAAGGAGGCCGATAATCCGAAGAATACGCGCCTGGCCGGAACCGGCGATCAGGGGCTGGGCAGCCGTTGTCGTAGCGGTTGTCATGAGATACCTTTCCTGGTGTCGCGCCTGTCGTGACACTCGTGTTACCTACCAGTCTGCCAGTAATGAAAGCGCATTCATCACATTTTCTCGGCTGATTGCAACATTGGTGGTAAACGTTTTCATCGTGACGCACGAAAGGCGCGGCATCCGTGGGATGCCGCGCCTTTCTGAGCGTGCGGGGGCCGGTTTCAGTGCCGGTTCCGCCTAGAAGACGGTCAGGCCTCTCGAGCGGAATTGCTCCCGCACGCGCTCCAGCAACTCCTTGTCGGGGGGCGTCGCGCCGTGCAGCGGGTACGGGATCTCCAGGCGGTCCCACTTGTCCTCGCCCATCTGGTGGAACGGGAGCACTTCCACGCGCTCGACGTTCGGCCAGCGAGCCACGATGTCCGCGACGGCGTCGACGTTGTCGACGGCATCGGTGAGTCCGGGGACGAGCACGAAGCGGGCCCAGACGGGGATCCCCTTTTCCGCCAGGCGATCGCCGAAATCGAGGGTCGGCTGGAGTTCGCGCCCGGTGACCTCTTTGTACGTCTCGTGAAGCCCGGACTTGACGTCCAGAAGCACGAGGTCGAGGTTGTCGAGCAAGGTCTCGGAGGCGCTCTTACCGAGGAACCCCGAGGTGTCGAGGGTGGTGTGGATGCCGAGCTTGTGGCATTCCTCGAAGATGCGCTCCACGAAGGCCGGCTGCATGAGCGGCTCTCCGCCGGAGATGGTGAGGCCTCCCCCGGTGGCGTCGAAGACGCCCTTGTAACGCTTGAGGCGCGTGACCAGGTCGTCGAGGGTGGTGATCAACCCGTCGCGCATCTTCCAGGTGTCCGGGTTGTGGCAATACTGGCAGCGCAACAGGCACCCGGACAGGAACAGGGTCATCCGGGTTCCGGGGCCGTCCACGGCCGTGACGAGCTCCCACGAATGGACGCTCGCGACGGAACCATTGTGAATGGCGGCCATCTCGAGGTGGTGGAGTTCGGCAAGTTCTGCCTGTTCGGTGCTGGGGGTCTTGCCGTTCTCCAGTGCGACCAGAGCGACGGCGGGGCCGACGCTGGGTAGGCCGAGGTTTACTGCGGGCATATTCTCGTCCTACTCAGCGTCGCCGCCATTTGTTATCGGTGGATATTCAGTGCTGGTGAAGCGTGGTGCTGGTGGTGATCAGTACTGATCGGGATCAGTGCTGGTGGAACGTACGGCTGATGACGTCCATCTGCTGTTCGCGGGTGAGGCGCACGAAGTTGACCGCGTAGCCGGAGACGCGAATCGTCAGCTGCGGGTAGTTCTCCGGGTGCAGCATGGCGTCTTCGAGGGTTTCCTTGTTGAGCACGTTGACGTTGATGTGGTAGCCGGTGGCTTCCGTGTACGCGTCAATGAGTCCGACGAGGCTCGTGATCTGCTCGTCCTTGGTGTGACCGAGGCCACTGGGGACGACCGTGTTCGTGAGCGAGATGCCGTCCTGCGCCTGGCTGAACGGGAGCTTGGCGACGCTGAGCGCCGACGCGAGCATACCGTGCGTGTCGCGGCCGTTCATCGGGTTTGCACCCGGAGCGAACGGCTCACCCTTGCGACGGCCATCGGGCGTGTTGCCGGTGGCCTTGCCGTAGACCACGTTGGACGTGATCGTCAGGATCGACTGGGTGTGGATGGCGTTGCGGTAGGTCGGGTGCTTGCGGATCATGTTCATGAAGCGTTCCATGACATCGATCGCAATGGAGTCGACCTTGTCGTCGTCGTTACCGAACTTCGGGAATTCGCCCTCGATCGTGTAGTCGATGACGAGTCCGTTGTCGTCGCGGACCGGACGCACCTTGGCGTACTTGATCGCGGACAGGGAGTCGGCGACAACGCTCAGGCCGGCGATGCCACAGGCCATCGTGCGAACGATTTCCTTGTCGTGGAGTGCCATTTCGAGACGCTCGTACGCGTACTTGTCGTGCATGTAGTGGATGCAGTTCAGCGCGGTGACGTAGGTCTCGGCGAGCCACTCGAGCGTGACGAGGTAATTCGCAAAGACGGTGTCGTAGTCGAGGATCGTGTCGAGGTTCGGCGCGGTGGCCGGGGCGACCTGCTTGCCGGAAACCTCGTCCTTGCCGCCGTTGATCGAGTAGAGCAGCGCCTTGACGGCGTTGACCCGGGCACCGAAGAACTGCATCTGCTTGCCGACGCGCATCGGGGAGACGCAGCAGGCGATCGCAGCGTCGTCGCCGAGCTCGGCGCGGATGAGGTCGTCGGACTCGTACTGGATCGCCGACGTGTCGATGGAGACCTGGGCGCAGAAGCGCTTGAAGCCATCGGGAAGGCCGTCGTTCCAGAGGACGGTGAGGTTCGGCTCGGGTGCTGCGCCGATGTTGTACAGCGTCTGGAGGAAACGGAACGCCGTCTTGGTGACGAGCGGGCGACCGTCTTCACCGATGCCGCCGAGGGACTCGGTGACCCAGGTCGGGTCGCCGGCGAAGATCTCGTCGTATTCGGGGGTACGCAGGAAGCGCACGATGCGGAGCTTGATGACGAGGTCATCGATGAGCTCCTGTGCGCCTTCTTCGGTGATGGTGCCGTCGGCGAGGTCGCGCTCGATGTATGCGTCGAGGAAGGCCGAGTTACGGCCGAACGACATTGCTGCGCCGTTCTGTTCCTTGACGGCGCCGAGGTACGCGAAGTACAGCCACTGAACGGCTTCCTGGGCGGTCTGGGCCGGCTTGGAGATGTCGGAGCCGTAGGACGCGGCCATCTGGACGAGTTCCTTGAGGGCCCGGATCTGCTCCGAGTTTTCCTCGCGGGCGCGGATGATGTCCTCGGTCGAGGGCTCCATGTCGAGCTCGGCGCGGTCGTTCTTCTTGCCGGCGATCAGTGCGTCGACGCCGTAGAGGGCGACACGACGGTAGTCGCCGATGATACGGCCACGGCCGTAGGCATCCGGAAGACCGGTGATCAGGTGGCTGTTGCGAGCGCGACGCACACCGGGAGGGTAGACGTCGAACACGGCGGTGTTGTGGGTCTTGCGGTAGTCGGTGAAGATCTTCTCGAGCTCGGGAGAGACGGGGTAGCCGTAGGTCTCGAGGGAGTTGACGACCATGCGCCATCCGCCGAACGGCATGATCGCACGCTTGAGCGGCGCATCCGTCTGGAGGCCGACGATGACTTCATTGTCCTTGTCGATGTAACCCGGCTTGTGGGCTGTAATGGATGACGGCGTGAAGGCGTCGATGTCGTAGACGCCCTTACGACGTTCCTCGGGGAACATCGCGGACAACTTGGCCCAGACTCCCGTGGTGCGGGCGGTCGGCCCGGCCAGGAAGGACGCATCGCCGATATACGGCGTGTAATTGCGCTGAATGAAATCGCGAAGGTTAATCGAATCCTGCCACGGCCCGGAAACGAATTCCGCCTTGCCGTGCTGCATCGAAGTGTCGCCGCTGAGGACGCCCTCTGTAATTGTCATGTGGACTACTCTCCTCGTGGGATTGAGCTTTCCCGCCGCGGAAGATCCCGCGCTCGGGGTATCGAGCGGGGGACACGAGGCGCCAGACGTGCTTCGATGCACCGTGGTCCGCTCTCTTTTTCCAACACTACTCCCCGCCAAGGCCCGGTCGGGGGGTTGTCCTGCCGCGTCTCTCGCCCGCGCGTTTAAAAGGACTCGCCTAGCACAGTCAAACCCCGGTAAACCAGTGCTGAGAGTGACGATCCTGAGAATTCTCGAACCTGCGCGTCAGAGCTTTTTTCCGGGGTTCAGCAGGCTTGCGGGGTCGAAGGCGAGCTTGACGCGGCGCTGCAACTCCCGCACGGCGAGGCCGAGTTCGTCGTCGAGGTGCGCCTGCTTGAGCAGGCCGATCCCGTGCTCTCCAGACGCGGAGCCACCGAGCGTGACAGCGAGCTGGATCACCCGTTTGAAGGCACGATGGGCGGCGTCGACCTCCGCGGGCAGGTCGGGGTCGAACCCGATCACCGGGTGCAGGTTTCCGTCGCCGAGGTGTCCACCCGTGCTGATCGGAATCAAGAGTTCGCGGGAAATCTCCTGAAGCCCGGACAGGAGCGCCTGCAGCTGGGAGCGCGGAACGGTCACGTCCTCGTTGAGGCTCGCACCCCGCGCTGCCTGCAGGGCCGGCTGGAGGAGGCGGCGCGCGCTCATCAGCTGGTCGAGGTGCGCAGGGTCGTTGGCGATGACGATCTCGCCCGCTCCCCCGGCCTCGAGGATGCGCGCGTATTCGGCGACGTCATCGTCGGCCTGCCCCGCGGCATCCGACTGCACGAGGAGCAGCGCTGCCGCACCCTCCGGGAGGGTCGACGCGGGGTCGAAGGCGTTGATCGCGGTGATGCAGGATCCGTCGAGGAACTCGAGGACGCTCGGGCGCCGGTTGTTCGTGACGATCAACGCGGCGGCGGCGAGGGCCTCCGCTGTGGTCGAGAAGGTCGCGGAGACGCCGGAGGCAGGCGCGGGCGCAGGCAGCAGCCCGACCGTGATCTCGGTGATGATGCCGAGGGTTCCCTCCGAGCCGACGAGGAGGGCCGTCAGGTTGTAGCCCGCGACACCCTTGATGGTGCGCTGCCCTGTGTGCACGATGGACCCGTCTGCGAGGACGACCGTGAGGCGGCGCACGAAGTTGCCCGTCACGCCGTACTTGACGCACAGCATCCCGCCGGCGTTGGTGGCGACGTTGCCGCCGATCGTCGAACCCTTCCAGGAGCCCGGGTCCGGCGGGTAGAAGAGACCGGCGGCCGCGGCGGCCCTGGCCAGAGCGTACGTGCGCACTCCGGCCTCGACCGTCGCGGTCTGGTCCGCCGTGTCGACGGAGACGATCCGGTTCATCCGGGTGAGGTTCACGACAATGGCGCCGGTGATCGAGTTCGCACCTCCGGCGAGGCCGGTGCGGGCGCCCTGGGGCACGAGCGGAATGCCGTTGGCCGCCGCGAGGGTGACGATCGCCGCAACCTCGGCGGTGCTCTTGGGGAACACGACGGCGAGGGGCTCCCCCGCGGCGGTGCCGTCCGACTGGTCCGTGAGATACGCCTCGGTCGCCTGGCCGGTCACGAGCTGCGCCTGCGGCAGCACTCCGGCGAGTTCTTCGAGGATCGTCTGCGGGGAAAGCGTTTCAGTCACGGGGGCCTCTGGGTCAGAGTGGACGAGCCGGCACCGGGCAGTGGCCCGCGGCCCGGCGGTGGGTGTGCCTCAATCGGGGCGTTTGCCCAGTATATTCGGCGGCATATTCCGTAGCCGACTTGTAGTTATTGATGTATCTATGGCTAGGCTGGGGGTATGCCGACCGAATCAGCCTCCCTCCCGCCGGCCGGGGCGTCCGCCGTCGAGCGGGCGTACACGCATGTCGCGGACCTGATCATCTCCGGGGCTCTCCCCGCGAGTTCCTTCCTGACCGAGGGCGAGATCGCCGCCGCCCTCGCGCTCAGCCGCACCCCGGTGCGGGAGGCCTTCCTCGCACTCGAGGCGCGCGGCCTGATCCGGCTCTTCCCGAAGAAGGGGGCCGTCGTCACCGCGCTCGACGAGGCGGAGACCGCGGAGCTGCTCCAGGTGCGCATCATGCTCGAGACGACAGCGGTCCGACTACTGAGCGAACGCCAGGGCGGGACCGCTGCGGTGGACACCGACCTAGCCGCCCTGATCGGGATCCAGGCGGATGCCGCGGCGAGCGGCGACCTGCTCACCTTCGCCAGGGCCGACCACCGGTTCCACTCCCGGATCGTGGACGAGAACCGCAACCGGGTGATCGACGGCTTCTACGCCCAGCTCGGCCCGAGCCTCGAACGCCTCACCCACCGCGTCGCCTCCCGCGACCCCCGCAACCTCGAGCGCCTCCTCGCCGAGCACCGGACCCTGGCCGGTCACGTGTCCAGCGGAGACACCGGGGCGTACGACCGCGCCCTCCGCGAACACGTCGAGGCCGGGCACTTCACACCGCTCAACCACTGACCACCGCCAACTGCCCACACTTACCTTCGATCGCATTCCGAAAGTCCGATGATTCCCCGCACCATCCCCGCCTGGCTCCGCGCAGCACCCGCCATCTTCGTCATGGCCTGGGGCGGCAACCACTTCACCCCGTTGCTGCACATGTACGAAGCGCTCGGCCACTACACGACCGTGATGGCGGATGTCTTCCTCGGGGCATACGTCGTCGGGCTGATCCCCGGGCTCCTCATCGCCGGGGCGCTCTCGGACCGGTACGGACGCCGGCCGCTCGTGATCGCGGGCGTGATCACGGGACTCGTGGCCAGCATCCTCCTCGGTTTCGGATTTTCGAGCACGGTCATGCTCTGTGTCGGCCGCTTCCTGGCCGGACTGAGCGTCGGCGTCGCGATGTCGGTCGGAACCGCGTGGCTGAAGGAACTCTCCGCGCAGCCGTTCGACAGGCAGGCCGACTCGGTTGCGGGCGCCCGGCGCCCGGCGCTGACCCTCACCATCGGCTTCGGGCTCGGCGCCGGGGTCGCCGGTGCACTCGCCCAGTGGGGGCCGATGCCGACACTCGCCCCGTACCTCGTCCACATCGTACTGAGCGTTGCCGTGCTGCCGCTCCTGGTCACCGCGCCGGAGACCGTGCCGCGTTACCGCGCACACCGCCCGTTCTGGCGTGACCTCGCGGTTCCGCTCGCAGGGCACCGCCGCTTCCTGCGGGTCATCGCCCCGTCGGCGCCCTGGGTCTTCGGTGCCGCCGGGATCGCGTACGCGATCATGCCGAAGCTCGTGGACACCCAGCTCGGCGAGTTCAACCTCGCATATGCCACCCTGCTCACGGTCGTCACCCTCGGCACGGGGGCCCTGGTCCAGCCGCAGGTCGCCCGGATCAACGAGCTCACCAACGGGCGGGCACTCGTCGTCGGCATGGGCATGATGCTCGTCGGCATCCTGCTCTCCATCTGCGCCGCGGCGACCCTGTCCCCGATCGTGGCCCTCGTCACGGCGATCATGCTCGGCGCCGCGTACGGAGTGTGCGTCGTCGCCGGCCTCGTCGAGGTGCAGCGCATCTCCACCCCCGCCGACCTCGCCGGTATCACCGGCGTCTACTACAGCCTCACCTACCTGGGGTTCCTGCTGCCGGTCCTCTTCGCGGCACTCAACGCCGTCGCAAGTTACACCCTGCTGATGTCCCTCCTCGGTGTCGTCTGCGCCGCGTCCCTGGCCGTCGTGGCCTGGGGCATCCGCCGCGTCTAGCCCTTCCTGGGCGGCCGAGCGCTGAGGTAAGGCGTGAGCACCGCGCGCAGATAGCGCGTCCCGCCCGCGGAATCCGTCGTCCCACCGGAGTCCGCTCCGTCGAGCTCCTCGAATGCGAACCAGGATTCGGCGAGGATCCAGAGCGCCCGAACGAGGTCACCGAGCTCCGGATCGCCGAGCGGGATGATCTCGCCGTGTTCGCGCCAGCCGCGGGCGATCTCGCTGAACCTGACGAGGCGCCGGGCGCGCACGTGCCGGTACTGTTCGGCGAGCACGGGGTCCGCGTGCAGCAGCCCGAAGAGGTCACGGGCCAGGAACGCGTACTTCCGTGTCAACGCGGCGCCGGCCCCGAGGCGGTCGAACACCTGCTCAGGGTCGAGGCGTTCCGGCTCGAGGCGTTCGGACTCGTGAAGCTCGGGCGCGTCCCCTTCTCCGGCAGCGGATGCCCCCCAGAGCGTCTCATAGGCCGCCACGAGACTGGCGTGCAGCTCGCGCACGATCTCGTCCTTGCCGCCGAACCAGTAGTACAGGTTGCCCGGGCTGATTCCCGCGGCGGCCGCGATCGCGTTGGTGGTCACGGCGGAGGGCCCGCGTTCGTTGAAGAGGTCGAGGGCGACGGCGAGGATCCTGGACCTGGTCTCCTCAGCGGTTACCGTCGTCGGGACACGGCTCATGAGAGCACCACCTCCCGTGCCGGCCGCCGTGGGCTCGGCAGCGCCTCCGCGGTCGGGTACCCGATCCGGAAGGTCATGATCGCGTGGCGGCCGGCGGGCAGCAGCGCGGCCATCGCCTGGCCGAAGTCCGGGGTGAGGCCCGTCGAGCGTTCCCTGTCGATCCGTTCCGGAACCTGGCAGAGCGGCTGGGCGCGGAGTCCGTCGACCGTCATGCTCAGGTGCAGGCGCTGCCAGGCGCGTCCGACCGCGAGGCGCTGGCCAGTGTCGAGCGGGTCGCGCACGACGAGCGCTCCAAAGGCGGCCGCCGTCGGGACCTGGCTGTCCCTGGTGCCGGTGAGCCAGCCGGCGTTGTTCTGGGCCGTCGAAACGGGGACGACCTTCGAAACCGCCCTGATGAATTCCGACTGCCCGGACGGGTCGATCGTGATGCCGTCCTTCTTCGACTGGATCTCGTGCCAGCCGGTGCGGTACCAGGCGGCGTCGTCCGCGACCTGCTGCGGGTCCGCGATGATCGCCTCGGTCGCTCGCACGGTCAGGTCGCCGAATGCGTCCCTTTCCGCGGGAGCCGAGAACCAGACGAGTTCGGCGCCGACGAGTGCGGTGTCGCCCGTTTCGGCGCGCCCTGCTTCGGCGGGTTCCGCAGCGGCGATGCCGCTGAGTTTCGTGAGCTCCGCGGCGCTCACCGGCCGCGTGAGGTCATAGGCGTTACGGTCGGTGTGTCTGGATGCGATCGCGGTGAACAGCGGCGAGACTGATGCCTCCGCCGTCTCAAGGTCGATCCGCGCGACGTGCGCGGGGTCGGCGGGGTCCGGCAGCAGGGTGACGGTGGTCGTCTTCCCGTTCGCGGGCGCCGCGAGGACGATGTTCTCGATCGCGCACCCGAGCGAGACATCCATCTCCCGGAGCAGCGGGTCCATCGTCCCGAGGTTCCTGGTCGTGTCCGCGAAGACGTCGATCCGGTTGTCGGTCACCCGGAACTGCCAGGGCTGGGCGTTGTGCGCGTTCGCGGCGAGCACGGCGGCCCGCACGAGCCCGAGGGCGTCATGCGCCTCCGGACCGGCCTGTGCCCACGCGGCGAAGGCCTCTCCGGTCCCGCTCGCGAACACGCCGCCGTCGACCGCGCGCCAGGTCAGTCCGGCGGCGCCCGCGATCACGACGGACCCCACGCCGATTCCGGCAACCTTGAGGAACGAACGCCGGGTCGACGTCCGTCCGTTCGGTTCGTGCGTGCCGTTCTGGGGTGTTCTATCGGTGGCCATGCTTCAATTAGAGTCTTTACTCTAATCTTTGTCCACCCCAGAGGTCGGCCGGCCCGGCGCTCACGCAAGTTCGGTGAGCCGTCCGGCCTTGATGTGCAGGCGACGCTGGGCGCGTTTGGCCACTGCGCTGTCGTGGGTGACCACGATCAGGGTGAGACCCTGCGCCCGCCAGAGTCCCTCGAGCAGGTCCATGATCTCGTCCCTGGTCTCCTCGTCGAGGTTGCCGGTCGGCTCATCGGCCAGGAGCACGGTCGGGTCTTTGACGAGGGCCCTGGCGATCGCGACCCGCTGCTGCTGGCCGCCGGACAGTTCCGCAGGAAGGTGGCCGAGTCGATCGCCGAGGCCGACGGCCTCGAGGGCCGCCGCCGAGCGCTCGCGGCGCGCGGCGCTCGTCCCGCCGAGCGGGGCGAGCGCGGTCTCGACGTTCTCCTGCGCGGTCAGCGTGGGGATCAGGTTGAAGCCCTGGAACACGAAGCCGATCTCCGTCGCACGGATACGACCGAGCTGAGAATCCCCGAGGCTCGACAGGTCCGAACTCCCGAGGTGCTCCGTCTCGAAGACCACGGAACCGGAACTCGGCCGGTCGAGTGCTCCGAGCATCTGCAGGAGGGTCGATTTGCCGCCGCCGGTCGGCCCCTGGATCGCGACCATCTGGCCGTCGGGGATCGACACGGTGACGCCCTGCAGCGCGGTGACCGAGCGCTTGCCCTGGTCATACTTCTTGGTGACATTCGTCAGCTGGTACATGGTCTGGTTCCTTCTGGAAGCTGAAAGTGAAAAAACGGGAGGGCCGAAGGGCGCCGGCAGTGCCGCGCCGGCGGCAGTGCTACGCGATGCTGCGCAGCGCCTCCGCCGGCCGGAGCCGGGACGCCCGCCATCCGCCGATCACTCCGGCGAGCAGGCCGCCGAGGACGGCGAGTCCGACCGCAATCAGGATCACGGATACCGTGACGGGCGCCGTCAGGACGATGTTCGACTGGGCGGCCGCCTGGGTCGCTGCACCGAATCCGCCGCCACCCGGGCCGAAGCCCGCGCCGCCGGCACCTCCCGCGCCGCCGGCGGCCCTTGCTCCGCGGCCAGCCACCTGCGCGGCCGTCGAGGCCCCTGCGGTCAGGGTCGGGGCGATGATGTTGATCACGAGGATCCCGGCGAGTCCGACCACGATGCCGACGACGCCGCCGATCAGGCCCTGCACGAGCGATTCGCCGCCGACCTGGCGCACGATCCGGCCGTTGGACCACCCGATCGCCTTGAGGGTGCCGAATTCGCGGGTGCGCCGGGTGACCCCGGAGATGGTGAAGAGGATTGCGATCAGGAACGCGGCAGCGAGAACGATTAGGGAGAGCCACAACCCGAGGTTGGAGACGAGGCTCGATGCGCTCGCGAGCGAACCGGACACGCTCGACGCGAGGTCCGCCTGGGTCTTGACGGTCGCGGCGGGAAGCGCCGTCGCGATGTCCGCCTGGACCTGGCCGATGTCCGTCGACGACGCTGCCTGCACGTAGATGTTGGACACCTGACCGGGCAGGGCCGCGAGGGTCTGGGCGACGTCGAGCGGAATGTAGACGTTGGCTGCCGTGGCACTGTCCGCGGTCGCAGCGGAGACGAGACCGACGATGCTGAAGTCGGTGCCCGCGATCGCGACCGTGCCGCCGACGGCGAGGGACGCGGTCGTCGCATAGCTCGAGTCGAGGACGGCGACGTGAGCGCCGGCATCCGTGCTCGCGAGGGAGCGCCCCTCGGTGAGGGCGACGGCCGACAGCGGGCCGACGGCCGCGTCGGCCGGGTTCAGGCCGAGCACGGTGAAGGAGTCGACACTGAACGAGCTTCCGCCTGCACCGTCAGGACCGCCGGTCGGCGGCGTCTGCGCGCCCTGGCCGGTCGACGGCCGGGTCGCGCCCGGCTCCGTGCGGGTCGGGAGGGCTCCGCTGAACGTGGAGTTGCTCAGCAGGAGCGTCGCCGCCGCCGCGCTGACGTTGGGGACGGCACGAACGGTGTCCAGGCCGGTCGAGGCGAAGGTCTCCGTCCCGCGTTCAGCGGTGAGGCGGCTGCGGCTGATCGTGGTGGTCCCGTCGGCGGCGGCGCCGTCCGCCGAACCGAAATCGAAGCGCTGCGGGGCGCCGTTACCTGTGCCCGGCGTCGCGGCGGCCGCGGGTGCCTGGCTCACGGTGATGTCGGTGCCGACACCGTAGACGGACTCGAGAACGGATGCCTGGGCGAGCTGGACCCCGCTCGACACCGAGTTGACGATGATGACCAGGGCGATGGCGAGGGCCATGCCGATCGCGACGATCGCGGTCTGCTTGCGACGGCCCGCAAGTTCCCGGCGCAGGTAGGTGTAGAACATGAGTCTCCGGTTCCGGGGACTCTTCGTGGGGCCCACCGGGATCGAAGCTAGGGATCCGCGCTTGCCGGACGCTATCACTGTGCTGTGAATACGCCGTCAAACGATGGTTCTGGCTCACGGACATCGGCTGGGCACAGTAATTTCCAAGCTCATCACGATGTCTGCGGACCAGACTCTGCCGCTGGCGTACGCTGGCGGCATGACTGGGAATGGCCTCGGATCCGCACTGCCCACCGATGTGAGTTCCTGGGCCGCCCGCCAGCGCTGGTTCGCGGACACGGGTCGCCCGGTGGAGCTCTCTCGCGTGGGCTGCTGGTCGCTGCCCTCCGGCGAACCGGGGGTCCTGATCCGCACCGATTGCGTCCTCGATGCCGGTGACCCGCGCCGGACCGTCTACCAGCTTCCCGTAACCGAGCGCGATGTTGCGCTCCCGGGAGCCGAGGCGGCCCTCATCACGATCCTGACCGGAGCGGACGGGCGGAGACGGTTCGTCTACGACGCCCCCGCCGATCCGGCATACGCCCGGGCGCTGCTCTTGCTGATGCTGCGCGGGGGCAGGTCCGCACCCGGTCCGGATGGAGGCTCCGTCGCGCACGGCGAGCTCCTGCCCACTCCCCTCCCCGGTGGCAGCGAATCCGGTGGCAGCGAATCCGGAGCCGACGGCGTCGAGCCGACCGTCGTGTCGAGTCATGTGCTCAGGGGCGAGCAGTCCAACACCTCGATCATCTACGAACTCGCGGGTCCTGACGGTCGGGTTCTCGCCCCCGTGATCTGCAAGGTCTTCCGGGCGCTCCACCACGGTGACAACCCCGACGTCACCGTGCAGTCCACACTCGCCCGAGCCGGCTCGCACTTCGTTCCCCGCCCCGTCGGCTGCGTTGTCGGGGACTGGGCCGACCCCCGCACGGCGGATGGCACCGCACGCGGCCACCTGGCTTTCGCCCAGGAGTTCCTTCCCGGTGTCGAAGACGCCTGGCGGGTGGTACTCGATGCGGCGAGGAGAAACGAGGACTTCACTGCCCGGGCGCGGAGCCTCGGCGTCGCGACCGCGGCAGTCCACGCCGACCTCGCGCACGCGATGCCGACGGCGGAGCCGACCGCTGAGATCGTCGGCACGGTCATCGACGGCCTGCGCGCCCGCGCCCGGCGCGCGGTCGCGGAGGTGCCTGCACTCGACCGGTACGCCCCGGCGATCGAGGCGGTGTTCGCCTCAGCTGCCGAGGCGTCCTGGCCGAGGTTGCAGCGAATCCACGGCGACCTGCACCTCGGCCAGGTCCTGCTCGTTCCCGGTCGAGGCTGGGTGCTCGTCGATTTCGAAGGCGAACCGCTCAGCCCCCTCGAAGACCGGACCCGCGCCGATGTGCCCTGGCGCGATGTCGCCGGCATGCTGAGGTCGTTCTCCTACGCGGCGGGAACGGTGTCACGCGAGGCGCCTGGGCGAACGGGCGCCGTCACCGCGTGGGCCGACGCCTGCAGGCGAGCCTTCCTCGACGGGTACAGCGAACGCTCGGGCCGCAGCCTCGGCGAGCAGCGACCGCTCCTGGACGCCTTCGAACTCGACAAGGCCCTGTACGAGGCCGTCTACGAGAAGCTCAACCGGCCAGACTGGCTGCCGATCCCCCTCGCAGCGATCGACGCCCTCCTGTCCCAGGACGTCGTCCCCCGCTCCTCCGCCGTTCGCGAAAGCGGGTGAGCCGTCGGTATGCCGAGCTCAGAACGACGATTCATCCGCTTTCGCGGAAGGATGGATCAGCTTCGCGGTGAGCGCTTGAGCTCGGGGAACTGGTCGTCGCGCCATTCGTCGGGGAGCCGGAGCTGCTGATCCGCCGCTTCGTTCTCGCGTGCCCGCAGCTCGACCCTGCGGATCTTTCCCGAGCTCGTCTTGGGCAGTTCGAAGAACTCGATGCGCCGGACCCGCATGTACGGCGGCAGCCCGTTGCGGGCGTGACGCAGCACGGCGAGAGCGGTCGCGCTGTCGGGCGCCCAGCCGGCCGCAAGGTGGATGTACGCCTTGGCGATGTTGAGGCGGGTGTCGTCGGGGGCGGGCACGACCGCGGCCTCGGCGACGGCGGGGTGCTCGAGCAGCACGCTCTCGACCTCGAACGGGGAAACCTTGTAGTCGGACGACTTGAAGATGTCGTCCGTACGGCCGATGAAGGTGATGTAGCCGTTGTCGTCACGGGTGGCGACGTCGCCCGTGTGGAAGTAGCCGTCCCGCAGGGCAGCCTCGGTCCGGACCGGGTCGCCGTGGTAGCGGGCCATGAGGTTGACGGCGGGTTCGGCGAGGTCGAGGCAGATCTCGCCCTCGTCGGCGACACCGCCCGTGATCGGGTCGACGAGGGTGATCGCGACGCCGGGAAGGGGCAGGCCCATGGACCCGGCCTTGAGGACGGACCCCGGCACGTTTCCGACGATGGCCGTCGTCTCGGTCTGGCCGTAGCCGTCGCGGATCGTGAGTCCCCAAGCCCGCTGGATCTGGCTGATCACTTCGGGGTTGAGCGGTTCTCCCGCCGAGAGGATCTCGCGGAGGCCGACCGGCTTCTCCCCCACATCGGACTGGATCAGCATGCGCCAGACCGTCGGAGGCGCACAGAACGTCGTGACCTTGGCGCGATGCAGCTGGGCGGTGAGCGCCTGCGGGTCGAATCGGCCGTAGTTGTAGACGAAGACCGTGGCCTCGGCGATCCACGGCGAGAAGAAGCTGCTCCAGGCGTGCTTGCCCCAGCCGGGTGAACTGATGGCGAGGTGCACGTCGCCGGGACGAAGCCCGAGCCAGTACATCGTGGAGAGGTGGCCGACGGGATACGAGGTCTGGGTGTGCACGACCATCTTGGGCTTGCTCGTGGTCCCGGAGGTGAAGTAGATGAGTGACGGGTCGTCGGAGCCGACGGCCACGGGAACCGCGACGGACGGGAGCAGGTCGGCGTCGGCGTAGTGGGCCCAGCCGGGAACCGTGCCGCCCACGCAGATGCGCCGGAAGTCGCCGTCGATCTCCGCGAACTTGGCGGCGTCGCCGGCGTTCGCGATCACGCAGTCCACCTCGCCGCGCCGCACGCGATCCGCGAGGTCGCCGGCGGCGAGAACGGTCGAGGTCGGCAGGATGACTGCGCCGATCTTCATGATGCCGAGCATGAGTTCCCAGAGCTCGACCTGGTTGCCGAGCATGAGCATCACGTGATCGCCCTTGCCGACACCCTGCTGGGTGAGCCAGGCCGCGACCTGGTTCGAGCGGGCGGACATCTCCGCGAAGGTGACCTTCAGCTCGCGGCCGTCCTCCTCGACGATCCACAGGGCGATATTGTCGTTGCCCTCCGCGATGACGTCGAACCAGTCGACGGCCCAGTTGAACGACGCGCCGACATCCGGCCAGCGAAATTCGGCGGCGGCACGGGCGTGGCCGTCCCAGAGGCGCAGCAGCTGGTCGCGGGCGGCGCGAAAATTGGAGGTACTCGTCGGAAAAGTCACTCCTCCATCATCCTCACTAATGAATGCCTGTAACTGCATGCGTCCGCGGCGGCCTCGACAACGGCAGCGTCGACAACGGCAGCATCAGCGGCTTCGGCGAGTGGGCGGCCGTTCCGGGGGCAACCCACACCCGGATGTGGTTAACCACACGGGTCGCCCCATCCGGGTGACGCAGCGAGCGGTCCCCTCCAGCGTCGGGTAGCTTCGTGCAGGTCAACACCGACAGTCTCGACGTGGCGTTTCCGGTTCCAGTGCGGGACGTTCGATTGCACCCGGGGGCACAGATGCTTACCTTTTTCCTCATCTTCATTCTTGTCGTGGGAATCAACACCTTGCTGTGGACCACGGTCGGGCTCATCCGTGCCGTGGTCGAGAGCACTCACCGCCGGTCACCCGACCGGCCGGAGGACCCGCTCATCTCCGCCGACGAGGTCGCGATCCTGATCGCCGCCCACGACGAGGAACAGGTGATCGCCGCGACGATCGCTTCCGCGACCAGCCAGGTGCCCGTCGGCCATGTGTTCGTCGTCTCGGACGCCTCCGCCGACCGGACGGCGGAACTCGCGAGGGCGAGCGGTGCGAACGTCCTCGAACTCGGGTCGAATCACGGCAAGGCCGGCGCGCTCGTCGCCGCAATCGACCGCTTCGAACTGGCGCGCCGATTCCCCGTTGTGGTCCTCCTCGACGCGGACACGGTCCTCGCCGCCGACTACCTCCGAACCGGCCTGCCGTGCTTCCAGGATCCCGCCGTCGTCGCGGTTGCCGCGTGTGCGTCGACGATCGCGGATCCTCCTCCCGGGACGATGATGGGTCGCTTCCTGATCGCGTACCGGGAACGTTTCTACGTCATGGTGCAGTACCTGCTCAAGTACGGTCAGGCTGCCAGGCTCGCTAACGTGATCTCGATCGTTCCCGGTTTCGCGAGCATGTATCGAAGCCAGGTCCTCGCAAGCATCGACATCGATCCCCCCGGACTCGCGATCGAGGACTTCAACATGACGTTCGAGGTGCACGCGCGCAAGCTCGGCCGGATCGCCTTCCACCCCGCGATCGCGAGAGCATCGACCCAGGACCCGGCCAACCTCCGCGACTACACCCGGCAGCTGCGGCGTTGGACCCTGGGGTTCTGGCAGACCCTGCGCCGCCACGGATTCCGGCTCGGCTGGTTCTGGGGTGCGCTGGCGCTCCACGTCTTCGAACTCGTCACGAGCAGCGTGATGATGGTGCTGTTCCTGCCGCTGCTCATCCTGTCGCTCGGTGCGGTCATCTGGGAGGCGACCGCGACGGACCCGTCCGGCATCGCCACACGGCTGACACAGGCGATTCCGCCGACCCTGATCCTCCTCGGCGTGCTCGTGCCCGACTACCTGCTGACCGTTCTCGTCGTCGCCGTCACCCGGCGGCCGAGCTATCTGCTGCTCGGGTTCGCTTTCCCCCTCGTGCGCGTGATCGACGCGGCGATCTGCCTGGGGACCCTGCCCCAGGCGTTCCTGGCTCCGTCGAGCGGCCGCTGGACGAGCCCCGAACGCCGCGGCACTGTGGCGCACGCGATCGTGGACCCGCAGGTGCTGACCCAGGAGTCAGTGCTGTGGAACCGGCCGCTCGTACCCGACAAAGCGATACCGGATTCCGGTCCGCGAGACCATCCATTCCGAGGCGTGGGCACGCGTCCACTCCCCGTCAACAGCGGGGGCCCGCGTGTCGCCGGGCACGGCAAGGTCCAGCTCGGTGACCTCGAGTCGTGAGGCGCGGGCGAGGGCCTCGCGGTAGACCTCGCCTCCGCCGATCACCCAGATCGTCGTCCCCGGTTCGGTGGATGCCGTGTCTCCGGAGAGGGCCTTCTCGACCGACACCGCACGTTCCGCCCCGGCCGCGGCCCAGCCGGCATCCCGCGTGACGACCACGTTCCGTCGCCCGGGGAGCGGCCGGAATCGTTCGGGGAGGGAGTCCCACGTGCGCCGTCCCATCACGACCGTCGCGGCATCCGTCACGGCCTTGAAATGCGCGAGGTCTTCGGGAAGGTGCCAGGGGATCGACCCGGCGTCGCCGATGATCCCGTCGTGCGCCTGCGCCCAGATCAGTGCGATCGCGGGAGCGTGATCAGACGGCAACGGGTGCCTTGATCGCGGGGTGGTGCTGGTAGCCGACGATCTCAAGGTCCTCGTATTGGTAGTCGAAGATGCTCGCCCGCTCGGCCGTGATGCGGAGCGTCGGGAGCGGATACGGGGCGCGGGTGAGCTGCTCGGCGACCTGGTCGCGGTGGTTGTCGTAGATGTGACAGTCCCCGCCGGTCCAGATGAAGTCGCCGACCTCGAGGCCGGCCTGCGCTGCGACGAGGTGGGTCAGCAGCGCATAACTCGCGATGTTGAAGGGGACGCCGAGGAAGAGATCGGCGCTGCGCTGGTAGAGCTGGCAGGAGAGGCGGCCGTCGGCGACGTAGAACTGGAAGAGCGCGTGGCACGGCGCGAGCGCCATCGACGGGATATCGGCGACGTTCCAGGCCGACACGATCATTCGCCGCGAATCGGGGTCCGCCTTGAGGGTCTCGATCACCTGGGCGATCTGATCGATGTGACCGCCGTCGGGGGTGGGCCAGGAGCGCCACTGCACCCCGTAGACGGGACCGAGTTCTCCGGTTTCCGACGCCCACTCGTCCCAGATGCTGACGCCGTGTTCCCGAAGCCATCCGACGTTGCTCTCGCCGCGCAGGAACCAGAGAAGTTCATAGGCGATGGACTTGAAGTGCACGCGCTTCGTCGTGATGAGCGGAAAGCCCTCACGGAGGTCGAAGCGGAGCTGTGCCCCGAAAATGCTCGTGGTTCCGGTACCGGTCCGGTCGGCTTTGGCGGTGCCCGTCGCCAGGGTGTGGCGAAGCAGGTCTTCATACGGTGTCGCGAGTGAGGTTGGCATTCGTGTCAGTTTATTTGGTGGCGCAGCTTATTCGGTGCCGAAGCGCCGGACGAAGGCCCGCATCAGGTTCGCCGGTTGCGTGACCGTGGCCGCCGTGATGTTCGCGATGACTTCGGTCAGGGCATCCGGCTTGAAATAGCCGTTGTCGCGGTAGATCCGGATGCGGGTCAGGATGCTCGCATTGGTGAGTTCGGGGTGGAATTGGGTCGCGTAGACGTTGCGTCCGACCCGGAAGGCCTGGACCGGGCAGTTCTCTCCGGTGGCGAGGAGCACGGCGCCGGGCGGGAGGACCGTGCACGCCTCCTTGTGCCCGACGAAGGCCTCGAAGTCGGGGTCGAGGATGCCGAACAGCGGGTCCGCGGCCCCGTCCCCGGTCAGGCTCACCCTGGTCGGGCCTGCGTCCTCCGGCCACGTGCCGTCGACGACCCCTCCGCCATGGGCGGTGAGCAGTCCGATTCCGTAACAGGCTCCGAGGAAGGGGAAGTCCCTGGCGACGACGAGATCGAGGAGCGGCTGGAGTTCCGCTTCGACGCGGACCTGGACGGCGGACTTCGTCGCCTCGGGGTCGCCGGCGTTGAAGGGACTGCCTCCGACGATGACGCCGGAGTAGTCGTCCAGACGGATCGGGGGCAGCAGGTCCGCCTCGAGCCTCACCCGGTGCAACTCATCGGGGGTCAGGCCGCCGGCGCTCAGGAAGCCCTCGTACTCGTCGTCGGCGGCTTCGTCCTCCGGACGGGTGGCCAAGAGCAGGAAGGGCTTCACGCCGCCATAATACGCGGTGCGGTGCCCAGTGCGGTGCCCGGTACGGTGCCCGCTTCCCGATCAGTACAGGAACGACGTCGCGAAGGTGTTCACATCGATGTTGACGCCGTTGAAGACCCGTTCGAAATGCTGCTGGACACCGACCCGGAGATTGCCGGGCGCGTTCCAGCCGCCGAAGGAAATCGGCGCGGGCGACAGGAGATCGGCGGGGTCGTCGGGGAGGCCGGGAACGGCGGGCGAGTCCGGCTCGACGGGCACGGCATCCCAGAGGGCGACATCGGAATACTCCGTCGTTTCCCTGCCCATGATGTCCTCCCACATTCGCGCGCCGGTGTAGACGACGGGACGCACCCCGCTGGACTGCACACCCGTGATCATGTCGCGGGTGAGCGGCGGGCCACCCGTCTCGATGTCGAGTGCAAAGAACTGGAGCCGGATGCGGAAGGAGCCCGTCGCCGCGATCCCCTCCCGCCAGCAGCGCGGATCCCTGGTGTACGCGGCGACCGCGAGGCCGGCGTCGATCGCCATCGCGAGCTGCGCCTGGGTGCGAGCGAGTGGGGTGCAGCTGCCGAACTCGGTAGCGCTGAGGATGTAGAGCCGGAACCCGGCCTCGTACGCCTGCACGAACCAGGCAGGATCGGAGATCGGGTTGTCCGAATCCAGCGCCCTGAGCACCGGGGATGCTGGCGTCCCTGCGGTAGAAGCCGGCGTGGGGACCGCCGTCGGGTCATCCGTCGGGTCATCCGTAGGGACTCCGGCGGGAGCGGACGACGCCGGGTCCGGCCGGATCGCTCCCGCCACCTGAATGGCCGCGAGCGGAACGCCCACCGCAAGGGTCACCAGCAACGCGACCGCGAGAACCGGGGGCGCGACCGGCCCCTTTTCCGGGTGTCTCGTCACCGAAAGCCTGCGCATTCGCTCAGTGTGCCCCGGCATCATGGCAATGAAAAGGCCCCCACCGGGAACTCCTCCGCACCGACGCGGGTGCCCACTGACCGCGATGGATGCCTGGGGGGCGTACAGTGAGGCAGCAGCGCTCAGTCTCAGGTTCCAATGTCGCCCTGATGAAACGCTGCCGCCGTGGAATCTCTTCCCCATGGTCTGGACCACATCACTGGGGGAATGGCTTTCATGCGCGACCTTGCACCAACCATTTACCGGCAGCGGCTGGTCATCGAGGCCTACCCCGCCGAACCGATCAGCGCACTCCAGATCGTGGACTACCTGTCAGGACTTGCCCCGGTACTCGACATGAAAGGACTGATCGAACCGGTAACGCATCGCAGCGACCTGTACGGCTGGGCCGGGTGGACTCACTGGGAAACGTCGGGAGCGCATTTCTACGCGTGGGAACAGCCGGTGCTCTTCTACAGTGTCGACATCTACACCTGCAAGCCCTTCGATCCCCTCGTGGCCGTCGAATACACCAAGGGTTTCTTCGGCAGCGCCACCGCCGAATACAAGGAATTTTAGTGCCGGCCCGCGACACCGATACCGCGATCGGCGCCGAGGTGTTCAGCCCCCGCTATGACCTGAGCGATTCTGAGCTCGAGGAACTCACCGTTCGACTGCTCGCTGAGCGCGCGCGGGAGCTTCCTGAGCACTATCGACTCGTCGCGATCGAGGTCGACGGCCGGAGCCCGTTCTCGAATGTCGGCCGGCATGTGGAACGTGTCGTCTTCGAGGCGACGTTCGGCAACGACGCCGCCGAGATGACGGACGAGTACGGTGCGTACGAGGAAACGAGTACCTTCTTCATCTCCATCGACAGGGAGACACACACGCCGAGCGGAGTGCTGCGGATCATCGAAGATTCCCAGCACGGCCTCAAGAGCCTCAACGATGCCGCCCGGGAACCGTTCAATCTGGAACTCGATGAGGCCTTCCGCTTTCACGCGATCACCGATCCCACGGAAATCTGGGACATCGGCACCGTCGCGGTCCTCCCCGACTACCGGCGCGGCGAAGCGGCGGTGAGCGTGCAGCTCTACCGCGCCATGTACCTCTCCGCGCTCGTGCACAGCATCAAGCACATCGTGTCGATCGTCGACGACCGGCCACTGCGCAAGATGCGGGACTTCCTCGGAATCCCGTTCGTGCCGCTCGCGGACACTCCCCCTGGCCCGTACCTCGGATCGAAGAAGAGCCACGCCGTCTACGGGTACGTACCGCACTTCCTGCCGAAGGCGCGGGCGCACCGGGACACCATGCGTGGCCTGCTCGTGCGCAACGCCCTGCAACGACTCGTCGACGGCACCGAAGACGACTCGATCAGCCTCGACGCCCGGCCCGGCGCCTGAGGATCACGCGGGAGAACTCCCCGGACCGGCGATGTTGACCAGCCAGTTCACGCCGAACGGGTCCACGAGCATTCCGAAGCTGTCTCCCCACGGTGCCTTCGCGAGCGGCTGGACCACGGTCCCTCCCGCGGAGAGCTTCTCGAAATAACCCGTCAGTTCCGCCTCGTCGTCACCGCTCAGCGAGACCGAGAAATTGCTGCCCGGTGTCAGCTCCATGCTGTTCGGGGTATCCGCCGCCATCAGGACCATCCCGCTGTCCGTTGTCAGGGCGGAGTGCATGATCTTCTCGCCCTCTGCGGGATCCTCACTGGCGTGGAAATCGGCGAAGGTGCTGCGGGTGACCGTTCCGCCGAACACCGACTCGTACAGGTCCATGGCCGCCCTGGCCGAATCGCGGAAGGAGAGATAGGGGTTGAGCGAAGTCATCGTCAGGCCTCCAAACCGGGGCGTGCCCACCAGCGGGCGCGCGCTTCCGGACCAGTATCGACCTCTGACCGCCAAAAGACGAGGCCGGTGATCTATTCCTCGCGGCTGTGAATGGTGTCATCTGACGCACTAGCCTTGCTGAATGGAACTTCGCCAGCTCGAACATTTTGTGACCGTCGCCGAAGAACGTCATTTCACCCGAGCCGCCGATATCCTGCAGATTTCACAATCCGGGCTGTCGGCATCCGTTCGGGCTCTCGAAGGCGAGCTCGGGACTTCTTTGTTCATCCGAAGCACCCGCAGCGTCGAGCTCTCGGTCGCGGGCCAGGCCTTCCTCGTCGAGGCCCTGCGCACGCTCGCGAGTGCCACCGCCGCCCAGAACGCCGTTGCGGCCGTGCGCGGCCTGATGCTGGGACGCCTGACGGTCGGCGCAGAGCCGTGTCTGGGGTCGGTGGACCTGCCGGGTGAACTCGCCCGTTTCCGCACGACGCATCCCGGAGTCGACGTGCGTCTCCGGCACGCCGGATCGCTCGAGCTCAGCGAGGGCGTTGCGAACGGCCGCACGGACGTCGCCCTCATCGTCTCGGCAGGAGACCCGCCTCCCGGTATCCGACTCAGTCAGCTCAGCACCCAACGGCTCATCGTGCTCTGCCATCCCGATCACCCGTTCGCGGCCAGGGGCTCAGTGGACCTGGCTTCGCTGCACGCCGAGTCCCTCGTCGGCTTCCCAGCGGGCTGGGGGGCACACGTCCTCGCCCGACGCGGTTTCGCGGCCGCGGGGTTCGACTACCGGGCGGCGCTCGAGGTCAACGACGTGCATCCGCTGCTCGACCTCGTCGGCTACAACCTCGGGGTCGCGATCGTGCCGGAGAGTTTCGCTGCGAAGCGTCCTGACCTCCTGCGAGCCATCCAGATCGAGGACCCGATGCCGTCCTGGACCGTCGCGGTCGCCGTGGCGGACGAGCCCAGCCCGGCCGCCACGGCTTTCCTCACCCAGCTCGCGGGAGGCCAGCCCGCGGTGGTCAGCCGAGCAACGCCAGTTCCTCAGACGTGAGGGTGATGCCGGCGGCGTGAACCGAATCCCGGATGCTCTCCGGCCGGGAGGCGCCGGGAATCGGGATGACCACCGGCGACTTCGCGAGGTGCCAGGCCAGGCAGACGACCTGCGGGCTGACGCCTCGGTCCGCAGCGACCTGCTGGAACGGCGCGAACCGTTCACCGAGCCGGGCCGCGGAGGAGATCCCACCGAGCGGGCTCCACGGGATGAAGGCGATTCCGAGTTCGGTGCAGAGCTCGAGCTCCGGCTCGCTGCTGCGGAATGCGGGCGAGAACTGGTTCTGCACGCTCGCGAGGCGTCCGCCGAGGAGCTCCTGCGCGAGCCGGATCTGATCGACGTTCGCGTTGGAGATGCCGGCGAGGCGGATCGTGCCTGCGTCGAGGAGCTCGACGAGCGCACCGATGGAATCGGCGTACGGCACCGCCGGGTCCGGCCGGTGGAACTGGTAGAGGCCGATCGCGTCGCCGCCGAGACGCGCGAGCGACGCCTCCGCGGCCTTCTTGAGATACTCCGGGCGGCCGTCGACGTACCAGGTTCCGTCGCCGGGGCGCAGGTGCCCGCCCTTCGTCGCGACGAGCACATCACTCGTGTCTCCGCCCCAGGACGCGATCGCCCCGGCGATGAGGGTCTCGTTGTGGCCGACCTCGTCGGCGTGCAGGTGATAGGCGTCGGCGGTGTCGAACAGGGTCACGCCCTCGTCGAGGGCGGCGTGGATCGTCGCGACGGACCTGGCCGCATCCGGTCGTCCTTCGATCGACATCGGCATTCCGCCGAGTCCGATCGTGCTCACGGTGCGGTCGGCGATCATTCGGGTGGGCATCATTCGGGTCGGCATGGTTTCCTTCGTAGAGCGGTTGTCGGGGCTGGCGGTGTCTGATGCAGGTTCGGGACTCGTTTCGGGCGTGGTCACCAGGCGTAGTCCTCGGGGGCGGGCTTGTGCCCGGGGAAGATCTCATCGAGCCGGGCCAGGGCTGCGGCATCGAGGGTGACGTCGAGCGCCCGGAGGCCGTCGTCGAGCTGGGCCTGGGTGCGCGGCCCGACGATCGGCGCCGTCACTCCCGGCTGGTGCAGGAGCCAGGCCAGGGCCACGTCTCCCGGCTTGTGTCCCAGGTCTGCGGCGAAGTCCTCGAACGCCTGGATGGCCGGGCGGTGCGCGGCAAGCGTCTCCGCGGATCGCCCCTCGAGGCGCCGTCGACCGTCGCGCTCCTTGCCGAGCACTCCCCCGAGGAGGCCGCCCTGCAGCGGGGACCAGGCGATCACGCCGAGCCCGTTCGCCCGAGCCGCCGGGAGCACTTCGAGCTCGACGTCCCGGGTGAGGAGGTTGTAGATCGACTGCTCGCTCACGAGTCCGGTGAAGTTGCGCCGCCGCGCTTCCGCCTGGGCCGTCGCGATGTGCCAGCCGGCGAAGTTGCTGCTGCCCGCATAGAGGATCTTGCCCTGGGCCACGGCCGTTTCCATAGCCTGCCAGATCTCGTCCCAGGGGGTTTCCCTGTCGATGTGGTGGAACTGGTAGATGTCGATGTAGTCGGTCTCCAGCCGCCGGAGGCTCGCGTCGAGCGCGCGGCGGATGTTGAGGGCGGAGAGCCGCCCGTTGTTCGGCCAGTCCGAGGTCGTGCCGTAGAGCTTCGTCGCGAGCACGGTGCGTTCCCTGCGCTCACCGCCGCCGGCGAACCACCGACCGACGAGGGACTCGGTTGCGCCGGGGCCGTGCGCGCCGCCGTAGACGTTCGCGGTGTCGAAGTAGTTGATTCCGGAGGCCAGCGCCGAATCCATGATCGAGTGCGCTTCCGGTTCCGGGGTGAGAGGCCCGAAGTTCATGGTGCCGAGGCACAGCCGGGACACGGATAGACCAGAGCGACCGAGGTGTGTGTATTCCATGACTTCAGCCTCCTCCGCGACCACTGATGTGTCCAACAGCCTTCAGTACTGCGATTGACCAGTCCGGGTTCTCAATCGCGCGCCCGGAAAGCTGGGTACAGTTTCGAGCATGAAACTCACCACCATCGACCCGCCCGGTCGCAGTTTTTCGCGCTGGCTCACCGAAGAGGAGATCGGCCAGGTGCTCGCGAGCGATCGCGGCTGGCGGCTCGCGGAGGACGGGAGTGTCGTCGCCGGAAAGCTCAGGAAGACCAGGATCGCCGACTCCCTCCGGGACCTCGGTCGCGCGGCCCTCGCAAACAAGTGGACCGCGCGGGCGGCGGCCCCGGGAAGCGACGGCAGCGGCCCGACGCACATCATGTGGGGTGTGTTCAATGCCCGCTCCGAGGCCGAAATCGCCGCGGAGATCGCCGCAGGGATCGCCGCCAGGGACTGAAGTACCCTGGCGGCGATCCTGCGACGAGTCCTGCGGCGAGTCCTAGGCGGCGAGAGGCAGTGCCTGACCAGGCGCGGCCGCCGCGGCGGCCACGACGAGAGCGCCGTCCGCCACCGAGACCTCGACACCCGTGCTCCCCAGCAGCGCCGATCCGACGAGGAGGTCGGCGATCTTGTCGTCGAGCTCACGCTGGATCACGCGGCGCAGCGGCCGGGCACCGTACTCGGGTTCGTACCCCCGCGTGGCGATCCAGTCGATCGCGTCTTCGCTCACCGTGAGGCCGAGGCCTTGGGCGGCGAGCCGGGTGCGCGTCCCGCCGAGCAGCATCCGCACGATGTCATGCAGCTGCGGCGCGTCGAGCTTGCGGAACAGCACGATCTCGTCGAGCCGGTTCAGGAACTCCGGACGCATGGCCTCGCGGAGCTTGCCCATCACCCGGTCACGAAGAGCCTTCTCCGAGCCAAAGCCGTTGTCGGCACCGCCATCGATCTGGGCGGTGAAGCCCAGGGCGCCGCTCCGGCTGGCGAGGAACTCCGAGCCGAGGTTGGAGGTCATGATGATGACCGTGTTCCGGAAGTCGACGGTGCGACCCTGGCCGTCGGTCAGGCGGCCGTCGTCCAGAACCTGCAACAGCAGGTTGAACACGTCGGGGTGGGCCTTCTCGATCTCGTCGAGCAGGATCACGGAGTACGGGTTCCTGCGTACGCGCTCGGTCAGCTGCCCGGCCTCGTCGTAGCCGACGTAGCCGGGAGGGGACCCGACGAGCCGGCTCACGGTGTGGCGTTCGCCGAACTCGCTCATGTCGAAGCGCACCATCGCGTGCTCGTCGCCGAAAAGCGATCCGGCGAGGGCCTTGGCGAGCTCGGTCTTGCCGACGCCCGTCGGCCCGAGGAACAGGAAGCTCCCGACGGGCCGGCCTGCATCGTTCATGCCGGTGCGATTGCGGCGCACGGCCTTGGCGATGAGTTCGACGGCGTCGTCCTGGCCGACGACTCGTTCGTGCAGCTCGGCCTCGAGCAGGCCGAGGCGGGAGCGGTCGTCCGCGGTGAGCCGGGCGACGGGGATGCCCGTCGCGCGGGCGATCACGCCGGCGATCTCGGCCTCTCCGACGACGGCTTCCGCGGCGACGGCCTGTGCGGGGTCGTCCTCGCGCTCCAGCTGTGACTGCACCGTCTCGATCTCGTCCCGAAGGCGGGAGGCCTCTTCGTACTGTTCGGTGAGGACCGCGGCGCTCTTGGCCTCCTCGAGGGTCACCACGCGCGCACGCAGGGCCTCGAGGGCCGCACGGTCGGGCAGGGAACCGAGGGTCAGGCGGAGCCTGGCACCGGCCTGGTCGATCAGGTCGATGGCCTTGTCAGGCAGGAACCGGTCGGACACGTAACGGGAGGAGAGCTCGACGGCGGCACGCAGCGCCTCGTCGGTGTACCGGACGCCGTGGTGCTCTTCGTAACGGCCGCGCAGCCCCGCGAGGATGCTGACCGCGTCGTCGATGCTCGGCTCGCCGACCCGCACGGTCTGGAAGCGGCGTTCGAGCGCCGGGTCCTTCTCGACCTTGCGGTACTCCTTGAGCGTCGTCGCGCCGATGACGTGCAGTTCACCGCGCGCGAGCCGGGGCTTGAGGATGTTCCCGGCGTCCATGCCGCCGTCGCCGGATCCACCGGCGCCGACGACGGTGTGCAGTTCGTCGATGAAGATGAGGAGCTCGCCGCTGTGGGCGCTGATCTCATCCATGGTCTTGCCGAGGCGTTCCTCGAAGTCGCCGCGGTACCGGGTTCCCGCGACCATCGCCGCGAGGTCGAGTGCCACGACGCGCTTGCCGCGCAGCTGCTCGGGAACGGTTCCCGCGACGATGGCCTGCGCGAGCCCCTCGACGACGGCGGTCTTGCCGACTCCGGCCTCGCCGATCAGCACGGGGTTGTTCTTGGTGCGGCGGGAGAGGATCTCGATCGTCTGTTCGATCTCGTCGGCACGGCCGATCACGGGGTCGAGCTTGCCGTCGCGGGCCAGGGCCGTGAGGTCGGTGCCGTAGGTGTCGAGCATGGGCGTCTCAGATGCGGATGCCGGGGCAGCGGCCTGGGTCGTCGCAGCATCCTGCGGCTCGCGTGCGCCGGCCTGCAGGGACTCCTGGGTCACGCCGGCCGCAGCGAGGATCTGTCCGGCCGGGGAGTCCTCGTTCACCACGAAGGCGAAGAAGAGATGTTCGGGGTCGATGTACGTCGACCCGAAGGCGCGGGCGATCTGGTGGGCGTCGAGCAGAGCGCGCTGGGCGGATGGCGTGAGGCCCGGCGTCGTGTCCCCCGTCGGGGCGGAGCGCTCCGGCAGGCGCTGGTCTGCGGCCAGGGCGAGCGCGGCGGGGTCTGCTCCGGCATTCCGGAGCGCTTGGGCGGCCGGTTCGCGCAGGACGAGGACCCGAAGGATGTGCAGCACGTCGACGTGGGAGTGCCCGTGGTCGACCGCGTACTGGGCCGCCTCGGCGAGCACCTCGTGGGTGCGGCGGCTGAGCAGCCGGGTGATGTCGATCGGGCGACCCGCGGGTGCGGCGCCTTGCTGGCCCTGCAGGTAGCGGGCGATGAACTCGTCGAACGAACCGTTGCCGGAATCCGCTGGACCGAAGAATGTAGGCACGAGACCTCCTGGTGTTGAAACTTGAGTGCTACTGACTCAACCCAACGTCAGGCCGTGGGTTTCATTCCCTTCCCATCCTGGGAAATCGCCGGTTACGCGGTCGGCGAACGGAGCGATCACCGATGCCGGCGGGCAGGCCGGACACGCCCGCCCCGGACACGTCCAGACGTCACACCCCGAGGATGCCGCGGGCCACCGAGAGCAGCAGGGTCGCCGCCGCGATACCCAGTGATGCGAGCACCAGGCCGCGACCGGGGACGCCGGCGGGCATGACCCTGATCGCACGCATCGAAAATGCGAGCCCGACCAGGACGGCGATCACTCCCCAGAACGGGAGCACAATCGCGAGGGCGAACCCGGCGAGGGTGAGCCAGAATCCGAGCGTGCGCCCGGGTGTCTTCGTCCAGTCGGCGTGGGGCGCCCCGAGTGCGACCAGTCGGTTGTCCTGCATGTTCGCGCGCGGATCGTCCACTGTCTGCCCCCGTTGTTTCGACTACCAGTCTGCCACGCGGCCCAGTCCAGCTCAGAGCCACCGCGGCGGGTCGGCCGGGGACCCTGTGCTCGAGCTCACTCCGGAACCGCCCCGCCCGGTCGCCCACTGCACGAGTGCAGCGAGGCTGCCGGACACCACGACGGGATCCGCGGACCGGAGGTCACCGAACCTGCGCTCGGGGTGGGCTCCGGTGACCGAGAGCACCAGGTCTGCCCCGTCGCCCCGCGCCGCCCAGGCGGCGGTGATCTCGGTGAGCAGCCGGTCGAGCACCTCGACCGGCACGTCGTCGAAGGCGGCGCCGGTCGCGAGGTCGATCGTGTGCACCCAGAGTTCCTGGTTGCGCATCCACACGGTCTCGGACACGGGAATCTCCCGGCCACTCGGAGTCCGGACCGGGTGGCTCCACGTCTCCGGGGTGAGCCGGCGCCACGCTGCGTCGAGCTGGATGGTCGCAACGTCGAAGAGAGTGCGCAGGGCCTCACGGTCGAGCTCGGCCCCGGCGGCGATGTCGCTGTCGCGCGCCGCATTCGAGGCGTACATCGGCGTTTCCACGTCGGTGCGCGCCCAGGTCACGAGCCGGACGATTCCCCTCGCGTTGTACGCGACGTGCGCGATCACGTGGCGACGGCTCCAGCCCGGCAACAGCGAGTCCCCGTCGAGGTCGACGTTCGACAGCCCGTTGAGCTCGTGCGCGAAGAATGCGGTCGCGCGACGGGCGAGCAGAAGCTGGGCAAGCAGCTCGGGGTCAGCGGGGAGAGCGGTGGGTGCGGGCATGCTGCCATTCTCGCAGGGAACGGATCAGATCGACGGCTGGAAGCCTCCGGTCGGACTGAACGACGCGTCGATCGTGAACGGGTCGCGCACGGAATCCGACCGGTCGGACGCGGCGATGAGCGCGGCAAGCTCCCCGGCCGCCCTGTCGATGCGGTCGGGCAGCGTCTTGACCGTGTCTGCACCGCTGCCCCAGTCCTCAGCGGCGGCGAACACCGCCGTGGTGGCGACGACGGCGTGCAGGTAGGTGAACATCGGGCGGATGGCGTAGTCGAGGGCCAGGGAGTGGCGTGCGGTGCCGGCCGTCGCCGCGATGACCGTCGGCATATCGGTCAGCGACCGGTTGTCGATGACGTCGAAGAACGACTTGAACAGTCCGCTCGCGCTGGTCGTGAAGATCGGCGTGACGGCGATGAGCCCGTCCGCGCCGGTCACGGCTTCGATCACCGCGTCGAGCTTCGGGCTCGGGAACCCGGTGAGCATGTTGTTCATCACGTCGAGGGCGACATCGCGCAGTTCGAAGATCTTGACCTCGGTGGGGATGCCTTTCTCGGCCAGTCGGGCGGAGGTCGCCTGAGCGAGACGGTCGGCGAGCATCCTCGTCGAGGACGGCTGGCTGAGGCCCGCGGTGACGACAGCGATGGTCCGGGTGCGTTCGGCCATGTCTAGGACACCGCGATCGGAGAGGCGACGGGTGCGCCGTCGGGAGCTGCGGCGGCCGCGGCAGCCGCAGCGACGAGCGACGCGTGGGTGGGGGCATCCGGAACCGTTGCCGGGCGGTTCTTCGCGAACTCACGGCGCAGCACGGGTACGACCTCTTCGCCGAGCAGGTCGAGCTGTTCGAGAACGGTCTTGAGCGGCAGTCCGGCGTGATCCATCAGGAACAGCTGGCGCTGGTAGTCGCCCACGTAGTCGCGGAAACCGAGGGTGCGGTCGATGACCTCCTGCGGGCTGCCGACGGTGAGCGGCGTCTGCGAGGTGAACTCCTCGAGACTCGGGCCGTGACCGTACACGGGGGCGTTGTCGAAGTACGGGCGGAACTCCCGCACGGCGTCCTGCGAGTTCTTGCGCATGAAGACCTGTCCGCCGAGGCCGACGATCGCCTGCTCTGCGGTGCCGTGGCCGTAGTGCTCGAAGCGCTGACGGTAGAAGCCGACCATTTTCGCGGTGTGCGAAGCCGGCCAGAAGATGTGGTTGGCGAAGAAGCCGTCGCCGTAGAACGCGGCCTGCTCGGCGATCTCGGGGGTGCGGATGCTGCCGTGCCAGACGAACGGCGCGACGCCGTCGAGGGGACGGGGCGTCGACTGGAAACCCTGGAGCGGGGTGCGGAACTGCCCCTCCCAGTCCACGAATTCCTCGGTCCAGAGCCGGCGCAGCAGTGCGTAGTTCTCGAGCGCGAGCGGAATGCCCTGACGGATGTCCTGGCCGAACCACGGGTAGACCGGGCCGGTGTTGCCGCGGCCGAGGGTCAGGTCGACCCTGCCGTCGGCGATGTGCTGCAGCATCGCGAAATCTTCGGCGATTTTGACCGGGTCACTCGTCGTGATCAGGGTCGTCGCCGTGGAGAGGACGATGCGTTCGGTCTTGGCGGCGATGTAGCCGAGCATGGTGGTCGGGCTCGAAGGCACGAAGGGCGGGTTGTGATGCTCACCGGTGGCAAAGACGTCGAGGCCGACTTCCTCGACCTTCTGGGCGATCGTCAGGATCGCCTTGATGCGCTCCTGCTCGGTCGGGGTGCGGCCGGTGGTGGGGTCGGTTGTCAGGTCTCCGACCGAAAAGATTCCGAATTGCATGGTCAGCCTCTCTGAGTGTTCACTGCACATTCTCACACGAAATTTCAATGCATTTGCATGCATGTCGTACCCAACCGCGATCGGGGCTTTCCTATTCCCGCACTCGTTCCCGCACACCGACGACCTCGCCGGAGAACTCGCGGCAGTCAGAAATATCTCACGAATCCTCGATTCGCGACCGTTGACATCTCGCCATGAATCACATAACGTTCCTGCAAAGCTCCTCCGCCCGATGAAGTGCTGCAGGATCCCCGTCGGCCGTTCGGTTACCCACCGCGCTGCCGCACCCGAGAAACCGCTTCATCACGGAAGGACCCCCGATGCGGGAACGACTCCAGGCCACGCCTCACGTCGCTTCACGTCGCTTCACGTCATCATCCACTGCGCCGCGTATCGGCTACCACCACGCGCTGAAAGCGCCACCCGGACCCCCGGCACCACTGCCCGGGACCCCGGTTCGCCCGCCGCCGTCGCAGTTCCCCCACACTCACCCCAGAGAAAGAATTGGGTATCCCCATGAACCACGAATCCTTCGACCTGCCGCAGCAGTCCGAAATCACCGAGAACGTCACGAACGTCGAACACGAGAACGCCGAATACACCGAGCACCTGAAGCACGCCGATGAGACCGAGCACGCCCAGACCCTGGAGCCGTCGGACGTGGGCAGCATGTTCTCCGAGTACCGGCGTCGCCAGCTGAACATTTTCCGCGAACGCGAATCGACCCTCGAGCTCGACGACTCCGCGGTCTAGCGAGGAGCGGCCGGCCCGCTCACTGGGCTCCGTGCACCAGGTCCAGGACCGCCCGCAACTCGCGGGCCTCGATCTGGCCCGGGGCGCTCGACGCCCCGGCAGAACCGAAGGTGACGCAGGAACCGAAGGTCTCCCCGGACAGCCTCGACACCACGCCCAGTCCCCCCATGGACATCGTGATCACCGGGCGCCGGGCGTGCTCGGCGACGAACTCGGCGGTCGCGTCCATCAGGGTGAGGACATCACGCGGGTGTGACGGCATGACCGCGACCTTGAGGACATCCGCCCCGAGTTGCTGCTGCTCCGTGAGGCGCGCCAGGATCTCGGCCCGCGGCGGCGTGGACTCGAAGTCGTGCGAGGACATCACGACGACGACACCCGCCTCGTGGGCCGCGGTCACGAGGCCGAGCAGGCACGCCCGCTCGGTGAAGAGCTCGACGTCGATCGCATCGACGCCGGCTGCGATCGCCAGCCCGAGCAACTCGGCGTATGCGTCCGGGCGGATGTCCGCCTGCCCGCCTTCCCGCTTGGTGCGGAAGGTGAAGAGCACCGGGACCGCCTCAGGGAGAGCCGCACGCACGACGGCGATCGCCTCCCGGACCGCCGACGGCGTGTCCCAGCCGGAGAAGAAGTCGATCCGCAGCTCGACGAGGTCGTAGTCCCCCGCGACGAGCGCGGACGCGGCCGCAGCGAGTTCGGCGATCGTGGCCCCGACGAGGGGAACACAGATCTGCGGCCTGCCCTCGCCGAGAACGACGGAGCGCATCCGCACTACGGGCCGCGCTACCGCGCCGGTCACGAGACCTCGCC
Organism: Cryobacterium algoricola; assembly: GCF_004402485.1. Lineage (GTDB taxonomy): Bacteria > Actinomycetota > Actinomycetes > Actinomycetales > Microbacteriaceae > Cryobacterium > Cryobacterium algoricola. The sequence goes on along the minus strand of NZ_SOFG01000024.1, from coordinate 167,173 downwards.
GCCCGCCGGAGCGTGCCCCGGAGCGTTGGTCGCCGGAAGACCGACCGCGGCGCGCATGGCGGCACGGATGCCCGCCTCACCGGGCAGGGGCTCGTCCTGCACTCCGCCGGTGAAGATGCGCACCTGGCTGATCGCCTGTTCGACGAGCATGTCGAGTCCGCTGAACACGATGCCGCCCGCGGCACTCCAGCCCTCGGCGAGTGGGCTCGGCCACGGGTCGTATGCGACGTCGAAGAGCACGGAACCGGCGTCCAGCGGCCGCAGGTCGAGGTCGTCCGCGACCCCGCCCGGCAGGGTGCTGATCACGAAGGGATGCGGGACGGCCACGTCGAGTTCGCCGAGCCGCCGGATCAGGACGGGGACGTCTAGCCGGTCGCCGAGCGCCGACAGGTCGGCGGCCCTGGCGGGGTCCCGCAGGTAGACCGTGACCTCCCCCGCGCCGAGCTGGTGCGCCGCGTAGAGCGCCGAGGTCGCCGTCGCACCGCCGCCGAGGATCACGACAGAGGAGGGCGATTCGAGGGTCGACACCGTGCGGACGATGCCGTCGACGTCGGTGTTGAAACCGTGCATCCGGCGCCGGCCGGTGTCAGTCGTGAACAGCACGGTGTTCGCCACGCCGAGCTCGTCGACGAGCGGCGACGTCGTGTCGAGCAGCGGGACGACCTCGCGCTTGAGCGGCATGGTGAGGCTGAGCCCGAGCCAGCTGTCGTCGAGGGAGGCGAGCCACGCGGTCAGCTCACCCGTGCGGACCTCGGCCCGGGAATAGTCGAACGGGAGCCCGAGCAGGGCGTATGCCGTCGTGTGCAGCACCGGCGAGCGGGAGTGCCCGATGGGAGACCCCAGCACCGCGAGGCGGCGGCGGCCGGCCGGGGAAACGGGTTCAGGCACGAGTCCCTCCGATTCGATTCTTCGACAGATGTAGCGGCAGCGTCAAGTGAGATGCGGCAGGCCGCTGCTCAATGGTAGTGTCCCGAATATGTCCCTAAACGCAACAAATAGTCGTCGCAGTGCCGCGGCCCGTGGGTCGGTGCGCTGATGCTCAGAATCGGAATCCTCGGTGCCGCCGGCATCGCACCGTCCGCGATCATCCGGCCGGCGCGGCGACGCACCGATGTCGTGATCGGTGCGGTGGCCTCGCGCCGGGCATCCGCTGCCGCCGCCTATGCGCTGGAACACGGCATCGAGCGCTCCTATGGCGACTACCGCGCACTCCTGGCGGACCCGGAGATCGACCTCGTCTACGTCGCGCTGCCGCCCTCCGAGCACGCCGAGTGGTCGATTGCCGCACTCGAGGCCGGCAAGGATGTTCTGTGCGAGAAGCCCTTCGCGATGAACGCCGCCCAGGCCGGGCGGATGCGCCGGGCGGCCACCGAGACCGGCCGGCGTCTCATCGAAGCGTTCCACGACCGGTACCACCCGCTCAGCCTCGAGCTCGACGCCATCGTCGCCTCCGGCCGGCTCGGCGAGCTCGTGTCGTTGCGCGGTGAATTCTCCGGCAGCAATCCCTTCGACCCGACGTCGCTCCGGCACATCCCGGCCCTCGGCGGTGGCTCGCTGATGGACCTCGGGTGTTACCCGCTGCACTGGGTGCGAGCGCTCACGGGCGAGGAGCCCCTCGTCACGAGCGCCGTCGCGACCCTGAACCCGCTGGGGGCCGACATGAGCATGGATGCCGCGCTCCTGTTCCCCTCCGGGGTCACCGCCCGGATCTCGTCGAGCATGATCGCGGGTACTCCCCTGAACACCTCGTTCGACATCGTCGGGACCGAGGGCAGCGTGCACGTCGACAACATGGTCTTCCCGTCCCGCGGCCACAGCATCCGCGAGGTACGCCGGGGAATCGAGAGCTCGCTCACCGTGCGCGGCAACGAGACCTACGATCATCAGCTCGATGCGGTCGTGCGCGGCCTCGCGAGCGGCGAGCCGCTCCTCACGGAGGGGGACGATTCCCTCGGGAATATGACGGCGATCGATGCCATCTACGCCGCGGCCGGGATCGAGCGCCTCATCGGGTAGTGCCTCCCGCCTCCCCCTTTCGGGGTGGACAAACCGGACGAACGGCGGCAGGATCACTCCGCCAGAGCACGAGACCGCCACCGTCGTCGGGAGAGTCCATGAGCGCAGACCGGAAGCCCAACATCCTCGTGATCTGGGGCGATGACATCGGCATTTCGAATCTGAGCTGTTACAGCGATGGCGTGATGGGGTACCGCACTCCGAACATCGACCGGATCGCGGACGAGGGCGTGCGCTTCACCGATTTTTACGGTGAGCAGAGCTGCACGGCCGGGCGGGCCGCGTTCATCTGCGGACAGAACCCGTACCGGACCGGACTCACCAAGGTCGGGATGCCGGGAGCCGACCTGGGACTGCGTCCGGGAGACCCGACGATCGCGACCGCACTGAAGGAGCAGGGGTACACCACCGGACAATTCGGCAAGAACCACCTGGGCGACAAAGACGAGTTCCTGCCGACCAACCACGGCTTCGACGAGTTCTTCGGCAACCTGTACCACCTGAACGCGGAGGAGGAACCCGAACTCTTCGACTACCCCTCCCCCGAGGAATTCCCGGATTTCCGGAAGCGTTTCGGGCCGCGTGGGGTGTTGCACAGCTGGGCCGACGGCCGGATCGAAGACACCGGGCCGCTGACGAAGAAGCGGATGGAGACCATCGACGACGAGGTCACCGTCGAGGCCCTCCGGTTCATCGGTGAGGCGAAGGAATCCGAGACCCCGTTCTTCGTCTGGTTCAACACGACCCACATGCACTTCCGCACGCACGGCAAACCGGGGAGCAGGGGCCAGGCCGGGCGGTGGCAGTCGGAGTACCACGACACGATGATCGACCACGACCAGGTCGTCGGGCAGCTCCTCGACGCGCTCGACGACCTCGGAGTCGCCGAGGACACGATCGTCATCTACAGCACGGACAACGGCCCGCACATGAACAGCTGGCCGGATGCGGGCATGACGCCGTTCCGGAACGAGAAGAATTCGAACTGGGAGGGAGCATACCGGGTGCCCGCCCTGGTGCGCTGGCCGGGTACGATCCCCGGCGACCGGGTGCTGAACGGGATAATGAGCCACAACGACTGGTTCGTGACCCTGCTCGCGGCAGCAGGCGACACCGACATCGCCGACCGGCTCAAGGCGGGGACCGAGCTGGACGGCCGCCCATACAAGGTGTGGCTCGACGGCTTCAACCAGCTCGACTATCTCACCGGGGAGGCCGCGGAGAGCCCGCGCCAGTACTTCTTCTATGTCTCCGACGACGGCGACCTCACGGCTCTGCGCTGGGACAACTGGAAGTTCGTCTTCATGGAACAGCGTGCCCGGGGCACTCTGCAGGTCTGGATGGAGCCGTACACGGAGCTGAGGGTGCCCAAGATCTTCAACCTGCGAACCGACCCGTACGAACGTGCCGACACCACGTCGAACACCTACTTCGACTGGCTACTCGACCACGCCTGGACTCTCGTGCCCGCCCAGGCCTTCGTCGCGCGGATGGTGCAGTCGCTCCTGGAGTTCCCGCCCTCGCAGACGCCGTCGAGTTTCACGATCAGCCAGGTGATGGCGAAACTGCAGTCCGGGATCGGGAGTCGGTGAGCGAATCTGCTGCTGAATCGGTGGTCGCGGATGCGCCGCCCGGGATGTGTGCGTTGCCCGGCGGCACGTTCGTGGCCGGTTCCGACGACCACTACCCGGAGGAGGCGCCCGCACACCGGGTGCGCGTCGACGCCTTCCTGATCGACCGGACCGCCGTTTCGAACGCGGCGTTCGCGCGCTTCGTGGCGGAGACCGGGTACCGCACGGTCGCCGAACGGCCGCTCGATCCCGCCGACTACCCCGGCGCACCCGCCGATAACCTCGTGCCGGGGTCGATGGTGTTCACCGGCACTCCCGGTCCGGTCGACCTGCGCCACCTGAGCCAGTGGTGGGCGTGGGTCGCCGGCGCGTGCTGGAGCCGGCCGGAGGGCCCTGGGTCTTCCGTCGAGGGGCGCGGCGAGCATCCGGTCGTGCAGGTCGCCCACGAGGATGCCGCGGCCTACGCCGCCTGGGCCGGCAAGCGTCTGCCCACCGAGGCCGAATGGGAGTATGCGGCCCGTGGCGGACTCGACCACGCCGAATTCGTCTGGGGCGACCGGCCGGAGTCGGGCGGCGAACGTCTCGCCAACTACTGGCACGGTGCATTCCCCTGGCGCGCCGATCCGGGCTACGGCCGCACGCGCCCCGTCGGTTCTTTCCCGGCCAACGGCTTCGGCCTCCTCGACATGGCCGGCAACGTCTGGGAGTGGACGGACGACTGGTACGCGCCGCGTCGTCGTCCCGAAGGGGAGGCTGATTCCGAGTCGGGCTGCTGTACCCCGGAGGGAAGCCTCGATCCGGCCCAGCCCCAGTTCGCCGTGCCGCGCAAGGTCGTCAAGGGCGGGTCGTTCCTGTGCGCGGACAGCTATTGCCTGCGGTACCGCCCTGCGGCCCGTCGCCCGCAACCGATCGACACGGGCATGAGCCATGTGGGCTTCCGCTGCGCAGCCGCTGTCAGTCGCGGTTAGGCGGTCCGGTCAGGACCTGATGGGCGCGGTGCCGGTTCGGTGGCCGCCAGAGTCGCTGCGGATCGATCAGCCCGGGAGCTCTCACCTGGGGTGATCCCTTCACCATCCGGATCTCCCACCCTGAGGTGTCGATGGTGTGGTGATGGAACCAGCACAGGAGGACCCCGTTGTCGACATTCGTGGGTCCGTCTTTCGCCCAGGGCTTCACGTGGTGCACTTCGGCCCAGTGCGCCGGGGCCTTGCAGCCGGGGATGATGCAGCCACCATCCCGGGCGGTGATCGCCCGGCGTTGGGCCCGGTTGAAGTACCGTCGCTCCGGGCCCAGCTTGAGCACTTGGTTATTCGCCCCGAACAACACCCCTTGGAAGCCACCGTCACAGATGCGCTGGTGCACCGTCTTCAGCGACACGGGGGCTTCGACCCCGTCGATCCACCCGACCCCGACCCCGGAGTCGAGGTCCGCGGCGTTCACGTGCACCATCACCGTCGGCGCCGACCCGCCCATCGACGGGGTGTCCTCGTCCCGGGCCGCGTGCTCGATCAGGGCCCGGAGGATGTCGGCGCGCTTCTCCCCGCTGGTGCGGGTGTCCTGGCGGCGTTCCCGCAGCTCCGCTTCGATCACGTCCAGCTCCGGGCCCGTGCCGGCGCCACTGTCGGCGTCGCCCGCGGTCTCGGCGCCGGGGATCATCTGACCCGAATCCATCAGCGCCTGTTCCTCCTCGGTGGGAAACGCGGGCCGCGCATGGAAGCTCAGGAACGCGTCGAAGAGGGTGTTCATCATCCCGAACAGTTCCGGCGTCACCCCACCCTTCACCGGGTAGAGCCCGTTCTTGAGTTGGCCGAAGCCGATGTTCGACTTCGCCTCGAACACGTCCTCCTGCGGCAGCACGCCGTCGGGGTCCAGGGCCGCCTGCCACTGCAGCACCATCCCCCGGATCAGGTCCGTGGCCGCCGGGACCCCCGCGCCGGCCAAATCCTCGGTCTCCGGTGTGATCCGCCCCGCCGCCGTGGCGACCAGGGCCCGCTCCGCCGTGAGGAGGTCATCCGGGGCGACCCGGTGGCTGATCGTCTGAAGCCCCGTCACGATCAGCTCCGCCGTCTCCACCCCGATCTCCCCCGCGGCCAGCGCGGCACCAACCGTCGGAAACAACGGCGGCAACCAACTGCTCCCACCGCACGGCCGCGGCAACACCGCGTCCCCGAGCTTCGTGCGTCGCTTGACCTCTCGGGCCGACACCCTCGTCACCCGGGTGAGGACGTCCCAAGGACCTTTGCAGCCCATCTTCCACGCCAACCCATCCCGGCCGAGCACCCGCGCCCGCCGATCCACATCCGTGGCCGTATTCACCCGGGCCGCATCCACCGTCCGCCCGATCGCCTCCACCGTGCTGAGCGCCTTCACCGCTTCGGTGTCGCTGAGCAGTCCCACCGGGATCGCCGCCAGAGCATCTGCGAGAGCCGCCTGCGCCTCGGCGAGCCGGGCGACAGCATCCGCATGAACCGACGGCACCAACCCGGCCAGCCCCTCCGCACCCTCGAAACCCTCAGCAACCGCAACAGGATGGGCCGACTCGGCTTGCCCGTCCGAGGATTCGGCCGACGGTTCGGTGGATGCGGGGCCCGCCATGGTGGGCTGATCTCCCGCGGCCCCGGAACCGGGTGTCTGCGGGGTGTGTGACTGTGGATCCGAAGCTCCTGCCATACCCCGATTCTACCCCGAATCGAACACGAATGCGAGACTTATTCATATAATTTTGTGCTGATCATCCCGAGTTTCACACCCGAAGACGAGTACTCCTGCACGCGTGGTTGCTAACTCAGGAAATCCGCCCGAGCGGGCAACACCGGCTCGCGGACCAGTGCGGCCGATCCCACCCGATCCAACGAATCTCCTGAATTCGACACACTCGCCGGGCCCGTGCCGGCCGTGGGATACCCAGGCAACGGCGGCGAGTGGTGAGGCGGCGCCGTCGAGTGATCCGCCGTCCACGCCCAGCTGTTCGAGGATGTGGATGCTCGTGCACGCGATCCCTCCCCCCACAATCCACAGGGTCGTATTCTCGGTGGCGTCCACCCGGTGCACTCATCACAGTCGGAGAAATACCCCGTTGCGTGGAGTGTCCCCTCAAATCGTGCGTACTCCGCTATTCGGCGACGGTGCTGACGAGCGGCACGGGCGTGTCTTTGCCCTGGCTCAGCCAGAGTGCCAGGGCCGCCCCGATCAGAGCGAGCCCGATCAGGATGGCTCCGACGAAGTGGAAAGCGTCGATGGTCGCTTCGAGGGTCGCTCCCCCGGCCACGATCGACCCGAGGATGCTCACGCCGATCGACCCACCGAGCCTCTGGGTGATGTTGAACAGGGTGTTGCCGTCGGCCAGTTCGTCCTCACGGAGCGGTGCGAGCATTGCGATGAGCAACGGCGTCGTCACGAAGCCGATCGCAACGGCGCGCCCGGACAGGATCAGCGCGGTCACCCAGAGCGGTGTGCCCTGCTCGAGGAAGAGCAGGAACACGCTTGACCCCGCGAGGATCAGGAATCCGGACACGACGAGCACCCGGAGCGACACTCGCCCGGAGAGCTTCTGACCCGCATAGGTGCCGACGCCCATGATGATGCCCTGAGGAAGGAGGGCGAGTCCCGTCGCGATGGCAGAGTACCCCTGCACGGACTGCGTGAAGACGGGCAGGAGGAACACGGTGCCGAAGGCGACCACGGAACAGAGCACCTGCAGGACGAGGGCGATGGCGGAGTTCCGGTGCCGGAACATCTGCACATTGACCGCCGGGTTCGGGCGGTGCAGCGCCCAAAAGGCGTAGAGCACCAACAAGACGATCCCGATTCCGAGCGGCAAGTACGAGATCGCTTCGTCCCAGCCCTGCGCGGAACCCTCGGTCGCGCCGAAGAGCGCGCCGGTGAGGCCGGCGGCGAGCAGGGTGAAACCGACAGGGTCGAACCGGATCGAGGCGTTCGCCGGGGCGCCCAGGTGCTTGGGCACCCGCAGCAGCAGGAGCAGACCGACGATGCCGACCGGCACGTTGACCAGGAAGATCCAGCGCCACCCGCCTGCACCGATCAGGAGGCCGCCGAGGGTCGGCCCGAGCGCGGGCGCGAGGAAGAGCGTAAGCGCGGCGGAGATCGGGATCTTGCCGCCGCCGATGCCGTCCTTGCCGAGAAGGATGCTGAGAGCAAGCGGCACGAGCGGCGCTCCGACGAAGCCCTGCACGGCCCGGAAGGCGATGAGGGAGCCGATGTCCGGCGCGACGGCGCACGCCGCGGAAACGAGTACGAAGAGGATCATGCTGATCGTGTAGACCCGCATGGTGCCGAATCGCTTGGCCGCGTACGCCGTGACCGCGAGGGCGACGCCCAGGGCCAGCAGGTACCCGCTGACGACCCACTGCACCTCGTCAAGCGGCGCGTTGAGTTCCCGGCCGATGTCCGGAACGGCGACGTTGACGATGCTCGAGTCGATCATGCTGAGGAGCGGCCCGACCAGGAGACCGTACCGGGCGACGGCGCCGAGGCGGGCCCGATCGGGGCCGGCAGCGGAATGCGGGGCGGTTTCAGTCGACATGGACGGTGATTTCTTCGTCATTCATCAGGCCGGTGACCCAGTCCCGCTCATGGTGCAGTGTCGACAACAGGTGTTCCATGCTCACGCTCGGCCAGTCCGTTCCGTCCCGCTCCGGCCGGGTCTCGACGAGGGCGCCGACCTGCGCGATCTTCTCGTCAAGGGCCGCCGCGCGCGCTGCCAGGATGGCGGCGCGGTCCCCCGAGGACACCTCGTCGAAGAAGCCGAGCCGGATCAGGAATTCCTCTTCGTTGCCCGCGAGCGCGGCAGGCAGGGTCGAGATGAGGTCGTGGAACAGGCCGCGCCCGAGCTCGGTGATCGTATAGACCTTGCGGGAGGGACGTCCGTCCTGAGCGGTGACGGCGTGCGTGACGGCCCCCGACTTCTCGAAGCGATGCAGGGCCGGGTAGAGCGAGTTATTGCTCAGCGCCGCGAAGCTCGGCCGCTGCACGCGGCGTTTCAGTTCGTAGCCGTGGGCGGGGCTTGAGCGCAGGGCACTCAGGACGATGATGTCGAAGATCATCCGTCCATTATGACCTATGTCATAGTGAACGACATCCGGATCGCGGCCACGGTCGTCCCGAGTCCGCGTGCGGCGGTCGTGGCCGCGGTTTCGCGCCGCCGCCGGGTGAACGGGTCGAGTCCGGCGAGCCGCACCGGGTCGGTGAGGTCGCCGATGCAGGCGAGCTTCACCGCGAGCGCGATCGGGTCGGCCAGCAGGAACCGGAAGCAGACGTCATCCGCTTCCTCGAAACCGTGTCCGAGCGCCGTGACGGCCATCAACAGCCGGTTGGGCACGAAGCCGCGTAGTCCGGCGAGGCCGACCAGCCCAGTGCCCGACGCCGCACAGGTGTCGTGCAAGAGGGCGACGACCTTCTCGTCGTCACCGTGGAGTGTGGCCATGACGCGCAGCGGATGCTCGATGGCCGCCTCCCCCGACTCGTCGTGCCTGCCTGCACACGCATTCTTTGCGAATCGCAGAGCATCGGCGAGGAGCAGCGCCGAACGACCGTCGGCTCCCGGCTGCTGCCCGCGCTGCGGAAGATGAGTGGGGTGGAGTGTGGTCATGGCGCTGTCCTTGCTGAGCTCGCGAACCGCGGGATTCGCGCGCACGTCAGTGTGCGTCTTTCCACCATACGTACTGCCCTCGGCGGCGACAGGGGCTTGACACTGCCGCCCGGACCTGCATGCCCGGCCGCCCGGTACGGCAGGATAGGGCTATGACGCCGCAGCCTGCATTCCACGACGTTGCGCCCACGCCGGCGGACGACATCCGTTCCACCATCGCCGAGACGGTCCGGCGGCGGCGGGCCGCCCAGTCGCTCACCCTGCGCGACCTCGCAGAGCTCACCGGTCTGAGTGCCGCCCTGCTCTCGCAGATCGAGCGGGCGACGGCAAACCCCACCCTCGACGCACTCTCCCGGATCGCGAGCGCTCTCAAGGTGTCCTTCTCGGAGCTGACCCGGAGGGATGAGGCACGGCCGCTCGTGATCCGGGCCGGCCACGGCCCGATCGTGGCGGCGAGCAACGCCAGCACCGTCGTGCACACCCTGTTCGAGAGCAGCGAACCCCGGCGATTCGACGTCAGCATCGGCCGGATCTCGGCAGAGGAGGAAAGTCCTCGCGCGTCGCACGGAAGCAGTTCGATCGAGTACGCGTTCGTCGTTTCCGGCCGGGTCGACGTCAGCGCGGAGGACTGGACCGTCACCCTCGGCACCGGCGACGCGGTGCGCTTCTCGGGTGCGGGCGCGCACGCCTACCGGGCGATCGAGGAGACGGCCGAGATCCTCACGATCGTGTCCCTGCCGAATGATTGGTCGCCGGACGCCTGAGTCGGCTCAGGGATACAGGATGACTCCCCGGTAGCCGGGGTCGCCCCAGTTCATCATGCGATCGAGAGCGGCGGCGGGGACCGGCAGGTCGTGGGCGTCGACCCAGCTCTCGCCGTGGTCCGCGTCGACCCAGGGATCCTGGATCAGGAAGATTCCGTCGCGAGTGGTGTGGGCGACGACCCAGTGCGGCTCAGGGTCCCCGTGCATCAGGGTCTCATCGACCAGCAGGAGGGCCAGACGGCCCCGACCGACGGCATCCGTCAGCTCATCGATCCCGAGTCGCCCCGGGAGGATGGGGAGCCCTAGCGCCTCGGCGTCCGCGCGGGAGATCTGCTGCAATTCCGCGCGCAGGGCGCGGCCGTGGCCCTCCGGCTCCCACTCGAGGAGCACGGGACCCTTGGCGTCCAGGTAGACCTCGAGGCCGTCTGCCGCACCGACGCCCTCGCGCTCGGACAGCCGGCCGTGGATGGCGACCGCGAGCCCGACCGGCTCGCAGGCGGGAAAGTTCGTCGCCTGACGCCAGAAGGCCAGTTCGGCGCGGCGGATGTCCGGCTCGGTTCCCGAGAAGACGTCGAAGGGCTGCGCGACGAGGGCCGCGACGGCGCCGCAGGTGTAGTTCGTGGTCTGCCGGTAGTAGTCCAGTTCCCGGTGCGGCCAGTCCTGCGACCACCAGACAAAACCGTCCGGCCCGGCGGTGCCCGGACCGGACGGCCGCGGAGCGGGAAGCGACTGGAACCCGAAGGAGCCGGGGTCTGCGGCGCCGGGATGGGCCTCCCACCTCACCGAGGCGAGACCTCGGGAGCGCGCCGTCGCCTGGATCGCCGTGACGAGCCGCAGGACGGCAGCGTGGGCGGCGGCCTCGGACAGACCTGCTGCGGCGACGACGTCGACGATCTTCACTGCGGCCGTGTGCGGCCTCGACGAGAGCAGGGCCGCGGCCTCGACGCTGTCCTGGCCCGCCTCCCGGAGGGTGACGATCTCAGGACTGTAGAACGAACGGTCAATGGTCCAGCGCTCCCGCTGGTCGGCGGTGAGGATCATCGCCACGTCACCCGGAAGGCCGGTACCGGTCGGGGCGAGCCACTCGAGGGATTGGGTCATGGGTGTCGTCGCTTTCGGTTGCGCTGGTCGAGGGGCTGGCCGTCGGGAAGACGTGGTGGCCGGGTCACGTCCGAGCCGCCGTGACGAGCTTCCGGGTGTACTCGTGCTGGGGATCGACAAGGACGTCCCTGCCCGCCCCGGATTCGACGATCCGACCCTCATTCATCACGTACACGCGGTCGGTGATGTGGCGCACCACGGCGAGGTCGTGGGAGATGAACAGGATCGTCATCCCGTAGCGTTCCCTGAGGTCCGTCAGCAGATTGAGGACCTGAGCCTGCACCGACACGTCGAGGGCGGAGACGGACTCGTCGCAGATCAGCAGTTCGGGGCGAAGCGCAAGCGCCCGGGCGATCGCTACCCGCTGTCGTTGTCCGCCGGAGAGGTCACGCGGCCGTTTGCCGCGATAATCGGGTGTCAGTCCCACGTCGGCGAGCAGCGCCTCGAGATCCGCAGCGGGACGCCGGGCGACGCCGAGGGCTTCGAGGAGGGTCTGCCCCACGGTCATCGCAGGGTTGAGCACCGAATACGGGTCCTGAAACACCACCTGGATAAGCAGCGGGTCGCGGCCGCGCAGGCCCGCGGACAGCCGGGCGCCCCGGAAGCGGATCTCGCCGGCATCCGCTTCGGCCAGGCCCGCGATGCAGCGCGCGAGGGTGGTCTTGCCCGAGCCGGACTCTCCGACGATTCCGACGGATTCGCCTCGGCCGATGACGATGCTCGCGTCCTCGACGGCGGCGCGGTGCCCGTAGGTCTTCGTGAGCCCCGTGACGCTCAACAGCGCTTCTCCCCCGGTCTCCCCCGGAGCCTCGAGCACCTCCGGCACCGGGGGCACCGGCAGCGGTCCGGTCGAGTGGATGCAGGCGAGGCTCCAGTCGGACCGGATCTCCTCCAGTGGCACGGGCACGGTTCGGCACTCGGCCGTGGCGAGAGCGCACCGCGGCGCGAACCGGCATCCGGCCAGGATCTCGCCCGGCCGCGGTACCGTGCCGGCGATCGTCGGCAGCCGGGCGGAGCGCACCTCGAGCGACAGGTTCGACGCGCGCAGGGCCGAGGTGTACGGATGCGCGGGAGTCGTCAGCACCTCGGCGGCCGGACCCTCCTCGACGATGCCGCCCGCGTACATCACAGCGACGGAATCGGCGCGTCCCCGCACGAGATTGAGGTCGTGGGAGATCAGCAGCAAGGCCATGCCCCGGTCGGCCTGCAGCCGGGCGAGCAGGTCGAGCACCTCCCCCTGGGTCGACGCGTCGAGTGCCGTTGTCGGTTCGTCGGCGATGAGCAGGAGCGGGTCTGCGGCGATCGCACACGCGATGGCGACGCGCTGCCGCATGCCGCCGGAGAGTTCGGACGGATACTGCCGGGCCACGTGTGCGGGCAGGTTCACTTCGGCGAGGCGCTCGGCAACGGCCTCGCGGAGCTTTCGCCCAGTCAGACCCCTCCCCGCGGAGTGGGCTCGGAGGGTCTCGGCGATCTGGGCGCCGCAGCGATGTACCGGGCTCAGACTCGTGAACGGGTCTTGGAGCAGGAGCGCGACCGTCGAGCCGCGGAACGGCCGCCAGACGCTTTCCGGCGCGGCCAAGTCCACGGACAGGTCGCCAAAGGACACCGATCCGGATGCGGAGAGTCCCGGGGCAAGCAGTCCGCTCAATGCCTGGGCGGTGAGGGACTTGCCCGAACCGGACTCCCCCACCACGGCGAGGGTGCGGCCAGCACCGATCCGGAGGTCAACGCCGGACACGATCGGGCCTGCGGGGCCGGTGACGCCCGCTCCGCGCACCACGATATCGAGTCCCGTCCTCCCGGTTGCGGTTCGTATTCCCGTGGTGTCGGTCATGCGGCCGTTCCCTTCCGGCCGGCGCTGAGCCGACGCACGCTGGGCCGACGCGTGCTGAGCCGGGCGGTACTGGGCGGACCGGCACCACGCCGGCCGGCACCGAGCCAGTCGCCGAGGATGTTGATCGAGCAGGCGACGGCAATGATCAGGATCGCGGGAGTGAGCACCGCTGCAGGATTCTCGCCGAGCAGGCTGCGCCCGTCGGCGAGCTGGCGGCCCCAGTCCGCCGCGTTGGCCGGCACCCCGAGTCCGAGGAAGGAGAGCGAGGACAGCGCGACGAGGGCGATCGCCATGTTGAGTACGCAGTTGGTCACGACGAGGGAGGAGACGTTGGGCAGGATGTGCCGGAACATGATCCGCGGGGAGCTGAGCCCGAGCATCCGTGCGGCTTCGACGTACGGGCGTGAGGACTGTTCGATGACGCCGGAACGCACCACCCGGATGTCCGACGGCGAGAACAGGGTGATCAGCAGAAGCACGGTGACCCAGTACCCGCTGCCGAAGATCCCGGCGACGACGATCGCCATCAGGATCACGGGCAGCGCCATCAGCAGGTCGGTCCACCGTCCGATGGCGAAATCGAGCGCACCCCGGTGGAAGCCGGCGACGGAGCCGAGAACGACGCCGAGGGCCATCGATCCGACCGCGATGCACGCGGGGCCGACGACAGCGGATGCCGTCCCCGCGACGGCGAGGGCCAGAATGTCGCGGCCGAGTTCGTCGGTGCCGAGGAGATGGCCGGGGCTGAACGGAGGGAGCAGGCTGTGCAGGATGTCCTGTCCGGTCGCATCCGGGAGCAGCAGGTTGCCGAAGAGGACAGCGAGGAGCACGAGGCCGAGGACGCCGAGCGACAGGACGATGGCGAACGCGGGCCGGGCGGCCCGGGTGAGCATCGGTGCCGCGCTCATCGGTTGCCCGCCAGACGGACCCGCGGATCGAGCAGGGCATAGCTGAGGTCGGTGAGCAGGGCTATCACGGCGATCAGCACCGCGACGAGGAGCGCCAGGGCCTGCACGACGGCGACGTCCTTGAAGAGCACGGAGCTCTGCAGGAGCGTGCCGAGGCCGGGCAATGCGAAGGTCGTCTCGACGAGAATGGTGCCGCCGACCAGGTAGCTCAGGGTCAGCCCCGCCCCGGTCACGATGGGGATGGACGCGTTCCGCAGGGCGATCCGGGTCACCCGTCTGGGACTCAGCCCCCTCGCCCGGGCGAACACGACGTAGTCGGAGTTCAGCTCGCGCAGGAGGGCCGTGCGGGTGAGCTTGACGAGGATCGCCCCAAGCCCGATGGCGAGGGCGAGGGCCGGCAGGACGAGGTGATAGAGGCTGTCGAGCGGCGAGTCACCGCCGCCGAACCCGGGGAACAGCGGCAGGTAGAAGGAGAAGGCGTAAAGCAACAGCAGGCTGACCGCAAACGCCGGGGCGCTCAGTCCGACGACGGACCAAGCCGAGATCGTCCGGTCGAGGCGACCTCCCGACCGCGTCGCGCTCAGGATTCCGAGGGGAATGGCCGTGCCGACGGCGAGCACGAAGGAGAGTCCGCAGAGCGCGAGGGTCGTCCCTGCTCGCCCGCCGATCACCGCGCTGACGCTCTCCTGGTTGCGGGTGGACGTGCCGAAGTCGCCCGTGACCGCCCGGCTCAGCCAGTTCCAGTACTGCACCAGGAACGGGTCATCGAGATGGTATTGGGCCCGCACAGCCGCGATCGCCTCCGGTGAGGTGTTCTTCGGGCCGAGCAGGTTCTTGACGATGTCGCCGGGGGCGAGGTACACGAGCGAGAAGATCAGGAAGGAGAGCACCAGGAGAATCGCGATGATCCCGAGGCCCCGGAGGGCCGGCGTCCTGGCGGAGAGCAGGACGCCGGCCGGGCGCCGACGTCGCGTGACAACGTCGGCCATGACTACTTGACCTCTCCCGCGCTGTACAGCAACGACGGCCACGGCGAAGTGAAGGCGAACGAGCTGTAGTCGGTGATGCCGAGGTCGGTCGCGAACGAGGTGGCGGACTGTCCCCACCAAAGCGGGGCGTCCACGACGTCGGCGCTCTGCAGAGTGTTGGCCTGGAGGAGCAGGTCGATTCGCTTCGAGGCATCCGTTGCGGCCTGGGCCTGGGCGAGCAGGTCGACGATCGCCGGGTTCGAGTAGTGCGAGGAGTTTCCCGCACCGAGGAGGTAGTTGGTGACTTCGCCGGGGTCGCCGGTCGTGGAGAAGTACCAGGTGAACCCGAGCCCGTGCACGCCGTCGCCGATCGAGGCGAGCCACTGTTCGATCGGCACCTCGGTGACGGTCAGGGTGATGCCGATCTTCTTCAGGTTCTCAGCGAGGGACTGCGCGGCGTTTCCGAGTTGGGGACCGGTGTTCGGGTAGAGGATCTCGGCGGTGAAGCCATCCGGGTGGGCGGACTTGGCGAGCTCGGCCTTGGCGGCGTCGAGGTCGAAAGTGTTCTGCGGGAGTGCGGCGAGGAGGGCGGTCGCGTCCGCGACGTTGTACGACTCACCGAGCGACTCCGGCGTCGGGATGGCCGTGGCCACCCGGCCGTGCCCCTTGAGCAGGGTGCTCACGATCGTGTCCCTGTCGATGCTCTCGGAGATCGCGCGGCGCACGTGCACGTCGTCGAAGGGGGCGAGGGTCGTGTCGAAGTTGAGGCCGACGTAGGACAGGTCGTTGACATACTGCACTCGCTGGGTGTCGAGACCCTCCCACTGCCCCGACTGGGCGAGCGGCACGTTGAAGGAGAGGTCGGTCGTTCCGGATTTCGCGGCGAGCAGCCGGGTGTCCTCGTCCGGGATGAAGCTGACGTGGATCGTCTTGATCTTCGGTGTCCCGCCCCACCAGGTGTCGACCCGTTCGAGCTCGACCCCGGTGTCCGGCGAGAAGCTGGCGACTTTGTACGGGCCGGTACCGAGGATCAGGCCGCCCTTGGTCCCGACGGTTCCGGCGTGCGCCTCGAGGAATGCCTTCGACGACACGAACAGGGCGCCCGCCGTCGAGAGGTTCCGCAGGAAGGCTGCGTCGGGAGCGGCCAGGGTGATGGTCAGCTGGTTCGTTGCGGTCTTCTCGAGGCCCGTCACGCCGGCGAAGGCGTAGGAGATCGATGGGCTGACGGTCGCGTCCTGGGCCTGCCGGATGCTGTAGATCACATCATCCACGGTGACGGGCGTCCCGTCCTGGAACCGGGCATCCGCTCGCAGAGTGAAGACGTAGCTCGCGGGATCCGGCTGGACCCAGCTCTCGGCCAGGGCCGGCTGGACCTTGCCGGAGGCGTCGACCGAGACGAGGCCCTCCTGGACGGCGGACGCCAGGTAGTAGTTGAGGATGCCGGCCTCCTGACCCGGGTACAGGTTGCTGAGCGAGCCGGGCAGCGCCACGGTGATCGCGTCGATCTCCTTCCCGGTGTCGGGGCCCGCCGTCTTGGTCACGCTCGCGGGTGCGACGCTCGAGCAGGCCGCGAGCACGAGGGTAGAGGCGAGGACGGTGGCGGCCAGGGCGACGGAGCGGGCGGTGCGCCGAGGCTTCTGTGGGCTGTTGAGGATACTCATGTCCGGACGTGACCCTTTCTTTTCGTCACGACCATGGACCTCGACGCGACTGGTTCTTACGAAACGTAGCGCTGCAACGTTTCGGGCTTGTTTACTGAAACGTAGTAGATGCGTCGTTTCAGTAAACAATTCCGGTTGTCGCACGGCGTAACAACCTCGAGAACCTAGTGGCCGCGGGGCGTCCAGCCGAGCGCAGGGGCGATGCGCTCCGCAACGGCCGTGAGGATGCGGTGCAGCCCCGCCGGCGGGTGGTCGAACGGAAGGGCGATCACGAGCTCGTCGGAACCCCGGAAGGCGACGTCGGCGAGGAGGGCCTCGATGATGGCGTCGGGGTCACCGGAAGGCACCCTGCCGAACTGGAACGGCAGAGCGGCACGAGAGGTGCCATAGTCGCGCTGCCTCTCCTCGTCACGCTCGATCAGCCAGGCGAATTCCTCGGCATCGTCCCTGCCGAGAATGGGGAGAACCTGACGCCCGACGAGTGCGTAGGACGGCCGATCGGTGACCGAGGCATGAGCGGCACGGTACGCGGTGATCGACTCCAGCTGGGCCTCCTCGAAGGAAAGGTCGCTCGGTTCCGTGTTGAGCGTCGAGAGCTGCAGGCGGAGGCCCTGGCGGCCGGTGCGAACGGCGCTCGGTGTCGCGCCTGCTCCGTAGTAGAGGCGGTCGGAGAGGGTCGGGCTCAGCGGCTGGGCGGTGAGCGGTGTGCCGGCGGGGAAGGCGGGGAAGCTCGCGTCGGCGACGGCGAGGGTGTCACCGCGGAGGGCCGATCGGAAGGAGGCGAGTCGGGCATCCGCTTCTTCTCTGAGCGAGCCGGTGATGGCACCGTAGACAGGGCCGAAAATGCCCTCCGACTGGGCGTAGCCGGAGCTCAGGCCGACCTCGAGGCGGCCACCGGTGAGAAGGTCGGCCGTGGCCGCCTCCTCGGCGAGTCGCACCGGGTTCTCGAACCGCAACGGGGTCACGGAGGTGCCGAGCCGGATTCCCTCGGTGTGCTGGGCGACGACCGAGAGGAAGGTCAGGGGTGAGGAGAGGTACTTCTCGAGGTGCCGGTGCCGCACCCACCCGGTGTCGAAGCCGAGCTCGTCGGCGTGCCGGAACAGGTCGATGCCGTCCTGAAGGCCCTGGGACGTGGCGCCGGAGACACCGCCGTGTTCGACGAAGGCGAGGAAGCCGAGACGGAACGGGGAGGGCGTGGGCGCTGATGCTGGGACTGAGGCTGGGGAGGTCATGTCCGGAAATCTAGCGTCCGGCAACACGGTGCGGGAATTGAGCAGGTCATGAAAGGTAAAGCGACGTCACAGAGCCGCTTCGAGGCTCTCCCGCCGACTGCGAATCAACGGCAGGGCGCGTGTGACCGCGAGATCGATGCGCTCCTGTAGGTCGAGGCTCGAGACCCGGTAGTCGGTGAAGTCAGAGTCCTTCGCGTAGACGCCGATCGGGAGGGTGAGCGCCTGGAAGAATCCGAACAGCGGACGGAGCTGGTGTTCGATGATCAGGGCGTGGCGGTCGCTGCCCCCGGTGGCCGCGAGCAGCACCGGCTTGTCGACGAGGGCGTACTGGTCGACGAAGTCGAAGAGGTGCTTGAACAGTCCGGTGAACGACGCCCGGTAGACCGGACTCGCCACGATGAGCAGGTCGGCGCTCTCGATCCGGTCGAGTTCGGCCTCGATCGTTGCGGGGAGCTGGTCACGTCGCAACGCACCGGCGAACTGCTCGCCGATCTCGTGCACGCCGATGAGATGCGCGTCGATAGGGAGTTCACGGCTGACGGAGGCGAGGATTTCCTTGAGGAGGACCGTCGTCTTCGACGGCGCGTGCAGGCTGCCGGACACGGCGACGACGCGGAGGGGCCTGGTCGGGGTCTCGGCCGGTGTCTCGGTCAGGTGTGATTCGGTCATGGTTGTCCTTCAGTCGGTGCGGGTGGTGGGGGCGATCGCGGCAGCGAGGGCGGGCAATGGGGCGGGCGGGCGGGGAGAGCCGAGGTGGCCACGGAGCGTGGTGGCCCCGTAGTCGTCCCTGACGAGCCCGCGGCTGTGGAGTTCTGGCACGACGAGACGGGCGAAGGTCTCGAACTGTTCGTGAAGGAACGCGTTCAGAACGTTGAAGCCGTCCACGGCGCTCGCCCGGAACCAGGTTTCGAGGTGATCGGCGATGTCGGTGGGCGACCCGACGACGATCGGGGATCTGATCAGGTGGGCGACGAGGAGGTGCCGGTAGGTGACCGGCCGCTTGCCGCCGATCGTGCGTCCAGAGCGGCGGTTGACCAGATCGACGAGGCGGGCGCCCGCCGCGGTGAACCGGCTCGCTGTGCCGGGGGTGACGGCTTCGTCGAAGCGTCGCTCGACGAGGGGAAGCCCGATGACCTGGCGCAGGTGCCGGATGTTCCGGTTGCCGGGTAGGTCGAGTTTCGCCGCTTCCGGGGTGCCGTCGTCGACGGGGAACAGCTCGACGAGTCGGTCGTAGACGGCCCAGGCATCCGCTCGCGTCTCGCCGACGATCGGGAGCACGAGGGAGACGATGGTCAGGGCGGATGCCGGACGGCCGGCCGCCTCAACCCTCGCCTTGGTGTCGTGGTAGAACTCGGCGGCGTCGCCCAGACTCGTCGGCGCGACCACGTAGATGTCGGCCTGCTCGGCCGCGAACTGCTGGGCGCGACGCGAGGTGCCGGCGTGGACAAGCGGGACATGACCCTGAACGGGTCGTTGCACGTTGAGCGGACCGGCTACCTCGAAGGCCGGCCCGACGTGGTCGAGAGGCGTGACCCTGGACCGGTCGATGATGGCCGCGGTCGCCGCGTTCCTCGTGAACGCGTCTTCGCCCCAGGTGTCCCAGAGACCGCGGAGCACGGTGACGTACTCGTCGGCCACCTCGAAGCGGTCGAGCTGGGCGCGAGCCCCGGGCGGCCCGAAATTCGCCTCGACCTTCGCATCGGCCCCGACGGTGAGGTTCAGCCCGAAGCGCCCTCCGCTGAGCCGGTCGACCGATGCAGCGGCCCTGGCCGTCGCGTACGGCTCAGAGTGGGCGGTCTCCACGGTTCCGACCAGACCGATCCGGCGCGTGATCGCGGCCAGGTAGGCCGCGGTGCTCAGCGAGTCGATGCGCGAGAGCAGGTGCGGATCGGAGAACTCGAGCTCGGGATCCGTCGCGAGCCAGTCACCGAGGAACAGGTAATCGAAGCCGGCCTTCTCCGCGGCGAGCGCGAGGCGCTTGAGCGCACGGGGATCGGTCGATGGGTCGTTGTGCGCGCCGGGGTAGCGCCACCCGGACGGGAAGGAACCCAGGGTGCGCACCATCGCACCGAGCACGAGGTGGCCGTCGCGCTCCGACCAGTCGGCGTCGGGCGCCGGGGAGGTGTGATTCGTCATGGGTCGACGCTAGGCCGGGTCGATTCGGGCCGGGGCCCCGACCGACATATCCCGTCGCGCACGGAAACATCTCGTAAAGAATGCTTGATCGCTGGCGTTATCCCGCTCCAGCGCATAGCTTCGGCGGGTCGTGACGCGACGGCAGGATTCGAACCTGCGACTACCGGAATATGAAACCGGTCCCTTCGTCCACTCGGGCACGCCGCGGTGCAATTCAGGTGGTGAGTGTGTCCCTTCTGCCGGGGCGACCAGCGCTGTCGTCGACGAGGTGCAGCACTGCGGACGGCGCGGTCGCAAGCAGAGTTTCGTCGCCCGGCACCGGGCAGCTCGCCAGGAATGCCCACAGGGCCCGGATCGCATCCCGGATCACCGGGTGCTCCCGGCCAGGTCCGCCGGCAGCCGTGTGCGCCCCGGCTCGCCCACGAGGCTGTCGAGGCGGACCAGGAGCGCCCTGGCGACCTTGTCGTTCTCCCGGAAGGAGATCGCGTTCGTGCGC
Organism: Cryobacterium algoricola; assembly: GCF_004402485.1. Lineage (GTDB taxonomy): Bacteria > Actinomycetota > Actinomycetes > Actinomycetales > Microbacteriaceae > Cryobacterium > Cryobacterium algoricola. The sequence goes on along the minus strand of NZ_SOFG01000024.1, from coordinate 146,875 downwards.
GGGCGGGAGAACGCGCCGACGAACGGCGAGTTCGTGTACGGCCCGATGGCGAAGCGCCGCGGGTGATGGTCGCCGCCGGGGGTCAGCACGCGAGTGTCGGCCTGGCGCACCGCGAGGTGTCCCGTGCTTCCGGTGAAGTCGGCATCCGTCGCCTGTTCTTCGAAACCGGCACCGGAGTCGAGGAGCGACCTGAGCAGCGGGTTGTCGCTCGCGGAGACCACAGTGTCCGGAAGCCGGGCGTCGACGAGCGCGGTCGCCGTGACCACCCGGTCCAGATTCGCGCTCCCGGCCCGGAAGACGCCGGTCGTCTCGTCGGGCTCAACCCAGAGGTCACCGCCGAGGAATTCGACGATGCCGGCCTCGGAGAGCGCGAGGAGCTCTTCGAGCCGGTGACCCGGCGGGCCGCTCGCGATGAAGCTGAAGTAGCCGAGCCACCAGCCGTGGATGTCGCGCACCCGCGACTGCGCGCTCCACTTCGGCGAATCGATGATGTCCGAGAGCGCGAAGAGGCTCCGGAGCAGGGCGATGAACAGGGCGAAGGTCGCGCTGTGCTCCGGCGCGGTGCGGAGCGTCAGGTCGCGGCGGATGTAGTCGCGCAGGGCATCCTGGAGCTCGGCGGCAGACTCGAACCGGAGCCCGTCGAGCGGACGGTCGAAGTCGGGCAGGAACAGCCGGTCGATCGGGTCGGTGACGGTCGTCTCGACGAGGGCACGGAATCGTGCCGCATCCCGCTCGATGAGGAGCGTGTCGGCACCCCAGTCGGTGAGCGGATGACTCGCCGCACGTTCCCCCGACCGTTCCGGCCGGGCGGCCGCGACGGGCAGCGCCCGCGGGTCGAGCGCGGCGAAACGGTCGGAGAAGTCCGCCCACGACGTGGACACCCGGTCGGGGTGCCCGGTGAACAGCTCCCGGTAGTACCCCCAGACCATTTCCTGGGCGATCAACGGCCAGACATCCCTCGTGAAGTCGAGACTAGCGCTGTCCCTGTCGAGGGCGGCGGCGATGTCGGGCGTGAAGAACCGCGGAACCGGTGGCTCCCCGACGAGGGTCGAGCTGATCTTGGAGTGATACGGCACTCCCCGGCGCGACCCGATCAGCACCCGGGGTTCGAGCCCGGACGGCGCGTAGTGCAGCCGCCCGTCGGGCAACCGGGTGAACCGGCCGCCCCTGCCCTCCGTGAGGAGCACGGTGAGGTCGACTGCCGCAAGGCCGAAGCCGCGCACGATGACCCGTTCGCCGGGCTCGAGGGCGCTCGTATCGGCATCCGCTGTGAAGGCGGGCGGCAGGTAGTAGCGGTCGTGACGGCGGGCGAATTCGGCGAGCGCCGAGTGCTCGGGGCTCGGGTCTGCGCCGTTGTGGCCGAGGGAGTAGAGCACGAGGTCGACGTTGAGCGTGACCCCCGTCGAGAGCACGACGACCTGACCGGCAGGGTCTTCGGAGTCGTCGACCCGGATGGCGGCGGCCCGGTGGGCCTCGACCGTCACGTTCGGCCCGAGTGCGGCCACGGCCTCCGCGTGGAACCAGGCGAGATAGAGGCTCTGCAGGCGACGGGTGGGAAAGCTCGCACCGGTGAGGCCGGCGATCTCAGCGGCGAGGACCGCATCGATCCCGCTGGCACCGTCATCTTCGGCACCGTCGACCGCGGGAATCGCGATCGTTCCGGCCCTGACCCCCGCTGCCCACTCGATCAGGGACGGCCCGGGGAGAACCGGCCCCTCGATGACCGACGTCTCGTCGGTGAACATCGTGACGTCCTCGGCGAGGGAATTCAGTTTGAGCAGCGGGCACTGGTCGTGCCGCCAGATCCGGCCGGCTCCCGGCGGGAACGGATCGATCACATGGACGACCAGGGGCCTGTCCCGTCCCCAGGTCTCGTCGAGGTTTGCCGCGAGGCGTTCGAGCACGCCGGATCCCCGGGGACCGCCGCCGATGATCGCGATGGCCGGGGTGTTGTGGATGCCTGTGGTGTCTCTCATGACACAAGAGTCGTCTCGGTGGCGAGAATTCCCGCCCAATGTGTCGCGCCATGACGAGGTGACGAAATGTGAAGCGGATGCGTTGGCACCGGTTCTGAGACCCCCTTAGGTTTCAACTCCAGCGGGGTCGACCGGTTCCTCGCTCCCCACCGCTCCCACCGCTACCCACGAGAAAGGCAGGTACCCCGTGGCCATCGAATTCGCAGGCACAACCACCGTCACCACCACAGCGCAGGACACCTTCGTCTACGTCGCCGCCGACGACCCCCTCGCCCAGCCGCTGCTCACGGACCTCGCCGCCGAGTACCACTCACGCTACGGCTCGTACTTCGGCGAAAGCGCCTCCACCGAGATCTCCCGGTACCCGGTCGATGCCTTCGCGGCACCGGACGGTGCTTTCGTCGTTCTGGTGCGGGACGGCATCCCGATCGCGGGGGGCGCCTTCAAACGGTTCGACGAACGCACCGCAGAGCTCAAGCGCATCTGGACCGCCGCGACCCATCGCCGCCAGGGTCTTGCCCGTCTCGTCGTCGCCGAACTCGAAGCAGAGTCCGCCAGGCGCGGGTACGACCGGGTGTTCCTGACGACGGGCCCGCGCCAACCCGAAGCGAAGAACCTCTACCTCGTCACGGGCTACACGCCGCTCTTCGACACCGCGCTCACCCCTGACGAGGTCGTGATCCATGCCTTCGCAAAAAGCCTCGACGCCCAGGAACTCGACGTTGCCGGCATCACCGCCGCGCACTACGCGGCCATCCGCCGTGAGCACTCCGACAACCCGCGCTTTGCCGCGCTGATCCCCGAGAGCGACTGAGACCATGACGGATATCGTGCAGGAATACGGGTCGGCGGCGCCGACCGAGGACTCGTCAGCCACCCCTCAGGTCGTGAACCGCGACTCACCCGACTTCGCCGCCTTCACCGTCGTGCACACCCGCCACTACGTGCGCTGGATCTTCGGCGCCCTCGTGCTCTTCGTCGTGCTGCAGTTCCTCTGGAGCCTTGCGACAAACGACAAGTACGGCTGGCCGGTCTTCGCGACCTATTTCTTCGCCCCGGCGATCCTGAAGGGCATCCAGCTGACACTGGGCCTCACGGTCGTGGCCGGAACGATCGGGTTCCTTCTCGGCACGCTCCTGGCCCTCGCCCGGCTGTCGAAATCGCCGATCCTGAACAGCGTGTCCTGGTCGTTCATCTGGTTCTTCCGCTCGGTCCCCCTGCTCGTGCAGCTGCTGGTCTGGTACAACCTCGGTTACCTCTACCCGCGCCTCGGACTCGGCGTCCCGTTCACCGACAACTATTTCTGGAGCTTCGACACCGTCACGCTGGTCAGCCAGTTCGCTGCCGCGGTGCTCGGACTTTCGCTCAATCAAGCGGCGTACTCCGCCGAGATCATTCGCGGCGGCATCCTCTCGGTCGACCAGGGCCAACTCGAGGCCGCTGCCGCACTCGGACTCCCCCGGCACGTTCGGGTGCTGCGGATCATCCTGCCTCAGGCCGCCCGGGCGATTCTCCCGAACGCGTTCAACGAGATCATCGGCCTGATCAAGGGCACCTCGATCGTGTCGGTCATCGCCCTCGGCGAACTCTTCTACGTCACCCAGGTGATCTACAACCGCAACCAGCAGGTGATCCCCCTGCTCCTGGTCTCCGTGGTCTGGTACATCATCTTCACCACCGTGCTGAGCATCGCCCAGTTCTATGTGGAACGCCACTTCGCCAGAGGCGCCCTCCGAGTGGTTCCGCCGACGCCCATCCAGGCGGCACGCGCCTGGGTGAAGACCCAATGGGCGCGGCTCGACGAGAAACCCGCAGCACCGGAACCGTCCAAAGCAGCGACAACCCGGATCGGCGGAAACGGATCATGAGCATCGCAGCAACCCACGCGTCCGACACGGTGACCACACCGACAACCCGCGGCCTCGTCGACATCCGAGGCGTCTCCAAGAGCTACGCCGGCCACGACGTGCTGCACGACGTGAACCTGACCGTGCAGCCAGGGGAGGTCGTCGCGATCCTCGGCCCGTCCGGGTCCGGCAAGTCAACCCTGCTCCGCACGATCAACCACCTCGAGAGCGTCGACCGAGGCTGGGTCACCGTGGACGGCGAGCTGATCGGCTACGAACAGCGCGGTGACCGGCTCTTCGAACTCAAGGAACGCGAAATCCTGAAGCGACGCACGAATGTCGGCGTCGTCTTCCAGAATTTCAACCTGTTCCCGCACCTCACGGCCGCGGAGAATATCGCCGTCGCTCCCGTCGCTCTCGGGCGGCTGGGCAAAGCGGATGCCCGCGAACTCGCCCTCGGACTCCTCGCCAAGGTGGGCCTCGCCGACAAGCCGGACGCCTATCCCCGCCAGCTCTCCGGTGGCCAGCAGCAGCGCGTCGCGATCGCGCGCGCCCTGGCCCTGCAGCCCAAGGTGCTGCTCTTCGACGAACCGACGTCGGCGCTCGATCCCGAGCTCGTCGGCGAGGTCCTCGACGTGATCCGGGACCTGGCCAAACTCGGCACAACTCTCATCATCGTGACCCACGAGATCGGATTCGCCCGTGAGGTCGCCGACCGGATCGTGTTCATCGATGCCGGGCACATCCTCGAGGTCGGTCCCCCCGAGCGGGTCTTCGGTTCGCCGAAGCATCCGCGCACCCGAGAATTCCTGGGTCGCGTGCTCTAGCGCGTTCCGGGCCATTCACCACCCCACCCTGCACAGCAGCATTCACAAGCAGACACTCACAGAAATAGAGGCACACAATGGCAATTAAGAAGAAAACCGCGGTCATCATCGGAGGCATCGCCGCCGTTGCACTCGTCGCAGGCGGCATCACCGCGGCCGTCCTGGCCGGCACAGGCAACAGCTCGGCCCAGGCCGCAGGCGCAGCTCCCACTGCATCCGCAGCGGCGGTGACGTTCAACCTCGGCCCGAAGCAGGACCGGATCCGTCTCGACAAGGTGCCCGAAGCCATCGCCGCCATCAAGAAGAGCGGCTTCACCCCGATCGAGGCAGGCAAGCTCACCGTCGTAGTCAGCCCCTACGTCGCTCCCCTGGGCCTGTTCGCGACCGATGACACGACCCTGATCGGCAACGAGACCGACATCGCCCAGCTCATCGCCGACGGCCTCGGCCTCGAGCTCAACCTGCAGCCGGCCGCGTGGGCGGACTGGCCCCTCGGCATCCAGTCCGGCAAGTACGACCTGATCACGTCGAACGTCACGGTGACCGAGGCCCGCAAGGACCTCTACGACTTCGCGAGCTACCGCGAGGACCTTCTTGGGTTCTACGTGAAGAGCGACTCGAAGATCTCGTCGATCAAGGAGGCCAAGGACGTCGCCGGCCTCAAGGTCATCGTCGGCTCCGGGACCAACCAGGAGAAGATCCTCCAGGCCTGGGACAAGGAGAACATCGCCAAGGGCCTCGCCGCCGTCGAGTACCAGTACTTCGACGACACGGCTGCAGCGAACCTGGCCCTGCAATCCGGGCGCGCCGATGCGAACTTCGGACCGAACGCGACCGCTGCGTATGCCGCGGCCCAGAACGGCGAGAGCAAGCTCGTCGGAACCTTCAACGGCGGCTACCCGGCGCACGCGAACATCGCGGCGGGCACCAAGAAGGGCAACGGTCTCATCGAGGGCGTCAGCATCGTGCTCAACAAGGCGATCGCGGGCGGCCAGTACGGCGACGTTCTCGCTCGCTGGGGCCTCACCTCGGAGGGCGTCACCGAGTCGCTCGTGAACCCGGCAGGACTCCCGCGCGAGTAGCGAGAGCGTAGCCACCATTCACTGACCGGATGAGCCGGGCCAGGAGAGAGAGGTCTCCCGGCCCGGCTCGTCCGGTTTCCCGCCCTGGCTCCCTGTCCGGCCCGCTGCCTAGGATGTCTTCATGGTGTTCATTCAGGACCTGCACCTTCGCGACGGTCGCACTCTGCGCGTCCACGACAGTGCCGCCGACCACGAACTGGACTCGGCCTTCACCGTGCTCTGGCAACACGGTTCGCCCCAGACGGGAGCCCTGCTCAAGCCGTTGCTATCCGCGGCGGCCGCTCGCGGCATCCGTCTCCTCTCGTATGGGCGGCCCGGCTACGGCGGCTCGTCTGGCCTGCCGGGTCGTGACGTGGCCGCAGCGGCCGCCGACGTCGAACAGCTCTCCGACGCTCTCGGCATCGGCCGATTCGCCGTGATGGGTGCGTCCGGCGGCGGCCCGCACGCGCTCGCCTGCGCCGCCCTGCTGCCGGAACGGGTCTCGGCGGTCGGCTGCCTCGCGAGTCTGGCCCCGCTCGACGCCGACGGCTTCGACTGGTTCGCCGGCATGGCCACGGACGGAGCGTCCCTCCGCGCGGCGCAGCTCGGTCGGGCGGAACGCACGGCCTACGAGGAGACAGTCGAATTCGATCCCGACAGCTTCATCGAGGCGGACTACAACGCCCTCGCCGGCCCGTGGGCGGCCCTGGGCGCCGACGTCGGCCTGGCTTCGGCGGCCGGACCGGACGGCCTGATCGACGACGATCTCGCGTTCGTGGCCCCGTGGGGCTTCCCCGTCGCCGAGATCGACGTTCCGGGCCTCGTCGTCCAGGGCGGCAGAGACCGAGTGGTCCCGCCGTCCCACGGCGACTGGCTGAGCCGGCGCCTTCCCCGGGCGGAGCTCTGGCTGCGCCCGGACGACGGTCACATTTCCGTGCTCGAGGCGTGTCCCGCGGTCATGGACTGGTTATCCGCGCGCCCGTGATCGCGGCCTGCAGGGCCTCGGCTATCACCCGATCGGCCGAGTCCCGGTGGATGGAATGCCCTGCGCCTGGGACGAAGGCGTAGCTGAGGTTCGCGTGCCGGGCGGCAAGACGCTCGCCCTGGTCGGGAAGCACCGACGCACTGCCGGAGGCGGGGTCCGCACCGAGCAGCCGGACCGGCACCCTGACATCGTCGAGGTGCGGTTCGAGATCCCACGGGCTGGTATCGCCCAGCACGCGCTCCACAGTGAACGGACTGATCAGCCGGGCTGCCTCTGCCTTCTGGTGCGCGTCCTCTGCGTGCCAGCTCGGGTTCTGGTCCAGGATCTTTGACGCGCTCGGGTCGGTGATCTCCGCGATCGTCTCGGCGAGGAGCGGCGCGACCGAATCCGGTCCGAGGGTGAGCGGTGGGTCGAGTACGAGCACGCTTCGGGTCCACTCGTCAGTGCCCGCAGCTGCGAGGAGCGCGACGGCGCCACCGAGCGAATGCCCGATGACCAGGTCCCAGGACTCCCCTGGCGCCGGGCGGAGCCGCAACGCGTCGGCGACGAATCCCTCGAGCGGATACGAGATGGTACGGGGGGCCCGACCGTGACCACGCTGGTCGGGGGCGACCACGAACCAGCCTTCCGCGGCGAGTCCGCTCGCCACCCGCCACCAGACCGCGCCTGCGGAAGTGAGCCCGTGCAGCAGCAGTGCGCTCTTCGCGGCAGCAGGGTCGCCCCAGGTCAGCACGGGCAGTTCGACGGAGATTCCGGGAAATATGGGCGTCACGGTGTCCTGACAGGATCGGAAAGGAGACGGGAAGGATGGAGCCGAGAATACGGCAGCGTCGCAACGGAACAAATCCGGCCCGTAACAATTAGAGTCGTGTGAGGAATTCGGCACAGGAAACGAAGCGGAGCAGCTGTGAACACTGGAATTGTCGTCATTGATATCCAGAAGGACTACTTCCCCGGGGGTGCGTACCCCCTCACCGGCAGCGAACCCGCCGCTGTCGTCGCCCGGAGCGTACTCGACTCGGCGCGTGAGATCGGCACGCCCGTCGTGCACTTCCAGCACGTCGCCACCGAAGCGGATGCGACGTTCTTCGTCCCCGGCACCGTGGGAGTCGAAATCCATCCCCTGGTAGCGCCGGTTGCCTCGGAGCGCCAGTTCACCAAGGGCTCCGCCAACGCTTTTGTGGACACCGGCCTCGAGGAGCTGCTGCGCGACGAGGATATCGACCATCTCGTCATCATGGGCATGATGAGCAGCATGTGCATCGATGCGACCACCAGGGCCGCCCTCGATCTCGACTTCGCCGTCACCGTCGTGCACAACGCCTGCGCAGCCCCCTCCTTCGAGTTCGAGGGCACCGAGGTTCCCGGGGCATCCGTGCACGCCGCCTTCATGGCCGCCCTCCGCGATGCCGGTGCCGACGTGCTCGCGGCGGCCGACCTCGACCTCGAGCTGCTCCCGGCTCGCTAGCGGCGGAAGCGCCCGGTCGCGGCGCCGTGTTGGATCGCGTGTTGACGTTCCGGTGAGGACCTGGTGTGCGCGGTGTCGGTTCTGTGGTGCCGAATTCAGGAGATCGGCCCGGGTGAACGACACGGGTCCGCGGACCAGTGCGGCCGATCCCACCCGGCGGCAGGGATCTCCTGAATTCGACACCAGGACTGCTCGAATCTCCTGGGGCTACGGCGTGAGGCCCAGGGTGTCACGCAGGGTCGCACCGGGTTCGTACTCGGTGCGATAGACGCCGCGCTCCTGCAGTTCGGGGATGACCCGGTCGACGAACTCGTCGAGTCCCGTCGGATTCGTGTGGCCCACGATGACGAAGCCGTCCGACGCTTCCTCCTGCACGTGCCGGTTGATCTGCTCGGCGACCTGCACCGGCGTGCCGACGAAGGTGTGCTTCGCGGCGAAGCGGATGACCAGGTCGCGAATACTGAGCCCCTCGGCTTCCGCGATCCCGCGCCAGGTCTTCGCCACCGCAACCGGGTCGACGACATGGCGCACCCGTCCACGGGCGACGCCCTTGTCGGCGAGGACGGGGTCGATCTCCGGCAGCGGTCCATCGGGGTCGTAGCCGCCCAGGTCGGTGCCCCAGAGCTGCTCGAGGAACGAGATCGCGGTCTGGGGGCTGACCTGCAGGAGCGCGACTTCGCGGGAGCGTTCCCGCGCCTCGGCTGCGGTGTCGCCGAGGATGAAGGTCGCGGCCGGCAGGATCTTGAGCGAATCGGGGTGGCGGCCCACGGCCGGCAGACGGCCCTTCACGTCGCGGAAGAACCGCTGCCCGTCCTCGAATTCGGAATGCAGGGAGAAGATCACTTCCGCGTTCGCCGACGCGAAGTCACGGCCGTCTGCCGAGTCTCCGGCCTGCACGATCACGGGGTGGCCCTGCGGGCTGCGCGGCAGGGTGCCGAACCCGCTCACGTCGAACTGCGCACCGTGGTGGTCGACCGCCGTGAGCGCGTCGGCGGAGAGGAACTCCCCCGTCTTCTTGTTCGCGGCGGGGGCGCCGGGCGCCCAGCCGTCCCACAGCGCGCGGGCGACCGCGACGAACTCCTCGGCGCGCACGTAGCGGTCCTTCGGGTCGAGGAAGGCACCGCGGCGGAAGTTCTCGCCGTGGAAGGCGTCCGAGGTGGTGACGATGTTCCACCCGGCCCGCCCACCGCTCAGCAGGTCGAGGCTCGCGAGCTGCCGGGCGAGTTCGTACGGTTCGTTGAAGGTCGAGCTGAGGGTTCCGACGAGTCCGATGTGCTCGGTCACGGCGGCGATCCCGGCCAGGATCGCGAGGGTGTTGGGCCGGCCGACGACGTCGAGGTCGTGGATGAGCCCCTTCTGCTCCCGCAGCCTGAGCCCCTCGGCGAGGAAGAGGAAGTCGAACTTGCCGCGCTCGGCGTTCTGAGCGAAGTGCCGGAAGGAGGAGAAGGCGATCTGGCTCTCGGCTTTGCCGTCGCTCCAGACCGAGGTGTTGTTGACCCCCGGGAAGTGCGCGGCAAGGTGGACCTGCCGGAACGGGCGCCCTGCGGCGTCCCGGGCGGTCGGGTGGGCGGTCGGGTGGATGGTCGTACTGGCGGTCGTGGTCATCAGCGGATGCTTCCGGTCAGGTCGAGCTCTACGGTGGAGTCTGCGGCGGGGTCGGCTTCACTGTCTGCCGCGGCGGTGGCGCGGGCCGCGGGAGCGGTAGGGCTCGCATAGCGGCTCTCCGGGCGGCCGAATCCGAGTCGGGCGCGGAGGGTCGCCGCCCCGATCGGACGGTCGAGGACGCCGGCTGCACGCAGCAGCGGAACGACGCGCTCGGTGATCGCGGTGAGATCGTCCGGCAGCCGCGCCGGCCGCAGCCTGACTCCGTCGATGCCGAGCGAGTGCCAGTGCAGGAGCTGGGCGGCGACGGCCTCAGCGGTGTCGGCGAGGATGACCGTGTCGGAGGTCCAGGGCTCCCCGTGGGTGGCATTGAGCCGGTCGAGGGTCGCGAGGGCGGCATCCGCCGTCTCTCCGATCAGAACTGAGATCTCGGTCCAGACCCGCAGCGGTTCGTCCGCCCCACGCGACACGTCTTGGGCCGCCGTGTCGAGCTGCCCGAGGATGGCCACGAGGTGCGCGTCGTCGTGCGGGGTGATCCCGACGATGTCTGCCCCGGCCACGGCGAGTTCGTACGGCACCTTCTGGTGGGCGAGCGCGTAGACGAGCGGCTGGCCCTGCGGCGGTCGCGGGGTGATCGACGGCCCCTTGACGGTGAACCGGTCGCCCACGAAGTCGATGTAGTGCAGCTTGTCGCGGTCGACGAATCGGCCCGTCTCCACATCGCGGATCACAGCGTCGTCCTCCCAGCTGTCCCAGAGCCGGCGGGCGACCTCGACGGTGTCGCGTGCTTCGCCGAAGAGGTCCTCGAGCAGGGCAGTCTGCGCGGGATCGGTGCCCCGGGCGACGAGGGCGGGATCGAGGGCCGGCAGAGTGCGGCGGCCGACGTGCGCCGCCTCATGGGCGCGCCCGGAGACCTGCACGCGCCAGCCCGCCCTGCCGTCACTCACGAAGTCGAGGGTCTGCACGCCCGTCGCCACGTGGAATGGTTCGGTGTGCGTCGTGGTGATCGTCGGGATGAGACCGATCGTGCTCGTGTGCGGCGCGATGGCGGTGGCGAGCAGGAGCGCGTCGAGCCGGCCGCGCACCTCGTCGCGGCGGGGGTCGATCCCGCCGAAGCCGGTGCTCTGCAGGCCGAAGGAATCCTCGATCGTGACCAGGTCGATGCCGGCCGCCTCCGCGGCCCGCACAAGAGCGACCCAGTAGTCGAGATGGAACAGGTCTGCGGGGCGGGCGTCCGGCTCGCGCCAGGCCGACGGGTGCCAGCCGGCACCGTCGAGGGCGATTCCCAAGTAGAGCGGCGATGTCATCGAGAAGATCCTTTCGTCTGCGTTTCTTCTGCGCGAACGTCCGCGCGGACACCCACGCTATGCACGAGGTCGTTCCCTCGGGACACCGGAAAGTAACACGAGGTCACGGGCGAAATCTGCGGTAACAAACGAGAGGGACGACGGGAATGGCTGCCTAATCTGTGATTTCCCGTCCGGCCCAGAGCGGCCGGACCCACCGATCGACAAGGAGCCACCGACGTGTCCCGCTACATCGCACTACGCCTGCTGCAGGCGATCGGCGTGCTCTGGGCGGCGTATACCGTCTCCTTCCTGGTGCTCTACGCCCTGCCGGGTGACCCGGCCCGGCTCCTCGCCGGCCCAGACGCGACCGACGTGACCGCCGCCCAGCTGGATACCCTCCGCGCCCAGTTCGGACTCGACAAGCCGCTCGTCGTCCAGTACATCGAGCATCTTGGCGCCCTGTTGCGCGGCGACCTCGGCACGTCCCTTCCGACGGGACGACCGGTCGCCGAGCTGATCGGCGAGGCCATCCCGTCCACGCTGCAGATCGCCGCCCTCGGCCTGCTCCTCGCCGTGCTCGTCGGCGGCGGGCTCGCCCTCGCCGCGACCTTCACCCGGCATCGCGGACTCGGCCAGCTCCTGCTGGCGCTGCCGCCGATCGGCGTCGCCGTTCCCGGCTTCTGGTTCGCCCTGTTGCTGATCCAGTGGTTCTCCTTCGGGATCCCGTTGTTCCCCGCCGTGGGAAACCAGGGTTTCGCATCCGTCGTGCTGCCGGCGATCACCCTCGCCCTGCCCACCGGTGCGACGATCGCCCAGCTGCTCTCCAAGAGCCTCGTGACGACGCTCCGCGAACCCTATATCGACACGGCCTGGGCCAAGGGAGCCGGGCCCGGTCGGGTTCACCTCCGCCATGCCCTCCGGAACGCCGCCCTGCCGGCGTTGACCGTCACGGGCCTCATCGTCGGGCAGCTGCTCTCCGGGACAGTGGTCACCGAGACCGTGTTCTCGAGGCCAGGTCTCGGCCGGGTCACGGCCACGGCCGTCGCCCAGCAGGACATCCCCGTGGTGCAGGGCATTGTGCTCTTCGCCGCCGCCGTCTTCGTCGTGACCAACCTGCTCGTCGACCTCGTCTACCCCCTGCTCGATCCGAGAATCGTCATCCGAAAGCGGCGTCTGCCCCGCGTACGCGTGGCCGCAACGGCCGGAGCCTCCCGATGACCGACACAACCGCGCTCGCTGCAGAGTCCGCACGCGCATCGACCGGCCGGGGTACCGCGCACGACGACACCTTCGCGACGACGTCGGCCGACCGGTTCGCGGATGCTGCGGCGAGCCGGGAAGCCGGATCGATCGTCGAAGAGCCCTCGGCGCCCACGGCCGCCGACGGCCGCACCGGACGGGTCAGGCGCCTCCTCGCCACCGGGGTGCAGCATCCCGGGACCGTCCTCGCCGCGGTATGGATTGTGCTCGTCCTGGTCTCCACCGTCGCACCGGGCCTCTTCACGAGCCAGGATCCACTCGTCGGCGTCCCCGCCGAGAAGCTCACCGGGCCGTCCCCGGCACACTGGCTCGGCACAGACCAGCTCGGTCGCGACCTGTACACCCGGGTCGTCTTCGGCAGTGCGCTCACCCTCCAGGCCGCCCTGATCGCGGTCGGGATCGGCCTCGCCGTCGGGTCCGTGCTCGGGCTGCTCGCCGGCTTCGTAGGGCGCTGGGTCGACGACGTCGTGATGCGCATCGCGGACGTGCTGCTCGCGATTCCGAGCCTGCTGCTCTCCCTCGCCCTCATCACCGTCCTCGGCTTCGGCACCGTGAATGTCGCGATCGCGGTCGGCCTCGGCAGCGTCGCGACGGTTTCCCGGATCATGCGTTCCGAAGTGATCCGGGTGCGGAACGCCGTCTACATCGAGGCGGCCTTCGCCTCCGGCAACCGCTGGTCCCGCGTGCTGTTCCGGCACGTGCTGCCGAACTCCGCCGGCCCGGTGCTCGTGCTCGCCGCCCTCGAATTCGGAACGGCGATCCTCGCCGTGTCGGCCCTCAGCTTCCTCGGGTACGGCGCCCAGCCGCCCGCACCGGAGTGGGGGTCGCTCATTGCCACCGGCCGCAACTTCCTCACCACCGCCTGGTGGCTCACCACCCTGCCCGGCGTCGTGATCGCACTCACCGTGCTCTCCGCCAACGCGCTCTCCCGGGCACTCGACTCCGAAGGACGGCGCGTCCGATGACCCCGCAGACTCCACAAGAACCGGTCCTCGTGATCGAGGACCTCGCCGTGCAGTACCGAACGCCCACGGGTGTCGTCGACGCCGTCCGCACCGTGAGCCTCCGGATCGAGCGCGGCGAGAAGGTCGCCATCGTCGGAGAATCCGGCTCTGGGAAGTCGACAACGGCCCACGCCGTCGTGCAGTTGCTCGCACCCGCCGCCCGGATCGCGCGCGGCAGCATCCGCTTCGGCGGCATCGACCTCGTCCACGCGAGCCGTGGCGAGCTGCGCGCCATTCGCGGCCGACGCATCGGGCTCGTGCCGCAGGACCCGACGGTTTCGCTCAACCCGGTCACCCGGATCGGCACGCAGGTCGCCGAGGTGCTCGTGATCCACGGCCTCGCCGATCGGCGCACGGCAGCGGCGGCCGCCGTCGAGGCGCTCCGCCGGGCCGGACTGCCCGACCCGGAGCTGCACGCCCGGCAGTTCCCGCACGAGCTCTCCGGGGGCATGCGCCAACGGGTGCTCATCGCGATCGCGATCATCGCCGGGCCCGAGCTGATCATCGCCGATGAGCCGACGAGCGCCCTCGACGTCACCATCCAGCGGCAGATCCTCGACCACATCGACGAGCTCGCCGCGGAGACCGGCACGAGCGTCCTCCTGATCACCCACGACCTCGGCATCGCAGCCGACCGGGCCGACCGGATCATCGTGATGAACCAGGGTGTGATCGTCGAGGAGGGCACGCCCGCCGAGGTGCTCGGTGCGCCGAAGCACCCGTACACGCAGGCCCTGATCCGGGCGGCGCCGAGTCTCAACGCCCTCGGAGACGTCGAGCGGGTGCTCGACCGGCTCCCGAAGGAGACCCGGGTGCGGGTCTTCGGCGGCCGCGCAGGGGACCCGTTCACCGTGCGGGACCGGTCGAAGGGTCCCCTCGCCACCGACCCCTCCGGAGCCACGGACGAGTCCCCCGCGAGGACCGTGCTCGTCGCAGAGAACCTGGTGAAGGACTTCGCGCTCCCGCACGGCGGTGGCGTCGCCCATGCGGTCGCGAACGTGAGCTTCGCGGTACCCCGTGGCCAGACGTTCGCCCTCGTCGGCGAATCCGGTTCAGGGAAGACGACGACCGCGCGGTTGGCGCTCCGCCTCGACGACGTCACGAGCGGGCGGGTGCTCTTCGACGGGCGGGACGTGACGGATGCCCGGGGCCGCGAACTGCGGGACCTGCGACGGAGGATCCAGGTCGTGCACCAGAACCCGTACGCGTCGCTGAATCCGCGGCTGAGCATCCGTGCCATCATCAGCGACCCCCTCGTGGCGTACGGGCTCGGCGACCGGACGGAACGGCGCACGCGTGCGGCGGAACTCGTCGACGTCGTGGCGCTGCCCTCCTCCGTGCTCGATCGCCGGCCGGCGGAACTGTCCGGCGGGCAGCGGCAACGCGTCGCGATCGCCCGTGCCCTCGCCCTCAACCCCGAACTCCTCGTGCTCGACGAACCCGTCTCCGCACTCGACGTCTCCATCCAGGCCCAGATCCTCGGCCTCCTTGCGAGCCTGCAGGACTCGCTCGGCCTGAGCTACCTGTTCATCTCGCACGACCTCGCCGTGGTGCGTCAGATCGCCCATCGAGTGGGCGTGATGCGCCTCGGCGAGCTCGTCGAAGTCGGCGACGTCGGCACGGTCTTCGCCGACCCGCAGCACGAGTACACCCGTGCACTGCTCGACGCGATCCCCGGGGCCGGGGCTCCCGTGGTCCAGCCCGGGTGACCCGCGCAGCTTTCTTCCACTCAATCCTTTCCGTCCGACCGAACACCCATCTCTCACAGCCAGGAGAACACCACACCATGAGTACCCGACCCTGGGGGCGCACCGCCCTCATCGGCACGGCCGTCTTCGTCGGCATCGCGCTCAGCGCCTGCTCGGCGAACGGACAGTCCGCCACCACAGCCAGCCCCACCGCCGCGACACCCGTTGTCGGCGGAGACCTGACCTTCTCGATCGCAAACGACCCGATCTCGCTCAACCCCTCGGGGACGGGTTCGGGCAACGACACCCTGTATGTCACCCGTCAGCTTGTCGACTCACTCCTGTATCAGAACCCGAAGACGAACGACCTCGAACCCTGGCTCGCCACGAGCTGGACCGCCAACGCCGACGCGACGGCGTTCACCTTCGTGCTCCGCGATGGCGTCACGTTCTCCGACGGCACCCCGCTCACCGCGGCTGCAGTGAAGGCGACCTTCGACGACATCGTCGCTGCGGGCCCCAAGAGCCAGGCCGTCAGCTCCTTGGTCGGCTACCGGCAGACGGTCGCCGTCGATGCGCACACGGTCGAGGTGGACTTCTCCACACCGAACGCCGCGTTCCCGAACTCGACGGCGTCCGTCGCCCTCGGGATCGTCGGCGCGTCGACGATCGCGACCCCGTACGACGACCGGGCTACCGGAAAGGCCGTCGTCGGCACGGGTCCGTTCGTGCTCGCGAGCTACACGAAGAACGTCGCCACGAAACTCGCCAAGCGCACCGGCTACGCCTGGAGCCCCGAAGCCGTCGGCGCCACCGGCGAGGCGTACCTCGACACGGTCACCTTCCAGGTCGTGCCGGAACCTGCCGTACGCACCGGCAGCCTGACCTCCGGCCAGGTGGATGTCATCGGCGGAGTGCAGCCGGTCGACGTCGACTCGATCGCCGCGAGCGGATTCCCGCTCATCGACCGCGGCAACCCGGGCGTGAGCTTCGGCGAGTACTTCAACGTATCCCGGCCGATCGTGAGCGACATCGCCGTGCGCGAGGCGATCGCCCACGCGACGAACGCGGCAGAGATCCGCGATACCGCGCTCAACGACACATTCGCCGTTGGCACGAGCGTCCTCGCGAAGACCACGCCAGGCTGGGCCGACGAATCCAGCTACTTCGCTTTCGACACCGCGAAGGCAAGCAGCCTGCTCGACGCCGCCGGTTGGAAGGCGGGAGCAGACGGCATCCGCGCCAAGGACGGGACCAGGCTCTCGCTCGTCGTCAACTGGATCACCAACTTCGGACCCAACCAGACCTCCCTGGAACTGCTCCAGCAGCAGCTCAAGAAGGTCGGCATCGAGATCACCCTTCAGGGCGGCGACGTGCCGTCCTTCCTCGAACGACAGAAGAGCGGTGATTTCGACATCTCCTGGCAGAACCTCTCCCGGGCCGACGGCGACGTCCTGCGCACGACCTTCTCGAGCGCGGCCAGCAACACCCTCCGGATCAGCGATCCGACCCTCGAGGCCCTGCTCCAGAAGCAGCTCGCCTCCGGTGATGCCACTGCCCGGAATGCCGTCCTTGCGGACATCCAGAAGCGCATCGCCGAGCAGTACTACCAGATCCCCGTGCACGAACTCACGTCGATCATTGCCGAGCAGCCGAACGTCAACGGGGTCTCGCTCGGTGCGGACTCCCGGCTCGACCAGCTGACCGCGGCGTGGAAGTCGGCGACGAACTAGTGCCGTGCCGGCGGGGTCCGAGGGACTCGGGCCCCACCGGCTGCTCCCGGCCTAGATGCCGAGGAGCTTGGCCTTGGCCGCGGAGAACTCGGCGTCGCTGATCACGCCGGCGGTCTTGAGGGTCGCCAGTCGTTCGATTTGGGCAGACAGGCTGTCGTCCTCCGCGGCCGCAGCTTGCGGTGGTGGTGCGTACTGCGCCTGCTGCTGAGCGGCCTGCTGGCCCGCTGCGGATTGGGCCTGGGCCTGCTGGCGCCGGCTGACGTTGCCGGAGACCGCGGTAGCCGTGCTTGCGATCACGGCGGTCCGTGCCATTGTCCCCATCAGGCCGGGTCGGCCACCTCGACGCATCATCGTCTTCCTTTCATCGTGTTCCGAGTCCTGTTCCGAGTCCTGGTGCGTGGCTGTCAGTCGGTGTCTGCCCCGGGCGCGTCCATCGCCAGGAGCACCTCGTCGACGACCGAATCCGGCACGTGCACGTCTTCGAGCAGGACTCCTCCGGAGTCAACGATCGCGTCACGCAACGGCTTGAACCAGGTGTGCTCGAAGACGAGGATTGCCGCCGAGCTGTTGTTCTCGAGGTCGGCAGACAACTCGTCGACGTCGTCGTCCGAGAGGAGTCCGTCGACTCCCTCGAAGAGAGCGGCGAGGGCCGACACGGCCGCATCCTCGGTCACGCCGAGTTCGTCGAACTCCACGAGACTGACTTCGCCGGTTTCATCCTTCGAGACGAGCAGCGCATCGATGATGCTGATCGTGTTCGAGTCGACGAGATCGGAAAGCGCTGGAACTATCTGTCCGTTGAATTTGTTTCCCGGGAACGCAACCACGAGCACTTCGATTGGGCCAAGCACGGTGTCTCCTTCGCTCGTCGTCACGACCTCGTCGCCGCAACGCTCTATCAGGACAGTGGGGACACTAATCCGGTTCGGTGCGGGCATCAAGGTGCCCGGCGGCCTGGCCTGCCCGGCCGCGCCAGACGTGAACTACTCCTGGCGAAACGGCCCTTTCCGGCAAACTCCGGTCGCGCTATGGTCGGGCTGCCGGCGAGTTCGCCCGGCCCTGGAGCGGACAGTGTGCTCGGTTCGCCCTCCTCTGATCCACCTGTCCTGACACCGCAAGAACACAGAAGAGCACCTGAGGCAAGGAGAATCTCATGTTTGCGAATTTCTGGGATATCGTCTGGTTCTTCTTCTGGAGTTTCGCGTTCATCGCCTATCTCATGGTGTTGTTCTCGATCGTCGCGGACATCTTCCGGGACCACACACTCAATGGCGGGGCCAAGGCGGTCTGGCTGATCTTCCTCATCTTCGTTCCGTTCCTGACCGCCCTGGTCTACCTGATCGCGCGGGGCCCGGACATGGCCAGGCGTCAGGAGGAACGGGCACAGCAGGTTCAGGCGTACACAGACGACTACGTCAGGTCCGTCGCGTCCTCCGCGAGCCCCGCGGCCGAGATCGCGAAAGCGAAAGAACTCCTCGACAGCGGCTCGATCACGGCGGCCGAGTTCGAGGCGCTCAAGGCGAAGGCGCTCAAGTAACGCACAATGTCCTGTCGAACGGCGCTTTCGGGATGGGAGACGGCGGCTCCTAGACTGGGAAGATGGACGCCTCGAGCACTGTGAAGACACCGCCGATTCTGACCCTGACCGTCAATCCGGCCCTCGATGTGAGCACCTCGACGGCCCAGGTGACCAGTGAGCACAAGCTGCGGTGCAGCGCGACGCGCATCGATCCGGGCGGCGGCGGCATCAACGTGGCCAGGGTCATCCGTCGACTCGGTGGAACCGCCCTCTCGCTCTACGCTGCGGGAGGTCCCACCGGTGAGGCGTACCGCCAGCTGATCGCCGCCGAGGGGCTTCCAACCGTCATGGTTCCCATCCACGAGAGCACCCGCCAGAGTTTCACCGTCGACGAAACGGCCACCGGCAAGCAGTTCCGGTTTGTCCTGCAGGGGCCCGAATTCACGGAAGCGGAGTGGACGGCGTGCCTCGACACGCTCGCCGCCACGATGCCGGTCGGCGGCTATATCGTCGCGAGCGGGAGCCTGCCGCCTGGTGTCCCCGACGACTTCTATGCGCGCGTCGCCCGCCTCGCCCGCTCCAGCGGGGCACGGTGCATCGTGGATGCCTCCGGAGCGGCCCTGACCGCAGCACTCGCCGAAGGCGTCTTCCTGGTCAAGCCGAGCCTGCGCGAGCTCGAGACATACGCTGGCGTGACGCTCGATACGCCGGAGAGCCAGGCGGATGCCGCGGCGCGGCTCGTCGCCTCCGGTGCGGCCGAGCACGTGGCCCTGACCCTCGGTGGGGCCGGAGCCGTCCTCGCCTCCGCGAGCGGAGTCATCCGCTCTGACGTTCCGAAGGTGACGGTGATCAGCACCGTCGGTGCCGGGGACAGTTTTGTCGCCGCCTTCGTGCTGCGACTCGCCCAGGGCCGAACGGCGGCAGAGGCCTTCCGTGCCGGCGTCGCGGCCGGGAGTGCAACGGCTTCGACCCCCGCAACCGAACTGTGCCACCGGGAGGACGTCGAACGCCTCGAGGCCGAGCTCGCCGCCCGGGCCTGAGCGGGCCGGGCGGCGGATGGCCTGCGCGAAGCAGACCTTCGCTAAGAAGACCTACGCGAAGAAGATCGGGTCGAACTCGCGGAGGGTGTTGCCGGCCTTGGGTGCCTCGGTCAGGAACACGTTGAAGCCGTAGGGCAGGGGCGCGTCGTCGTCGTCGATGAACCAGAGGTCGGTGACGCGGTAGGCCACGCCGCCGGTGTAGATTCCGTCCCCGATTTCGGGAAGCGTGTCGCCGTCGGCGATCTCGAGGAATTCCTTGTTCGGCAAGACATAAGTGGTCGGTACGGTCTGTTCTTCATCCATGGTTCGAGCTTACCGGGACTGGATTTGGGGACGACAGCGGGGTGATGTACGAGTAGCCGGTACTGGTGTTCTTGGTCATCGACAGCACGAGCTCCATGTGCGGTTCGAGGGCGGTGACCTTGTCGAGCGGCGAGCCGACGATGAGCTGGAAGCCGAGTCCCTTCCAGGCGGCCACGGCACGGCCGGCGAACTCGGAGTCCGACTTCACGAAGCCCTCGTCGAGGAAGACCGGCGCGAACCGCGGGCGGGTGCGGCTCTCGTCGCCGAGCTGGAAACGCAGGGCCGCGCCGACGACGAACGCGACGAGCTCCTGGGACTCTCCACCGCTCTTGCCGCCGAGCGAGGAATAGGTGCTCACTTCGACGCCGTCGGGCGTGGAACGGACCGCGGTGATCTCCACGTGCTTCCGCACGTCGAGCAGGAGGTCCCGCTGCGACTCCGTGCGCGTCCCCGGCTCCGGTCGGCGAATCTGGGCCATGAAGTTGTGCAGCCGGGTGAACCGGGCCTCGGTTTCCTCGTCGGTGAAGTCCTCCGTCGACCCGGAGGCGAGAACCTTGAGCTCCTTGCGGAACGCGGTGGCGTCGTCGCGGTGCAGGCGGCGCAGTGCGATCTTCAGGCGGTCTCGACCGGCCCCGAAAGGCAGGGTCGCGAGGATCTCGTTGATCGGCCGGAGCCGGTCCTCGATCTCCTCGATGGCGGTGTTGAACGCCGCGGTGAGCGGCACGAGGTCCTGCCCGCTCCACGCAGACAGCCGACGCTTCCATTCCTGGCGCCGCTCGTGCAGGCCGAGCGTGTACACAGCATCGAGGATGTCGCGATAGCTCGTGTATGACTCGAGCGAGGTGCCGATGTTCGGGTCGGGCCACCGGCCCTGGAACGTTTCGAAGATGCGCACCAGCGAGTCCCGGGCGCTCGCGGCGCTCTCCCTGTCGTGCGCGGACTGCTCGGTGAGGCGCTCGCGCAGCCGTCGCACGCCGCCCTCGAGCGCCGCCAGGTCGCCCTGGTCTCCGACGAGGGCGAATTGTTCGGTGAGGTGCGCGGAGTGCTCCTCGGAGAGGGTGGCCGTCCGGTCACGTTCGATCCGGTCGAGCATGCCGGAGACGGCGTCCTGACGGTCGACGATCCGCGCCTGCTCCGCGGCAAGACGCTCGGCCGTCCCGTCGGCCGAGTGCTTGAGCTTCTGGGCGGTCTCGAGCTCGGAGGAGAAGCGTTCCTCCTCGGCTTTGAGGGCACGAAGGATGTCGCTGCCCGCGAGGACACGATCCGATTCGGCTTCCTTCTCCGCGATCCTGACCTCGGCGCCGGCCACATCGATCGATAGCCAGGTGGTGTCGACGACGTACTGGTGGGCGCCTCGCCTGCGGCGGAGGTCGGCGATGCGGTTTCCCACTTCGGCGGCATCCCGGGCGAATGCCTCGGCCGCGCCGGTCAGCTGGGCGCGTTCTGCCACGATCTCGGCGAGGCGACCGGTGTTCGAGAAGCCGATGATCGGCGCCTGGCCCTTGTTCCAGCCGTGTGCCCCGCGCTTGCCATTGCGGGTCTGCCCGGTCGGGGTGACCCGCGGGCCGTCTCCGGCCAGGTCGGTGGGGTCCGCGACGCAGAGCGCGTCGAGGCTCGGCGCGCTGACCCGGTCCTGGACCCAGCCGCTGAAGGGCGAATCCTGGTAAACGAGCTTGCCGGACACGAAGCGGGGGTCGCCGGTGCGGGGCCGGTGCGCCCGGAGTGCGACGCCTTCGAAGTGGATGCGCACGGGAATCTGCAACGGATCGATCGCGGCGCTGAGCGCGCGCAACCGCGTCTCGTCGACGAGCATGACGCGCACCACGGACGACAGGGTGACCTCGGCGGCCTGGCGCCAGGCCTCCTCGCCGGAGGCGAGGTCGACGAGTTCGGCGACGAAGGGCAGCTCCTCCGCGGGGATCCCCGAGGCTTCCGCGATCATCAGCCGGGCATTGTGCAGGTGCTGGGGAACCAGGTTCTCGCGTCCCGCGAGGAAGTCGTGCTCCTGGCCCAGGGTCCTGAGCTGTTCCTCGACGGGGAAGGCGTTCCGCTGCAGGGTCGTGCGCTCGGCCTCGAGGTCACGCTCCGCCCCGGAGAACCCGGTGAGGAAGCGTTCCGCGTCGTTCTGCACGAGGGTGAATTCGGCGGCGGAACCGGTGAACGGCTCGAGGGTCTTGGTGCGGTCGTCGAACTTCGCGCGCTCGGCGGCAACGTCGTCGCGCTGGTCTCGCAGCAGGCCGATCTCGTTCCGCAGGCTGACGAGCACGTCACCGCCGTTGTCGCGCTGCTGGTGCTGGACCTCGGCGACGCGGGACTTGAGCTCGGTCTCGGCGTTCCTGGCACGGGTGAGCTCGACCTGGTTGTCACGGCGACGGATGCGATTGGTGTCAGCGGCGCCCTCGAGCAGTCCCTGCTCGGTGAGGAGCTGCCAGAGCACGAACGGGGTGTCACCGGTGCGATGGACCCCGAAGGTGTCGATCAGGTCGGCCTTCTCCGCCGCGGTCTCGTACTCCCGGTGCAGGTCGGGGATCCGTTCGAGGACCTTCGCCTTCTGGGCCTCGGTCAGCATGGCCCCATAGGACCTTTCGAGGTCCTCGAAGTGATCGACGGCCTTGTCGGCCGCCGCGTAGGTGGCCGGCTCTTCAAGGACCATCGACTTGTAGAGTCCGTCGACCGTCTTGACCTGCTGTCCGGCCTGGATCCGCGCGAGGAGCCGCAGCGCCTTGCCGCCCTCGCCGTTGGCGCCGATTCCGAGCCGGGTGTAGAGGGTCTGGGCGAACGCCGCGTAGGTGTCGAAGACATCCAGTTCGGGGAACCGGGTCCGGAGCGCTCGCTTGTCGAAGCGCGCCTCGGTGACGTCGGCGAGGTCGCGCAGGTCGAGGCGGCCGTCCTGGGTGGCCATCTTCATCGTGATGTCCGCGAACCGGGTCGCGCCCCGCGGCACGAAATAGGCGCGCAGCACGGTGAACCGGCGGCCGTTGTCGTCGACGAAAGTCATCGCGACCGCGCCCCAGGTCGCGTCGTGCGCGCCGCGGAGGACCTGGTCCTGCATCTCCCCGGTTCCGGCCTCACGGTTGGAGTCGGTCTTGCCCCTGAGGTAGGTCATCAGGTTGCGCTGGTCGAGACTCCGGGCCCTGCCGGACCCCGCGTCGTTGGAGGCGCCGTTGAACGGGGTGTCCGAGGGCATCATCAAGGCGAGGTAGGCGTCGAGCAGGCTGCTCTTACCGGTTCCGGACGCGCCGGAGAGCAGGGTCGCCGAGGGGGCGAAGGTGATCTCGTGGTGGCCCTGGAAGCCTCCCCAGTTGACCATCTGGAACAGTTCGGCGCGCCACTGCGTCGTGCCCTCCGTGGATCCGTCGATGTAGAAGAGCGGGGAATCGCTCATGAGATCGCCTCCAGTTCGGGGTCCAGCTCATCGGGCGCAGGCGCGACCTCGGCGGGGGCATCCGCTGCGTTCTGCTCGACGAGCCATTCGTGCAGTTCGGCGAGCCGTTCGAGTGGAAGCAGCACCTCGATCACGGCCGAGATGCGGAAACGGTCCGGATCGCTCGTCTTGAGCAGCACCCGCGCCTTGGCGAGGCTGTCGACGGCGGCGCTCGCCTTGCGGGCATCGCCGTACCGGTCCGTCGAGAACTCGGGGCGGAAGTGCGCGACGTTCTCCACGAGGTTGTCGCGATCGACGAGGACGATGTCCTGGCCGTTGGCACGCTCGCTGCGGAACCGCTGGCGCAGCAGCACGAGCAGGATCGTCTCCTCGCGCGTGTACGCGACGTCGTGCAGGAGGGTCGGGAAGCGCTCGCCCGCCTCGGAGACGGCCTGCCGTTTGAACGCGACCTGATAGTGCAGGTCGATGTGCAGGTCGAGGAACATGTCGTTGAGGCGTGATTTGAGCAGCCTCTGCGAGTCGAGCAGGGTGCGCCATTCCGCTGGCTGCAGCGCGGCGGAGATATAGCGGTGCTTCATCAGGAGCACGAGGGTGCGGCGCTGTTCCACGGTGAGGCCGCCCTCGTCGCCCTCGAAGAGGGAGAAACTTGCGGGCTCATCGTCGATGGCGGCGTCGATCCCGGCGCCGGAGTCACCGTCCACGCCGTCGTCGTCGCGGTCGAGGTCATCGCGGTCGAGGTCGTCGCGGTCGAGGTCGTCGCGGTCGAGGTCGTCTGTCCACTCGTCAGTCATGATCGGTTCCATAGTTCAGGGCGGCCAGGGCCGCGGTTTCGTCGTCGTTCAGGATGATCCGGGGAACCGTGAAGGTGCGCCGGCTGCCGTCGGGCCGCACGGTCTCGAAGCTCTCCACCTGCTGTGCGCGGCTGAGCGCATCGACCTGGGTCGCGATCTGCAGCATGCCGAGGATCTCGACCGGGCGTCGCAGGGCGGGTTCGAGGCCGTTGAAGGCCGCTCCGACGGATGCCGCGCCGTCTGTCCCGCGGAACGTCACGAGGGCGTCCCGCATCCGTTCGAGCATCGGTCCGCCCTGCCGGCGCATCTCGTCGAGGCTCGGCGGCTCGGGGGCGTACTCCGACACGTCCTCGAGGTCCGGTGGCGGCCGGTGACCCAGCGGATCGTAGAACCGTTCGCGGAGGTGTTCCACGTCGAGGATGCCGGGCATGAGTTCCGCGGTCACCGTCGACCGGGGTCCCGCGGTCTCCATCCAGATCGCGAGTTCCTTGTTGATTTCCCGAAGCAGTCGTTCGAGTTCGCGGTCCTTGACCACGTCGTGGTTGACGATGTGCTCGCGGAGGGTGGTCGTGAGGCCGTTCCGCTGGGTCAGCACGTCGTCGATGCCCTTGCGGATCAACCCGACGGTGCCGAGGAAGGTGCGTCGCTCCGCGGTGGTCAGCTTGGCGGCGAAGGGGTGGTCGAGGATCGCCTCGAGGTCGTTCTTGACATCGGAGAGCAGCGCGTCATTGCGCAGCAGTGTGAAGGCGCCCTCGAAGGCGCGGCCTTCCGCGGTCGCCGACATCAGGGCATCCGTCTTGGCGAGGTATTCGTCGAGGACCTCGCCGATGGGGCGCTCCTCACCGCGGAAGTCGCTCACGATCTGGCGGTGCATGGCCGCGACCGATTCCTCGACGCGTTTGAAGTCGCTCGGGAGTTGCATGATCAGGTCGACGAGGTTCGCGTATCCCTCGTGCATCTGCTCGTCGGAGGCGGTGGCGATCTCGCCGCCGCCCTGCAGGCGGTCGCGTTCCGCGGTGTTCTCCGCAATCTGCTGGTCGAGCCTGCGGATCCGCTCGTCCCGGTCCGGGTTGGCCTGGGTCGCGCGGTGGCGGACGCTGTCGACGATTGTGGTGAGGCGGGACTCGCTGATCAGGGCGCGGTCCCGGGAGAGGCTGTCGACGAGGAGGAGCGCTTCGAGGGCGTGCGAGGTGAGCGAGTACTGCTCCTCACCGTTCTCCCCGGTCTCGCGGTAGAGCCACAGGTCGTTCATCCATTGCACGCAGAGGGCGCGGCCGTTCTTGCCGGGCACCTCGCTCCCGACGGACCGGAGGTCGGCGAGGTAGGCGTCGACCTGCGAGTGCAGGCGGTCGGCCTGCACGCTCCGCCGGTCGCGGCTGAACGCCGATTTGAAGACGGCGAGGACAAACGGCGCCCACTTGCGATCGAGCAAGCGCAGCGTGGGTTTGTCGAAGGCCTCGCGCACGCGCGCCAGTTCACCCGCAATTTCGCTCACAGTGGCAGTTCCCTTCCCGGACCCCTTCAACCGTAACGGGCGGGAGGATCGGTTCTGTGCAGTGGGCCGGTCGTCCGGGCCGGCGCAGGGCCGATCCCGGGGCCCGGTCAGGGACTGAGGGTGGAGCCGCCCCAGTGCTCCCCCGGCCGTCCGCGCCTACGGAGGCGCACGGTCAGGTGCAGCTCATTGCGGTGCGCGAGGATCAGGGCGATGACCACCGCGGCGAGCGCGGGAACGAGGCCGGATACGAGCATCCCGGTGTCCGGGCCGAATGACTCGACGATCCAGCCCATCAGGGGTCCTCCGATCGCCTGGCCGCCGAGCAGCACGAGCACCCAGACCGACATGACGCGCCCGCGCACCCGCACGTTGGAGGACATCTGCACGAGGGGGTTGCCCGCCGTGAAGAAGAACTGGTTGGCGACGCCCGTGACGATGAGAGCGGCCCCGAAGGTGATCTCCGTGGGCATCAGGCCGGAACTCGCCTGGATCAGTGCCCAGACTCCGCCGCTGACGATGACCGTGCGCAAGCGGATGTTGGCCCGACGGGTCGAGGCGAGCGCGCCCGCGACCGCGCCGACGGCGATCAGGGTGTTGAACAGGCCGTAGCCGCCTGCACCTACCTTGTAGACGTGGTCGGCGTATGCGGCGAGGAGCACCGGCATGTTGAGGGAGAAGACGGAGAGGAACGCGAGCATCACGATCGGCCAGAGGATGGTCGGCTTCGAGACCACGTAGCGGAGGCCCTCGACGAGCTGCCCCTTCTGCCGCGGCGCCGTCGGCGTGCGGTAGAGCGCCGAGGCGTCGAGCCGGGTCAGGGCGAGGACGGTCAGCAGGCATGCTGCGGCGTTGATACCGAATGACCAGCCAGACCCGACCGCGACGATCAGGACTCCGCTGATGGCCGGCCCGATCAGCGCGCCCAGTTGGAAGACCGTCGAGTTCACGGTGATCGCGTTACGGAGGTAGCGCGGACCGACGATCTCGTTCACGAAGACCTGGCGGGTGGGGTTGTCGATCACGGTGACGAGTCCGACCAGGAAGGCGATCGCCCAGACCTGCCACACCTGCACGGTGTTGGTGAGGGTGAGCACCGCGAGGACCGCACTGAGCAGGGCGGCAGCCGACTGGGTGAGCATGAGCAGCATCCGCTTCGAATAGCGGTCGACGATCACGCCGCCGAAGAGGCCGAAGGCGAGCATCGGCGCGAACTGCATCGTGACGGTCACCCCGACGGCTGCGACGCTGCCGGTCAGTTGCAGCACGAGCCAGTCCTGGGCGATGCGCTGCATCCAGGTGCCGGTCATGGCCACCGCGTTGGATGCGGTGAACAGGCGGAAGTTCGGGACGCTCAGGGAATCGAGGGTCTGGCGCCACGGGCGGGGGCCTTCGTTCACCGGAATCGGGGTGGTCGGCGGGAAAAGATCCGCTGGTGAAGTCAAGTAATGCCCTGCGTCTACCCACGATCGAAAATCGATCGGGTCTCCCCCCACGGTACGCTCCCTTGCGGCGCGTGGCGCACCACGAAAGGTCGAGCCCCGCCGACAGGCGGTGGGATCAGGCCGGGAGCAGGCCGCTCGCGTCGACGAGGAGGGCCGCCGCCTTGTCCCAGAGCAGGGAGTGTCCGCGTTCACACGCGCCGTCGAGCTGGGTGCCGCTGAGCGCGCGGAACAACGGCTCGTCCCGGCGGATGAAACCGATCACCTGGTCGCGGAACCGGATCTCCTGCAGGCTGTCATCCTCACACCGTACGACGATGAGGGGGATCGTCCTGATCGCGTCGTCCCGGGAAATCAGGCGAAGGGACAGGGACGCGACAGCGGGAGTGCGGCGGCGGGTGGTTTCTACTGCGTGGTGCGACATCAGATCTCCGGCTCTCACGACAGTCGGCCGGGGCTGCCGGTGACCCCGGGCAGCTCGTGGAACCTTGTGACTCGTGGCCGACATTAACTCCACCGCCTGCCGGAATCGGATAGTCCCCTCTTAGGAGGACCTTCCGGGCCGTCGCCTACGGAGAACCGACGGCGCCGGGATCGTCAGACGGTCGCGCCGTTCATCGCTCCGGCGGTCAGCTCGACCGAGTGCAGGCGCGCCTCGATGTCCCGCGAGGCATGGGCGATGATCAGTTCGTCGGCCTGGGTCGAGGCGACGAAATCGTCGAGGAAGACCCGCACGTCGGTGGGATCGCCGACGGCGGAGTAGCGCATCATGTTCGCGATCCGCTGCCCTTCCGCCGTAGTCAGGAAGGCGTCGACCTGCTGGTCGGTGTACTCCGGCGACGCCGGACCGCGGGTGAGCATGCCGCGCACCCGGTTGCGGCGGGTCTCCTCGAACTGCCCGATGGCATCCGCCCGGTCGTCTGCGGCGATCACGTTGACACCCACGATCACGTGCGGTTCGGCGAGCTGCGCCGAGGGAGTGAAGTCGCGACGGTACAGCGCGATGGCCTCATGCAGGGCGTCCGGCGCGAAGTGGGAGGCGAAGGCGTACGGCAGGCCGAGCGCGGCGGCGAGGCCTGCCCCGAACAGCGAGGAGCCGAGGATGTAGAGCGGGACGTTCGTGCCGGCGCCGGGAATAGCCCGCACCCCGGGCACGATCGACTCGCCGCGGAGGTAGGCCTGCAACTCCATCACGTCTTCGGGGAACTGGTCGGAGGCGCGGGGGTCGCGGCGCATCGCCCGTGCGGTGGTCTGGTCGCTGCCGGGGGCGCGGCCGAGGCCCAGGTCGATCCGCCCGGGGTAGAGCTCGGCCAGGGTGCCGAACTGTTCGGCGATGGTGAGCGGAGAGTGGTTGGGCAGCATCACGCCGCCCGCGCCGAGCCGGATGGTCGAGGTCTGGCCCGCGACGTGGCCGATGAGGACGCTCGTGGCCGAGGACGCGATCGTCGGCATGTTGTGGTGTTCGGCGTACCAGACGCGGGTGTAGCCATGCTTCTCGGCGGTCTGCGCGAGTCGCACGCTTCCCGCGAAGCTCTCCCGAGCGGTCTGCCCGGGTGCGATCGGGGCGAGGTCAAGAATGGACAGCGAAACAGTCATACTGTGGGCAACCACGCGGGGGTGCGAAACGATACCCGCACCATCGTGCAGACTTGCAGAATGCCGAAAACTCCCGTGGCCGCCGAGCCCAGAACACTCAACACGGATGTCGCCCCGCGCCATTCGGCCGTGGAGGACGTTCTCGGAATCCTCACCGGCACCCTCCTCGCCTCGTTCGGGCTGTTCCTGCTCAAGGCGAGCGCGGCGGTGACCGGCGGTACGGCGGGACTCGCGCTCCTGCTGAGTTACGCCGTTCCCGTTCCCTTCGGGGTGTTCTTCTTCGCGATCAACGTGCCGTTCTTCGCCCTCGCCCTGTGGAAGAAGGGCTGGAACTTCACGCTGCGCACCGTCGTCGCGGTCGCGCTCGTCTCCGCGTTCTCGTCCCTGCACCCGTATGCCCTCGGGATCGAGCACCTCAATCCGGTCTATGGCGTGCTGTTCGGCAACCTCGTGATCGGGGTCGGGCTCATCGTCTTGTTCCGTCACAAGGCGAGCCTGGGCGGGTTCAACATCCTCGCCCTGCTGTTGCAGGAGCGTCTCGGCTGGCGTGCCGGGTATGTGCAGATGGTGTTCGACGTGACCGTCGTCGTCGCTGCGATCACGGTCGTCTCACCCGTGAACGTCGCCCTCTCGGCAGCGGGCGCGATCGTGCTCAACCTCGTGCTCGCGCTCAACCACCGGCCCGGACGGTACCTCGGTACCTGAGCCGCAGCATCCGCTGCACGCGGCCGGGCTCCGCTCGGCAGAGTGCCGCTCTACCCGGCTTCGCTCGCGTCCTACTCCGGCTCGCCGATCGTGCGTACGACCCTGGCCGGGTTGCCGACGGCGATGACCCCGGCCGGCACGTCTTTGGTGACGACGGACCCGGCCCCGATCACGCTGCCGTCACCGATCGTGACCCCGGGGCACACGACGACGTTGCCGCCGAGCCAGACATCGTTGCCGATGTGGATCGGCAGCACGCGCTCGTAGCCCGCGCGTCGCTCGTCGACGTCGAGCGCGTGGATCGGCGTGTAGAGCCGGGCGCTCGGCCCGATCAGCACGTTGTTCCCGATCGTGATCTCACCGCCGCCCAGGGTGAGGAAGTCACCGTTGATGAAGGTATCCCTGCCGATGTGCAGGCGGGAGCCGTAGTCGAGGTACATCGGCGGCCGGAAGTCGAGGTTCTCCCCCGCCGTACCGAGCATGCCCGTCAGTAAGGCGTATGCGGCGTCCCTGTCCTCGTCGTAGAGGGCCGTGATGCGCCGGCAGGTGCGCTGGGTGCTGTTCGTCATTTCGGCGAGTTCAGGGCCGGACCGGTAGCGATACCAGTCCCCCGCGACCATCTTGTCGAATTCGGAGCGGTCGGGATCGGGGGTCGGTCGTTCGGTGAGGTCCACGCGATCAATCCTAAACCGCGCGGCCCGCTTTTGTTCTCGAAAACAACAAAGTCAGCGGCGAGCACGGTCCCCCTCAGAGCAGCGGCAGCACCTGCTCGCGCACCTGCCTGCGCAGGATCTTGCCGAGCATCGACCGGGGCATGTCGTCGATCTGCACGATGCGGCGCGGGATCTTGTATGCGGCGAGCAGTTCGCGGCAGTGTGCGCGCAGGGCCTCCTGGTCGAGCGTCGTGCCGGGCTCGAGCTCCACGGCCGCGACGACCATCTCCCCGCCGCGCTCGAGCGGCTTGCCGAAGACCGCGGCGTCCTTGACGGAGGCGTGCAGGCGCAGCGCCGTCTCCACCTCGGTGGGTGAGACGTTGAACCCTCCGGTGATGACGAGCTCCTTGGCCCGGTCGACGATGGTCGTGAAGCCATCCGCGTCGACGGTGACGATGTCGCCGGTGCGGAGCCAGCCTCCCGGCAGGAGCGCCTTCTTGGTTTCCTCGGGGTTGTTCCAGTAGCCCTGGAAGACCTGCGGGCCCTTGAGCAGCAGCTCCCCCGGCTCTCCCTGGGCCACTTCGATGCTCGGGTCGTCGAGGTCGACGACCTTCATCAGGGTCGAGGGGAACGGCACCCCGATCGTGCCGGGACGGCGAGTGGAGTAGAACGGGTTGCCGAGGGCGACCGGGGAGGATTCGGTCATCCCGTAGCCCTCGACGAGGAGCCCGCCGGAGACCGATTCCCAGAGTTCGACGACGTGCGCGGGCAGGTTCATCGCCCCGGAGATGCAGTACTTGCAGGAGCGCAGCGAGACGCCCTGTTCCTGCGCTGCCCGTGCGGTGCGCTCGTAGATCGGCGGAACGGCGCAGTAGACGGTGGCGGGTGACTTCTTCATCGCGGCGAGGATTAGGCCGGGCTCGAACTTGGGGAACAGTACGAGCAGGGCCTGCTTGCGGATGCCATAGGTCAGGTAGAGCGTCATGCCGAAGGCGTGGAACATCGGCAGGATCGCGTAGAAGATCTCTTTGCGGTACTCGGCGCCGTGCATCCACGCCTCGCCCTGGAGCGCGTTCGAATAGAGGTTGAAGTGGGTGAGCATCGCGCCCTTGGGGCGCCCGGTGGTCCCTGACGTGTACTGAATGGCGGCGAGGTCGTTGACCGACGGATGCGGGTGCTCCGGATCGATGCGACCGTGCGTGAGCAGTTCCTTCCAGGCGATCGTGCCCGGCGCGGAGCCGGTGAGCGCCTCGCGGGACTCGCGCAGGCTCTTGACGGGCAGGTAGAGGGCGAGGCGCTTGATCGTCGGGAACGCCATCAGCAGGTTGACCGAGACGATGTGGTCGATCTCGATGTCGGCGGGGAAGGCACGGATGGCCGCAACCGTCTTGTCCCAGGCGATCACGATGCGGGCCTGGTGGTCCTCGAACTGGTGGCGGAGTTCACGGGAGGTGTAGAGCGGGTTGTGCTCGACCACGACCGCGCCGAGGCGCAGCACCGCGTAGAACGCGACGACGTGTTGCGGGCAGTTCGGCAGCAGGAGCGCGACCCGGTCGCCGGCCCGGACGCCGAGGTGGCGGAGGCCCTCCGCCGCGCGGTCGACCTGCTCGCCGAGCTCGGCGTACGTCGTCCTCCGCCCGAAGAACTCGAGGGCGGGGTGGTCGCCCGCCTCGGCGACGGAGTGTTCGAGCATCGCGACGAGCGACTCCGTCGGAAGGTCGATTTCGGCAGGAACCCCCGGTTGGTAGTTCTTTACCCAGGGCGCGTTTTCCGTGTTCGGCATGGGGACATCATCCCGCGAAGCGCTCCCCTCCACCGCGCGACACGAGGCTCGGGCTCGGGATCGCCGCCGCTACCGAATCGGCAGCCCGCGCCCGAAACGGCGGTGGCGGCCTGCCGAAACGGGCGCGGCGACGGCTAAAAGCGGGCGCGCCAGGCCCGCGCGAAGCAGTACACGCCGTACATGACCAGGCCGACGCCGATTCCGCCCAGGATGAGCCCGCCCGACGGGAGAGCCGCAAGGGCCTTGAGCGCACCGTCGAGCCCCGTCGATTTGCTCGGATCTACGGTCAGGGCTGCCAGCACGATCAGAATCGCTACGACGCCGAGCACGATGCCCTTGGCGATGTACCCCACCACGCCGAGGACCACGACGACGGTCCCGGCCGATCCATCGGGCACCGAGAGGTCCTCGGTGAACTTCTTGCGGGCGCCCTTCTGCACGAAGTACACGCCGATGCCGAGCAGGGCCAGACCTCCCGCCAGGAGCAGCACCACTCCGCCGGGCGTCGCGAGCAGGGTCGCGCTCGCGTCCTGCGCGCTGCCGGAAGAACTCGTGCTGCCGCCGGCCGCGAAGACGGCGGCCGTGACGGCCAGCGCGAGATAGACGACGGCCTTGCTGATCTCGACCAGCCGATGCGTCCACACGCGCTTGGGGTCAGAGCCCTTCAGCAGGAACGCGCCGAGGAGCAGCCAAAGCCCGAGGGCCGACATTCCGACGACGATGACCCAGAGCACGAACAGACCCCCAGGACTCGCTGCGATCTGGCCGAGGGCGCCGGACTGGTCTGCGCTGTCGCGACCGGCTCCCAGCGCGATCGCAATGGCGATGCCCGCGATCAGAAGATGCAACAGCCCGTTGGCGGCAAAGCCCAGCCGCGCCAGCACCCGCAGCGGGCCGCTGTGCTGTGCTGCCTGGGCGGCGTCAGAAGCCGAGTCACTGTCCACGGCACCAGCCTAGGCGCCTGGCAGGCTCGGGACACGTGCAGGTCCATGCGCCGGGTCTTCGCCGCTACCGAATCGGCAGCCCGCGCCCGAAACGGCGGTGGCGGCCGGACGAAACGGGCGCGGCGGCGACTGTGACGTCAGAGCCTGAACCGGAGTCGGCTACTCGCCGAGGACCTGAACCCGGTGCCGGTATTCCTCGGCGTCGAGCTCGCCCCGCGCGAAGCGTTCGTCCAGGACGAGGCGTGCCGCGCTGCGTCCGGTGGCGCCCGGCCCGGGAGGAGGGCCGGCCTGCGGTCCACTCACGCCGGGCCCACCGCTGAAGATCCGGATGGTGACGATGGTCAGCAGGACCACGCCGAGGATCAGGACGAGCCCGACCGGCCAGATCCACCACACGAAGTGCATGCCGTACCCGTTGCCCCACATCATGCTGTTCTCCTTCGTTATGCCGTCACGCTACTCGCCACACCCGTGGGGGTGCGAGGGGCGGCAGCCGGTAGCGCCAGTCCGCGGAAACCGCGGAGCCGGAGGCTGTTACTCACCACGAAGACCGAGGACAATGCCATCGCGGCTCCCGCGATCAGCGGATTGAGCAGCCCGAGCATGGCGAGTGGAATCGCAGCCACGTTGTAGGCGAAGGCCCAGAACAGGTTCGC
Organism: Cryobacterium algoricola; assembly: GCF_004402485.1. Lineage (GTDB taxonomy): Bacteria > Actinomycetota > Actinomycetes > Actinomycetales > Microbacteriaceae > Cryobacterium > Cryobacterium algoricola. Next base: position 113,826 of record NZ_SOFG01000024.1, on the reverse strand, counting down.
CTTGATCGTACCGAGCGTGCGACGGGACAGCCGGATCGCATCCGCTGCCGCGATGAGGTCGCTGCGGATGAGGGTGAGGTCGCTCGCTTCGATCGCGACGTCGGTGCCGGTTCCCATCGCGATGCCGAGGTCGGCGGTGGCGAGCGCGACGGCGTCGTTCACGCCGTCGCCGACCATGGCCACGACCCTGCCCTCGGCCTGCAACGCGCGGATGACCTCGGCCTTCTCGGCCGGAAGCACGCCGGCGCGCACATCGTCGATGCCGACCAGGGTTCCGACGTTGCGGGCGACGGTCTCGTTGTCTCCGGTCAGGAGCACCGGGGTCAGGCCGAGGCGGCGGAATTCGGCGATCGCGGCGGCGCTCGTGTCCTTGACGGTGTCGGCGACCGTGAGGATGCCGCGAGCCTGTCCGTCCCAGGCCACAGCGACCGGGGTCTCGCCCCTGCCCTCGCCCGCGGTGAGCGCAGCCACGAGATCGGGCGGGAAGACGATGCCCCACTGCTCGGTGAGCCAGCGCGGACGACCGACGGCGACGAGGCGACCGTCGACGACGGCCTGCACGCCGAGGCCGTCCGCGGAGGCGAACGATTCGGCCGCGGGGAGAGCGCCGACGAGATCCCTGGCCCCGGTCACGATGGACTTCGCGATCGGGTGTTCGGAGCCGGCCTCTGCGGCCCCGGCGAACCGGAGCAACTCGGCGGCCTCGAGCCCGGAGACGGGGACCGCCTGGACCAGGGACATCCGCCCGGTGGTCACGGTGCCGGTCTTGTCGAGCACGATGGTGTCGACGCGACGGGTCGATTCGAGCACCTGCGGGCCCTTGATCAGAATGCCGAGCTGCGCGCCGCGGCCGGTGCCGACGAGCAGGGCGGTCGGGGTGGCCAGGCCGAGCGCGCACGGGCAGGCGATGATGAGGGTCGCGACGGCGGCGGTGAAGGCGACGACGGGAGCTGCCCCGACGAGGAGCCAGACCACGAGGGTCGCGAGGGACAGGCCGAGCACGATCGGTACGAACACCCCGGAGACCCGGTCGGCGAGGCGCTGTACCTCGGCCTTGCCGGTCTGGGCCTGTTCGACGAGGCGCCCGAGCTGGGCGAGTTCGGTGTCGGCACCGATCCGGGTCGCCCTGACCACGAGCCGGCCGCCCGAGTTGAGGGTCGCCCCGACGACGACCGCGCCGGGACCGACCTCGACGGGCACGGCTTCGCCGGTGAGCATGCTCGCGTCGATCGCGGACACGCCCTCGACGACGACGCCATCCGTGGAGATCTTCTCGCCGGGCCGCACGACGAACAGGTCGCCGACGACAAGGGCTGATGTCGGCACGATGACCTCGACGCCGTCACGGAGCACGGCGGTCTCCTTGGCGCCCAGTTCGAGCAGGGCGGTGAGGGCCGCCCCTGACTGTTTCTTCGCTCGCGCCTCGAAGTACCGGCCGGCGAGGAGGAAGACCGTGACCGCGGATGCGACCTCGAGGTAGATTTCGTTCGCTCCCCCGCCGGCCGAGGCGGTGAGACTGAAGGTCATCCGCATGCCCGGCATGCCGGCAGTGCCGAAGAAGAGTGCGTAGAGCGACCAGCCGAGCGAGGCGATGATGCCCATGCTGATCAGGGTGTCCATGGTCGTGGCGCCGTGCCGGAGGTTCGTCCACATGGCGCGGTGGAACGGCCAGGCACCCCAGACGGCGACGGGCGCGGCCAGGGTGAGGGCGAGCCACTGCCAGTTGGTGAACTGCAGGGCGGGAATCATCGACAGGGCGGCGACCGGTATCGCGAGCGCCGTCGAGACGAGGAGGCGGTGGCGCAGGCTCGCGACTTCGAGTTCCTGTGCGGTGGGAGCGGCGACGCCCCCGGAGGTCCCCGCGGCCGGCTCTGGCGGCTTCGGCCTCTCGGCGGTATAGCCGGTGTCCTCGATCACGGCGATGGCCTGATCGACGGTGGTGCCCTCGGGGAGGGAGACGCTCGCCTTCTCCGTGGCGTAGTTGACGGATGCCTCGACTCCGGGCATCCGGTTGAGCTTCTTTTCGATCCGGGTGGCGCAGGAGGCACACGTCATCCCGCCCACGAGAAGGTCGACGCGTTCGGTGGTCATCGTGACTCAGCGACCAGTTCGTAACCCGCTTCGTCGATGGCCGCCGCGACGGCCGCGCGATCGAGCGGGGCACCGGTCACCGTCAGGACGGAGGTACCGCCCGGGACGAGGGCGATCGAGACGTTCTCCGGGCCGGCGAGCTTGCCGACCTCCTTCGTCACGGCCGCGACGCAGTGCGCGCAGGTCATCCCCGTCACCTGGTATTCGCTGAGGCCGAGGTCGTTGTCCGTCTGTCCGATCATGAAATGCACTTCTTTCTGGTTCCTGATGGTGAATGGGGCGAGCCGAAGCTCAGGACCGCACGAGCCTCGCGATGGCGTCGAAGGCCTCTTTGACCTTGGCGTCGGCCTCATCGCCGCCCTTGACGGCGGCCTCTACCACGCAGTGGCTGAGATGGTCGTTGAGCAGGCCGAGAGCGACCGCTTGCAGGGCGCTCGTCATCGCCGAGACCTGGGTGAGGATGTCGATGCAGTACTTGTCGTCCGCGACCATGCCCTGCAGCCCGCGGGCCTGGCCCTCGATCCGGCGCAGTCGTTTCAGGTAGGCGTCCTTGTTGGACATGTAGCCGTGCGGACCGCTGTGCGGGTCTGCACTCGCCTCGGTCGAACTGACGTCGGTTGCACTGACATCCGTCATCGCGCTGTCTTCCTCGTAGGTCCTTGATACCCCCCTATGGTACACCCGATACCCCCCTATGGTACATATTCGGCCCGATTAGTCCCGATGGCCCGGTCTCCCTAATAGGGGGGTGAGCTTCGACCGACTACCTTTGATAACATGACGCCTCCTGATACAACAGCGCCGAGCGAGGCAGCAACTGCCCTCGTCGCGAAGACCTTCTCCGAACTCGGCCTGACCGATGCCGTGCTCAAAGCCCTCAAGGACGTCGGGTACGAAACTCCCTCGGCCATCCAGGCCGCCACCATTCCTCCTCTCATCGCCGGGCGCGACGTCGTCGGCCTCGCCCAGACCGGCACCGGAAAGACGGCCGCGTTCGCGCTGCCGATCCTGTCCCGCCTCGACATGGCGCAGAAGAACCCGCAGGCCCTCGTCCTCTCCCCGACCCGTGAGCTCGCGCTCCAGGTCTGTGAGGCCTTCGAAAGCTACGCCTCGCACATGCGCGGCGTGCACGTCCTCCCCGTCTACGGTGGACAGGGCTACGGCGTCCAGCTGTCCGCGCTCCGTCGCGGCGTGCACGTGGTCGTCGGTACTCCCGGCCGCATCATGGACCACCTCGCCAAGGGCACCCTCGACCTGTCCGAACTCAAGTACCTCGTGCTCGACGAGGCCGACGAGATGCTCAAGATGGGCTTCGCCGAAGACGTCGAGACGATCCTCGCCGACACCCCGGAAGACAAGCAGGTCGCGCTGTTCTCGGCGACCATGCCCGCGTCCATCCGGCGCATCGCCAAGAAGTACCTGCACGATGCCGAAGAGATCACGGTCAAGACCAAGACCACGACTTCCGCGAACACCACCCAGCGCTACCTGATGGTCTCGTACCCGCAGAAGGTCGACGCGCTCACCCGCATCCTCGAGGTCGAGAACTTCGAGGGCATGATCGTCTTCACCCGCACCAAGAACGAGACAGAGACCCTCGCCGAGAAGCTGCGTGCACGCGGCTACTCGGCCGCCGCGATCAACGGCGACGTCGTGCAGGCCCAGCGTGAACGCACCGTCGAGCAGCTGAAGTCCGGCAAGCTCGACATCCTCGTCGCAACGGATGTCGCCGCCCGCGGCCTCGACGTCGAGCGCATCAGCCACGTCATCAACTACGACATCCCGATCGACACCGAGTCCTATGTGCACCGGATCGGCCGCACCGGCCGAGCCGGGCGCAGTGGCGCGGCGATCAGCTTCGTCACGCCCCGCGAGCGTCACCTGCTCAACGCCATCGAGAAGGCCACCCGCCAGCCGCTCACCCAGATGCAGTTGCCGAGCGTCGAGGACGTCAACATCACCCGCCTGGCGCGCTTCGACGACGCGATCACCGAGGCGTTGGGCCAGACCGCCCGCGTCGACCGGTTCCGCGACATCATCGCGCACTACGTCGAGCAGTACGACGTGCCGGAGGCCGACGTCGCCGCAGCCCTCGCGGTCGTCGCCCAGGGCGAGACCCCGCTGCTCCTCTCCGAGCAGGATGCCCGCAACCAGCGTCGCGACGAACGCGAGCGCAACGAACGCGAACGCTCCGAGCGCAGTGACTCGGGCAGCTACGCGCCCCGCAACGATCGCAACAGCCGCGACAGCCGCGGCGGACGCGATGACCGTGGCGGACGCGACGACCGCTGGGACCGCGACGACCGCCCCCGCAAGAGCGAGCGTCCCGAACCGCGTCCCCGCGACAGCACCATCCCGCTCGTCTCTTACCGGATCGAGGTCGGCAAGCGCCAGAAGGTCGAGCCGCGCCAGATCGTCGGCGCGATCGCGAACGAGGGCGGCCTGAGCCGCGAGGACTTCGGGCACATCCAGATCAACCCGGACTACTCGCTCGTCGAGCTCCCCGAGAACCTGTCCCAGGACATTCTCGATCGTCTCGTGGGTACCCGGATCAGCGGCAAGCTCATCGAGATCCAGCCCGACAACAGCGGCCCCGTTCGCCGCGAGGACCGCGCCCCCCGCCACCCCCGCCGCGACTAGCTCCCGGAGACAAGTGGCACGGTGATGGAACATCTGCGCCCCGAGCGGTGTTCTATCCAGTGATTCGTGGGCGACGTGTGAACGCCGCCCACGGTCACCCCAACGGATGTGGAGGAATCATGACTACAGAACGAGCGATCCTGGCCGGAGGGTGTTTCTGGGGAGCACAGCAGTTGCTGCGCCGGCGCCCCGGAATCATCTCCTCGCGGGTCGGCTACTCGGGTGGCGACACCCCGAATGCCACGTACCGCAACCACGGCGACCACGCCGAATCCGTCGAGATCGTCTTCGATCCCGCGGTGATCAGCTACCGTGAGGTGCTGGAATTCTTCTTCCAGATCCACGACCCGTCGACCAAGAACCGGCAAGGCAACGACGTCGGTCGCAGCTACCGCTCGGCGATCTACTACACGACGCCCGAGCAGGAACGGGTCGCCCGCGACACGATCGCCGACGTTGACGCCTCCGGTCTCTGGCCGGGCAAGGTCGTCACCGAGGTCGAGCCGGCGGGCGATTTCTGGGAGGCCGAGGACGAGCACCAGGACTACCTGGAGAAGTACCCGGCCGGATACACCTGCCACTACGTCCGGCCGGGCTGGCGCCTGCCCGCCCGCACGGAGACATCCGTGGTCTGACGCCTGTCCGCGTGTCCCCGGCGACTCGATCGCCGGGGACACGCGCCCCTCTGCACCAGGCCGGCACCCGACACCAGGCCGGCACACTCGGAGTGGATGCGAGCCCCATGACCGACTACGGCACCACGCTCTCGTTCGGAACCTTCGTGACCCCGTCCGCCGCGGATCCCGCGTCGACGGTGGCCCTGGCCGTGGCCACCGAACGGGCCGGGCTCGACCTCGTCACCTTCCAGGACCATCCCTACCAGCCGAAATTCCTCGACACCTGGACCCTGCTGTCCTGGGTTGGGGCGCGCACCGAACGCGTGCAGCTGGCCGGCGACGTGCACAACCTGCCGTTGCGGCCACCAGCAGTGCTCGCACGCTCGGCCGCGTCGCTCGACCTCCTCACCGGGGGCCGGGTGGCCCTGGGCCTCGGCACCGGTGGATTCTGGGACGCGATCGTGTCCATGGGCGAGGAACGTCGCACGCCCGGTGAGGCAGTCTCTGCCCTCGCGGAGGCGATCGGCGTGATCAGGGATATCTGGGATACCGACACCCGCGGCGCCATCTATCGCGACGGCGAGTACTACCGGCTGGTCGGCGCCCGGCGCGGGCCGGCACCGGCCCACCCGATCCCGATCTGGCTCGGGGCCTACAAACCGCGCATGCTGCGTCTCGTCGGCACGGCGGCCGACGGCTGGCTGCCCTCCCTCGGGCGTTTCGACTCCCTGGCCGCGCTCGGCGAGGGAAACGCCCGCATCGACGCGGCCGCCATCGCCTCCGGGCGGGAACCATCCAGCATCCGCCGGCTGCTGAACGTGAGCCTGGCGGATGCCCGGCCCGAGTACCTCGCGGAGCTCGCGCTCGACTACGGGTTCGACACCTTCATCGTGGCTAGCGACGACGCGAATGAGATCCGCAGGATCGGGGCCGAAGTGGCCCCGGCCACCAGCGCCCTCGTGGCCGCCGCCCGTCACTGACCGCCGCCGCCACGCCTGTCGATCCGGTTCCATGGACACCGGCCCTGCTCACCGCCGCGCGGTGGCTAACGCAGGAAGACCTGATGCAACCCGGTCCGGCACCCCCAGGATTCCGCGACCGCCGGCCCGACGGCCGGCAGGCTTCCTGAGTTAGCCACCGATGGCGCAGACAACGGGGTGCTCCGGACCCCTGCCGATGGCTCCGACGCCAGGAGAATCCAGGCCGAATAGCAGTAGCCGTTCGGGCCGCCAGCCCAGCGTCAGCGGGTCGGCCAGTGGCTAACTCAGGATATTCGCCCGCCGGACCCAGGCGGTCCTGTGTACCAGAGCGGCCGATCCGTCCGAGCCCCACAGATCTCCTGAATTAGCCACCGATTGCGCGGACGCGGGCCCGGCGGGGGCGCGGGGTGGGCGCCGCCGTCAGAGGTCCGGCAGCACGGTCCTGCCCTGGTCCCAGGGGTCTGCCCAGCCGAGTTCGTCGAACATCCGAGAGAGCACGATCGCTGTGAAGCCCCAGATCAGCCGCCCGTCGACCGCGAAGGCCGGCGACCGGAAGGTTTCTCCCCCGACCTCGTGTGCCGTGCTCACCCGATTGGCGGGGTCGAGCAGGTCTCCGACGGGTACCCGGAAGACGTCGACCGTCTCCAGATGATCGACGGCGGCCACCTCCGACTCCCGAGTCCACCAGGCCGGCACCGGCGTCACCAGGTGGTTGCTCACCGGAACGGGCAGCGCCGGGAGCGTACCGAGCGGCTCGAGACCTTCCGGGTCGAGGCCGGTCTCCTCCACGGCCTCCCGCAGCGCCGCCGCGATCGGGCCGGCGTCGGTCGCTTCGAGCCGCCCACCCGGGAAGGCGATCTGACCCGGGTGACTCCCGAGCGTTGCCGCCCGGCGCAGCAGCAAGACGTCGAGGTCGCGTGGAACCTGCTCCCGAGCCCGCCCGGTTCTCGCGGGTTGCGCAAGAGACGAGTCGAGCACCCCGAAGAGGACGAGCACGGCAGCGTGCCTGGCCTGCGCCGAATCCGGCAGGGAACGGGTCGCTCCCGTGTGCCAGTCCAGGCCGCGCTCGCACAGGGCCGCGAGCTGACGTCGAGGGTCGTTCGTCGTAGGCAGCATCATGCAAGCCTACAAAGCCAGCCCGTCTGGGACGTGCCAGCACTCTCAGTGAGCGGGTGCTCCAACGTCGATCGAATACCCGCCGCGCCACACCTGCGCCGCGCGCCCACCCGGCTTTGTACTGCTACATTGAGGGGACGTACGATCAACGGGGGCAGCATGTCATTCGAGCTCATCTTCACCTGGATCTGCCTGGGTGCGCTTGCGCTCCTGGCCCTCGGCTCGCTGCTCTACGCCCGGACCGAACGGTCTCGGGATCGCGTCTTCCTCCAGTTCTGGCAGAAAGCCGGCCTTCCGATGCAGAGCGATGACATCGCACGCGCCATTCGCACACGGCTCCGGGCCAGGAATACCGCAGCATTCGTCGGTGGTCTCTTCGGACTGCTGGTGTCCGCCGTGGTGCTCGTGATTCAGCCGTCGCTCGCCTCTCCTGTTTTCATCTGGCTGGTCGTCGTCCCCGCGACCCTGATCAGCGTCTCTGCCCTGGGCGTTGCTGCTTCGTTACGGGAATCGCTCTTCCGTCCGCCCGCGGATGCCCCTCGTCTGGCGAGGCCGACGATTGTCACGCTGAGCGACTATGTGAGTCCCTGGCGGTTGCGTGCCGCTCCACTCCTGGTCCTCCTGTCATTCGTACTGACAATCGCGGGCATCCTGCTCGGGCTCACCGGCACCGTCGACCTGGGCGCGTTCCTGGCCAGCCCCGCTCTTCCCGTGCTCGCCCTCGCCTCGGCCGTGCTCCTCGCGGGCAGCGCGGCGAGCCGCAGGGTGCTGACGCACACCCAACCCGCCACCACCGAGCTCGAACTCGCGTGGGACGACGCATTCCGTGCGGAAACCTTCCGCTCGCTTCTCCTGTTCCAGACCATCATCGCGTGGCTTGCCGCCGGCGCCGTCAGCCTCGGCATTCTGGGCGGCTGGGATGCGCTTCGCGGAACGACATGGAGCATCGGCCTCGGGCCGCAGATCTTCAACTGGGGCTACCTGGCTATCCTGCTCTGGTTCAGCATCGGAAACGCAACGGACCGTTTCCGGCGTCGACTCTGGCCCGACCTCACCGCATCGCCGGCCGACCCCGCGGCAGCAAGCTGAGCATGCTCGTCATCGACCCCCGCTCGGCGGTCCCGCCGTTCGAACAGGTGCGCGTTCAGATCATGGAGCTCGTGCGCACCGGCGGCCTGCAAGCGGATGCCCGCCTCCCGACCGTGCGGAAGCTCGCGGCCGACCTGGGCATCGCCCCCAATACCGTGGCGAGAACCTATCGCGAACTTGAGCGCGCCGGAGTCGTGATCACCCGCGGGCGCCACGGCACGTTCATTGCCGCCGAAAGTCACTCCGACCGGCAGCGGGTCGAGAGCGCGGCTTCGGCATTCGCCAGGGAAGCGCGGGCCGCGCGACTCAGCGACGACGACGCGATTGCGCTTGTGACGAGGGCGCTCAACGCCGAACCGGCCTAGGACACGCCGCACGCACGGCGAACACGGCACCGGCTCCCCCGCCTGCCGCCAGCCCAGCCGGGTCGGCTACACTCGCCGCATGCCGGTCAGAACTGTAGCCCACTCCGCCCGCGAGCTCATCGGCCGCAATCGCACCGTCGACCGCGTCTACCGCACCTCCGTCGGCGTCATCGGCGGGGGTACCGTCGTGCTCGGCATCGTGCTCATTCCCCTCCCCGGTCCCGGTGCTCTCATCAGTCTCGGCGGCCTCGCGCTGCTCGGCACCGAGTTCGAGGGTGCGAAGAAGGTCAGCCGCCGGGCGAACGGCCTCGCCAGGAAGGGCGCCGCCAAGGTCTCCCAGTTGCGGCAGGACCGCAGGGACGCTCGCCGGGACTAGTCGCGATCCGGGACGAACCTCAGTCGAGCGCGATCGTGCGCCGCGGGTCGACGGATGCCGCGATCGCCGTGACGCTCCGCTCCAGGAACAAGACGATCTCCTCGGCCGGCATCTCGGTATTGAGCGCGAGATCGACGAGGATGTCCTCGGCGAAGCCGACCCACGAGCGCAGGGCGAGACGCAGCAACTCCGAATCCGCGACTCCGAGTTCCAGGAAGACCGTGATCACCCGATCGGCCTGGGATGCCCGCGCCTCTTCCAACACCTCGCGCACTTCCGTGTCGCCGCTTGCGACACCGCGCACGAGGGAGAAGAAGGTTCCACGGTAGTCGCGCACGAAGCGCACGATCCGGGTCAGGGTGTCGCGGAGCCGTTCACGCGGCGGCAGTTCGGGGGCCGGTTCCGTCGCATCCAGCATGGCGTCGCGGGCTGTGCGCACCACTTCGCGGTGCAGGCCCTTCTTCGACGTGAAGTAATGGAACAGTAGCCCGCGGGAAACGCCGGCCCGCGCGGACAGGTAGTCGATGGTGAGCGATTCCAACGGCTGGTCCACGAGCGACTTCACTCCGAGCGCGACCAGCTGCGCCCGGCGCTCGTCCGGAGTCAGCCGCGTTCGCCGCTCCGTTTCCATGGTTAGAGCATATCCGCGTTCGGCGGCGGGCCGTCCGCGGCGTCCCTCGAACCGGTCACACCCATCTGAAGGCCCGGTTAGCAGTTGCTGGAAAGTGTTGCCAAACCGTGATGTTTCCCGAATCGGGCTATTAGTACACTCGTCAACAGCGCTTATTGGTTGGCGAGTCAATAACGACCTGCCGGACTGTTTGCCCAGATCAAGGAGGATCTATGAAGTTGACCAAGCTCACCGGCACCCACGCCGGACGGATCGTGCTCGCCGCGGTTCCCGTGGCCCTGCTGTCCACCGTTCTCATGGCGGGGGTGGCCAACGGCGCCGTACCCGTCTCGTTCGCGGTGTCGGGAGGCCAGTTCAAGATCAGCGCATCGCAGCTCGACGGGACGGGCTTCTCGCAGTACGGGGGCGTCGCCCAGGAAGGCAAGACGGGCACGTACCACCCCGTCGCCATCGCGAACATCGCGACCGCGAGCCTGGCCGACCTCTGCCAGTCCGTTGTCGCCGTGACCCCGCTCGGCAAGGTCGGCCTGCTCATCGGTGCGGGCGGCGGTGGCAAGCCGGCCACCGCCACCGACCTGCAGATCGGCATGACCGACCTCAAGGGAGACGCGACCTTCGGCAACATCCGCATCGGTGTGGATGCCGCCGCGGTGAAGACAGCCGCAAAGGGAACGACGGGCGACTTCGCCCAGGACGCCGACACGATCAAGGTCGCCGGACTCCAGCAGACGGCCTGGAGCACCCAGGCCTCTGTGTTCACTCTGAACGGCATGCACCTGCAGTTGACCAACGGAACTGAGTGCTTCTAATCGAAGCACCCCGTCACCACGGAGGAGACCGGATGAAAACCAGCACGTGGGCCACATTCACTGCCTGGCGCCGTCAGAGACCGTTCGTCGGTGGCATCCTCGTCGTGCTGGCCGGAGTGGAGATGTTCTTCTCCGGCCAGCTCGACGTCGGCACGATCCACGTGCAGGTCGGGATCGAAGGCATGCAGGCGATGATCATCCCGGTGATCGTGGTGCTGCTCGGGATCCTCGCAATCGCAATGCCCGCGCACCGGATCTTCTACGGGGTGATCACGCTGGTGTTCTCGATCTATTCGCTCGTCGGCGTCAACCTCGGCGGGTTCTTCATGGGGATGATCCTGGGTGCGATCGGCGGAATCCTGATCGTCGCGTGGATGCCGAAGCCGGCCCGGGCGGGGACCGCCGTCGCACTGGTCGACCGAGAGATCGAGGAGCCCGAGATCCAGCTGGGCGAGCTGTTCGAAGAACGCCCCCGTTCGCGACGTGCGCTGTGATGCGCGGCCGCGTGCGGAGCCGCACGCCGCGACCAGGTGTCGTCGGCGTGTGGCTCGTGCTCTCGCTGTCGTCCATCGGTGCGGCGGCGATGCCGTCGCCGAACCAGGCGGTGCCGTGCGACCTGCTCCTCGTGGACTGCACCGCCCCGACGCCGACGCCCGTTCCGTCCGCAGCAACGGATGCGACCCCCACCACGGTCCCCACGGCACCGGCGACTCCGGCTCCGGTTCCGGTTCCGGCTCCGGTCGTCATCCCGACCCCTGCCACCGGGCCGGCTGTCGTCGCCGCGACTCCGGCTGCGCCCGTGCAGAGCGCGGCGGCGGTTGTCGCCGCGCCGGACCCGAGCGCGCCCGTCTTCGGCGACTCGGCCGCGAAACTCGGCGCGTCCTCGATGACTGTCACCGGGCTCGCCTCGGTGACGGTCGTGACCGTGTCGCGTGCCGACGGCACCTCCGTCCCCGTGCTCAGGATCGTGGCCGACGACATCGTACTGACGGACGCCGTCATCGACGTGCGGTCGGCGTCCGGGTCCGGGCTCGTCACGAGTTCTCCGCGGATGGAATTGCACGGCAACGTGCAGGTCTACCTGGACTCGATCACCACGACCCTCGCCGACGGGACAAGCGTCACCTTCGGACCGGCCACTCCCCCATCAGGCGGCCTGCCGCCCGCACTGGGCGCAGTGACCCTCGGGCTCGTCGGGACCATGGCGGAATCCATCGGGTACAGCCAGCCGCACCAGAGCGTCAGCTGACACCGGCGCAGTTGCCCGATGGCCCCCAGTAGGGTGGGTTCGTACCTTCGCACGAAATTTTCCGTGCGTGGCCCGGACATTAAGAACGAGAAGGTCCTACAGCGTGAGCTCCACATCGTCCCATCGCCCGCCCGCCAAAGCCGTTCCCGATGCCGACCGGCGCGCACGAAAGCCTCGGAGCACCCGACTGCCGCGCATCCTCCTGGCGGTCGGGACGATCGTCGCCCTCCTCGCCGTTGCCCTGCTCGGGTACACGCTCTACCGGATGGCGACGATCCAGGGGGAGGCGCTGGCCGCACTCAACGACAACACCATCACGTACCGTGCAGAATTCGGCTTCATCGAACGCGAGATGTCCGTCCTCTCATTCCTGGTCAGCATCCCGGCCTGCATGATGCTCGTCGCGGCGTGCTTCCTCTTCCCCGGGTATCAGCTCAGTCGCGGCTCGTACTACGGCCGGGAGACGACGTTCATGCGCGGCGGCTCGAACGTCGCGGTCTACCGGCCCCTCGCGCTCTGGGCGCATGCGCTCTGGCTCCTGCTGCCGTTGGCGGCCTGGGTCGCCCTGATCGCCGTGCCTGTGCGAAGCATGATGGCCGGCGGCTGGCCGGACGGGTTGCGCGAGGAGCAGTCGACCGCGGTCTGGCTCTTCCTCGGCAGTTACGGCGTCATCGCGGGCGGCCTCTTCGCGACCATCCTCGCCTCCCTGATCAAGAAGTCGTTCTACCTGGCCTGGGTGTGGACCCATCCGGAGGCGGCCTCCGGCGGCTCAGGCCAGGGATTCTGGCGGTGGATGACATACCGCTGGCGGTTGGACCTCTGGTTCGCCGGTTTCGGCGGCGGTTTTCTCGGGGCATGCTGGATCGCCCTCGCCTTCGAGGACGAGCCGTTCTTCCAGGCCACCGTCCTCATCGGAGCCGCCCTCTTCGTCGTCGGGGTCGCACTGAGCCTCAACTACTGGCGCGCCGGCGAACCACTCGGCACCGGGGAATCCCAGACCTGAGTCTCGGCACCGGCCGCTTCCCTCAGGGGGTGTTCGGCCCCTGCCCGATGCTCAGCCACGCGTCAGGTCCAGCCCCCTGAGGTGTCGTGCCGTGACCCTCGCTTTCTGCCGCGCCGGCACTCTTCAGTTCCTGCAGTTGCCGCTCGACGGATGCCTGGATCACGCCCGCAGACAACTGCCGGTCGAGATCCGCGTCCGCCGGCGCGGTGAGATCGGAGAGGACCCCCTTCGCGAGGAGCTCATCGGTCGCCGCCGCCCTGGCCTGCATCTGGGCGATCCGGTCCTTGGCCCGATCGAGGCTGGCGCCGACATCGCCCAGGTTGGAGCCGATGCCCGCCGCCGCTTCGTTCGCCCTGGCCTGGGCTTCGGAGGCGGCGTATGTGGCCTTTAGCGTTTCCTTCTCGGTGCGGAACGCGGCGACGCGTTCGGAGAGGCGCCGCTCGTTGTCCTGGAGCTGCGTCTGCTGCCGCTGCAGGGTCGCGTACTGCTCACGAATGGACCCAACCTGCCCTTCGAGGAAGGACCGACGTTCGAGGGCGGTTCTGGCGAGATCCTCGCGGCCCTGGGTGAGGGCTTCCCTGGCTTGATCCGCCAGCCGCTGATACCGGGCGCCCATCTCCTGCCCCTGCAGCTCGATGCGCTTCTTCGCCGTCGTCACCTCCGCGAGCCCCTGCCTCACCTGCTGGAGCATCTTCACTTGCTGTTCATAGCTGTCGTCGAGGGCCTCTCCGGGGTCTTCCAACCGGTCGAGGGCGCGTGACGTCTTGCTCCGGAAGATAATGCGCAGCCGTGACGTGGCGCTCATGATTCGCTCCCTCTTGTGGTGTCGCGGTGATCGTGCAGGTTGAGTGCGTGCAGTTCCTGGACTCCGGCCTCCAGCGCCGAGACCTCGCGGTCCACCTCGGAGCGGAGCGCCAGAAGGACATCGTCGGTGAGGTCGCCGCGCCCACCGGCGACGGTCGCCCGCAGTCGACGCACAAGCCCGGCGACGTCGTCGACCCGACGTCTGGCCATCGGAAGTTCCGCTGCGAGGACGACGGCATCGGTCTCACTCGTCAACAGCACCAGTTGTGCGTCGAGGGCTGCACTTTCGCTCTGGATCCGGCGGAGCAGACGGGGAAGCTCACCCCGTGGCCCATAGCTGCCGAGCGCGAGGTCAACCGCGGCCTGGCCGCTGTCGAGAGCGCCCCTCAGCCGGATGCGCAATCCCAGGACCTCGCGCTGCGGTCCCCGGCTCAGCGCGGCCCGGGTGCGGAGGACCCCACCGGCCACAGCCCGGCTGCGTCGAATGCGTTTGTACAGCATCCGTGCCACCACGATCGTCGCGCCGACGGAGACAACGACGATGGATGCCAATGCCAGGATCACCGCGGCAACTGCTGTCATGCCGGCCACCTTGCCCTTCTTGTTCCTCTCACGAGTGAGACCCCGTGTTCCACCGAACAAAATACGCTCGCGTCCGTCGAATTGTCTGTAGCTGCTCCGGATTCTGCCGAGACTTCTCCCCCGGGCATGGTCCCCAAACGGGGGTCGGGGTGTGCGAGGATAAGTCAGGAAATCGCGAGGCCGTCGCCCCGCAGTCAGGGGCGGCATGCATCCGAATACCGTCGTCGCCCAGGCGCCCCGGCGTGCCCCGCGCCGCGGACGGCGCTGAACCCGTGTTCGACGGCGAGCCAGTCCCCGTCATCAACCCCGACCGCGGCTCCGAGACCCGGTGGGCGACCGACACTCCCATGTCCGTTCGGCTGCAGCGGCCCCTTGTGCCCGCCGGCATCGGCCTTATCGCGTACGGGACGCCGGATGGAAGGGTCCTGGGCGCCAACCTCACCGCGACCAGCCAGTTGCACCTGGTCTGGGACGATCAGCTCGGACGTACTCCCGAGGCGCAGAATTGGAATCCCATCGACGAGTGGGGCGCCCCGATCGCCCTGCACGATCTGCCGGCTTTGTCAGCCATGCGCACGGGAGCGCCGATAGCAGAAACCCTGGTCGGACTCTTTGTTCCCGGCGATGACACCAACCCGGCTCGTCTGGCCTGGTTCAGGATGTCGGGGACACCGGTCGTCGACGACGCCGGTGCGACCGTGGGCGCCTTCGCCCTTCTGGACGAGGTGACCGACACGGCTGAGGGCAGGACGGCGACCAACACCGTGCTCGCCGGGTACCGCGCCCTCGCCGACAACGTGACCGACTTCGTGCTGCGCACCGACCTCGACGGCCTCGTGTCCTGGGCCTCCCCCTCGACGGCCCGGGCGATCGGCTGGGCCCGCGACGCCCTCGTCGGGAACCCACTGTCCTGGCTCTGGCCGACGGGCCAGCAAGCCGATGCCGCGACGTTCGCCGACCTGGTCGCCCACGGGGCGAAGGCGCACGGCCGCATTCGCGTGCTCTGCACGGACGGGTCCGACCAATGGTTCTTCCAGTCGTCGAGCCCCGCTCTTGCGCCGGACGGCGCCGTCGTCGGTGCCATCCATGACTTCACGGCCATCGGCGCACTCGTGGCGGCCGAGCAGTCGGCGCGGACCGACCGGAGGATCCTGCAGGCGTCTTTGGACGGTCTCGGCGACCCATACGTCCTCGTTCAGGCGGTACGCAACAGCCGCGGGACCATCATCGATTTTCTGGTCGACGAGGCCAATCCGGCGGCCTGCGCCTTCCACCGGATGCCCGCGGGGCAGATCATCGGCGGCTCGCTGCTCAACCCCATGCCGGCGGCGATCTCCGGGGCGATCGGCGATCTCTGTTCGGAGGTCCTCGAGCAGGGCGTGCCGTGTCATCGCGACGGCTTCCGGGCGACGTCACCTCACGGCGACCGGCCGGACCGATGGTATGACTTCCACGCCGCCCCTGTCAGTGACCGTGTGTCCGTGATCTGGCGGGACGTGACGGAGCAGCACCTCGCCGTCCAGGCGCTCCTGGATTCGGAGCAGCGCTACCGGCTGCTCGCCGAGAACGCCTCCGACGTCGTGCTCATGGTCGACTCCGCCGACCGGTATGTCTGGGCTTCGCCCTCCCTTGAGGAGGCGCTGGGCTGGAAACACACTGACCTGCTGAACCGGACGTCCGCCGAATTCGTGCATCCCGACGACATCCCTGGCGTGCTGGCAGCCCGCGCCCAACAGAACGATGGAGTGCGGCGCCATAGTCCGTTCCGGGTTCGGCGCAGCGATGGCACTTATCGCTGGGTCTCGACCGTGACACGTGACCTGCACGACGCGGCAGGCCAGACCACCGGCCGGGTGATCTCCCTGCGCGACGTGCACGAGGAGACCGTCGCGCGGCAGTCCCTCGAGAAGTCCGTTGAGCTGTTCCGGGCCGTGCTGACGTCGTCGACGACGGGCATGATCCTCTGCGACCTCAGCGGACGCATCCAGGTCGTGAACGAGGCTTTGTGCACCATGCTCCTCCGCGACGAAGCCTGGCTTCTCGCCAGGCGCACAGACGAGCTGGTGCACCCGGACGACCGGGAGACCGTGATCGCGGCGCGCGCGCTCACGATCGCCACGCCGGCTCAGACGCCCTTCAGGGAGCTGCGCCTGGTCAGGGCCGACGGGGCGATCATCTGGGCGCGCCGGACCGCGTCGGTGATCCGGACCAGCTCGGGCGAACCGGAACGTTTGGTCGTTCAGCTCGAAGACGTCACGGCCGAGCACGAGTCTCGCGAGGAACTGCTGTTCCAGGCGCACAACGACCGGCTGACCGGGATGCACAACCGGGAATGGATCCTTCACGCGCTCGAGCACGACCTCGAGGAATCCCGGGATTCGGGACTGGCCGTCGGCGTGCTGTTCATCGACCTCGACAACTTCAAGCTCGTCAACGACTCGCTCGGCCATGTCGCCGGCGACGAGGTGCTCGCCGTGATCGCCGACCGGATCGCGTCAGCCATGCTCCCCCACGACCGGGTCGGACGCTTCGGCGGCGATGAATTCGTCGTCGTCGTTCCGAACGCGTCCGAGCCGGCGGATGTCGAACGTGTCGCGGAGAACATCACCGCCGCGCTCAGCACCGAACTCTCGATCCACGGCCACCGGATCATCCCCACGGTGTCGATGGGAATCGCCCTCTCAACAGTCGGGTCCACGGCGGCCAGTCTCCTTCGGGACACCGACTCCGCTCTCTTCCGGGCCAAGAAATCGGGCAGGGCCCGGTGGCAGTTCTTCGACGACACGATGCACTCCCAGGCGATGGAGCGGCTCACCATCGAAGACGAGATTCGCATCTCGCTGCAGAAGGGCGATTTCGTCGTCTACTACCAGCCGATCGTCGCTCTCCTCGATCGCTCCACCGTGGGCTATGAGGCGCTCGTCCGCTGGCAGCACCCCGGACGCGGACTTCTCGCGCCGGCCGAGTTCCTCCCGATCGCCGAGGAATCCCGGCTCGTCCTCGGAATCGATCGGTACGTGCTCGACCAGGTCTGTTCTGTCCTGGCCGCGGATCCCAACGGTACGACGACGATCAGCGTCAACGTGTCCGCGGTCGATCTGGCCCACGAGTCCTGGGCCGAGACCTTCACGTCGACCCTCCGAACCCACGGCGTCGATCCGTCCCGACTCATAGTCGAGGTGACCGAAACGGCCGTGCTGTCGCTGCGGCCCTCGACCACGGGCAGCCTCGACGCGGTCCGCGATCTCGGCATCGGCCTGCACCTCGACGATTTCGGCACCGGATTCTCCCCCATCTCACTGCTGCGCGATCTCCCGGTCACGGGCCTCAAGCTCGACGCGAGCTTCGTCGCCGGCCTCGGCGACGACAACCGCGGCGCCGACGCGCTGGCGGCCGGCCTCGCGGGACTCGTTGCACACCTGAAGCTCACGGGTGTCGCCGAGGGCATCGAGACGGAGACGCAGGCGCAGACCCTTTTGGCGCAGGGTTGGCTGCACGGGCAGGGCTATCTGTTCGGGCGTCCGGCGCCCTGGCCACGACAGGACCGGACGGCCCGGTAACGCGAGCGCCCCGGGCAGCTAGCCGATCCGGGACAAGCCGATGAGGACCATGTCTGCACTGTCACCGTTCAGGCAGGTCTGAAAAACGAGGTCGTGGCCAGGCGGAACGTCGCTGACCATCGCGGTGCCTGCGCTCAGGGTCCCGATCACCCCGGTCACCCGGTAGACGCCGGCGTCGATGCCGGCGAGGCGGACCTGCGCCCCGGTCCACCGGGGAAAGAGTTCTCCGCCGCAGCCCCAATGCTCGACCAGCATCGGCGTGCCGTACCAGGCCGTCGTGTCCACGAGTCCGGAGCACAGGTCGATCTCGGGCTGCCGGCCGGTGAGCGTGACGGTGGAGGCGAAGTCGTCGCCCGTCGACGACGGAGGCCGGACCGCGGCTGCACCCTGGTCGACGATCGCCGGGGAGGCGAGCACGTCGACGCTCAGCTCGATCCCGGAGCCATCCGGGTTGTCCAGGCCGTCGGCCGCCGCTGTGGAGCCGGGGACGACCCCGGCTGTCACGGTCACAACGGACGCCGTTTCTGCCGACGTCGCGGTCAGGTTCCGGGAGGCTCCGAAGACACAGACGGCGGAGATGAGCGCCGTCGCGACACAGAAGCCACCGACGATGAGGACCCGGGCCCGAACCGACGGGCTGCTGTCGTTCTGCGCATCGTTCGTGGGGTGACTCCGGTCTCGGATGCCGGCGTGCCGTGCGGCATCCGGTCGGCGCCACGGACCAGCGAAGCCCCACCGAAACCAGTGCGTGTTCACCGATCGATCAGGCTTCGTTCACCCGTTGTTCACCTTATCAACATAGACCGTTAACCGTTTGGCGGGCGTTGACCACGCCCGCAAGAATCGGGCAGGACACCCGAGTGCCGGATCAGCGGATGAGCCCGGCCTGACGCGCGGCCGCAACGGCCGCCGTGCGACTCGTCACACTCAGCTTGGGAAAGACGTGCGCGAGATGCGACTTGACGGTGGTCTCGCTCAGGTGCAGGAGGCGGGCGATGTCCCCGTTGCTGTGGCCGTCCGCGACCAGCGACAGGACCTCCAGTTCGCGGATGCTCAACGCGGACTGGGCCTCGCGCACCCGCGCCAGCAGCCGGGTGGCGACGGCGGGCGCAAGCGCTGACTGACCGGCGGCCGCGGCGATCACCGCGGCGATGAGGTCGTCCGGCGGGGTGTCCTTCAAGAGGTAACCCGCGGCACCGCTCTCGATCGCGGTGATGATGTCGCTTTCGGCGTCGTAATTCGTGAGGACCAGGACGGCAGGCGCGTCGTCCATCGACCGGATGCGACGTGTCGCCGCAGCGCCTTCGAATCGTCCCTGGAACTGCAGGTCCATCAGCACGACATCCGGCCGAAGCCGCTCGGCGTCAGCGATGGCGTCCTCGGTCGTCCCGACAGCGCCGACGACATCGATCGACGCCTCCAGTTCGAACAGGGCCGTCAGGCCGCTGCGCATGATCGGATGGTCATCCGCGATGAGCACCCGGATCGTCATCGGGAAACCTCGAAACTCGCCACGACACTGGTGCCGTGGCCGGGACGGTTCTGGGCGATCAACGCACTTTCGACCGTGAGCGTGCCGCCCAGTTCCGTGACCCGCTCACGCATGGCCTGCAGCCCGAAGCCGCTGCGCAGCCTTGTCGCGGACTCCACAGACGCCGTGACGAGGTCTGGTCCGGACTCGGTGACGAAACCGGACCCGTCGTCGACGACGTCCAGGATGATCTCCGAGTCGAGCCGGCTCAGGGTGACGTCGATGCGTTCCGCCCGGGCATGCTGCACGGCATTGGCGAGCGCACCCTGCGCGATCCGGAGCAGGGCGGTTTCGACCCGGGTGGGAAGAAGTCCGATCTCCCCCGATACCGTGAGCCTGACCGGAATTCCGCTGGCCGCATCCGTCTCGGCGGCCAGCCGTCGGAGGGCCTCGATCAGGGTGGACTGGCGCAAGGCGGGCGGGGACAGTTCGTCGATGAAGGACCGGGTTTCCCCGAGCGCCTGCGAGGCGGCATCCCTGGCCTGTGCCAGCCGGGACCGCACAACATCGCCGGAATCGACCGAGCGCTCGGCGGCGTGCAGCAACAGCACGATGCTGGAGAGGCTCTGGGACACCGTGTCGTGGATCTCGCGGGCCAGCCGGCCGCGTTCATCGAGTACTCCGGCGGCCCGCTCGGCCGCCGCGAGCTGGGTTCGGGTGTCCTGCAGCTCAGTGATCAGCCGGTCCCGTTCCCGGGCTTCCCTGGTGAGGGACCGGTACGCGAGCCCGATCACCACGGCGACCAGGGCACCGATCACGGGGCCGATCACACCACCCGCGCTGAATCCACGATGCACGCCGAAGGCGACGATCGCGATCCCGGTCGCGAGGGCGACCGCTGCGGGGCCCGTCCAGCCGGGGAGCAGATGCAGGTAGATGAAGAAGAGCGGGAAGAGCAGGTAGATCGACTCCGGACTGAAGGCCATGAGGACGACCCACTCGAGGCTCAGGGCGGCCGTCCAGGCCAGGGCCCACCCGGGCGGGGAACGGCGCGGGAGGGTGGAGGCGACCAGCGTGCCCATGGCATAGGTTCCGAGCAGCACGGCGGCAAGGCAGATGATGACGACCGCCGCGGGCATCCCCGCCTGCCCGGCCATCGCGACCACGAACACGACGAGGCCCAGCACCAACAGGTGCAGGCTCACCCGCAGGCCCAGGAAGACGGAGTCGAGTCCCGAGCCGTGCGCGGTCATGGCGTTGCTTCTCTCACTCGACGATCACCCATCCACCGTACGGGGAATCCACCGGTACGGCATCCTTCGAAAGGTGTAGCGGATGCTCCGCCCTTCGTGCCCGAAGGACCGTTCCGGTGCACGATGACCGGGCGTTCCCTTCCCGGCAGAGTGGTCAGTGGCGGGCACGAGCTCACCATCTGCAGCCGGTCCCGTGGCGGGACCGCCGTGACAAGGAGTCTTCTGTGTTCGTAGCATGGCGCGATCTGAGATTCGCCAGGGGGCGGTTCGTCCTCATCGGGGCGGTCGTGACCCTGATCACCCTGCTGGTCGGATTCCTCTCCGGCCTGACCGGTGGTCTGGCCGACCAGAACATCTCGGCCATCACCGGCCTCAGCGCCGATCGCATCGTGTTCTCCGCCCCGGTCGCGGACACGGAGCGGAGCTTCGCCGATTCCGCGGTGACCGCGGCGGATGCGCGCGGGTGGAGCGAGCGGGACGGAGTGCGGGACGTGCATCCCCTGGGGATCAGCCAGCAGCGGGTGTCGGTCGGCGACAACCAGGCCGCCGTCGCCCTGTTCGGCAGCGAATCCGGGTTCGGCTCCGGCAGCGCGCTGTTGAGTGGGCACCTGACATTCCCCCGGACGGCCGCGACGAAGCTCGGCGTGCACGTGGGCGACTCGGTCACCCTGATGGGCTCAGGGTTCGTCGTCGACCGGGTGACCGACGACACCTGGTATTCGCACACGCCCGTCGTCTGGCTGCCGCTCACCGACTGGCAGGGGCTCGCGTCCGCGACCGGCAGCGCAGGCGCATACGCCACCGTCCTCGCCGTGAGCGGTTCGAGCATCGACTGGGCGGCCGCGGACGCTGCGACCGGCACCTCGTCGGCAGGTGTCCTGCAATCGCTGACGGCGCTGTCGGCATTCCGTTCGGAAATCGGCTCCCTGCTCCTGATGGTCGCCATGCTGTTCGGCATTTCCGCGCTCGTGGTGGGTGCGTTCTTCACCGTCTGGAGCATCCAGCGCCAACCGGACGTCGCCGTCCTGAAGGCGCTCGGCGCATCCAACCGGATGCTCGTCGGCGACGCCCTGGGACAGGCCGCCCTCGTCCTCGTCACGGGTGTCGGGCTCGGCATCGCGCTGACGGCGCTCCTCGGAGCGCTGGCCGGCACGGCGTTGCCCTTCGTGATCAGCCCCCTGACGACCCTCCTGCCCGGTGCGGCGATGATCGCGCTGGGCCTCGCCGGCGCGGCCTTCGCCCTCCGTTCCGTCACCACCGCCGACCCCCTCACCGCCCTCGGGAGCAACCGATGATCAGCCTGGACAACATCACCCTGACCTTCCCGGACGGCGACACGAGGGTCACCGCGGTCGACAGCGTGAGCCTCACGGTCGAACGCGGTTCCGTGGTCGGGATCACCGGCCCGTCCGGCTCCGGGAAGTCGAGCCTGCTCGCCGTGGCCTCCACTCTGATCAGCCCGGACAGCGGGACCCTGCGCATCGGCGACGTGGATGCGACGGCCCTGTCGCTGACGGACCGGGCACAGCTGCGTCGCGAGAGCATCGGCATCATCTTCCAGCAGTCGAACCTGATCCCCTCCTTGACCGCGGAAGAGCAGCTCGTCGTGATGGGGGAACTGGATGGGCCGCGCCGCGGCCGCGGGGCCCGCAACGCCGCACGGGTGCGGGCCCGGGAGCTTCTGGACGCGGTCGGCCTGGCCGATCACCGCTCCAAGCACCCGGCTCAGCTCTCGGGAGGCCAGCGCCAGCGGGTGAACATCGCCAGGGCGCTGATGAACGAGCCGAGCGCACTGGTCGTCGACGAGCCCACCAGCGCCTTGGACCAGGAGCGCGGTTCGAGCATCCTCGCCCTGATCCTGCGGCTGACGACGGAGTTCGATACCGCCACGATCTTCGTCACCCACGACCAGCGGCTGCTGCCGCTGATGAGCTCGGTGCACTCGATGGTCGACGGCACGCTCACGACGCGGTGAACGCGCGGGATCGCTACCAGGTCGCGTCCCCGCGGATGATCACATCCGAGCCGCCGTCGATGAAGATGACCTGCCCGCACAGGTGGGCGTTCTCCTCGCCGGCGAGCCAGGCCAGGAGGTAGGCGACCGAGCGCGGTTCGAAGATCCCGTTGAGGGGCATCGGAACCATGGTGGCCATCTCCTCGCGCTGTTGCGGCGTCGCGATCATGTCCGAGGTCATCGGAGTGTCCACGACCCCGGGTGCGATCGCGTTCAGGGGAATCGAGGCGCCGGCCCAGGCATCCGTTGCCGCGTTCCGGCGGATCCACCGGGCCAGGGCGCGCTTGGTCGTGCCGTAGATCAGGGCCCCCTGTTCCGCTCCGCCCGCCTCGAGCTCAGCGGCGCGGGCCAGGGCATCCGCTTCGTTGCCGGCGAGGAGTGCGGCGAGCAGAATCTCGTCCGGCGGGAAGAGCGACGCCATCGAGGCGACCGCGACGGCGCGCGGGGCGGCCGAGCGGGCCAGCAGGGGGCGCAGGCCCTCGAGCGTCGCGATGGTTCCGAAGTAGTTCACGGCAACGGTCGTGGCCGTCGGCGAAGCCAGACCGGCAACGGCGAGGACGGCGTCGATGGAGCCGCCGCTCAACTCGCTCACCTGCTCGACGAGGGAGGCGCGCCCCGCCGCGGTGGACAGGTCGACGACCACGTCCGCATCGTGAACGTCGACACCGATGACGATTTCGCCGCGCTCGATGAGCAATTCCCTGGTCGCCTTCCCGATGCCGCTAGCCGAGCCGGTCACAACGGAGATACGGGGCATGAGAGCGACCTTTCGACGGTGAATCGGGCACGGTGTCCTCGATGCATGGTGCCCCCACGACCGGGAGCGCACAAGGGCGCCCGGACCACGGTTCTGCGCGGCCCGCCCACCGTCGACGGTCGGTGTGCCCGTCACCGTCGTCGATAATGGAAAGGGTGACTCACCTCCAGAACACCGCCGACATCCGCCTGATCGTCTCGGACATGGATGGCACTCTCCTCGATGATTCCGGACGGGTGCCCGATGACTTCTGGCCGGTCCTGGAATCCCTGCTCCGTGCCGGAGTGATGTTCTCCCCCGCCAGCGGACGCCAGTACCAGACCCTGAGGGAGACCTTCGGCGAACGCGCGGGACTCGTGTTCATCGCGGAGAACGGCACGAACGTCGTGCGCGACGGCGTCAGCATCGCGCTGGAACCCGTCGTGTTGTCCGTCATCCCCGCCATCGTCGAGTGGGTGCGCACCGCAGCCGCCACCGGCTCCGATGTGGGCATCGTCGTGTGCGGGGTGCGAACGGCGTACATCGAGCGCACCGACGCCGAGTTCTTCGCCAAGGTCAAGCCGTACTACGAGGCCCTCGCGACCGTCGACGACGTCCTCACCGCGTCCTCCGACGACGAGGTGGTGAAACTCGCGATCTATGATTTCGCCTCGGCGGAGCAGCACACCGGGCCGGCCCTGCGCGGCCTCGGCCTCGAGGCCGACGTCGTGGTCTCCGGTGAGCACTGGGTCGACGTGATGCGCCCCGGTGTCAACAAGGGGAAAGCGCTCATCCGTCTCCAGAACGAACTCGGGATCAGCAGGGAGCAGACCATGGCGTTCGGCGACTACCTCAACGACGCCGAGATGCTCGACGCCGCCGGGGAGTCCTATGCAATGGCCAACGCGCACCCCAGCATCCGTGCCCGTGCCCGCCACCTCGCGCCGTCGAACGACGACGACGGCGTCGTCACCAGCATCCTCGCCGCCTTCCCCGGCCTGCTGCTGGACGCCCGGTGATGTGACGCCCTCGCCGGCCGGGTCCCCCGGGGCCCGGCCGGCGCGACGAGCGACTACTTCAGGATGCGGATGAGCTTGCGGTTCGCGAACTCCGCGATGCCGAAGCGTCCCATTTCGCGGCCGAAGCCGGAGCGCTTCACGCCGCCGAAGGGCAGTTCCGGGCTGTCCAGAAGCGAGCCGTTGATGAACACCATGCCGGCCTCAATCTGGTCGGCGACACGCAGCGCCTGCTCCGGGTCGGTCGTGAAGAGATACGAACCGAGGCCGTACGGGATGTCATTGGCGACCTGCACCGCCTCGTCCTCGTCCTGCACACGGTAGATCGCGGCGACCGGGCCGAAGAACTCTTCGCGGTAGGCGTCGCTGTCCGGGGAGACCCCGGTCAGCACCGTCGGGGAGAAGAACGCACCCGTGCGGATGCCGCGGGCCACGACGGTGGCCCCCTGGGCCTCTGCCCGTCCGAGCTGTTCCTCGAGGTTCTCCGCTGCCCCGAGGGAGGAGAGCGGTCCGAGAGTCGTTTCCGGCGAGGTGGGGTCGGCGGGGACATTGCCGGTCATCTTCGCGGTGAAACTCTCCACGAACGCGTCGAAGAGTCCGTCGATGACGATGAAGCGCTTGGCGGCGTTGCAGGACTGTCCGGAGTTGTCCAGTCGGGCGGCGACGGCGGCGTCGACGGCTTCCTCGAGGTCGTCCGTGCTGAGCAGGATGAACGGGTCGGATCCGCCCAGTTCGAGCACGACCTTCTTGAGGTTGCGGCCGGCGACCTCGGCGACGGCCGCCCCGGCGCCCTCCGACCCGGTCAGGGACACCCCGTGCACCCGGGGATCGGCGATGATGTCGGAGATCTGGGCGTTGGACGCGTAGAGGTTCCGGTATGCGCCGGCGGGGAACCCGGCATCCGTGAAGATCTCCTCGATGGCGGCAGCGGATTCGGGGCACTGCGAGGCGTGCTTGAGCAGGATGGTGTTGCCGAGCACGAGGTTCGGGCCGGCGAACCGGGCGACCTGGTAGTAGGGGAAGTTCCACGGCATGATGCCGAGGAGCACCCCGAGGGACGCGCTGCGCATGAACGCCGAGCCCTCGCCGCCGAGCAGTTCGATCGGTTCATCGGCGAGGAACGCCTCACCGTGGGTCGCGTAGTAGGAGTAGATGTCGGCGGAGAAGTCGACCTCGCCGAGGGCCTGCTCGACGGGCTTGCCCATTTCGCGCACGATGAGCTCGGCCAGGTGCTCACGGCGCTCGGTGTGCAGGTCGGCGACGCGCTGCATGAGTGCCGCGCGCTCGGCGACGGATGTGCGGCGCGAGAACTCGGAATGGGCGCGGTCCGCCGCCCCGATCGCGTTCAAAACCTCGTCATCGGTCGCCAGCGCGAAGCTGGGGCCGGTCGTCCCCGTTGCGGGGTTGGTGACAACGTACTTGTTCATGAATTCTCCCTGGGTGTCCTCGTTAACGCCGAACGCACTCGCAGCATACCTGCCCGGGCGGGACGAACGAGGCCGGGCTATTCTGTCATCTCCATTCCGACGATTCCTTGAAGGAGATCCCCCTTGCCGTACTTCACCACATCCGACGGAACCGAGATCTACTACACCGACCAGGGCACCGGGAAGCCGGTCATCCTCAGCCACGGCTGGCCGCTCTCGTCCGACGCTTGGCAGGTCGAGGTGAAACTGCTCGCCGACAACGGGTACCGCGCCATCGCACACGACCGCCGTGGGCACGGCCGTTCGGCGAAGACGTATACCGGAAACGACATGGACACGTATGCGCGCGACCTGGCCGAACTCGTCGAGTCGCTCGACCTGAACGACCTCGCCGTGATCGGCCATTCCACCGGCGGCGGCGAAGTGGTGCGCTACGCCGCTCAGCACGGCGTCGGCCGGGTGACCAAGGTGATCACCGCCGGTGCGGTGCCGCCGCTCATGCTGCAGACCGCGGCCAACCCGGACGGCCTTTCGATCGAGGTGTTCGACGGCATCCGTGCGGGTGTCTTGAGTGATTCGTCCCAGTTCTACATCGAACTGACCGAGGCGTTCTTCGGGGCCAACCGGCCCGGAAGCGCCGTCTCGGAGGGCGCCAAGCGCGAATTCTGGCGCCAGGGCATGCTCGTGAACCTCGCGGCGGCGTACGACTGCGTCACGGCGTTCTCGGAGACCGACTTCACCGAAGACCTCAGGGCGCTCGACGTGCCGATCTTCATCGCCCACGGCGACGACGACCAGATCGTTCCGATCAACGATGCCGCACTGAAGTCGATCGAGCTGGTCAGGCACGGCACCCTCAAGGTGTATCCGGGAGCACCGCACGGCATCTCCGGCGCCTACCAGGCAGAGCTCGACCAGGACATCCTCGCCTTCCTCGCGACCTAGTCCGACACGAACGGTGTGAGCGGGCACCGGCCGGGAGTTAGGCTCGGCTCGTGCCCGTCACCCTGGAACCCCTGTCCCCCAAACGATTTCCGAAGTGGCTGCGCCGCAGCGCGGAGGAGTACGCGTCCGATCTGATCAGCCTCGGCCGCTCCCCCGCCGAAGCCCACCGGCTGGCCACGCACAGTCTGGCGGAGTCCTTTCCCGGCGGACAGCCGGCATCCGGTCAGTACGTGTTCGACGTGCACGACGGCCCCGGCCGCCCGGTCGGCTACCTCTGGATCGGCCGCGCCCAGGGCGAGGACGATTCGGCCTGGTGGGTCTGGGACATCTCCATCAACGAGGAGGAACGCGGCAAGGGGCTCGGTCGGGAGACCATGATCCTTGCGGAACGGTTCGCGAAGTCCCACGGCGCCCGGACCCTCGGCCTGAGCGTCTTCGGCTTCAACACGGTTGCGCGGCGACTGTACGAGACGCTGGACTACGAGACCACGTCGATCAAGATGCTGAAGAACCTCGGCTGAGTCGCCCGCTCACTCCGAGGCGCCCGTCTCCGGGAGAAGCGGCAGGGTGCGCACGCTGTCGAAGTGGCGCGGATGCCCGTCGATCGGATCGGTGAAGCTCACCGCGCTCGCCAGGAGCTGCAGTGGCCGGGAGAAGTCGTCGATGGCCACGTCCCGGTCCACCGGGTAGAGCGGGTCGTCGGTGATCGGGATACCAAGACCCAACATGTGCAGGCGCAGCTGGTGGGTGCGTCCCGTGCTCGGCGTCAGCCGGTAGACGGCCCCGTCGCCGAGGAGCGTCTCCAGCTCGATCAGGGACTCGGCGTTGACCGGGGCGTCTGCCACGACCTCGCCCTGCCACTGGCCGCGGCGGGTGGCGAGATGATTGCGCACCGTCACGGGGAACGCCAGGTCCTGGCGCGCCGGGGCCAGCGCGCGGTAGGTCTTGCCGACCTCGCCGCGCTGGAACATCGACTGGTACGCCCCGCGCCAGCGACGTTCGGTCGCGAGCACCAGGACGCCGGAGGTCACCCGGTCGAGCCGGTGCAGCGGTGAGAGCTCGGGCAGCCCGAGCTCGGCGCGCAGCCGTACGACCACGCTCTGCAGCACATGCCTGCCGCGCGGGATCGTGGAGAGGAACGCCGGCTTGTCGACCACGACGAGTCGCTCGTCGCGGTGGATCACGTGCACGGTCCCGGGGACAACCGCCTCCTCGGCGAGGTCGCGATGGAACCAGACGAAGGTGTGCGGCTGGTAACTGTCGCTGCCCGCGACCGGCGTTCCCGTCGCGTAGGCGAAGCGCTCTCCGGCCAGGAATCCCGGCACGTCGACGAACTCCGGCAACCGCTCGCCCAGCCAGGCGCCCATCGTCGGCCACGGCTGCGGCCGGGCGGGATCAAGCTCCGGGGTGCAGACCCAGGCGGCGTCGAGGCCGTGACGTTGCGGGAGGGGCGAACGCGGGGGCATCCACTGATCGTACGTCGCGACGGGCCGCGAGCAGCCGCTTCGGTCGGGTCGGGGGGGCGAACTAGGCGTCCGGCGACTTCCCGGCAGCTCGATTCAGGGCACGCAGGTGGCGAGCCGCGTTGGCGGCTGCAGCCACGGAGAGCACGAGCGGAACGCAGCCGACGACGAAACCCTGCACGAGCAGGGCAACGCCCCAGCCGGCGACGACCGCGGCGACACCGAGGAGCGCCCACCAGGAGGTCACCGCAGTGCGTCTCTCGTCCATGGCTTCAGTGTGGCAGAGTCAAGATCGGAATAGTCAGAACAACGGCCACGGGACCGCGGGCATCTGGCCGCGCGGGGCGGGGAACCGGGCGACGGAGCGCAACCGGTCACAGCGGTCGGCGAGGGCCGCGACCTCGGCGGCGGTGAGCAGCCCCGCGAGCGTGTCGCCGAGCGCGCCGGTGAGCCCGGAACGCACGCGGTCGATCCCGTCGAGCTCTTCGGCGGTGAGCTCATCGCCCAGCCAGCCCCAGAGCACGGTGCGCAGCTTGTGCTCGACGTGAAAGGTGAGACCGTGGTCGACGCCGTGGCGGTGCCCGCCCGGCATCGCGAGAATGTGGTTGCCCTTGCGGTCGGCATTGTTCACGACGATGTCGAACACGGCCATCCGGCGCAGCGCCACTGAGTCTTCGTGGACGAGCGTGATCGCCCGGTCCTGCTCGTCACGACCGTCGAAGACCCGGCGCCAGCCCGCGCCGGGCCCGACTTCCCAGGGGACCAGGGCGACGGCGTCCTGTTCGGGGTCCGGGTCCTGCCACAGCTGCACCATCCCCGGGCCCATCGGACCGTCACGCAGCCAGGTCCGGGGTACGACGTTCCACCCGAAGGCCTCGGACACCCGGTATGCCGCAACCTCCCGGTTGGCGAGGGTCCCGTCGGGGAAGTCCCAGAGCGGATGCTCGCCGGCGACGGGCTTGTAGACCACCGGGACGCCGCCGAGGCTGCCGAGGAAGGTCGCGTTCGATGCGGTCGTGATCCGGCCCCTGAGCTCGAGTTCAGCGTGATCGAGTTCAGCGTGCTCGAGTTCACCCGGCTCGAGCTCGCCGGAGCCCGGCATCATCAGGGCTCGTCGCGCAACACGCAGTCATGCCCGTCCGGGTCGATGGGATCACCGCACAGCGGGCACAGGGGGCGCCCTGCGCCGACAACTTCGTGGGTGCGCTTAGCGAAGGCCCTCGCCGTGCCGACCGGAATCCGCAGCAACAGCATCTGCTCGGGGTCGACAGTGGCGGCATCGACGACGTCGAGAAGGTCGTCCCCGATGTCGTCCTCGTCGACCACTACGATCGGGAACGCCTCGATCACAATCTGCACGGTCGAGGGGTCCCAGCCCAAGGTCATGGTTCCGGTGCGGAAGTCTTCCTCGACGGGTTGCTCGAGCGGTTCGTTGTCGACGAGCTCCACGGGTGTCGAGGTCGGGACGCTGAACGGGTTGCCCTCTGTGGACATCAGCTGGTCGAGGATCTCGTCGATGCTGTCGGCGAGGAGCGCCGACTGCTGCTTCTCCAGAGCGATGCTGACGATCTGGGCTCCGCTGCGCACCTGCAGGTAGAACGTGCGCGACCCCGGTTGGCCGACGGTACCGACGACGACCCGGTCCGGCCAGTCGAACTCATGCAGGATTGTAGGCATGGGGATATTTTAGGCTCCGGAATCCCGTGGCCGCTGAGTGCCGGCGCCACCTCCGACCGGCGCGTCGGCCACCCGGCCGGCCGCCGCAAGCCAGGACAGGTCCCCGGCGTCGGTGTTGATCGCGTGGACACTCGGGCGCTGCGGCCCGTAGCGCACGATCGATACGGAGGCCGGACCCACGTTGATCCGCTGGAACAGGTCCAGGTGCATCCCGAGTGCGTCGGCGAGCACGGACTTGATGATGTCGCCGTGGCTCACCGCGACCCACACCGCACCGGGACCGTGCTCGGCCTCGAAGATCGCATCGTGGCGGCGGATGGCCGCGACCGACCGCGCCTGCATGGCGGCCATTGATTCGCCGCCGGGAAAGACGACCGAAGAGGGGTGCGTCTGCACCACCGGCCAGAGCGGCTCCTGGGCAAGGGCGATGAGGGTACGGCCCTGCCAGTCGCCGTAGTCGCACTCCGTGATGTCCTCGTCCACGGGAGTCGCGGGAGCGCCGCCCTGGAGGTCGAGGATCAGTTGGGAGGTCTCCCGACACCGCTGCAGCGGGCTCGAAACCACGCCGACCAGCGGCACGACGGAGAGCCGTTCGCCGGCGTTCGCGGCCTGGGCGAGCCCGAGCGTGTCGAGGCCGACCCCGAGAGATCGACCAGCCAGGAGTCCGTCGGCATTCGCGGTGGTGCGGCCGTGCCGCACGAGGATGACTGTGGCCATGCGTACAGCCTAGGGAGTCGGCGAGTCGCCGAACGCACCCGGGCGGGGTACCGGGATCTAGACGACGAGCCTCATGAGGATCGATGGCCCGAATCGCGTGTCGCCGACACCGACGGTGGTGAAACCACAGGCGTGGTAGAAGGCTTCGGCGTGCGGGTTCCCGATGACATGGAGTGCTGATGAGCCGGCTATCGCCGTGAAGGTCGCCGCGTATTCGACAAGTTGCCTTCCCACGCCCGACCGCCAAACGGTCGGCTCGACGAACAGTCCGTCGAGCTCCCAATCCCCGTCCGCGCGAGGAAACACTGCGGCGAACCCGATGTCCCGGTCATTGTCCACCGCCACGAAGACCCACCCATTGGTGAGCTGTTCGAGGGGAATGCTCACGGTATCCGGGTGCGCGAGGATGGCATCCCTGTCCCCCGGATTGGCCAGCGAGGCCCGCATCTGCAACGCTTCGAGCGCTCCGACCTCACCCGGGAGCGCGACCCTGATCTCGATCACGTCAGTGATGATAGTCGGGCGAGGCCAGAACGAGGTGCAGGCTGTCCCTCTGACCGGATCTGTCTCAGCTCAGCCGGGCCAGGGCCGACCGGAACGCGTCGATCGCGTGAGCGTTGAACAGTACGAACGTGACGACATCCACGGCCGTGGAGCTCGCGGCCACCGTCTCGACGGCGATACGCGCCGCATCATCCATCGGCCAGCCGTAGACGCCGGCGCTCACGGCGGGAAAGGTCACGCGGCGGGCACCGAGTTCGTCGGCGACCCGCAGCGACTCGGCATAGCAGGAGACGAGCAGGTCCGATTGGTCGAGGGCTCTCGACCAGATCGGGCCGACGGTGTGGATGACCCACCGGGCGGGGAGGAGCCCCGCCGTGGTCGCGACGGCGGCGCCGGTCGGCAGCCCGTCCGGAAGTGTCGTGGCACGCAACCGGCGACATTCCTCGAGGATGGTCGGGCCACCGGCCCGGTGGATCGCGCCGTCCACTCCCCCGCCCCCGAGCAGTGTGTGATTCGCGGCGTTGACGATCGCGTCCGCGGGCAGCGCCGTGATGTCTCCTCTGACCAGCTCGATGAGTGCCATGATCCGACGTTACCAACCTCGCGCACGGCAAACGCACGAGGCGGATGCTGCCGGAGCTACGCCAGCGTCGGCTGCAACAGCCCCTCGAGGCGCTGGTAGCTGGTCTCCATTCCGCCGGTCATGCCGGTGGCCAGCACCGCGTCGCGCTGCTCCGCATTGGCGTAGGTTATGACGAGTGAGAGCAGGGTTCCGCCCTCGACTTCCGTGAGGGTCAGCTCGTTGAGCGTCGCCGGGAAGTCCATCCCGATCATCGCCTCTGTCGTGACTGCGCGGCGCGGTTCGACGGACTCGAGGAGCTCACCGGTGAAGCCGAATCGCTCCTCACCGCCGTCGCGCTGCCACTCGTAGCGGTAGCTCTCGCCGACGACCGTCGCGATCTCACACACGGGCATCGACCAGCCGTCCGGCCCCAGGAGCCACCGCTTCATCAGGGCGGCATCGTTGTGGGCCCGCCAGACCTGGTCGACGGTGCCGCGGATCACCCGCGCCACCCGCACCTGGGTGTCGCTGAGAATCTGCGCCTCCGCCAGGTGGTCGGCGGCGAAGGACGCAAGATCGGCAAGCACCTGGTCGATCTGGGCCATCGCCTGGCGGGTGCCTTCGAGCATCCCCATCTCGATGAGCTGCTGCATCTGGTCGAGGGATGCGAAGTACGACGTCGTCCTCAGGCGGCTGCCACCGGCCGTCTCCTCGAAGGCGAAGTCCACTCGGGTGGTGGGGAGGTCGGGGTTCGGCACGCCCGCCGCATCCGAGAAGCGGTCGAGCACTTCAAACGCGTGGGGAGCGTCGGTCGAGGTCCAGTCCCAGCAGCCGTAGTGCGTATCGCCCTCCGGCCCGGTCATCGCATACACGCTGCGTCCCCCGGTCAGAGCGTCGTGCCGGTAGAACGTGGCCGGATAGGTCGGCGGGCCCCAGAACCGTTCGATCTGGCGCGGATCCGTGTACGCATCCCAGAGCCGGCGGACGGGCACCGGGAAGTCGGCGACGATCGTGATCGTGAGCTGGTCGAGGTCTTTCTCGACGGAGGTGACGGGCATGATGATCCTTTCGGTTAGGTGTCAGGTGGAGCCGGAGCGTCTTCAGCGAGCAGGCTGTCGAGGCGTTCGATGCGCGAACGCCAGAGCTCTTCAAAGTGGTCGAGCAGACGCTGGGCCTGGTGAATGCGAACGAGGTTTCCCCGCACCATCCGCTCACGGCCCCGCGCTGCCTTCGTCACGAGATGGGCCTCCTCCAGCACGGCAATGTGTTTCTGCACGGCCGCGAAGGACATCTCGTAGGAGTCCGCCAACTGCGACACCGAGATATCAGTGACCAGCGTTCGGCGCACGATATCCCGCCGCGTCGCGTCCGCGAGTGCACGGAAGAGGCGGTTCACGTCCTGTTCAGAAAGCTCTAATACAACCATTTGATTGTATGTTACCCAACGAATACCCGTCATACAAGAGGTTGCGCGAAGTCACCACGCGCGCCCGGGCCCCACACCGCCGGCCGTCGGCGCCGCGGCCGGCGGTCCCGACGGCGATACGCGATGCATCGTCCATCTGCCAGCCGGAGACGGCGGCGCCCGCCGGGAAGGTCACCCGGCGGGCACCGAGCAGATCAGCGGTTGCTTCCCCTGACGGCGCGAAAGACCCACCCGATGATCGCGACAATCAGCAGGACAGCACCAACCCAGAGCAGGAACTGGAGGGCTTGTACAAAACCACCCACCACCAGCAAGACAACCGCGATGATGGCGACGATGACAAAGAGATTCATATGTTGCTCCCTTGACGTGCTAGAAAAACGGAGCTGCCGGGGTCTGGGGCAACCAGCGCCGTGCGCATGAGTGGTTCGCACACGATGCCATGATCCAGCCTACTCACAGGCATCCACGCCGCAGGAGCCCTGAACGGTAGCCAACCACGGCCGAGTCAACGAGACTGGAGGTAAGCCACAAACCGAGAAAAAGGAACCTTCACCATGACTCGCAGCGACATCGGCCCCCACCCGGACTCCTTCGACCTGGAAACCGCCACCACCGAGAACACGAACTATCGAACCGTGGCCTGGAGTGGCAAGTATTTGCAGGTCACCCTGATGTGCATCCCTGTCGGAGAGTCCATCGGACTTGAAATGCACCCCGATACCGACCAGTTCCTGCGTCTCGACGCGGGCACCGGGAAGGCACAGATGGGGCCGGAGAAGGACAACCTCGTTTTCGAGCAGGACGTTTCTGACGGCTGGTGCATCCTCGTCCCCGCGGGCACCTGGCACAACGTCACCAATACCGGTGACGGACCCATGAACCTCTACGTCATCTACGCACCGGTCCACCACGCCGCCGGGAACATCCACACAACGGCCGCCGACGCCGCGGTCGACGAAGAAGCCGGAGCGGACACTCCGCCCACCTGGACACAGCAACCCGCCTCGTCCCGCCCCGACGAGGAAGCAAGCTCCTAGTCACTCTCCTGAGCCCTGGGGCGGCGTCCTTCAGCTCCAGAACTCCATCAGCCGCCCCGCACGGATACTGCCCTGATTGAATCCGACCTGGGCGGCGGCCGGGCGCGACGAAGCATCCATCGCGTTGGCGCCGAACAGGTGGTCGGCGCTGCTCTCGGGGAAGATCGTTTCCACCCGGCTGCCGCCTGCGCGTAGCATGTCGACCTGGCTTGCGAGATGCAGGCCCCACTCCACGGGCGTCAGCGCCCTGCCGCCGAACGGTGACAACACCAGGACTCGCTCGTACCCGGCGGCCAGATCGGCGTTCTCGGCGTTGGAGCGGTAACCGCCGTCGATATACCGGCCGCCGTCGATACCGTAGGCGAAGCCACTGGCACAGCTCGCGGCCACAGCGTCCGCCAGATCGACCCCGCTGTGCCGGTCGAACACCACCGGTGCGCCGGTGTCGGCATTGACCGCGGTGATGAACACTCTCTGCGCGGGCCAGTGCTGGCTGGGCAGGCGCGCTGCGACGGTGGCACGCCACCGCGCCTGCGCCAACGGGTCGGATGTTGCGTCAAGGTCGAGCGCAATGGCACCCGTTTTGCGACGCATGTCGGCCGCATCCTCTGCGGCGGCGACGATTCGGCGGCGACGCTCCAGGTGATCGGTCACCGGACCACTCTGAGTGCGACGTCCGCCCGAGCCGGCCGGTACCGCGCTGCGCGGCGGCACGGCGACCAGAGCGGCAGCCAGCAAATCGGCCGGGCTCGCCCCCGTGAGCTGAGCCGCAGCGGTCGCTCCGGCCGAGGTCCCGATGATCAGATCTGCGTCGGTGACGTCCAGACCGGCGTCGTACAGGCCGGCGATGACCCCGATCAGCCACGCGTTTCCGGTTGATCCGCCGCCACCGAGGACCAGGGCCGTGCGGGAGGGGCGTGGGGAGACGCCATTCGGTGTCGTCGCAGTGTCGTGCAAACGGTGTTGATTCAAAGTCGTAGCTTTCTGAGAGTGCGTGAAGCGCTCCCCGCGACGGCTACGTCAGTCGCGCGATCGTGAACTCGAAGGAGCGCCCAGAGTGGACAGTGTGTGCATCGGACTCACCTCCTCAGATCGTGTCACGTTCATGAGAATGCTACCGATCTGGTGAATCAAGTTCAAAAGATTACGACACGTGATCGGCGACACGCGTCGCGCTGAGAGAGCACCCCGCGGCAGAATGGTTCGATGGAGCGCATGATCACGGCAGCGTGGCAGTCAGAAGAAGCCCTGCTCAGTCCGGATGTTCGCGGTGACGCCGATCGAGTCGGCGCATTGTTGGCGTCGGATTTCTATGAGATCGGGCAGTCAGGGCGGCGTTTCAATCGAGTCGAAATCCTGCGTTCCTTGCGAAACAACTCGGATCAAGATGGTGACGTTCGCGTGTCAGAGCGCGAGGCACGCCTGATTGCCGATTCGGTCGTTCTGCTGTCGTATCGGGTCGATTTCTTCGGACGCAGTAGCCGTCGCAGTGCGTTGTGGTCGATCACCGGTGGCGAGGCGCGTTGCCTGTTCCATCAAGGCACAGTGATTCCCGAGTGATGTCGTGTGGTGCGATGTCGTCGTCATCGCCCTCCACCTGTGCCTTCTCGTACTCCTTCTCTCAATAGTTTTCGTCGTTTGACCGACCCCAAGCCCTCATTGGGTCACCGGCGACCTCGGAATCCGTGGGGGCCGGCTGGGCCGCGGACTCAAAGAGATTCCGCAATCTGTTCAGTACGGGAATCGCGGACGCCAGTACGCCTTGTTCGTCGGGCGAGAGCCTGGCGATGGCCGCGGCCACGGTCGCCATGCTCGTGCGGTCGAACCGGAAGAGCATGTCCCTCGCGTGGGGTGTTGCGACGAGCATCGCCGAACGGAGGTCCCCGGTCGACGCACGCTCGACCAAACCAGCCGCTGTCATGGCTTTCACGAGGTTGCTGACGGTCGGACGAGCAATGCGGAGAGCGACCGCGGCGTCACGAGTGTTGAGCGGACCGGAGACGACGAGAACTCGCAGCAGTTCGATCTGTGCTTCAGGGATATCCGGCAGCTCTTCGGCAGCCCGGGTCGCCCGGGACATCTCCCGTCGCAACGGCCCGAGCAACCGGGTGAGTTCGATCGCGATCTCGCTCACGGCCAGCCTCCCGGATAAATATAGGTTTGCCACAAACATAGGTTTGTGACAATCTCAGTTTAACGTGCATTTCAGGACGCAACCGCTTCCGAATTCATCCCGAGAGAAGGCCTTGACCATGCTTGACGAAAAATACCGTGTTCTATTCGAACCGCTGAAAATTAAGAACCTGGAAATTAAGAACCGCTACGTGATGGAACCGATGGGCCCCGGCGGGTTCTGCGACGACCAGGGCGCCTACACGGAGCGTGCCGCGGACTACTACGTGGAGCGCGCCAAGGGTGGCGCCGGACTCATCATTACCGGTACCACCATGGTGGAGAACGAGGTCGAGGTCTGCTCTCTGCCGTCCCTCCCCTGCGCCACGTTGAACCCGAACCACTTCATCCAGAACGCCAAGCAGATGACCGAACGGGTGCACGCCTACGGCGCCAAATTCTTCTGCCAGCTGACCGGAGGATTCGGCCGCGTGTCGATCCCCTCCATCCTGGGCAAGACGGCCATTGCCCCCTCGCCCATCCCCCACCGCTGGATCGACGGCGTGGTCTGTCGCGAGATGACTGTCGAAGAAATCCACTACATCGTCCGGAAGTTCGGTGAGGCCGCCCTCGTCTGCAAGAGAGCCGGGTTCGACGGCGTCGAGATCCACGCCCTCCACGAGGGTTACCTGCTCGACCAGTTCGCGATCTCCTTCTTCAATCACCGCACCGACGAGTACGGCGGATCGTTGGAGAACCGCCTCCGATTCGCGACAGAGATCGTTCAGGAAATCAAAAAGACCTGCGGCGCGGACTACCCGGTCTCCCTGCGATTCGGACTCAAGTCGATGATCAAGGACTGGCGCCAGGGCGGGCTCCCCGGCGAGGAATTCGAAGAAAAGGGCCGCGACATCGACGAGGGCATCGAGACGGCCAAGGCCATGGAGGCCGCCGGCTACGACTGCCTCAACGCGGATGTCGGCACTTACGATTCCTGGTACTGGACCCACCCGCCGATGTACCAGGCCAAGGGCCTCTACCTGCCGTACAACGAGGTCCTCAAGCGCCACGTCGACATCCCGGTGATCACCGCCGGACGCATGGAAGATCCCGACCTCGCCTCCGACGCCATCCGGAACAGGCAGACCGACTTCATCGGCATGGCCCGCCCGCTGCTCGCCGACCCCGACATCCCCAACAAGATCCGCGCCGGCAAGTACAACACGGTCCGCCCGTGCCTGTCCTGCCAGGAGGCCTGCATGGGCCGGCTGCAGCACTTCACGTCGATCTCCTGCGCCGTGAACCCGGTCGCCGGTCGCGAGAAGACCTATGCCCTGGAACCCGCGATCACCAAGAAGAAGATCATGGTCGTCGGCGGCGGAGTCGCCGGATGCGAGGCGGCACGCAACCTTCATCTGCGCGGGCACGTCGTCGACGTCTTCGAGAAGTCCGATCACCTCGGCGGCAACCTCATCCCCGGCGGAGCGCCTGACTTCAAGGAAGACGACCTCGCTCTGGCACGGTGGTACACCAACGAACTGGTGACCATGGACGTCCCGGTGCATTACAACACCACGGTGACCCGGGAACAGGTTGAGGCCGGCGATTACGACTGTGTCATCATCGCCACGGGCTCAACGCCCAAGCGCATGACGCTCGAGGGCTCCGACCGGGTCTTCACGGCGGAAGACGTCCTGCTCCTGAAGGAGGACGTCGGCGACTCCGCCGTGATCATCGGTGGTGGCCTCGTCGGTTGCGAGCTGGCCTTGTGGTTGGAGGGCCTGGGCAAGAAGGTCACTCTGGTTGAATACCAGCCGGACATCCTGCAGCTCGGCGGTCCGCTCTGCACCGCGAACTCAGACATGATCCGGGACCTCATCGCGTTCAAGAACGTCGACCTGGTCGTGAACAGCATGGTGACGGGCGCCCGCGATGGCGGCTTCGTCGTCAAGGACCGTGAAACCAACCAGGAGACGGTCCTGATGGCGGATTCGGCAGTTGTGGCCGTCGGCTACGTCTCGGAGCGCTCACTGTACGAGGAGCTGCGCTTCTCCGGTCCCGAATTGCACCTGATCGGAGATGCCGGCGAGGTGTCCAGCATCATGTACGCGATCTGGAATGCCTACGAGGTCACAAAGAACATTTGATCGTCGATAAAATCGCGTGATGACCACTCCGGCGCGCGGCACGATGACCGAGGACTATCTGAGGGTCATTTGGAAGGCGCGGGAGTGGTCTGGCGGCGGTATCACGACGAATGAGATTGCCGCCGAGCTGGGTGTCGTTGCTTCGTCCGTTTCCGGAAACCTGAGCAAGTTGGCGCGTGACGGGTATCTCGACTACGAGCCGTATGGTCCGATTCGGCTCAGCGCTCTCGGCGAGACCGTGGCGGTGCGGATGGTGCGCCGGCATCGGATCATCGAAACCTACCTCGTCGAGGTGCACGGCTATTCCTGGGATGAGGTGCATGCCGAAGCGGAAGTGCTCGAGCACGCGATCTCAGATCGTTTGCTCGAACTCTGGGACGACATGCTCGGCAATCCGATGCAGGATCCGCATGGCGATCCCATCCCGCGGCGGAACGGCACGGTCGCACCCACCGACGGACGCCGATTGCACGAGCTCGGTGTCGGCGAGTCGACAACCGTGCTGCGGGTCTCGGACCATGATCCGGAGCTGCTTCGTTTCCTGGCCGACCTGGGGGTCGTAGTGGGAACCGCCCTGCGGGTGCAGGCGAAGCACGACTTCGCCGGTATGATGACGGTGATCAGGAGTGCACCAGGCGCCGGTGACCGGTCGATCGAGCTCGCGACCTTGGCCGCGAATTCGATCTGGGTAGGCCTGGACTAGCGGCCCGCGAGCTCCAGTTCCCGCTGCCGCTCCCGATCCGGGACACTGCGCCTGAAGGGTGCCGCGACGGTCGGCAGGATGTCGCGGCGGTGGATCACGAGCAACACCACCGCGATGGCGATGTGCATCACGCTCAGGACGTAGCGCCCGGTCGTCTCGGTCACGGCGAACTGGACTGCGAACAGTGCGACGAGAGCGATGGCCGACCAGCGGTGGAAGCGCAGGCCGATGATGATCGCCACTCCCAGCACGGTCTGGCTGGCGGTGAGGACGAATTCTTCGATCTGGCGGGGGTCGAGTGCGAGGTCGGATCCGCCGCCGCCGAAGAAGTGCGCGAGGGGCAGCGAACCGACGAGCAGCGTCCACTGGTTGATCTTCGAGGCGATCAGGGTGCCGATCGCCGCCGCGCCCATCCCACGCAGAGCGAAGAGCACCGCGATGATGAATTCCGGGGCTTCGGAGGCGAGGGGCGCGAGCCACTGGACGAGGAAGTAGCTGTCGATTCCGAGCGAGCTGCCCGAGTCCACCAGCGAGGTGGCGAACGGCTCGGCGGCGGCGAGGATGATCGCGGCGGAGCCGACGAACATGCTGACGAACGTGATGCGGCGGCGGGTCTGGGGCATGCCGGCGATGTGCGCGGCCATACCGACGAATTCCTGGCCGCCCTCGTCGGGAACCCGGCTCGCGCGCCACAGGTAGGCGACGAAGATGAGAATGAGGACGATGCCGACGGCCATGGCGATCTGGCCCATGATCGGGATGGCGAATGCGAGGACCGCGACGATCGCCAGCACGCCGATGTCCAGGCGGGTGCTTCCCGGGAGCTGCAGCACGCGGGGCAGCTCCGTGCCCTGCGCGCCACCGGCCCGTGCCCGACGACGGGCGGCCCAGAGGGTGACGAGTACCACAAGCGGCCAGCCGAAGCCGAGCAGCAGCCGGTTCGAGCCGGTCATGTTCGCAGCCGCGAATTGCTCGTAGCTCGCGTCCGAGCCGGAGCGGAAGGCGTAGTACAGGTCGACGGCGTATTCGGGGAGCACCGCGATCAGGGCGAGGATTGCGATCGCGAGTGCCCCGGAGATATCCTTCTGGGCCGCCTCCGCCGCCCAGGCGAGCATGAAGGATGCCGCGACGACGGCGGCGCCGAAGATCACGAGGTCGATCACCGGGTGAGGGGCGAAGCCGGTGCTTCGGAAGATGATCGCCGGTGTGGCGATCGCGAGCAGGAGGATGATCCTGCGCAGCAGAGGGGCGGGCATGGCTGTCCTTCGGTCGTGACGCGACCGGGAATGTCACGAGACTCCGGCCGCAGAATGGGCCGAAGGTCTCGCTCGCCCGCCAGAGCCGGGTGGCACGCCGGGCGAGTCATCGTGACCGCCAGTATGTCGACGTACCGCTACGCCCGCTCAGATCAGTGCGGACTGTGGGAACTACTCCCCTTCGATGACCCCAGTAAACCAGACGAAGACACGACATTCCCTACCTGACCGAGTATTCGGCGCGGCGAATTTCAAGTTAGGGACAGGCCAGAAATGCGTCTGGGGGCGCCTGTACCGTGACACTGCGACTCAGCACTCAGGTGTAGCCGCGGGTGCCGAATTGGAGTTTGTCGCCGGGATGAATGGTGGACATCCCCACCTTGCCGCCGACGAGGGTCTCGACTTGCTCGGGGTAGACACCGAAGCGAGTGGCGATCGCGCTCGCGGCGTCCCCGCTGACGACGGTATAGGTGATCGTGCCCGAACTGTCCGTCGTCGTCGTGCCTTCAGCGCCCTCAAACGGTCCTTGATCGCGCGGCGTCGGATATTTCGACAGGTGCGAGGTCGCCGTCGGCGAGGGCGTGCTCGTCGGCGAGGCGAGCGCGCTGCCGTCGGCGCTTGTCGGGGTACCAGCGCACCCAGCGAGCGCAACCGCGAAGGTGACGGCCAGGGCGGCGGTCACACTGAGTCGGCGTGGATCACGGGTCATGATGTCAGTCCTTGAGGTGTTCAGGCATGATCGGACATTGTTTGGAGATGCCGTCGCCGAGCGCGCCGGCTGCGCCCTTCAGGACCGGTGTCCACACGGCCGCGCTTCCGCCCTCGACATGGTTGCTGTCGATGAAGTCCTTCAGGGTGGGCGGCGGATCGACGGTGATGTGCGCGAACGCGAGGCAGGGAATCAGCACCGTCGTTTGGTACAGGTAGAGATAGGTGAGTTGCGAGTCGTTCGACGGTACCGAGTATTTCGGGTCGAGCGGAAAACGTGTGGTGCAGATGTAGCTGGCGATCGCGTTTGCCTGTTCCCGTCCCGGTGGCACGTAGCCCGCGACGGCATCGGAGAGGGTGGCGTAGGACGGGAATCCTTCGGCCGTCATACAGGCCGAGATCACCGGTGCGGCTTCGTTGAGGCGCAGGAAGCGTTCGCGCGTTACCGTGGGGACGTCGACTCCGGGGTACGTCGACACGAGGTCGGCGCGCAGCGTCGCCTGGGCCTTCTCGGCCAGCGTCTGGCGGTCGGTGTCGCTGAGCGCCGGGGGTGTGGGAGCCGGGATCGGAGTGGCCACGGGTGCGGATGCGGGTGCTGCGGCGCATCCGCTCAGCACCAGGAGCACGAAGGCGATGACGAGGACCTTCCTAGGATGCCCGTACCGGCCGCGGAGCCTGAACTGTCAGTGGTTCTTTCACGAGAGGGGTGCTCCTGTTCAGTGGTAGAGGCGGAAGGTGCCGAGGACGGTGGTGCCGTCACTGGAGTAGAGCGGCAGGGGTTTGCCGTCGGGGTAGCTGGCCCGGAATGTGATCACCCAGTCGTACCAGGACGCCGCGCTCAGCCCGGTGGGCACGGTCAGTTCCGTCATCAGCACGTATCCCTGCACCGGTTGGCCCTGGTCGTCGTCGCCGACGGCGAAGAGCAGGTCGGGCGTGTTCGTCGCACCGTCAGCAGGAGTGCCGAAGGTCTGGCCCCGGTCGTTGTTGGGATAGTCGGCGGGGCCACGATTCGCGTAGCTGGAGTCGACCGTGTACCTCCCACCCGGGGTCGCCGTGATCGACAGCACCCGCGGCACCGACGCGTCCAGGAGCGGGAATTCGGCCGTCTGCGCCATGCTCCCCCCGCTTGCACCGTGCTTCATGGTGATCTCGGCACCGACCACGCCCGGCACCGTGAGCGAGTAGCTGCCCTCGGTCAGGGTGGTGAACGTGACCCGCAGGTGGGTCGCCGGGAAGTCGGGCACCGTGAGCGCGATCGTGGTCGGCCCGGAGCTCGACTGCCCTGAATTGAGCACACCCGTCGCAACGGCCGTTCCCGCGACCGTGCCGAGGCCCAACAGCGTGACGAGAATCGCGACCAGTCCGCCGCGGCCGAGCCCGAATCGCTTGCGGGGTCTGCGCCCGATGCGGGTGAGCACCTCGGCTTTCATCTCGGCGACGAACGCGTCGAGCTCTGCGCCGACGGGCGGTTCCTCCGGGTGCGGGTGACGGATGCCGGGTTCACTGGTCATGATTGCCCACCGCCGTCCTGAGTCGGGTTCGCGCTCGCTCGAGCCGTTTGCTGACCGCTCCCACGCTCGCACCCACGAGGGCGGCCGCCTCCGCATAGGAGCGACCTTCAATCAGGCACAGCTCGCAGATCCGGCGATCCAGATCATCGAGCGCCTCGATCTCGGCAAGGACCCACTTCACCCTCCGGGCCGCGAGGGCGTGGTCTTCGTTCGCCGCGACATCCGCCAGCCCCTCGGGGAGCGCCTCGGTGCGGTGGGTCGCCTTCTTGCGGCGCAGGTTCAGGGCGTGGTTGCGGCAGGTGACCAGCAGCCAGGGCAGCGCCGAGGACTCCGCGATCGTCACCGAACCGGCCTTGGCCCACGCCGTCACG
Source organism: Cryobacterium algoricola (assembly GCF_004402485.1). GTDB lineage: Bacteria > Actinomycetota > Actinomycetes > Actinomycetales > Microbacteriaceae > Cryobacterium > Cryobacterium algoricola. The sequence continues at coordinate 70,855 of NZ_SOFG01000024.1, read as the reverse complement.
AAGGTGTCCTGCACGATCTCCTGAACGTCCATCCGGTCGGAGACGAGTGCCCAGGCGTAGCGAGTCACCGCCCGCGAATGCCGGTCGAACAGCAGCCCGAACGCTCGGCGGTCCCCTGTGACCGACCGGCGCAACAGCACCCCGTCGGACTCCCCCACAGTCTCCATAACCACCCCCTTGACTATTGAATGTCATCCGCGGGCGATTCATGACAAATTGCCCCTGATCGGGGTCAAAATAGCGGATGCCTCGCTCCGGCCTGGACGCCGTGTCGGCGGTTCGTGCGACGCTGCCGCTATGAAGATCGTGCTGATACCCCCGCTACTGTGTTCGCCACTCGCCTTTGCTCCGGTGATCGACACGGTCTGGCGGCATGGCCAGGTCACCCTGGCGGACACCCGGCACGACGACACGATCGCCGCGATGGCCGAACGGATTCTCCAGGAGAACGTCGGCGAGATGGCTGTGCTCGGCACGAGCATGGGTGGCTATGTCGCCCTCGAAGTGTTCCGGCAGGCGCCCGAGCGGGTCGCCGGGCTCGCTCTCGTGAGCACCTCCGCGCGGGCCGACAGCGAGCAGCAGGTGCAGTCGCGTGAACGGCAATCCGCGCTGGTCGAGAACGGACAGTTCGGTGCTCTCGTCGACGCCGCCTTTGCCGGCGTCGTCGCGGCGGGCCATGAGTCCGACCCGGTTCTCCTGGCCGCCTGGCGGGCCATGACCACGACCGTCGGCGCGGCGGCCTTCCTCCGCCAGCAGCGTGCAGTCATCCAACGAGCCGATCTGCGTTCGCTTCTGCCGTCGATCGAGTGTCCGACCGCGATCATCCATGGGGCAGCGGACCGTCTCATCCCCATTGACGCCGCCGAAGAAATGGCCGCCGCGCTGCCGGGGGCCGCATTCACCGTCGTCGAAGACGCCGGCCATTTCCTCATCCAGGAGCAGCCGGACGCAGCACGCGCCGCCATCGACGACTGGCTCAGTGCTCTCCGGTAGGGTGCGCGGTGAGATACGTCTCGAGGTTCATCGGGGCCAGACCGGTGATCTGCTCGATGCTGTCGCTGACCGGGGTCATGACACCGCTCGCGATCGCGGTGTAGGTGCTGACCCAGGCATCCACCTGCCAGTCGGGGGCCCCGTAACGGGCGCGGGACCGGTAGGCCTCCTCCACGGTCTCGTCATGAAACGTGACGTTCTGGCCGCGGATACGGCTGATGGTGGCCGCGACCTCGGCCAGGGTGAGCGCCTCCGGGCCGGTGATGTCGTAGGTGCGTGCGGCGTGCGGGGCCGGGTCGACCAGCACCGCCGTTGCGGTGCGGGCGACGTCCGCACGGGCGACGAACGACGCGCGGCCGTTACCGGCCGGACCCCGGATGGCGCCGTCGTCGCCGACCAGGGCCTCCATGAAGTCCAGGTAGAGACCGTCGCGCAGGAAGGTCCACTTCATGCCGGAGGCCTTGATGTATTCCTCGGTCGCGTAGTGGTCACGGGCGAGCGTGAAGGTCGCGTCCGGTGCAGCGGCGGCAAATGACGTGTAGACGACGTGCCCGACACCGGCGGCGGCCGCCGCGTCGATGAAGGAACGGTGCTCGTCGACCCGCTTCGCGCTCTCCGACGCGGAGACCATGAACAGCACGTCGACACCGTCAAGTGCGGCACTGGCGGCGGCCCGATCAGAGTAGCTGAACTGGTGCACGGTGCTGTCCGGCAACTGGGGCGCTTTCGCCGGGGTGCGCACCAGCAGGCGCTGGGTGCACCCCCGGTCGGCGAGGTCCCGGGCAACCAGGCCGCCGACGACGCCGGTTGCGCCGGTGGTGGCGAAGAGAAGTTCAGAGGTCATGATTCGATCCTTTCGAGGGTGGTGCGGCGGCGACGAAGTGTCACGCCGGATGCCGGGACGGTCACGGGATTTGGCCAGCCGACCATGGCAGTTCAGTCATCTCGTGAAGAGGATCTTCCAGATCCACACGACAGCAAGTAGCGAGGAAAGACTGAAGCCGATACCCAGTCGAAGCCAGATCGGTCGAAGCCACGGAGTCACTGCCAAGGCGGCGAACATGACGAGGCCTGCGAGGAGTGACGCGGCGAGGCCGTGAAACGCGCTTGACGATTCAAATCCGCCCGGGTCGCCAAGACATCGGTCGATGCCGCAGCGGTCAAACCGCGCCAAGGATGCCAGCAGGTACCCCGGCACAAAGGCGAGAGGCACTGACCAAAGCAGGTGCAGGCTGCGCCTGTCGACATGGCGAGTACTCACCTCAGCCTTTGAAAGCGAACCTGGTCCCGTGGCCGTAGATGCAGTACGGCTGACGTCGTTGACCATGCGATTGAGTTTAGGTGCGCACGAGCTGCTTGCCCGGACGACGATGGACTACCCCGCTCGGCTCATTCCGGGCGCCGGCGGCAGATCCGATCGACACGTGGGTCGGGCTCGCGTGGCGCTAGTCAGGGGCCCAGGGCGTGTGCTCATGGGTGATCCAGACGTGTTCAGGATGCAGCGAGCGGATCAGGAGCTGGCCTTCGGTCTCCGGGTTGTCCAGTTCGCCGAACCAGACCGCGGTGTCTCCGGCGATGATCGTCGGACGCTCACCCGTGTCGACGACAACGATCTGTGATCCGCGGGTGTGGCCCGGCGCCGGAAGGAGGCGAATCCCGGGAAGCACGTCAAACTCTCCATCGACGGGCACATACTGCACGCCGGGCGGGTCCACCCATTCTCGGATGGTGTAGTCGTCCTCCGTGCGGGCATCGTCAAGTTCCAGACGCTGGACGTAGATCGGAGTATCGGGGAAGAGGTGGTTGCCGCCGCAGTGGTCAAAGTGAAGGTGAGTGTTGATGACGATGTCGACGCTCTCGAGGTCGAATGCCTGCTCTTTGAGAGAGTGCGGGCGCGGGTCGAGATCGGCGGCTGCGGGGTGGATGTCTGTGAAACCGGTGTCGACGAGCACTCGCGCATCGGGATGTTCGATGAGGTGCACGTAGACCGGCATTGCGTAGCCTTCCGCGGTCAGGTCACCGACATGGATGGGCGTGATCGTGATCGGGACGTTCATGATGCGTCTCCTTTGCGGGTTGCCAGCAGGATTCCAACGTTCACAGCACACAACGTACCCCGAGGCTACGGTCGGCTCCGGGACTCGGGTAGCAGCGCTCTGACGTGCCCGCACCACGCGTCAGGGAGAGACACCGGCAATCAGGGTCATGACGGCGTCGATGACGCTCGTCATCGATCGTGACTCTTCGTCGATGGCCCATTCGTCGAGAGCGACCTGGAAGACGAGAATGCCGAGCTCCGCGACGACGGTGGCACGGAGGGGCGACTCACCGCGCTCGATGAAGGCGGTGCGAGCGGCGCGAACGAGGTCATCGCGTTTGCGCGCATCCCGATCGCGGAGGGAATCGTTCGCGTGGATGATTGCGCGTACCGCGGCCGTCTGCTTCCGATACCCCTCGAATTGCTCGGTCGCAACTCGGTGCAGCACGAGCCGGATGACGCCCATGGGCTCCAGCTCTTCAGGAGCCTCGGCGATCAGGTGGGCGGCTCGTTCCGGGATCTCGTCACCGCCGAAGATCACCTCTCGCTTGTCTGCGAAATAGCGAAAGAACGTTCTCGTCGTCAGACCCGCCCGCGCCGTGATCTGGGGAACGGTCGTCGCCGAGTAGCCCTGCTCGGAGAACAACTCGAGGGCTGCTCCTTGGAGCCGGCCGCGTGCGTCTGGTGCCCATCGCATGACACGAGTCTACGTGATGACACGACGTGTAATGAGTTATAGGATGACACGAAATGTCATCGATTGAAGAGGGGTCCCCCAATGAAGACACCGACGAACGAAGCGCTCTGGCTCCTCGATGTCCGAGGAGGTTTTGAGGTTCGAACGTCCACCCACCCGACACCGGGTCCGGGTCAGGTCGTCGTGCGAGTCCGCGCGGTAGCGGTGAACCCCGTCGACGCGATCACCGGGCCATTTCGTCGCCTCGTTACTCCGTGGATGCGATATCCGACCGTCATCGGCAGCGACGTGGCCGGCGAGATCGCCGCCGTCGGTGAGGGAATGACACGATTCGAGGTGGGAGACCGGGTAGTGGGGTTCGCGGCCGGACAAGAGCGGCTGCGGAACAATTCCGAAGAGGGTGGCTTCCAGCACTACGTCACGGTGCTCGAGAGGGTGTGTGCCGAACTGCCCGACCGCGTGACCTTCGAGCAGGCGGCGGTTCTGCCACTCGGCGTTTCGACCGCGGCCGCGGGGTTGTACGAGAAAGACCAACTCGCCCTGCCGCTCCCGACCTCGTCGCCGTCGCCTCGCGGCGAAGTGGTTCTCGTGTGGGGCGCCTCGACAAGCGTCGGCAGCAACGCCGTGCAGCTCGCCCGAGCCAGTGGCTACACGGTGATCGCCACAGCCGGTCGTCAAAACCATGACTTCGTGCGTTCTCTGGGAGCGGAGGCCGTCTTCGATTACCGCGACCACGAGGTGGATCAGCAGATCGTGGAGGCGATAGGGCACCGCCACCTGGCCGGCAGCATTGCGATCGGAGCCGGGGCACTCACCCACGCCCTGCGCATCGCGGGCCGCACTTCCGGCACGAAACGCATAGCGTCCGCCTACCCCGACCCGCTCACACGCGTGCGGTCGTTCCTCGCACGCGCGCGCGGCATCCGCGTGACGAGCATCTGGGGCGGCACCCCCGTGCAGTCCCCGGTCGGACCGGCCATCTTCCGGGACTTCCTTCCGGTTGCGCTCAGCACCGGACAATTCCGGCCGGCACCCGATCCGAGAGTCTTCGGGATCGGACTGGACCAGGTGCCCGGGGCTCTGGCGGCCCTGCGCGCGGGCGTCTCTGCGACCAAGCTCGTCGTCACCGTCACCCCTGAGGAGATCCACCCGTGAGTATTCGACGGACATTTCTCGTGTTCGGCGCAACCGGGCAGACCGGCAGGCATTTCATCTCGCTGGCGCTGAACGACGGACACCAGGTCAGGGTCCTCGCCCGAGACCCCGCAAAGCTCGACAGCACCATCCCGAACCTCGAGATCCACCAGGGATCGATCACCGATCCCCCTGACCTCGACCGGCTCGTCCACGGCACCGACTTCGTGGTGTCGTTGCTGGGCGATGCGCAGCTCCAGAAGACGCAGAAGATCAACACCACCTTCGTGCGCAATCTGGTGCCGGCAATGCGACGCCACGGAGTCAGCCGCTTTCTCTACCAGGCGGGCGGACTCAGCGCTCCTCCGAACCGGAGACTGTCGCCGGCACTGTGGGCGATCAGAAACACGATCGCGCGCGGACACATCGGCCAGCACGAAGACAACGAAGCAGTCATGCGCTATCTGACGGACGAGGGCATGGACATCGAATGGATGGTGCACCGGGCCGGAATCGGCTCGGACGGTCCGTCGAAAGGTGTCCTGGAGCGGTCCAGCCGCAGGGTGAGTATCGCCACCTTCCGAGACTGCGCAGCCCACAACTACCGGCTCCTCTCGGATCCGACCGCCGTTCACACCTGCGACCTCAGCAGCTACCGAAAATAGATCGGCAGCAGGACGTTGGATGCGCTCGCTCGAGTCAGCCGAAATGTCCGGAGAACTTGTACGCGCTGCTCGCTCCAACGTCAATCGTGAAGGTGTACTGCGGTAGCCCCGGCGGGAGGGTCATCTGATAGTCGCCTGGTCCTGAGCACTCGCCGCCCATGAACACGCTCGGATCATCGGCCAGAGTGAGCGAGCCTGTGCCGCTGGAGCATTCAAAATGGGCGAAGAACACCACGTGTGCAGCACCGGGAGACGGGTTCGGCACGATGATCGACCTCGGGCCGGTTCCAGACTCCGAGACCCGGGTTGAGACCCCGGGAAGCTGAGTGGCGCCCGGTGAGCTGGCGGTCTCAGGCAGATCGGTGACCGCGCCGCTCGGCGACGTCGGTGCACACGCGGCGAGGGAACCGCTGAACAGGAGCGCGGCAACCAGGATCAGGGCGCGTTTTCTTCTGAAGCTCATGGAGTCGTCACTTTCGTCGGCGCTGTCGTTGTGGGTAAGCCGGGTGATTCGGCCAGGCGAGCCTTGAGCTGCGCTTTCGCCCGCTGATAGCGCCCACGAGCCGTGGATTCTCGGATGCCGGTGAGGCGCGCGGCGTCGATGATGCTGAATCCGTCCCAATGGACGAGGCGGATCAGCTCACGCTGGTTTCGCGGGAGGTCCTCAAGGGCACGGCGGACATCGAGGACCTCGGCGGATGCGTCTGGTTGCGGCGTTTCGATCAGGCGGGTCCGGAGTTCATCGGTGAGCGCGGTGCGTCGGCGCTGACCGCGCGTCCAATTCGCCAGGACGCGGCGGGCCGTAGCGAACATCCACATCCGCGCGCCCTGGTCATCCGTCGGAACTTTGTCCAGTCTCCGCCAGGCAACCATCAGGGTTTCCGCGAGAAGGTCGGCCGCATCGGCCGGCGGAGTGACCCTGCGCGCGAAATAGCGGAGGAGGTCGCCGGCCAACTGCTCGTGCAAGTCTTCGAGACGGCGTTCGGCTGAACCCTCCGAGGCGACGTCGGGCGGCCGGCTCACTGGTCGGGCCTTGGGTCGCAGCGTTCTGACGCGGACAGCGCAACTCCGTGACCCAAATGCCCGGCCTGCGTCATAGCTTGGGCGATCTGCTCGGTGACCTCTCGGGTCAGACTGCCCGCCTCGGTCTGGCCCTGTCGCGCCAGTGCGACCCGGTCGAATGCGGACACCTGACCGAGAGTGACCTCGAGCGTCGACCAGTCATGGCCCTGCAGAAAGGCGCGTGCGTCGGCGACGTGGGCATCCGTGTTCTCGTCCCCGGTTGCGGAGTCCGGTTCCACCCGCATCACGATGACACACCCGGTCAGACCGGTACCGTCCGAAATAGGGAACGCCCGATCCAACACGACGTCAGGAGCCCACGGGGCCCACTCGATAATCCCCGGAAGCGCGGAAGCTCCGGTGCCAGCGAGCAACACAACGCCAACGCCGATACCCCCGATGACGAAACGACGATGGCGCCGTCGCCGAGCTGCGTGGTCGAGCGCAGCGACCGACCGCACCAGACGCTGGAGGGACGGCGCTACTAGTGATACTTCGGCCTCTGAGAATGGATCCGCCTGCTCCAAGGCCGCACTGAGATCGACGTCGTCCACCTCTCCACCTCTCCCCTCCCCCGAGCTCGGCACCCGAATTCTGTCTTCATTCACTACATGTCTGTTCGAAGGCGCTTCTTAACTCGGGACGATGAAGATTCTTCCCCCAGACACCGCCGTGCACCCAGGCGTGACGTTGGCTACGGTCGTGGTCGCTTCAGATCCTGACTCGCCTTGACAGTCTCGTAGACGAGGCAGCCGGGCGACAAGGCGATGAACGCAGCTCCCACAAAGAAGGAGCTTGCGAACAGGATCCACATGACGCCGACCACCGCGAAGGCGACAATCACAAAGACAGGGCCAAACTTACCTTCCGTTGTACCCATGCGAATGCGCATCCCATAAATGCTCTTGGCTCCGGGTGACGCCGCCGTCGACGGACTAGCGACTTCTGCTGGCAAGACCCTAGCCCCGATTACGTGGACGCGGGAACGACCGTCCACGCTCACGGACGACGACATCCTGTCGAACACGCACCCACATCTCGCTCGGCTATTCCTGGGTTGAAATTTCGGTCTGGATCTCATAGGGGATTCCTGATGCTGACAAGCGGGTGCGCGCGTGGGAGGCTGTCTCGCATGGGGACTGTCAGCGAAAGAGAAGCAACCTTCTGCAATCCCGGAGCGGTCGCCGTGACGATGGTACTCGGGGTAGTCCTCGGCCTGATCTCGTCGGTAGTTCTGGCCGTCGGAGCACATGCGCTGCATATCATCGCCAACCCCGGCGTAGCTTCGTCCAGCCTCGTACTCGAACTCATTTTCGCGACGGTCGGTGGCTTGTTGTTCAGCCTGGCCGCCCTCGTTGGTGCCGCTGTGGCGCTGGGCCTGACCGACCATCGTTTGCGGTATTCCCGCTTCGTCCAAGGAGGCATCGCCGGCATCGGTGCGGGCCTCGCGGGGCTCGGGATGTTCGCCTTCATCGGCCAAACGGCGACTCTTTATCCTGTTGGAGTGGCTGGCCTCCTCGCATTCGTCATGGTTTCCGCCTTCGGGTTGATGTCCGCCCGAGCCAACACGCACACCTCGACGACTCCACCGCCTCGACGGTTGCGCGTGAGGGGCATCACCCTCTAGCCATCAAGCGAGCACCTCCTCGACGGCGCCGGCTTCTCGAAGAGAGGAAGATTGATGTCGTGAAGATTCTCTCGATTCAGTCGGCCGTCGCATATGGCCACGTTGGCAACTCCGCAGCTGTGTTCCCCCTCCAGCGCATCGGGGTCGAAGTGCTGCCGGTCAACACGGTGAACTTCTCCAACCACACGGGATATGGCGCGTGGCGCGGATCCCTCATCGCACCCGACGATGTGCACGATGTCATCCTCGGTATCGAAGAACGTGGTGTGCTCTCCCAGATCGACGTCGTGCTCTCGGGATACCAGGGCGGCACCGGGATCGGCGACGTCATCGTGGATGCCGTGCAGCGGGTGAAGGCGGCGAACCCCTCGGCCATCTACGCGTGCGACCCCGTGATGGGTAACGCGAAGTCCGGGTGCTTCGTGGCGCCCGAGATCCCCCACCTGCTTCGGGATCGCGTCGTCCCGGTGGCCGACATCATCACTCCGAACCAGTTCGAGCTGGGATTCCTCACCGGAACCGAGCCCTCGACCCTGGACTCCACACTCGCATCCGTCGACATTGCCCGGGCGATGGGACCGGGCACCGTGCTCGTGACCAGCGTGGAACGCCCCGACCGCGAACCCGGCACCATCGAGATGCTCGCAGTGGATGCTGCCGGCGCGTGGATCGTGCAGACTCCCCATCTGCCTTTCAAAGCGAACGGATCGGGTGACGTCACCGCGGCGCTCTTCTCGGCGCACTACCGCGCGACGGGTGATGCCGCGGTGGCGTTGGAACGGACCGTGTCCAGCGTCTTCGATCTCCTCGAGCTGACCTACCAGTCAGGTGAGCGAGAACTGCAGCTCGTGCAGGCGCAAGAATCCTATGCACACCCGCGCATGCAGTTCACCGCCCGGCGCGTGCGATAACCGCTGTCACACTCCCGATGGTCCCACGCCCACTTGACCGGCTGGCGTGGGTACCTGCATCCGGAGCTGCGTCGCCACGAACGGACCTTCTGGAACGCCGCCCGGAGGGGGCTTGTCTGGGCGGTCTGGCACTACCCGGTGATGTTCATTCTGCTTCAGGCGACGCCGAAATGGGCTCGATGGTTGCCCGGGGTGGTGTTGAGGCGGCGTCGGAACGTTCGGTTCATGGTCTCCGGAGCTCCGAACCCGCATGTTCGCGCGATCTCCTCAACCGCCATCAGCGTTGTTTCGAGGAGGTGGCATGCTGCCTCCATCCGCACCGCCTCCACATGTTCGGCCGGCGTGATGCCGACCTCGGACCTGAACACGCGGCTGAACTGGCGCACGGATAGGTGGGCGCGAGCTGCCATCGCCGGAATGGACAGGTCGGCGGTCAAGTTGTCGGGGACCCAGGCCAGAACATCGCGAATCGGCTCCTCGTTCGCGGACTGCGCTGCCAACAGCGCCGAGAACTGCCCCTGGCCTCCCGAGCGGCGGAGATAGACAACGAGGCGCCGCGCGACGGTCGCGGCCGCCGCGCGCCCATGGTCGTCGGCCACCAATGCCAGGGCCAGGTCGATTCCGGCGGTGACGCCGGCTGAGGTCCAGATGTTGCCGTCCTGCACATAGATGGCGTCGGGTTCGACGGAGACCGTCGGGTAGGCACGCCCGAGCATGTCGCACTCGGCCCAGTGGGTGGTCGCCCGCCGGTCGTCCAGGAGCCCGGCGGCCGCGAGCAGGAACGCGCCGGAGCACACGGATGTGACCCGTCGGGATTGTGAAGCCAGTCGCCGGATGCCGGATACCAGCCTCGGATCGCGTGCGGCCGCATCCATGTCGCTGCCGCCTGCGACCACAAGTGTGTCGATGGCTCCGGCCACGTCGCTGATCAGTTCCGTCGCGAACTCCATGCCGCTCGTCGATCGCACCGGCCCACCAGCGGCACTCACCAACTGCGTGACGTACGGCCGGATCGGAAGGAAGCGCGACGCGGTGGAAAACACCTCAAGCGGCCCCGTCACGTCGAGGATCTGCACGGACGGGAAACCAACGATCACGATCCGTGGTTCGCTCATTGCCTTCCCTCCATGGCCGAGATCGTCAAGAGCGTGTCCTAGGTGCGTCGGCACGGGAACAATACCGTGAAGACATGCTCGCATTCCAATCGAAAACCACTGTGGCAAGAATCGCCCGACGCATCGGCAGTGTCGCGCTCGCCGTCAGCCTCACCGTCGCCACCTTCGCCGTCATCGCCATCGTCGGGCTGTACAGCTCCGGCGGTGAGATGGCATCCGCAACGAACAGCGCGGCAGTCTCGCCGAACCCCCGCGAGACGCCGCGGGACGGTCACTTCACCGTCGCGGTCGTTCTCGGGCAGTCGGGATCGGATACCGCCGACGCACTCGCCCCATACGACCTGCTCGCCAGCTCGCCCGACTTCTTCGTGTACACGATCGCGGCCTCGGCCGATGCTGCCCCCGTCGACGGCGGGATGTCGGTCGTACCGGCCCACACGTTCGCCGAAGTAGCCTCGGGTGCTGCACCCCTCCCTGACCTGGTCGTGGTCCCGGCCGTGAACAGTCCGGCCGGGCCCGAAGAAGCCGCGGCGCGAGAGTTCATCGTCCAGCAGTACGCCGCGGGCGCGCGTATCCTCGGCATCTGCGCCGGCTCCCGGCTGCTCGCCGCCGCCGGGATACTCGACGGACTCCAGGCGACATCGCATTGGTCCCGGATCGCCGCCCTCACAGCATCCAACCCCGAGGTGTCCTGGGTCACCGGGCAGCGCTACGTGCAGGCCGGCCGCGTCACCACGACCGGTGGCGTCACGTCCAGCATCCCCGGCACCCTCAAAGTCATCGCCGACATGGCTGGGGACGCGGAAGCCATCCGCGTCGGCGAATCCATCCGCTACCCGGGATGGACAATCACAGCCCCGACCGCGATGCCGGTGCACCGGTTCGGAGTCGAGGACGCAGCGTTCCTGATGAACACGGCCTTCCCCTGGGGACGGCCGAACATCGCCGTCGAACTGCGCGACGGTGTAGACGAGATCGATGCCGCCTCGATCTTGGAGGTCTATAGCTACTCGCAGGGGGCCACCACCACCGCGCTGTCGACCACCGGTTTCGTGACGACCAGGCACGGCCTCGTCATCAAGACCTCACTGCTGGGCGATGCGACCGCCACTGTGGTTGCCGGCGAACTCGGGCGGCCCGGCAGCGCACAGGGCTTCGACGCCGCCTTCGAACAACTATCGAAGAGCAGCAGCCCGTCGGTCGTTCTTTCCGTGAGCAAGATGATCGAATATCCGATCTATCGGGTCGCTCAGGAAACGGCGCCCCTGGCCGCGCAGGCACGAACACCACTGCTCATGACTCTGGGCCTCCTCCTCGCCGTCGCCGTGGGGCTGCTCCCCACCACAGTCATCCGCTGGGTTCGGCGTCGCCGGGCCGCCCGGACCTGAAGCCGTCCCAACGCGGCGAAGCCTAGATCGATGCCCCGATTGGGGAATGGTCGACGCGCTGTGGTGTCACAAGAATAGAATTCACCATGGCCTCCCTTCCTCCGGACTACCAGACGCTCCAATACTCACCTGTGGCGAACGCGTCGGGCCGCCGCTTTTGGGGGATCGGGTTCCTCTGGTTCGTTCCGTTCTTGGGCGCGGTGCTTGCTCCGATTCTGCTCGGTGTGTTCGCTGCTCAGAACCGCCGCCACCCGGACGCTCTGGTGCGCGAGAATTCACGGTGGGCAGCGAACTGGGCCATTACCGTGACGCTCGTCGCAGCAATCGGGGCGGCCCTTGTGGTCTCCAACGCGATTGTCGGGCTCGTCCTCACTGGAGACATACGCACCAGCGGGGGGATGTCGCCGCTGCTTCTCGTAGCGGATCTAGTGATCTGGGCGGCTTGGATAGCGCACCTCGCCGTGTCCATTGTCGGGGTGTCATCGGCAGACACCCGTGTTGTAAACCCAAAGATCGCGATCCCGTTTATCCCGGCGGCAAGGTAGTTGAAGCCTGTCGCAGCACCCGTCGCCGACGCTGTGGTTCGGAGCTGGAGTCAGAGAGCATCCTGGATGGCACGAATGTTCTCACCAAGGATTCCCGAGGCGAGCAGCCCCGTGCCCAACGGTCCTGAAGTGTCGGTGCCGAGGAGCGGCAACAGTCGGAGCGCGAACCGGACAGGCTCGGTCATGTGCTCGAGCTGCCACGCGATCTCATTCGAGCCACCGTCGTCCGGCGCCGCCAGCGCAGCCGCTTTCGCGGAGTATCCCGCCGCGCCGAGAGCATGCGCTCCCATGTGTGCAACGGCCGCAGCCTGCCCGGCGGCCCACGCCGCTGCCTTGGCCGCGGGTGAGCTCACGGAGTGCGCTGCCCGACTCGCGACGAAGCGGCGACGAATCTCACCGGCAACATCCAGCTCACCGAGAGCGAACGCTCGAGCTCGCGCGATGGCGTCCCGAGGACGTTCGTCGTCAGGCGCCTCCGCTTCGAACAGTGGCAGGACTCTCTCGGCGCAGTCCGCGGCCCACGCCGCGACCTCCCGACGATCATGTTCACTCAGGGACTGCGGAGAAGCCATATGAACACCTTGGCACACGCCCGCGGAGAGTTCCTTCGACTGCGCCTGGTTGGTACTTACGAACTCACTTTACTGAGCTGGCGGCGAGGTACCGTCAGTCACCAGCACCTCGAGCCGCTACTGGATCGCGGCGCTCGCCTCCAGTTCTTTCCGGATTGAACTCAGTTCTCCAGCCACATCAAGGGACTTGCGCATCGTGCCCCGTGCAACCCGAATGGGCAGAACATCGATGACCAGCGCAGAGCCTGCCTGGTCAGCGATTTGAAATCTCACTCCCGGCCACCAGCCGCCTCGGGTCGTGCTGATCCGCGCCGGTTCAACTCGAGCGACGCGCGCAGTGTCCACCCTCGCCACCAGCCATGCGCTGGCCCCGGCGTAGATCCACAGAGAACCCCGGTCCACGACAACGGTGACGTACGCGCCGTTCAACGACCGGATGCGACGGCCGCCATTTTCGGATCCCAGGCGGCGCAGCGCCAGGACCGCAGGGGTATCGGCCATGAACTGGTGGAGGGCAACGTTCGGATGCGTCTGCGCCACGACTGCCGTGCGCTGATCCGTCCGACGGGCGATGATCCAGAACGCCAGCGAGGTGGCAGCCGGAATAGCAAAGACAATCAACCCAAACGGCGCCACAGAAAGAACACTGGATTCGTCCCCCTTGAGCACTGTCCACCACACCAGACACAAGGCCAAAGAGGCGGCGGTCAGGCCGCCGAAGACGCGCAAGAACATGGTGGGTCAGTCCTTCGTTTTTCCAATGTGACGCACGTAGGTGTACATCAGCGGCGTCCCGATCACGAAGAGAATAACCGCGCCGGCCTCGAGGACCGGAAAGAGTGGTCCAGGACTAGTCCCCTCGACGACCGCGACAAGGGCGACGCCCGCGGCCAGAAGGGCACACGCCACTCCCCCGAGCACGAGCCAGAATCCAACCAACGAGATCCTCCAGACTTTCGGCGAAACTGCGGAGGATACCTGTTGCCACCCCGACGATGCAGGTCGCTTTATCACTTGCTGAGTGTCATCCGGTCCTTCCGGGCTTTCCGCAGCGCGGGAAGTACGTACTTCTCCGGGCCGCGGAATGGAGTTTGTTGTGAGGAAGAGTTCAACCGCCTTCGGTCCCGCGCGCAGAATCGCCTGTGGAAGCGACGTTCTCGTGAGATACCGGCCCAGTTCGAGATACTGTCCCGCAGCCTGTGCAGCTCGGCGCATGAGTACCAGATGAATCAGGACGCAGGTCAGCATTGCGGGCAATACAACCGTCAGTGACAGCACGAAGATCCACATGAACACGTCCTTGGGCGCACGCACTCCCATCGCCACGAGGTTGGCAATCGCCATAACGACGAACGTTCCCGGGACGGCGACCAGGACAAACCGACGTGCACGTGTGCGCAGTCGGTCTGCGGCCGTTCCAACCCATGGCGCCATGGAGGAATACTGATCGCCGTTCACCAACCATTCCTTTCGTTGTCGTCAGCCTAGGCCAGCGCTTCTCCTGAACCACACGCGCCCTATCCGTGGGGCCACTTCGTTTCAATGGCGCCGATGGTCGTCCCGACCGCCGAGCCGCCGGCGGGGAACGCGGGAATTCGTCCGCTGACGAGGAACGGTAACCGCAGTGTTCGACCGTGCTCGTCGATGGTCGTGAATGCAGCTGCACTGAACGTACGGCTGCCGTTATCGACCGTTGTTGCCTCAATCGACGACAATCGTGACCATGGCAGGTGCAGTGCTTGCACGGGCTTCACGCCTCCTTGCCAGAGCCCGATGCCCGTATCGTCGATGGCCCACACGAAATAGGTGTGGATGGGCACGGCTGCCAGCTGCAGCTCCCGGGCCGTCTCAACGAGCTCTTCCGACCGGCCGGCCGGCACGAGAAGGGCGGATGGGTACGCAGCCGCGACGGCCGCGTTCCTGCGCCGACCACGCGCACGAAGCATCCCCAGCGGCACCCAGATGCAGGCCCCTACCGCGACCACGATCGCGAGAAACACCGTCGCTCCTTGTGCGCCGCCGCCAGGCCCCGGCTCGTCGAAAACCGAAATGCCAATCAGCGCGAGGCGCACGCCAAAGCCGACAACGAGAAGCAGGATCAGCGCCCACCACCACTTCGACGGTCCAGCACTCCGAACGGATTCCGGCGGGACCGCGATCCGATCAAGAACGGTCGGTGCAGCAGAGCTGTCCGCTGGAACCATCGGACTGTAGGCATCCGGCAGGGTGTAGTTCCTGGCCGCGTACGCACGCGCTGACTTCAGCATGAAGGTCCCGGGCGCGATAGGGGAACCCGCGGGACGCAGAACGGCCCCGGTGACGGGATCGAGTCGCTCGACGAACACCGCTTCGCGCGGCAGGGTCGTGTACCCGGCCCGAATCTCCCTCGCCCGGGCGAGTGCCATCCACAACCGGCTCACGGGGACCGTAATCACGCACAGGCCCCAGGCCACCCAAGCGGATGTCGCCGCGACCGTGTGCGACTGCAGGAACGTGCTCGAGACCAGAACTACGACAAGCGACACGAATGCCACCACAAACACAACGGCACTGCCGAGGCCGACCCACAATATCCGATAGGCAGAGACGCCTCGGAGCAGAGTGGCGCTCATTTCTTTTTTGCTGACTGAGTGGTCATTCTGTGATCCTAGTAGCCTGGCAGCACACCGACATCGTTCGCGAATTTCCGGATTGAGGTTCGGATGACGGCTCCGTCATAGACTCTGGACGCACGGTAGGGAGATGGGGGACGATATGGCCACTCCGGCCGAATTGACACAAACATGGAGAACGTGGGAGCCGCTGATTGGTCCCGGCTATGCCCGCGCCCTAGTGCCGGTCCGGAGGCGATTCACCTATTCCATCCTGAGTTACCTCTTCGGATTGTTCCTGATGGTGTTCTTGGCCATGGGACTGCGCGACAGCCCATTCGTGCCCGTGGCGTGGGTCACCATCGTCATCTTGGTCACCATCGTCGTCCTTTTCTTGGGGGCGACTGCTGTCGGATTTTACGGTCTGTACGCCTTCGGGCGGGAAATGCGACAGGACCTCGCGGGGGCGGGCTTCCCTACCGATCGCAGGGCACCGATGCAGTATCCGCGCCTCTTCGAGGAATGGCTGGACCGAAATGCCCTGACGTCGGAAACCATTGTCAATGTCGGAAACGCCCGGCACGGCGAGCACGATGACTCTCGCGTGTCAGGTCCACGTCCCATCGCTGAGGAAGACCGATGACAAATCGACTCAACGAGACCAGTGACACCGATCCCTGGGCCGTGCGAATCGGCGTGGATGCCGCTGCCACTCTGCGTCGATCGAACCGAGCCTTGTTCGTCGCCATCGGGTTCCTGCTTGTGACGGTTGGAGGTGTCATGCCCGTGAGCGCGGCCCTTCCTCTGGGGAGTGACTTCCGCAATTACCTGACGCTCGGGATCGCTTCTTTCGCGATTCTGGGGTACGCCGCCGGTCTGGTGCGGCAGTGGCGTCTTCGAGCGAAAGCTTGCAATCAAGCTGCAATCTTCCTGCGTCTTCCACAGCGCACGGGTGAACGAATACTCCCCGGACTGGCGTTGAAGAATACGACGATGTTCGACAACCTCATGCACACCCGGGGCGTCTCCTCCGAGGGACGGTATGTCCCACATCCCAGCGCGAACTGGGTCAAGAACAATTTGGGCAGGTTTGGCGTAGGCAAGTTCTGACCCAATGACAAGAGTCGCTCCTGGCCCGATGGCGACGGGAGACAAAGCCGTGGGCCTCGACCGCGACACGAGCGGGGCGGCCCTCTCTAGTTAGTCCTGCCAGCGACTTCACCGAGCGCCATAGATCGCTAGACATGACCGTGGTAATGCTCGGCCGCGAGGATCTCACGTCGTTGAGCCATCTAGACCTAGTCGACCATGGGCTGAATAGGACCAAGTCCTTTGAGAGTCGGCAATGCCACCCGAGGAGCTGCCGATTTGCCTTTCCTGTGGCACTGGCTATGGTGAGGCTATGTCCACGTCTCGAATGACCACACTCTGCGCTCGACGCAGCTTGGTCGCTCTCGGTGGGCACCTCAATTCCGCGGGACGTGTTGTGCCCTTCCGCTCCTTTACGCGCGCTCCACCGCACTGACCCCCAGATATTTGGTCAGTTCAGCTGGCAGTGGCGCGTCGCAGTTGCGGCGCGTTTTTTCTTTAACGCGTAGGAGCATTCATGACTTTTCAGCCTTCCCTTTCCCGTGCGCCCCGAGGCCACCGGATCGACGTAGACGCATTCCGTCGGATCCTTCAGATCCAACTTCGCGAGCGGGAAGCCCTCATCGGTGAGCTGGACCACCGAGCGGCACCGCACCTGGATGTCGTGGCCTGGTCCACGACTCAGTCCAGCAAGCGAGTCGTTGCACAAATCACCCGGGCGTTAGGCCGCATCGCCGCGGGCACCTTCGGAATCTGCACCGGATGCTTCGAAGCCATTGCGAAAGACCGCCTCTCTGTGGTGCCGCACGCCGAGTTGTGCGTGACATGTCAAGGCCTGGCAGAACAACGACTGTGATTGATCCGGCCTTGAGGTCAGGGAGACCGTGACCACGTCCGGCCCTGCCTTGCCGGTGCCAGTGGCGGACGGTGGATCTGGCTGTGCCTGTGGAAGTGGCAGTGGCAGCATTGCCGCCGAAGGCGAGAAACACACCAGATGCATTGTGGTGCTCGGAGACACACTCAAGTGTCTCGGTGCGCTGCAATTCGATCCAGCCGCTCTACTGCCGACCGACACCGCTGGGCGGTATACCGAGGCTGCGGTGATCGGATTGAATGCCACCTCCGTCACAACACGGCGGGCATTCAAAACGGCTATTCGGCACCAGGCCCAGGTGTCCATCGCTGCCTGCAAGCAATGGACAACGCTTCGTCACATCCTTGTGATCGTCGATGCAGCGGGGAGCCTCGCTGACGAGGAGGTGATCGACCAATGCGACATCGCGGCAGAAACGACTCATCGCGGAGCTCGGGACCGACGCGCTCTGAGCCGGCCCTCCCCCGGTGAATCATGACCGATATCCCTCGGACGGTCGGCGCCGTCTGGCGCATCCAAAGCGCGCATCTTCGCAAGGCTCGATTGCAACTTTTTAGTTGCAGTTCGCTTCTTCTTGTGCAACCCTGAAGTTGCAGCAACAACCAAAGACTCATCAACCGAAGGGATGAAGAATCATGAGCACGAAGATCAACGAGTTGTCCGTCGTCAATGCGGACGAGTTCACCGTCTCACGAACCATCACGATCGCGGCCCCCATCGAGAAGGTCTGGGCCGCCGTCACCGAGCCGCAGCACATCGCCCGCTGGTTTCCCGAGCACGCCACCCTGGCGCCCCTCGCGGTCGGCACCACCGGCGTCTTCGGCTGGTCCGACCACGGCGATTTCCCGGTCCGCATCGAGGAGCTCGACCCACCCCGAATGATCGCCTACCGCTGGGCAAACAGCAACGCCACCGCATCCACCCTCGAGTCGGGAGAAACAACCGTCTTCCGCTTCACCCTGGAACCAGTGGATGCCGGCACGCAACTCACGGTCGTCGAATCCGGTTTCGACGCCCTCCGCGACCCCGCCGCGAGCATGGACAGCAACCGCGGCGGCTGGAACTTCGAACTGGACGAGCTGGTCGCCTACCTCGAAGGCTCCGAGTGACCGCATCCACCCTCGTTCCGGTGTTCGCCGCCCTGGGCGATGACACGCGCTGGAGCATCCTGGCAGCCCTCGGCAGGGCGGATGCCTCAGCATCCGCCCTCGCCGAGGTCCTGCCGGTCTCCCGCCAGGCGATCGCCAAGCACCTGGCGGTGCTGCAGGACGTCAGACTCGTCGAGCCGGTGCGGGTGGGCCGCGAAGTCCGGTACCGGGTGCTGGGCAGCCAGCTCACCGAGACCGCCCGGCGGCTCGACCTCATCGGGGCGCAGTGGGACCGCCGGCTGGCCACGATCAAGCAGATCGCGGAGGACCTGGAAATCGAGTGAGGGCGGTTACTCGCTTCGATACCGGAGGCCCTCCCCCGTCAAATCACGCCAGGCCCGAACCGGGGAGCTCCACCGTCTCGTCGGTCTCCCCGGATAGACGCCTCACGCAGGTGCGCAGCCATCGGTGCGCTGGGTCGACGTCGAGTCTCGGATGCCAGAGCATCGAGACGGTGACTTCTGGCGTGGGTATCGGGAGGGGGAACGTCCACAGGTCGTTGCGCAGGTTCCTGGTCTGTCGTTCAGGCACGGTGGCGATCAGATCTGATGCCCGGGCCAGAGCGAGCGCGGCCGCGAAGCCGCCGACCACGACGACGATCTCCCGTTCCAGCCCAGCGAGCGTGAGCGCCTGGTCGACGAGTCCTCTTTCGAGACCCCGTCGTGACACGCGGATATGACCACCGGATGCGTATCGCTTCGGGGTGATCGTGGTGTGCGTCACGGGGTGCCCCATCCGGACTACGCCGACAAAACGGTCCCGGAACACCGGCTCAGAGTGAATCTCCCTGATGTTCTCGCCGGCCACGCCGATTTCGAGGTCCACGGTGCCGTCGCGCAGGGATGCGGCGTCAGTGTTGGTCTTCTGCAGGAAACGCAGCCGCACGCCTGGTGCCTGCTCCAGGACGCTGCTGATCAGATCCGGTCCGAAGCTCTCGACGAAGCCATCGCTGGTCCGCAAGGTGAATGTCCTGGATAGTGCACCAAGGTCGACTGTGTCGGCCGGACTGAGTAACGCCTCGGCATCCTGAACGAGCCGGCTGACGCGCTCGACGAGTTCAAGCGCGTGCGGCGTGCGCACGAGACCGCGTCCGGCCCTGACCAACAGGGGGTCACCCGTGGTCTCACGCAACCGGGCAAGTGCCCGGCTCATCGCGGAGGGGCTCAGCCGCAGCCGTTCGGCCGCGCGGGTGACGTTGCCCTCCTGAAGCAGCACGTCCAGGGTAACCAGAAGATTCAAGTCAGGTCTTGCCACTGGACCAGTGTCTCATGACGCGTCGGACTATGGCGCCTGGTGCACTGATTGTGTAACAATGATGCGCCTTCCGCCATCCCAAAGACGCCTCTACTCTGAGGAAGTCCGCTCCGAGACCGCAGGGAAGCACGGTTCACCCATGACACCAATGAACGTCAATCAAGACAATCCACCGGCCACGAAGCCGGGCAGAGCGACCGGGTTCCGGGGAGCTCTCCTCACTCTCTCCCTGTCGATGTTGCTGCCTGCGCTGAGCACGAGCATCGTCAACGTCGCCCTGCCGAGCATGGCGGAGGGATTCTCTGCCTCCTTTCAACAAGTCCAGTGGATTGTTCTGGCCTACCTTCTCGCAATCTCGTCCCTGATCGTCGGCGTCGGGCGCCTCGGCGACATCGCCGGACGCCGGCGACTGCTGTTGGTCGGAATCGCTACCTTCACCGCGGCCACGTTCCTCTCCGGCGTTGCCCCGACCCTGTGGCTCCTGATTGCTGCCCGCGCGGCTCAAGGCATCGGCGCGGCCAGCATGATGGCGCTCAGTATGGCGTTCGTTGCCGAGACGGTGCCCAAGCCACGGATCGGACGGGCCATGGGGTTGCTCGGAACGATGTCCGCGATCGGGACCGCCCTCGGGCCGTCGCTCGGCGGCCTCCTGATCGCAGGCTTCGGCTGGCGGGCGATCTTCCTCGTCACAGCACCGCTGGGCCTTCTGACCTTTGTACTCGCTCGCCGGTACCTGCCTGCCGACGGGCCGACGCGGAAGGCCGGGCGACTCGGGTTCGACTACGTGGGGACGTTGCTCCTCGCCCTCACGCTCGGCGCCTACTCGCTGGCCGTGACCCTCGAGCATGGCTTTTTCGGATCCCTGAGTACGGCCCTGCTGGTGGCCGCACTCGTGGGATTGGGTCTGTTCCTGCTTGCGGAGAGGCGAGTGTCGTCACCGCTGATTCGATTGAAGAATTTCCGTGACCCCGCACTCAGCGCCGGCCTTGCAATGAGCGTTCTCGTCTCGACGGTCATGATGACGACGCTGGTGGTCGGCCCGTTCCATCTCGCTCGTGCCCTCGGAATCCAGCCCGCCCTGATCGGACTCGTGATGTCGGCCGGTCCCGTCGTCGCAGCGCTCACTGGCGTGCCGGGCGGCCGCCTGGTCGATCGTCTGGGAGCCCAGCGCGTTCTCGTCATCGGACTGATCGGCACGGTCATCGGGTCGATTTCGATGTCGTTGGTCCCGATCTCGTTCGGAATCGCGGGATATGTCCTCTCGCTTGTGGTCATCACGGCCGGCTACGCACTGTTTCAGACGGCTAACAACACCACCGTCATGACCGGCATCCTCGCCGAACAGCGCGGCGTGACCTCGGGGATGCTCAACCTGTCGCGCAATCTGGGGCTCCTCACCGGTGCGTCCGTGATGGGCGCCATCTTCGCCTTCGCGTCAGGCGCGGCCGACATCACCACCGCAGATTCCGGTGCCGTCGCCACCGGCACCCGGTGGGCTTTCGCGATGGCGGCAGCCCTCGTCATGGTCGCGCTTGGCCTCGCAATCGGAAGCAAACGGTCGGCCAGAATGCGGCCCCGGTACCCCATCGAGAGTTGACACGAACCCTCCCAGCGATTCTTGTCGGTGGGGCGGATGCCTCGGCGTCCGCCCTCGCCGAGGTCCTCCCGGTCTCGCGCCAGGCGATCGCGAAGCACCTGGCACTGCTGCAGGACGTCGGACTAGTGGAGCGATGCTACGTGCCCACTCGCATCCGTCACTGGCCGAGTTGAGCGAGGAGTTGTAAGGCGTCGGCGTCGGGGGTTCCTGGCTGGGCCTGGTACGTGAGGACGCGCAGGTTGGATTCGGCCGGCCGGAGGACGTCGAAGTCGAGGGTCAGACGGCCGACCAAGGGGTGGGCGAACAGGTGTTGGCCATAGCTGAGGTCGTGCACGGGGTGCTCGGCCCAGATCCTGGCGAACGCGTCGCTGCGTTGTGCGAGCTCACCGATCACTCCGCTGAGTCGCTTATCGTCGGGGCAGGTGCTCGACGAGTACCGGAGGAACCCAACGACTTCCCGCGCCATGGTCTCGGAATCCTCGAACAGCTCGGGGCCGGCGCATCCGAGGAAGAAGCGCTGGGCGAAATTCGGACGGATGTCGTCGCGCTCGGCCGCGTCGAAGGGAAGGTCGTGGGCGAGCAGTAGGTGACCGAGCCTGTTCCAGGCGTAGATGTCGTTGGCGTGATCGAAGACGATCACAGGCCCGGGAAGGGCTGCGATGAGCCGCAAGATGCTCGGGCGCGGCCGTTCGGCTGGGACACCGATCGCACGTGCGTATGAGGGACGCGCGAGGCGTCGGAGGTGGAGGGCTTCGTCGGGGTCGAGCCGCATGGCGCGGATGAGGGCTTCGATCACCTGATCAGATGCTCGCTCCGCATCCGCTGCCTGCTCGAGCCGGGTGTAATAGGCGACGCTCACGCCGACCAGCTGAGCGATCTCTTCTCGCCGCAATCCGGGAACACGCCGCGCCCCATAGGCACTCACCCCGACCGCTTCCGGAGTGAGTGCGGCTCGGCGGCTGCGAAGGAAGTCCCCGAATTCAGTTGACATCATTCCAGTATGCGCGGTGCAGCGAACGGTCGGGACAATCAACCTGACCCTGCTGGTGGTACGCACACCAGGGGTCTGGCTGGTCATCACCGGCCATGACAGGCTAGGGCAAATGCACTCACGTATGACCCGACATCAACTCGTCGCACTCCTGATCCTCCTTTCCTCACAGTTCCTGCTCTCGGTGGACTTTTCGATTCTGAACGTCGCACTTCCGGAAATAGGGTCGGCATTGGGGTTTGCGTCCGCCGATGTGCAGTGGGTCGCGACGACGTTCGCGCTGTGCGCGGCGGGCTTCACGTTGTTGCTCGGGCGGCTGGGCGATTGGGTCGGGCGTCGCCGGATGTTCGTCATCGGTATGGCAGTCCTCGCTGGAGCATCGCTCGTGGGCGGCTTCGCCGGCTCTCCGGTGGTTCTGCTCATAGCGCGGGCGCTGCAAGGCTTGGCAACGGCGGCCGCGATGCCCGCCGCGCTCGCGCTGATCACCTCCATCTTCGCGGAGGGGCCGCTCCGACGCCGGGCACTCGGGATGAGCAGCGTCCTCGCCTCGCTCGGATTCACGGCTGGCGCGGTGTTCGGCGGGATCTTGACGAACTACCTGTCCTGGCGGGCAGCGTTCCTCGTCAACGTCCCGATCGCCGCCGCGGTCGTCGTACTGGCGCTCCTCATCATCCGCGAACCAGCCAGAGAGAAGCAGGCCCGACTTGACGTGCGCGGTGCGGCGCTCATCACCACGGCGCTGATCACCCTGGTCTTCGCGATGTCCCGCTTCGGCGAGCACGGCGTCACAGACCCGAACGGCCTGATCTGTCTCGCCGCCAGCATTGTCCTGATCGTCTTCTTCATCCGCACCGAGCGACGCCACAGCGCCCCGCTGGTGCCCCTGAAGCTCCTGACCCGTCCGAATATCCTCGCCGGTCACCTCATCGGCTTCGCATCGCTCTCGATGGAGACCGGCCTTGTGTTCCTGTCCACGATGTACTTCCAGCACGTGCTGGAACTCGACCCGCTCATCACCGGTCTGATCATCGGCTTGACAGGCGTCGGCGCTGTCGTCGGCGGCGTCATCGGACCCCGCGTCGTCGGACGGCTGGGTATCCGCGGGGCGATGCTCCTCGGCCTCGGAATCCAGGCACTGGCCACCGGCGCACTCGTCGCCGTGAACGAGCACCCCGGATCGATCGCCCTCTACTCCGTGGTCGGCTTCATCGCCGCGATCGGTCACATGGTCGCTATCGTCACCTTCCTGGTCGCCGCGACATCCGGTGTCGAACCGGGACAGCAGGGCCTCGCGACCGGCTTGGTCACCATGACGCAGCAGGTCGGCATGACCCTCGGCACCCCGATCGTGTCGGCGATCGCGACCGCTGCCGGCGGCCTCACCAGCCTCCTCGCCCTGCGCATTGGAATCGGCATCGATGCCCTCATCGTCGCCGCATTCATCGTGGTGGTCGTCATCGTCCTCCGACGAGTCGGCACTCGGCGCGCGCCAGGGTCACCGCTCGACGCACACCCCGACGCCCACTCCGAAGCAGAACAGGCGACAACCCGCTCGTGATCCTCCACAAGCACACCCATCCCACGGTTGTCCTGCACAAGGAACGCTCCTCTCTCCTCATCGACCCCGGGACATTCACACCTGCTGCGCCTCGGCTCGTCGGCGAGACATCCGCCGTCCTGATCACACACGACCACCCCGACCACTTCGACGTCGACCTGCTCTCCGCGGCACTCGAGTCCCAACGAGAGCTCCGGATCTGGGCGCCGGCAGACGTCGTGGCGCAGCTCCACAACGACGACGGCCGGGTTACGGTCGTCGCACCCGGGGACCGTATTGATATCGATGGATTCCAGGTGGATGTCGTCGGAGGAACCCACGCGGTGATCCATCCGGACATGCCCGAAACCGGCAACGTCGGCTACGTCATCGACGACGACGTCTATCACCCGGGCGACTCGTACCACGTGCCCGGGCTCCCCGTGAAAACGCTCCTGGTCCCCACGTCGGGACCCTGGGCAAAGCTCGACGCCGCGGTCGATTTCATCCGCGCTGTGCAACCCGACCGGGCGATACAGATTCACGACATGATGCTGACCGCCGCCGGGAGACAATTCTTTTCACAGTTCGTCGATCCGTTGACCGGCATCGAGCTGCTCATCCTGGAGGACGGGGACGCGGTACAGCTCTGATCACCGCACGGCTTATCAGCCACCAGGTGGCGTGCCCTTCGCGCTGCAATAGCGGGCCAACGGCGTAGACAGCGACCGCTGGGCGAACAGCAACGCCACCGCATCCACCCTCGTTCGGGTGTTCGCCGCCCTCGGCGATGACACGCGCTGGAGCATCCTGGCAGCCCTCGGCAGAGCGGATGCCTCAGCATCCGCCCTCGCCGAGGTCCTGCCGGTCCCCCGCCAAGCGATCGCCAAACACCTGGCGGTGCTGCAGGACGTCGGACTCGTCGAGCCGGTGCGGGTGGGCCGCGAAGTCCGGTACCGGGTGCTGGGCAGCCAGCTCACCGAGACCGCCCGGCGGCTCGACCTCATCGGGGCGCAGTGGGACCGCCGGCTGGCCACGATCAAGCAGATCGCGGAGGACCTGGAACGGGAGTGACCTACTCGATCACGGGCCGAGGAGAAAGATCCTCGATGGGATCGATTTATCGGGCAACGAGAACGTGGAAGGGCGGCCGGCCTGCCGTCAAGAGGATGCGTGCGAGCGACTGTCCTGGTCTAGAACGCCCGAAAGTCCAGCATCGAATCCGCGACGGCGAGAACCGACCAGGTGCCGCCCTCTGAATCCGTGAACGCGAACGCGGGAACCACCAGGACGCTCCCGTCCGGCTGCCACTGGGTGGTGAGACCCAGGCGTGCGCTGACGATCTCGACCTTGTTCACCGGCCAGGAGACCGCCGTGCCGGCGACGGGTGCTGCCGGCGGTTCCGTCGGTGCCACCCACTCCTCGGTCGTCGACGCCTGATCGCGGAGGGCGATCGGCAGAGTCGTGGCCGCTCCGCTGAACCGCGGGTCTGAGAGTCGTTCGAAGCCCTCGTGCGCGCTGACCACCGGGTACGTCCCCAAAGCGACGATGTCGGCGAGGGCGCCATTGGCGTTGACGACACCGCCTTCGGCCATGTCCACGGACCAGCCCTGGTCGAGTTGCTGCCCGTCGATGACCGGCCTTGCCGCAGCGGTGCGTGTGGGAGAGCCCTCCGACACCTGAGAGCTGAATTCGAACGTGGCGGGATCCTGGCCGGCGGCGACGAGGAGCGCACGAAGCGCTCCGATCGCAGCGTCTTCGCTCGGCGGCTGGCCGGTCGGCTCGCAGGCGCTGTCACCCTCGCACTTCCACGGGTTTATCTGCGGGTTCTGGAAGTAGAAGGACAGCATGCCGTCGAGGCTCACGGACAGGCTCGGGGCGCTGCCGTCCTGCGGGCCGGCGATCCAGCTGCCGTCCCGCAGCTCGACCGGTGCCCCGATGCCGAGCGCCGCGGCGAGCGCGGCGACCGTGTCTGAGGTGGATGCCGAACGCGGGTCGTAGGCATAGGCCTGAGCCGTGCCCGCCTGAGTGCCGAGACCGGACGCGCTGAAGGCGTTCCGGCCGGATCCGTACGGGTACGTCGAGGAGGACATCTTCTGGTCGGTAGCGGCGCCAGAGCCCACGGATGGCGCCATTCCGCCGTGCGCGACGCTCTCGGGGCGCCCATTGGATTGGAGAGTGATGGGCGGAGCGGCGCCGTCGGCGAGGTTCTTCGGCCCGCCCGTGGTCGCTCCGATCCCGTATCCCGCAGCACCGACGATCGCGATCGACGCCGCGACCGCGACGAACGGAAGCCAGCGGGGCCGACGGCGTGCTCGTGCTGTGTCCAGGTCGGCCACGGGTACCGATCCGGCCATCGGTTCGGCCTCAGGGCCGGTCATCTGCGCGATGACCTCGTCGGCGAACCCGGGACGTGCTTCGATGTCCCCCGCCGGGTCGGCGGCACGCAGCCGGGCGAGCGGGTCGTGTTGTGTGTCGTCGTCGTTCATGTCACTCAGCCTCCGGGCTTTCGGTTCACCTGGTATATGTGCGGGGCGTGCCGAATCTTGCAGAAGCCCTAGAAGGACATCCGCTCGCCCCAGGCGTCTCGCAATCGCTGGCGCGCGCGCGACAGCGCGGCCTCCGCCCCGGATCGGGAGATACCGAGCACCTCGGCGAGCTCGGCTCCATCCAGACCCTCCCACGCGTGCAGAAGAAGGATCTGCCGGTCGCGCTCGCCCACGCTGGCCAGCGCGCCCCGGAGTTCCGCATCGAAGAGGATGTTCAACTCCGGATCGCCGTCGACTCGCGCCACGCCGGACTCCGGCACCTCGTCGACGGGAAGATCGAGGTGCTTCCTGCGCGAATTCGCGAGCGTGAACCCCGCCGTACGATACAGCCACGGCAGCACGGCCTCCCGTGGCACGTCGTTGCGGCGACGCCAGGCCGTCGCGAAGACCTCGGCGGCGAGGTCCTCGGCATCCTGACGCGGCCCGCGGCGGACGAAGTAGCGCACGAGCGCGGTCGAGTGCTCGCGGACCATCACGGTGAACCAGTCCACATCGGCCGCCGT
Source organism: Cryobacterium algoricola (assembly GCF_004402485.1). Lineage (GTDB taxonomy): Bacteria > Actinomycetota > Actinomycetes > Actinomycetales > Microbacteriaceae > Cryobacterium > Cryobacterium algoricola. The sequence goes on along the minus strand of NZ_SOFG01000024.1, from coordinate 43,975 downwards.
CTTGGGCGGGTCCTCGCTGTCAGGCATCGCCGCTCCCCCGCTCGTGTCGGCGGTGGCTGGGGTGTCGGCGATGCTCACCTACTGAATATGTCGCATCCGCGGAAAGTCTTGCACGCAGCGCCCCGAATTTTCGGAGAACATCGTCCCCCTCCTGCTGACGAACTCATCGCCTCTCGAGAGAGGCGAAAGCCTTCTGGGTCGGAATACTCTTGGTTTCGATGTCCTCCAGCGTGCGGCCACGAGTTTCGGGGACACGAGTCCGGATGAAGACGACACCAAGAATGCAGATGGCACCGAAGATCGCGAACACCGCCTCCTGGCTCATCAATGCGGTCATGATCGGGAACAAGAGACCGACAGCGAACGATCCGATCCAGTTGAAGGACGAGGCGACACCCGAGGCCCTGCCGCGAATCGCCATGGGGAAGATCTCTCCGACGATCACCCAGGTGAGTGGGGCCCACGTGAACGAATAGGCTGCCACGTAGATGCTCAGGAACACCACGATCATCATCGGATTCGCGTCCTCCAGCACGGTATTGAGTATCGCGGGCAGCAGGAAGGACACGCCCATGATCGTGCCACCCACGGTCAGCAACAGGCGTCGGTTGAACTTGTCCGCGATCACCAGGAACAGCAATGAGCCGAGCACGAGGAGCACGCCCTGGATGATCGGCCACATCAGCGCCGAACTCGCCGCATTGCCGGTGGCCTTTTCCACGATCAGAGGGATGTAGTAAAAGATCGCGTTGGCACCCTGGAGCTGCTGGAACGCGGCGACACCGACACCCGCAATGACGAGATACCGGTACTTACTGTCGAACAACGTCGCAAGTGAGGTGTTGCCAGCCGTCTGCTTCTCGACCTGGGCGGTTTCCTGGATCGATCTGAGCTCGGCATCGACCTCGTCTGGGCGGCGAATGTAGCGAAGTACCGTGCGTGCCTCGTTTTCCTTGCCGACTTTCACCAGGAACCGGGGCGATTCGGGCAACCGCAACACGCCCAGATACAAAATCACGGCCGGCACTGCGGCCGTCGCGAGCATCACTCGCCACGCCCACGCTTCCGGCAGATCCTTCAGCAGGAAATCCAGGATGTAGGAGATCAGCATGCCGGAGACGATCATCGTCTGATTCAGGCCGGACAAGCGTCCGCGCAGCCGCGCGGGCGCAAGCTCGGACATGTACGCGGGAACCGATGCGGAGGCCGCACCGACCGCCAGGCCCAGGAAGATGCGGGCGATGACCAGATAGGTGACGCCACCCTCCGGTGCCAGGCCGCAGAGGACCGATCCGAGCATAAAGACGACCGCTGCGGCGAGAATCATCTTGCGCCGTCCGAATCGATCGGAAAGCTGTCCGGCCACAGCGCCACCGAAGATGGCGCCGAACATCACGCCAGAGGTTACCCAACCGATGACGGCGGCATCGTCAAGGCCCCAGTCGCTTTGCAGGAACGGCAGCGCCCCAGTCATGACTCCGATGTCGTAGCCGAAAAGGATGCCTCCGAAGGATCCGAAGAAGTAAATGAATTTACTGTCGATCTTTTTATCTTTTTCCATTTTCACTCCGAGTGAGGAACTAGTTTCAGCCCCGGTTGATCACTAGGAAGGATGGCCGGCCGGGACGTCGTCTCGGGCCTATGCCGTTGTGCCATGAGTGCGGTTTCGGCGATGGAATGGAGCGCGGCACATTGTGGTGTGCTGAGCTATTCCCTATCGCAGCTGTCCACTCTGACGCATGCCTCTGATGCATGCCCTTCCCGGCTATGGGACTTGGATGCCACGCCAGTGGGCTCTTCGGCCGAAAGTGATCGCTAACATCAAGCTTTTAGTTAGCCTAGCTCACATAATTTCAGCATCCTAAAGATGACGGATGGCGTCTATCACTGTGCTCATGCCTCGACGACAAACGCATGTGTTCTTGTATGGTAGTGTGCAAACATCCCCGGAACGAGCCTGGGACCCTGAAGCAGAAGGCACAAAGACGTGAGCCCCCTCATCGATAAATCGACCCCACGCGTGTACACGGCCCGACCCATTACGCTTGCCCGGAGCATTGGCTTCGGCGTCCTGGACCTCATGGGCGGCGGCTGGAACACCATCATCAGCGGCCTGATGCTGTACTTCTTCACGACCTACGGGGATGTCAGCGCCGTCCAAGCCGGCACGATCCTCTTTATCGCCCGCATCGTCGACGCGGTCGTCAGCCTCATCATCGGCCCGCTGACCGACAACTTCTATCGGACCCGCCTGGGCAAGAAGTTCGGCCGCCGCCACTTCTTCCTGCTCATCGGCGCACCCTTACTCCTCGTCGTCTTCCCCCTGCTGTGGATCTCGCAACAGGGCTTCTGGTACTACCTGATCGTCTACCTGGCTGTCGAGATGATCATGGCGATGATTCTCATCCCGTGGGAGACCCTGCCCACTGAGATGACGGACAACTACAAGCTGCGGACCAAGCTCAGCTCAACCCGCATGTTCCTGTCGGCCACGGGCACCTTCCTCGTCTTCTTCATCCCGGCCCAGATCAAGGCGACGAACAGCCCGAACGCCTACCTCATCACCGGTCTCATCTTCTCCGTGCTGTTTGCCGGCGCCGTCATCACGACGTACTTCACCACCTGGGAGCGCAAGCTCACCCCGGAGTTCCTCGCGGAGCTCGACGCCCAGCCCAAGGTGCCCGTCGGAAAGCTCATTACCGACAACCTCAAGGACTTCGGCTCGACGTTCAAGAACTCGAGCTTCCGCAAGCACCTGGCGATCTATCTCTTCTCCTTTACGGGCAAGGACATCTTCGCCACAGCGCTGACGTTCTTCGTCGTGTACGCCGTGCACGGCAGCGAGTCGTTCGGCCTCACCCTCCAGGCGCTGTCCATCATCGGGCTGCCGGCCACGGTGCTCGCCGCATTCCTCATGATCCGCAAGGGCCCGCGCTACTTGTTCGCCATGTCCTACTCCGTGATCATCGCCTGCCTGCTCGCCCTCGGCGCGATCTACCTCATCCAGCCGTCCTCGACGATGGTGCTGCTCGTCATCGTCGGCCTCGCATATCAGGCCGGACGAGCCCTCCTCGAGTTCACGCCGTGGAACGTCTTCCCGTTCATCCCCGACGTCGACCGGATTATGACCCGCCAGGACCGCGCCGGAATCTATGCCGCGGTGATGACCTTCGGCCGCAAGTCGACAGGCGCGGTCGCGACCCTCCTCGTCTCGTGGTTCCTGGACCTGGGTGGCTTCCTCAAGCCCGGCAGCGCGGGCGGCGTGCAGCTCGACGCCTCGTGCACCACCTCCTGCCCCCTCGTTCAGAGCACCGGCACCCAGCACGTCATCGCCCTCGTCGTCATCCTCGGGCCGCTCCTCCTCATCGCTATCGCGTTCGCCATCTCACGGTTCATGTACCTCGACCCGCAGAGCCACGCAGTCCTGCGCACCGAGATCGACCGCCTCGAGGCCGGCGGCTCCAAGGACGACGTCACCTCCGAGGCCCGTGTGGTCGTCGAGAAACTGACCGGCCACCCGTACGAGTCGGCCTGGCCCGAGGACGCGATCTCCCCGACCGTCACGCCCGTCTCCAACGGGAGCTGACCGGCACACCGGCTCGATGGCACGGTGCCGCCGCCGGGGCGGCACCGTGCCAAGTCGGCATCCATCGCGAGCTTGGCTAGCTCCAGCCGTCACACCGCTTCGCAAAGCTCGGGCACGTCGCCATCTAAGCTAGGCCTTCTGCCCTCGGAAGGAACCTCAATGAGCATGGAAAGCGCGGCCTGGAGCTCGCTGCACAAGATTTCCACCGCCAGGGACGGCAAGCACGGCTTCTCCCGTGAGTCCGTTCGGCGGATCATGACGTTCGCCGTGCCTTACCGGTCCAAGCTGCTGGTCTTCATCACCCTCTCCATCGTGGGAGCTTTCCTCGCGGTCGCGACGCCGGTACTCGCCGGCAAGGTGGTCGACGTCATCGTCGCCCAGGGCGAGGTCACCACGATCGTGTGGATCGCAGTGGTCATCGCCCTCGTGGCCGTGGCCGACGCCGCCGTGTCACTCGTGACGCGCTGGTACTCGGCGCGGATCGGCGAAGGCGTAATCCTGGACCTCCGCACCGCCGTCTTCAACCACGTGCAGAAGATGCCGATCGCGTTCTTCACCCGCACGCGGACGGGCGCCCTCGTAAGCCGCCTCAACAACGATGTGATCGGCGCCCAGCAGGCCTTCAGCGGCACGCTGTCCGGCGTGGTCACGAACCTCGTGGCGCTGACCCTCACCCTGATCGTCATGCTCAGCACGTCCTGGCTCGTGACGGTTCTCGCCGTGATCATGCTCCCCATCTTCCTGGTACCCGCGCGCCGCATGGGCAGTCGCCTCGCCGCGCTACGACGCGAAGCCGCCGATCACAATTCCGCCATGAGCACGCAGATGACCGAGCGCTTCTCGGCGCCCGGCGCCACCCTCGTCAAGCTATTCGGTCGGCCCGACGAGGAGGCCGAGGAGTTCCGCGTCCGCGCCGCCCGTGTCCGCGACATCGGGGTCCGGACCGCGATGCTGCAGTTCGTCTTCTTCACCGCACTGATGCTCGTCTCCGCCCTCGCCCTCGCTCTCGTGTACGGGCTCGGCGGCGCCCTCGCACTCGCCGGCCAGCTGAATACCGGTGACGTGGTCACCCTGGCGCTCCTCCTCACCCGCCTCTACGCGCCGCTCACCGGCCTGGCAAACGCACGGGTGGAGATCATGAGCGCGGTGGTCAGCTTCGAGCGCGTCTTCGAGGTACTGGACCTCGACCCGCTCATCCAGGAGAAGCCCGACGCCATCGCCATCCCCGAAGGCCCAGTGGCCGTCGAGTTCGACAACGTCCGCTTCGCCTACCCGTCCGCGGACAAAGTCTCCCTCGCCTCTCTCGAGGAGGTTTCTACGCTGGACACCCGCGGCGGCGACGAGGTGCTGCACGGCGTGTCCTTCAGGATCGAGCCGGGGCAGACCGTTGCCCTCGTGGGTTCATCCGGTGCGGGCAAGTCCACAATTGCGCAGCTCCTCTCGCGCCTGTATGACGTCGACAGCGGTGCCGTGCGCCTCGCGGGGACGGATGTCCGCGACGTCACGTTCGTGTCCATGCGGCACAGCCTGGGCATGGTGACGCAGGACGGCCACCTGTTCCACGAGACCATCCTCTCCAATCTGCGCCTCGCGAGGCCGGAGGCCACCGACGACGAGGTGTGGGACGCCGTCCGCCGCGCGCGGCTCGAGCCGCTCATCCGGTCGCTGCCGGACCAGCTGGACACCATGGTGGGAGAGCGCGGCTACCGGCTGTCCGGGGGTGAGCGCCAGCGGATGACCATCGCGAGGCTCCTGCTCGCCCAGCCGCGCGTCGTTATCCTCGACGAGGCGACGGCGGCGCTGGACTCGACGTCGGAGGCCGCCGTACAGGCGGCCCTCAGCGAGGCGCTCAAGGGACGGACGGCGATGGTGATCGCCCACCGCCTCTCCACCATCCGCAACGCGGACCTGATCCTCGTGGTTGAGGACGGCTCGATCGTGGAGCGCGGTACGCACGAGGAGCTGCTGGCTGCGGGTGGGCGGTACGAGGAATTGCACCGGACCCAGTTCGCCGTGCAGAAAAATGTTGCGGCCGATGAGGAAGCGCTGAGCCGCACAGCAGCTTGGGTCACGACTTAGGACTCTGAGGGCACCAAGGGCAGTTCGGCTCCGTAGTTCCACGACACGATGGCCGGCTGCTCACGGTAGAAGCTGAGCACGGAGACCGATCCAGCATCCAGGGTGATTTGAGCACCGAATCGAGGGGCCATCCTCAGGTACACGGCGGTGAGAATGCGCAGGAAATGGCCGTGCGCGATCAGGGCGACATTTCCCTCCTCCATGGCAGGCAGCACCCGCGTGAGCACCCGCGACGCGCGGGCGGCGACCTCCTCCACCGTCTCACCGGGCGTGCTACCACGAATCACGCCGTGGGTGAATGCGCTCCAGTTGTAGCCGAGCTCGCTGCGGATATCGCGCGTCGTACGCCCCTCGTACCCGCCGTAGTCCCACTCAACGAGAAGCGGATCAACGTCCGCTTGAAGGCCAGCGAGCTCAGCAGTGCGTCGGGCACGCTGCAGCGGCGAGGTCAGCACGAGGGAGAAATCGTAACCGGCCACTAACCTGCCCGCGCCGCGGGCTAGTTCCTCTCCCCGGTCGGTGAGCGGAACATCCGTGAGCCCAGTGTGTTTGCCATCCTTCGACCACTCCGTCTCTCCATGGCGCAAGAGAATCAGCTTCCCTGACGGGTTATCCGGAGCGGGGTGGCTGGGCAGCGGCTCGTTCATGAACATACGGCAACAGTAGTATCACCCCCGGTTTCGATGGAGGTTTTGGATTGCTGGAAAGAGCAGCGTTCAACCCCGCGGCCGTTCGAAACGGGTGGGGGAACGGGCATCCCAGCAATCACGAGGCTACGGCCGTTCATGGTGAGCGCAGACGACTCGGGAAGCGAAGAGATGCTCGCCCCCGGGAACCCCGTATGCCGCTCTCGACACGGACGTACTCCGCTCCCACGCGGGTGTGAGTTCTAACGCTGCCCGTCGCGGCCGAACTAGAGGTCCACGAGACCTTCGACACGACCGCCCGGATGACCTCAGGAGCCTAGACGTTCAGTAGGGCTTTACGGTTTTCGCCGGGTGCCTCGATTAGCACGCTCGCGTAGCGCGGGGGCTCTCGTCAGATCCTTTAACCAAGAAGCCCCGGAATCCCTTGAGATTCCGGGACATTTGGTCGGGCTGACTGGATTTGAACCGGCGACCCCCTGAAGGTTCTGGCCATATTTTGGTCGTTACCGAATGTCTCCGAAAACCCTCGGATTCCCTTGTGTTTACAGGGAACCGGGCGGTTCGCTGCTTCCAATTGTAGGTCATCGTTTTGGGTCAAATAGGGATGAATTAGATGAGTAAATGATGACTTTGAGAAGCGCATCGAGCGGCTCCACGAGCCTCCCCCGCACGCCGCAGCTCGTGATTGTGCATGTCCAGTGACGAGGATCGGTCGTAGGCTCTTGGCGGTTCCGTCTGCGGGCATCGCTCTCTCGACCGTCTTGGCCTGTACGGCTACTGCTCCTGGCCGCCCGGGCGAATACACGACCAACTCAATTCCGACAGTGCCGCCATTCGGGCCGAGGCAATCCAGAGCGTCAAGAGCTTGTATTGAACCAGTAGCTCTCCAGACGCCTGCGGTTTCATTGTGCCGCCGCACCCGATTTGGGCGACTGGGCGCAGCGGCTTCAACGAGCGCGACGCTAGCTGGCTATTCTCATCGCCATTCGTGTCGCGGCAGGTTCAATGTCGTAATTCGTGGTGCTAAAAGCTTCGGGGCTAATTGAGACGCGCGCCCTGAACCAAGCGTCAGGATAGGTTTCATCGCCGGTTGACCACCGCAGCAATGGTTCGACGGCTCTTGTGCGGACAAAGCGCGCGTCGCCCCAAACGGAACCAAGTGCAGTCGCAAATCGGACTGAATGCCTTACCCGGAGTGCGAACTCAGCTACCGCGACTTCATCAGGGAGGTCGAGGTGCGCTTGAAAGAGCGCGAGGCTCGATTCGGCAGACGACTCAACCTCACCAAATCGGCCGCTGTTCATGGACGGATTCGCGACGCACGCCTGGAGATCTATCAGATCCCGAGCAAGTGATACAGTCAGCTCACGCCGCAGAGCCGTGAAGCGTTCGCGTTCCCGACGACTCGCCTCCGCCACTAGGACTCGCCAAGCCGTCACAGCCGAGGCCGCCCCGCCGACCAACGCGCCGCATAACGCAGCCCAGAATTCCATGACCCGACTCTAGCGCTCGGTGTCGCCGAGGCATCGAAGGCTCGGCCGCCTCGAGCCGCTCCTGACGCCACTACGCCCGAAAGCCTCATTGTCCGACAAGAAGCGCCAGCCCTGGTCGCGCATCACATCGAATAAGTTCAGACACTCAGCGCCGTGCTCGTCAGCGATGTTGGGAATCTTTCGGTCCTTCTCAACCTGCGACACCTCTACCGCAGCGCCGGCGCGGAAAAATCGCTGACTGGCTACATGGTCATGGCCGGCATCGTCTGCCTCGTCGCCATCAACTTGAAGATCGCAGCCTCCTCTACCAAAGAGTCCGAAGAGCAAGCCCGAAAGGCGGAGAGCGGTTCGGTGACAACGGTCGTCAGCTCGCCGCTTACAGCGCCTTATAAGAGTTGAACGGCGAATCACAGCATCACGATCACCTCCGCCCCAGAGCAATACACGACCTTGGTTTCGGGCAATTGCTCGCTCCGGGTCGGTTGTGAGGCGGGACCGCCCGATTGCCCTTTGGGTTCGCGGTCGCCTACGACTGGCATGTGCCGGCCTCAGCCGACACGCCGGCAGTTGGGACCGAGATCCGCGGTGTATGAATGGTCACCAGTTGTCTGGACGCCACCCCTCCTCGAATCGTTGCCAGTCCTCCGGCTCGATATCGGGGCGGCGCAGTCCAGTCTGGACTTGTTCGACAGTCATCTCACCGACCTGCACCTTGTCGAGAGTCTCGACTGCGGCCTCCTCGCCCCAGATCTGGTTGATCTCATCGAACAGGCGGGCGGGCAGAATCGGGTGACCCGTTGTCTTGCGCGTGGCCATATAGACCTCCTTGTCGTCGACCTTCAGACTATGCCACGGGCGCGCTCAACTCCCGAGCTTCTGAACCGCCTTGAGGGGTCCTACGAGCCCTCCTAACCTCACCCCCGCAAGCGGCCGCCGGTGATCGAGCATGGCCGGTATTGGCGTTCGGTCGTGCCCTCGGTCCACGGTCTGGTTCACATCACGACGGCGCTATACACTGGGCGCGATTTAGGACGTCGATGACAAAGGGCCCAGGCAATCCTCTGAGGAACGTCCGACGAACGCAGCGCGGGCATCAGCGGCACCTCCTCTGGCGGTATGCCCTCGAACCGTTCGGTACCTCGCTCCCAGATGGCGACGTCACCTGCGAATCCCCTCGGCAGAGCGTGGCCAAGAAGCAGTTCCTCCGAAGTGCTTCCGGCGAGCACGGACGTCAGCGCGTCGTCTGGACGCGGCCCCACCCACTCGATTCGTCTCTCCGTCGGCATGAGAACCCCACCTGCCTCGCCCGCCTTCCCGCCAAGCAAGCCCACGAGCGTCTCAGCGGGAGGCGCGATAGTCACGTGAACGAACTCGAAGCCGAGGATGACTGCCGCGGACGTATGGCCGCCTTGGTGCGTCGCAAAGTGATGGAGGAAGGCGCGGTCCTGGCAGGTGAGCAGGTCGAGAACCATTCTTTCGAGGTAGCGCAGATACTGTGGGCGTCATGGCCGACCTCTCGTTCACCGCACTGCGCATTCTCTCGCCCCGTTCGCTGACCCGCCCTGCTGACGTATGCGGCTCGATACACTGACTGCGTGCGAGATACCCGCCTTGACCCGCTGCCGTCCGAGCTTCGCCGCCGCCGTGAGCAAGCTGTCGCGGAATTGGAGACTGGCATCACCTGGCTCGACGGATGTCCGACCCCGGTTGGTGCCGAGGTCATCGCCGCACTGGAGACCTTCACGAACATGCCGAGACGGGTGCTCGACATGGCCGACAAGCGCCTAGGTGAACGCGACTCGAAGGTGTGGGTAAGCGCGAACCGCCTGCGTGGTGAAGGTGACGACTACGAACGACTCGATGCTCTGGCCGCGGTCGTGAACGCGTTCCTCTGGCTCTCCGACCACGACGAGGAGTGGGAAGACTCGGGGTACGGCAACCGCCCCGACGTGGAGCCGGAGTACAACCTCGACGCTTTTATCGAGGTTGTCAACGACAGGTTGCTGCACGCCCGCGCCGACTGGCTTTTCGAGGACGGGCGATTCCAGGAGCGCGGGAACTACGTAATGCACTCCGAGGTGTTGCGGCCCGCGACCATCCTCTTAGGCGACGACCCCGTGTTCAACACAGCGTCCAACGCATACCAGAGTGCGCTTACGCGACTTTCGAAGGGCGAGACGGATGTCGCGCTGACGCAGGCGGCCACCTCGCTTCAGGAGTTCTTCCGGGCGCTCGGCGTCGAAGGAAACTCGGTTTCCGACCAGCTCGACAACGCGCAACGCCAGAAGGTCATTAGTCCCGCCGATCGCTCTCTCATGAAGCCCCTAATTGGTTGGGTAAACGCAGACAGGTCCGACCGTGGAAACGCCCACCGTCATCGCGAGGGCGATGTGACGAAGGCGGACGCTTGGCTCATGATGCACGTCGTCGGTGCGCTCATGGTGCGGCTATCGAACCGGGAGCCACGCGACATCGTGGCCGCGCGCGAAAGGCGCGAGGCCGACACCGCGGCTGCACGCGAAGAGGGCGTGCGCCTCGAACGCGAGGCGCAGACAGCCGCAGTGCCGTCCCAAGAGCAGGACCCGTGGGAGCGACTCGGCCAGCATGGAGACGACACGCCGTTCTGAGCCATTTGTGGTTGCTGACAGACGGGTTCTTGCGAGCACTCTCTAACCGCACAGTGTCGACTAGCACCCGCGTGTCTCGCCCCTGACGTACTCGAGTAGCCGACGCTCATCGGGATTCATGCCAAGCCGACAGCGCGGAGCGTTTTACGCCCGCTGCGCAGCGTAGCAAGCCTGGTGACGCTGACCTCCACTGCAAGCCCCCGTTACTTTGTCGAGACGACAATGCTCAGTCGCATGTGACGCTTCATGACCCCACTGCTGATCACTTCTTGTTTACGCGAGTGGGCGGAGCAACGCGACCCAGATCCGGTTCCCACCGCGGAACGTGCTCCCCGTCTCAGATGAAAAAGGTGGCAGGTCGGGCGGATCTCTACCGATACGCTCAGGTGCATGGACGACTGGATGCCGATTATCACCGCCAGCATTGCAATAGTCGGAACTCTCCTCGGTGCTTCGCTTAGCGGGCTGCTCTTGGCAAGGACGGAGCGGCAACGACGTGACGCAGAAGCTATTCGAGAGGCAGCACGGGCCCAACGTGAAGACGAAGCCACGGAAGAGTCCAAAGAAACGGAAGCACGTGAGGCGGATGCTGTAATCGGCACAGAGATCGCAGCGTTGTTCTTCGAGAGCCGGCGTCATGTGCTGCAGTTCGGTGAGGGCGGCGAATCCGAATTCAATGCCTATTTCGACCGCAAGTGGGACACCGAGCTTCAGGAGCAGATTCGAATGAAGGTGGGGCGGGTGCGGGACAATGAGGCCCGAAGCCGCCTCATTGCCATCGTTGATTCACTCCTGGACTACCAGCCCTTGGCGCCGTTCAGCGGGTCGATTAGCACCCGGCGATTCGTTGACGATGCGTTTCTGCTTGGAGCAGAGCTTGCCTTAGCAATCTCGCGGGGGCAACAACCCGAAAGCGGACACGCTCAGCAGTTTGATTCGTTGAAGCAGACGCTGAGTACATGGGATGCATTTCTAGAGCGTCAAGCGCAAGAGCGCGCGCAGCGCGAACGGGAACGCCTGGCGCGCGAGGAAGCGGAGGAACGTCGTCAGTATCGCTTGGAGGAAGCCGACTTCGACATGAGGGTCGACTTGGAGGCGGAGTCGCGAGAGTAGTTCGAGGAAGGCTGAACCCCAATGTGACGATCTGTATGGTTTCGATCACGATGTAAGGCCGGACGTACGAGTCCGGGCGGGCGCATAGCGCGGAATCATGATGACTCCTCACAATCGACGACGAAAATGAGCTCCTCGTGGCAGAGCCGCACCCACTTCGCTAGATAGGTCTCGCTCTGCGTTTAGGACTCAATCGTCACGGCGAGGCATCTTCCTTGAATCCGAACTCGAAACTAGAGTCACGGTAAATGAGCTCAGAACCAGCCAGCGTGTCGTACTCCACAGCGATTCGCACGGGCTCGCCTGCAGACTTGACATGGGCACCTGTTCGCTCGGTGTGCACCAAGTACGCGATGCCACACTTACACTCGGTCTTGAACCAATGGAACTTGCCCCGCATCCCCTCCTCAGCCAACGCCGATGGGAAGTAGATGGTGTGTCCCTGTCCACACGGGGTCGGCATCTCAACCATCAACCCGACGAGCTCGCTTTGTGGCGAGTCCATCAGGAACGACATCGGCCGGAGACTCATTTCTCTCTCCGCAAGGACGAACTCCCGGCCCTGGGCGAGACCTAAGAAATCATCGTCGGAGACGTCGATACTGACGGGCCATTCGACATCGTCGCTCGCAGGCCAAATCTCACTTAGCGTGCGTTGAGTCGCGACATCCACGGCGAAGGGTAGATCGGTGAAACGGACGCCATGAAGCAGAATTGCGCCAACAGCTATCGTCATTGCGTAGCCGTGCGGGAAGTCCGGCTCAGGTAGGCCCTGGTTGACGGCCACCGGAGTAACCCATACCGTTCCAAGTCTCAGCCGACCTGTGTAACGAGCTATCCAAAACCTGGAATTGGGTAGCGGTTCCATGCTTGCGCGCTGTTGATACAACGACGCGTATTCGGACGGCGGTACACCGTGGCCGGCCTCCCTGTCCGCGGCAGACGACAGGTACATCGCCATCAAAGCTGTCTTATGAATCCACATAGCAAGCGGCGCCTGGTCCGCGACTTCTATGAGACCCGGCTGTCCGAGGGCTAGAGGAGTGAGAACGCGTTGAGCAACTGTTTCTAGCCTGCTCATCCAACCGTTGTTGCAGGTGCCGCAGACGTTCTTCACCTTGGTCTGGAACGGACGCGACTCCCCCATCCGTTTCCCGATCTGATTGAGGGAGCCCGCGACGCTCTGAACAGGAACGTCTTCGAGCCCGATTTTGCTCAACCAATCACCAAATACATGCTCGCGGGTGAGGGTGCCGGTACTGCCGCAGAACACGCAGGCGCGTCCACCGGTCATTTCGAGGTCTCCGAGAGGTTGTCGGGTTGTCCGGGTGGCACGAGAAGGATCGGATCCAGCGGCCAGTCAACCGAGAAGACTCGGTTGAAACTTATCGCGTAGGTAATCGAGTCGTCAGCATGGAGCATCTGCACAAAGGCAATTTCGCCTGGTACTGGATTTGCCGCGGTTCGCCTGACGCGGATCGACTCCAGAAACGGACTCAGAGCGAATACTCCGTCCCCTGGGTGATCGCGTGCAGCAACCAACTCGGCGCGGAGGGCGTCCGCATTATCGGTACGCGGGACCATCTTCAGGAAAAGGCAGGCCGCGAGATAGGCAGTTTTTATCGCAGCCAAACGAAATGCCACATCATCAAAGAGGGGGTAGGTAATCTCAAATTTTCCTTTCAGCAGCATCTGCTGAAACGAAGGATCGACGTATCCAGTGGAGAAAAGCACGGGCTTGCCATCCACTGTCTCCCGAACGAGATACTCGCCCCCGTGTCGGCGACCGAGTACATCACCGCTCGAGATCCGAATATGGCCCGTCGAGCCGTTATACCAAGTCTGAAGATGCGGTTCGTACAGGCTGCCGAACTTGCTGTTGCAGGGTTCGCAGGTTCGGGTCATGACATTGCCACCTATGGACTGCGGCGGAACGTGCTCTCTGGTTCCGGGAGTGGTCTCAAGACAGATTGGGCACTCGCCGAATTCGAGGTAGCCGATTTCCATAGGGAGATGATGGCCAGTGGCCTCAACCCCGTTCAATGTGGGCATTCGAGTTTCAAGGATTGAGCCATCGTCCATCGTGAACGTGGCCTGATAGACCTCAGGGATACCTCGGGCAGCGCCCCGACGAACAACGGAGCTGATGAAACCCGACTTTCCGATTTGCTTCGACTCGGCGCGATCGTGTCGAGCAGGCGAGTCGGCCTCACCCGCGGCGCGTACCTCGCCGGGATTGGAGGTGCTCAAAAGCTGCGACGCGGACGGCGCTTGACGCGCCTGGGGACGAGCCCGAGCAGGAGAATGCCAGGCAAGAGCAGGAACATCCAAGGGTTGTCCACCATCATCTGCCAACCCGCGTGAGCGACGAGAGCGAAGCCGTCGATAAAGGACTGAAGAAAGAGCTGACCAACATTGATGTCCATGGCAAAAGGTTAGACCCGACCTGCGACACTGCCCCATCCTTCCGACGCCGGCATCGGGACGGTGATCTCTGACCGATGGTCCTTCCGATACGAGGCGGCAGCCCTCGGGTCCTTCGTCGTTCGCCTTGGTGGCGGTTGGTCCCCCACCAGACAGCTCATGACTTGGAACGGATACTCGTCGACGCTCGTTGAAAAGTAGGCCGTTTGCGCGAAACTGGCCTATTTTTCAAAGAGCGCTGACAATACTCAAACAGCTTCAGCGGGAAACACGACTAGCGATCCGTCATTGCTTCGTTCGATCTCAATGGCAACGTCGGCGTGAGTACCGCCGACACTCAGATCATTGGCAAAATTGCGTAGGCGGTACACCGCGCGGAGAAGAGCGTCCACTTCTCCCGGCGTGGACACAGGATGGAACAAACCAGTGTGGCGCCTGAGCTCGAGCGTCGACAGGTGGAGAAGTATTGAGCTGAGCGCGGACTCCAGTTCGTTGACGCGACGCTCATCTTCCTGAAGGGCGCTTACGAAGTTGGCGAACGGGTTACTCCCACCGTCCATCTGGGCCTGTTCGACTGCTTGAAGCACGAGCACTCGTCGCTTGAGAGCGATCGTGAGCCTTGCGAGCTCGAGATGCGCACGAAAGATTCCCCCCTCCTCGTGGATGCCGGGGAATTCCTTTGTGAGGGCCGTAAGCTCAACCGGACCTTCCGGGAGACTTGCCAAAGACGCCTGCCACTTCGATAGACGACGGCGAGTCAATTCCAACGACTTACTAATCGCGTGAACGGCAGAATCGAGGCCGAGCGCGGGGCCGATGCGCCCCTGGTCGAGCAGGACCGCGGTGGCTTTGTCGATCGCGTCACGGCAACCGTCGAGCTCGCTTCGTTCTTTCTCAAGGTCGTTGTCGTGCAGCTGCTGGAGTAGATCTGTTATTCGCTCAATGGCTTGCTGGCGCTCATGCTCGGCGTAGGCGCTCACACCGACGGCGACGGCCATCAGTACGAGCGGCGCTGCCACAGTGATAACTCCGGCAGTCGCAACTGCTCCACCCGCGGCTCCCGCCGCTCCAACTGCTCCGCCGGCGCCTGCTGCTGCCGCACCAGCGCCGGCAGTTGCGGCCTTCCCAGCGACCGGTACGAAAGCGGCATTCCCGACAATTGAGGCGGCATCACGTAAACCGCCGTAGATACCTCCCGGCACACCTTTGGCAATCATCGGCTTGACGAGCCCCTGACCGAACTGTGCGGCGACCTTGGCCGGAACTACCATCCGGTAGAGAACATCACCGGCGGCAGCGGCGTCTAGAGCCGGCGAAACCGACTTTGCTGTTGCCCCAGACTTCACTGTCTGGGAGACGAGCTGAGAAAGTTGATTAGCAAGCGGGCTCGCCGCGTGGAGCCGGATACCACCACTCCGAGCGCGCCTGTCCGCCTTCGTGTGGACTTCCAGCGTCGCGATCGGGCTCACCGCAAGGGACGCGAGGACTGTCCGCAGCTCAGCGAGACGGGCGGGCGTGAGGTTCCCCTCGCCGAAGAGGTTCGGAAGGCTGACTTCTTCAGTGGCGAGTGTCCACACAGGCACGATCGCATTGCTGTTGTTGGCGGTCATGATTGGTTCTCCCCCAGTCGGCAGTGCCTGCCGTAAGCCGTGGCAATGAAATTCAATGACAAACGTGGCATAGCGAGATTGACCCGATCGCGTCGACTGCGGACGGGCCTACTAAGTGTCTCGCAACTTGGCCTTTCTTTTGACCTGTCCGAAGTGCGTCGTCGCAGTAGTGCCTGGTTTGACTCCTGGGCTAGCGGTAGTCCTATCAAGGAATCCGAATTCAACCCCATTTACGACGTAAGACGCGGCTCCTGACAGCCTGATGGAGCGTACTCCAAATTGGCGGGCGCACACTCTGCCGTCGACGCGCTTTGGCGCATCGCACTATGTTCAGCGCGGGTCTGCAGCACCGGCTCATGTACCTCTCCCCCCATTCAGTGGCAACAACAGATACGACTACTGCCTCATCGGAATGCTTTCAACGGGGACCAGAGGGAAAGCCCTGAGGCTTCCAGCTGCCCCGTCCGCGCGATCGGACGAACCCCGGGCCCGCGCCCGCTCGTTCGCAATGGTGGTTCGAGAGTCCAAGGCGAACGGACACCGACGGGTTAACGCGCACGGCTAGGCTCAGTATCTGCCTGACGATATGTTCTGGCGGGAGGAGGCCCGATGCCTGAGTTTATTTCCGCCACCGCAGAGATACATGGCGAGTACCGCTACAGGCTGACTCGTGTTTGGGATGCGGCGCTGCCGATGATCACGTTCGTGCTGCTCAACCCGAGCACCGCCGACGCGGTGCAACTCGATCCAACCCTGCGGCGGTGCATCGGTTTCGCGAAGCGCGATGGGTACGGCGGTATGGTGATCCTCAATCTGTACGCGTTCCGGACCAAGGACCCGAAAGTGATGATGGCCGCGGCCGACCCGGTTGGGCCGGACAATGATCGCGTGCTTGCCGACGTCACGGGCACCGTTGTCGCTGGGTGGGGCACGAACGCCGACCCAGCCCGCGTGACCCGCGCACTGGCGCTGCTGCCGCGACTTCACGCGTTGGGCGTTTCAAAGAACGGGCACCCCAGGTATCCGCTTTACGTGCGCGCCGATGCGCCACTGATCGAGTGGACGCCGTAGCTCCGTGGGGAGTTGTCGGCGGCTGGATATCAAAATCGGATACGAACTGGCGAAGGCCGCGTCGTGCGGCCCAGGAACCGTGTCGCAAAGGCGTCTCGTCCGTTCGAGATCCGCTTCGCGGCCTCCAGCGCGGTACGAGCTCGAGCGGTATCGCGTCGCTCGGTCTCCGTCTGTGGGGCGGGGCCGAGCACTCTCATACCGACTATTGCGTAGCGGTCCCGGAATGCCGCCACCGTGCGCGCCTGCTGTCTCCAACTGCTCGTCATCTGTCGTCCTGGGACGGCTCCGAGTTCCCGAGTCCACTTGGCTCCCCCGAGCAGAGCCCTGTCGAGGACGGCGCTCGCTCGCGCTTCGATCAGATCACGGCGCTCATTGAGAGCCTGGCGCATCGCCGTGGTCATTGGTCCAGTTGCCTCCGGGATGAGCCCGACGATCAGTCGCGGCATCCGGCGCGGGCGGACCGCTTGGGCGTCACGCGCGACCGCCGTCGCTATTCGGGAGCACAGAACGGCCGAAACATCCTGGGCATCGTCCAACCCGCGTGCTGCCACCGTTCGAGTAAGCAGGCTCTCGATGTCGAGATGGTGGGCTTCGGCTCGCCGGAGTTCCGACGCCAGCGCCCCGAATGCAGGCGACTTGATGGCCTCCTCGGCCTGGCCGGGTGGGAGCTCGCTGCCGCGTACCAATGCCGCCCATCTGTCGCGTTGTGCGGCCGCCGCGATGGTCTCGTACTCCGCCGCAAGTTGCGCCACCGAACCCAAGGCATCCTGCTGCGCCACGATCGTCTCGTGCGCGGAGAGTTCGGCACCGATGTGCTGAAGAACCCCACAGAGGACGCCGCGTGTCGTCGCGGCCTGGTCGCCACCCGGCTGCGGCCCGACGTGGGCGACATCGGGTCGGTCGACGGCGACGTAGGCGGTGTTCGCCTCGCGACCTCGCGTCATCGCGACGTAGAGGTTCTCGCGCGTCATGCCCGTGGTCACGACGACGTGCGCGGTATCGGTCGTCAGGCCCTGCGCGCGGTGCGACGTGACGGCATAGCCGAGTTCGAGGTGGTCCTTGACGTAGTCCGCGGGAAGCAGCACCGCGCTCCCCCACCGGTGGCCTTGCGGGCGAACGTCGACCGAGCCGTTCTGGTTCACTCCGACCACGGTCCACCGATCGCCGTTGCGCACCCAGGACCGGGCGCTGCGCAGCTGCCGGTCGTTCCGGCGGGTGATCACCGCGTCGCCGACGGCCGCACGGTTTCCGTCATGGAGAGCGACTTCGCGAACCGAGTTGACGCGACCCTCGAGGATGAGTCCCGTGCGGGCGCGCGCATTCAGGGATGCGACTGTCTCGTTCGAGTCGCTGATCAGGACCGTCACTTTGCCGGCTCGAGCGTCCGCGCACCAGGCCGAGTAGGCGGCATCCGCCATCGACTCGGTGATACCGCCGCTCACCCTGTCGTGCATGATGTAGTGGTCGATCGCGTCGGGGTCGCCCTGGCGCAGTCCGAGGGAGGCCGTCTTCTCCCACTCATGTGTGAAGCGGTGCACGTCGACGAGCTCGGGGGGCATCCACCCGGCGGTGGACCAACAAGGAGAACGCGCCGCCGGCGTCCACCGACTGGAGCTGCGCGTAGTCGCCGACAAGCAGAACCTTGGCGCCGGCGTTCGCGGCGAGCGCGGTGATCCGATCCAAGGACAGCGTGCCCGCCAGGGAGGCTTCGTCGACGATCACGAGCTGGCCGGCGTCAAACGTC
This sequence comes from Cryobacterium algoricola, assembly GCF_004402485.1. Lineage (GTDB taxonomy): Bacteria > Actinomycetota > Actinomycetes > Actinomycetales > Microbacteriaceae > Cryobacterium > Cryobacterium algoricola. Next base: position 25,581 of record NZ_SOFG01000024.1, on the reverse strand, counting down.
GCTCCGTGGTCGAGGTGGTTGTGCCACCACTTCGCCAGGTTCTCGGTCGTGATGCCGAGGTCCTCCGCCAGCACTTGGGCGGCGGCGGCCGACGGAGCGAGCCCCACCACCGACCCCGTACCATGCTCCGCCTCCCACGCACGCCGCAGCGCGTTCATCGCCGTCGTCTTGCCCGCACCGGCCGGCCCCACCAGCACATCAACTACCCGCCCGGAATCGACGATCGCAGTGAGGGCCGCGAGCTGGTCGTCGGCAAGCATTGCGCCACCCGGCAGCCGCGTGCGCGAGGTTGCGCTGAGCATCGCCGCCGCAACTCGCGGCCCGGTCGAGTCCGCCGCGCGTTCCAGCAGCCTAGATTCCGCGTCAAGCAGTTGTGTCGAGGTGAAGAGCGTGGTGTGTTTCGGGCGAAAGACCGACGTGCCGTCGGTTCGCTGGAACGCGACGGGGCTCGGCGCGAGCTCGGGTGGCGTGATCCGCAACGAGGCCCGCTCGGCGGCAGCCACGACGAGGCTGATGACTTCTTCACGATCAGACGCAGATGCGAAGCGGTGCTGCATCATCTGACGTGCGGCCTCGGCGGCGAGATTCCAATGCCGCCAGGTCGTGCGTTTCTCACTCACCGACGTCATCACGCCCAACCCGAGCGCATCGATCGCCTTGCGCGGCACATCCTCGGCACGCAACATCGGCGCCCGAGAGTTACTGGCCGACGCGGTCGCCCACTCCGTTGCGTCGTCTCCGAGCACTCGCTCCGCTCGTTCGCGCCAGGCCGCGGCGAGTTCGGCAAGCGAGTGCACTTTCTTCGCGGGCCGGGTGGTGAGCGTTGCCTGGGCCCGAAGCTTCATAATCGCTACTGGGCCTGGTCTGCGGCCTTGCCTGGTCAGGTACGCGTCGATCAGCGCGTCCGCCGCGATGTCGATGTGCCGCGACCGGGTTGAGAACTCCGCGACGAGCGTCTCCGGAACGGAACTGATCGACAAGGCGGGGTGGCGATCCCTCCCCCGCTCCCGCATCTCCCACCGCACGCCCAGTGATCGCGTCAGAGCGTCGGCGAACAAGGACTCGTGCAGCTCGGAGAGTGCGACGACGGCCGCGTGCATCGGGCGGCCGTCGAGCGAGCGCCACTTGCCGTCGAGTACGGTCTGCACCTTGTTGCTGATCACGACGTGCGTGTGCAGGTGCGGGTCGCCGGCCCGGCTGTCAAAGTGGTCGAACGCCGTCGCGATCAGGCCCGTCACTTCGACCTGCGCAACGGCCCCGTCGTGAGCCGTGGCCCCGGTCCGCGTCGCCGCGACCTCGCGCTCCATGTACGCGATCACCTCAGAAACCGCGGCATGATGCGCCTGCACGATCCGCGACTGTGTCGCCGCATCTGCCACGCCCCAGAGAATGCTCGCCGACTTCGGAATCGAGAAGGTGAAGTCGTACCCGGCGACGGCGCGCCGTCGAGTAACCGGCTCCGGGCCACGGCCGGTCGGCGCCGATTCTACTGAGCTTCGATACACGGGATAGGCGCGGCCGAGAGGTTTGCCATCGACAGGGTCGCGCCCCAACCCGATCAATCGCTGCAGCTGGGTTTCCGTAATTTCGGCACCCTCGACGATGTGACCGGAGCCGAGGCCGGGGAGACCGCTTCCCATCCACCGGCCCGGGGGCGTGCCCTTCGCGCTGTAGTACCGGGTCAATGGCGTGGACAGCGACCGCTGCCCGTCGCCGGCAGCGACGGTGCGCAGCAGGTACTTGTAGCCATCGCCGGCGCTCATCACCCTCATTGACACCGTCACCCGGCACTCCTCCCCTCTCGCTTAGGAGGTGCGCCGCCTCGATCTGCAAGAGGCGTGGCAGGTCAAGACGGGGACTCGGGGCAGTCGCGCGGAAGCGCAATTTCTCGGCAAACCTGGATTCGTCTTGGTGCGTGTTAACAGAACACGAGGCATTGCTCCAGTAGAGTTCGAGGCGATACGAGAGTGAACAGTGTCGATCACATCAAGCGCAGTGTGCTTGCTGGCCTGGCACTTCGTGCTCCGCGAACAGAGGGCTGGACGAGTACATGCTGCTTGACAACATCACAATCCGAGGATTTCGCTCCATCGAGTCGGACCTAACAATTGCCGTCGGTTCGCCGACCATTCTGGCCGGGCACAACGATGCCGGCAAGAGCGCAGTTTTGGACGCGATCGCGTTTCTGTTGGATGCAATCAAGCTAAGCGATCGAGACCGGACCTACGGAGAGCCGGGTCCGGACGGCGCTCCCTCTCGAGTGTCCGAAACCGTCGTTGAGGGACAGTTCTTGTTGCGACCTGAGGAAATAACACTGCTAGGACTACCTCGCCTCGTGAGGGTGCGCCGCGCGTATAGGGAAAGCGGGACAAATCTTGAGGTCCTGACCGCCGTTCCCATCGATGAGCGATTGCAAGATGTGGCGGGTCAAGATGTTAAGACCTTGAAGTTCCGACTCAGCGGACTCGGTCTATCAGAGGCCGGACTCAAGCCAGACTTGGTGGCGCGACTTGAGGATCTAATTCCGGACGCGGACAAGATAGATAAGTGGATCCCGGCGACAACCGACTTGAAGCGGTCGCTACCCCGTGTGCAGCGTTTCGATGCTACATCGACCCAGAACCCCGAGGACGCCATTCTGACAACTCTTCGCACGTCCTACACCACACACACGGAGGACGACACAATCAAGGGCGACATCACGGGTCTCACAAGGGTCCTTCAGCAGCGCGTAACAAGTGACGCCGAAGACCTTCGCGCTCACATCAAACGCCAATGTTCGGACATCGGTGAGATTGAAATCCACCCCGTCGTACGACTCGACAGCGGGCTGAAATCTATTGAAGTGAGTGCGGTCAACGCGCGAGGCGAACAGGTCCACCTAGGACAATCGGGCACTGGGCGTTCTCGACGCATCGCACTAGCGGTGTGGGAGTTCAATGCTGGCCTTCTGAGCGGATCGAACGAGGACACTGTCCTTCTCTACGACGAGCCGGATACCCACCTGGACTACAGCAACCAGCGAGGATTCATGAACCTGCTCGATGAGCAGGCAGTACTTCCCAATGTCCGCATCGTCGTGGCCACTCACTCGATGAACCTTATAGACGGGGTCGACATCTCCAAGGTGGTCCACCTGCGACACGTTACAAGCCGGACCACCGCGGACGAGATTGCCGACGACAGCGAAGTCGGCGCGCATTTAGGAGCGATTGCTGCTTCTCTTGGGCTTAGGAATACCGTGCTACTACATGAACGACTGTTCGTCGGTGTGGAAGGAGCTACGGAGAGTAGGGCATTTCCGGTGCTGTTCAAACTGGCCACCGGTCGTCAACTGCAGGCGTGCGGAATCGCCATTTGGCCTTGCGACAATAATGATGGAGCTCTTCGTTTCGCTCAATATTTGAAAGCCCACAACAGAGATGTCCTGCTTGTAGTTGACGAGGATTCCCGCGATCTGAGGATGTTCTCCGAGCCACGACTCTCAGTGCATGAGCTGACTCTTGGAACCGACGTCCTTACAGTCGGGGTCCGAGAGTTCGAAGACACGTTCACGGATGTTCAATGGGCCGCGTGCGCCAACCGAGAGTGGCCACGAACGGATGGTCGAGAATGGGTACCAGCTGACTTCACCCTTTACCGCTCGGGCAAATTCAGCAGGGACGTCGAGCGGATGATTCGCGACAACAGCACGATCGAGGTCAGCGGCAAGCCCGAGATCATGTCGGCGTTGGCGCTGGGGCTTCGGTCCCGCGAGGAGGTTCCGGAGAAGCTGCGCGAAGTCTTCGAGCTATTGATTGCTCGTGCAGCTTACTGACGCGACCGACGGGCGAGCATGCGGGCGCGTCGTTGGGCCAGGGTCGGCTCGGCCCAGCTGTGGTAGCCGACAGACTTAGCCCACTCGATCGAGTGGCGCCGATCATCGCGACCACACCACCTGCACGCATTCGGCGAAGGCGCGGTCGCGTTGCGCACATACGTGGGATTCAGTGCGGTCATCGGCGGACCTCCCTTCGGTCATTTTCAAGTACATCATGGACCGCTGACAGGCTCATGGTGGCGGACGAGTGCCGAAGTTTCTCGGCACAATGACGGCGCCACCTGGGTCCCATAGCGCCCACGCTTGTGTCGATGGGCCTCACGACGAGGCTGTTGCAGCACCCCAATATTAGGGGTTCCTCCTCTGGAAGCCCGATTGAGGCCCGGGGGTGCGGTATGTTCGATCCAGACCACCATGACGGAGAGATCCGCTGCATGGGCCCATAGCTCAATTGGTAGAGCGCCGGATTGATACTCTGGAGGTTGCGGGTTCAATCCCCGCTGGGTATTGGGAAACCACGTCGACGATGACGTGGTTTTTTCCCGTTAGCAGCCGACTTTGGGGGCGCAAATCGAGAGCGAGACCAAGACGCCTAGAATTTCCACACCGAATGTTGGCTATCTTTTGGGCGGAGGCTGAGGCAGGCTGGCGACGATGGCGAAGACCGGCTTGTAGCCGAACGCAGCTCTCTCGGGGCTTGCCCGGCCGGTCACGGCTTCCGATAGCCTCCACGAGGCGTCGTTTGGTGGCGCCGTCCCTGCACGGATTCGGGGTGCCGCTCTTGCCGATCTCCTTAGAATTCCAAGGGACGCAATTACTCTTCTCAACATCTTGCCCACCCGGCCACGTACGAGTGCTGCAGTGAAATACCCGATGAGATGGTGCCGCCACCGTCGCGGCACCGTGTTCAGTCTTTGTCTTTCGCGAAGGCCCGGTCGAGGAGCGCTGCGGTCGCCGGGTTTACTAGTTCGCTGCGTTGAATGTAGTGCATCACCGTGACCCTCGTGTCGGTGTGGCCGAGGAGTTCTGCGGCGAGTTCGATGCTGGCGTTGTCGTGAACCGCGGTCGCGACCGTGCGGCGGAACATGTGTGGGGTCACTCCGTTGATGCCGGCTCCCTCGAGCACCTGTCGGAGTTGCCTGCGCACGTTCGCGGTCGTCAGCGGGGTGCCGTCCCGGGACTGGAACAGCAGGTCATCCAAGCCCATGCTCCCGAACTTGGCGAGTCGCCGGCGGACGGCGTCGGCAGTGAAGGTGGGGATGGCGACAACCCGAGTGGACTTGGCGGTCTTGGGGTGGTCCTGCCGGAAGGTCTGCTCCCCCTTGCGGCTGACGATGGTAACGGCCAGGCGAATGGACGGCACGGGGCTGGTGATGTCGATGTCCCGGCGGCGGATGGCGAGGACCTCACCAATCCGGGCCGAGGTGCCGAGCATCACCTCAATGATCGCGCCGAGCTGTCCGTCGGGTTTGGGGCCGGACGTGTGGTCGGCGGCGCTTTCCCACTGGGCGATCGCGGCACGGATCACGTTGACCTCCGGCGCCATGAGCGCGGCGGGGATGTGCGGCTCGCGGTGGAGGCGGGCGACGTGGTCCATCGGGTTACGAGGCAGAACCTCGTGCCGCACCGCCAGCTCCAGGGCGAGCCGCAGAACCACCCGGGCCTGCTTTGCGCGATTGTAGGAGATCTTCGCGAGCTGTTTGATGAACTTGTCGCACCGGGCGACGCCGATCTCCCGCAGGGCGAGGTTGTCGAACGCCGGGGAGACCAGGGTGCGCATGTTGCGCTCGTAGAGGTTCCGGGTGGTCCTTGAGATCCGGCCCTCGAGGTCGATGTCCTCCAACCAGTAGCTCACCAGGTCACTGAACAGGCTGTCCGGGCTGAGAGTCGTGTCCGCCGGTTGGAACAGATCCCGGTTGGCGAGCTTGCTCTTCAGTGCCCGTTCTGCAGCCTTGGCGGTGGCACCGCTGGCCTGCACCAGACGCGCGTGGCCGTCCCAGTCGCGGTAGCGGGTCCGCGACAGGTACCGGCCAGTCGGCGACTTGCGGGTGCTGATGTCGCCGAAGGTGCCGATGCTCAACCGTTGCCGGGGCACGTCAGCTCACCGCCGATCGGTGCGCCTGGGCGGGGTGGAGGGGTCGCGCTGCTGGGCGATCCAGGCCCGCACATCGGAGACGGCGAACTTCAGGTGCTTGCCGAACCGGTAGGCCGTCGGACCTTTGCCGTGCACGCGCCAGTCGTAGACCGTGGAGATCGGTATGCCCAGGTAGGACGCCAACTCGGCAACGTCCATCAGGGGTTCCATACCCCAGGCGTCGGTGGGAGGGGAAGTTGGGTACTCGTCGTGGATGCTCATACCCAGAAGGTGCACGCCACATTCCCGCACAATCGGGATGGACCGAGGAGGACGTCGGCACCTCGCACGGGAGGGCCGCCTCAGCGGCTCCGGAGAGGGGTAAATGGTGAGTTTGTGATGGGGTAGTCAATTCTCTTAACCAAAAAGTCCCGGAAACCCTTGAGTTTCCGGGACATTTGGTCGGGCTGACAGGATTTGAACCTGCGACCCCCTGACCCCCAGTCAGGTGCGCTACCAAGCTGCGCTACAGCCCGTCACCCTCCGCTAACACGCTTCGAGAAGCGCATTCTGCAGGAGACAACTTAGAAAGCTTACCGCCTCCGGCGACCTCTTGTGTGCACAACGGATGCCCGGCTCCGCCCGTCCGTCAACGCGGCGTCCGTCGGGGCGCACGACCGCTCTCGCCAGCGGACCGCCCGGCCCCGAACTCGCGGCATAGCTGCCGCCAGATCCGGGGCAGCAGCACGGCGTCGCCGAGGAGAGGGCGGCGGTGCTGCACGACCACCGAACCGAAGCCGGGCAGCGCGGGGCTGAAGCTGAGGCGCTCCGGAAAGTTGGCGAGGGTCCAACCGCGCACGCCCAGGTCGACCGCGGAGATCGAGCCGGGAACCGGAGGCGAGGCCGGCCCGGACCCGGCGCGGGCCGGCGCGGCCAGGCCGCGGGGCACATCCGCTTCGGTCGGCACGGCCGCCACTCCCCCGGGTTCGCCGACCCGGAAGTCGCCGAGGGCGCTCGTGCGGATGAGCGCGGTGGACCCGACCCAGAAGGAGGCCCCATACCGGGACGCGCTGCGGTGCAGCAGGCCACGGAGCCCCGAGGAGGCTCCCCCGGTGCGCGGTCCGCCCTGCGGGAACGACGGGGTCTGGAGCACGGCGACGCCGCCGTGCTCCGGTTCGTCCAGAAAGTAAATCGAGCGCAGGCAGTAGTCGCTGAGGAGCTGGGCCTCCGGCCCGAGGGTGAGCAGGTAGTCCGTCTCGGCGGCGTCGCCGGGCCCGGCGGCACCGATCAGGTCCACGTAGCCGGCGAGGCTGCCATCGAAGATCTCCAGGTCGGCGGAGAAGGTCCAAGCGAGGCGGCGCTGGAGGCGCAGCATCCGCTCGGGGCGCTGCGGGATCCGGTCGGCGATGGCACGGTCGAGGTCCGCGGCGATACGCGCGAAGCCCGCGGCGGGGCCGCCGAGGGTGTGCGTGCTGAAGACGGCGCTCGACCGGTCGCTGACGGCCTCGGCCAGGCGCTGCCGGGCCAGCCAGGCGACGGCCCAGCGGTAGTCGGCGGCGAGGGCGTCGATGAGGTCTTCGGAGACCGCGAGGCCGTCGGTCACGTCGTGGTCGGCGGCGAGTTCGAGCTCGAGCACGAACAGGGCGTCCTCGAACCGGGCGCGCGGTTCGGCGAGGGCGTCGGTGAGCTGACGCACGATCGTGAGGGCCTCGGCCTGGGCACTCGGCTCCGAGCGCTCGTCGAGCAGCAGCACGACCCGCAGGGTCGGGTATTCCTGCAGGGCGGCGGACCAGAGCGACGCCCGCAGGGCATTCGACCCGGACCGGGCGCCGGCGCTGTCGCCCGCGGCGGCGACGACGGTCAGGGCTTCCTGGCGAGCGGCGAAGTGGCGCTCCAGTTCCCGGTGGGGAACCCTCACGTGCTCGTTCAGGCGGATCAGGGCGCCCTGGCGGGCGGCGAGGTAGCAGAGGAGCGCGATCGCACACAGGGTCGAGCCGCCGAGGGACAGCGCACGGTCGAGGACCGACCAGGCGGCGCCGTCGATGCCCGTCTGGCGGAGGATCACGACGGCGAGCCAGGCCGTCCAGCCGAGCGCGACGGCGACGATGGCGGCCCGGCCGCGGGCGAGCTCCGGGGCGCGTCGGAGCGACGACCGGGCGGCGGACGACACCGTTCGACCGGCGGCACGTTTTCGGGTCGGCGAAGCAGACAACTTCGTGTGCATGGTGAATCCTCGGGTAAGGCTTGAACGCAGAATCCCCGATTCGGGCGGTGATCCGGCATCTGTGGCACTACTGGTGCATTAGCCCGAATGTAGAACAGCTGGCCGGGTGGCGACAGTCCCCGCTTCGGGGCGAGGCGCATCCGCTGCCGTCTGCCGGCACGACCGCCGAAACAGGCCCTTAACCGACGGATGCGCCGCCTCCCCGGACCGGGGATGGCGACGCATGCGTCTGGTGGAGCGTGGAGCGCCTGCTTAGCGCTTGCGCTTCTCGCGGACGCGCATGCTGATGTTGATCGGGCTGCCCTCGAAGCCGTAGACCTCACGCAGGCGACGCTGGATGAAGCGACGGTAGCCCGGGTCGAGGAACCCGGTGGTGAAGATGACGAAGGTCGGCGGGCGGCTCGAGGCCTGGGTGCCGAACAGGATGCGCGGCTGCTTGCCGCTGCGCACGGGGTGCGGGTGCTCCGCGGCGAGTTCGGCGAGGAACGCGTTGAACTTGCCGGTGGCGACGCGGGTGTCCCACGACTCGAGGGCGACCTCGAGGGCGGGGACGAGCTTCTCCATGTGGCGGCCGGTCTTCGCGGAGATGTTCACCCGCGGGGCCCAGGCCACGTGGGCGAGGTCGAGCTCGATCTCGCGCTCGAGGTAGCGGCGACGGTCGTCGTCGATCTGGTCCCACTTGTTGAAGGCGAGCACGAGGGCGCGGCCGGATTCGAGCACGAGGTCGATGACGCGCACGTCCTGCTCGGAGATGACCTCGGTCACGTCGATGAGCACGACGGCGACCTCGGCCTTTTCGAGCGCGGCGCTCGTGCGGAGGGAGGCGTAGAAGTCGGCGCCCTGGGAGAGGTGCACACGACGACGGATGCCGGCGGTGTCGACGAAGCGCCAGACCTTGCCGCCGAGCTCGACCTGCTCGTCGACCGGGTCGCGGGTGGTGCCGGCGAGCTCGTTGACGACAACGCGCTCTTCGCCGACGACCTTGTTCAGGAGGCTGGACTTGCCGACGTTCGGGCGGCCGAGGATGGCGACGCGGCGCGGTCCGCCGACTTCCTGCTTGGCGACGGCGGAGATCTCGGGAAGCTTCTCGAGGATCGCGTCGAGCAGGTCGGCGACGCCGCGGCCGTGCAGGGCGGAGACGGGCCACGGCTGGCCGAGGCCGAGCGACCACAGGTTGGCGGATTCGGGTTCCTGGCGCACGTCGTCGACCTTGTTGGCGACGAGGAAGACCGGCTTGCCGGCCTTGCGGAGCAGGCGCACGACGGCTTCATCGGTCGAGGTCGGGCCGACGTTGGAGTCGACGACGAACATGACGACGTCGCACAGCTCAATAGCGAGTTCGGCCTGCATGGCGACGGAGGCGTCGATGCCCTTGGCGTCGGGCTCCCAGCCGCCGGTGTCGACGATGCTGAACTTGCGTTCGTGCCATTCGCCCTTGTACGTGACGCGGTCGCGGGTGACGCCGGGGGTGTTCTCCACGACGGCCTCACGGCGGCCGAGGATGCGGTTGACGAGCGCCGACTTGCCCACGTTCGGGCGGCCGACGATGGCGATGACCGGCAGGGCCGGGAGGTAGGTGATCGCGTCGGGGTCTTCCGTCACCGAGTCGAGGACATCGAAGTCCTCGTCGTCGAGGTCGTAGTCGTTGAGCCCGGTGCGGAGGGCGGCGGCGCGCTGTGTCGCCAGGTCGTCGTCGAGATCGTCCAGCCTCGCCCCGAGGTCGGGGTCGAGATCGGGAAGTGTTTCGTCGTATTCGTTAGTCATGCGAGGTCCTCGCGGTACGTGTGTTGATGACCTCGATGACCGCGCCAATGGTCTGTTCGAAGTCGAGATGGGTGGAGTCGACGGTGTTCACACCGTCTGCGGCGCTCATGAATTCGACGACCTGTGAGTCGGCGCGATCCCTCGATCGCAACTGATCTGCCACGGTTTGAGCCGATTGAGTCGATATTTCCGCAGAGCGCCTAGCCATTCTAGCTTGTTCGGATGCCGTGAGCAGGATCCGGACTTCCGCCTCCGGTGCGACGACGGTCGTGATGTCCCGTCCTTCGACCACGATTCCGGGCCGGTCGACCCCGGCTGCGATGCTGCGGAACAGCGCGGTGAGGTGGGCGCGCACGGCGGGGATGCGGGCGACGGCGCTCACGATCGCCGATACGGCCGGCTCGCGGATGGCCTCGGTGACGTCGTCGGCGCCGACGCGCACGGCCGGGTCGTCGGGGTCTGTGCCGATCGAGTAGTCGAAGGCGGGCAGGGCGCCGATGACGGCATCCGGGTCTGCGGGGTCGATGGCCCGGTCGCGCACGTACCAGGCGAGGGCCCGGTAGGCGGCGCCGGTGTCGAGGTAGCTGTAGCCGAGGCGGCGGGCGACGGCGCGGCTGACGCTCGACTTGCCGCTTCCGGCCGGTCCGTCGATGGCGACGACGAGCGGATGCGTGGATTCAGTCATGTGCTAGCCGGCAATCCGCCAGCCGCGTGCGGCCAGCTCTTCGGTGAGGCGGGTGACGGCCTCGGGGAGCACGGAGATCTCGGCGAGGCCGAGTTCCGCGCCGGGTGAGTGCTCGAGCCGGAGGTCCTCGACGTTGACGCCGAGGGCGCCGATCTCGTTGAGGAGCCGGGCGATCTGGCCGGGCGTGTCGTCGACCATCACGGTCAGCGATACGAAGCGGCGGTCGTGGCCGTGCTTGCCGGGGAGCCGGGAGACGCCGGCGTTGCCGCCGGCGAGTTCTTCGGCGACGCGGCGGCGGGCGCCGGGAGCCGCCGGTTCGGCCAGGGCCTCGATGAAGCGGTCGAGGTCGTCGCGGTACGCCACGAGGATCTCGCGCACCGGGGCCGCGTTCGCGCCGAGGATCTGCACCCACAGTTCGGGGTCGCTCGCGGCGACGCGGGTCACGTCGCGGAGGCCCTGGCCGGCGAGGTTCAGGGAAGCGGCGGGGGCATCCGTCAGCCGCCGGGCCATCAGTGTCGAGACGACCTGGGGCACGTGGGAGACGAGCGCGACGCTGCGGTCGTGGTCCTCCGGGCTCATCTCGACGAGGGTCGCGCCGAGGTCGAGGATGAGGTCGTCGATCGCGGTGGCCTGCTGATAGCTGATGCCGTCGTGGGCGGCGACGACCCAGGGCCGGCCGAGGAAGAGGTCGGCGCGGCCGGCGAGGGGTCCCCCGCGTTCGCGGCCGGCGAGCGGGTGCGAGCCGATGTACCGGGACACGTCGGCGCCGCGCGCCCGCAGTTCGGCGAGGGGCGCGAGCTTGACGCTCGCGACATCCGTCACGATCGCGTCGGGGAAGGACTCGAGTTCGCGGGCGACGATCTCGGCGGTCACGTCCGGCGGCACGCACACGACGATGAGCTGCGGCCGGTCGCCGGTGAGGGCGGCCCGACCGGCGCCGTAGTCGATCGCGATGCTGAGGTTCGTCGGCGAGGCGTCGGCGAGGATGACCTCGATGCCGCGGGCGCGGAGGCCGAGTCCGATGCTCGTGCCGAGCAGCCCGGTGCCGACGACGCGCACGGGCCCGATCAGGCGACTTTCGACCACGGGTGTCTCCTGACTTCGTGCGGGTTGTGCCTCTAGTATTCGGTGTCCGCCCGCGAAATCGTGAGCAGCTGACCGAGTTCAACCTTAGTCAAGTCGCGCAGGTCACCGGCCCGCAGGGTGCCGAGGTGCAGCGGCCCGAACTGGCGGCGCACGAGGTCGACGACGGGGTGGCCGACGGCTTCCATCATCCGGCGCACGATGCGGTTGCGGCCGGAGTGCAGGGTGAGCTCGACGAGGCTGAAGCCGTCGCCGGGAGGGCTCGTCAGGATGCGGGCCTTGTCGGCGTTGATCGGGCCGTCGTCGAGTTCGATGCCGGTCTGCAGCAACTGGATGGTCTGCGCGGTGACGCGACCCTCGACCTTGGCGATATAGGTCTTCATCACGCCGAAGGAGGGGTGCGCGAGGATGTGAGCGAGGTCGCCGTCGTTCGTCAGGATGAGCAGGCCGCTCGTCATGGCGTCGAGGCGGCCGACGTTGAAGAGGCGCTCCTCGAACTGCTCGGTGAATTCGCGCAGGTCGGGGCGGCCGCTCTCGTCCTGCATCGAGGAGACGACGCCGACGGGCTTGTTCAGCATCACGTAGCGGCGGCTGGTGTCGAGCTGGATGGCGACGTTGTCGACCATGATCTGGTCGTGGTCGGGGTGGATGCGCCGCCCGAGTTCGGTGACGACCTTGCCGTTCACGCGCACCCGGCCCGCGGCGATGAGGTCTTCGGAGACCCGGCGGGAGGCGACCCCCGCTGAGGCCATCACCTTCTGCAGGCGCACGCCGTCTGCGGCGGCTTCCGGGTTGGTGGGCGTGCCCTGGGGGTCGATCGTCATGGTGAATCCTCAAATCCATTTGCGCCGTCTGCGAGCAGGGGCGATAAGTAGGGCAACTCGTCGAGCGAGTTGATTCCCAGCTGTGTGAGCAGCAAGTCCGTGGTGCCGTAGTTGATCGCACCGGTCTCACTATCGGTGAAGACCTCGGTGATCAGGCCGCGCCCCACGAGGGTGCGTACGACCGAGTCCACGTTAACGGCCCTGATTGAGGCTACCGCCCCGCGGCTGATCGGTTGCTTGTATGCGATCACGGCGAGGGTCTCGAGGGCGGCCTGGGACAGTTTGCTCGGGTTCTGGGTGAGCACGAAGTCGGCGACGATGACGTCGTGTTCCGGGCGCACGTAGATGCGCCAGCCGCCGGCGACCTCGCGCAGTTCGAAGCCGCGCCGCACGGTGCCGTCCCGGCCGTCGAAGTCGGCGACGAGCCGGGCGATCGAGCGACGCACGTCGCTCAGCGGCCGGCGGAGCGCGGTGCCGAGGTGCAGCAGACTCTGCGGTTCGTCGGCGACCATCAGGATCGCCTCGAGGGAACGGTCGAGGGCGGCGGCCTCCGCGGCGAGTGCGCTGCCGGGCGCGCCGGCTGCGGGCGTGCGAGTCGTGCCGGGCGTGCGGGTCGCACCGGGGCCGGCCAGGGTGTCAGTTGTCATAGTCCGCTCCGAGGTTCGCGAGGGTGTCGTCCGACCAGTCGTCGTCCGGAGACGCCGCGGCGCTCCAGTGCAGGCTCAGGTCGCCGAGGGGTTCGAGCTGGTCGAAGGAAAGGAAGCCGCGCCGGTAGAGCTCGAGCACGGCGAGGAACCGGGCGATGATCACGCCGGTCAGTTCGACGTCGGCGATCAGTTCACGGAAGGTGAGGGTGTCGCCGGAGCGCAGCATCCCGACGAGCCAGGCCGCCTGCTCACGGATGCTGACCAGCGGCGCGTGCAGGTGGTCCAGTCCCACGGTGGGCACCTCGCGCGGGGTGAGCGCCCGGGTGGCGAGGGCGGCGAAGTCGGCGAGCGAGAGCGTCCAGACGAGTTCAGGGGTCTGCTGCCGGAACTTGTCCTCGAGGCGCACGGACCGCACGTGCCGGGCGGACTCGACCTCGATCCGGCCGAGGAACCACGCCGACGCGGTCTTGAAGGCGCGGTACTGCAGCAGGCGGGCGAAGAGCAGGTCCCTGGCCTCGAGCAGCGCCGCATCCTCGGCGTCGACGAGTTCGCCCTGGGGCAGGAGCCCGGCGACCTTGAGGTCGAGCAGGGTCGCGGCGACGACGAGGAATTCGCTCGCCTGGTCGAGTTCCTCGGCCTGGTCGAGTCCCTTGAGGTGGGCGATGAACTCGTCGGTGACCCTGCTGAGCGACACCTCGGTGATGTCGAGTTCGTGCTTGCTGATCAGGGAGAGCAGCAGGTCGAACGGGCCCTCGAAGTTGCCCAGGGCGACCGAGAATGTCCGCGTCGGGACGGTGTCAGGCGACAGCGCCACGCTGGATCAGTTCCCGCGCCGCCTGGCGGTAGGCCTTGGCCGCCGCGTGTTCGGGCGCGAACTCGGTGATCGGCACCCCGGCGACGCTCGCGTCTGGGAACTTCACGGTGCGGCCGATGACGGTCTCGAGCACGCTGTCGCCGAACGCGTCGACGACGCGCTCGAGGACCTCACGGGAGTGCAGGGTGCGCGAGTCGAACATGGTCGCCAGGATGCCGTCGAGTTCGATCGCGGGGTTGAGGCGGTCGCGCACCTTGTCGATGGTCTCGATCAGGAGGGCGACGCCGCGCAGGGCGAAGAATTCGCACTCGAGCGGGATGAGCACGCCGTGGCTCGCGGTCAGGGCGTTGACGGTGAGGATGCCGAGCGAGGGCTGGCAGTCGATCAGGATGACGTCGTAGTCGGCGGACACCTTGCGGAGCACCCGGGCGAGGATCTGCTCGCGGGCGACCTCGTTGACGAGGTGCACCTCGGCGGCGGAGAGGTCGATGTTCGCGGGCATGATGTCGAGGTTCTCGACGGCGGTCTTCTGGATGACCTCGGCCGGGGTGTACTTGTTGCCGAGCAACAGGTCGTAGACCGTCGGCAGGTCGTGGGTGGGGATGCCGAGGCCCGCGGACAGGGCGCCCTGGGGATCGAAGTCGATCGCGAGCACGCGGCGGCCGTACCCGGCGAGTGCGGCACCCAGGTTGATGGTGGTCGTCGTCTTGCCGACGCCGCCCTTCTGGTTGCAGAGCGAGATGATGCGCGCGGGGCCGTGGCTGGCCAGCGGCGCGGGTTCGTCGAATTCGTGTTTCGGCCGTCCGGTCGCACCGACGACCACGTCCTCGAATCCGGGGAGTAGTGTCCGGTCAGCCTTTTCGCGCTTCACTCCGGTGTCCTCGTTCCGTCCTGCACCCATCACTCAGTCGAGTGTACCGAGCGGATCGGCGCCCATTCGCAAGGATCGCCGGAAAGCCGCGGTTCCGCATCCGCCGGGTGAAACGGATGCCGCCGATTCAGTGATTCCGGCGGCCTCAGCGGGCGCGCGGGTGCGCGGTCGTGTACATGTCACGGAGGGTGTCCGCCGTGACGAGGGTGTACAGCTGGGTCGTCGCGACGGAGGAGTGCCCGAGGAGTTCCTGCACGACGCGCACGTCGGCGCCGCCGGCGAGGAGGTGCGTCGCGAAGGAGTGCCGGAGCGTGTGCGGCGAGACGTGGCCCTCGAGGCCGGCGCGCTCGGCCGCGGCGCGGATCAGCAGCCAGGCGTTCTGCCGGCCGAGGCGCTTGCCGCGCAGGCCGAGGAAGAGCGCGGGCGTCGCCGTGCCGCGTGCGGAGAGCACGGGCCTCCCCCGCACCAGGTAGGCCTCAACGGCCGCACGGGCGAAGCTGCCGACCGGAACCAGGCGTTGCTTGTTCCCCTTGCCGGTCAGCCGTACGACGTCGAGGTCGAGCACGTCGTCCACGTTGAGGTCGACGGCCTCCGAGATGCGGGCCCCGGTCGCGTAGAGCAGTTCGAGGAGCGCCTTGTCGCGCAGTTGCTGCACGTCCTCGCCGTCGGTCGCGGCGAGGAGCTGGGTCACCTGTTCGATGCTGATGGCCTTGGGCAGCCGGGTGGCGAGCTTGGGCGGTTTGACGTCGTGGGCAACGTCGGCGTCGACGAAGGACTCCTCGAGCAGGAACCGGTGCAGTCCGCGCACGGTCGACAGCATCCGTGCGATCGACGCGGCCGTCAGCGGTGACTCCGCGCGGGTCGCGAGGTGCCGTACGAACGCGGAGACGTGCAGCGCGGTCACCTGCCCGGGTTCGGTGATGCCCTCGGTGTCGAGCCAGCCTGCGTAGACCACGAGGTCGCGCCGGTAGGCGGCCACGGTGTTCGCGCTGAGCCCGCGCTCGATCGCGACGTGCCGCAGGAACGCTTCGATCGCCGCCGCGACCGTCATCGGCCGGTGTGGGCCCAATTGTTCGGGTGCCGCGGCCAGGGCAGGTCGGCGGCGCCGAGGCTGCTCCAGTCGCGCTCCTTCGCGGCGAAGGCGGCGAGCACCGCGATCACGAGCGAGGGGTTCTGCACGCGGCGCGCGAGCACGGCGTCGAGGCAGTCGGCGAAGGGGACCCAGCGGATCTCCATGTCGGCTTCCTCTTCGGTGCGGGCGAAGACCTCCGGCGCGGCGGTGAGGCCGCGGGCGAGGTAGATGCGCAGGGCTTCGTTGCTGCCGCCCGGCGAGGTGTAGAACTCGCTCAGCACGTTCCACTCCGCGGCGACGTAGTCGGTCTCCTCGGCAAGCTCGCGCTTGGCCGCCTCGACCGGATGCTCGTTGGCTTCGTCGAGGAGGCCGGCGGGCAGCTCCCACTCGCGCATGCCGACGGGGTGCCGGTACTGCTTGATCAGCAGCACCCGGTCGTGCTCGTCGAGGGCGAAAATGGCGACGGCGCCGGTGTGGTCGACGTAGTCGCGCACGATGTCGGAGTCACCGTAGCGGAAGGTGTCCGTGCGGATGTCCCAGACGTGGCCGGCGAAGACCACGTCGGACTCGGAGACCACCGCGGAGGCGACCTCATCCTCGAGGAGTTCGGTCACGGCTCAGGCCTCGGCGCCGACGACGTCTGCAACGTCGACGGTGTCGTTGCCCTCGTTGACCTCGAACAGGCGGCTGGCCTGCTGGCGGTCGAGTGCTGCGCCGATCAGGCCGCGGAACAACGGATGCGCGTGGCTCGGGCGGGAGCGGAGCTCCGGGTGCGCCTGGGTGCCCACGTAGAACGGGTGCTCGGCGCGGGGCAGCTCGACGTACTCGACCAGGTGGCCGTCGGGAGAGGTCCCGGAGAACCACATGCCGGCATCCGCGATCTGCTCACGGAACGCGTTGTTGACCTCGTAGCGGTGGCGGTGACGTTCGGAGGCCGAGGGGGCTCCGTAGAGTTCGGCGACGAGAGAGCCCGCGGCGAGGTCTGCCGGGTAGAGGCCGAGGCGCATGGTGCCGCCGAGGTCGCCGCCGGCGATGATCTCGACCTGCTCTTCCATGGTCGCGATGACCGGGAACTCGGTGTCCGGGTCGAACTCGGAGGAGGACGCCCCGGTGAGGCCGGCCTTGTTGCGGGCGTACTCGATGACCATGCACTGCAGGCCGAGGCAGAGGCCGAGCACGGGGATGCCGTTCTCGCGGGCGAAGCGGAGAGCCCCGAGCTTGCCCTCGATGCCGCGCACGCCGAAGCCGCCGGGGACGCAGATGCCGTCGAGGTCTCCGAGGAGGCGGGTGGCGCCTTCCTCGGTCTCGCACTCGTCGGAGGCGATCCAGCGGACCTGGACCTTGGTCTTGTGGGCGAAGCCGCCGGCGCGGAGGGCCTCCGTGACGGAGAGGTAGGCGTCGGGCAGGTCGATGTACTTGCCGACGAGGCCGATCGTGACCTCGTGCTTGGGCTCGCGCACGGCGTCGAGCACCTTCTGCCAGCCGGTCCAGTCGACGCTCGTGACGGGCAGTCCGAGGTGGTCGGTGATGTACCTGTCGAGGCCCTGCTCGTGCAGCACGGCGGGGATCTCGTAGATGCTGGGCACGTCGATGCAGTTGACCACGGCGTCTTCGTCGACGTCGCACATCAGCGCGATCTTGCGCTTGTTCGCGTCGGAGACGGGGCGGTCGCTGCGCAGCACGAGCGCGTCGGGCTGGATACCGATCGAGCGGAGCGCGGCGACGGAGTGCTGGGTGGGCTTGGTCTTCTGCTCGCCGGCCGCACCGAGGAAGGGCACGAGGGAGACGTGCACGAAGAACACGTTCTGGCGGCCGAGTTCGTGGCGCACCTGGCGGGCGGCCTCGAGGAACGGCTGGGACTCGATGTCGCCGACGGTGCCGCCGATTTCGGAGATGATCACGTCGGGGCGCAGCGCGTCGTCGGCCTGGAGGCGCATCCGGCGCTTGATCTCGTCGGTGATGTGCGGGATGACCTGCACGGTGTCGCCGAGGTACTCGCCGCGGCGTTCCTTGGCGATGACCTGCGAGTAGACCTGGCCGGTGGTGACGTTCGCGGCCTGGTTGAGGTTGATGTCGAGGAAGCGTTCGTAGTGGCCGATGTCGAGATCGGTCTCCGCGCCGTCGTCCGTGACGAAGACCTCACCGTGCTGGAACGGGTTCATCGTTCCCGGGTCCACGTTGAGGTAGGGGTCGAGCTTCTGCATGACGACGCGTAAGCCGCTGGCCGTCAGGAGATTGCCGAGGCTTGCCGCCGTCAGGCCCTTGCCTAATGAAGAAACGACACCACCAGTCACAAAGATGTGCTTGGTTGTGCCGTCTGAATTGTCCGCGTTTCTATTTTCCACCACGGGCTTCGACTCTATCATCGGATCTTCGTGGATCCGCCAGCACTCGCGAGGTTCATCAGTTCGCGGGCGTGTTCGAGCCCGCTCACGGAGTCGGGCAGGCCGGACAGCAGCCGGGCCATTTCGGCGGCGCGATCGTCGCCGGTCAGCTGGCGGACACTCGACTCGGTGACCGAGCCGTCGCTGTTCTTGACGACGCTCAGGTGGTTGCCCGCGAAGGCCGCGACCTGCGCGAGGTGGGTCACCACGATGACCTGGGCGGTCTCGGCAAGCCGGGCGAGCCGTCTGCCGATCTCGATCGCGGCGGCGCCGCCCACGCCGGCGTCGACCTCGTCGAAGACGAAGGTCGCAACCGGGTCTGTCGCGTTGATCACGACTTCGATGGCGAGCATCACCCGGGACAGTTCGCCGCCGGAGGCGCCGCGGGCGAGGGTGCGCGGTTCGGCGCCCGCGTGCGGGCGCAGCAGGATGCCGACCTGGTCGCGGCCGTGAGCAGTGAGCTCTCCCCCGCTGTCGACCTCGACCACCAGGGCGGCGTCGGGCATCGCGAGCGCGCTGAGTTCCTCGGTGACTGCGGTGCCGAGGTCCACGGCGGCGGCAGTGCGGATGACGGTGAGCCGGTCGGCGAGCGCCTCGACCACGAGCAGCTCGGCTTCGGTGTCGGCACGAAGCTGCTCGATCCGGTCGGTGTCCCCGTCGAGTTCGAGCAGGCGGGCGCTGCCGGTGTCGAGGAAGGCGATCGCCTCGTCGAGGCCGCCGGCGTACTTGCGGGCCAGGCCGGTGAGCACGGCCCGGCGTTCCTGCACGATCTCGAGTTCCCGGGCTCCGTCGGCATCGAGGCCGGCGAGGTAGCTCGAGAGCTGCGCGGCGACATCCGCCACCAGGAAGCCGGCATTGGCGAGGCTCTGCGCGAACTCGGACAGGGCGGGGTCGTGGTCGCCGGCCCGCTCGAGTTGCCGGCGGGCGGCGTCGAGCAGGGTGACGGCATCCGGCAGGTCGTCGGGGTTCTCTTCCGCGGAGAGGAGCTCACGGGTCTGGGCGGCGGCGAGGCGGAGTTCTTCGAGGTTGCCGAGCCGTTCGGCGCGGGCGGTGAGCTCGTCGTCTTCGCCGGGCTGTGGGGCGATCGCCTCGATCTCGTCGATGGCGGCGCGGAGCTCTGCGGCCTCGCTCGTGCGCTCGTCCTGCTCGGTCACGAGGCGGGCGAGTTCGGCGCGGTCGTCCTGCCAGCGGTGGTAGTGGGTCTCGAAGTCCGCGAGCACCGGGCCGAGTTCGGGGCCGGCGTAGCGGTCGAGGGCAGCGCGCTGGGCGCCGGCGGAGCGGAGCCGGACCTGGTCGGACTGCCCGTGCACGACGACGAGGTCGCCGCCGAGGTCGCCGAGCACGCTCGCGGGGGCGCTGCGGCCGCCGACGATGGCGCGGCTGCGGCCCTCCGCGGAGACCGAACGGCTGAGGATGAGTTCGGGGCCGTCGAGGTCTCCCCCGGCGTCGCGGACGCGACCGGCGACGGTGCCGTCCGCCTCGACCTGCCAGCGGCCCTCGACCCAGGTCTGCTGGGCGCCGTGGCGCACGAGGCCGGGGTCTGCGCGAGCGCCGAGCAGCAGGCCGAGCGCGGTGACGACCATGGTCTTGCCCGCGCCGGTCTCACCGGTCACGGCCGTGAAGCCGGGGCCGAGCGGGAGGGTGGCCTCCTTGATCACGCCGAGGTCGCGGATGACGAGTTCCTCGATCACGAGCGGGCCTCCCCCGCGACGGGGTCGGTCACGCGCAGCTCACTCGTGCGAGGCGCCCCGGACTCGCTCACGCGGCGCTCACTCACGTCCGACCGGTCCGCGCCAGCCCGTGACGGGCAGGTTGAACTTGTTCACCAGACGGTCGGTGAACGGGCCGGAGTGCAGCCGGGCGAGGCGCACCGGCACCGGGGAGCGGCGCACGATCACGCGGGATCCGGCAGGGAGGTCGTGCACCCGGCGACCGTCGGCGCAGAGCACCGCGGCTCCGCCGTAGTGCGCGAGCACCTCGACGGCGAGCGACGAGTCCGGGCCGACGACGAGCGGGCGGGAGAAGAGCGCGTGGGCGCTGAGCGGCACGAGCAGGAGCGCGTCGAGGCTCGGCCAGACGATCGGGCCGCCCGCCGAGAAGGCGTACGCGGTCGATCCGGTCGGGGTGGACATCACGATGCCGTCGCAGCCGAAGGAGGAGAGCGGCCGGCCGTCGACCTCGACGACGACTTCGAGCATCCGCTCACGGCTCGCCTTTTCGACCGTGGCCTCGTTGAGCGCCCAGGTTTCGTAGATGACCTCGTCGCCGAGTTTGACCCGGACGGCAAGGGCCATGCGTTCTTCGACGAGATAGTCGCGGAGGAGCGCGCGGCGCACGGCTTCGCCGAGGTCGTCGCGTTCGCTTTCGGCGAGGAAGCCGACGTGGCCGAGGTTGATGCCGAGCAGGGGCGCGGAGCAGCCGCGCACGATCTCGGCGGCGCGCAGGATGGTGCCGTCCCCGCCGAGGATGATGACGAGCTCGAGCTCGGTCGCCTGCACGGTGTCGCCGAGGATCGCGAGGCGGCCGTCGAGCTCGGGGCAGTAGGCGAGGATGTCGGTGAGCTCGGTCGGTGCGAGCACGGGGGTCGCGTCGGCGGCGAGCAGTTGCTGGCAGACGGTCACGGCAGCCTGGAGCGAGTCCTTACGCCCGGTGTGCGCGACGACAAGGATGTGCCGGGGTGATGCAGTCATCTCGTCACGCTCCCACCAGGTCCGTTGTGCGGTCGATCCATTCTGTCGGATTGCTGCCCACCCGGGCGCTCATCCAGCACAGATACTCCTGATTACCCGCCGCTCCGACGATCGGGGACGCGATCAGGCCGTTTGTGCGGAGGCCGAGGTCCCAGCCAGCCCAGAGCACGCCGGCGATCGCGTCGGCGCGGAGTGCGGGCCGGTGCACGACGCCCTCGCGGATGCTCTCCTTTCCGACCTCGAACTGCGGCTTGATCAGCAGCACGAAATCGGCGCCCTCTGCGGCCGTCGCCACGAGGGCCGGCAGCACGGTCGGGAGTGAGATGAACGACAGGTCGCCGACGACGAGGTCGGGGCGGGTGTCGATACCGGATGCCGCGGCGAGCGTTTCCGGGGTCGCGTAACGCAGGTTGAACCCCTCGACGACGGCGAGGCGCGGTTCATGGGCGAGCTCGGGGGCGAGCTGGCCGTGGCCGACGTCGACGGCGAGCACCTGAGCGGCGCCGCGTTCGAGGAGTACCTGGCTGAAGCCGCCGGTCGAGGCGCCCGCATCGAGCACGGTGCGGCCCGCGACGGGAATGTCGAAGGCGTCGAGCGCGGCGATGAGCTTGTGGGCGCCGCGGCTGACGTAGTGGTCGGTCGGCGCGACCGCGAGCACCTGGTCGGCGCGCACCTTGGTGGACGCCTTGACGACGGGGTGGCCGTCGACGGTCACGAGACCTCCGGCGATCACCTGCGCCGCTACCGTGCGCGAACGCACGAGCCCGCGGTCGGCGAGGGCCGTGTCGAGGCGCTGGTCGGGCATCCGCTCGGCGACGGGCTCGGACACGGACTCGGGGCTCGGCTCAGCGCCCGCGTTCGCCTCAGGGCCGGGGTGCACTGTCGCCGCCCTCGAGGTGGGTGCGCAGCTCGTCGTGCAGCTGCGCGTAGGCCGCCGCGCGGTCTTCGAGGGGCAGGTCGCCGATGTCGCCGAGCCGGGACAGGAGTTCGTCCGCGATGGCAACATTGTCGGGGCTGCCGCCCTGGGGGATGTCCGCTGGGTTCTGCTGCACCCTCTCCACGTTACCGTCTGAGATACAGTCGCTCCGGAACATTCAGCCCGTAGATCGGCCGGCCGGACGCCCAGATCACGGCGCACGCGGCGCGGAGCAGGTTGATCCCGCCGTCGCCCTCCGCGACGATCTCGACGTCGGCGCCGCTGATGCGCACGCTCGCGCCGGCGACGGTCGCGGTGGCCCGGTCCTTGGAGAACGCGGTCTCCGGGTAGGGCTCATGCAGCTGGCGCAGGTCGTCGAGGATGTAGCGGGGGCGTTCGTTCTCGGCGGCGGCGAGGGCCTGCTTGGCCTTGTCGATGCCGGTGAGCACGAGCACCGCGGGGATGCCGGCCCGGTTGGCTCCGAGGATGTCGGTGTCGAGCCGGTCGCCGATGAAGAGCGCGTGCTTCGCCTCGAAGCGGCTCATGGCCTCGTCGAAGATCGCGACCTCCGGCTTGCCGGCCACGATCGGGAGCCGGCCGACGGCGCTGTGCACTGCGGCGACGAGGGTGCCGTTTCCGGGCGCGATGCCGCGGGCGACGGGGATCGTCCAGTCGGTGTTCGTCGCGACCCAGGGGATCTCGATGCCGTCTTCGTTCGGGTGCAGCGCGAAAGCGGCCTCGGCGAGGTCCTTCCAGCCGAGTTCGGGCGTGAAGCCCTGGATCACGGCGGCGGGGTGGTCGTCGGCGGAGCGGGTGATCTCGAACCCGCCCTTCTCGACCTCTTTCACGAGGCCGGCTCCCCCGATGACGAGGATGCGCGCGCCGGCTGGCACCTCCTGGGCGAGCAGCCGGACGGCGGCCTGCGGTGAGGTGACGACATCTTCGGCGCGGGCGTGCAGCCCGAGTTCGGTGAGGTGGTCCGCGACGGTCTGGTCGGTGCGGGAGGCGTTGTTGGTGAGGTAGCCGACCCGCACGGTCTCCGCGGCCTTGTTCAGGCTGTCGATCGCGAACGGGATCGCGTGCGGTCCCTGGTACACGACGCCGTCGAGGTCGGCGAGCACCACGTCGACGCCGGTGAGCGGCGTCGCCGCGTCACTCATGCGTCGGCGCCTGAGCATCGGACTCCTCGTCGGTTCCCGTCGCCGGGTCCACTCCGGAGTCCGTCAGCACCACATCGATGACCTCGTCGGCGACCTCGAGCTCGTCGATCTCGTCGGACTCCTCGGACTCCTCGATCTCAGCAGCCGGCTCGTCGATTTCGGGCTCGTCGCCGTCTTCGTCGTCGTCATTGCTGTCATCGACGTCGAAGTACTCGTCGTCGGTGTCCTCTTCGTCGATCTCGAGAATCTCGATGGTCTCGTCGATGTCGGCAGCGGATGCCTGTGCGGCGTCGGCACGGTCGGCGCGCTCGTTCCACTGCGCGGCCTCGTCGACGCGACCGAGTTCCTCGAGCACCTCGGCGTAGGCCGAGAACAGCTCGGCACTGTAGGAGAACGCGGTCTTCGGGTCGAGCTGCGGGATGTCGAGCTCGGCAAGTGCGGCTTCGGTTTCACCGAGGTCGAGACGGGCACCCGACATCGCGATCGCGAGGGCCACCTGCACGCCGGCGGGCAGGGTCGAGCGGTCGACGGAACGGCCGAGCTCGAGGGCACGGTCGGGGCGACCGACGCCGCGTTCGCTGTCGACCATGAGCGGCAGCTGCGAGTTGGACCCGGAGATGCGGCGGTAGGTGCGGAGTTCGCGCAGGGCCAGGGCGAAGTCGCCCGTGGCGTACGCGGTGATCGCGAGGCTCTCCCGCACGACCGCGATGCGGCCGGCGCGGCGGGCGGCGCTCATCACGTGCCGGTGGGCGAGCTCGGGGTCCTCGTCGATGACTCGTGCGGCCATGGCGAGGTGGGCGCCGACGGCCTCGGCGTTGTCCTTGGTCAGGGTCTTGAGTTCGTTCCGCGCGAGCCGGTCGAGGTCCGCCGACGAAATATCGTCGGGGAGTTCGGGGTCGTCGTGGCGCGGGCGCACCGAACGCAGCTCGCGCTGCATCCGCTGCTCTTCGGTCATTTCCTCTTCGACGGCGCGCGCATCACGGTCGCCGCGGGCAGGGGCGCCGTCGCGGGTCCAGAGCTTCTTGCCGGCGTCGCCGCGCGGTGCTCCTGCGCGGGTCGCCGAGCCGCCGCGCTGGGTCGCGTTCGCCCAGGGCTTGCGGTCGCCACCGGACTGCGGACGCTCGGTGCGCGGTGCGTCCTTGGACCAGGGCTTGCGCTCACCGGTCTGGGGACGATCGGAATTGCCCCGGTATGCGGGACGTTCGCCGTCACGCTGCGGACGGTCGGTGCGCGGTGCGTCCTTCGACCAGGGCTTGCGCTCACCGGTCTGGGGACGATCGGAGTTGCCGCGGTACGGGGCACGCTCACCGGACTGCGGGCGATCGGAATTGCCACGGTACGGAGGACGCTCACCGTCGCGCTGGGGGCGCTCGGAATTGCCGCGGTACGGGGCACGCTCGCCCGACTGCGGGCGATCGGAGTTACCACGGTACGGGGCACGGTCGCCCTGCGGACGCTCAGAGTTGCCACGGTACGGGGCACGCTCGCCCGACTGCGGACGATCGGAATTACCACGGTACGGGGCACGCTCCCCCGACTGCGGGCGATCGGAATTACCACGGTACGGGGCACGGTCGCCCTGCGGACGCTCAGAGTTGCCACGGTACGGGGCACGCTCGCCCGACTGCGGACGATCGGAATTACCACGATATGGGGGACGCTCACCGTCGCGCTGCGGACGGTCGGAGCTACCGCGGTACGGGGCACGCTCCCCCGACTGCGGACGATCGGAATTGCCGCGATACGGGGCACGCTCGCCGCTCTGCGGGCGGTCATTGTTACCGCGGTACGGAGGACGCTCACCGTCGCGCTGCGGACGATCGGAGTTACCACGGTACGGGGCACGCTCCCCCGACTGCGGACGATCGGAATTGCCACGGTACGGGGCACGCTCGCCGCTCTGCGGGCGGTCGGTGTTGCCGCGATAGGCGGGTCGGTCACCATACTGGGGACGGTCGCCCTGGGGGCGGTCATTGTTCCCGCGGTACGGCGCACGCTCGCCGCCCTGCGAACGGTCGTTGGTGCCCTTATAAGGAGGACGGTCACCGTCGCGCTGGGGACGGTCGGAGCGGCCCTGATAGCCGCCGGATCCACTGTTGCCGCGAGCCCCGGGCGGGCGTCCGCCGTCGCGTGCGTCATTACCGTTAGTTCCTGAAGGGCTCACTGTGTCTCCTGTGTAATTGGTTGCCTCGAAGGCAGACTCGTCAAGCCTACGGCTTAACGCAAAATGGCCACCCGTTAGGTGGCCATTTTGTGTACTTCTGGTGTTTCTAAGTTAAGTCCGGCGGTGTCCTACTCTCCCACAGGGTCCCCCCTGCAGTACCATCGGCGCTGAGAGTCTTAGCTTCCGGGTTCGGAATGTGACCGGGCGTTTCCCTCTCGCTATAGCCGCCGAAACATCGTTCGATGGATCGATTCTATACTTTTTAGTTATAGACCCCTCCTAGAAGGGGTTTGTTCTCGACCGTACGTCGAGAACCACATAGTGGACGCTTGCAGCTTATTCAAACTGGTGTGTTATCAAATTATTGGCTTATTAGTACCGGTCAGCTC
>NZ_SOFG01000027.1 GCF_004402485.1 Cryobacterium algoricola | reverse complement strand
AACCGGAGAAGTCAACGCATCAGGATCAATCGCCCAACCCGTCAACGAGATCCCACCGGCCACACCGACATTCGTCAGAATCTCGCCCTTCGGGGACATATCCTTCACCAGTTGCGGCACCGTCACGGTATGGCAACTGAAACCGGCATCCGCTCCAGCATTCTGGTTGAAACCGTAGACGCAAACCGTGTGCACTCCCGCGGTCGCCGGTACGAGAACAGAGAATCCGTGGAGATTGCCAGCCCCAGGGTAGGCAGCGGCTGCCGTCGCGGAGTCCAGATTAGCTGTCACCTGTACATTCGTGGCGCTGTCCAGCCACGCAGCGATGCGGACCGGTGAGGTCAGTGCATCGGGGTCCACGGCCCATCCCGTCAGAGCGATGCCTCCCTGGACCGGTACCGCGGTATCGACGTGGCCCTTCGGTGACGGTTCGGTTGCCGGAACGAAAACGCTGTGGCAACTCTCCAGGACGTCTGCCCCGGTGTTTTGGTTCACAGCGTAGACGCACAGGGAGTGCTGCCCCGGTCCAGTCTTAACGCGCCCGCTCCAACCATGGTTGGTACCAGCGCCGGGGAAGTGCGCCTGGGCCGCCGAGTAAGCGAGGGACGACGTGTCAGCCGTGAACCGTTGGTTGGTTAGACCATCGACCCAGACAGACATTGCGACGGGACTCGACTGGGCATCCGGATCGGTCGCCCAACCCGAAACGGTCACGCCGTCAAAGCCGACGGCCGTGTTCATTACTGCGCCCTGAGGTGAGTTGTTGGCGGGGACCATCACGTTCTGGCAACCGATCAACAGGTCGGAGCCCGCGCCGCGGTTCACAGCGTAGACGCACAGGCTATGGGCGCCTGCCGGCGCAGCCGGAACCGTCGCAGACCAGCCGTGGTTGCCACCCGCTCCCGGGAAGGATACGGCCGGGGTCGGGTCGCTGCTGTTTGCCGACCATCGATAGTTCCAGAGTCCGTCCACCCAGGTGGAGATCTCCAGTGAATCGGCAGCCGCGTCGGGATCAACCGCCCAACCCTTGACCGCAATTCCGCCGTCGGTTCCAACGGCTGCCGTGATGGCACCAACGGGAGTGCCTGGTGGATCCACAGTCGAACCGAACCAGTCATTGTAGATCCGCCAGAAGTTCCGATTCCCGTAAGCCGAACATCCGTCTCCAGTGCCGTACAGGTTGTTGAGCGCCGCACTGTTCGGCTGGTAGGGCGTGTACAGATAGAGGTTCGCCGTTGCCTGGTTCAGAATCGTCACAGCTGACGAGCCACAAGCAGGGTCTGGGCTGAACTGCACGCCGACAGTCCCGACGTGGTAGCGACGGGTCCCGCCACCGGGTATGTTCACCGGATAGAGGGTGTACTGCCTGAACTGCCAGGCCGATTTGTAGACCTGGTTGAACAGGCCGAAGTAATTGGCATCGCAGTTTGCGCTCCAGTTAGGCCCGCTGTCCGGACATCCCCAGCCCATGGCTCGCGCATACCCATAGACGCTCGGACTCGAAACGAGGGACTGCTCCTTCTGCATGAGCACGATGAGCACAGCTGGATTGATACGACAGGCCTGCGCGACCTTCCAGACAATCCGGGCCGCCGATTCCCCGGCTGCACCTGTGTACTCCGTGCAGTGACCTGCCTCCGCCGCGGGGGTTGTGGGCGTGTCGGCCCGGAAATCCTTGAGGCACGGGACACCGCCGCTCGGCCGACAGGTCACACTCGCGAAGAAGGCCTGGACCTGAGCCTCACTCATGGCGTTGTTGCTGAAGAAGTTCTGATCGCTGATGATATTTCCGGGCTGAAACTGATCACCAGACACGGCGAATGCGGCGGAATCGGGCGTCAGAACTGGATTTGCAACCATCAGTCCAGCGCACAAGACAGTGCACGCCAGAATGGACGTCCAGAGTCGATTTCGTTTCATGTTGCTCCGCCTCAGCTCGCGCAAAGTTGCGCGATTCAGAGAATCGGGAGCGGTTACCCCCATATGTAAGCTAATCGATGGGAACGACGGATGAGGCCACGAAATGAAATTTGTGCCCGATTAGCGAACCGTATCGAGGAATCGACTGATCCCCGATGACACCCGGAGGAGCTCGTCCTCATTGAGAACGCTGCCGCTCGGAAGCGTGAGGCCGGATGTGAATAGCTGCTCCGAGGCCCCATTGAGTCGAGAACGAGCACCCTGGAATACCGGCTGAAGGTGCATGGGCTTCCACAACGGTCGGGACTCGATCTGATCGGCAGCGAGACTCGCTGAGAGCTCCCCGGGCGTCCAGCCAGATTCCGCAGAATCCACGACTATCGAGGTCAGCCAGCAGTTGTCGGCTGAATCGTCCGAACCGCCGAAGATCTCGACGCCAGGAACGTTCTGGAAGAACTCGCGGTATCGGCTTCGAATCTCCCGTCTCCGGAGGATCATGCCATCCAACCTCTCCAACTGAGCCCGTCCCAGAGCGGCGAGGAGATTGCTGAGACGATAGTTGTATCCGATTTCGCGATGTTCATAGTGCAGCACGGGCTGCCGGGCCTGAGTGGACAAGTACCGGATACGGGAAGCGAGCTGATCGTCGTTTGTCGTCACCATGCCGCCTCCGGAAGTCGTCATGACCTTGTTTCCGTTGAACGAGAAGACAGAGGCAGCACCGAAAGCACCCGCCGGCTTCCCCTCGTGACTGGCACCCAGGGATTCAGCCGCGTCGGCAAGGACTCGCACGCCATACTGATCAGCCAACGCCTGTATTCGACTGTAGTCAGCCACTTTTCCTAAAAGATCGACGGGGACGATTGCCGCGATGCGCTCACCCCGCGCCGATAGCTCTCGGAGCGCCTGCTCGAGCAGCGTGACGCTCATATTGCCGGTATCCAGGTCACAGTCGATGAAAAACGGCTCGGCTCCCGTATACGCAATAGCGTTCGCCGTTGCCGCGAAGGTCATCGTCGATGTGAGGACGACGCCTCCCGGACCCACTCCCCATGCAGCCAGGGCGACATGCAGCGCCGCGGTGCCCGAACTCAACGCGACCGCGTGACCCACACCGATGCGTGCGGCCATGTCGGCCTCGAAACCGTCGACGTCGGGTCCCAGAGGTGCGATCCAACCCGAACGAAATGCTCTCAGTAGGTATTCTTCTTCCAAAGCTCCGACGTCCGGAGACGATAGGTATATCCGACTAGTCATGTCGTACCTCACTGAGCGCCACCGAGTGCGCCATTTCATTTTCCCAGGCCTTCTGATCCAGGGACTGCGGGGAGATCGGAGTGACATACGTGTGCGAAATCTTCGGGTGGATGGGACGGACATCCGCTTCGCCGGCACCCATGAGTTCTTCATTGAGCTTCTCGCCAGGCCTGAGCCCGGTGAACACGATGGCGATATCGCTGCCGGACTTCGCGATCATCCGTTCCGCGATATCCAGAATCCGGACCGGATCTCCCATATCCAGGATGAGCACCTCGCCCGGACTGCCGATCCCGCCCGCTTGCACCACGAGATTGCAGGCCTCGGGGATAGTCATGAAGAATCGAGTCGCGTTTGGATCCGTCACGGTAATGGGTCCACCCGCAGCGATCATTGACTTGAACAGGGGGACAAGGGATCCTCGACTGCCCAGCACGTTCCCGAATCTCACCGACAAATAGGTCATGCCGGACTGTTGCGCGGCCCACGAGGTCAGCTGTTCAGCAATCCGCTTCGAATATCCCAACACGCTGGTCGGGTTGGCGGCTTTGTCGGTCGAGATATTCACGAACGTCCGCACACCGACTGCTCGTGCTGCCTCCAACACGTTCAATGTGCCCACCACATTCGTCTTCCATGCCTCACGTGGATACCGTTCCAGCATCGGGAGGTGTTTCAAGGCTGCCGCATGGAATACGACTTCGGGCCGCCTCGATTCGAATATTTCATTGAGCGCTTCCGGGTCACGGATATCCGCGAGAACAATGTTCTTGTTGGTCAAGAGCCCGTTGCCGTCGATAAGGAGCTGCACACCCTGCAATCCGGTCTCATCGCGGTCCAACATGATGAGCTCCTCCGGATGGAACCTGTTGATCTGCCGGCAGAGTTCCGAGCCGATCGATCCGCCCGCGCCTGTCACCAGGACCCGTTTCCCGGTCAAATACCCGGCCATTGATTCAATGTGAGTGTCGATCGGATGACGGCCGATAAGGTCCTCAATCTCGATCTCCCGAACATCACGGAGCCGTGACTTGCCTTCGAGGACCTCTTCCAGGACAGGGAAGACCAGAACGCGGAGGCCGGCGGCTTTGCCCGCATCCGATACCTGCCTCAGCAGGGTCGCGTCCGCTCGAGCAATGCTGATGACGAGAGATGTGGCTCCGGTTCGCAGTGCGATCGCGGACAAGTCGGCACCCGTTCCCAATACGTCGATGCCATCAACGCGGAGTTTTCGTTTGGCCGGGTCGTCGTCGATGAACCCTACTGGGAAGTAGGGAGAGAGACGGTCCGACAGCATACGTTGGACGAGATAGTTGCCCAGATATCCGGCGCCGTAGATCAGGGTGCGTTGGGTGGCCCCGGTAGGGCGTTCCCTGGCATCGTGACGAATGCGCTGAACGAGTCGTGCGCCTCCGATGATGGTGACGGCCAATGGAATGGAGATGAACGCAACGCTCCGAGGAACGGATGATATTGCGGCGACGGGGAAGGCTGCAACGCCCAAGATCACACCGGTGAGCAGCACTGCCCCCAGCAATGCCTTCAGCTCATTGAAGCTGCCGGGCAGAAACCGATTCACGTAAAGTGCGCACAACGCGCCGAAAATGCACTGCCCCAAGATTGCGACAAGGACCAGGAGGGTTATCGGATACCACTCATTCGCAGCGATCCCAAAGTCCAGACTGATCCAGCCGACCGTGTACAGGGCGACCGCCCAGGCCGCACAGTCAAGCAGAAGAGACTTCCATTGCCGCCCGACGGTTCTCATAGTGCCTGTGTCGGGCATTCGGGAATTGTCCTGGGATTCGTTCTTGTGCAAGAGAAGCCTTTCCGGCAGCGGGATCGCTTTGGCTCGACAGCCACCCTCACCACATCATCCATCGTGCCACACGGGACCCGACGACTCCGAAATCGAGGGCCGTGGAGAGATCCGATTCAGTCCGATACGCCTACGCTTTCGCCGTGTAGGGGATCATATTGATCACGCCGACGATGTCGTCGGTCGCCGCCATCGTGACGCCGGCCGCGCACATCCGGCGGATCAGGTTCCAATCTCCAGGCTCATCCACCATCCAGGAGTCCACGTCATATCGAAAGAAGTCCAGTTTCTTGAGGTAGAGAGCGCTCATGAAGCTGAACTCGCTGATGGCCGGCGGTACGCTCAGAATTCTGCGTTGCGTTCCGTCGATGACATGTTTCTGCGTCAGCGCACCGTACGCAAGCTCGACTCGCCGATCGAGTGCAAGGGCGAGCAGTTTTTCCAAGTGGTCCGGCGAGAATTCGTCGTCATCGTCGAGAGGCGCAACCCACGTGCCCAGCGCCAATTCCGTTGCGCGGTTCATTCCCGGTGAGCCGGCGACCATCCAGCGGCTCTGAGGGTCTTCAGGGTACCGACTCTGTTCCGGAAACTCGAAGTAACGGATTCGGGGATCGGCCAAACTCTCGAGCGCTTCTCGCGTGCGGGCATTGGGACCGTCGTTCACGACAACAATCTCAAAGTTCTGATACGTCTGTTTCAGGACGGACGCAATCGCCACGTCGAGGAGTTCCTCCGTCTTTTTGTAGGCAGGTATCCGGACCGAGATGAGCGGTTCCCGGTCTTCGAAAACAAGGGAGAAATCTGGTGCCTCGCGCATGACCGCGAGTTGATGCCGCAGGGAATCCAGGTCGTCACGCTTGATTCGAACTATTTCCCGCTCGACCGTGAGCCGACGGTGGGAGAAATCGAGCTTCTGTTCGATACGCGCCTGACTTTCGGCCTGCGCAGACGCAGTCGCTTCCATGCGGCGAATGGCGGCCTCGGCTCTCCCGAGTGCTTCCTCGCCTTGTCTGAGCGATCGGCTGTCTTCGTCCCTGATCGCAGACGACTGTTGAACCAACTTCTCAATGCGGGTCAGGGAGTCCTGAAGCCCGACCGTAACGTCCTGGATACTGACGCCGAGAAGGCGGTTGATCCAGAAGTCTCTCCATTTACCACGCCGTGACTTCACCTTGCGATCTCCTTCGCGTCGAGCTTATCCATGCAGCAGAACCAGTGCCGGCAGTCAAATTCGCTGCAGCCAACCCTGGCTGCTCCTGAGTCGGCGCGCCGGAACGCCAACCCAGATGCCATCCATCGTGATGTCGTCGACGACAACGGCGCCGGCACCGACCACCGCACCTTCCACGATGTGGATTCCATTGGACACTACGGCGCCGATTCCGAGGAACACTCCGGCTCCGACAACACAGTCCCCGGCGATGTGTACGCCAGGCGAAATCGTGGCGAAATCGCCGACCACACTGCCGTGGCTTATTGTCGCCCCGACATTGACGATCACGTGACCGCCCAACTGCACACCGGCGGTCAGGACCGCGTGCGCCCCGATGATGCACCCATCTCGGATCTCAGCGCTCATGCTGATATCCGCTGATCGAGCGACTACGGTCCGGTACGCGGAGCCCGACCACATTCCGACGACATCCCGGCGGAGACCGGGTGCCCCGACCGCCGCAACAACCGGAACCGACGTGTACTCGGGGTTCGTGGTCTCAAGGTCGATCATTGGATCGTGCCCGTGGACGATGCCACCGCTCACGGCATAGAACTGGGGCAGATCCGGCGCAGCATACTCCGCCGTTTCCCAGGCCTGACTTCCATGTCCAAGCACACCGAACGGTACTGTCATTCAACCAACCTTAGGACTTGCCCGCCGCTGTGCCCCGCCGGGTGAGCCGTCGCAGCAGTCGCTTGCCACGAGCCGCCATGCGAAGCAGGACGCGTAGCGGCCGGGTCCACCGCCATTCGCGACTGTGGGTCAGATGAATGAGTTGCAGGCGAGCGTTTTGTCCTTCCGCCTGGACTTCCAGGAGTTCACGAACGCGCGTCACGGAACCGGGCGGCATGAGCAGCGCGGAGTCGTTCAGACCGCCGAGGACTCGCCGTTCCGATTCGCGCCACGAATTGATCGAATGGTCGGTATACGACGAGTTGCCCCCCTCCCAACGACGGTAGATAGACGTCAGAGCTTCAATGTCGTCGACACCGGCAAGGCTTGAGCCGCGGAGAATGAGATCCCAATCCTCGCAAACGCTCAGCTCATCGTTGAATGCAAGGCCGAGAACGGAGAACAGCATCCGCGGAAACGCCAAGGACATGAACGGGGAGTGGTTGACACGAAGATGGTCAAAGAAGTCGAACGACTGCGCATACTCAGCATGGGGGTTTGACAAGGTACGGAATCCGAGTTCATCGTGCGGCCACACCTCGGGGCGGACCCGCTGGGTCGCCGAAACGGCGCGGAGCATACGTCCGGAGGCCCGCCCGGCCGCGACGTGAAATTCTTCGACCCAGTGGCCGAAGATCAAGTCATCGTCATCAAAAACCGACAAGTACTCTCCGCGAGCGGCGGCGACACCAGCGTTCAGCGGTGCGGACCGACCTCCGCCCTTGACTTCGATGACGCGAATCCGGTCCCGAAAGGTCGGTTCCTGTTCGGCGACAATTCGACGAACGTGCGCTGCTGCCGTCTTATCGGCGTCATGATCAATCACGATCACTTCGAAGTCCTGATCGCTTTGTGCCGCCAGACACAATAGGGCGTCCTTGAGCGGCTCAATCCGGCGCCCTTGGGTGCGGAGCAGAACGCTTAGAAAAGGTTCCGATTCGATCGAACCGACAGTCAGGCATTCTCGCGCGGCCATCAGCCTGGCCGAGAAAGTTTTGTCGATATTCGGCTCCCGAAGGAGCTGATCGAACAGGTCAGCAAGCGCGGACGGATTCTTGAGATCTCCGTCAGGAATCACTTGGTCTACCGAGGTCATGTGCATGCCCTTCAATACCTGTGGACGGCGTAGTTGCCGGCCACGAAGGCACCAATATCGTGATTTTCGTCCAATTGGGTCGGGAGAGTGCCGAGTCTGCGTCGATTGGCGAATTCATTCGCCGCTCGCCACTGGGCTTCGTCCCCGCTCGTCCTGAAAGCTTCCAGAATCTCGGTCGCCAAATCAGACCGGGAATACTTGTACGCCAGCAGCACGGCGGCCTCGGCGGAGTAATACACCTCGGCCTCCCCGGGCTGCCAGTCGGCGCTCGTGGTCAATCGCTTGTCGTGGAACAAACGCGCGCCCGGCTCAAAGACCACGCGGTAGCCATGAAGCCGCAAACGCCACGAGTAGTCGACGTCGTCGCAGTACATAAAGAAAGTCTCAGTGTCAAAGCCTGAAACGAGATCGAACGCGGCTCTCTGGGTCATGGCACATGCACCTGACGCCCAGCTCGTGTCGCCCGTTTTTGCGAGGAAGTTCTTCGGATGCTCCATCGGCAGTTGGCGGGCATCAGCCACACCGACATCGTCACGCACGGTCTGCATCAGCGCGGCGAGCGTGTCAGGGGCGACGATACCGTCCGGATTGAGGAACAGGAGGAGATCGGTCGATCCCCCCTGAGCGAGTTTGTTGTGTCCGCCACCATGACCTCGGTTGCGATCAAAGAACTCGTAAGAGAATTGCCCCCCTGATTCTTCAACCAAGCCCCGGATTGTGTCCAGTGCGACTGCGTCGAGGAGCTGGCTGGGGGACGAATCTCCCAGCATCAACCACCAGTCGGAGAGAAAGCCGTTCTCTCTCGCATACGTGGCCGCGTTGGACGTTGCTCGAGCCGCGCGGATGATCTCTTCAACGTCATTCTGATAGAGAATCGATTGGACGGCCAGGCTGCGCAAATCTGTCATCGAGAAACGTCCGAACCTATCAATTGAGCCCCCAAGGCATAAAGTTCAGCCCTCTGAATCGCCGACCTGTTGTTCTTGCCCGATGTTCGATGCACGGGTTTCATCTTAGCGACGGGCATGAGAGGGCACCGCCGTCATGCTCAACGCCCGGCTCACGCACTGGGACTGTTGAGCGACTCAAGGTACGCGCGGATTGTCGGCTCCGCCGCACCAACGCTCACAAGCTCACCGTGACTCAGCCAGGCCGCGCTGTCGCACATCTCCTGCACCGCGGTCATGGAGTGACTCACAAGAATGACGGTCTTGCCCGCGGCCTTGAAATCCACAAACTTCTGACTGCACTTCTCCTGGAACTCAGCATCTCCGACAGAGAGCACCTCATCGACGACGAGCACGTCCGGGTCGACGTTGATGGCGATGGCGAATCCGAGCCGCACGTACATTCCGGACGAATAGTTCTTCACCGGCTGATCGATGAATTGCTCGACGCCAGAGAATTCGACGATTTCGTCGAACTTCCTCGTGACCTCTTTCTTTGTCATTCCGAGAATTGAGCCGTTGAGAAAGACGTTCTCCCGACCCGACAACTCGGGATGGAATCCTGATCCAACCTCAAGGAGCGCCGCAATCCGGCCGCGATGAGAAATCGAGCCCTTTTCGGGGTAATAGATCTTCGCAAGGCACTTCAGCAGAGTCGATTTCCCAGAACCGTTGCTCCCAATCAGACCGAAGGTCGACCCGGTGGGAACCTCGAAACTGACATCCTTGAGCGCCCAGAAATCTTCATGAACCGATCGGCGCCCGCGCATAATCGCCGACTTGAGGGATTGGTTTCTCTCGTGATACATGCGGAATCGCTTGCTTACGTGATCCACCTGTACTGATATGTCGGTCATAGCGCCTCCGCCAGCCCTTTCTCGCTCCTGCGAAAGACCCCTACTCCGATAACGATCGATGCGCACGCCCAAACAGCGCACAGAACGAGGTCTTGGATGTTCGGCCAGGTGTTGTCATAGAGCAATTGCCGGAATACCGACACGAATCGCTCCAGGGGATTGAGCCGATAGATGTCCAACAGCGTGATTGAACTTCCGAAGAGCCCCCCGTGCGCCTGGGACTGCTGTTCGACGAGACTGATCGGATAGATGATCGGAGTGAGATACATCCAGATCTGCATGAGGATTGAGACGAGGTACTGGGTGTCCCGGAAATGCACGTTGGCAACGGACAGCATCAACGCCAGTCCGGCTGCGAAGATCGCCAGAAGTACCATGACCACGAGCACGAGGGGTATCCAGGGCCACACGAAAGATCCGCAGACCGCCAGAACGACGAGCAGAACGCCCATCTCGAAAAGCCAGTTGTAGCCGACGGAACCTACCGTGGAGAGAGGCAGAACGATTCTGGAGAAGTAGACCTTCTGAACCAGCCCGGCATTGGCGATGATCGATCCCATGCCCTGCTGGACGACGGTCGCAAAGAACGTCCACGGCAAGAGCCCACACAGAAGCCACACGGCAAAAATGTTCAGTCCACTCGGATTTCCGGGTGGGGGCGAAACGCGCAGGATGAACGCAAAGACGATCGTGTAGACCAGCATCGTGGCCAGTGGGTTGACCAGGGACCACAGCTGTCCGAAGATGGTGCGCTTGTACTGGCCTCTGATCTCACGCAGGGTGAGATTGGCTAAGAGCTCTCGCGATGCAAGAACTTCCGTGATGTATCGCATGTAGCCTCACTGAGCGGCCGGTCGGGATGGCCGCAGACCAATCTAGCCTAGAACTATGATGATGGGACTTATGTCCACCGCACCCACGCCCTCTCCCGAAGCTGCACGTGTCGCAGTGGTGACCGTCAGTTACGGCTCAGAAGTCGTGTTGGCACCGTTTCTCTCGTCACTTTCGACGGCTGCCTCGACACCGCTCCACATCGTCGTCGCGGACAACAAACCCGCCGGCGATTCGAAGTCTGTGTCTTCCATCGCTCTCGCCGCAGGGGCGATCTATCTGCCCCTCTCCGCAAATCGCGGATACGGTCATGCCATCAACGCCGCCGTTGCCGGCTTGCCTCCGGAAATCGACTGGGTGGTCGTCAGCAACCCGGATGTCGTCGCGAATTCGAGTGCGATCGACCGGCTTCTCGCCGTCGCACGGAGCGACTCGGGGATCGCCGCGGTCGGACCCAGGATCCTCGAGGCAGACGGCACGGTCTACCCGTCCGCACGGGCAATTCCGTCATTGAGGTCCGGTGTCGGACACGCCCTCTTCGCGAACATCTGGCCCGGCAATCCGTGGACCCGCCGATACCGCGTGGAAACGGACCAGGTCCTGGTCCAGCGCGACGCCGGCTGGCTCTCTGGCGCGTTCCTGATCATCCGCCGCTCGGTGCTCGATGAGCTCCGCGGGTTCGACGAGTCCTATTTCATGTACTTCGAAGACGTTGACCTGGGGTTCCGCATCGGCAAACTCGGCCTGCGCAACGTGTACGTACCCTCCGCCGTCGTCGTGCACACCGGAGCGCATTCGACCCAGGGCGGCGAGTCAGCGCGGATGGTGCGCGCGCACCACGAGAGCGCGAAGCGGTTCCTCTTCAAACGCTATCCCGGCCCCCTGCTCTGGCCGGTCCGTGTCGCTCTCGCCGCCGGCCTCGACATCCGGGCCCGGTTGGCCGAACGACGCTCGTCCCGTTAGGCGGAGGCGACCAGGCTGCTCAGGTACTTCCCGTACCCGCTCTTCTGGAGAGGGGCTGCGAGCACGGCGAGCTGCTTGGTGTCGATCCAGCCGGCGCGCCAGG
Source organism: Cryobacterium algoricola (assembly GCF_004402485.1). Classification (GTDB taxonomy): domain Bacteria; phylum Actinomycetota; class Actinomycetes; order Actinomycetales; family Microbacteriaceae; genus Cryobacterium; species Cryobacterium algoricola. The sequence continues at coordinate 59,095 of NZ_SOFG01000027.1, read as the reverse complement.
CGATTTCCTCGATGCAGCCGACCTTGTGGCCCTGGCGGTCCTCGATGACGCGCACGTATTCGGAGGCCTGCATCATGGACTTGAACGTGCCGGTGTCGAGCCATGCCGTACCGCGGTCGAGCACCTGGACCTGCAGCTTGCCCGCCTCGAGATAGCGTTCGTTGACGGTGCTGATCTCCAGTTCGCCGCGCGCGCTCGGCTCGATCGACTTCGCGATCTCGATGACCGAGTTGTCGTAGAAGTAGAGGCCGGGGACCGCGTAGTTGCTCTTCGGCTTGGCCGGCTTCTCCTCGATCGAGATGGCGGTCATGTTGTCGTCGAATTCGACGACGCCATAGGACGTCGGGTTGCTGACGTGGTAGGCGAAGATGCGGGCCCCGTCGATGTCCGTATTGTTGCGCAGTGCGGAGCCGAGGCCGGCGCCGTGGAAGATGTTGTCGCCGAGCACGAGGGCGACACTGTCGTCGCCGATGAACTCTTCACCGATGATGAAGGCCTGGGCGAGGCCGTCCGGGGAGGGCTGCACGGCGTATTCGATGCGGATGCCGAGGTCGGAGCCGTCGCCGAGCAGGGCCCGGAACTGGTCGTTGTACTCCGGGGTCGTGATGACGAGGATTTCCTTGATGCCCGCCATCATCAGCGTTGAGAGGGGGTAGTAGATCATCGGCTTGTCGTAGATGGGCATCAGTTGCTTGGAGATGCCCTTGGTGATCGGCCACAGGCGTGTGCCCGAGCCGCCGGCGAGGATGATTCCGCGCATGGTCAGTGTCCTTCGTTCAGTGCCGCGTAGAACGCTTGCGCGTCCGCCCAGGTCGGGAGAAGCCCGTTCGCGGCGGACTCGGCCAGTCCGGGGGCGTCGGTGTCTTTCGGGGAAAGCAGGAGCTCGCCGGCCTCGGGTGGGAAGACCAGTCCGATGTCGGTGTCGAGGGGGTTGATGCCGTGTTCGCGGCCCGGGTTGAACGGTGCCGTGACGAGGTAGCTGACGGTGGCGTTGTCGGTCAGGGCGACGAAGCAGTGCCCGAGGCCCTCGGCGATGTACACGGCCTTCCGGTCGGTATCGTCCAGGAGCACGGTGTCCCACTGGCCGAACGTCGGTGAGCCGACCCGGATGTCGATGACGTAGTCGAGGACGGCGCCATAGGTCGCGGTCACGTACTTGGCCTGGCTCGGCGGAATGTCCGCGAAATGGATGCCGCGTACCGACCCACGCTTGGAGACACTCGTGTTCGCCTGGACCACGTTGAGCTTGTGTCCGATCGACTCCTCGAGGCGGTCGAACCTGCCCCATTCCAGGAATACCCCCCGATCGTCACCGAACTGCTTCGGAGTGATCTCATAGGAATCGGGGATCGAGAGTTCGCGGATCTGCACGCGCAGAAGTCTACCAAGCGGGTACCGGTAGCATTGAAGCGATACTTTCAGCTAACGGAATGGTCACTCTTTATATGAAGATCCTCGTTACCGGCGGCGCCGGTTTCATCGGCTCCAACTTTGTTCGTCGCACCATTGAAGACGCGTACCCGGGTCTGGAGGGGGCCGAGGTCGTCGTCCTGGACGCTCTGACGTATTCGGGCAACCTCGCCAACCTCGCGCCGATCGCCGATTCGCCCCGGTATTCCTTCGTGCACGGCGACATCCGTGACGCGGCCCTGCTCGACACGATCTTCCCGTCCCTGGACGCGGTCGTGCACTTCGCGGCCGAGTCCCACGTGGACCGGTCCGTGCGCGACGCCTCCATCTTCGTCGAGACCAATGTCCTCGGCACCCAGCAGCTCCTGGACGCGGCGCTCCGCCACAACCTGGCCCGGTTCGTGCACGTGTCCACGGACGAGGTCTACGGGTCGATCGCGGAGGGCTCCTGGAACGAGGAACGCGCCCTGGAACCCAACTCCCCGTATTCCGCCTCCAAGGCCGGCAGTGACCTGCTCGCCCGCTCGTACCACCGCACTCACGGCCTGAACGTGTCGATCACGCGCTGCTCGAACAACTACGGCCCGTATCACTTCCCCGAGAAGGTCATCCCGCTGTTCGTGACGAACCTGATCGATGACAAGCACGTTCCTCTGTATGGGGCGGGCAACAACATCCGCGACTGGTTGCACGTGGACGACCACACCCGTGCGATCGCGATGGTCCTCGTCGGCGGTCGCGCCGGCGAGATCTACAACATCGGCGGCGGCACCGAACTGACCAACCTGGAGCTCACCCAGTTGCTGTTGGACTCCACCGGCAAGGACTGGTCCTACGTGGACCGGGTCGCCGACCGTCTCGGCCATGACCTGCGCTACTCGGTGGACATCGGAAAGATCCAGGCCGAACTCGGCTACGCCCCCCAGGTCCCCTTCGAGAAGGGCCTCGCCGACGTCGTGCAGTGGTACCGCGACAACCGAGCCTGGTGGGAACCTCTCAAGGCCCGCGCGGCCCTGGGCTCATGACCCGCTACCTGATCACCGGTGCTGCCGGGATGCTCGGCCGCGACCTGCAGAACGCCCTGACCGGGCGGGACGTGACCGCGTTCGACCGCACCGAACTCGACATCACCGACGAGGCCGCCGTTCAGGCTGCCGTGACCGGGTTCGACGTGGTGATCAACGCGGCCGCGTACACGAAAGTCGACGACGCCGAAACGAACGAGGACGCCGCGTACCTGCTGAACGCGATCGGACCGCGGAACCTCGCCCGGGCCGCGAAAGCGACGGGCGCGCGCCTGGTGCAGATCTCCACCGACTACGTCTTCGCGGGCAACGCCACCTCCCCCTACCCGGAGGACGCGCCGGCCGCGCCCCTCTCCGCGTACGGGCGCACCAAGGCCGCCGGCGAGGAATTCGTGCTCGCGGAGAACCCCGGCCGGACCTACATCGTGCGCACCGCGTGGCTCTACGGGAAGAACGGCCCCAACTTCCCCAAGACCATGCTGAAACTCGCCGCGACCCGCGACACCCTGGCCGTCGTCGAAGACCAGGTCGGCCAGCCCACGTGGACCGTCGACCTCGCGGAGCAGATCGTCGCGCTCCTGGACGCGGACGCCCCGGCCGGGATCTACCACGGCACCAACTCCGGAGTCACCAGCTGGTTCGGCTTCGCTCAGGCCGTCCTCACCGCAAACGGCCTCGACCCCGCTCGCGTGCACCCGACCGACGGGGCCTCGTTCGTCCGTCCAGCACCCCGCCCGGCGTACTCCGTCCTCGGCCACAACGCCTGGGCCACCGCCGGACTCGCCCCCATGCGCGACTGGCACGACGCCCTCGCCCAGGCCGTGACCGAAGGCGCCCTCGAAACCGCATGATCACACTGCGGGTTATCGTCGACCAGATGATCGCGCCGGTTCCCGGCGGAATCGGTCGATACACCGAGGAACTGACCCGAGCGCTCATCGCGAGCGCTCCCCTCAACTGCGAAGTCGAAGGGATCGTCTCCGCGTCACAACCCGAACAGTATGCGGCGATCGAGGAAGCCCTGCCCGGGCTCGCCGGCCTGTACAAGACAGCGCTCCCCCGTCGCGAGCTCGCCGCGGCCTGGCAGCTCGGCGTGACGACCTCCCCCGGTCCCGGCATGATCCACGCACCGGGCCTGATGGCGCCGCTGCGCCGCCACGACCGGCAGAACGACCACACCCAGGTCGCCGTGACCGTGCACGACGTGCTCGCGTGGACGCATCCGGAGGCTCTCACCCCCACGACCGTCGCCTGGACCAAGGCGCGCATGAAGCGGGCGCGGAAGCACGCCGACGCGATCGTCGTCCCGAGCCACGCCGTCGCCGCGCAGCTCGCCGAGATCGTCAACCTCGGCGACCGGGTGCGCGTCATCGGCGGCGCCGTCGGCACGGGCTTCCGCCTGCCGTCCAACTCCTCGGCCACCGAACTCCTCGCCACGGCCCTCGATCTGCCGTCCGAATACATCGTCACCGTCGGCACCCTGGAACCGAGGAAGGGCGTCACCGCGCTCATCACCGCCCTCGGCCTGCCCGGCGCCTCCGACCTGCCCCTCATCGTCGTCGGCCCGGACACCTGGGGTGAAGTCGATCTCGGCTACGTCGCCGAGGAGGCCGGGCTCACGCCGGGCCGGGTCCGGGCGATGCCCGGACTCACCGACGAGGAACTCGCCGTCGTGATCTCCCGCGCGAGCGTTCTCGTTTTCCCGAGCCTCGAAGAAGGCTTCGCGCTGCCGATCATCCAGGGTTTCCACCTCGGTACCCCGGTCGTGCACTCCGACGCCCCCGCCCTTCTCGAGGCGGGCGGCGACGCCGGTCTCGTCGTCGAGCGCGAGGATGCCGCCGGGTACCCCGAACGCCTGGCCGAGGCCATCGGGCGGGTACTGACCGACCGCGCCCTCGTCCAGCGGTTGCGTATCTACGGCAGCGACCGGGCGAAGGCCTTCAGCTGGCGAGACTCGGCCGAGCGGGTCTGGCAGCTGCACGCTGACCTGTAGGGCGCGGCGCGGGCATCCGCTCGGGGTAGTCGACTGAACGGCCTCAGTAGGCGCCGTACTCGCAGCCGGTGTTGCGCATGTCGATGTCGTCGATGAGGGTGCGGGTGCCGCGCGTCTTCGCATAGAGGCGAATGCGGCCCGTTCCGGTACCGCCGTTCCACAGCCGGGTGTGCCGTTTGACACCGTCGGGGGCCTCATAGTTCACGAGCAGCATCTCGTCCTTGGCACAGCGGACGTCGACGGTCAGGGCGTGGCTCGGATTCTCGGCGGTGACGTGCCAGACGATCTCGGTATCGGTCTCGCTGCAGTCGAAGGCCGTGGTGCTGCGCGTCCAGAAACGGGAGAAGTTGAAGTCGTAGTCGATGCCGTCGTGGTGGAAGCCGACGATCAGCCTGCGCCCGATCGGCACCCCGACGACCTGGGGCCGGCCGCCGCCGATGTCGATCGCCGAGTCGAGCAGCTGCTCGCCGGTGGATCGCCGGGTCAGGTTGCTGCTGGCCAGCCACACCCACGGATTGGTGAAGTCGGAGCCCCAGTTCTTGTCGGCATAGCCGTACGAGGTCTCCGGCGTGACCAGGTAGGTCTCGCCGTCGATCGTGACCGTTCCGCGGTAGAGGGTCTTCATCCCCTCGGCATGCCAGAACATCGTGAACGCGTTCAGCCGCCGGAAGAACGCCGAGGCCCCGTAGCCGACGTTCAGGGCGAGCCGCTTGTCGATCGCGAGGTCCCAGCTCATCCGACCGCTGTCGCTCATGTACTCGGGATGCTGCGCGGCAGCATCCGCTGTCACGCTCACGTCGCCGGCGGCGTGCGTCTCGGTGAGCCGCGCGGTTCCGACCTCGACGGAGAGTGGGTCGGACGAGATCCGTGCCTCGGAAACGGGGAAGAACGCGTGCAGTTGCTTTCCCCGGCCGCCCGCGCCCCACGACCCGGCCTTGAGCATTACATAGGACGGGATCTCGCTGACCGGCGGCTGGCCGAAGGTGGTGACGCCCGGCGAGACTGCCGGGTTGATCACGAAGTACTCGACGAAGAACACCCGCTCCTCGCCGGTCACGGCGTGGCGGCCGGTGAAGGAGTGCCACCACCAGTCGTAGCCCCGCCGGGCCAGTCGTCCGGTGAGCATGTAGCGATCGCGGGCGAGGTCTGAGCGGTTCATACCTCCATCCTCGCCCCGTCTACTGGGGAGTGGATACCGCTAGGGGGTGGGCGTCGCCGTGGCCGGGGTGAGGGCCGCTGAGATCAGGGACCTGATCTGGTCGAAGTCGGGATTCTCCTGGTCGACGTTGTTCGCCGGCGTCAGTTCGACCGTGTTGATCGGGTGCGTCTTGGACTTGGCGGCGAGCGTCACGAAGTAGCCGAGCATGCTCTGCGGGATATCGGTCTTCACGACCTGGGACCCGGCAGAGGCCACGGACTCGAACTTCGCGAGCACGTTCGCGGGGCTGGCCTGGGCGAGGATCGCCTCCTGAAGCTGGTGCTGGCGCTCCATGCGGCTGAAGTCGCTCGTGCCGTGCCGCGACCGGGCGTACCAGAGGGCATGGTAGCCGTCCATGTGCTGCATGCCCGGCTCGAACCAGAACAGCACGGTGGTGAAGGTGTCGTCTGTGTGCACGGGCACGCGTTCGGTCACGTTGATGTCGACTCCGCCGAGGGCGTCGATGAGCTCGGAGAAGCCCTGCATGTCGATGAGGCCGTAGTACTGGATGGTCAGACCGGTGATGCCCTCCGCGGCGTCCCGCATGCCTTCGATGCCGGGCTCGCTGCCGGCGTCGATGGCCTTCGGATACATCTCCGGGCTCTTCAGCTCGACCTCCGTGTAGATCGAGTTGAGCTTGCAGGGGTTGACTTCGCATCCGTCGACGGCGCCATAGCCTCTGGGGTACACAGCGGCCATCGGGGAGCCGGCCACGAATGGCACGTCCTCGAGGTCGCGGGGCAGGCCGATCATGGTGACCTGGCCCGTGGTGGCGTCGATGCTCGCCACGGTGATACTGTCCGGGCGGAGACCGTCCCGGTCGGCCCCGGCGTCGCCGCCGAGGAGCATGATGTTGTAGCGCCCGTCGACCGGGGGGACGGTCGGCCCGGTCACGAAGACCGAGGAGAGGAAATCGCTCGCGGTCGCGGCGACGTATGCGCCGTAGCCGGCCGTGCCGGCGAGGACGACCATGAGCACGGTCGCGAAACCGGCGATGAGCGGGCGGGCGCCGGGGCCCGCCTTGACGAGGCGGACGAGCCGGAGCGTGTCGAGCGTGAGCACGACCCAGACGATGCCGTAGAACACCAGCACCGCCGCGGCGACCCAGAGCCCGATCGAGTTGGTGAAGGCGGTGAGCACGACCTCGGGCCAGAACAGGTAGACGAGCCCCACGATCACGACGAGGCCGATCAGGGTGAACGTGCAGCGCAAGCCGAAACGGCCGAGGCGACGACTCCCGGCAAGCACCTGCGCCGAACCGGGCAGGACGACGTTCAGCAGGACGAGCCACCAGGCCCGTTTGGTCATCACACGGGCTGACCCGGATTCCGGGTTCCTGATCGGGTTGGCGGCGATGCTCATAGCGTGGCTTGGAGATCCGAATTCTTCTGTTCGACCTGCGCGGCGAGGCCCGCGGCGTAGGCGACGAGCTGGTCGTGCAGGTCGGTGTCGGACAGGGCCAGGATCTTCACGGCGATAAGCGCCGCGTTACGGGCCCCACCGATGGAAACGGTCGCGACGGGCACTCCGGCCGGCATCTGCACGATGGAAAGGAGGGAGTCGAGACCGTCGAGCCGGCTGAGCGGAACGGGAACGCCGACGACCGGAAGCGCGGTGACGGCCGCGAGCATGCCGGGGAGGTGCGCTGCACCGCCGGCGCCGGCGATGATGACCTTGAGGCCGCGCCCGTGGGCATCTTCGCCGTAGGCGATCATCTTCTTCGGTGTGCGGTGCGCGGACACGACCTGCACTTCGTAGTCGACCCCGAAGTCGCGCAGGAGCTGCGCGGCGTCGCTCATAACCGGCCAGTCGGAATCGGAGCCCATCACGACGCCGACGAGCGGCGCACGCGGCGCCGGGGGCGTTTCTCGGTTCTCCGACAGCGGGATGGTTGCTATGGGGTTCTCGGGCACGCAGTCGATCTTAGGTGTCAGTCCTGAAAAAACGCCGCAGTGGCACGCGCTTCGTAGGCGACGTCGTCCAGATCCGCCCCGCCCACGGTGACGTGGCCGACCTTGCGGCCGATTCGCGGATCCTTCCCATAGTTGTGCACCTTGGCCGACGGATGCGCGGCGAAAGCGGCCGGGTACCGATCGAAAAGAGTGCCCTCCGCGGGCCCACCGAGGATATTCACCATCACCGACCACTCGTCGCGCGGCGTGGTCGCACCGAGCGGGAGATCGAGGACGGCACGCAGGTGCTGCTCGAACTGGCTCGTGGTCGATCCTTCGATCGACCAGTGGCCGCTGTTGTGCGGGCGCATCGCCAGTTCGTTGATCAGGAGGCGCTCATCCATCGTCTGGAAGAGTTCGACGGCCATCACGCCGCACACGCCGATGCCCTCGGCGACGCGCGTGGCGATGTCGGCGGCCACCGCGGCGAGGCGTCCGCTCGACAGGGGGGCCGGCGCGATCACCTCGGCGCAGACTCCGTCGCGCTGCACGGTCTCGACGACGGGCCACACGGCGACCTGGCCGGACGGTCGCCTGGCCACGAGCTGGGCGAGCTCGCGGGTATACGGCACGTGCTCCTCGACCAGGAGGGCACCGCCGTTGGCGTCTTCGGCGAGTGCGGTGAACCAGTCGTCGACCTCGTGCTTGTGCGTGACCACGCGGACGCCCTTGCCGTCGTAGCCGCCGCGCGGCGTCTTGACGACGGCACGGCCGCCGTGTTCGGCGATGAAGGCGGCGAGCTCGGTCGGGTTCTCGACCGCTGCCCAGTCGGGGACCGGCAGGCCGAGCTCGCCGAGGCGCCGACGCATCTCGATCTTGTCCTGGGCGAAGACGAGGGCCTCCGGCCCCGGGCGCACGGTGACCCCGCGGGCGACGAGCTCGCGGAGCACGGACTGCGGAACGTGCTCGTGGTCGAAGGTGATCACGTCGACGGTCTCGGCGAAGGCGAGGACCGTGTCGAAATCGCGATAGTCGCCCACCATGCTCGCGGCGAGACCCGCGGACATCCCGTCGGCTTCGGCCAGGACGCGCAGGTCGATCCCGAGGTTCACCGCCGCGGGAATCAACATCCTGGCCAGCTGGCCGCCCCCGATTACGCCGACTGTCGTGCTCATTTCATCACCGATTTCTGTGCGACCCTTCATTTTCGGACGCACCAATTTTCAGTCTGAAGCGGCAGCTGCGCCGTAGACTCGTGGATTGTTGTTCTATCTTCGCCCATAGACCGGATGGATGTATGCCGATTACCTCGGGAAAATCAGCACGGCTCGTCGCACTCGCGATTCAGATCGCAAGCTTCGGCGCCGTGGGGCTCGTCGGCTTCGCCGTCGACTTCTCGGTGTTCAATCTGCTCCGCACCACGGTCTTCGATCCGCACCTGGTCCACGCCGGGCCGATCTACGCCAAGGTCGTCTCGACCATCCTCGCGATCGCCGTGAACTGGATCGGCAACCGCTACTGGACCTTCGGTAAGAACCGCCAGTCGCAGACCCTCCGCGAGGGCATCGAATTCTTCGCCGTCAGCCTCGTCGGCATGGGCATCGGCCTCGCCTGCCTGTGGGTGAGCCACTACGTGCTCGGCCACACGAGCGTCGTCGCCGACAACATCTCCTCGAACGTGATCGGCCTCATCCTCGGCGCGATCTTCCGCTTCGTGCTCTACCGCTACTGGGTCTTCGCCCCGCACCGTCGCATTGTCGCTCCGGTCACGGCGAGCCTAGCGACCATTCCAGATGGTCGTCTGGTCGGCAGCGAACGCTGATTCCTCGCGCCGCCGCGAATCGAACCCGGTCTGCGACTGTTCGATGAGGTCGTGCAGCACGCGCTGCACCAGAGTCGCGTTCGGCACGTCCTTGAGCACGAGCGGCCGTTCGGAGCCCGAGGCGATGATCACGTCGCCTGATCCGCTCAGGGTCTGCAGCCAGGTCGTCCGCACGCTCACGTCGTAGCCGCGGCTGTGCAGCAGTTCCTGGCGCGTGCGCACGAAGAAGCCGCGCCGGAAGATGATCCGCCGGGTCGTGATCGTGTATCGCCGGTTCAACCAGGACGCGAGCGGCAGCAGCCAGAGCAGCACGACCGCCGCGGAAGCGACACCGAGCAGGGCGCTGTCCTGCCACGGCTCCGCGAGGTTGCCGTAGAAATACCCGGTTGCCGTGCAGACGCCGAGCAGCGCGAGGGTCGGCCAGAACAACACGCGGCCGTGCGGGCGCAGCGCGGCCACGACCCGTTCGGTCGGCGCCGCCGGATCTGCCGGGCCCGTCCCCCTGTTGTTCGTCATGACCCTATTAATACCTCAGGTGGGTCACATCGCCCGCAGCGACGGCCTGCGGTTCGCCGGTGGCCTGGTCTTCCACGATCAGCCGGCCCGACTCGTCGAGCGCGATCGCGACCCCGACGAGGTCGTCGCCGCCGGGCAGTTGCACCCGCACCATCGAGCCGAGCGTGCCGCACAGCCCCGTGACGGTGTCGAAGAGTCCGCTCGCGACCGGGTCCCCACCTGCCGCGAGGAACGCGGCCGTGAGGCGGGCGAGCTCGGTCAGGTAGCGGGCGAGCACCGCATCCGCTCCGGGGGCGCGCCCGGTCACCAGGAGAAGCGACGTCGAAGTGAGCGTGGGCAGGTCGTGTTCGTCCAGGGAGAGGTTGAGGCCCGCGCCGACCACGAGGCCACGGGTGTCGGGGAGCAGCTCCGAGAGGATGCCGGACACCTTGTAGCCGTCGATCAGCACGTCGTTGGGCCACTTCAGGGTGACCTCGTGAGCGGGGTGTTCCCCGTCGTCGGGGCCGCCCGGGGCGGCACTCCCGGCCGCGGTGCCCGCTACGAGGAGGCTCGCCTCGACCTCCGCGCGCACGGCGATGGTCATCGCCGCACCGGCGAGGAGCGGGAACCAGCCGAAGCGGTCGACCGGGAGCGGGGCACCCTGGCCCGCGCTCGTGCCGATGAGCGGGCGCAGCAGCACCGAGATGGCGAGCGACTTGCCGGTGGGTGCGAGCCAGGTGCGTCCGAGCCTGCCCCTGCCGCGGGTCTGGTTGTCGGTGACGACGGTCGACAGGTGCGGCCAGCCTGCGGCATCCGCCCCCGACGCGTGGCCGACGAGCACGTCGTTCGTGGACCCGGCCTCGTCGAGGTAGTCGAACCGGGTCACCGCCTCGCGGCTGAGTGGAAACTGCATCTGCCCTACTTCCGCTGCATAACTCCTGCAATTCTCCCGGAAGATGCCCCCGATGCCACATTTTGGGCCCGATTTGCGGAATCTGCAGGAGTTCTGCCCACCCGGGAGAACAGAACGGCCAGCGAACCGGCCGGGTTTTGTAGGGTTTCGTCAACGGTCCGGGCCACGGGCTGGCCGGTAGAGTGAACGGCGTGAGTGACAATTCGCCCGTTTCGGGACCAGATCTGTACACGACGGCTGGAAAGCTCGCCGACCTCAAGGTTCGCTATCACGAAGCCGTGACCGCGAGCGGTGAAGCGGCGATCGAAAAACAGCACGCCAAGGGCAAGATGACCGCGCGCGAGCGCATCGAGCTTCTGCTCGACCAGGGCTCGTTCGTCGAGCTCGACGAGTTCGTGCGACACCGCACCCACGGCTTCGGCATGGAGAACAAGCGGCCGTACGGCGACGCGGTCGTCACCGGCACCGGTACGATCCACGGGCGCCAGGTCGCGGTCTACTCGCAGGACTTCACCATCTTCGGCGGATCGCTCGGCGAGGTGGCCGGCGACAAGATCATCAAGGTGATGGACCTCGCCCTCAAGACGGGCGTGCCGATCATCGGCATCCTCGACTCCGGCGGAGCGCGCATCCAGGAGGGTGTCGTCGCCCTCGGCAAGTACGGCGAGATCTTCCGTCGCAACACGGCGGCCTCCGGCGTCATCCCGCAGATCTCGATCATCTGCGGCCCGGCCGCCGGTGGCGCGGTCTACTCCCCCGCACTCACCGACTTCGTGATCATGGTCGACAAGATCAGCCAGATGTTCGTCACCGGCCCCGACGTGATCAAGACGGTCACGGGCGAGGACGTCGGCATGGAGGAGCTCGGCGGCGCGCTCACCCACAACAAGATCTCCGGTGTCGCGCACTACCTCGCGAGCGACGAGGCCGATGCGCTCGACTACGCCCGCACCCTGCTCGGCTTCCTGCCGGACAACAACCTCGCCGAGCTTCCGGCCTTCGACAGCGACGTCGAGCTCGAGACGACGGATGCCGACCGCACGCTCAACACGATCATCCCGGACTCGCCGAACCAGCCCTACGACGTCAAGACCGTGATCGAGCACATCGTCGACCGCGGCGACTTCCTCGAGACGCAGCCGCTGTTCGCCCCGAACATCGTCGTCGGCTTCGCCCGCGTCGAAGGCCGGTCCGTCGGCATCGTCGCCAACCAGCCCAACGCCATGGCCGGAACGCTCAACATCCAGGCCGGCGAGAAGGCCGCCCGCTTCGTGCGGTTCTGCGACGCGTTCTCGATCCCGATCCTCACCCTCGTCGACGTCCCCGGGTTCCTGCCCGGCACCGACCAGGAATGGACCGGCATCATCCGTCGCGGCGCGAAGCTGCTCTACGCCTATGCAGAGGCGACGGTGCCGCTCGTGACCGTGATCCTGCGGAAGGCCTACGGCGGCGCGTACATCGTGATGGGCTCCAAGCAGCTCGGCGCCGACATCAACCTGGCCTGGCCGACCGCCGAGATCGCCGTGATGGGCGGCCAGGGCGCCGTGAACATCCTCTACCGCGCCGAGATCAAGAAGGCGGAAGCCGCGGACGAGGACGTCAACGCCGTGCGCACCCGCCTCGCCAACGAATACACCTACAACGTCGCGAGCCCGTTCCTGGCCGCCGAACGCGGCGAGCTCGACGGGATCATCGAGCCGGCCGCCACCCGGGTTGCGATCACCAAGGCCCTGCGCGCCCTCCGCACCAAGCGCTCGAGCCTGCCGCCCAAGAAGCACGGCAACATCCCGCTGTAGGGATCGACCATGGCAGACGACGAGAACACCCGGCAGGATGCGCCGGAGGACACCCCCACGGACACCCCCGCGCACCTGCGGTTCCTGACCCGCGGCATCAGCCCGGTCGAGGCCGCCGCCGTGTCCGCCGTGCTGCACGGCCTGCTCCGCGAGGAGACCGGCAGCCTGCACAAGAAGCCGACGGGCGCCCGGAGTGGCTGGCAGGCCGGCCAGCGCGCCATCCGGCCGCCCTTCGTCTCCGGGCAGAGCAGCTGGGGCGAGTTCCGGGCCTGAACCCCGGATTCGAGCCGGTCCCCCTAAATGCCGACTTTTGAATTGCGCACGGGTCGACCACTATAGATATTGCTAGGTGTCGCTCACTGAGTTACACAACCAGAACTCGTCGACTAGGGTAAGCAGGCGAATTCTGGGGGCACGTCAGGGTGACATTCGGGTTGTCGCCCTGGCACAACGTAAAAAGGGGACCAACCTCCGGGTTGGTCCCCTTTTTTGTGTGCCCGGCCGCATCGGATCAGGCCAGACGCCGGCTTCCGTTCGCGTCCTCAGGCGCCGAGGGCGGATGCCGTGGCCGGATCCCTGGGGATCTCGAGCCACAGGTCGACCTCGGGCTCCGGCGAGTCCTGCCCCAGGGCGCTGAGCCGGGCATCCGCGCTGCTGAGGCCGACCACGGTCACGGCCGTCGCGGACCCTTCGCCCGCGGTGCGGGCGATGATCGTGTCGGCCGTCGATTCGCCGATGGCGGCGGCGAGCTGGTCGAGGACGGCCTCGAGCTCGGTGCCGTCGAGATCGTCGATCGTGCCCTCGTCGAGCAGCGTCACGATGGCGCCGCGGCGCCTCGCCGCCATCACCTGCTCACGCACGGCGTCGTTGAGCAACTTGCGGCCGCGGATCTCGTCCCGGACGGCGGCTTCGAGGTAGCGGCACTCCTGGCGGTCGTCCGCGTCGAGCTCACCGTGCCTGTCGATGATGTGGCGGAGCATCGGTGCCGCAAGGCGGAGCGTCTGTGCCAGGCGCATCTGGCGTTCGAACAGGTGCGCTTCCTGGGCGGCCTGCCACTCGGTCGCCTCCCGCTCGGCGAGCGCGTACTGGCGGGCGTCACGCCCCGCCTTGGCGAGGGCGCGGGCGAGGAGCACGGCGACGGTCACCCAGACCACGCTCCCGATCACGCCCATGTCGAGCAGCTGGGCCGGGCCGGCCCAGATGATCGTGTGCACGACGAGCGCTCCGACGCCGACCCAGGCCAGGGTGGTGCGGCGGCGGGTCGCCGTGATCGTCATCAGGGTTCCGACGGCCGCGACGTACCAGGTCGCGTAGCCGTTCCGGGCCGAACCGTCCAGCTGGCTGCCGACGAGCAGCGGGATCACGACGCAGACCGCGACATTGAAGAAGGCGAGCGCCAGGCCCATCCGCATCGGGCTCGACGGCCACAGGCTCAGCGCCGTCGCGAGCGCGTAGAGTGCGAGCGCGAAGATCGTCGGCCCCGGGGTGCGCGGCAGGTCGATCGAGTAGATGCCGAGCACGACGTGGTACGCCGAGAAGAGGCCGGCGAGGAACAGGACGAGCCCGCGGGGGACGGTGATCATCAGGGATTCACCCCGGCATCCTTCGGCCACTCGATGGTGATCGTGGTGCCCTGCCCCGGCGTGGAGCACACCAACACGGAGCCGCCGACACTCTGTACCCGCTCCGCGATCGAAATGCGCAGGCCGAGCCGCGCGCTCGGGACGAGACCGGGGTCGAAGCCGACGCCGGTGTCGGAGATCTCGACGGTGCATCCGCCCTGGCTGTTCGCACTCATCGTCAGCACCCGCTCGGGATCGGGCGTCCCCGGGCCCGCGCCGGCATGCTGCACGCTGTTGGCCATCGCCTGGACGGAGGCCGCGAGGATCGCGTCGGAGACGTGCACGGGCATGGCGAGCCGGGGGATCGAGCACTCGACGATCGTGAACGGGCGGGCGAGCCGGGACGCCGCGAGGCGGATCTGCCCGGCGAGGTCCGAGAAGGACACCGTGCTGCCGTCGACGGCCGGGGTGCTCGCGGCCTCGGTGAGCCGCTGGAGGGCGTCCGTCGCCATCCCGGAGGCGAGCTGCGCGGCCTTCGGGCTGCCGGTCGCTGCCGCGGCGAGAAACGTCGCGAGCACGCTGTCGTGCACGATCGAGTCGACCTGCACCCGCTCGACCTCCGTGGCGTGCTGGCGCACGGCCGTCGCGTACTTGTTGAGCGCATTCGTCTGAGCGGAGTCGACGGATGCGGCCGTCTGCCGCAGCATGAAGATCATGATCAGGAGGACCTGGCCGAGGAGCGTCGCGTAGACGGCGTCGAGGGAGGCCAGCAGGGCGTCCGCGTTGCCGCCGGAGGGCAGCGAGCGCACGATCCCGTAAGCGAGCGGGGCCGCAAAGGTGTACGCGCACGCCCAGCCGAGCGGGAAGGCGATGGCGGCGCACGAGGTCGCGACCGTGCAGACGTACCAGAGCCACGGTTTCCCGTCGAGGACGGCCGCCGGGTCCCGCATCAGGAACGGCCACCCGACCAGGGCGGTGAGATAGACGAGTGCGACGGCACCGGTCGCGATCCGCACCCCGACCTTGGTGATCGAGGCCACCACGACTGCGGCGACCGCGAGGGCGAGGGCGACCGGCATGGCGACGCCCATGACCGGCAGCCGCAACGGGATCTGCTGCAGCAGGGCAGGGAGGGCCTGCAGGGAGAACACGACGGCGACCCCGGCGACGGACCGGGAGATCACGACCTCGATCCGCGACCGGCTGATCGGGTTGCGCGGCTGCCGGATGCCGGGCGCCCGGATATCCTCCGCCGCGACGGGTATGAGTTCCAAGCGGTCAGGGGGCAACCGTGTCGAGGGCGGCGGGATCGTGCCCGCTGCTTCAGCCGCGGCCATCTCCGCCGTCCGGGTCCAGCCCCGGGAGGATTCCGTCTTCTACGGCCCGGCGCAGCAGGTCGACTTTCGTCGGCGCCGGCCGGCCGACCTCCACGTACTTCACCCGGATCCTGTCGAGGTACTCGCGCGCGGTCGAGTGCGCGATGCCGAGCTGCATGGCGACCATTTTGAGCGGAAGGCCGGACGCGTAGAGGTGCAGCACGTCCCGTTCCCTGCGGCCGAGCTGGGCCTTGGCGAAGTCGCGGTCCGCGTCGATCGCGGTCGCCCATTCGAGGTTGTTGAGCACG
This sequence comes from Cryobacterium algoricola, assembly GCF_004402485.1. Taxonomy (GTDB): domain Bacteria; phylum Actinomycetota; class Actinomycetes; order Actinomycetales; family Microbacteriaceae; genus Cryobacterium; species Cryobacterium algoricola. The sequence continues at coordinate 43,365 of NZ_SOFG01000027.1, read as the reverse complement.
TCGCCGCGGGCCACGGAGGCCACGGCGGCCATCACGGTCGTCGTGGGTGAGGACTTCGGGATGACGCCGGCGGCCCCGGCCGCGAGGGCCTCGCGAACGAGGGCGACCCGGTCGGCGATGCTGTGCACGAGCACCGAGGCTCCTGTGCTCTGCGCGAGGTGCACGTTGTCGGTGACGAGGGAGCCGTCACCGAGGGAGAGGTCGAGCACGATCACGTCGCAGGGACGCCCGCCGATCCCGTCGACGAGCCCCCGGACGGTCGCCGCGGTCGCGACGACCTCGTAACCGACGTTCTCGCAGGCGGCCTGGATGCCGAGGCGGACCGATTCGTGATCGTCGGCGATTCCCACCCGGACGGGGTGGTCAAGCGGCGTGCGCGCTTCGGTGGCGTGCGTCGAACCCACGGTCACACCGACCGGCGCGGCCAGGGCGGCCGCCGCGTTCGTCGGTGAGCTCGCGGGTGTTGTCTGGTGCGTCACTTTTTCCTACATTCTTCCCATTGCACGTACACGTCAACGATAGCTATTTGGTCAGCAGAGCGACGGCTTCAACGTGATGAGTGTTCGGGAAGAGGTCGAACGCGCGCAGCTTCCGCAACTCGTATCCGTGCCCGGCGAGGAGCGCGATGTCGCGGGCAAGGGCGACGGGATCGCACGCCACGTACACGATCTGCTTCGGGGACAGCACCGCGAGCTGGTCGATGACCTCGCGGCCCGCGCCGGACCGCGGCGGGTCGAGGACGACGGTCGCCGCCTGGTGCTTCACCCGTTCCGCTGCACTCGCGTCGCGGGCCAGGCCGGCCAGGAAACGGTCGACCCGATCGGTGCGAACGCTCGCGCCGACCCATTCCGCGAGGTTCTCCGCGGCGAAGTCGGTCGCGTGCGCGTCGCTCTCGACCGAGGTGATCCGGACGGTGCTGCCGAACTTGTCGCCGACGGCCGCGGCGAGCAGCCCGACACCGCCGTACAGGTCGAGGTTCGTGGCCCGGGGGTCGAACATCCCGGGATCGATGATGTCCTGGACGGCGTGGTACAGGGTGTCCGCCGCGCGGACGTGCACCTGCCAGAACCCGCCGGCGTCGAGGCGGAATTCCCGGTCACCGACGACCTCGCGGATCAGCGTGCGCGGCGTGGCCTTGGGCTTACCGTGTGCGTCCGGCTCCGCGACGAGGATCTGCACGGTGCCGAGGCTCGGGGAGACCACGTCGACGGACGCCGCGCCGGGGAAACGCTGGTCGAGAGGGGCGGCCGCTTCGAGCATCCGCTCGGCGAGGGGAAGGTCGCCGACGGGGATCACCCGGTGGGAGCGGGCCGCATACGGGCCGACCGTGCCGTCTGCGTCGACGTGCAGGCGCACCCGGGTGCGCCACCCGGTGCCGTCTGCGGCGTCGCCCGGCGACGCGTTCTGGCCGAGCGGCACGGGTTCGACGACGACGTCGGACTCGATCTTCGCCATGCGCTTCAGGGAATCTGCGAGCACCTGGCGCTTGAGTTCGCGCTGGAAGCCGAGTTCGATGTGTCCGAACTCCGCGCCGCCGGCCCGGTCGTCCGGGTCGCGCTCGAGGGCTGCCGAGGCCCAGATGTGCGGCTGTCGTTCGCGGGCGGCGTCGAGGACCTCGACGGTCTCCGCGCGCCAGAAGCTTTTGTGGTTCGCGGATGTGAGCCGGGCGCGCACGCGCTCCCCCGGCAGGGTGTCGCTCACGAAGACCACGCGGCCTTCGTGCCTGGCGATGAAGATACCGCCGTGAGCTACGTTGGTGACGAGGAGTTCGAGTTCAGTACCCACCTCGGCTTCGGGTGCGGGGAGATTCGCCGGTGTGTCATTGCTGGTGGCCATTGATCGAGCATCCCACATCGCTTCTATCGCCGCTCCTTTCGCGGCACAAAGGGAACCATGCGCCTCTACCTGGCTTCGACCTCTCCGGCCCGGCTCACGCTCCTGCGGGCCGCCGGCATCGAGCCGGTCACGATCGCGCCCGGAGTCGACGAGCACGAGGTCGCAGCGGATGCCGCCCGGACGCTGGGCGTACCGCTCACGCCCCGCCACACGGTCGAGTTGCTCGCCCGCGCCAAGGCGGAGGACGTCTCCCGGGCGATCGTCGCCCTGGACGCCGAGGCGGGCGACGGGGACGACGTGCACCTCGTGCTCGGCGGAGACTCGGTCTTCGTGATCGACGACGTCATCTACGGCAAGCCGCACACGGCGGAGAAGGCCAGGCAGCGCTGGGAGTTGCAGCGCGGCCGCACCGGGCAGCTGTACTCCGGCCACTGGCTCATCGAGCACCGGGCGGGCGTGCCGGGACGGGCAGTCGGGGCCGTCGCCGTCGCCGACGTGACCTTCGCCGACGACATCGACGACGCCGAACTCGACGCATACATCGCGACGGGGGAACCGCTGTTCGTCGCGGGGGCCTTCACGATCGACAGCCTCGGCGCCCCGTTCATCACCCGCATCGAGGGCGACCCCTCGACCGTCGTCGGCCTGTCCCTGCCCACACTGCGCCGCCTCGTGGTGAGTCTCGGGCACTCCTGGCCGAGCCTGTGGAACCGCCCGAACGCCTGACACCCAGCCCGCTTCGGGGGCGTTTTGTAGGCATCCCTACCTTTTTGGGGGTTCTTTTTGTTGAGGAGAACCAAAGCCTGAGGCGCGATGTCCAATAAGCTCAGGCACTGTGTCCCGTATAACGAAGGTCCTCATCGCCAACCGGGGCGAAATCGCCGTCCGGGTGATTCGAGCCGCGAAAGACAGCGGAATTCTCTCGGTCGCCGTCTACGCCGACCAGGATCGTGACGCCGTGCACGCCCGCCTCGCAGATGAGGCGTACGGGCTCGACGGTACGACCAGCGCAGAAACCTATCTGGTCATCGAGAAGATCCTCTCGATCGCCCGCCGGTCCGGCGCCGACGCCGTGCACCCCGGGTACGGCTTCCTCGCCGAGAACGCCGAGTTCGCCCGCGCCGTGATCGACGCCGGCCTGATCTGGATCGGCCCGTCCCCCGACGCCATCGAGCAGCTCGGGGACAAGGTCTCCGCGCGGCACATCGCCGAACGCGTGCACGCGCCGATGGCGCCGGGCACCCTCAACCCGGTGCTCGACGCGACCGAGGTCCTCGACTTCATCGACCAGCACGGGCTGCCGGTCGCGATCAAGGCGGCCTTCGGCGGCGGCGGGCGCGGCCTCAAGGTCGCCCGCACCCGCGAAGAGGTCCCCGAGCTCTTCGACTCCGCCGTGCGCGAGGCCGTCGCCGCCTTCGGCCGCGGCGAATGCTTCGTCGAGAAATACCTCGACAAGCCTCGCCACGTCGAGACCCAGTGCCTCGCCGACGCCTACGGCAACGTCGTCGTCGTCTCCACCCGCGACTGCTCGCTGCAGCGCCGCCACCAGAAGCTCGTCGAGGAGGCTCCTGCGCCGTTCCTGACGACCGCCCAGCACGACGAGATGTACCGCGCGTCCAAGGCCATCCTCAAGGAGGTCGGCTACCTCGGTGCCGGCACCTGCGAGTTCCTGATCGGGCAGGACGGCACCGTCTCCTTCCTCGAGGTCAACACCCGGCTCCAGGTCGAGCACCCCGTCTCCGAAGAGGTCACCGGCATCGACCTCGTCCGCGAGCAGTTCCGCCTCGCCGAGGGCGGCCGCCTCGACTACGACGACCCGATCCCGCGCGGGCACTCCTTCGAATTCCGGATCAACGGCGAAGACCCCGGCCGCGGGTTCATGCCCGCCCCCGGCCCCGTGCACGTCTTCCGGGCGCCGGGCGGCCCCGGTGTGCGTGTCGACAGCGGCGTGCAGGCCGGCGACGTCATCTCCGGATCCTTCGACTCGCTGCTGGCCAAGCTCATCGTCACCGGCGCGACCCGCGAGGAGGCGCTCGAGCGCTCCCGCCGCGCGCTCGACGAGTTCGACATCGCCGGCCTCCCGACCGTGCTGCCGTTCCACCGCACGATCGTGCGCGACCCCGCATTCGCGCCCGCGGCCGGCGAACCGTTCTCGATCTACACCCGATGGATCGAAACCGAGTTCGTCAACGAGATCGAACCGTGGAACGGTTCGCTCACCGACGAGGGCACGGCCGAGAAACGGCACAACGTCGTCGTCGAGGTCGAGGGCCGCCGCATCGAGGTCAGCCTCCCCATTCGGCTCCTGCCCGGCATCGCCGAGAACACCGCCGGTCCTGCACCGCGTCGCCGCGGCGTCGCGCACTCGGTGAACACCGCCATCGGCGACGCCGTGGTCGCGCCGATGCAGGCCACGATCGTCAAGCTCGCCGTCGCAGAGGGCGATGTCGTCGTCAAGGGCGACCTGTTGCTCGTCCTCGAGGCCATGAAGATGGAGCAGCCGCTCACGGCACACAAGGACGGCGTGATCGGCAGCCTCGGCGCCGTCGTCGGCGCCACCGTGTCGAGCGGGTATATGTTGCTCGCCGTGACCGACGCCGCGTAGGCACCGCACGGCAGGCATCCACTCGCTCGATGATCGCTCGACAGGAAGGTGCCGGGCACTCGCCGGCCAGGGAGAGAGGACCGTCGTGGATCCGGACGAACTGACCGCGTTCCTGCTGGACCTGAACGGGGCCGTCGAGACCTACCCGTTCGGGCCGGAGGCCCGGGTGATGAAGGTCGCGGGCAAGGTGTTCTCCATCGACCAGCCGGATGCCCCGCGCCGGTCGATCACGCTCAAGGCGCTCCCGGAGAACGTGCCGCGGCTGATCCGGAGCGTCGCCGGCATCGAGCCCGGGTACCACATGAACAAGCGGCACTGGGTGACCGTGCGCCTGGACGGCTCCGTGCCCGCCGACCACGTGCGCGAGCTGATCACCGAATCGCACGCGATCATCGTCGCGTCCCTCCCCCGAGCCACTCGCCGCGGCCTCGAAGGCTGACCCCTCTCACCGCGAAAGCGTAGTTTTGGCCCTTAAGACCGAGTCATAAGGGCCAAAAGTGTACTCTCGCGAGGCCTGGGCGAGTCAGCGGTTGGTCCGATGGACGATGTGCATGGCGCGGGCGGCATCCGTGATCGAGCCCGTGAGCGATGGGTAGACCGGGAACGCGCGGGCGACCTCGTCGACCGTGAGCCGGTGCTCGACGGCGAGCGCGAGCGGGAAGATGAGCTCGCTCGCCTTCGGGGCGACGATGACGCCGCCGATGACGGTGCCGGTCGTCGTGGTCGCGAAGAGCTTCACGAAGCCGTCCTTGATGCCCATCATCTTCGCGCGCGGGTTCGCGGCGAGGGGCAGCTTGTAGATGGTGCCGCGCACGAGGCCGTCCTCGATCTGCTTCTGCGTCCAGCCGACCGTCGCGATCTCGGGCTGCGTGAAGATGTTGGCCGCGACGTTGCGGATCTCGATCGGGTTCACCGCGTCGCCCATGGCGTGGAACACCGCGGTGCGGCCCATCATCGAGGCGACGGATGCGAGCGGCAGCTCGGTTGTGCAGTCTCCGGCCGCGTAGATGTTCGGCATCGACGTGCGGGCGACCCGGTTAACCCGGATGTGCCCGGAGTCGGTCAGCTGCACGCCGGCCTCCTCGAGGCCGATCCCGCGGGTGTTCGGCACGGAGCCGACGGCCATCAGGCAGTGACTGCCCTCGACCTTGCGGCCGTCGGACAGGGTGGCGAGCACGCCGGTCGCGGTGACCACGACGGATTCGGCGCGCGACTTGCCGAGGACGACCATCCCGTTGCGCTTGAAGACGTTCTCGATCACCGCTGCGGCGTCGGCGTCCTCGCCGGGCAGGACCTGGTCGCGGCTCGAGATCAGGGTGACGCGGGCGCCGAGGGCCCGGTAGGCGGAGGCGAACTCGGCGCCGGTGACGCCGGATCCGACGACGATGAGGTGCTCCGGCACCGCCCGCAGGTTGTAGAGCTGGGTCCAGGTGAGGATGCGCTCCCCGTCGGGGACCGCGGTCGGGAGGATGCGCGGGCTCGCGCCGACGGAGACGACGATCGTGTCGGCGCTGATCCGGTCGAAATCGGTGCCGGAGGCCTCCGAGGTCGCTACGATCACGCCGCTCGTGCCGTCGAGACGCCCGTGACCCTGTACGAGGTGCACGCCGGCCGTGACGAGCGTTGCCCGCATGTCCTCGGACTGCTGGCGGGCGAGCGCGAGGAGGCGCTTGTTGACGGCGGCGAGGTTGATCGCGACCTCGGGGCGGCTCGGCTTGCCGTCTGCCCCGCGGACGAACAGCTGGACGCCGAGCTCGGTCGCGTCTCCGATGGAGTTGGTGGCCTCCGCGGTGGCGATGAGGGACTTCGAGGGGACGACATCCGTGATGACCGCTGACCCGCCGACGCCGACCTCTTCGACGAGCGTGACCTCCGCTCCGAGTTGCGCTCCGGCGATCGCCGCTTCATACCCGCCGGGCCCTCCGCCGAGAATGACGATCTGCTGCTTGCGTTCGAACTCGTAGGCCATGGTGACATTCTGCCGTTCGCCGCCCTTCGCCACCAATCCCGGCCCCTGGCATCCGCCCGCCGCAGCCCGACTCGCCGCCCGCGCCTGACGAATTCGACGGAGTTTTCGCCCAAAACGCCCGTAGGCGGCCACTTTCGGCCCCGAATGCCCAAAATCTCCGTCGAATTGGTTCGGGCGAATAGAGTGGGGGGATGCCGACGATCGACGCAAACCCGCTGGACGAGCCACAAACCGACCCGTTCGAAATCGCCCGGATCGCGGCGGCTGAAATCGCCGAGCTCACGGGCGTCACCCATCACGACGTGGCGCTGACCCTCGGCAGCGGTTGGGGGAAGGCCGCCGAGCTCATCGGCGAGACCACCCACACGATCCCCGCCCAGGCGATCACCGGCTTCAGCGCCCCCGCGCTCGAAGGCCACGTCGGCACCCTGCGCTCCGTGCTCCTGCCGAACGGCAAACGGGCCCTCGTCATCGGCGCGCGCACCCACTACTACGAGGGGCACGGCGTCCGCAGGGTCGTGCACAGCGTGCGCACCGCGGCGGCAACGGGCGCGACGACCATGATCCTCACCAACGGGGCAGGCGGCATCCGTGAGACCTGGACCCCCGGGACGCCGGTGCTGATCAGCGACCACATCAACCTCACAGCGGACTCGCCGCTCGAAGGCGCGACCTTCATCGACCTGACCGATCTCTATTCGAAGCGGCTGCGCGACCTCGCCCGCACCATCGACCCCGGGCTCGACGAGGGCGTCTACTGCCAGTTCCGCGGGCCACACTACGAGACCCCCGCCGAAGTGCAGATGGCGAAGGCGATCGGCGGCCACATCGTCGGTATGTCGACGGCGCTCGAGGCCATCGCAGCCCGCCAGGCCGGCATGGAGATCCTCGGCCTGTCCCTCATCACCAACCTCGCGGCCGGGATCCAGAAGGAGCCGCTCAGTCACGCCGAAGTGCTCGTCGCGGGCCGGCAGGCCGAACCCGTGATCAGCGCACTCCTGGCCAGGATCGTGGCCGCCCTGTGAGCGCCACCGAGACCGGCACCGGGCCCGTGAACACCGGCTCGACCGGCACAGGGCCGACCAGCACCGGCGAGGTTCGCGCACGCGGGCGTCACCGGGCGTTGCCGGATGCTCCCGCTTCCGTCCTGCCGGCGACCCTCGCGCTCGACATCGTCGACGTTCCGTTGCCGGCAGCACCCCCCGTCAACGCCCCGGCTCCCGCCGCCTTCACCGCTCCCGCCGGCGCGGAAACCGCCCTCGCCGCTGCCCCCGCCGTAGCGCACGAGGCCGCCCAGGGAACACCGGCAGCACCGGCTACCGCAGAGCACCCGGAACCCGAATCGGAACCGACCGCTCCCCCCGTGATCGCCCACCCGGCATCCGCCCGGGACGAGCCGACCCCCGTCACGACCGAGATGGACGCCACGGTCGCGACGGACTTCGTTCCGACAGCACTCGTCCACGCCGCACGGGCGGGTTCATCGGCCGCACCGGCACCGGCCCCCGACGACGATGCCACGATCGCCGCGGCCACCGCCTGGCTCGCCCAGGACCCCGACGCCGAGACCCAGGCCGAACTGCGCGCCCTGCTCCGCGGGGCACAGTCCGCAGACCAGGCCGCCATCACCGAGCTGCACGCCCGCTTCGACGAGCGCCTCGCCTTCGGAACCGCCGGGCTCCGCGGCGCGATCGGCGCCGGCTCCAACCGGATGAACCGCGTCCTCGTGTCCCAGGCCGCAGCCGGCCTCGCCGCATTCCTGATCGGAACCGCCCTCCCCGGCCAGACCCCCTCCGTCGTGATCGGCTACGACGGTCGCAAGAACTCCCAGGTCTTCGCGACGGACAGCGCGGCGATCATGGCCGGCGCCGGGGTCCGCGCGATCCTGCTCCCCCGCCTGCTGCCGACGCCCGTCCTCGCCTTCGCCGTGCGCCACCTCGACGCGAGCGCCGGCGTCATGGTCACGGCCTCGCACAACCCCGCGGCCGACAACGGCTACAAGGTCTACCTCGGCGGCGCGAACAACGGGTCCCAGATCGTCTCACCCGACGACGCGTTCATCGCGGCGGAGATCCACCGGGTGGCCACGCACGCGACCATCCCCGACCTGGTCCGCGGCGTCTATGAGACGGCGGAGGAGACGGTCGTCCAGGCGTACATCGCCGAGACCGCTGCGAGCGTCGGCGCTCCGCGCGCCCAGGTCAACGCCGTGTACACGGCCATGCACGGGGTCGGCTGGGACACCACCCGCCGCGTGCTCGAAGCCGCGGGTTACGACCTGCCGACCCTTGTCGACGCGCAGATCGCGCCGGACCCGACGTTCCCGACCGTGGCGTTCCCGAACCCGGAGGAGCCCGGCGCGCTCGACCTCGCCTTTGCGACCGCCCGCGAGGTCAACGCCGAACTCGTGATCGCGAACGACCCGGACGCCGACCGCCTCGCGATCGCGATCCCCGACGCCGACTCCGCGAGCGGCTACCGTCGACTCACCGGCAACGAGGTCGGTGCCATCCTCGGCTGGCGGGCCGCTGAGCGGGCCGAACTGGCCCCCGTCGCCGACGACGCCGTCACCGACGACGACGCGGACGCCTCCGCCCCCGCCCCGCGCAGCGGCACCCTGGCCTGCTCGATCGTCTCGTCGCCGGCGTTGAAGGCCGTGGCGGATGCCTACGGCATGCGCTTCGAGGAGACCCTCACCGGATTCAAGTGGGTGTCCCGCGCCCCGGGTCTCGTGTTCGGTTACGAGGAAGCCCTCGGCTACCTCGTGAACCCGACGACCGTGCGCGACAAGGACGGTATCTCGGCGGCCCTCGCGCTGCTCTCCCTCGTGAGCGACCTGAAGAACGAGGGCTTCACCCTCGCGGACCACCTGCACCACTTCAGCGGCCGTTTCGGACACTTCTCGTCGAGCCAGATCTCGGTGCGCGTCACCGACCTGTCTGAGATCTCCCGGGTGATGGACCGGCTGCGGTCGAACCCGCCGGCGTTCATCGGCCGGATCCGCGTCGACCACATCGACGACCTCGCCGGCGGCTTCGTCGGCCTGCCGCCGAGCGACGTGCTCCGGATCCGCCTCGTCGGCGGCGCCCGGGTGATGGTGCGCCCGAGCGGAACGGAACCCAAGCTCAAGGTCTACCTCGACACGAGCAGCGTCGTCGGCACCGTCGTGGAGCGCCAGGTCGCCGCGAACGCCGTGCTCGCCGAGCTCGAGCGCGGCATGCGCGAACTCATCGCGTAGGGCCGGGAACGCCGGACCCTGCGCGCGACGTCATCGCACCGGGTTCAGCCGAGCGCTTCCTCGAGCTTGGTTGTGAGCTCGTCGAGGTCGAAATAGTTGTCGATCACGACGATGTCCGCGTTGGTCTTGCCGATGTGGGCCACGAGCTCCGACGAGGTCAGGATCACCTGGGCGTCGGCGCCGACGGTCTGCACGGAAGCCACGTCGGTCGCCGTCACCTCCGCCTCGATGTCGAGCCGCGCGAGTGCACGTTCGGCGTTCATCTTCAGGATCGCCGAGGTACCGACGCCGACCCCGCACAGGGCGACGATCTTCATTCCTGGACCCCGCTGGCTTCTCGGGCGGGTGCCGTGACGCCGAGCAGCGCACGGATGCCGGCGGCATCCGTCGCGGCCGCAAGCGAGGGGATGACCCGCGGGTCGTTGAAGAGGTTCGCAAGTTCGGCGACGAGCAGCACGTGCTCGTCTCCGGTCGTCACGGCGAGGCCGAGGACCACGCTGACCGGGTCGTTGTGCGGGTGGCCGAAGGCGACGGGTTCCGCGAGCGTCACGACGCTCAGGCCCTCGGCGATGACGTCGGGGCCCGGGCGTGCGTGGGCGAGGGCCAGGCCGGGGGCGATCACGACATAGGCGCCGAACTCGTCGATGACGTCGATCATCCGCTTCGTGTAGCCGGGCACTGTCGACCCCGAGCGGACGAGACCGTCGCCGGCCGCGGTCACGGCGGCGCGCCAGTCCGGGACATGGATGCCGATCGCGATGGCGGTGAGAGGCAGGTCTGGGAGTTGCATAGGTTCTTTCACTGGGTTTGCGTGTCGGGTTCTGCGGGCTCTCAGGCCTCTTCGAAGCCCGCGACGATGGCGTCGGCGAGTTCTTCGCGCTCTTCGAGCGGGAGGAATGCGGACTGGGCGGCGCTGAGCTGGAAGACCTCGAGGTCGTCGATGTCGTAGCCGAAGGCGTCGCTGAGCAACGCGAGTTCCTGGCTCAGGCTCGTGTCGCTCATCAGCCGGTTGTCGGTGTTGACCGTGACCCGGAAGCCGAGCTGGTAGAGCAGGTCGAAGGGGTGGTCGAGCAGGTCGTCGCCCCACGCGGCGATCGCGCCGGTCTGCAGGTTGGACGACGGGCTCAGTTCGAGGGCGATCTCGCGGTCGCGGACCCACTGGGCAACCGGGCCGAGGGTGACGTAGGTGTTGTCGTCGTCCTCGCGGCCGATGACGATGTCCTCGGCGAGGCGCACGCCGTGGCCGAGGCGCAGGGCGCGGCCGTCGAACAGGGCGCCACGGATGCTGCCCAGCCCGTCTGCCTCTCCGGCGTGCACCGTGACCGGCATGAACTCCTTGGCGAGGTAGTCGAAGGCCGCGAGGTGGTTGCGGGCGGGGAAGCCGAGCTCCGCGCCGGCGATGTCGAAGCCGACGACGCCGTTGCCGCGGTGGCGCACGGCGAGTTCGGCGATCTCGAGGCCGCGGTTCGCGTGGCGCATCGCGGTGATGAGCTGGCCGATACGGATGGTGGACCCGAATTCGGCCGCCTCGTCGATGCCGGACTCGATGCCTTCCTGCACGGCCTCGACGACCTGGTCGAGGGTGAGGCCGCGGGTGAGGTGCTGTTCGGGTGCCCAGCGGATCTCGCCGTAGATGACGCCGTCGACGGCGAGGTCCTGCACGAATTCGTGGGCGACCCGGATGAGGCCCTCACGGGTCTGCATCACGGCCGTCGTCACATCGAAGGTCTTGAGGTAGTCCACGAGCGAGCCGGAGTTGGACTGGTCGGCGAACCAGGCGCCGAGCGCGGCGGCATCCGTCGACGGCAGGTCGAGACCGATGGTGTCGGCGAGTTCGATGATCGTCTGGGGACGCAGTCCCCCATCGAGGTGGTCGTGCAGCGATATTTTGGGCAGCGCGTTGATGCTCGCGCCACCGGGCAGCAGGAATTCCTCAAGGCTCGTATTCACGTTCACCAATCTACCGGCCCCGGCCTCCCCCGGGCCCTCCTCCGAGTCAACTCCCGTAATTTATTGTGATCGGCAACAAACCGAAGGTCACCGACCGATGCGCTCGGCGATCAGGGGGCCGCCGTCGAGGACGGGCTCGCCGGGGTCGCCGATCCGGTATGCGCCCTCGAGGGCCTCGAGGGCCCTGGCGAAACGCTCAGGCTCGTCCGCGCTGAGGGTGAAGAGCGGCTGTCCGGCACGCACGGTGTCGCCCGGCTTGGCGTGCAGGTCGATCCCTGCAGCGTGCTGCACGGGGTCCTGTTTGCGGGCGCGGCCGGCACCGAGTCGCCAGGCGCCGATCCCGAACGGCAGCGCCTGCTGCTCGACGAGCACGCCATCCCGGTCGGCGGTGACGACGTGGGTTTCCTGCGCGACCGGCATCGCGGCATCCGGGTCGCCGCCCTGGGCCCGGATGACCTCGCGCCACTTGTCCATGGCCCGCCCGTCGGTGAGTGCGGCGGCGACGTCGACGCCCGTGATTCCGGCGAGGTTGAGCATTTCGGTGGCGAGGGCGATCGTGAGCTCGACGACGTCTGCGGGCCCGCCGCCCGCGAGAACCTCGACCGATTCGCGGACCTCGTTCGCGTTTCCGATCGCGAAGCCGAGCGGCACGTTCATGTTGGTGAGCAGGGCGGATGTCGCCACTCCGGCATCCTCGCCGAGCGCGACCATCGTGCGGGCGAGTTCCCGGGAGAGCTCGATGTCCTTCAGGAAGGCGCCGGAACCGAACTTCACGTCGAGGACGAGCGCGCTCGTGCCCTCCGCGATCTTCTTCGACATGATCGAGGAGGCGATCAGCGGGATCGCCTCGACGGTTCCGGTGATGTCGCGGAGGGCGTAGAGCTTGCCGTCCGCAGGGGCGAGGCCGCCGCCGGCCGCACAGATCACGCCGCCGTGATCGCGGAGCTGGGCGAACATCTCCTCGTTGCTGAGGTGGGCGCGCCAGCCGGGGATCGACTCGAGCTTGTCGAGGGTGCCGCCGGTGTGCCCGAGGCCGCGGCCGGAGAGCTGGGGAACGGCCGCGCCGAAGACCGCGACGAGGGGCATCAGCGGGAGGGTGATCTTGTCACCGACGCCGCCGGTGGAGTGCTTGTCGGTCGTCGGCTTGCCGAGGCCGGCGAAGCTCATCCGCTCGCCGCTGTTGATCATGGCGAGGGTGAGGTCCTTGATCTCGCGGCGGGTCATCCCGTTCAGGAAGATTGCCATGGTCATCGCGGCCATCTGCTCGTCGCCGACGTAGCCGCGGGTGTACGCGTCGATCAGCCAGTCGATCTGAGGGGTGGCGAGTTCGCCGTGGTCGCGCTTGGTGCGAATCAGGTCGACGGCGTCGAAGGCTTCGAGGTGGGTCTGGGTGTTCACTGGTGTACTTCCCGGTAGTCGGCGAGCTGGCGGGGCCCGAAGGCGTCCGGCAGGACCTGATCGATGGTGCGGAGGCCCGAGACTGTTTCCAGCAGCATGCCGGGTGCGGAGTGTTCGTAGAGGAGCTGGCGGCAGCGGCCGCACGGCATCAGCAGGTTGCCGTTGCCGTCGACGCAGCTGAAGGCGAGGAACCGGCCGCCGCCGGTGAGGTGCAGCACGGAGACGAGGGCGCATTCCGCGCAGAGGGTGAGGCCGTATGAGGCGTTCTCCACGTTGCATCCGCTGATCACCCGGCCGTCGTCGACGAGGGCCGCCGCGCCGACCGGGAACTTCGAGTACGGCGCGTACGCGAGGCGCATGGCCTCGGTGGCGGTGTCGCGGAGGAGCGCCCAGTCGATGACGGGGGTCGAGTGGCCGGACTCCGGTTCGTCCGTCCGGGCCGGCTCGTCCTTCCGGGCCGGCTCGTCCTTCCGGGCCGGTTCGTTCTTTCGGGCCGGTTCGTTCTTTCGGGAGCTCACGATTTGATGTACGGCTTTCCGGAGGCCGCCGGCCCCCGTGACTGGCCGACGAGGCCGGCGACGGCGAAGATCGTGACGAGGTAGGGCAGCATCAGCATGAACTCGCTCGGCACCGGGGAGCCGATGATGCTGAGCACGTTCTGCAGGTTGCTCGCGAAGCCGAAGAGCAGCGCGGCGAGGGTGGCCCTGATCGGGTCCCAGCGGCCGAAGATGACGGCGGCGAGGGCGATGAACCCGGCGCCCGCTGTCATCTCCTTGCCGAAGGCGCCGACGGAGCCGAGGGTGAAGTACGCCCCGCCGAGACCGGCGATCGCACCGGCGAGCGAGACGTTCCAGAACCGGGTGCGGGCGACATTGATGCCCACGGTGTCCGCGGCCTGCGGATGCTCGCCGACGGCACGCAGGCGCAGGCCCCACTTGGTGTGGAAGAGGCCGAAGTACACGCACGCGACCGCCACGTACATGATGTAGACGATCAGGGTCTGCCGGAAGAAAACCGGGCCGATGATCGGGATCTCGCTCAGCAGCGGGATGTTGATGTTCTCGAACCGCGGCGGGCTGTTGAGCGTCGCGGCGTTCGGGGCGAGCAGCTGGGAGAACAGGAAGCCGGTGACCCCGGAGACGAGCACGTTGAGCACCACGCCGACGATGACCTGATCGACGAAGTACTTGATCGCGAACGCGGCGAGCACGAAGGAGACGAGCACACCGGCGACCATCGCCGCGACGAGCCCAAGGAGCGGCTGCTGGGTGATCGAGGCGACCATCGCGGAGGTGAACGCCCCGGCGAGCAACTGCCCCTCGATCGCGACGTTGACCACGCCGACCCGCTCGGAGATGACGCCGCCGAGCGCGCCGAAGATGAGCGGGACGGCGAGGCTCAGCGAACCGAACAGCAGCCCGGGAACCGGGATGGTGTGGTCAGCGGATGCCCAGGCCAGGAAGCCCACCAGCAGGAGCACCGCGAACACGGTGACGAGCCAGAGCGGCACCTTCGCCTTCGAGCGCACGAGCCAGCCGCTCCCCGCCGTGATCAGCAGCAGGAGGGCGACGACGACGACGCCGGTCGGCCGGGTCGGCAGGACCACGTCCGGCAGCTGGATCAGGTCGGTCGTCGTCGACAGGCGCATCGTGCTCTCGCCGTCACGACCGAAGACGACGAGGAGCAGGAAGCCGAGCAGGGTGAAGATCGCGAGGGCGATCGGGGTCTTCCAGCTCTTGATCTGCTCGAAGTCGGGCCCGGTGTCGGCGACGGATGCGCTCGGCCCGGTGGAACCGGCCGGTGAAACGGTTGTCGGGGTGCTCACGAGGCCACCACCTCCGTGGGTGTCGTGGTGCGTTTCCGGGGCGTCTTCGCACCGGGGGTCTTCTGGCCCGGCGTCGGCAGCCGGAAGATGGCGCGCACGAGGGGCGGCGCCGCGATGAACAGGACGATCAGGGACTGCACGATCAACACGATGTCGATCGGAACGCCCTCTGCAGCCTGCATCGAGAACCCGCCAGCCTTGAACGCGCCGAAGAGGATGCCTGCCGCGAAGACCCCCCACGGGCGCGAGCGGCCGAGCAGCGCGACGGTGATCGCGTCGAAGCCGATGCCGGAGTCGATGCCGGCGTCGAAACCGCTCGTCGAGGTGCCGAGCACCTGGTTGATGCCGGCGAGGCCGACGAGGCCGCCGGAGAGCAGCATCGCGTAGACGTACATCCGGTCGACGCTGATGCCGGCGACCCGGGCCGCGTGCGGGTTGAGCCCGACGGCGCGGAACTGGAAGCCGAGGTTCGAGCGCGACAGCAGCCACCAGGTGAAGATCGTCGCGATGATCACGAGGATGAAGCCGAGGTGCAGGTTGTAGGTCGGGCCGAGCAGGTCGGGGAACACTGCAGTCGGCTTGCTCGCGGGGCTCTGCGGGTTGTTGGACCCCGGCGTCTTCAGGAAGCCGTCGCGCAGCAGGTAGCTGACGAGGTAGTAGGCGACGTAGTTGAGCATGATCGTCGTGATCACCTCGTGCGCCCCCGTGCGGGCCTTGAGCAGGCCGACGAGCCCGCCCCAGAGCGCGCCGCCGGCGACACCGACGACGAGGGCGACGACGAGGTGGATGCCGGCGGGCAGGTCGAGCGCGAAGGCCACCCAGCCGCCGAGCGCGGCCGCGATGAGCATCTGGCCGCGACCGCCGATGTTGAACAGGCCGACCCGGAAGCCGAGCGCGACGCCGAGGCCTGCCGCGATCAGCGGGGTCGCGAAGGTGAGTGTCTCGGTGAGCGGCTTGATTCCCGAGGCGAAGTCCGGCTTGCGGAAGTTGTAGACCGAGCCCTGGAACAGGGCGGAGTATGCGCCGGAGACGGAATTCCAGGCCGCCACGACGGTGTCGCCCGGTCGGGAGAAGAAGTAGACCGACGCCTTCTGGACGTCCTCGTTGGTGAAGGCGATCAGGATCGCTCCGACGAGGAGGGCGAGGAGGACGGCGAGCACGGAGATGATCGCATTCCCCGTCGTGATCTCGCGGAAGATCTGATAGACACGGCCGGGCTGGTCCGGCTGGTCCGGCTGTCCAGGCTGGGCCGGCTTCCCGCTGGAAACCGGCGGGGTCTGCAGGGTCTCGCTCATGCTGCCGCTCCTTCTTCGGTCGGCGTTTCGCCGGCCATCATCAGCCCCAGTACGGCTCGGGGGGTGTCGCCGGGGACGATGCCCACGACGCGGCCGCGGAACATCACCAGGATCCGGTCGGCGAGGGCGGCGACCTCGTCGAGTTCGGTCGAGATCACGATGACCGGGGTGCCGGCATCCCGGGTGGCGATGATGCGCTCGTGCACGAATTCGATCGACCCCACGTCGAGGCCGCGGGTCGGCTGGGCGGCGATGAACAGCCGCAGCTCCCGGCTGAGCTCACGGGCGAGCACGACCTTCTGCTGGTTGCCGCCGGAGAGGCGGCCGACGAGGGTGTCGATGCCCTGGGAGCGCACGTCGAATTCCTTGACCTTGTCCTCGGCGAACTTCGCGAGGAAGGACAGCTGTACGTTGAAGCGTTTGACGAACGGCGGCTGGTGCGACCGGTCGAGCATGAGGTTCTCGGCGATCGTGAATTCGCTCACGAGGCCGTCCTCGGTACGGTCTTCCGGCACGAACCCGACACCGGCGTCGAGGATCTTGCGGACCGTGTGGCCGCGGAGCGAGGAGCCGTCGAGGGTGATCTCGCCGGAGACCCGCGGCTGCAGGCCCATCAGGGCCTCGGTCAGCTCGGTCTGCCCGTTTCCCTGCACTCCGGCGATCGCGAGGATCTCTCCGGCGTGCACGGTGAAGCTCACGGAGTTGACGAGCACCTGACCGTGCGGGTCGAGCACGGTGAGGTCGCTGACGACCAGGGCGGGTGCGCCCGGTTCGGCAGGGGACTTGTCCACGGTGAGGTCGACGGCGCGGCCGACCATCATCGTGGCGAGTTCCTCGTTGCTCGCGGTCGGGGAGGCCTCGCCGACGACGGCACCGAGGCGGATGACGGTGATCCGGTCGGCGACGGCGCGCACCTCCCGCAGTTTGTGGGTGATGAAGACGATCGAGGTGCCGGAGTCGCGCAGCTGGCGCATGATGCCCATCAGCTCGTCGGTCTCCTGCGGGGTGAGCACGGCGGTCGGCTCGTCGAAGACGAGCACGCGGGCATCGCGGGAGAGCGCCTTGATGATCTCGACCCGCTGCTGCACACCGACGGGGAGGTCTTCGACGAGGGCGTCGGGGTCGACATCGAATCCGAACCTGGCCGAGATCTCCGTCACCCGGCGGCGGGCGGCCGGGAGGTCGAGGTGGCCGCCGAACCCGGTCTCTTCGTGGCCGAGCATGACGTTCTCCGCGACGGTGAAGACGGGGATGAGCATGAAGTGCTGGTGCACCATGCCGATGCCCGCCGCCATGGCGTCGCCGGGTCCTGCGAAGTGCTGGACGACGTCGTCGAGCAGGATCTCGCCTTCTTCGGCCCGGTAGAGGCCGTAGAGCACGTTCATCAGGGTGGACTTCCCTGCGCCGTTCTCGCCGAGCAGCGCGTGGATCTCGCCGGCCTCGACAGTGAGGTTGATGTGGTCATTGGCGACCAGGGCACCGAATCTCTTCGTAATGCCGCGAAGTTCGAGCTTCATACTTCCCGATTCTATTGAGCCGCCGACCGGAGGGTCGGCTGCCGGGGGTTAAAGCACGCGGGGAGGCCAGCTCTCGCTGGCCTCCCCGCGATGGTACTGCCCGGTGGGTTACTTGGGGGTGGACGGCGACGTGACCGTGAGCTTGCCGCTGATGATGTCGGCCTTGATCGCGTCGACCTCCTTCACGAGTGCGGGGTCGACCTTGGACTCCCAGTCGTGCAGGGGTGCGATGTCGACGCCCTTGTTGTCGAGGGTGCCGATGTACGGGGTCGCGCTGAAGTCTCCAGCGGCCGCGTCAGTGACGATCTTCTTGGTGGCGTCGGCCATCTGCTTCATGATCGAGGTGAGGTAGAGCGCCTTCGTGGCCGGTGCGGTCTCGTAGAGGTCGCTGTCGACGCCGACGATGGCAACGTCCTTGCCGGAGTCCTGAATGGCCTGCGCGGTGCCCTGGAAGAGCGGTCCGGCAACCGGAAGGATGATGTCGGCGCCCTGGTCGATCAGGTTGGTGCTGAGCGCCTTGCCCTGGTTGATGTCATCGAAGCTGCCGGCGAAGGTTCCGGCCTGGGCGGCCTTGTCCCAGCCGAGGAGCTTGACGGACTTCGACTTCTGGGTGTTGTAGTACGTGACGCCGTCGGCGAAGCCGTCCATGAAGATCGTCACGGACGGGAACTGCTTGCCACCATACGTGCCGACGATGCCGGTCTTGGAGGTGCCTGCCGCGAGGTAGCCGGCGAGGAAGGCCGCCTGGGCGGTGTCGTAGAGCACCGGCTTGACGTTGTCGAGGGCAAGGGGGCTGAAGTCGTCATTCGACAGTGCGGAGTCGATGATCGCGAAATCGGTCGTGGGGCTGGCCTTGGCCGCGTCACGGGTCGTGTTCGCGAGTGCGAAGCCGACCGTGAGGATGAAGTTGCAGTTCTGGTCGACCATGCTGCTGACGTTGCCCGCGTACTGGTCGGTCGTCTTGGACTCCGCCTGCTTGAACTTGACGCCGAGGGCATCCGCCGCCTGGGTCATGCCGTCGAAGCTGGACTGGTTGAAGGACTTGTCGTCGAAGCCGCCGGCGTCGGAAACGATGCAGGGGGTGAAGTTGGTGACAGCCGCGGTCGACGTGGCGCCGCCGGTGCTCGGCGCCGCCGCACAACCGGCGAGCAGGGCTACTGCGCCCAAGGTGGCGAGTCCGCTAAAAACGGCCCTTCGTTTGGTGATTGTCAAGATGACCTCCATTGCTGGCCCGGCGCGGGTTCGACGGGGCTGTGTGCAATCAGGTTACCCAATGTTTCACTGCTCAGTTGAGCAAACTCGATAGGTGCGCTAAGCGTTATCAAGCCGCTACCTGCGCGAAACAATTCCGTGCGTAATGCGGAGGCGACCGGCACAAACGATTTCGGGTGCCTCGCTACAGCACGTCGCTGCTTCCGGAGAGCTTCAGGGCGTCGACGACGGCCTTGACTTTCTGCGCATTCGCGCTCGTCGTCACGAGCAGCGCGTCCGGGGTGTCGATCACGACGATGTCCTCGACGCCGATCAGCGCGATCATCCGTCCGGTGTGGCTCACGACGATTCCGCTCGAGGAGTCTGCGAGCACGCGTGCGCCCTCGCCGAGGATCGCCAGGTCGCGCTTGCGCCCGTTGGCGTGGATCTTGGCGATCGAGGCGAAGTCGCCGACGTCGTCCCAGTCGAACTGGCCGGGGATGACCGCGAGCTGGCCACGGGCCGCGACCGGCTCCGCGACGGTGTAGTCGATGGCGATCTTCTTGATCTTCGGCCACACCCTGTCGACGACGGCGCCGCGGCGCGGGGTGTCCCACGCGTCGGCGAGTTCGAGGAGCCCGGCGAGCAGATCGGGCTCCGCCGCACCGATCTCTTCGAGCAGGCGGTCGGCGCGGGCGATGAACATGCCCGCGTTCCAGAGGTAGTGGCCGCTCGCGACATAGGCTTCCGCCGTTGCGAGGTCGGGCTTCTCGACGAAGGAGTCGACGGACTGCGCGTTCGGGGCTCCGGGGATCTCGAGCGGCGCGGCGGTCTTGATGTAGCCGAAACCGATCGCGGGCTCCGTCGGACGGATGCCGATCGCGACGATGTACCCGGCATCCGCTGCCGCGACGGCCTCGACGATGGTCTGGCGGAACAGGACGGCGCCCTTGATAACGTGGTCGGCCGCGAAGGACCCGATGATGACGCCGGGTTCACGTTTCTGCAGGATGGCTGCTGCGAGGCCGATGGCAGCCGTCGACTCGCGCGGCTCGCTCTCGAGGACGACATTGAGGTCGGCGAGCTCCGGCAGCTGCGCCTCGACGGCGGCGCGGTGCGCACGTCCCGTGACGACCATGATGCGCTGGTCGCCGGCGAGCGGGGCCAGCCGGTCCCAGGTGTCCCTGAGCAGGGTCTGGCCGGACCCGGTGAGGTCGTGCAGGAACTTCGGGGCGTCCGCTCGGGACAGCGGCCACAGGCGGGATCCGATTCCGCCGGCGGGGATCACGCTGTAGAAGCGCTCGAGTGGGTCAGGTGCCTGGGTCATTCGGCCAGACTACAGGCCGCACAGCCGCTGTTCACCGGGTATTCACGCAGTGGTTCCGGGTATTCACATGCTTGTTTCGACGGCTGCATACGCTCGAAACATGCGGGTTGCCGTCGTCAGTGAGAGTTTCCTCCCCACGGTCAGTGGGGTCACCACGAGCGTCTGCAAGGTGCTCGAGCACCTGCGGCGAACCGGGCACGAGGCGATCGTGATCGCCCCCGCCGGTGCTCCTTCCGAATACGCCGGCTTCCCGGTCTTCAGCGTCCCCGCCGTCTCCTACCGCCAGTTCCCGGTGGGGATGCCGAGCCCGCACGTGCAGCGCCTCCTCTCCGACTTCGGGCCGGACGTCGTGCACGCGGCCTCCCCGTTCCTCCTCGGCGCGCAGGGCATCGCGTCGGCGAACCGCCTCGACATCCCGAGCGTCGCGATCTTCCAGACGGATGTCGCCGGGTACGCCAGGCGCAACCGGCTCGGCCAGGCGACGAAGGTCGCGTGGCGCCTCGTCAAGTGGATCCACGACGGCGCCGACCTCACCCTGGTGCCCTCCTCCGCCTCGATGGCGGACCTCGAACGGGTGGGCGTACGCCGGCTCGCCCGCTGGACGCGCGGCGTCGACCTCATCGGATACCACCCGAACCGCCGGAGCGAACCGGCCGTCGCCGCGCTCCGCGAACGCCTGTCCCCGAACGGTGAGGTCGTGATCGGCTACGTCGGCAGGATGGCGCCGGAGAAGCAGGTGGAACGACTCAGAGCGCTCAGGGGCCTGCCGGGCATCCGTGTCGCACTCGTCGGTGACGGGCCCTCCGTGCCGCTCATCCAGCGCGAACTCGCCGGCGTGCCGGTGACGTGGCTCGGCCGGCTCTCCGGACCGGCGCTCTCCGACGCGTACGCGGCCTTCGACGTATTCGTGCACGCCGGGACGGAGGAGACCTTCGGCCAGACGATCCAGGAGGCGCACGCGGCAGGGCTCCCCGTCGTCGCACCGCACGCCGGCGGCCCGATCGACCTCGTCGCGCACGGCGACAACGGTTTCCTCTTCGTTCCCGACGACGAACGCGACCTGCGGCGTTGCGTGACGCGCCTCGTCGAGGATGCGCCCCTCCGGTTGCGGATGGGCGAGTCCGGCAGGAGGGCGGTGCTCGGCCGTTCGTGGGAAAGCGTCTGCGAAACCCTTGTCGGTTACTACGACAAAGTCATCGACGAACGCGCCGCCATCCGCGTGATGACGGCCGTTCCCCTCTCGATGCAGCGCTGACGGGCCTCGCGGATAATATCTCGGCCTAGAGACACTTATGATGGTTGCACGCGCACCAGCGCAGTGCCGGCCTGATCATTCGAGGCCGCTCATTCAGCCAGGGAAGGTTGGTCATGCCTCAGGAATCGGCACGGACATTGACATCCCAGCAGAAGACCACCTCACGCCGCCCCGCAGGAACCCTGTACCGGGGCCGCGAAGGCATGTGGTCGTGGGTCCTCCACCGGATCACCGGTGTTGCGATCTTCTTCTTTCTGCTGGTCCACATTCTGGACACGGCGCTCGTGCGCGTGAGCCCGGAGGCATACAACGCGGTCATCTCGACCTACCAGACGCCGCTGATGGGGCTCGGTGAGGTCGCACTCGTCGGCGCGATCGTGTTCCACGCGTTCAACGGGATCCGGATCATCCTGATCGACTTCTGGAGCGCGAAATACCAGAAGGTCATGTTCTACGTCGTGATCGGCCTCTGGGTCGTCACGATGCTGGGCTTCGCCCCGCGTCACCTCATGAACGTCTTCAGCCACTAGGAGGAGCAGCCATGGCAACCACACTTGACTCCCCCAGGAGCCCATACGCCCGCCCGACCGGAAAGCGCGGCACGAACTGGGAAAAATGGGGCTGGATCTACATGCGCGGCTCCGGCGTCGTGCTCATCGTGCTCATCTTCGGCCACCTCTTCGTGAACCTGATGATCGGCAAGGGCGTCGACGCCCTCAACTTCGGCTTCGTCGCCGGCAAGCTCGCGAGCCCGTTCTGGCAGTGGTGGGACGTGGCCATGCTCTGGCTCGCCCTGATCCACGGCGGCAACGGCATGCGCACGATCGTGAACGACTACGCAACCCAGCGGGTCACCCGCGGCATCTTCAAGTGGGCCATCCTCGCAGCCGTCGTGATCCTGATCGTGCTCGGCACCCTCGTGGTCTTCACCTTCGACCCCTGCCCGGCCGGTTCGCCCGCCGACCTTCTGCCCAAGTTCTGCCCGGCCATCTAGGAGCTCACACCAGCACATGACGGATGCATCAAACACCGCACCGACCGAGTCCACCGTGATCGACGGAGTGCACTACCACAAGTTCGACATCGTGATCGTGGGAGCCGGCGGCGCAGGGATGCGCGCGGCCATCGAGGCCGGCCCAGGAGCCAGCACCGCGGTCATCTCCAAGCTCTACCCGACCCGCTCACACACGGGAGCCGCCCAGGGCGGCATGGCCGCGGCCCTCGCCAACGTCGAGGAAGACAACTGGGAGTGGCACACCTTCGACACCGTCAAGGGCGGCGACTACCTCGTCGACCAGGACGCGGCGGAGATCCTCGCGAAGGAGGCCATCGACGCGGTCATCGACCTCGAGAACATGGGCCTGCCCTTCAACCGCACCCCGGAGGGCAAGATCGACCAGCGCCGCTTCGGCGGCCACACGAGCGACCACGGCAAGGCGCCCGTGCGCCGGGCCTGCTACGCCGCCGACCGCACCGGCCACATGATCCTGCAGACCCTGTACCAGAACTGCGTCAAGCGCGGCATCAACTTCTTCAACGAGTACTACGTGCTCGACCTCGTGATGACCCCGGTCGACGGCGTCGACCAGCCGTCCGCCGTGGTCGCCCTCGACCTGTCGAGCGGCGAACTGCACGTCTTCCAGGGCAAGGCGTTCATCTTCGCGACCGGCGGCTTCGGCAAGATCTACAAGACCACCTCGAACGCGCACACCCTCACGGGTGACGGCGTCGGCATCATCTGGCGCCAGGGACTCCCCCTCGAGGACATGGAGTTCTTCCAGTTCCACCCGACCGGCCTCGCCGGCCTCGGCATCCTCCTCACCGAGGGAGCCCGCGGTGAGGGTGCGATCCTGCGCAACGCCTCCGGCGAGCGCTTCATGGAGCGGTACGCCCCGACGATCAAGGACCTCGCCCCGCGCGACATCATCGCGCGCTGCATGGTCAAGGAGGTCGCGGAAGGCCGCGGCGCCGGACCGAACAAGGACTACCTGTACCTGGACTGCACCCACCTGGGCGCAGAGGTACTCGAGACCAAGCTGCCCGACATCACCGAGTTCGCCCGCACCTACCTCGGCGTCGACCCGGTGACCGAACCGGTGCCCGTGATGCCGACGGCGCACTACGCCATGGGCGGCATCCCGACCAACGTCAACGCCGAGGTGCTGCGCAACAACACCACCGTCGTCCCCGGCCTCTACGCCGCGGGCGAGTGCGCGTGCGTCTCCGTGCACGGCTCGAACCGCCTCGGCACGAACTCGCTCCTGGACATCAACGTCTTCGGCAAGCGCGCGGGCAACAACGCCGTCGCCTACGTGAAGACCGCTGAGTTCACCCCGCTGCCCGACGACCCGGCGAAGACGGTGCGCGACCTGCTCGAGGGCATCCGCTCGTCGACGGGAACCGAGCGCATCGCCGTGCTGCGGAAGGAACTGCAGGAGACCATGGACGCGAAGGCGCAGGTGTTCCGCACCGACGAGTCGCTCTCCGAGGTCACCGAGGTGATCCACTCGCTGCGCAACCGGTACAAGAACATCGGCGTGCAGGACAAGGGCCGCCGGTTCAACACCGACCTGCTCGAGGCCGTCGAACTCGGCTTCCTGCTCGACCTCGCCGAGGTCGTCGTCTATTCCGCCCGCAACCGCAAGGAAAGCCGCGGCGGCCACATGCGCGACGACTACCCTCTGCGCGACGACGTGAACTACCTCGTGCACACGATGGCGTACCTCACCGGCGACCCGCTCTCAGCGGATGCCGCAGACCACATTGCGCTGGACTGGAAGCCAGTCACGATCACGCGCTACCAGCCGATGGAAAGGAAGTACTGAGTGAGCACCGCATTCGCAGACGCCCCGGTCGTGCCCGAGGAGATTCAGTCCTTCACCGTCACGCTCATCATCCGGCGCTTCAACCCGGAGGTCGACGACGAGCCGCACTGGGAAGACTTCGACGTGCAGATGTACCCGACCGACCGGGTGCTCGACGCGCTGCACAAGATCAAGTGGGAGCAGGATGGTTCGCTGTCGTTCCGGCGCTCGTGCGCGCACGGCATCTGCGGCTCGGATGCGATGCGCATCAACGGCCGTAACCGCCTGGCCTGCAAGACGCTGATCAAGGACCTCGACATCACCAAGCCGGTCTACGTGGAGGCGATCAAGGGCCTGCCGCTCGAGAAGGACCTCATCGTCGACATGGAGCCGTTCTTCGAGTCGTTCCGGGCCGTGCAGCCGTTCCTGGTTTCGAACACCGCGCCTGTCGGCGGCAAGGAGCGCATCCAGACGGTCGCCCAGCGCGAGCGTTTCGACGACACCACGAAGTGCATCCTCTGCGCCGCGTGCACCTCGAGCTGCCCGGTGTTCTGGACGGACGGGCAGTACTTCGGCCCGGCCGCGATCGTGAACGCCCACCGCTTCATCTTCGACTCGCGCGACGAGAACGCGGCCGTGCGCCTCGACATCCTGAACGACCGGGAAGGCGTCTGGCGCTGCCGGACGACCTTCAACTGCTCGGAGGCATGCCCGCGCGGCATCCAGGTGACGCAGGCGATCGCAGAGGTCAAGCAGGCGATCCTGCGCGGCAAGGCCTGAGCGCAGGGCGCTCAATCGCAGGAATCTCATCCGGGGTAGCCGGTGGCGCCGACTCGGGTTTCGTCGCCACCGGCTGGTCGCCCAAACCGGCGGCTGGCCGGGTCGAGTGACCGTCGCTCAATCCACGGGTCAGATCGACCAGGCTCGGACAGTGCCGAACGAGCCGTGATGAACCCGGGTTAGCCGCGCCGGAGCGAAGCGGACGGGTCCGGCCGGGACATCCGCTTCGGGTGTCGGATGACCGTTCTGAACGGGAGGACTCTCGGATCGTCGCAGATTCGGGCGCCCCGGCACAAGAGGTGAGGGAGACTCACGAGTGAATGCGCCCCGAACTGGGGGTATTCGTGGGTGATTGCGGAAATCGTTAGGCTGGTGCGGTGAAGCCGCCCGCATTCGTGAACCGATTGACGACCCTGGCCAAGAGCGTCATGCAGTGGCGGCCCGTGCGTGCGTTCACGCACTTCGGGGAGAGCAGCGGTGCGATCCTCGCCGGGGGCATGACCTACCAGGCCATCTTCGCGATCTTCGCGGCGATCTGGGTGGGCTTCTCGATCGCCGGGCTGTGGCTGACCTCGAACCCGGCGCTGCTCGACCAGCTGTACTCACTGATCAACCAGTCGGTCCCTGGGCTGATCGCCAAGGGCGGCGTGATCGACCCGGCCGAGCTCTCGAGCACGGGGGCGCTGACCTGGACCGGCGCGATCGCGCTCGTCGGTCTGATCGGCACGACCCTCGGCTGGCTGTCGACGACCGCGCAGGCCGTGCGCAGCATTTTCGGGATGCCGCGCGACGGCACGTTCTTCCTGCTCGTCAAGCTCAGGGAGCTTGGGCTCGGTGCGGGCTTCGGGCTCGCGCTCATCGTCTCCGCGCTGATCTCGCTCGCGAGCACGGAGGCCCTCGGCGGCATTCTCGGCTTCCTCGGCGTTTCCCGGGACTCGCTCGGGTTCATCGTGGGGGCGCGCACGATCGGGCTGCTCGTCGTGCTCGTCATCGACACCGTCACGCTCGCCGTGCTGTTCCGGGTGCTGAGCCGGGTGCACATCCCGTTCCGGCAGCTCGTGACCGGCTCCCTGCTCGGCGGGGCCCTGCTCGGCGGGCTCAAGGTGCTCGGCGGAGCCCTGCTCGGCGGCGCGGGCAAGAACCCGCTGCTCGCGACCTTCGCCGTCGTGATCGGGCTGCTGATCTGGTTCAACTTCATGAACACGGTGATCCTGCTCACCGCGTCGTGGATCTCGGTCGGGATGCAGGACGCGGGCATCCCGCCGCAGCCGGTGAATCCGGACGAAGCCGCTGCTGCGGCCGAAGCGCGCGAGCTCGAGGCGCGGGGGATCGCCGCACTCGCGGAGCTGCGCGACGCCAGGGCGGCACACGAGACGTCCTCCTGGGGCCGGCGCTGGGCATCCGCTCGCCGGCTGCGCGCCGCCGAGAAGCGCGCGGCCCCCTTCGCCTGACCGCGCCGCCGCGCCCGCCCGCCGACCTAGACTTGGTGCATGCCGTCTACGCCTGCAGCTTCAACGCCGTCTGCCCAGCCGCTTCGCATCGCGACGATCAACGTCAACGGGGTGCGCGCCGCTTACCGCAAGGGGATGGGCGACTGGCTGGCCGGACGGGACGTCGACATCCTCGCCATCCAGGAGGTCCGCGCTTCGACAGAGGACCTCGAGGGGCTCCTCGGGCCGGAGTGGAGCATCCTGCACGATGCCGCGACGGCCAAGGGCCGGGCCGGGGTCGCCCTCGCGAGCCGGTCGACGGCAGCCATCCACCGGGTCGAACTCGGCGCGGAGGACTTCGACAGTGCCGGGCGCTGGCTCGAGGCCGACTACGAGGTGAACGGCACGATCGTGACCGTCGTGAGCACCTACGTGCACTCCGGCGAGACCGACACCCCGAAGCAGGTCGAGAAGTACAAGTTCCTCGACGCCATGCTCGCCCGGCTGCCCGAGCTCGCGGCGCACAGCGAGCGCGCCGTTGTGCTCGGAGACCTCAACGTCGGCCACCGCACCCTCGACATCAAGAACTGGCGCGGCAACCGCAAGCACGCCGGATTCCTGCCCGAGGAGCGGGCATACTTCGACCGGATCCTCGGCGCGGAGGACGAAGCCGGCTACAACGCCGGCGCCGGCCTCGGCTGGGTGGACGTCGGCCGGAAGTGGGCCGGAGAGGTCGAGGGCCCGTACACCTGGTGGTCGCAGCGCGGCAAGGCCTTCGACACGGACACCGGTTGGCGACTGGACTACCAGCTCGCGACCCCGCTCCTGGCGGCATCCGTCGTCGACTACGCGGTCGACCGCGCGGATGCCTACGACCAGCGCTGGTCGGACCACTCCCCCGTCGTCGTCGACTACGCGCTCTGACCGAGAGGCCTCAAGCCCTCCGGCCCTCCGGCCGCTCTCTCCGGTTCGGGACCGGTCGGCCAACCGGCTCCTGCGGTTCGCCCCGCACCCCTTCTGACCCATTTCACGCCCCGGGCTCCGGCCCTGAGGCCACACTCTACGAAAGATCTGATTCTCATGGACAAGCCCCGCCTCTACTCCGGCATGCAGCCGTCGGCCGACTCGCTGCAGATCGGCAACTACATCGGCGCGCTGCTGAACTGGAAGGCACTCCAGGAGACGCACGACGCCTTCTTCTCGATCGTCGACCTGCACGCCATCACCGTGGCCCAGGACCCGGCCAGGCTGCGCGCGAACACCCGCCGCACCGCCGCCCAGTACATCGCGAGCGGGATCGACCCCTCGGCGTCGACCCTGTACGTTCAGTCGCACGTCGCCGCGCACGCGCAGCTCGCCTGGGTGCTCAACACCATCACCGGCTTCGGCGAGGCCAGCCGGATGACCCAGTTCAAGGACAAGTCCGCCAAGCAGGGCTCCGACGGGACCACTGTCGGGCTGTTCGCCTACCCGATCCTGATGGCCGCCGACATCCTCCTCTACGACACGGTCGTCGTGCCCGTCGGCGAGGACCAGCGCCAGCACGTCGAGCTCACGCGCGACATCGCCGCCCGGTTCAACACGCGCTTCGGCGACACGTTCGTGGTCCCCGAGGCGGACATCCAGAAGGAGACCGCCAAGATCTACGACCTGCAGAACCCGCTGTCGAAGATGTCGAAGTCGGCCGAATCGCACGCCGGAGTGATCTGGGTGCTCGACGAGCCGTCGGTCACGGCCAAGAAGATCATGCGCGCCGTGACGGATGCCGATGGCGGCGTGGTCTTCGACCGGGAGAACAAGCCCGGCGTTGCGAACCTGCTCACCATCTACTCGACCATGGCGGGGCGCACGATCCAGTCCCTCGAGGACGAATACGCCGGCCGCGGCTACGGGGACCTCAAGAAGGGCCTCGCGGAGGTCGTCACCGGCACCTTCGGTCCGATCCGGGAGCGCGTGATCGAGCTGCTCGACGACCCGGCCGAACTCGACCGCCTGCTGGCCTCGAACGCGGACCGTGCGGCATCCGTCGCCGATGCGACCCTCGCGCGGGCCTACGACCGCGTCGGCCTGCTGCCCCGCCGCTGACCGTGGAGCCGATGGCGCTC
Organism: Cryobacterium algoricola; assembly: GCF_004402485.1. Taxonomy (GTDB): domain Bacteria; phylum Actinomycetota; class Actinomycetes; order Actinomycetales; family Microbacteriaceae; genus Cryobacterium; species Cryobacterium algoricola. The sequence continues at coordinate 14,840 of NZ_SOFG01000027.1, read as the reverse complement.
TCCTCGACACTGACGGCGGCCCAGGGCGGAACAGGACTTCGGCTCGACCGGCTCACGGCCGCGGATGCCACGGCCGTCTTCGACTACTGCCAGGACCCCGTTTTCGAGCGGTACCTGACCATCCCGTGGCCGTATCTGCGGTCAGACGCGACGTCGTTCATCGCCGGATTCGTGCCGAAGGGGTGGGCGTCTGACGCCGAGTACACCTGGGCGATCCGGGAGGCCGACTCCGACGAGCTGCTCGGCGTGATCGCGCTGCGGCTGCCGAGCGGGTCGCTCGGGTTCTGGCTGGGCGCGGCGCATCGCGGCCGGGGGCTGCTGCCGGAGGCCGTGGGCGTCGTCGCGGACTGGGCGTTCTCGACGGGAGTGACCGACAGCCTCCGCTGGGAGTGCCTCGTGGGGAACACCTCCTCCGCCCGGGTCGCGGAGAAGTGCGGGTTCACCTTTCTCGGTGAGGTACCGGCGGAGTCCGCCTACCGCGACGGCGGACATCCGCTGTCCTGGTCCGGCCGGCTCCTGTCCACAGACCCCCGGACCCCCCGCCCCGGCTGGCCCTGGGCATAACTCCTGCACATTCCGGCCGGCGGATGCTCGAGCCGCGTATTTCCGCGGCAGAGAATTCGAGGCACGAGAATGTGCAGGAGTTATGACATGAGGCGGGCTAGAGGACGTCCTCGTCTACCCAGTCGAGGGACTTGGTGACGGCCTTCTTCCAGTTGCGGAGCAGGCGGTCACGCTCGGCGACGTCGAGCTGGGGCTCCCAGCGGGCGTCCTCCTGCCAGTTGGCGCGGAGTTCGTCGAGGTCGTTCCAGAAGCCGACCGCGAGGCCGGCGGCATATGCCGCACCGAGCGCGGTCGTCTCGGCCACGACCGGGCGCACCACAGAGACGCCGAGGATGTCGGCCTGGAACTGCATCAGCAGGTCGTTGGCCGCCGCGCCGCCGTCGACCTTGAGCTCGGTGAGCGGAACCCCGGAGTCGGCGTTGACCGCGTCGAGAACCTCGCGCGACTGGTACGCGATCGCCTCGAGCGCCGCCCGGGCGATGTGGCCCTTGTTCACGAACCGGGTGAGCCCGACCAGGGCGCCCCGGGCGTCCGAACGCCAGTACGGCGCGAACAGCCCCGAGAACGCGGGCACGAAGTAGGCGCCGCCGTTGTCCTTGACGGACAGGGCGAGCGCCTCGATCTCCGAGGCGGAGCCGATGATGCCGAGGTTGTCGCGCAGCCACTGCACGAGCGCACCGGTGACGGCGATCGATCCCTCGAGCGCGTAGTGCGGTTCGGCGTCGCCGAGCTTGTAGCCCACCGTCGTGAGCAGCCCGTTCTGGGAGTGCACGATCTCGGTGCCGGTGTTGAAGATCAGGAAGTTACCGGTGCCGTAGGTGTTCTTCGCCTCGCCCTGGTCGAATGCGGCCTGGCCGAACGTCGCGGCCTGCTGGTCGCCGAGGATGCCCGAAATCGGAGTCTCCCGCAGCAGGCTGTGGCCGCTCGCGATGCCGTAGACCTCGGAGGAGGAGCGGATCTCGGGGAGCATCGACCGAGGCACGTCGAACGCGGCGAGGATGTCGTCGTCCCACTGCAGGGTTTCGAGGTCCATGAACAGGGTGCGGCTCGCGTTGGTGACGTCGGTCGCGTGCACGCCGCCCTCGAGGCCGCCGGTGAGGTTCCAGAGCACCCAGGAGTCCGTCGTGCCGAACATCAGCTCGCCGGCATCCGCCTTGGCCCGGGCGCCCTCGACGTTCTCGAGGATCCAGACGATCTTCGTGCCGGAGAAGTACGTGGCGAGCGGCAGGCCGACCTGCTTCTTGAAGCGCTCGACACCGCCGTCGGCGGCGAGGCGGTCGACGATGGGCTGGGTGCGGGTGTCCTGCCAGACGATCGCGTTGTAGACGGGGAGCCCGGTGGTGCGGTCCCAGACCACGGCGGTCTCGCGCTGGTTGGTGATGCCGGCCGCGGCGATGTCGTGCCGGGTCAGGTTCGCCTTGGACAGCGCCTGCCCGATGACCTCGCGGGTGTTGTTCCAGATCTCCATCGGGTCGTGCTCGACCCAGCCGGCGCGGGGGAAGATCTGCTCGTGCTCGAGCTGGCCGGTCGAGACGATCGACCCGGCCTTGTCGAAGATGATCGCCCGGGTGCTGGTCGTACCCTGGTCGATCGCGATGACGTAATCAGCCATTGATAACTCCTTCGTTATGCGTGTGTGTGTCAGGTTAAGCGGGTGAGGTGAAAAACAGTGTGGGAATGCCCGGCGAGGCAGCCGTCACGGCCTGCACCACCGGCGGATGCCGCGCTAGGCGAGGATCGGCAGGAGTGCCGTGGAGACGAGGCCGGCGAGCACCCCGCCGATGATGGGACCGACGACCGGCACCCAGGAGTACCCCCAGTCGGAGGACCCCTTGCCCTTGATCGGCAGGATGAAGTGCGCGATGCGCGGGCCGAGGTCACGGGCCGGGTTGATCGCGTACCCGGTCGGGCCACCGAGCGAGGTGCCGATCACAATGACGAGCAGGGCCACCGGAAGGGCGCCCAGGGCGGCGAGGCCACCGGACTCGCCCTGGCGGCCGCCGCCGAAGGCGATCACGACGAAGACCAGCACGAAGGTGCCGATGATCTCGGTGACGAGGTTCCAGCCGTAGGAGCGGATCGCCGGACCGGTCGAGAACACGCCGAGCTTGTTGGCCGGGTCAGGTTCCTGGTCGAAGTGCTGCTTGTACGCCAACCAGCAGAACACGGCGCCGATAATGGCGCCGACCATCTGCGCGCCGATGTAGGCGAGCACCGACAGGACGTTGACCGGAACGCCCGAGCCGAACTCAGTCGCGCCGGAGGCGACGAGGCCGAGGGTGACGGCCGGGTTGAGGTGCGCACCCGAGTTGTAGGAGACGATGACACCGGAGTAGACCGCGAGGCCCCAGCCGACGTTCACCATCAGGAAGCCGCCGCCGAGCCCCTTGTTCTTGGCGAGGGCCACGTTGGCGACCACCCCGCAACCGAGGAGGACCAGCAGGGCGGTGCCCACCAGCTCCGAGAGAAAAACGATACCGAGATTGTCCACAGTGACACCCTTGTTCAGTGAAGCCGAGTCGTTGACGCTTGAGACGAAACATTTTTTGTGCCGGTGATGGCCGTAAAACGAATCTCGAGAAACCTATCGGCTCAGAGCGGTCAATAGTGCATTGAGATTTGCACGTTTGTGCAAATCGCCGCCTACGCGCGTGAAGCGGATGCCGCGTCGACGCGCGCGAGGTCGACCGCATGCCGGTCGCGCAGCACGTCGACGGCGAGGTCGACCTCGGCCGTGCTGCGTCCGGCATCCCAGCCGAGCACGGGTGCGAGCACTCCGGCGAGTTCTTCGAGCAGTGCCAGGCTGAGCTCGCCGCGGAAGGCCATGCTCGTGCGTCGCAGGATCAGGTCCGTCACGTGCACGACCGACTCAGTGGCCGCGAGGTACTCGATCTCACGCCGGGAGTAGTCGGGGTGATGTTCGAGCGCGGCATCCGGTTCCGCGGTGATGAAGTCGATCACGTCGACCGCGCGGGTACCGTAGCGGGTCAGCAGCTGTTCGGCCCTCGAGGCGCCGACCTCGTCGCCGTTCGCGGCGATCCAGACCCGGTGCGCGGCATCCGTCGACGGGAAGTTGCGACCGCCGCCGATGGCGAGGCCGACCGTCGACACGACCCGGGTGCGGCCGAGCAGGGTGAGGATGTCGCCGCTCAGGTGCTCGGCGAGGGCCCGGAACGTCGTCCACTTGCCACCGACGAGGCTGAGCAGGGTGCCCGGCCGGGCGCCGAGCGGACGGGACTCGATGCGGTAGTCGCGGGAGACGAACCCCGGCGCCTCGTCGTCGTGCCGGGGCAGCGGGCGTACGCCGGCGAACCGGAAGACGATCTCCGAGCGGTCGACGGCCACATCCGGGAAAACGTGCTTGACGAGATCGAAGAAGTAGTCGACCTCGGCCTCGGTGCAGCGCGCGGGCTGGGTCACGTCGTGTTCGAGGTCGGTGGTGCCGACCAGCACCCGGCCCGCGAGCGGGTAGATCAGCACGATGCGACCGTCCTTGTGCTCGAAGAAGATCTCGCGGCCGCCCGTTGCTGCGAGGAGCTCCGGGTTGTCGAGCACGATGTGCGACCCCTTGGTGCCGCCCATGTAGGTGCTGGCCTGGCCGAGGGCCGTGTTTGTGAGGTCTGTCCACGGCCCGGACGTGTTGACGACGACGTCGGCCGCGAAGCTGAATTCAGCGCCGGTGACCACGTTGCGGAGACGCACGCCCGCGGTATCCATGCCGATGGCCTCGACGTAGTTGGCACTGCGCGCGTGCGCGCCGGTGGCCAGGCCGTCCGCCAGCACGTCGAGGGCGAGGCGCTCGGGGTCGTGCATGGATGCGTCGTAGTAGGTGGCCGTGTACTTGAGGCCCGGGTTGAGGCGCGGCAGCAGTCTGAGCGACGCCTTCCGGCCGAGGAACTCGTGCCGTGGCACCGTGCCGCCGTCGCGGGAGAAGGAGTCGTAGAGCATCATGCCGATTTTGATCAGCAGAGCGCCGCGCTCCTGGGCCGCGCCCTGGCGGTGGGTGAGGAAGCGCATCGGCGCGGACATCACCCCGGAGAAGGTCGAGTAGATCGGAATGGTCGTCTTGAGCGGCTTGACATAGTGCGGGGCGATCTTGAGCAGGCTGTTGCGTTCCTCGACCGACTCCTTGACCAGGCGGAATTCCCCGTTCTCGAGGTAGCGCACACCGCCGTGGATCATGTGCGAGGAGGCCGACGACGCGCCGGACACATAGTCGCCCTTGTCGACGATCGCGACGTCGACGCCCTGCATCGCCAGGTCGCGGAAGGTCGCGATGCCGTTGATACCGGCTCCGATGATGAGCACCTGGGCCCGGGGGAGCTCCTGCAGGGCGGCCTGGGCGGCGGCGGCGGAGGAGAGCGGACGGGCGGAGGATGACTGATCGGGCGTTGACGGCACTGATTCGCTCACTTCTTTGCGGCTGGGAAACTATGCAGGGCGGGGTACTTCATCTACCCTGCTAAGTTCTACACAAACGGTCAAGCACTCTGAACATATGTGCAAGGAGTCACCATGCCCCACTCGAACGATCCGCCCCTGTCCGACCGCACCAATGACGCCCTCACCGCGGCGCAGCTGTATTACGTGCAGGACCTCACCATGGAGGCCATCGCACAGGAGCTGCACACCTCCCGCTCGTCGGTGTCCCGCCTGCTCAGCCAGGCCAGGGCCAGCGGGCTGGTCGACATCCAGATCCGGTCTCCGCTGGACGCGCCGAGCCGGGTAGAGAAGTTGATCCTGGACCGGTTCCAGGTGACCGCGCACGTTCTCCCCGTTCCCGACCACGCGAGCGACGTCGACAGACTGGAGCGCGTGGCGCTGTCCGTTGCACGGATTCTCGGCGAGTTCTTCGATTCCAACATGATCATGGGCATCGCCTGGGGCTCCACGATGAACGCCGTCAGCCGCCACCTGACGCCCAAGCGCACCCACAACGCCCAGATCGTGCAGTTGAACGGTGCCGGCAACACCCGCAGCACGGGACTCGACTATGCGAACGAGATCCTGCGGCGATTCAGTAACGCGTACGACGCCCGGCTGGAGCAGTTCCCGGTTCCCACCTTCTTCGACGACCCGGCCACGCGCACGGCCTACTGGCGGGAACGCGGCCTGCGGCGACTGCTGGAGATGCAGGGGAACATGGACGTCGCCCTCTTCAGCGTGGGCTCCCCCTTCTCCATGGTCCCCAGCCACGTCTATGTCGGTGGTTACCTCGACGACGACGAGCTCGCGGCGCTCAGCGACGCCGGGGTCGTCGGTGACGTTGCGACGGTCTTCTACCGCGCGGACGGCTCGACCGACGGCATTCCGCTGAATGACCGCGGAACCGGACCGGAACTGTCGGTGCTGCGCCGCACCCCGCGGCGCATCTGCGTCGTCGCCGGCTCGTCCAAGGTGGACAGCCTCCGCGGCGCACTGGCCGCCGGCCTCATCACCGACCTGTTCATCGACGAGGGCACCGCCCGCGCCCTGGTCGAGTAGGGACCCACCGCCCTCCGCACCCTCACCCTCACCCGCACCCGCACCCGCACCCGGGTCATCCTTCTCGGCCGGGATACCGCGGCTTCTGATCACCCGCTGCTGCACGCATCCGCCGCCTGGCACCGGCCCGGCCGGACGCGCGGAACCCGCCTCACCTGCCGCCCCGGGGGCTAACTCAGGAAATCCGCGCCCGCCTGACCCCGCAGCGCCCGGACCAGTGCCGGTGTCTCCGCACCCTCGCCAGAACCTCCTGAGTTAGCCACACACACACGCCCGCCACAGAGACCCCCATCCGGTCGTCCTCGTGCCCTGGGCCGCCGACGCCCGACCTACGGCACCGGCATTGCCCGGCCCGCCCGGGGGCTAACTCAGGAAATCCGGGCACGCACGACCGAGCAGCGCCCGGACCGCTGCCGGCATTCCCGCACGGCCGCCAGAATCTCCTGAGTTAGCCCCCACCCCGGGATGCCGGCAGGTCACGCCCCGATTACTACGGGCCGACTGCGGCGGGACCAGCGTCAGGCGATGACCGTGCGATAGTGGCGGTTGGCGGCCAGGAGACCGGCGATCGCGGAAACAACGCGCGCCGGATTGTGAATGATGTCCCGGTACAGGGCCCGGTACGTCATGTATCCGAGGGCGGCGAGGTCACAATCCCGGGTCCGATCGCGCACGTGCGCGGACCAGCCGTCGTGGAATTTCCTGCTGTCCGCCTCGACGACCAGGCAGCCTTCCACGACCATGTCCACACGGCCGACGCCGGCGATGGACACCTGGGATTCGAACGCGTAGCCTGCCTCCCTCACGATGTAGCGCAGCACCGTCTCCTGGCCCGAGTCGCTCCGGGCATCGACGAACGGACGCAGCGCTCGGGACCGGGCGGGCAGGGCCGCGAAGATGATCGCGACATCCTCGTCACCGATCAGGCGCTGGTGCAGGGCACTGTCCAGGGCGGCCATGGCAAATTTCGGCTCCTGGCAGCGGAACACCTGAACGAGCGCATCCGTCAGTCCCACCCGGTACTCGGTCCCGGCCTCGGAATCGAGAAGCCGCCCCCAGTGAAGTTCAACGCCGTCCCGGTTCCGATCGGAGAGGAGCTCGAACCGGTTGTGCGGTGCTCGCAGCCTGGAGCCCGTCGGATGCACGTGGATGTGCGCAAAGGAATCGTCGAGCGTGAAAACGCCCGCGTGTGCCGCAGCGGAGACACAGGCGAGGCGCCCGCCCAGACGCACCGCCTCGAGCAGGTGTACGTCCGTCCCCGGGAGCGCGTAGTGCCCGCGCCGCGCTCGGATGAGGAATCCGTTGTCGACGGCAGCTTGGAGAGAACGCCAGGTCGAACCCGCCGCGAGGAGAGCAGCCGTCTCGGCGACCTGAACATCGTTGTCATGGAAATACTCGGACCACGTCATGCGGAGAGTGTGATCGCGCCAGGTGCGCCACGACCGGCGTGGACGAAATCTGGGGATAACTCCCGAACCGGTGGTCCCGGCGTGCTCGCTTCTGACCTGCCGCAGTGATCGCGCGGCAGCCCAGCCAACTGTGGCTGACTCAGGAAAAATGCGCCCGCGCAGAAACGGGGCCGCACTGGTCCGGGGCGGCGACTCGGTTCCGCAACGGGTTTCCCTGAGTTAGCCACGGAAGGTTCAGGTGAAGTCGTGGTCAAGCTGCTGGCAAGCTGCTGGCAAGCTGCGGGCAGGCGACGAGGGGGCTCCGAGGCGTAAGAAAACGTCCGATTCCTGCACAGAGCGGACCGGGAATTATCCGGGGGCGGGGGCGTTGGGCTATAACTAGAAGCAAGAAACGTGCTCCGGGGTCGGTGTAAGTCCGAACCGGCGGTGAAAGTCCGCGACCCGTTCCGCCCCAGGGCGAAACGGTTGAGCTGGTGGAATTCCAGCACCGACGGTTAAAGTCCGGAGGAGAGGCGCACGGTTCGGCTGGCCCGTCGGGTCGACCGAATGGATGTGGCGTCTGCGTACCCACAATCCGTCCCCGGAGTTCGTGACACCAACGAATGAGGGCGGGGATGATCCAGGACACCGAGCGTGATCGCCTGATGCGGCGCGCACTGGCCCTGGCCGCCAACGGCCCCTCGACCGGCCAGAACCCGCGCGTCGGCTGTCTCATCGTCGATCCGAACGGCACCGTCCTGGCGGAAGGCTGGCATCGGGGCGCCGGAACCGCGCACGCCGAAGTCGACGCTCTCGCGCACCTTCCCGCCGGCGCCGCCCGCGGCGCGACCGCGATCGTGACCCTCGAACCCTGCAACCACACCGGCCGCACCGGTCCCTGCGCCGTCGCCCTGATCGAGGCGGGCGTCAGCCGGGTCGTCTACGCCGTGTCCGATCCGGGCCACGCGTCGTCCGGTGGCGCCGAGCGCCTGCGCGCCGCCGGCGTCGAGGTCGTCGGCGGGGTGCTCGCCGCCGAGGCCGAGGCCTTCCTCGCCGACTGGCTTATCGCCGCCCGGCTCGGTCGGCCTTTCGTCACGCTCAAGTGGGCCTCGAGCCTCGACGGCCGTGCCGCGGCGGCCGACGGCTCGAGCCGCTGGATCACCGGCGCAGACGCCCGCCTCGACGTGCACCGGCGCCGGGCAGCCTCCGACGCCATCCTCGTCGGCACCGGTACCGTCCTCGCAGACGACCCCGCCCTCACCGCCCGCTCCGCAGACGGCACCCTGCTCCCCACCCAGCCGGTCCCCGTCGTGATCGGTACCCGCACCGTGCCGGCGGATGCCGCGGTGCGGCACCACCCGCATCCGCCGGTGTTGTACCCCGGCCCCGACCTGGGCGTGATCCTCCGCGACCTGCACGATCGCGGCATCCGCCGGGCCTTCATCGAGGGTGGGCCCGGCCTCGCGAGCGCGTTCGTCACGGCCGGGCTCGTGGATGAATACCTCGTCTACCTCGCGCCGACCCTGCTCGGCGGCGACCGACTCGCCCTCGGCGACATCGGCGTGGCCCGGATCGACGAGCAGCGCCGACTCGAGATCGACCACGTCGAACGCCTCGGCGACGACCTCCTCCTGGTCTGCCGGCCGCGGGCGCTCCCGTCCACGCCCGGCACTCGGACGGCCAGCCCCGAAACCACGCCTGCCGACACCCGGCAGGCCGAACCCGCCCGCACCGAGACAAGGATCTGACATGTTCACCGGAATCATCGAGGAACTCGGCACCGTCGACCGGGTCGAGCAGGGCACGGATGCCGTGCGCCTGACCGTCCGCGGGCCGCTCGCCGTCGCCGGGGCCGCGATCGGCGACTCGATCTCGGTCAACGGCGTCTGCCTGACCGTCGTGGAGCGCACGACGGAGACCTTCACGGCCGACGTGATGGCGCAGACGCTGCGGATGTCGACCCTCGCCGAGGCCGGGCCGGGGACGCCGGTCAACCTCGAGCGTGCCGCCCTCGTCGGCGGGCGCCTCGGCGGGCACATCGTGCAGGGCCACATCGACGGCACGAGCGAGCTGCTCTCCGTCACGCCCGGCGAGGCCTGGCGGGTGCTGCGGTTCAGCCTCTCCCCCGACCTCGCCCCGCTGGTCACGAACAAGGGCTCGATCGCCGTCGACGGCGTCTCCCTCACGGTCAGCACGATCAGCCCGGCGACCGAACCCGAGCAGTGGTTCGAAGTCTCCCTCATCCCCGAAACCCTCACGGCCACGACGCTCGGAAAACGAACGGTCGGAGAGCACGTCAACATCGAAACCGATATCCTGGCCCGCCACGTCGAGCGCATGCTCGCCCTCGCGGACGCAGGATCACGAAGGAGTCACTCATGAGCCTCGCCGACATCCCCAGCGCGCTCGCGGAACTGCGTCTCGGCAAGCCGGTCATTGTCGCCGACGACGAGGGACGTGAGAACGAAGGTGACGTGATCATCTCGGCGCAGATGGCCACCCAGGAATGGCTCGCGTGGACCGTGCGCTACTCCTCCGGTTTCATCTGCGCGCCGATGACCAACGAGCTGGCCGACAAGCTCAACCTGCCGATCATGGTGCCGAACAACGAAGACCCTCGCGGCACGAACTACACGATCTCCGTCGACGCCGCCGATCGCCTGAGCACGGGGATCAGCGCCGCCGACCGCGCCCACACCCTGCGCGTGCTCGCCGACCCGGCCTCGACCCCGTCGAGCCTGCACCGGCCGGGGCACATCATGCCGCTCCGCTCGCGGGACGGCGGCGTGCGCGAGCGCGACGGCCATACCGAGGCCGCGGTCGATCTGATGAAGCTCGCCGGGCTCGCCCCCGTCGCGGGAATCTCCGAGATCGTCGCGGAGGACGGCGAGATGATGCGCCTGCCCGGCCTCCTCGAGCTCGGCGAACGCGAGGGTGTGCTGGTCATCACGATCGCCGACCTGATCGTCTACCTCGACGAGTTCCACGCGGACGCCGACCTGCCGACCGCGACGACCATCCGCGAATCCCCGCGCGTCGACTTCGAGGTCGAGACGACCGTGCCGACCCGGCACGGCGACTTCCAGATCCGGGCGTACCGCGACCGGATGACCGGCGCGGACCACGTCGCCCTCGTCTCGGGAGTGCCCGGGGACGGCGCCCTCGTGCGGGTGCACTCCGAATGCCTCACCGGGGAGGCCTTCGGCTCGCTCAAGTGCGAGTGCGGCCCCCAGCTCGACGCGGCCCTCGAGACCATCCAGGAAGAGGGCGGCATCGTGATCTACCTGCGCGGCCAGGAGGGTCGCGGCATCGGCCTGATCAACAAGCTCCGGGCGTACAAGCTCCAGGAGCAGGGCCTCGACACGATCGACGCCAACCTCGCGCTCGGCCTGCCCGCCGATGCCCGCGACTACGGCGCCGCGAGCGCCATCCTCGACCAGATGGGCATCTCCTCGGTGCGCCTGCTCACCAACAACCCCGAGAAGCTCCGCCAGCTCGAAGAGCACGGGGTCACGGTGGTCGAACGCGTTCCGCTCATCGTCGGCGTGGGCATCGACAACCAGGACTACCTCGCCGTGAAACGCGAACGCATGGGCCATCACCTGGCCGACCGAGACATCCTGAAGGGACTTGCACTATGAGTGGAGCCGGCTCGCCCACGGTCGTCGTCGACGGCACGGGCCTCACCATCGTCATCATCGCCGGGCGCTGGCACGACGTCATCACGGACGGGCTGATCGCCGGCGCCACCCGGGTGCTCGAGGCATCCGGCGCCACGTTCTCGCTCGTGCGCGTGCCGGGCAGCTTCGAGTTGCCCGTCGCCGCGAAGGTCGCCCTCGAGAATGGGGCGGATGCCGTGGTCGCGCTCGGCGTGATCATCCGCGGCGGCACCCCGCACTTCGAGTATGTGTCCGCGGCGGCGACGGACGGTCTCACCCGGGTCGCCCTCGACACCGGCAAGCCGGTCGGCTTCGGCGTGCTCACCCTCGACGACGAGCAGCAGGGCCTCGACCGGGCCGGTCTGCCCGGGTCGAAGGAGGACAAGGGCGAGGAAGCGGCATCCGCCGCGATCAACACCGCCCAGGTGCTGCGCGGCCTCCGCATGCCGAAGCGGTAATACCCGAAACCGGTGACTGTGAGCGGATGCCCGCACCGGCATCCGCTCACGCCCTCAGCCCCGGAAACGGAAAGTCCCGATTGGGCCTCGGTCCGCCTCAGGATTTGGGTCCGTGGAGCCACGGACGTATGGTGCAGAGTGACCGCCACAAGCGGACACCTCCCTCCGGGCAACCCCCGCGCGGGCACGACGCCTGATCGACGCCGACGCTCCCGCACGGGTCGATACGCCCGCTCACTCACCCTCACCACGGAATGACTCTCTTCCATGTCTTCAGCCACACTGTCGCCGCCCCCGGCCGCTTCCCCCGCGCCGCAGGCGCCCACCAACCCCCGCAGCCGTGTCGTGCTCGCGAGCCTCATCGGCACCACGATCGAGTTCTACGACTTCTACGTCTACGCGACCGCGGCCGTGCTCGTCTTCCCGCACCTCTTCTTCCCGACCGGCAATGAGACCACGGCGCTGCTCGCCTCCTTCGCGGTCTTCGGCGCGGCCATGGTCGCCCGTCCCGTCGGCGCCCTCGTCTTCGGGCACTTCGGCGACAAGGTCGGTCGCAAGGCGACCCTCGTCGGCGCGCTGCTCACGATGGGCATCGCGACCTTCCTGATCGGGCTGCTCCCGACATACGCCCAGGTCGGCTGGTTCGCTCCGTTGCTGCTCGTCGTGCTGCGCCTCGCCCAGGGCTTCGCGCTCGGCGGCGAGTGGAGCGGTGCGGCCCTCGTCGCGACCGAGAACGCCCCGAAGGGCAAACGCGCCTGGTACGGGACCTTCCCGCAGGTCGGCGCGCCGATCGGCTTCATTATCGCGAACGGCCTCTTCCTGCTGATCGCCATGCTGCTCCCGAGCGACGATCCGACCCGGCCGTCGACGGCCTTCCTCGAGTGGGCCTGGCGGGTGCCGTTCCTGTTCTCCGCGGTGATGGTCATCATCGGCCTGTGGGTGCGGCTGCGGCTCGTCGAGAGCGACGCCTTCACCAAGGCCGCCCGCACGAACCGGGTGCACAAGCTCCCGCTCGCCGCCGTGTTCAAGTCCAACTGGCGCGAGCTGATCCTCGGCACCTTCATCATGCTCGCGACCTACGTGCTGTTCTACCTGATGACGACGTTCAGCCTGAGCTACGGCCGCGCGGCGACGACCGCCCCCGTCGCGGGCCTCGGCTACAGCTACACGACCTTCGTGCTGATGATGATCGTCGGCGTGCTGTTCTTCGGCGTGTTCACGCTCGCCTCCGGCCCCTGGGCAGACCGGTTCGGCCGCCGCCGCACCCTGATCTGGGTCACCCTCGGCATCATCGTCTTCGGCCTGCTCTTCGTGCCCCTCCTCGGCGCCGGGTTCCTCGGCGTAATGATCTTCCTAATCCTCGGGTTCACCCTGATGGGCATGACGTTCGGTCCGATGGGCGCGCTCCTGCCCGAGCTGTTCCCGACCGCGGTGCGGTACACCGGCTCGGCGTTCGCGTACAACATGAGCTCGATCCTCGGTGCGGCGGTCGCCCCGTTCATCGCGGTCTGGCTCTGGACGCTCGGCGGCGGCAGCCCGTTCTGGGTCGGCGTGTACCTCTCGGTCATGGGCGCGATCACCCTGCTGGCCCTGGTCCTCAGCCGCGAGACCAAGGACGTCGACATCGAGGCGTAGCCGCGTCCTTCCGTCACCGTTCCGGTCGAGAGTGCCCGTTCCGCGGGTCGCTCTCGACCGGAACGGGACGGGTCACGGGAGCGGTTTGAGGTTAAGCTCGATTGGTGAGTACCCCGATCAGTGACGCCAGCACGCCCGCCGAAACCGCAGCATCCGCCGGGCCCGCACCGGCACCGGCACCGAAGCCGAAGCCGAAGCCGCGCAGCCGCCTCGGGCGACTCGGGCGCCGAATGGATGCCGCGACCGGGCCCCGCGCGACCTTCGGCCAGCTGCTCCCCTACCTTCTCGAGCACAAGAAGGTGCTCAGCGTCGTCGTCGTACTGAGCATTCTCGGGGCGCTCGCGAGCCTCGCCCAGCCGTTGCTGGTCAGCCAGGTCATCACCGTCGTGCAGCAGAACCAGCCGCTCGGCGCACTCGTCTGGGGACTCGTGGCGCTCGTCGTCGTGTCCGGGCTGATCAGCGGCTACCAGCACTACCTGCTCCAGCGCACCGGTGAGGGCGTCGTGCTCTCGAGCCGGCGCAAGCTGATCGGGCGGATGCTGCGCCTCCCGATCAGCGAGTTCGACACCCGCCGCACGGGCGACCTCGTCTCGCGGGTCGGCTCCGACACGACCCTGCTGCGCGCCGTGCTGACCCAGGGACTCGTCGAGGCGATCGGCGGCTCGCTCACCTTCCTCGGCGCGCTCATCGCGATGCTCGTGATCGACCCGGTGCTGCTCGGGCTGACCGTGCTCGTGATCGCGGCATCCGTCGTCACGGTCACTCTGCTCTCGCAGCGGATCCGCGTCGCGAGCCGCGAGGCCCAGGAGAAGGTCGGCGACCTCGCCGCGAGCGTCGAGCGGGCGATCAGCGCGATCCGCACCGTGCGCGCCTCGAACGCGACCGAACGCGAAATCGCCGCCGTCGACGCCGACGCGACCGGCGCGTACAAGATGGGCCTGCAGGTCGCGAAGATCTCGGCCCTCGTCGTGCCGATCGCCGGCATCGCGATGCAGGTGTCCTTCCTCGTTGTGCTCGGCGTCGGCGGCTTCCGGGTCGCGAGCGGCCAGATCACAGTCGCGAACCTGATCGCGTTCATCCTCTTCCTGTTCCTGATGATCCTGCCGCTCGGCCAGGCCTTCGGCGCGATCACCTCCGTCAACTCGGCGCTCGGCGCCCTCGGCCGCATCCAGGAGATCATCGACCTGCCCGCGGAGGACCAGTTCGACCGCGACCTGTTCCCGCTCGCGATCACCGTCGGCGCCGCCAATGAATCGGTGCGGCCGGACGCCCCCGCGATCTCCTTCGAGAACGTGTTCTTCGGATATGCGGCCCAGACTCCGGCAGCGGATGCCGCGGTGCCCGTCGATGCCGCGGGTGACGGCGGGTCTACCCCCGGGTCCGAAGTCGGGTCAGGAGTCGAGTCGGCTTATGAGAGCCTCCCCGCTGACGCCATGCCGAACGCGCTCGTGACGGCTCTCGTCGCTCCCGGCGTGATCGAGGCGATGCTCGCCGAACCCGACCTCGTCGATGCCGACCTTGCCGCGGCCGACCGCGCCGCAGCCGACCGGGCGGCCGTGGACCAGGCGCACGCCGAGCAGGCCGCCGCCCACCTGGCCGCAGCAGAGCACGCCGCCGCAACCATGGCCGCCGCGCGTCCCGCCGCCGCCCTC
>NZ_SOFG01000017.1 GCF_004402485.1 Cryobacterium algoricola | reverse complement strand
CGACGTCTGCAGCTGGGCCATGTTCGCGTGCACCGCGCCGTACTCCACGACGTAGTCGCTCTCGGTGAGTTCGATCTTGAGCGCACCCGCCGGCAGCGCCGCGGCCGTGCACAACGCGAGCAGCCGGTCGGCGGTCTCGGTCTTGAGCGCGCTCATCACGAGCCAGTGCGGGCCGAAGTTCGCCATCAGCGTCGTGGGGATGTTGAGGAGCAGATCGTTGTCGCGCACGTCTGGGTGGGCCGCCAGCGCGAGAGTGACCAGGACCGTGGATGGAGAGGTCAGGGGCGGTGCAATGCCACGCAGAACACGCCCAGCCCGCTCTGATCTGACACATCGTTGCATACATGATTCGCGTCGAGAGTGCGAGCCTACCGTCGCAAGCGGTCGCGAGCCTATCGCGCTTCGTCTAACAGACCCTGCCTATCCGCCGGGCACGAGCGTGGCGTTTGTCGCTGAGGCGACAGCGCGTCGGAGCGAACATGGCGACAGGGGGCGCCATCTGACTAGTCGTGCACTGAAACTCCACGGAAATGTTGAGGAATTCGCGGTGAGAATCCAAGACAGTCTCGATTTCGCTCGGCTTGGTCTCTGAGACTCGGGAGTGAAATGAGGAATCTTAGACTGTGTACAATTTCATTCGCGAAGATTTTTATTGTCCCCGCAGAACGCGTCGTGGATCGGAGATGTGCTATTCAAGCAACGATTGCAACAGTCGGTGCCTATGACCGATTTAACTACGGTGACCTCTTGTTTCCGCTGGTGCTCAATCTGGTGGCTGGATCTATGGAGCTTCCCGAACTGCGTCATTTCTCGGTGAGATCAGCTGACATGCGGCAATTCGGTGGCGCGCTCGTTTCGAGCTCAAGAACTCTGTTTGACCGCGGGGATGACGACTTGACCGTCGGCAGATTAGTAGCAAGCGTCGTAATTGGCGGGGGAGAGGTATTGGGCGCAACTTGGGGTCAAGCCGCGACTTCCCTCGCCCCATATCCGTTTGACCGGGCGATGAATGCCTTGCGCAAGTTCGGGTCGCCCCAGATCTACGACCTACTCGGGCGGTCGGTGCTTCGTGGTGAGTGGGCGACTCCATACGTCCCCTCGTACAAACATGCTCGGCGTTCCATTCTTGTCACCAGCGCAATCGGAGCATCCTCGCTGGATAGCTTGCGGGCAAGCCCTAAGCGTGAAGTAGTGCGGGCGCTCTCGAGTGCAAGTTACGTTAGCGTTCGAGATGAAATGGGGCGGTCTGCTCTTTCGAGGCAAGGGATTGAAAGTGAATTGGTTCCAGACAGCGTCGCCATACTCACCGAGCTGCGCAGCATCGATCTTCCTCCGGTCGATTCCGAGCTAGTGTTCCAGGTGTCTCAAAGCTGGCTGAAGTCGAGGCATGGGCCCACCTTGGACGCCATCGAACGTCTCTCGAAGGACTTCGCGACGATCCGCCTGCTTCCCATCGGGCTTGCTGGGGGGCATGGAGATCAGTTCGCCCTCGCTGGCCTTCATAAGGACTTGAAAGGGCGCGGAATCAGGAATGTTGTCCTCTGCCGCACCTCTACTGTCTGGGACGTGGCGGACGCCATTTCAACCGCCGATGTGTTTGTCGGTACGAGCCTGCACGGCGCGGTGACAGCGATGGCCTACGGAGTGCCACATGTGGGACTCGATTCGATCAGCAAGCTTGACGCATATTTGACTACGTGGGGTGGTGGCCTGACTCCGGTTGGTGTGGACATCGCGTCGCTTGACTCAGCTGTCGCGATCGCTCGACGTGTGTCGAGGAGTCAGCTTGAGAGCAGGAGCAGATATCTGGGCGCGTTGGCCTGGAAGAACTCCGTTCGAGTTCTCGAGACCGCGGCAGGACACTCATAGGTGCCAGGAAATCGGAGCGGTCCCCGAATATCCCCAGCTCGCCGTTTGTCGAACTCACCCTCAGTCATAGTATTGGCCCGAATTCTTTCGGCCTTTCTTTCCCTGCTGAGTGCACCCATCGTGGCGCGCGCACTCGGGCCAGAAGGGCGTGGAGAAACGGCCGCTGCGTTGGCGGTGACGGGTCTGGCTCCGCTCCTAGTCGGTTGGGGGGTGCCTCTCGTCGTGCGTCGACTCAGTGTCGACCGGAGCCGAATTTCACCTGCCATTCGAGGTGTTCGGATAGTTGCACTTTGGGCTCTCCTGCCTAGCGCTGTGATTGCTGGTGGCTGCCGCTACTTGCTGTTACCGACTGTGGACAACGCCACCGGCATCGTCTTCATAGTTGCTGTCGCGAGTGCCCCTCTCTCTGTCGTGTGGATCTGCACAGCCAACGTGCTTGTGGCGCAACGACGTCATGGAGCGTTTGCCCTCATCAATCTGCTCCCAGCCGCCATTTCTGTAGGCGCACTAATCGTCGGATGGCAGTGGGGGTGGATAACGGTTGGCTATGTGCTGCTTGCGAATCTATTTGGGAACGTTGGCACATTTGTTACGGTGTTGTTCCTCGTCCCGGTGACAGTTCGAGGGCCGCGAGTGCGAGCCCGAAGCCTACTTCGAGACGGAATGAGCTTCGGGGGAAGCCAAGTTGCAGAAGCAGCCTCCTATCGACTGGACCAGGCCATCGCGTTGCCGCTTATGGGCGGCGCCCAAGCTGGTCTGTATTCTGTCGCGGCTACGGTTGCTCTCCTTCCCTACGCGGTCGGACAAGCCGTTGGAACTGCCATCTTCGGGAATATCGCCGAAGATGTGACTGCTGAAGTTCGCCAGGAGCGGATCGCGCAGGCGGTACGTGCGGCCTTGCTCATCGCGGGTTTGACGGCTGTTGTTCTGGCGATCGTGACGCCGTTCGCTGTACCCCTCGTATTTGGCCGAAATTTCGCCGGGGCGGTTGGCCCAACCATCGTGGGCCTGATTGGCTCTATAGCTGTCGTCCTTTCTTACGTGGCCTCGAGCGCGTTGGTTGCGCTCGGGCGGGGCAGCGCAATTCTGTTTGCGCAACTTCTAGGACTTGCAATCGGCATATGTGCCTTGGCGATTTTGGGAACGCTTTGGGGAGCCCTGGGCGCTAGTATCGCCTCTTCGATGGGCTTCTGGAGTTGTGCACTTTATGCCATCGTGTCCCTGCGCCTTCCGGTTGCACTGCTTGTGCCAAGACGATCGGACTTTTACTCTGCAGCTCGGATGCTGCTGAGAGGCTAGCCGTGTACGTCGACAGGACTCCATATGTCCGGGCTTGCCTGCCGACCTTGAACGCCCTCTACCTCGTCCCACTCCGACTTGTGCGATAATGACCAAGGGGCGTGCACATCGGGCCTTACCAATGGCTTCTGCTCAAGCGGTAGAACGCACTTCAGGGAAAGGCCGCCGCGTGGAACTTCGCGACTACATTCGCATTCTGCGTAAGAGCTGGGTGATGATCATCCTTCTTGCGCTTGTTGCGGTCGCTGCGGCCTCCACATACTCGATCCTGCAGACCCCCAAGTACAGTGCCGTCGCGAAGGTCTTCGTCTCGACGCAGGCCAGCGGCACGACGAGCGACCTGGCCCAAGGCAGCAGCTTCACCGTGCAGCGAGTCAAGACCTATTCCGACCTGGTTAGCGCGCCCATCGTGCTCCTGCCCGTAATCGGAACCCTCAACCTCGGGATCACCGCCGACGACCTGTCCAAGCGGATCACGGCGGCCGCACCGCTCGACACCTCGATCATCGAGATTACCGTGCTGGACACCGACCCGGTGCGGGCCGCGAACATCGCCAACGCCACCTCACAGAGCCTGACCGCAGTCGTGCAGCAGATCGAGACACCGACCGCAGAAGGCGCCGTCTCTCCGGTCAAACTCACGCGCGCTCAGGAGGCCACCGTGCCCTCCGTGCCGGTGAGCCCCAACGTGCCGCTTAATATCGCGCTCGGCGCCCTGCTCGGCCTCGCCCTCGGCGTGGGCCTGGCCGTGCTCCGTGAAACCCTTGACACCCGCATCCGAAACGAACGAGACGTCGAAAGCGTCACCGACGCGGCCATCCTCGGCGGCATCGTGTTCGACCCCAAGGCGCAGGACCGCCCCCTCATCGTGCACGTCGACCCGCGCAGCCCCCGGGCCGAGAGCTTCCGCACCTTGCGTACCAACCTGCAGTTCCTCGACGTCGGCCGCACCGACCGCAGCTTCGTGATCACTTCCTCCATCGAGAGCGAGGGCAAGAGCACTACCGGCGCCAACCTCGCCATCGCCCTTGCCGACTCCGGCGCGAGCGTGCTGCTGGTCGACGCAGACCTGCGTCGCCCCAAGCTCGCCGACTACATGGGCATCGACGGCACAGTGGGCCTCACCGACCTGCTGGTCGGCCGTGCCGACATGAAGGACATCATCCAGCCCTGGGGCAAGGCCAAGTTGTTTGTGCTGCCGGCCGGACACGTGCCGCCGAACCCGAGCGAGCTCCTCGGCTCGGCCCGCATGTCATACTTCGTCGGCGAGTTCAACAAGGCCTTCGACGTGGTCATCTTCGACGCCCCGCCTCTGCTCCCCGTGACGGATGCCGCCATCCTGGCCAAGAGCGTCGGTGGCGCCATCGTCGTTGTCGCCTCCGGACGCACCCAGAAAGGCCAGCTCAAGGGAGCACTCGCGGCCCTCGACAATGTGGGAGCCACGGTCTCCGGCCTCGTGCTCACGATGCTGCCGACCAAGGGCCCGGACGCCTACGGCTACGGCCGCTACGGCTACGGTTACGGCTACGGAGACGAAACCGTTCCGGAGCCGGCCGTCGCCGGAACGCACCACAACATCCTCAAGCCCAGAGCGCGAGTTTAGCGGTGTCGGCGAACCCTCTCAGCGTGCTCATGGTCTGCACCGGCAACATCTGCCGCTCTCCACTGGCCGAGCAGCTGCTGCAGACCCGGCTCGCTGCCGCGGGCGTGCCGGCGACGGTCACCAGCGCGGGTACGCGGGCCGTGGTCGGTCACCCGATGACACCCGAAGCCGCGGCCCTGGCCATTCTCTACGGGGCTGCCCCGCTCATTCACGCGGCGACCCAGCTCACGCCCGAGCTGGTCGCGGCGGCAGACCTTGTCCTCACTGCCACCCGCGAGCACCGCAGCGAGGCCGTCGCCCTGCACCCGCGGGCCGCCCGCTACGCCTACACGCTGAACCAGTTCGCTCGTCTGGTCGACGCAATCCCGCCCACGCCGAGCGCCGATCAGGAAGCGATCACCGCCTACCTGTCCGAGGTTTCCGCCACCAAGGGTCTGACCCCGCCTCCACACGACCTCGCTGACGACGACATCGAAGACCCCTATCGCCAATCCGAAGAAATCTACGATCGGGTGGCCCACTCGATCGACGACGCCGTCACGACGATCACCACCGCCCTGGCCGCCACGACAGTCAGGCTCTAGCCCATGGCCCGCCCGTCCCGCCACGTTCCCCGCGACACCTCCCGCCGTCGCACCGGGGTGTACATCGGTATCGCCGCGTTCATCGCCGTCGACATTCTGCTGATCGTGTTGGCCCTGAACTCCAATCGTGCCGCCGCGACCGCCGAAACGGCGGCCCCCATTCACACCTTCGGGGTAACCAGCGTGGAACCGACACCGACGCCGGCATCCAAGGTCACGCCTACAAAGACCGCTACAGCGACCCCTGCCTCAACCGCCACTCCGGCCGCCGCCACTCTCCTCCCGGTGCCGCCGACCCGGCTCCTCGGTGCCGTCGACGCCAAGACGGCCTGGCGGGCCCAGACCGGATCCTGCCCAACTGCCGCGGCGACGCCCGAGCTCACCACGGACGCTGGCGTCACATGGAAGAAGACGGACGCCTCCGGCCCCACCAAGGTCACCGCGCTGCAGCGCCTGACAGCAACGAGCGAGAGCACCGTGGAATTCGTGGGCCTGGCCAAGCAGGACTGCGCCCCCCAGTTCGTGAAGACCTTCGTTACCGGTGACAACTACTCTTCATACCCGGACAAGCTCGCCGGCACCTGGTACGTCAACCCCGCCGACCGGGCCACCGTGCAAAGCCCCGCCGGCGCCGAGAAGGCCCCCTGTGACGCCGTCGTCACGCTCGCCGTGCGCGACAGCAAGAACGCCGCCGCCCTCTGCGCCGACGGTCGTGTCTTCGCCACCACGGATGCCGCCACCACCTGGTCCGCCCCCGTAACTCTCTCTGGCGTCCTCACCCTCACCGACACTGACACGGGCTATCTTGCCGCCGCGGTCGGGCGCGCTGACTGCGCCGGCGTGCAGGTGCTCACCCTCAAATCTTCCCTTGAATCCGCCGTGTCAGGTTGCTACCCGACACCGACCCCGGCCCAGTCCCTGCCGGGCAACGTCGCGATGTCAGGAGCCTCAGGTACTCTGTGGCTCTGGGTCGGCGACGCACTGGGCCGCTCGTCTGACGACGGGGCCACCTGGAAATAGTCGCTTCATCGACGAGGGCCCACACTCCTCGTTGTCGTAAAACATGCGGTGCCCGATTCGCCGCAGGGGGAAAATGAACGAGAGAGAAGCATCGACGGCACCGCCCGTGGACAAAAAGACCACTACCCGTGACTGGCGCGACATCTACGCCGGTCGGCTCGTCATTACCGACCTGCTCGTCCTAATCTGGGTTGTTTTCGGCGTGCAGATCCTCTGGTTCGGGCTCGACACGGCAGATCTCGAGTTTCGTGGCAGCCCGCTCGGCCTCAGCCTCGACTACACGGCGGTATCCGTGATTCTCATCGCTGGTTGGATGACGATACTCGGCGTGTACGGCAGCCGCGGCTACCGCGTGCTCGGCACGGGCCCTGACGAATACAAACTCATTGCCAACTCGTCCCTCCGACTATTCGGGCTCTTAGCGATCGTCGCGTATCTCTTCCATATCGACGTGGCGCGGGGGTACATCCTTATTGCATTTCCGATGGGAATCGTCGTGCTGATTTTTTCGCGGTGGATGTGGCGACAATGGCTGGTTGTGCAGCGATTGCGTGGGTCGTTTACTTCTCGCGTTCTGCTCGTAGGCTCAAGAGAGTCAGCATCACGAATTAATCGCGAGCTAGTTCGTCTACCGGGGGCAGGGTACCTCGTTGTCGGCGCATGCGTGCCTCACGGTCGGATCGGTGAAACGCTTGCAGACACACTTGTACCCGTGCTTGGCGACATGGAAAGCGTGCAGATTGCACTCGATCAAGTCCATGCCGACACAGTCGTGGTGACCGGCGGTGCCGAGCTCTCACCAATTCGAATGCGAGAGCTCAGCTGGAGCTTGGAACCGGGGAAGCACCATTTAGTTGTTGTACCCAGCCTTACGGACATAGGCGGGCCTCGGATTCACAATCGACCAGTCTCGGGGCTTCCACTGATTCATGTTGAAACCCCAAGGTATGAGGGGCGAACACTCTTCACGAAGAGGGCATTTGACGTCCTGGCTTCTGGGCTCTTGCTTGTTGCACTTTCGCCGATGCTCGTTTTGATAGCAATGTCTGTAAAGTTTGACAGCTCGGGATCAGTAATCTTCCGTCAAGTTCGAATCGGCATTAACGGCGAGCATTTCGAGATGTACAAGTTCAGATCTATGGTCAATGACGCAGAAGACCAGTTGGCGGAAGTACGTGGGCGGCAGGACAATGAAGGCAATTCAGTGCTTTTCAAAATGAAGGTAGATCCGCGAGTAACTCGAGTTGGCCGATTTATTCGACGTTTTAGCCTCGACGAATTACCTCAGCTATTCAATGTGTTTATTGGAAGTATGTCGCTCGTTGGCCCGCGACCGCCGCTGGAAACGGAAGTCGAACAGTATGAATCGCACGTGCACCGACGCTTTCTTGTAAAACCCGGGATCACGGGACTCTGGCAAACCAGCGGGCGCTCAAACCTGTCTTGGGAAGAGACCGTTAGGCTCGATCTCTACTATGTCGAAAACTGGTCCATCGCGGGCGACCTAGTGATACTTTGGCGAACTGCAAGGGCAGTTATAGCTCGAGAGGGCGCGTACTGAGGGTTGTTTCGCTAGCGACAGAGCGTCTGTTGATGCAGCCGCAGGATTGTCAACGGCCATGCCAAACTGCGCATATGCGG
The DNA here is from genome assembly GCF_004402485.1 of Cryobacterium algoricola. GTDB lineage: Bacteria > Actinomycetota > Actinomycetes > Actinomycetales > Microbacteriaceae > Cryobacterium > Cryobacterium algoricola. The sequence goes on along the minus strand of NZ_SOFG01000017.1, from coordinate 114,922 downwards.
CCATGGGATTGCCCGCTGATGGCCATGAGATCTGCCCACCTCTATTTCTGAATCCCCGCCCGGGTGCGTGGCGAGAGTCCCTTCCTGGGATCTGATGACGGTTTCAGTCGCATCAAAGTCGCACAGGAAGACGCCCTGAATGAAGTTTGATGGTGAAATCATGGAAATACCCGCTGCCTACGCCCTGGCCTAGTCGTTGCGTGCCGCGGCCGAACTCACGGGCTCCCTGCATCACACCGAGGCCCGGTGCGTCGCCGCGCGCGACGCGGGCCGGCCGCTCGCGGAACCAGCTTACCGGGGTCGGGTCACGGATCCGTTCTTGCTGAAGACCGAGGAATGGGTTGACGCGTGTCAGCGCTCTTTGAAAAGTAGGCCAGTTTCGCTGACAGTTTCAAGCGGTCAATGCAAGGGTGTGGTTCCGGTGACCTCCTAATCTGCTTCTTGGGAAGGAGCGAGAATGGGACGGAAACCAAAGCCACCGGAACAGCGGATGGCGTTCTTTACGGCATGTGCGTCGGGTGCGTCGCTTCGAAAGTCCGCAGCATTGGGGGGAATTTCGAGGTCGACGGCCTGTCTGTGGCTCAAGCAGTCTGGTGGTGTCAGACCGCGGGCGACGAAGCCTCGGCCGGCGTTGCGGTTGTCGCTCGATGAGCGTGAGACGATCTCGCGCGGTCTCGCGGCTAACCGGTCTCTTACGTCGATCGCCGCCGAGCTAGGTCGGCCGGTTTCCACTGTTTCGCGGGAGGTGCTTCGCAACAGTGGGAGGCATGGATACCGTGCCGCTCATGCTGAACGTCTCTCCGAGGCCCGGAGCCGGCGGCCTCGCCTCGGGAAGCTCGCTTTGGATGATCGTTTGCGCGAGCACGTGGAATCCAAACTCCAGGTCTGCTGGTCTCCGCAACAGATCTCGAAGCGCCTGATCGCGGAGTTCCCGGACGACTCGGCGATGCGGGTGTCTCACGAGACGATCTACACCTCGCTCTTTGTGCAGGCCCAGCCCGGTTTCAAAGCGGAATTGACCGCCCAGCTTCGGACTCGGCGTTTGCGGCGCCATCTGCAACGGCGTGTTGCCTCCGGTGGGAAGAAGTCACGGATACCGGGCCTCGTGCCCCTGAAGGACCGTCCGGCCGAGGCGAACGACCGCAAGACACCCGGCCATTGGGAAGGCGACATGATCGTGGGACGTTACGGTACGTCCCACATCGTGACTTTGGTCGAACGGCACAGTCGCGTCCTGATCGCCGTCCCGTTGCCGCACGGCGCCAGAAGTGAAATCGTGATCGCGGCACTCATCGAAACCTTCAACAAGCTCCCCGCTGTCATGCGCCGAACGCTGACCTGGGATCGCGGCAACGAGATGGCTCGTCACGCTGATTTCACGATAGCGACCGGGATTCCCGTGTTCTTCTGCGACGCGTACTCACCCTGGCAACGTGGCACGAACGAAAACACCAACGGCCTGCTCCGCCAGTACCTGCCCAAGAGCACCGATCTCAACCTGACCAACACAGAGAGACTTGAGGAAATCGTGGCAGAACTCAACAACCGCCCGCGGAGAACACTGAGATGGCAGAATCCTCATGAGGTCTTCAGCGCCGCCTGCGTTGCGTTGACCGCTTGAAACTGTCAGCACCAAATGCCTACTATTCAACGAGCGTCGACAGACGCGTCGCAGGGCAAGATCCGTGCGGACTGAGCCCACGCGAAGCTGAGCGCTCTGGGACATGCGGAGTCGGAGCGGTCGGCGCGGCGCCCGGTCGCGGATGACCGTGCTGCGTTCCGGCTAGGCCGGGTGGGGGTCCACTAGCTGTGGATTACGGGGCTCACTCGAGCCTCCATAAACCCGGGGCTTGACACCAGGGGATCAACAGCCGCCAGTTGTTGACACTGATAATAGTGGCAGGCCCCAAAAGCGTCTTTGGCATTAAGCCGAAGCACGCACCGCCTTGTCGTCCAGGCCGGTATCGCCCATTTGCGAACTCTGCACTGGAATAACCGGATTCTTTTGGTGGGCTTTTGGGGCAATCGACCAGCACGCGCTCGCGCATGCGGCGATCAGGGTCCAAAGGATTGGTGAGGAAAGATCGGGTGTTGCAATTACTTTCGCCACGAGGACAGAAAAGAGTGCCCACGCGATGGCGCGTCCACTTCCGAATCGTCCAGCGTGCCAGATGATGCGCGCAGCCAGCCACAAGAAGGATGCCAGTCCGACAACTCCCACGCAGGACAAAAGCATCATGGCAAAGGACGACGGCCTGTTGCTCCCAAGCCCGGCACCAATCCAGTAGGTATCGCTCGACACTCTGATTGAGAAAAGGTCGGCGCTTGACCTGGTTATCTGCGAATGGCTTCCGATCTTCTCACCTACTATGCCGATAATCGAGTTAGCCGCCGCACCTCCCCAAAGCAGGACGGCTACGGCCCCAACCAGAATTACCAACGTGGCAAACATCGCTCCTTGACCACGAGTCAGGAATCTTGAGACACCGTAGACGAGAACTGCAACGCTTACGATGACGGCAGCGACTGTTCCCGTTCCAGTCATCGAGGCGGACAGATTCACTCCAGCGAGTGCCGCAAGAATCAGGTAAGCAACCCTTCTTTTGCCTCGAGCTGAGAAGAACATGAAAAAGAAATATACGGCTGCCGCGATTGAGAATTCTGCCAGTAGGGACGGTTCAGCGAACACTCCGCGCAGCCTTGAGATCCCGCCGACGTCACCATTCGTGTAAATAGACGTTCCTGTGTCGAACACTTCAGACGGCCAACGCCCACCTGTCCGCACGACCAGGAGATTGGCTGAAGAGAGTACTGTTCCAACGCCGAAAGTCACGGCAGGCAAATGAATGGTCGCCGGATTCTTTACCAGGAAAAACACGAACCCCACTGCTATGAGCAAGTATGACGCTTGAGCCGCATTGGAAATTCCCGGAGCCAAGATGGCGGGGTCAAGCACCCCAGTATCAATACCGTTCCGCGGGCTAAGTACCCGGATGCCGGCGAATATGATCGGGCTGAGGGCAGTCACGAAGACTGCCCAAACTACGAACAGTTTGATTGCTCCCACACCCGGCCCAACTACTCGGCTGCCAAAAAAAAGAAACCAAAATAGTGTAGGAATCGCCAAAAGATAGAACGGGCTGATCGCATTGTCGTTTAAGAGGATTGCGGCCGATGAGGGAAACGCCGCGGCTATCGCAAGTAGCCAAGGATACGCCGAACGTCGTAACAACAGGGTTGCTGCAGCGGCTATGAGAAAGGCAACCCCCAATATTGTCACAGCGATATCTTAGCAATCAGATAAGTACGCCAGGCCCTATCTCCAACTCGTTGTGAACAGACTCACCAACATTTTGACCCGTAGTGGCCGCACGAAAGTAGGGTCTTGCCTTGGACGCAACATGGTATTTTTGCGGCTCGTTGGAGGCAACCTGCGGTAGGTTCCGAGCCGCTGATGCAACGACAAGAAGTTAGACTCGGCCTGGACAAAGCAGTCTGACCTGCATCGGGCCTCGATGCTGAGTGCTTTTCTAATTGGAGGGGGCAATCGCCATGCCTGAGATTATTGTCCATGAGTGGATTGAGGCTCACGGTGGGGCTGAAAAAGTCTTGGATTCGATTGCCTCGTTGTATCCGCTCGCGCAGATTAAGTGCCTTTGGAACGATGCACCATATCGATTTGAACAAGGCCGAGTGTCCGAATCGATACTAGCCAGGACCCCGCTCCGGCGGAACAAAGCTATGGCCCTTCCGCTAATGCCGCTGACGTGGAGATATTCTGGTCGCTCCAATGCTGGCCTCATCCTGTGCAGCTCGCACCTATTCTCTCACCACGTGCGCTTCTCAGGGGCTGCACGGTCGGCGCCTAAAATTGTGTACGCGTACACCCCTGCTCGGTACATTTGGAATCCCGAGCTCGACACGAGAGGCGCCTCATTTGGCGCCAGAGTGGCATCAGTTCCGCTTCGAAAAATTGACCGGGCTAGAGCAAATGAACCTCGGTCTATTGCTTCCATAAGCGAGTTTGTCCGATCCAGGATCCAATCCGCATGGGACCGTGACTCGCAAGTCATTTATCCGCCTGTGGACGTGGCTTTCTACACCAACAAGGCACAGGACTGGACGCCAGCTGAAGAAGGAATACTCCAGTCGCTACCAGATGTGTATGTGCTTGGTGCATCCCGATTTATCCCCTACAAGAGATTGGAAGATGTCATTCTTCTTGGGAAGGCCGCGGGTGTTCCAGTCGTACTGGCAGGCGATGGCCCCCACGCCCCAATTCTCAAGGCCTTGGCGGAGCGCACTGGTGCTTCTGTGCAATTCGTCGTCAGGCCGAGTGCGCAGTTGCTTCGAGAGCTATATGTCAGAGCGCTGGCTTATGTCTTCCCTCCAGTCGAGGACTTTGGATTAATGCCCGTCGAAGCAATGGCTGCCGGCACACCAGTTATTGCTCGGGCGATTGGTGGGGCTTCAGAAACGGTCGTACATGGAAAGACAGGAATTTTGCTGGACGAGTTTGAGCCTGTGTCGATGCGCAATGCAGTTGACAATGTGGATTCTCTAAAGACATCCGACTGCGTGGACAGAGCGTGGGAATTTGACCAACTCGTATTTGAGAGAAAGATGACCCGATGGGTAGACGCAAACCGATGATTGGAATAAACGGTAAGTGGATCGGGCACCCAATGACCGGCACGGAACGATACGGGACCGAAGTGTCGAAGCGCGTTATACGTTCTCTCGGCTCCGCGGCTACACTCTTCATTCCGAAGTCAGCCCCAATCCCGGCTTGGATTGGTGATTGTCGCGTAGTCCGCTCGCGACTTGATGGAAACGCGTTCGAGCAGATTGCACTACCCTGGCTCGCTCGAAACCACCACCTCATCAGCGTTGGTGGTCCGGCGCCACTGGCGAAGCGAAACCAAACCGTAACATTATTTGATGCAAGCGTCTTTCGATTTCCCGATACCTTCGGCAAGGCGTTTTCAATGTGGTATCGATTCATGTATCTAGTGCTAGCTCGCACGGCAAAGTCGGTGGTGACCATTTCGGAATTCAGTGCAATTGAAATTTCAGACGTTACCAGGACCCGACGAAAGCACTTTACTGTTGCACTATGCGGGAGTGACCACTATCGAGACCTAGCGCCCAGAAAGCCGGATCTCGATATCCCCGAGGTTTTCGTAGTCTGCGTGGGCACGATGGCTCTTCGCAAAAATCTAGTACCCGTGTCAGCTGCGCTTGCCGAGGCAGGCGTTAACACGGTCATCGTTGGTGCTTCTGGCAAGGCCAAAGTTTTCGGAAAGCAACGCGTGCATCCAGCTGCAAGTGATTCCCTGATCTTTGCAGGTCGTCTCTCGGACGAGGAAATTGCTTGGCTTTACGAACACGCCGTCGCGCTCGTGTTCCCGTCGTTATACGAGGGCTTTGGGCTCCCTATCGTGGAGGCGCAGACGCGTCGTTGCCCGGTCGTTTGCTCAGACGAGCCGATAATGCACGAGGTCGGCGGTTCATCCGTGCTCTATTTCAATTCTAATTCACCGTCAGAGGCAGTGGCTAGGGTGGCAGAACTACGTGAATCCGTTGGTCTGAGGGAAAAATTGATTGAAGCAGGCGTAAGAAATTCGGCTCGCTTTAGCTGGGACGCAACAACAGAGATCATCTTGGGGATTGCGCGGAACAGATGAGTATTTTCGAATCGGGGACTTTCCGAATGCAAACTCTGGCTGAGTATTGATGGGCACTGTGAGCGCGATCACGCTCAACTGGCGTGACACGAAGCGCACGACGGCATGCGTCCTGAGTCTTCTCTCTGAGCCCGAAATACACCACGTTATTGTTTCCGACAATGAAAGCGACGGCAGTTTACGCGCATCTCTGGGCCCACTTCTGGACGATGGTCGAATTTCAATTATCGAATCCGAGAAGAACCTTGGATTCGCAGCAGGAATCAATCCAGCGCTCCTGGCTGTATTAGATTCCGAGGCAGAGTTTGTCTTTGTGGTCAACAATGACGCGGTCGTTGAGCCTGGAGCGATAAAGGCATTAGTCCACCGCATGAAACTTGATGATTCCCTAGGGATTTGTGGCCCCAAAATACTTAACCCGGACGGATCTGTCCAGACGCTAGGCGCTCAAGTTTCTCCCATAAGGGCGTCAGTTCGGCAGATTGGCCTAACGGGACAGCCGGATTATCTGACATGGGCGGCAGTCCTGATGAGAACAGACGCTATCAGGAGTGTTGGACTCCTCGATGAGCGATTCTTCATGTATTGGGAAGACGTTGAATATTGTCTTCGAGCCAGAGACCTCGGTTGGGGAATTTGCGTTTGCGAAAGTGCATCAGTTGTCCACGAGCTTTCCGCATCGGGAAGGGGAATCGCTGAGACAGTACGCCGCTACTATGTGGAAAGTTTGGTTCAGTTTGCTTTCTTGAGGAAGGGCGGTTGGATTCTCGGGCTTCCGTTTAGGCTTGTTATCTTGATTCTTGCGCGGATTCGGGTTTTCGATCTAAGAGGCGGCGCGGCTGTTTTCGAAGGAGCCGTTGATGGTGTGCTCAAGACGTGGAAGGCAGGGAGGCTTGAGTCCTAGTTTCCTTTTCGAGAGAAGTTGTTGCACTCGAAAGCCAGATTTGATTTGCACAACTACTTCTACCGGCGTCTCGAACCAGTCGAATCCCGATAGCTCGTGGCGCTGATTTGTTCGTGTCGAGGACGATCGATACTCATCAGTAGCTGAGCCCGCGTGAGTATTTGCGCATCTGGCGGCGCGTGCTGTTGACTCTCGGGGCCAGGCCATTGATCGATGCGGCGAGTAGGGCGGCGTGAGTCGACCGGATATTCTCGTTGGGCCATCTGCTTGGCTCTTTCCGCTGCGCGGATTGGCGCGCGGCGAAAGGAGCAATTAGCAATACGAGCGAACTAAGTGCGTGATCGTCGCGACTGACTTCGATCTCAGCGGATATGGTTAGCGAATGGAACGAATTCTGAAAGCTACCGTGGTAGTGGGGCTTAGCTCGCTGCTGACCGTAGCTTTCGGCGCTGTTAGGTACAAATTTATTGCCACAGAACTCGGTGCCACCGGCGTTGGACTGCTAGGAATACTCACGTCGGGAATAACCTTCGGCGTTGTGCTGTTCAGCCTTGGTTTGAACACGAGCGGTGTTCAAGCGGCGGCGGCGGCGAGTGGCGACAAGGCGAAGTTTCAGCTGACGCGATTTGCGCTGTTGCGCGGCTCAAACTGGCTGGGAGTCGCGGGTGGGCTGATTGTCGCTACTTTGGGTCTAACCTTGGGCGCGTCTTGGTTTCCGGCACCAGTTGAACCCGCGTTGATGATATGGATGGGTGTTGCACTCGGCTCCATGGTTGTGTCTGGCGGGTACTTGGCTCTCCTGAACGGCACAGGGCGTATTCGAGCCCTTGCCGTGAGTAATGCATTGGGTTCTGCTGTCGGAACCGTAGTCACGATCGCTGCCGTCTTCATTTCCGGTCAGGCCGGCCTCATCGCGGCATTGGCTGCCGCGCCAATTGCAACTCTCGCGTGTAGCGGCTGGTTTCTCCTCAGGGACCCGCGGACAATCCCCCGTCCGAATTTCAGCCAATGGTGGCCGGAACTTCGGAGCATGTTCCTTTTGGGGGGAGTCGTCATGGTCGGACTCTTGGTGGGGAGCGCCGCGCAGCTGATTGTTCGCATTTGGCTCCAGCAGACACAAGGGCTACAAATCGTCGGCTATTTTCAAGCCGCGTGGACGATTACCGGGCTCTATTTGGGATTTGTGCTTACGGCACTCGCGGTCGAGTACTACCCGAGAATCAGCAAGCAGGTTAATCATCCGCGCATTCTGAACTCGAGCGTCGACAAGCAAATTCGCGTCGCACTACTCTTGGGCGCCCCAGTTCTACTTTGGATGATGGTCCTTTCACCATTGGTGTTGCACATTTTGTACGACGCAGATTTTCAATCGGCAACAAGCATTCTTCGTTGGCAATTACTAGGCGACGTTCTAAAGATCGTAGGTTGGGCGATTGCTTTCCTGTTGCTGGCGCGAAAGGCACGAGGGGCGTATTTCGTCGCTGAACTAAGTTTCAATGTCTGCTACTTACTTTTGGGCATCCCGCTCGCGTTACAGAGCGATCTTGCCGCAATGGGCATTGCATACGTCGGTTCCTATGCTGTGTACGTTCCGGTCACGCTTTGGCTGGCGCACCGCGAGAGCGGATTCGTTCTTCAGCGAAGTGCTGCCCTGCTAATTCTTGTGCTTCTCGTCGCAGGTGGCGTCACTCTTTGGTGCCTAGAGAATGGTTCGACAGTCGGGATTTATGTCGGATCGTTTGTAGCATCAATTGTGTCAATCGCATCAGCATTCACACTTCACGCATGGCGCAAGGTCGAAAGGCGATCGGCGGTCGATGTGGACTACATTGGGTGACGTGAATTCTGAGATTGAGCCTTCGGTAACTCCCTTGGTGAGTGTTCTTGTGCCGGCATTCAATCACCAGGAATACATCGAAGCTTGCCTGGACAGCGTCGCAGCGAGCGGATACGCCCCTCTAGAAATCCTGGTTATCGACGACGGTTCGACGGATGCAACGTTCCCACGCGCCTCCGCTTGGATGGAAAAGAACAGCCATATGTTGAGCCGAGGGGAGGTCCGGCAGCAGCCCAATGAGGGAATAACCCGCACCCTCAACACGCTGGTTGGAATGGCGTTAGGACAGTACGTCGTGATCTTGGGTAGTGATGATGCACTTGAACCAGGCGGCATTGGGATCCGGGTTGCCGCGCTCGAGCTCCATCCGAAATGGCTCGCAGTCTTTGGGGACTGCAGCGTTATCGACAGCGCTGGCCGCATAACGGCAGCAAGCGCTCTCTCGAGCCTGCATCGAGCGCACGTTCCAAGCCTGCGGGATCCGCGACGAATAGCACGCGAACTAATTCTGAAATGGTCGGTGCCGGGTCCTGCCATGATGGCAAGGCGGTCGGCCTATAGTGCAGAAGGAGTTGGCCAATACGATGAGCGGCTCCGGGTTGAAGATCGAGATTTCTATTTGAGGTTGTTGTGCGTCAGCGCCTTGGGTTTTACTCCTGAGACGGTGGCCAAGTACAGGCTTCATGGGTTGAATAGCATCTTTCAGGGTTCATCTGTCTCCCGTGACATGACCACCGCTGAATGGCAGAGTGTTTCAAACTTTCGAGGGCTTAACCGATGGTTGCTGATCTTGGTCGCTACACGGGGTACTTGCGCGTTGTCAGCGGCCGATCAGACCGAGTCTGGGCATCTTGTGCGCGGGGCGGCGCTCCGACTGATCGGCCGCGGTCTAGAAGTGATAAAGAGGGTCGCTCTAGTCGCAACTCGTCTTTGACATTCCTGAGGGAATGGGGAGATCTTTCCGCGGCGCGTTTCCGATTCGAAAATGAGTTGGCCCGATGATTTCGGTGAGGCGGCCAAATCTGATTTGATCGAACACCGAAATCGTAAGGCCGAAGTGAACAGGATGACATCCTGTTTCTGCAGTCCTGGACTTTGAGCATTTAGCCCGAGGGCGAGGAAACGCTAGGGCTGCGAAATTCGGGCTCTTGTGTCGTTTGCAAATGCATCCGCACCAAGGCCCGTCAGTCGGGTTTCGTCGTATCATTTCGTCGGCTATGTTTCATAGTGGATGGGATTCGGCATGTAGGTTCCAGTAGCCTCGCGACTTATTCTGTTGCCGAACATTCAAACTTTACGCGGGCTGCGTCTTGGCAGCGAAGCGATAGTCCACGACCTAATAGCTACGCCAGAAAACGCACAAACGGAGAGTCATGCCTCGCGCACTAATAACAGGAATCACTGGGCAGGACGGGCTGTATCTTTCCGAACTGCTCTTGAGCAAGGGATACGAGGTCTACGGTCTCATTCGCGGGCAGAACAACCCGAAGCTTGACCTTGTCCGTCGGACAGTCCCCGCCGTGAAATTGCTGAATGGTGACCTCACTGATGTTTCGAGCCTCGTGCGAGTGCTATCGATCGCTCAGCCCGACGAGGTCTACAACCTGGGAGCGATTTCGTTCGTCGCATACTCATGGGAAAACTCCTCCATGACTTCCGACGTCACGGGCAAGGGTGTACTGAATATTCTTGAGGCCACGCGCCTCTATATGGCCGGCGACGCGTCCAAAGTCCGGTTCTACCAGGCATCGTCCTCGGAGATGTTCGGCAAGGTGCAGGAAGTACCTCAGCGGGAAACAACGTTGCTCTGGCCACGCTCTCCCTATGGTGTGGCGAAGGTGTTTGGCCACTACATGACGATCAACTATCGCGAGTCCTATGGACTTCACGCGTCCAGCGGGATTCTCTTCAATCATGAATCGCCGCGGCGTGGGCCGGAGTTTGTCACCAGAAAGATTTCCCAGGCCGTCGCGCGTATTGAGCTCGGTCTTCAGAAGGGCGTAACCCTGGGAAACATCGACGCAAAGCGAGACTGGGGATTCGCTGGCGACTACGTCGACGCCATGTGGCGGATGCTTCAGCAGCCCGAGGGCGATGACTATGTGGTGGCGACAGGTGAAACTCACTCGATTAGGGATCTTCTTGACGTTGCTTTCGCAACGATCGGCGTTGACGACTGGGCGCCTTTTGTAACTCAGGATCCCCAATTCATGCGACCGGCCGAAGTGGACCTATTGATCGGCGATCCGACCAAGGCTCGCGAAGTGCTGGGATGGAAGCCCAAGGTTCCCTTCGAAGAGCTGGTTCGAATGATGGTCACGAACGACATTGCCGAGCAAGCCGTCCTGTCTCGTTAGCGAAGCAACTCAATTGCCGCGCGCACTGATCACCGGCATCACCGGTCAGGATGGAAGCTACCTCTCGGAGCAGCTCCTTGCCCAAGGGTGGGAGATTCACGCGCTCGTTCGAAAAGCGCGCCAAGACAACGAGCGGTTCGTCGACGCCCGGGTCATCACTCATTTTGGTGACTTAAACGATTTCGTCGGTCTTGAGCGCGTCGTCAGCGACGTCGAGCCCAACTACGTCTTCAATCTTGGAGGCATCAGTTCTGTCGCGACGTCTTGGGACAAGCCAGCTGCGACGGGACTCATCAGTGGAGTCGCTGTGGTGGCGTTGCTGGATGCCTCCCTACGGCTTCAGGTGCGCACCGGGAAGGATGTTCGCTTCGTTCAGGCATCCAGTTCCGAGATCTTCGGTAACGCCCGCGCAGCACCTCAAGACGAGAAAACTCCGGTGAAGCCGATCTCTCCTTACGGAGTGGCCAAGGCTTATGCCCACGATGGAGTCAGGATTTATCGAGCGAAGGGATTGCACGCGTCTTCGTGCATTCTCTACAACCACGAGTCGCCGCGTCGTCCCCAGACCTTCGTCACGCGAAAGATCACTATGGGCGCCGCTGAAATAGTGGCCGGAGTATCTGGTCGACTGATGCTCGGGAGTCTGGACGTCAAGCGTGACTGGGGGTGGGCACCCGACTACGTCGACGCCCTTATCCGAGCCTCCCAGGCTTCGGAGCCTGACGACTACGTGATTGCCACCGGTATATCTCACTCTGTTCGTGACTTTGTAGAGGCCGCGTTCGTAGCTGTCGGTATAACCGATTGGGAGCCATTTGTAGGTGTCGATCAGAGATTTGTGCGTCCGGCTGACGTCCAAGAGATGCGCGGTGATGCGAGAAAGGCCTTGCGCGTTTTGGGGTGGAAACCGACCATTGGCTTCACCGAAGTCGTTTCACGCATGGCCCGCCATGACCTGGCTTTACTCGGAAAGTAGCTGTTGGCGAGTCTTCGCTGACACGTCTGGTTGACTGGGAAAATGTCTCCCTCACACTCCGCCGCGCGCCGTCGCGGTCGCCGATCTCGACCACGCAGGGTTGTGCTCTGGGTTGGCGCCGGGGTTGCGGTGCTCGCTATCGGCGCAGTGGCCTGGGTAGGAGTGCGCGGTGTACTCGCCAAGGGCGAACTCGAAAGTGCCATCCCGCTCGCTTCGAAGATTCAAGACCAGGTAGTGTCCGGCGATGGACCGTCTGCTGGCGCGACTGCGGACGAGCTCAGCAGACATGCGGCCAGCGCAGCGAGCCTGACGAGCGATCCGGTTTGGCGGGCCTTTGAGGTTGTTCCGTTTCTGGGACCGAATCTCGTCGCGGTGCGGCAACTAGCCGCGGTTGTCGACGGCGTGGCGCAGAATGCCGTCACGCCGCTCGCCCAGGTCGCCGGGGCGGTCACGCTGGGCGACTTCAAGCCCGTGAACGGCGCAATCAACCTCAAGCCGCTTGTCGATGCTCAGTCCCAGTTCGCTGCGGCGAACACAGCCCTGGTTTCGGCCACAGTGCAGGTCGCAGCGATCGACACCTCGGCGACCCTACCGATGGTGCGTGGTGCGGCCGAGCAGCTGGCGAGTGCGGTCACGAAGGCGGCTGGGAGCGTCGATGATGTGGACCGGGCGGTACGCCTGGTGCCGAGCATGCTGGGGGCATCCGGACCACGCAATTACGTGCTGCTATTCCAGAACCCGGCCGAGTTGCGGGCCACGGGTGGAATTGCCGGCGCCGTGGCTCTCATTCACACCGAGGGCGGGCAGATCAAGCTCGCGCAGCAGTCATCCAGCACGGACTTCCCGCTCTATAAGACGCCCGTGCTCCCGCTGGCGGAAGAGACCCGAGGTCTTTATGGCGAGATCACCGGACAGTACATACAGGACGTCAACTTCACCCCCGACTTTGCTCAGACAGGACCATTAGCGCGGGAGATGTGGAAGCGGCAGTTCGGCGTCGAGGCCGACGGTGTCGTCTCCATCGACCCGGTCGCGTTGAGCTACTTGCTCCGGGCCACCGGGCCGATCACGCTGCCCACCGGCGACGTGCTGTCGGCCGACAATGCGGTGCAGTTATTACTGAGCGATGTCTATGCCCGCTACAAGAATCCGACCGACCAGGACAAGTTCTTCGCGGCCGCCGCGTCATCCGTCTTCTCGGCGGTCTCGAGTGGGAACGCCGACCCGGTCGCTCTCATCACCGCGCTGGCCCAGGCGGGCGGTGAGCACCGGGTGCTGGTCTGGAGCGCGCACGAGGAAGACCAGGCTGTGCTCGCTGATACGACTCTCGCCGGCGGCCTTCCGGTGAGCGACGCAAGCGCTACCCGGTTCGGCGTATACCTCAATGACGGCACTGGCGCAAAAATGGGGGTGTACCTTGACATGAAAGTTGGCCTCGGACAAGCGACGTGCCGCAAGGATGAGCGCCCCAATTATGGGGTCACCGTCACGCTGACGAATACCGCTCCGGCGGATGCCGCGACCAGGCTCTCCGACTACGTCACCGGCGGCGACGTCTACGGGGTGCCCCGAGGAAATGTGAAGACAATTGTCTCGGCCTACGGCGCGCCGGGCATGGAAAACCTGGGAATGACGCGGGACGGCGCCGCTGTGGGCTACCACCCGGGCACCGATGCTGGTTACCCGGTGAGCGCGGTCACAGTCGAACTAGCACCTGGTCAGAGCACGGTTCTGCACTTCGGCTGGCTCGGCGAGAAGCCTTCGGCCGCTCCGCTGGCTGTCCAAATGACTCCGGGAATTCACGTACAAGAAACACCCGGGGGAGACATTGGCTGTGAATTTACCCTAAGGTAAGAAACGTTCCTATTAGGCGCGCTCAGCGTCGGTACATATTTCATCAGCTAACTGGGGGAAATCTCACCATGGTAAAAAAGACTCTCGCGGTCGTCGCACTCGCGGTCCTCGCACTCTTCGCAGTACCGACCGCGGCTACCGCCGCTGGTTACGTTGCTGCTGACAAGGTGACCGTTGCAGGTGCCGAGGTTGCCGGCGGCACCGTCGTCGCGAACTTCGCCGCTGGTTCCTTCACGGCCGGCGAGAACGTTTCCTTCGCCGTCACGGGTTCGGGCACCGTCGTTCTCTCCACAGTCAAGGCTGCCACCGTGTCCCTGGTCAAGGTCGCGTCCGCCACCGGCGCCACCTCGGTCAACGTCAAGCTGCCGGCCGACGCGACCGGCACCTACTCGGTCACCGCAACGGGCGTCACCTCGGCCAACATCGCCACCGCCTCGATCACGATCGTTGCCGCTGACGCCGGAACCACCGGCCAGGCGCTCGCCAGCACCGGCTACAACGCTCCCGTGCTCCTCATCTGGGGCGCCGTCGGCGTTCTCGTCCTCGGCATCGCACTCGTCGTCGTCATGAGCATCGTTCGTCGCCAGCGCGCGAACGCGTAACACCCTCGTTCGGAACCTGTCCTGACGGGTTTCGAGGTTTCCCCCCTAGAACGGCCCCGCACCTCGGTGCGGGGCCGTTTGGTGTTCGTGGGGGCGTAGACCACGTCGCACAGCAGGCGTCAGTGTGCGCCCGGTCGGTTGCAGGCAATGGAACGAAATGTTCACTCGCTTGAAACAGAACAACTGGAAATCCGCTGGGAATGTACCCTAAAGTGGGGGTAGCCTCAGCCGAGGTCAGCCAGTGTCGGCGACGTACATCTGATCCAGGGCAGGGAATGCATCATGGTAAAAAAGACCCTCGCGGTGATTGCACTCGCAGTCCTCGCCATCTTCGCAGTACCGGCCGCAGCGAACGCTGCGGGCTACGTTGCCGACGATCACGTCCTCGTCTCGGGAACCACCGAGCCCGGGGACACCGTCGACGTTGAGTTCACCGACGGTTCTTTCACTCCCGGCGAAGACGTTTCCTTCTCCTGCACGGGATCCGGGCTCGCGACCCTCTCTATCGTCAAGGCCGCAACGGCCACTCTGGTCAAGAGCACCTCAGCCACTGGAGCGGTCAAGGTCGCCGTCACCTTGCCGTCGGACGCGACCGGCACCTATACGCTGACTGCGACCGGTCTCACGTCCGGCACCGTCGGTGCCGCATCCATCACGGTTACGGCCGTTGACTCGGCGTCCACCGCGACGAACACGGGAACTGGCCTGGCCAACACCGGCTACACCACGCCTCTTCTCCTTCTCTGGGCTGCCGCAGGCGCTCTGCTCCTTGGTGTGGCGCTCGTCGTTGTGCTGCGCTTCGTACGCCGTAGTCGTCTCGCCGCGCAGCGCTGACCGGGGCAACGTCGTCCGAGGTGGTGTGAATTCGATGGCCACGAAGTGACCCATTGGGAAGGCCCCGGACGTTGTCCGGGGCCTTTCTTCGGAGGGAGACGGGTGGTTTTTCTCTCGCGAAGCCTGCGGCCTATCCGAGCCTCGCGTTTCTACGCCGCTAGGCTTTTCTCTATGGAGCTGCGCGCATGAAGATATCCGTCATTGGTTGTGGCTACCTGGGTGCCGTGCACGCGGCGGCGATGGTCGAACTCGGGCACGAGGTGGTCGGCATCGACGTCGACGCGAAGAAGATCGCGCAACTCGCCGTCGGGCTCCCCCCGTTCTTCGAACCCGGACTTCCGGAGATCCTGACCTCGGCGATGGCCACGGGCCGGCTCCGGTTTAGCACGGATATTTCCGAGGTTGCCGGGTCCCGGGTGCACTTTGTGGCCGTTGGAACCCCGCAGAAGCCCGGCAGTTACGCGGCGGACCTCACGTACGTCGACGCCGCAGTCCAGGCGCTCCTTCCGCACCTGAGCGAGGGTGACCTCGTCGTGGGCAAGAGCACCGTCCCGGTCGGGACCGCGAGCCGCCTCGCTGGCATTGTGGAGGCATCCGGAACCGGGGCGACGCTCGCGTGGAACCCGGAGTTCCTCCGTGAGGGCTTCGCCGTGAAAGACACCATCAGCCCCGATCGCCTCGTTTACGGTGTCGCCGCCGGTGACCTGGGCGAACACGCTACTGCTCTGCTCAACGAGATCTATTCCGCCGCACTTGCCGCGGGGACTCCGCTCGTGATCACCGACTTCGCCACGGCCGAACTCGTCAAGGTCGCGGCCAATGCGTTCCTTGCCACCAAAATCAGCTTCATCAACGCCATGGCCGAAATCGCCGAGGTGACCGGTGCCGATGTGACCCAGCTCGCCGATGCGATCGGCTACGACAGCCGCATCGGACGACGTTTCCTGGGCGCCGGCGTTGGATTCGGCGGCGGCTGCCTACCCAAGGACATCCGCGCCTTCACGGCCCGAGCCGAAGAGCTGGGTCGCGGTGAATCGGTCGCTTTTCTCAAGGAAGTCGATTCGATCAATCTGCGGCGTCGTCAGCGCGCGATCGACCTCACCGTATCGGCGCTCGGCGGCAGCGCGTACAACGCGAAAGTAGCCGTACTGGGGCTCAGCTTCAAACCGCACTCGGACGATGTGCGCGACTCCCCGGCGCTCGACGTCGCGGTGCAACTGCATGGTCTTGGCGCGAAGGTTGTCGCGACTGACCCGCAGGCCATTGAGAACGCACGGGCCCGTCATCCGCAGCTGACGTACGCCACCGATCTGGAGGAGACTCTGCGCGGCGCGGACGCCGTGGTGCTCGTGACCGAGTGGCCCGAATTCCGGCACCTCGACCCGGACTGGGTTGGCAACCTGGTGAAGAACAAGATCGTCATTGACGGGCGAAACTCGTTCGACCCGGCCGCGTGGCGGTCTTCCGGGTGGACGTACCATGGTCTGGGGCGTCCATAACCGGTCCCGTACGACTGCCGAACGTTTCAGTAAGGAACACAGCACACTCATGACGACTCTTCCCCGCCTGGTCGCCTTCGACCTGGATGACACCCTTGCGGCGTCCAAGTCCCCGATCGACCCGCGGATGGCCGACTTGATGGTGCGCCTGCTCGGTGTCGCCGAGGTGTGTGTCATCTCCGGTGGCCAGATCGGTCAGTTCCACATGCAGCTCATCGACAACCTCATCGACGTCGATGATGCGGCACTCGCCCGACTGCACCTGATGCCCACGTGCGGCACGCAGTACTACCTGCATCAGGGCGGCGACTGGACTCAGATCTACGCGGAGTACCTCACCGACGACCAGAAGTCGCGTGCGCTCGTGGCCGTGGAGACCACGGCCCGAGAACTCGGTTATTGGGAAAGCGACACCTGGGGTCCGATTCTGGAGGACCGCGGCTCGCAGATCACGTTCTCGGCGCTCGGTCAGGTCGCACCGGTCGCGTCCAAGGTCGCCTGGGATCCGACAGGGAGCAAGAAGAATACACTGCGTGAGGCCGTGCAGGCGCTTCTTCCCGACCTCGAGGTGCGCTCTGGGGGTTCCACCTCGGTCGACATCACCCGACAGGGCATCGACAAGGCCTACGGCATGAAGAAGCTTGCCCAGCTGACCGGTGTACCGCTCGACGACATGCTCTTCGTGGGCGACCGCCTCGACGAAGACGGCAACGACTACCCGGTGCTCGCACTCGGGGTCGAGTGCTTCGCTGTCGAGGGTTGGGAAGACACGGCCGCGTTCCTGGAGACGCTCATCCCCAAGCTCGCGGCCGCTTCCGTCTGATTCGACAAGGGCGGCACTAGCCGACCGGGAAATCGAGCGCGGTGAGAGTGAACTGGCGCTCGATCCTCCTCCACTTCGCGACGACGAGCGTGGCTCCGTTGGAACGGAGGTTGCGGACGAGTCCCAGGTTGAGGACCTCACGTTTCATAGAGTGATCCCAGCCGTGCTCGGGAAAGTAGACCGAAATCGCCTTCGGCAGCGCTTTCGGCGTGCCGAATTTCTCGAGAAGGAGCGGGTGGATCGAGTTTAGGTCGATCTGCCGTGCAGAACGGACGGAGTCGGGGTCGGGAGGCTGCGTTTCGGGGAGCGATGACGACATTCTGAATCCTCTTGGGACGATCGGCGGTGTTAACGGAATCGTTGCTTCAGCGAATCTCTGGCCAGACTACTGTCGAGGAGCTATGAACCCGCTGAACGATAACAAACCGCAATGTCGATGGAATGAATTCGTTCTTGTGCACCCGTGAAAGAGGTTGCGGGAACCCCTTCGCGTCACTCGAGGGTCGCGGCGAACTCCTGTAGCCACACGCGGAGGTCCGGGCCGAGGTCGGGACGGTCGACGGCGAGCTGCACGATG
Source organism: Cryobacterium algoricola (assembly GCF_004402485.1). Lineage (GTDB taxonomy): Bacteria > Actinomycetota > Actinomycetes > Actinomycetales > Microbacteriaceae > Cryobacterium > Cryobacterium algoricola. The sequence goes on along the minus strand of NZ_SOFG01000017.1, from coordinate 96,972 downwards.
GCCTTGATGTAGTCGAGCCGGTCGCCGGTGTCGTAGCGGCGACCGCGGAAGATGACGCCGTACACGCCGCCGGTGAACTGCGGGTTGACCGCCATCACCTGCAAGGCGTCGGTGAGCTGGATCTCGTTGCCCTTGCCGGGCTTGGTGTTCTGCAGCACCTCGAAGATCTCGGGGCGGAGCACGTAGCGACCGATGATGGCCAGGTTCGACGGGGCATCCGCTGCGGAAGGCTTCTCGACCAGGCCGGTCACCTTCACCACGTCGGGGTCGTCCGTGGTCTCGACGGCGGCGCAACCGTAGAGGTGGATGGCCTCGGGCTCGACCTCCATCAAGGCGATGATCGTGGCGTTGCGTTTGGTCTGCTCGGTGAGCATCTTGGACAGCAGCACATCGCGGTCGTCGATGATGTCGTCGCCCAGAAGCACGGCGAAGGGCTCGTGGCCGATGTGCATCTTTGCACGCAATACGGCGTGGCCGAGACCGAGCGGGTCGCCCTGGCGCACGTAGTGCACGTCGGCGAGTCCGGTGGCGAAACGCACCTTGGCGAGGCGGTCCTGGTCGCCCTTCTTCTCGAGCAGGTCCTCGAGCTCGGTCATGCGGTCGAAGTGGTTCTCGAGCGCGTTCTTGTTGCGGCCCGTGATCATGAGCACGTCGGTGAGGCCGGCGGCGACGGCTTCCTCCACGACGTACTGGATCGCGGGCTTGTCGACGACCGGGAGCATCTCCTTGGGCATGGCCTTGGTCGCAGGCAGGAAGCGCGTACCCAGCCCGGCGGCGGGGATGACGGCTTTGGTTATCTTCGTGGTCATGACACTCAGGTTATTGAAGAAAGGTTACGGCGTCATTACGCGGTGATAGACGGCGTGTCGTCCCCCGTTTACGGGGGTTTTTCGGGCGTTCGGGGCCGGGACAGGGGGTTGCCGCCCGGGCTATATTGTTTGCACCTGAACCGCACCGTTCCTTGCACTGTCCCTGTCTTGCTTGTGTACTGCGACTGCTGGAGGCCCACCGTGTCGAACCCGAATCGAGAATCGTGACGGAGGCGGCCGTGCGCCAGCCGTCGGGGGTGTGGCGGGTCACCTCCATTGTGATCGTCCTGATGCTCGCGGCTGCGGCAGGAGTTGCGAGCATCAGCTCCATCGTCGGGCGGTTCTTCGACCTCAAACTCCCCACCCTGTCCGACCCGTTTCCGGCGGAGGCCGCCCGACCGCCGGTCTCGACCGGGCTCGCCGCCGGGGCGCAGAACATCCTGCTGTTGGGCTCGGACACCTGGGATCAAGTCAACGGTTCGCTCGTGAACATCAGCAAACAGCGCTCCGACACCATCATGGTTGTACACATTCCGGCGGACCGGCACCACGTCTACGTGATGTCGATTCTGCGCGACAGCTGGCTCGACCTGCCGGGGTTCGGCTCGGACAAGATCAATGCGGCGCTCTCCTATGGCGGCGTGCCGCTCGCCGTGCAGACGATCGAGGGACTCATCGGAACCCGCATCGACCACGTCGCACTCGTCGACTACGCCGGGTACAAGGGGCTCACCGACACGCTCGGCGGGGTGGATATCCTGAACCCGGTCGGGTTCCAGTCGTCGGCGAGTGACCACTACTACCCGTCCGGGATGCAACACCTCACCGGCGACGAGACTCTTGCCTTTGCGCGCGAGTGGCGCGCGTTCCCCGACGGGGACTTCCAGCGGGTGCGCAACCAGCAGCTCGTGATGCGGGCCACGCTCACCAAGGCGATGCAGCGGGAGACGCTGACCGACCCCGGCAAGGTGTCCGCCCTGTTGTCTGCGGTGCGCCCGTTCGTTGCCGTGGACGAAGGCCTCAACGTGGACTACCTGACCGTTCTGGCGGGGTCGCTGGCCAGCATCCGCTCGACGGACTTCACCTTCTTCACGGCGCCGACGAAGGGCATCGGGGTGACGAGCGACGGGCAGTCGATCGTGCACCTCGACCTGGCGAAGCTGTCGGTGGTGCAGCACGCGTTCCAGACGGACACCCTCGATACCTTCGAGCCGGAGTACCAGACCATGCAGACCGTGGCGCCGGTGCCGTAGGTCGTAGTCGTAGTCGTAGTCGTAGTCGTGACGATGCGGTCGGCGGCTGGTGAGCGAACCCTCTAGCTAGTGGGCGCCGGACTCGCCGGGAGTCGTGCCCGCCGCCAGGGCATTCAGGTGGCTGATCAGGCGATAGATTTTGACTATGTATAACGCCGAGATCAGCGGATTGTCGCACGACAATGCCGAAGATGCCTTCTCAGTTGAGGATTTCTTGGACGAGCGCAGGCTCAACCTCCATGACGGCTTCAAATCAGTTGACGATATCTGGGACTTCTTTACAAACGAAGAGCGGCTCGCCGGCTTCAATCTCGATGAAGGCACTCTGCTTTTCAGAGGTCAGAGCCGAGCGGTACATGGAGTGAATTCGAGTCTCTATCGCGTTGCGCAGCAAGAGATCGAAAAGGTTCAAGAAGCTTCGACCGCGCAGCAGAAGTACCGTGCCGAGTCTGTTCTTGCAGAGGCGGAGATCCGGGTACTCGAGGCTGCACGCGTCAATGGAATTGGGCTTGGACTCTCAAACCTGGAGACTCTCGGCCTCCTTCAGCACCATTCCTCGCCGACTCGGCTTCTCGACGTGTCCGCTTCGCCGCTGGTTTCTCTCTATTTCGCGTGCGAAAAGAATGATTCTGAGGACGGCCGAGTGTTCCTCTTCACCGTTCGGAACGATGATGATGAACTTCCAGCACCAGAAGCCGCCGGAACACGCCTTCCGTGGACGGATTGGATCGGCAGGACTTCAGATCGAAGAAACTGGTCGACAAAGGTGTGGCACCTCCCGATGACACCCCTTGATGCGCGCATGCGCGCACAGCAGGGAACATTCCTCGTGGGCGGACTTTACTCCAGCGGGGGCGACTACCCCGTCTATTGGAAGAAGAAGTCATCAGATGTCGGCCATGGCAAGACACTAGCTGCGAGTGACTTTCGAAGGGTCTGCACGCTCACGATCAACTTTCCAGCAGTCGGCCTGAGGCCACGGAATGCAAGCAGCTGGAGCGCCTATGGCTGGTCGCTGCGCATCAATCGAAAATGGAAAAGCAAACTTAGGGAGAGACTCGCACATCTCCCTCAACCGATTACCTACGACTCCGTCTACCCGCCCATTGATGAGGTCAGACGACTTCTCGACCACGTTGCGCGGCAAGGAGCGAAGGATGCGGTCGACAACCTGAACTTGGGAATCTAGACTCGCGATTTCTTCCTTCAGGCGTTGTATCTTGTCGGGTGCGGCGGACTAACCGGGAGGTTGCGCCCGAAGTTCGCCATCATTCATTTGCGCAGCGGGACGCTCGGGCGTTGGGCGGAAAACGGCGCTCAGCGCTAGTGCGGGTTAGCGGCTCGCGCGGCTGAGCCGCGCGGGCGGGCGATCTCGGCGAGGATCAGCAGCAGGACGCCGAGGAGGGCGCCGACGACGGCGCCGGTCGTGTTGGCGATGACGTCGTTGAGGGTCGCGAAACGGCTGGAAAGGAAGAGCAGCTGGCCGAGCTCGATCGTGCAGCTCGCGGCGAATCCGACGAGCACGGCCCACCACCAGCGCCGGGCGCCGGAGAGCACCACGATGAACACCCCGACCGGGATGAAGAGCACGATGTTCGCGCCGAACTCGACGGTGCTGTAGCGGAACCAGCCGGGGGCGCCGTGCCGGTGCAGCCAGTCGATGAGCTGCAGCAGCGGGCCGTCGATGTTGCGGTCGACCGGGACCGGCCAGAACGCGATCAGGGCGAGGGCGACCACGTAGACGACGGCGAGGGCGATCACCCAGCGGCGCAGCAGCGGATGCCGGTGCCCGGCCGGTGTGGGGACGGGCGGTCCCTGCCGGTCAGTGATCGTGTCGAACACCACAGCACCTCCCGGGGAACAGAGCGGGTGAGCGACCGGTCCGACGGCGTCGGGTTGTGGACCACGTCACCATCGATCCGTCCACTGTATGCCTCCCGGCTGGTCGCCCGCTGGAATCCGCGCGACAGCGAACCAATTCGACGGAGTTTTTCGATTCTCGACACGTGGGACGGCGCTCAAACCGGTTCAGAACGCAAAAAGTCCGTCGAATTCGTCCGGTGCCGGATGGTGTCGCTGGGTACCCGCTGACGCGCCGACGCTAGCCGGCGAGGGCGCCGGCGTCGTGGTAGTACGCCGAGGCGCCCATGGAGTGCAGCGCGACGACCTCCAGCACGTCGGCCCCTGTCCTGGCGGCGAGGTCTTCGGGGCCGAAGCCGTATGGCTGGCGGGCGTCGAGCATCCGCTGGGTATGCGGATGCTGCGGGTACGCGAACAGCTCGTCGACCGCGCCCTGTTCGACGATGCGCCCGGCCTGGAGCACGGCTATGCGTTCGCAGCACTCTGCGGCGATGCCGACGTCGTCGGTGACGAGGATGAGCGCGAACTGGTGCTTGCTCTGCAGGGCCCGCACGAGGCGGAGCAGGTCGGCGAGGGGGCGTGCGTGTGCGGGGTCGGCGGGGATCGTGGCGATCAGGAGCTCGGGGTCGAAGGACAGCGCCGCGGCGACCGCGACCCGCTGCACGACGACGGGGGAGAGGTCGCCCGGGTAGGAGAGGGCGACGACGTCGGAATTGTCGAGGCCGACCCGCGCGAGGGCCTTCAGGGCGCGCTCGCGGGCGGCGGGGCGATCGAGCCCGAGACGTCGCCGGAGCGGGGTTGCGAGCTGGCTGAGGATGGTGCGGGTGGGGTCGAGAGACCCCAGCAGGTCGGGTGGGAGGTATCCAATGTTGGCGCCGAGGAGCCGGGCCTGGGCGCGGCGTTTCAGGCCGACGAGCTCCTGGCCGTTGAACAGGATCGACCCGTTCGTCACGGTTTTGTCCAGGGGAAGCAGGCCGGCGATAGCGAGGGCCGTCGCGGTCATGCCGCTGCCTGCCTCGCCGACGAGGGCGAGCGACTCGCCCTGCATGAGGGTGAGGGCGACGCGGGACACCTCTGTGACACGGGGCATTTCAGTGCGGTCGGGTGTGACCTGGCGGGTAGTGGTCACGGTGAGTCCGCGTACATCGAGCAAGGCCATGGCCCGGAACGCATGAGAGGGGACGGGGTCCTGGTCGGCGCGTTCGCCCTCCGCGTTGGTCGACGTGGTTCCGGCATCCCTGAGGGTGTGGTCACTTAAATGGTTCATAGCCGGGCCTATCGTGTTGCAGTGCGTGATTTACTGTATCCAATTCACGGCGGATCCCACCGGTTTTAGAGAGATTCTCAGGAATGGCATAACTCCTGCAGATTCTGCCGAACGGGTCGAAAACGTGCCCAGTGCGGGGTTTTTCGGAAATGTGCAGGAGTTATGCTCCGTGGAAGGCCGGAAAGCGGGAATCAGGCATGGTCGAACGAGGTTGGAACAGGCGATGAAGACTTTGCCGATTAGCGTGCTCGACCTGGCCGGCCGCCCCGCGGGCGGCACCAACGCGGAGGCGGTGGCCGGCAGCATCCGCCTGGCGCAACGTGCGGAGGACCTCGGCTACGACCGGTTCTGGGTGGCCGAACACCACAACATGCCGGCGATCGCCTCGAGCGCGCCGCCCGTGCTGATATCCGGGATCGCGGCGCGGACGACGCGGATCCGGGTGGGGTCCGGCGGCGTGATGCTGCCCAACCATGCCCCGCTCGTCGTGGCCGAGCAGTTCGGCACCCTGCACGCCCTCTACGGCGACCGGATCGACCTGGGGATCGGGCGCGCGCCCGGCACCGACGGCGCGACCGCGCTCGCCCTGCGGCGGAGCGCCGAGGGGCTCGGCGTCGACGACTTCCCGCAGCAGCTCGTCGACCTGATCGGGTTCTTCCACGGGGGCATGGCCGCAGACAATCCCCTGCGCGACATCACCGCCTACCCGGGGCTCGGCGACGCACCCGAGATGTGGCTGCTCGGCTCGAGCGGGTTCAGCGCGCAGCTCGCCGGGGCGCTCGGGCTGCCGTTCACGTTCGCGCACCACTTCGCCGGCGAGCATACCGAGGAGGCCCTCGACCTGTACCGGGCACATTTCGAGCCGAGCGCGTTCCTGGCCGCCCCGCACACGATGATCGCGGTCGGGCTGATCAGCGACGACGACCCGGAGGTCGTGCGCCGGGAGGCCTTGCCCGGGCTGATCACCTTCCTGCGGATGCGCCAGGGCAAGAAACCCGCGCCGGTGTCGCTCGAGGAGGCGCTCGCCTACCGGTTCACCGAGCATGACCTCGCGTTCGTGGCCTCCCGGAACCGCCGCCAGGCCGTGGGCACACCCGCCGAGGTGGATGCGCGGCTCAGCGCGCTCCTCACCGCCACCGGGGCCGACGAGCTCATGCTCAGCGCGCAGTCCGCGACACTGGCCGGGCGCATCCGCTCGCTCGAGATCGTGGCCGCCCTGCGCGCCGACCCTGCGGAGCCCGCCGCGGCATAACGCGGGTGCGTGAGGTGTCGCAGATCGAGGTTCCCCGGGCCTGCGAAGGTCGATCTGCGACACCTCAGCACCGGGTCCGGCGCCGCCAGCGCGGCATAATACCCCTGTTCGGGGAAGAAACTGAGGGGTAGTCACGTCCCGCTGACCGGGATTTACTGACTGGGCCGTCCCCACCCGAACCGGGGCGGCACGGGCAGGTTGCTATGGACGCGCCACACCACCGATCGTGGTTCCGCCGAGCGGTCGGCCGGTGCGCCCGGGTGGCCGGGGCCGTGAGCCTCGTGCTCGTCGCGGCGACGCCCACGCTTGCCGCCGCCCGCATGACAGCGGATGCCCCCGCACCCGACTCCGCCTCCGCGTCGGCGGCCGTCGCGCCCGGCTCCGGCACCGCGTCGGCGTCGGGCGCTGCTGTCGGCTCCGCTGTCAGCTCCGGCCGGTACGCGAATCTGCAGCGGACACCGTTCCGGTCGAGAGTGACCTTTGCACCGGTCACTCTCGACCGGAAAGGGGCCTCTCGAGGTCTCGTCGAGTGGCAGTCCCCGCCGCAGGGGCTCGCCGGGGCGGTCGCCCGGCTCGCGTTCGGCGCCACGCAGTCCGCCGCCGCGCACACGGATCGGATCGCGGAAGCCGCGCGCATCGCCGAGGTCGCCCGCGTCGCGGAGGCAGCGCGGGTCGCGGAAGCCGCCCGGGTTGCCGAGGTCGCCCGGGTTGCGGAGGAGGCGAGGCTCGCCGAGGCCGCGGCCGTTGCTGCCGAGGAGGCACGGGTCGCCGCGGCCGCGCAGGCCGCTGCGGAGGCGGAAGCGGCAGCATCCGCCGCCGCGCAGGGCGCACCCACCTACACGAAGTACGTCTGGACGAGCGGCTGGCAGGCCGAGATCGACAGTTGCCAGGGTGCCGTCGACCTCAGCGGCAACTACGGAGTCGCGGTGATCGCCGAGCACTGGTCGTGCGGCGGGTCGCACTTTCCGGCGGACGGCACGATCATCGCGCTGACCGGGGTGCGGTCGGGCACCTACCGGGTCGGCCCGGTCGTCGCGATCCTGAACGCCAACACCGAACGCACCGACGCCATCCCGCGCGGCTACGACCTGCTCTACCAAACCTGCATCAACGGGTCGAACGCGACCATGTCGTTCACCGAGCTCACCCGAGTCGGCTGACCCGCCGCATCCGCCCGTCGAACGCGCGTGAAACGAAGGGGCACTCTCGACTAACGGTCCCGGCGCAGACCTGGCGACGGGCGGATGCCGCCGCTCTAGAAGCGCGCGTCGACCCGCTTGGGCAGCACGAAGACGAGCAGCAGCGCCAGCACGCTGAACGCGGCGCTGACGGCCATCGCATCCGTCGCAGCACTCGTGAATGCGGACGCGAGCGCGTCCTTCCCCGGCCCGGTGACGACGAGGTTGCCGAAGAGCACGCTGCCGATCACGGCGATGCCGGTAGCCGCACCGACCCGCTGCATCACGCCGACGACACCGCTCGCGGCGCCGGCCTCCGCACGGTCGACCGTCGCGACGATGAACTGCGCGTTCGGGGCGATGAAGAACCCGCTGCCGAGTCCCGCGATGAGCAGCGGCGGCAGCAGCTCCCAGTTAGTGATCGACGGCCCGATCAGGAGCAGCGCCAGGTAGATCCAGATCAGGCCGATCGTCACGAGGGTCACGCCGATCACGAGCACCGTACGGCCGAGCCGCTGCGCCAGCCGGTTGCTCTGCGAGGCGCCGACGATGTTGCCGATCGCGAACGGGATGGAGACGAGCCCGGACTCGAGTGCGGTGTGGCCGAGGCCGGCCTGCCACAGGATCGAGATGGTGAAGAAGATGCTCGTGAACGCCGCGAAGTAGACGAGGGCGAGCACGACGCCACCGGAGAACGCGGGGTGCGAGAACAGGTGCGGCGGCACGAGCGGGCTCCTGCCGCGACGGGTGTAGGCGACTTCCCAGGCGCCGAACGCGACGAGCAGCACCGCGCCGAGCGCGAGGGTGAGGTACGTCCAGAGCGGCCAGCCCTGGTCCTGGCCCTCGATGAGCGGCACGAGCAGGGCGACGAGGCCGCCGGAGAGCAGCACGAGTCCGACGAAGTCGATGCCGGAGCTCGCCTTGTTCGGGTCGCGCTCGGCGCCGGAGGGGAGCATGAACACGGCGGCGACGAGGGCCACGATGCCGATCGGGAGGTTGACCCAGAACACCAGTCGCCAGCCGTTCTCGTCGCCGAAGGCCTGGATGATCAGTCCGCCGAGGATCGGGCCGAGTGCGGTCGAGACGCCGATGACCGAGCCCATGATCGCGAAGGCCTTGCCCCGCGCCTGCGGCGGGAAGACGAGCTGGATCACGGCCGTGACGGCGGGCACGAAGATGCCGCCGGCGAGGCCCTGCACGACGCGGGCGATGATCATCTGCAGGTCGTTCTGCGCGAGGCCGCAGGCGAGGCTCGCGAGGGTGAAGAGCGCGAGTCCGGTGAAGAAGACCCACTTGTGGCCGATCCGGTCGCCGAGGCGCCCGGCGGGGATGAGCGCGAGGCCGAAGGCGAGCGCGTACCCGGAGATGATCCAGGACAGCGTCGCCTCGGAGGCGTTCAGGCTCTCCCGGATGGTCGGCAGGGCGACGTTCACGATCGTGGTGTCGAGCAGGGCCATGAACATGCCGGCGAGCAGCACGATCAGGGCCTGCCAGGCGTGGCGGGGGATCACGACCGGCGGTCGGGTGCCGGGCGTGCCGGGCGTGCCGGCGCCGGCGGGACCGCCGGCGGTGCCGCCAGTGGTGGCGGGAGCGTTGGTGTCTGACATGGTCAGTCGGCCTTTCGGGCTAGTTCGTCCGCGACGATGTCGGGGAGGACGGTGACGAGGTGTTCGTGCCAGGCGATTTCGGCGCGCAGGCGGGCCGCCTTGTGCTGCATGACGAAGGCTTCGCTGGCGGTGAGATAGGGCAGGGCGTGGGCCGTGGTGGCCTCGGAATCGGTGAGCAGGGCGCGCAGCGAGAGCAGGCGTGCCTCGATCATCAGGGGGAGTTCGTCGAGCAGTTCGGGGTCGAGCCGGGTCATGGCGAGGTCGAAGGGGTCGGGCTTGAGCACGATCGTGCGCAGCCCGTCGAGCCGGAGGGTCGCGAGGTCCCGGCGCCCGGCATCCGAGATCTCGTAGACCTGCCGCTCGGGGTAGCGGCCCTCGCGTTCGACGCGGGCCACGTGGATCAGCCCCTCGGTCGCGAGCCGCTTGATCGCGCCGTACACCGCGCCGACGGAGATGTCCGTCCACATGTGCACGTGCTCCTCCTCGGCGAGCAGCCGCAGCTGGTGCCCGTGCATCGGCCCGCGCTCGGCGAGGGAGCCGAGAATGAACAGACGGATCGAGGACATGCGCTTACTCTCGCATGAGTAGTCTTGCGAGTCAAGGCCAGGGGTGATGCGGATTTCCCGGCGGATGCCTACCGTGCGCACAGCAGAAAACCCCCACTCTCGCGAGTGGGGGTTTTTCGTTTCTGTGTCTTGCTGTCGGGGTAACAGGATTTGAACCTGCGACCTCGTCGTCCCGAACGACGCGCGCTACCAAGCTGCGCCATACCCCGATGGCCCGTAAGCCTTGTCAAGTATAACCCCATGCGCACGGATGCTCGGTGCACCCTCCGAACGGATCCCGCGGGCGCGGCCGGCTACGCGGAGGCGGTGAGGGTCAGCAGGGTCGCCTCGGGCGGGCAGGCGAAGCGCACCGGGGCGTAGATCGAGGTGCCGAGGCCGGCCGAGACGTTGAGGTACGCGCTGCGGAGCCCGGATCCCCAGAGGCTGAGCCCCTTGACCTGTGACCGGGGAATGTCGCAGTTCGTGACGAGAGCGCCGAACCCGGGCACGCAGACCTGGCCGCCGTGGGTGTGTCCCGCGAGGATCAGTTGCGCGCCGTGGTTCACGAACGAGGTGAGCACCCGGCGGTATGGCGCGTGCGCGACGCCGATCGTGACCGTCGGCCGCGGCTTGCGGTGCTCCGCAGAGTCCGGCCAGGTCTCGTCGCCGAGCGGGTCCTCGCCGCGGAGGTCGTCCACGGCCCGGGTGATCAGGTCGAGGCGGTCGCGTCCGATGTGCGGGTCGTCCACGCCGAAGACCTCGAGGTGGGTGCCGTTGATGTCGAGGGACTCCGCGGCGTTGTTGATGTCGTTCCAGCCGAGGTTCGCGAAGATCCCGTGCAGCCGGTCGGTGTCGAGCCGGTTCTGCGGGGCGGCCTTGAGCAGCGACGGTCCGCCGAAGTACCGGAACGGGTTCTTCAGCTGCGGGCCCCAGAAATCGTTGGAACCGTTGACGAAGATCCCGGGGATGCCCGCGAACGGCTCGAGCGTGTACGCGAGGGCGTCGAAGGCATCCGCGTGCCCGAGGTTGTCGCCGGTGTCGACGACGAGGTCGGGCTTCAGCGCGGCGAGGCCGCGCACCCACTCCTGCTTGTCCTTCTGCCAGGGGGCGAGGTGCAGGTCGGAGATGTGCAGCACGCGAATCGGTGCCGAACCGGGGGCGAGCACGGGCACGGATGCCTCACGCAGGGTGAACATCCGGCGTTCGAGCAGAGACCCCCAGGCGAACGCGCCGGCACCGGTCGCGGCTAGCGCGCCCGTGCCGACGAGGAGGGCCTTGGCCCCGGTGCCGAGGGCGCTCATCCGCCCGCCTTCGGCGGACCGGCGAGCTTTCCGATCGCGATCGTCACGGTGTCACCTGGCTTGGCGCCGGCGCCGGCGAGCGGGGTCATCGCGACGACCTTGCCCACCTGGGTCGGGTCAGTCACGGCGGCCTCACTCTTGACCACCGCGAAGTTGCCGAGCGTCGTTCTCGCCTCGGCCTCGCTCTTGCCGACGACGTCGGGGACCACGATCAGCGCGGCGTTGCTCGTGGACACCGTCACGGTCGAACCACGGTTGGTGCTGGTCCCGCCGGCCGGGTCCGTCTTCGCGACCGTGCCCGCCGGGAGCTCGGAGTCGGTTATCCCGCCGTTGATGAACACGAATCCGGCGGCCTCGAGTGTGGTCTGGGCTTCGGCGATGCTCTTGCCGCGGAGGTCGGGGATCGGGACCTGCACGGCGTTGACGATCGCGCCGGACGCGACCGGGAAGGCGTCTCCGCCGTACTTGGCGTTGGCGACGCTCATCACGACGGGCCACATCCGGTGCCGGGCGTCCGCCGCCCGACCGCTGTCGAACCGGGTAGTGCGCTGGTCGCGGTCTCCGGTGACGCTCATCACGCCGACGACAGTGGCGACCTTGGTCGTCGCACCGCTCATCCAGGTGTCCTTGTTGCCGTCGGTGGTTCCGGTCTTACCGATCATCGGCACCTTCGGGCTCGTGGCCGCGTTCGATGCGGTCGCCGTTCCCTTGGTCATAACCTGTTGCATTGCGGTCGTCATGCCCGCTGCGACGGCCGGATCGACGGACTGGGTGCACGTACTCGCGGGCACCGGGATCGCGGCTCCGTCCGTGCCGGTGATGTGGTCGATCACGATGGGGCTGCAGGTGGTGCCCTTGTTGGCGATGCCGGCGAAGGCGACCGCCATGCTGAGAGGAGCGACCTCGTTGGTGCCGAGCACCGCGGAGGCACCCTCCTGCAGGGGGTCACCGTCGGCTCGGGTCACACCGAAGGCCTCTGCGGTCTTGCGGATGCCGCACAGGTCGAGTTTCTTGGCCATGCCGATGTAGCCGGTGTTGATCGAGTTGATCGTGGACTCGAGGGCGCTGTAGTTGGCGCCGGCCTCGCCGGAGTCGTTCTTCGGGTTGAAGACGAAGCTCTGGTTGCCGAGGCAGCTGTCCCGGAACACGCCCCAGTCGGTTTTGCGCCGCGAGTCGACCCGTTCGTTGAGCGAGTGTCCTTCGGTGAGCCATTCGGCGAGCGTGAAGACCTTGTACGTCGATCCCGGCTGGAAGCCGTGCGAGCCGCCCTGGTCGACGTTGGTGTTGTAGTTGATGCTGGTGTAGTTTGCGCCGGTGGCCTGCACGGCCGGGTCCTGGCTGTAGTCCTTGTTCTGCGTCATCGCGAGCACCTTGCCGGTGCCGACGCCGACGGAGACGATCACGCCACCCACGTCCCAGCCGGGGTAGGTGTCGGGAACGTTGGCCTTCATCGTGGTCTCGGCGGCGTTCTGGAGGTCGAGGTCGAGGGTCGTGTACACGTTGTAGCCGCCGCGACGGAAGTTCGCGAGGCGCGTGGCCTCATCCGCTCCGAAGGTCGTGTTGGTCTGCAGGATGTTCACAACGAGGTCGCAGAAGAACGCACTGCCGGCTGCGGTCTGGCAGCCGGTCGAGGGCTCGTGGATGCTCGGCTCGATCGGGGCGGCGATCGCGGCGTCGTGGTCGGCCTGGTTGATCTTGCCGTACTTGAGCATCTCATCGAGGATGTAGTCGCGGCGGTCCTTGTTCGCGGCGTAGCCGTTCGCGGCGCCGTTGGTCACGCTGTCCGGCTGGTCGAGCTGGAACTTGACCGGGTTATTCACGATCGCGACGAGGCTCGCCGCCTGCGGGAGCGTCAGCGTGAGCGCGGTCGCGCCGAAGTAGTACTCCGCGGCGGATTCGATGCCGTAAACGGTGCCGCCGAAACCGGTGATGTTCAGGTACGAGCGGAGGATGTCGTCCTTCGCATACTTCTTCTCCACGCCGATCGCGAGCCGCATCTCCTTGAGCTTGCGGTCGGGTGTGGTTGCGGTCGCTGCGTCATAGCAGTCCGACTTCTTCTGCGCATCCGTCAGCACTTCGCACTTCTGCACGAGGACGTTCTTCACATACTGCTGCGTGATCGAGGAGCCACCGCGGGTGCCGCCGCCGGCGAGAGTGGAGACGAGTCCGCCGACGGTGCCCTGCAGGTCGACGCCGCCGTGGTCGTAGAACCGGGGGTCTTCACCGGAGGTCGCGGCGTCCTTGACGAACTGGTTGATCGCGTCGGACCCGACCTCGACCCGGTTCTGGTCGTAGAACGACGCCAGAAGAGCCTCGGATCCGTCGGAGCGGGTCGCGTAGATGTTGCTCTTCTGCGAGAGCTGGTCGATCTTCAGATAGTCGGGCAGGTTCTCGAAGACGTTGATCGTGTTCGTCGCAGCCATGCCCGACAGAGCGAGAGCGGGAGTCACCGCAGCCGTCACGAGAACACCGACGATTGCACTCATTCCAACGAAACCCAGGAGACCGCCCAGGGAGCCGCTGACCGTTCGATTTTTGGCAGACATACAATTGAGCGTAAGGGACAAATCTGAAAAACCGCCTGAATCGGAGTCTTATGCCTGCCTGGGAGTACCTCACCACCCCGCTGATGATCCACAACACCGCCGCCATCCTGAACAGCTGGGGATCGGACGGCTGGGAGCTCGTCCAGGTCGTGCCAGGGCCGGAGGGTGGCCTCGTCGCCTACCTCAAGCGCCCCGTTGTGAAGGAGGCCTGAACATGTCGATGATTGATGCGCGTCTCGCCGAACTGGGAATCGAACTGCCGAGCGTGGTTCCCCCGGTTGCGTCCTACGTTCCCGCCGTCGTCTCCGGCAACCTCGTCTTCACCTCCGGCCAGCTGCCGATGGTGTCCGGCGTCCTGCCGGAGACCGGCAAGGTCGGCGACGGCCACGGTCTCGTTCCCGCAGCGGACGCCCAGGAGTATGCCCGCCTGTGCGCGCTCAACGCCCTCGCGGCGATCAAGGATGTGATCGGGTCGCTCGACCGCATCACGCAGGTCGTCAAGGTCACCGGTTTCGTCGCATCCGCCCCCGACTTCACCGGCCAGCCCGGCGTCGTCAATGGGGCGTCGCAGGTGCTCGGCGAGATCTTCGGCGACCGCGGCGTGCACGCCCGTTCGGCGGTCGGGGTCGCGGTGCTGCCGCTCGACTCGCCCGTCGAGGTGGAGCTCGTCGTCTCCTTCGCCTAGGCCTTCGCGCGCTCGTCTTCGGGCGCGCGGGCCGGGGCCGCAGCGGATGCCGCGACATCCGCTTGCCCGCCGCCGCCGCCGCTTCGTCGCAGTGCCCCGGCCTTCGCACTCGCCCACCGGCCCGTCCAGTTCGCGAGGCGTTGCGAGGGCAGCTCGACCCACAGGTACATCAGCTGCGCGAGCGCGAGGCTGAGCGGCACCGACACGAGCGCGCCGAGCCACCAGCGGCCAGGGCCGAACATCGTGCCGAAGGCGACGACGACCGGGAAGTGCACGAGGTAGAGGCTGAAACTCACCCGGCCGAGCCAGACCAGCGGCCGGGCGGACAGCGGGCGCTGCAGCGGAGGCCAGAGCGCGACCACCGCGACGACGAGCACGGCGCCGGGCACCCGCAGCGCGAGCGTGAGGTCACCCCAGAGCCCGCTCAGTTGCGGGCGCAGCAGCCAGTGCGACACGAGCAGGGCCGGCCCGAGGGCGGTGAGCCCGATCCAGAGAGCGGTGCCGCCGCGTCGTGCGGCGACGCCGGCCGCCCAGGTGCGCAGCGACTCGTAGTTCGCGGCGAGCAGGGCACCGAGGCCGAACGCGGGCAGGTACATCAGCGGTTCGATGCCCGTGACGTACCCGGTCGCACTCACGGCGAGGAAGGCAGCGGCCCAGAGCGCGGGCAGCCGGCGGGTCGCCACGGCGAGCAGCACGCAGATGGGCAGCAGAAGCGAGAACCACATTTCCCAGGTCAGCGACCAGAGTGGCGGGTTGACATCTGGCCGGCCGGAGCCGCCGATGACGCTCGCCTCGCCGAGCAGGTTCGGGAGGCCGATGTCGGGGCTGTCCTGCCGGGCAAGCCAGCTACCGCCGACGTCGATGCCGGCGCGCGGCACGAGCAGGATCCACGCGGCGGCGAGGGCCACGGAGACGACGACGGGAATCGCCAGGCGGATGATGCGACGCGGGTAATACGCCACCCAGTCGTAGCCGCGGGCGGCGAGCCCGTTTGCGCGGCTTGCGGCCCGGCTTGCCGCCCGGCTCGCCGCCCGGCTCGCGAGCGGTGAGCGCACGAGCACGAAGCCGCTCAGCACGAAGAAGACCAGCACGAACTCGGGGCCGGCGACGAGGAACTTGAGCGGGGTCAGGGTCGACCACCAGCCCGCCGAGCCGGTGTTGACGCCGACGGTCGACTGGTATGCGGCGGCAATGCCGGGAGCGGTCATCGAGACGTGGTGCACGAGCACAATGCCCGCGGCGACGCCGCGGAGGGCATCGAGCGCGACCAGGCGACCGGACGAGGGAAGTCGAGGCATTGTCCCCACGATAGGGGGGCCGCTTGTGAAAACCCTCACTGCCCCCTCGTCCGGCCCGCGCGGCTACCGCAGGGTGCTCTTGATCACCTGCATCACCGAGGTGTCCGCGAGGGTCGTCGTGTCGCCGATTTCACGGCCCTCTGCGACGTCCTGCAACAGGCGGCGGATGATCTTGCCCGAGCGGGTCTTCGGCAGCTCGTTCACGATGAAGATCTGTCGCGGACGGGCGATCGCACCGATCTGCTGCGTCACGTGTGCGCGAAGAACCGCCTGGATGTCCTCGTGTGAGCTCTCCTCGAGGTGGCTGTACTTGATGATCACGAACGCGACGACGGCCTGGCCGGTCGTCTCGTCGTGAGCGCCGACCACGGCCGCCTCGGCCGTCATCGGGTGCGACACGAGCGAGGACTCGATCTCCGCGGTCGAGAGCCGGTGCCCGGAGACGTTCATCACGTCGTCGACCCGGCCGAGCAGCCAGATGTCCCCGTCTTCGTCGAGGCGGGCGCCGTCGCCGGCGAAGTAGCGCGGGTTCTCCTCGCCGAACTTCTCCCAGTACGTCTCGATGAACCGCTCGGGGTCGCCCCAGATGCCACGGAGCATCGACGGCCAGGGCTCGGTGACGACGAGCAGCCCGCCGTTGCCGTGCCCGACGTGCACGCCGGCCTCGTCGAGAACATCGATCGCCACTCCGGGAATAGGCACCTGCGCGGCGCCCGGCTTCGTGACGGTGACCCCGGGAAGCGCGGAAATCATGATCGCACCGGTCTCGGTCTGCCACCAGGTGTCCACGACCGGGGCGACGTTGCCGCCGATCACCTCGCGGTACCACATCCACGCCTCGGGGTTGATCGGTTCGCCGACCGAGCCGAGCAGCCGCAGGCTCGACAAGTCGAAGCCCTGCGGAATCTGGCGACCGAGCTTCATGAACGTGCGGATGGCAGTGGGTGCCGTGTAGAGGATGCTGACCTTGTACTTCTCGACGATCTCCCACCAGCGGCCCGGGTGCGGGGTGTCCGGGGTGCCCTCGAAGAGCACCTGCGTCGCCCCGTTGGCGAGCGGGCCGTAGGTCACGTAGCTGTGGCCGGTGATCCAGCCGACGTCCGCGGTACACCAGTAGACATCCGTTTCGGGGTGCAGGTCGAAGACGTTCTTGTGGGTGAAGGCGACCTGCGTGAGGTACCCGCCGCTCGTGTGCAGGATGCCCTTGGGCTTGCCGGTCGTGCCCGACGTGTAGAGGATGAACAGCGGATTCTCGGCGGGGAAACCCTCTGCCTCGTGTTCGGCGTCGACGCTCGCGAGCTCGTCGTGCCACCAGAGGTCGCGGTCGGTCCACTCCACCTCGTTGCCGGTGCGCTTGACGACGAGCACGTTCCGCACGGTCGTCGGCACGCCGGTCAGCGCCATGTCCACGGCGGGCTTGAGCGGGGTCACCCGGCCCTTGCGGTAGCCGCCGTCCGCGGTGATCACGAGCACGGCGTTCGCGTCGTCGATCCGTGAGCGCAGGCTTTCGGCGCTGAAGCCGCCGAAGATGACCGAGTGCACGGCGCCGATCCTGGCGACGGCGAGCATCGAGATCACGGCCTCCGGAATCATCGGCAGGTAGATCGCAACCCGGTCCCCGGCTTGCACACCGAGCTTTGTCAGTACATTCGCAGCCCGCTTCACCTCGGCCGTCAACTCGGCATAGGTGATCGCGCGGGAGTCCCCGGGCTCGCCCTCGAAGTAGAGCGCGACCCGGTCGCCATGGCCCGCGAGCACGTGCCGGTCGAGGCAGTTCCAGGCCACATTGAGCTGCCCGTCCTCGAACCATTTCGCGAACGGCGGGTTGGTCCAGTCGAGCACTTTGGTGAACGGCTTGTGCCAGTGCAGCAAGTCACGGGCCTGATCAGCCCAGAATTGGAGGCGGTCTTCCGAGGCATCCGCGTAGAGCTTCGATGTGCCGATAGCCTGGTCCGCGAAGTCAGCGGTCGGTGCGAACCTGCGGGTTTCGTTGAGAAGATGGTCGATCTGAACGCTCATAGCTTGTCGCTCCTTTGCGATGACGGCCGGGTGCGTAACAAGCCCCCCGAGCACCATACCCTGACGATCCGCGAACCCACGTTGCGGGGAATTGCGGTGCGACTCTCTTTCCGGAGAACCCCGCGTGATCGCCGGAGGAGTCCCCTGGATAGGGGGCACGGAATCGTGTCCTCATTTATGAGGACACCGGGGACTTGCGCATCTGGATTTTCCTTATACACTTGGACTCGTCCGAACGAAAGTTTTGACCTGCATCACGTTTGGTTCCCCCCAATCAGCGTGATGCCGAGGCGGCACCTGTTCCCCCCAATAGGTGCCGCCCCCCTTTTTTTAACGACCGGTCGGTTGTGCGGCAGTCCGGCGGCCCTTCCTCCACAGCCGTCGTGCCGGTCGAGTTGTCCGCAATCGTGGTTGCGGCCCCCGTGCAGGCACCCATCGCCGCCTACCTTCAGGGCATGCTGCAACCGTTCATTGCCGTCCCGTCGTTCGGGCGTGAACGGATGCCGGCCGCCACGGGTCCGGGGGAGCGTGCGCCTGTGCCTGTGCCTGTGCCTGTGTCTGTGCCCGAGCGGGACCTGGCCGGGCTGGGCCCGCTCGCGCCCTACGCGGCATCCGCTGGCGTGACGGACCTCTTCGTCAACGGCGAGGCCGGCCTCTGGGTCGACGCCGGCCTCGGCCCGGTGCAGGAGCCGGGCTGGCGGCGTGCCGAGGCCGAGGTACGCGCGCTCGCCGTGCGGCTGATCGCACTCGGCGGCCGGCACATCGACGAAGCGAGCCCGTGCGTCGACGTGCGGCTTGCCGACGGCATCCGCGTGCACGCCGTTCTGCCGCCGGTCTCGAGCACGGGCACCCTGCTCTCGATCCGGCTGCCGCGGCCGGACCGGCCGCGACTGGCCGCGCTCGCCGCCGGCGGGCTCTGCGGCTCAGGGACGGCGGGCCTCGCGCTCACCGGGCGCCTGCGCGCCGCGGTGCAGGGCAGGGAGAACCTGCTCGTGACCGGGGCGGCCGGCAGCGGGAAGACCACCCTGCTGGCCGCACTGCTCGGCGAGGCGCCGCCGGGGGAGCGCATCGTGGTCATCGAGGACGTCGCCGAGCTCCGCATCGACCACCCGCACGTCGTTGCGCTCGAATCGCGGCAGCCGAACCTCGAGGGCGCCGGCGGGGTCGGCCTCGACGCGTTGCTGCGGGAGGCGCTGCGGATGCGCCCGGACCGATTGGTGCTCGGTGAATGCCGCGGCGGCGAACTGCGGGAGCTGCTCGCCGCGCTCAACACCGGGCACGACGGCGGGGCCGGTACCCTGCACGCGAACTCCCTGGGCGATGTGCCCGCCCGGCTCGAGGCCCTCGGGGCGCTCGCCGGGATGAGTCAGGCGGCCGTCGCCCGGCAGGCGGTCAGCGCGATCGGCCTCGTGCTGCACCTCGAGCGTCGCGGCGGCGAGCGGCGGCTCGCGCAACTCGGACGGTTCGAGCTCGACGCCCGGGGGCTGCTCGTGGCGGTGCCGGGGGCCGTTCCGGTGGCCGTGCCGGTCGGGTTTGATCCGTGATGCGCAACGGAGCGGGCGGGCTGGCGAGGCCGACGGGGAGCGCGGGGCGGGCCGGGAGCGTCGCGCCTGCCGGTCGTGCAGCGCGCGCGGATGCCGTGGGCCGCCCACGCGGGACGCCTCGCCGCAGGGCTCGCGGTCACGCCCACGGCGACGCCGATATCGAGGACGCGGCCCGCATCGTGCAACGTCTGGCCGTGCTCCTCTCCGCGGGGGTGTCGCCGGTGACCGCCTGGGGATACCTGGACGAGGGCCCCGGCCCAGAGGTCGCTCATGCCGGCCTGGATGCTGCTCACGCCGACCTTGCTGGCGCGGCCGGCCCGCGTTGGACGCGGCCGCGCGGGAACCGAGCAGGTGCCGGATCGCCGGCCGTGGGCATCCGTGTCGTGCGCGCCGCCGGTCTCGCCGCACGCCGCGGCGACAGCGTTGCGGAGGCCGTTGCGGGGGAGGCTCGGGCCCTGGGCGGCCAGCCGGGGGACGCCTGGCTCGCGGTCGCCGCCGCGTGGGAGGTGGCGACCCGGTCCGGGGCGCCGCTCGCCGCCTGCCTGCGCCGGCTCGCGTCCAGCCTGCGCGATCTCGGCCAGCTGCACGCCGACCTCGAGACGGCGCTCGCCGGCCCCGCCGCGACGGCCCGGCTGGTCGCCGTCCTGCCGCTCGTCGGAATCCTGTTCGGCGTGGTGCTCGGGTTCAACACCGTCGCGACGCTGTTCCTGACGGTGCCGGGCTGGCTGTGCCTCGGCAGCGGCACCGGGCTGATGCTCGCGGGGAGCCGGTGGAATCGCCGGCTGCTCCGGCGGGCCCGGGTGCGGGCGCCGACGCCGGGCCTCGAACTCGACCTGACCGCGATCGCGATGAGCGGTGGCGGTTCGGTGGAGCGTGCCCGGGCCCTGGTGACCGAGGTGCTCGACCGGTACCTGCCAGCCGACCATGGCCGGCGCCCGGAGCGTGGCCGTGGGTCTGGCTCCGGAGGCACCGGCCGCGCGGACCCTCGGGGTGCCGCGGACTTGGGTCGAACTGCCGCGGACCGGGTGCTGGACCTCGCCGTGCGCGCAGGCGTGCCCGCCGCGGAGCTCCTGCGCAGTGAAGCCGAGCAGCTGCGCCGCGACGCCCGAACGGCGGGCCAGCGGCGGGCGATCAGTCTCGGGATCGCCCTGCTGGTTCCCCTCGGGGTGTGTGTGCTACCGGCCTTCATGCTGCTCGGCGTTGTCCCGCTCCTCGTGACGGTGCTGTCGACGACGCTCTCGGAGTTCTAGCCGGCGGCATCCGGACACGAAAAAAGAGCCGGACCCTCGGGTCCGGCTCTTTCGAAGTCACGGTAAATCTGTCCAGCTGCTCTAGTCCTTGCGCTCCGGACGAGCTTTCTTGTCGGCGCGTTTTTCCTTCAGAGTCTTCGCTGCGGCAGTCTTGCCGGTGCTCTTCTTAGGGGATTTGTCTGCCATCAGCGCCTCGTTCCCCGGACCCTTGTGGGTGCCGTTGGGAAGACACTACGCTCATCTTTCGCCAAAGGTAACCCCTTTCTGAAATTGGTCGACCGGGTCCACAAATCGGGTCCGAGAATCGTCCCCCGTCCTCCCGCGAGAGCGTACTTTTGGCCCTTAAACCGCGGGTTTAAGGGCCAAAAGTGCGCTCTCGCGGGGGCTGTGCGGGGTGCGCGGGTCCTCAACAGGACCGGGACGGGCGGGGTTGTGCACGCATCCCGGACGGGAGCCGGTACCGGGGACCGGCAGGGCGAATCTGGACTCGATCGTGCCGCCGGACTACCGCGTCGATGGACGCGAGAGGAGAAGAACCGATGCCGAGCACCACAACCACGTCGCAAAGCCAGACCGGGTCCAGGCCTGCCCCCTGTGTGCCTGAGTTGCGCGCTTCAGAGAGTGCGCTTCCGCCGAAACCGAAAAGGCGGGTGTCCGGCATGGCCGATGCTGCGGCCGGCGCGGTGCCGCACGGCATCGTGCGCACCCGCACCGTGCCGACGAACACGTCGCGCGCCCTGAGACGGCTGCGCGACGAGGGAGGCGCCGCGACGGCCGAGTACGTGATCGCGACGATGGCGGCCGTCGGCTTCGCGGGGCTGCTCATCCTCATCCTGCGGGGAGACGAAGTGCGCGGCATCCTCACCGAGCTGGTGCGCCATGCCCTCACGGT
Organism: Cryobacterium algoricola; assembly: GCF_004402485.1. Lineage (GTDB taxonomy): Bacteria > Actinomycetota > Actinomycetes > Actinomycetales > Microbacteriaceae > Cryobacterium > Cryobacterium algoricola. Next base: position 75,666 of record NZ_SOFG01000017.1, on the reverse strand, counting down.
GGGGTAGCCGGAGGGGCGCCGCCCGCGCGGCGTGCCGTTCCGGTTCCCGTGCCGCGATCCCCCGTGCCGCGACCTCCCGTGCCGAGGGGAGCAGCGCCACGAGGGAGCGCGGCAGCGTCACGGCCGAGTTCGCCGCCGTCGTTCCAGCCGTCCTCCTCGTGCTGCTGCTGTGCCTCGGCGGGGTGCAGGTGAGCGGTCAACAGGTCCGGCTGGCGGATGCCGCGGCCCAGGCCGCCCGTTCCCTCGCCCGGGGCGACGGGCTGGTCCACGCGACCGCGCTCGCGCGGCAACTCGTCGGCGGAGCGATCGTCACCGCGGACCAGCGCGGCGACGCGGTCTGCGCCCGGCTGAGTGCGCCCGGCGCGCTCGGCATCACCGTGACGGCGGCATCCTGCGCCCTCGGCGGCGCCACGTGACGCGCGACCGCGATCGTGGCTCCGGGTCGGTGCTCGCCGTAGGCGTCCTCGGGGCGGTCGTGCTGCTGACCGCCTTGGTGCTCCCGCTCTTCGCGGTGCTTGTCGTCGGCCAGACCGTGCGGGCGGCGGCGGATGCCGCGGCGCTCGCCGCAGCGGACACGCTGTCGGGGCTCGTGGCCGGGGTGCCCTGCCAGGCCGCGGCCGAGATCGCGGCCCTGGACGGGGCATCCGTGGCGCTGTGCACAACGGAGGGTCCGATCGCGAGTGTCACGGTCACCCGGCACTTTCTCGGCTGGAATCTGAGGGCGCAGGCCAGCGCCGGTCCACCGGGTTCGGCGGACGGCGGTGCGTCGCCCGGGGTCGAGCGGGGCGGAGGGCCCGGTTCAGTCGAAAATGGCCTCGAGATAGCGGTAGTCGACGGCCGTCGGGCGCTCGGGAAATTCCGTGGAGTCGAACTCCAGGCCGGCTCCGCGGGTATAGAGGTAGCGCTTGCCACCGGACTCCGCGGGAATCTCCAGACGAGGCCGGATATCGCCCGTCTCGAGGAACTCGGTGGTGATCGTCTTGCCTTCGAGGGGGCCGTCCGTAAGCTTCGCGGTGTACGTGCCCGTAGCTGCTGTACCCATGCCTCCATTGTCCTCACCCAGGCGCGGCTGGCAAGTCCCAAAGCCCTGTGTGACGTGTGGCCGATTAGGTGGGCACCGTCTTTCTGTGTGTATGGTGTGCCTTGGCCCTTCAACGGGCCGATACCTATAAAGAGGAGTCTGGTGCCAGGCACTAAGAAGCTGGTCATTGTCGAATCGCCGACAAAAATGAAGTCGATCGCCGCGTATCTCGGCGACGGCTACGAGGTCCTGTCCTCGGTCGGCCACATTCGAGACCTGATCGAGCCCAAGAACCTGCCCCCCGAATTGAAGAAGGGGCCCCTCGGCAAGTTCTCCGTCGACGTCGACAACGGCTTCGAGCCGTACTACGTCGTCTCCGACGCCAAGAAGAAGACCGTCGCCGAACTCAAGCGGGCGATGAAGACGGCCGACGAACTCCTGCTCGCAACTGATGAGGACCGCGAAGGCGAGGCCATCGCCTGGCACCTCCTGCAGGTCCTCCAGCCCAAGGTCCCCGTGAAGCGCATGGTGTTTCACGAGATCACCAAGGAAGCGATCCTCAAGGCGAAGGACAACACCCGCGACCTCGACACGGCCCTCGTCGACGCGCAGGAGACCCGGCGCATCCTCGACCGGATCTACGGGTACGAAATTTCCCCCGTGCTGTGGCGCAAGGTCGGTCCCGGCCTCTCCGCCGGGCGCGTGCAGTCCGCCGCGACCCGCCTCGTCGTCGACCGCGAACGCGAACGCCTCGCCTTCGTGTCCGCCGGCTACTGGGACCTCTCCGCACAGCTCGCGTCCGGGACGGCGACCACCGATGCCGCGTTCCAGGCCAAGCTCGTGCGCCTCAACGGCGAGCGCATCGCCTCCGGTGGCGACTTCGACGATCTCGGCCGTCTCAAGCCCAAGGTCACGGCGACGACGCTCGACGAGGCATCCGCCCTCGCCCTCGCCGACGCGCTCAAGGACCCGAACGTCGCGATCACCGTGACCAAGGTCGCGTCCAAGCCCTATCGTCGCAGCCCCGCCGCCCCGTTCACGACGTCGACCCTGCAGCAGGAAGCCGCCCGCAAGCTGCGCTTCACCGCCCGGCAGACCATGAGCGTCGCCCAGTCGCTCTACGAGAACGGCTACATCACCTACATGCGTACCGACTCGCCGTCGCTCTCGCAGCAGGCGATCAATGCCGCCCGCAACCAGGCGTCCTCGCTGTACGGCCCCGAGACGGTGCCGGCCCAGCCGCGTCTCTACAAGGGCAAGAGCAAGAACGCGCAGGAGGCCCACGAGGCCATCCGCCCGTCCGGCGACACGTTCCGGACGCCCTCCTCGCTCGCGAACACCATCCGCGGCAACGACTTCCGTCTCTACGACCTGATCTGGAAGCGCACCGTCGCCTCGCAGATGGCCGACGCGACCGGTTCGACCGCGAGCGTCACCATCGCGGCAGGCCCGACCGGAGTCTCCCCGCACCCCGCGGCGTCCGGCGTGCTCGCCGAGTTCTCCGCGAGCGGCACCGTGATCACCTTCCGCGGCTTCATGCTCGCCTACGAGGAATCCCGCGACGAGGAGCGCAACGCGCCCACCGACGCGACCGAGTCCAAGCTGCCGCCGCTCGAAGAGGGCCAGTCGCTGTCCCTCCTCGAGGTCGAGGCCAAGGGCCACGAGACCACCCCGGCCGCCCGGTACACCGAGGCGAGTCTCGTCAAGAAGCTCGAAGAGCTCGGCATCGGCCGTCCGTCGACGTATGCCTCGATCATCTCCACGATCACCGACCGCGGCTATGTCACCCCGCGCGGCCAGTCGCTCGTGCCGAACTGGATCGCCTTCTCGGTGGTGCGCCTGCTCGAGGAGTACTTCACCGATCTCGTCGAATACGACTTCACCGCCGAGATGGAGGACGACCTCGACCGCATCGCCGACGGCAAGGCCGACCGCGTCGACTGGCTCAACAGCTTCTACTTCGGCTCGGAGAAGCACCGCGGTCTCCGCCAGGTCGTCGACAACCTCGGCGAGATCGACGCCCGGTCGATCAACTCGATGCCGATCGGTGACGACATCACCCTCCGCATCGGCAAGTACGGCCCCTACCTCGAGGTCATCGACCCGAATGCGGCAGCGGATGCCCCGCCGCGCCGGGTGAACATCCCGCCGGAGCTCGCACCCGACGAACTGACCCCCGCGAAAGCACGTCAGCTCATCGACGCGCCCGTCGTCATCGACCGCGTCATCGGGGTCAACCCGGAGACCGGCAAGAACATCGTCGCCAAGGACGGTCGCTTCGGCCCGTACGTCACGGAGCTCGACCCGGCACCCGCGGAGCCTGTCGTCGTCGAACTCGTCGAAACCCAGACCGAGTCCGCCGGCGAGACCATCGACCCGCTCACCGGTGAGGTGACCCAGCTGGTGGATGCCGGAGCTCCCGCAGCGAAGCCCAAGCGCAAGCCGGCCGCGAAGAAGGTCGCTCCCGCCGACAAGCCGCGCACCGCGTCGCTGTTCAAGTCGATGGACCTCGCCACGATCGATCTCGAGACCGCGCTCCGGTTGCTCGACCTCCCGCGCGTCGTCGGCCTCGACCCCGAAACGCAGACGGAGATCACCGCCCAGAACGGCAAGTTCGGCCCGTACCTGAAGAAGGGCGTCGACACCCGCTCGCTCACGAGCGAGGACCAGATCTTCGAGATCGACCTGCCCGGAGCGGTTGAGCTGTACAACCAGCCCAAGTACGGCGCGCGTCGCGCGTCGAGCGCCCTGAAGGAATTCGAGACGCCCGACCCGGACAGCGGCAAGGCGATCAAGATCAAGGACGGCCGTTTCGGCGCCTACGTCACCGACGGCGTCACGAACGCGACGATCCCGAAGGCGGAGACGGTCGAAGAGGTCGATTTCGATCGGGCCGTGCAGCTCCTCGCCGACAAGCGTGCCAAGGGACCGGCCGTCAAGAAGGCGCCCGCGAAGAAGGCCCCGGCCAAGAAGCCGGCCGCCAAGAAGCCCGCCGTGAAATCGGCGGCCGCCAAGAAGCCGGCCGTGAAGAAGGCCACCGCGACGAAGGCCACGGCCACGAAGGCCACCGCGACGAAGACCACGGTCACCAAGACCGCGGTCCGCAAGCCGGCCGTTACCAAGACCGGGACCTCCACCAAGACCGCGACGACCAGGACTGCAGCGACGAAGACTCCCGCGGGTTCGACCACCCAGTCGTGACCGCACCAGACGTGACCGGGGCAGCCTCCACCGAGGCCGCCCCGACCGGCCTGACCCCGACCGGGCTCTTCATCACCCTCGAGGGCGGCGACGGTTCCGGCAAGTCCACCCAGGCCCGGCTGCTCGCCGAGTGGCTCGGCGAGCAGGGGCGCACCGTCCTGCGCACCCGGGAGCCCGGCGGCACCGTCGTCGGCGTCGAAATTCGGGAGATCGTGCTGCACCACACCGGCGAGGTGTCCCCGCGCGCCGAGGCCCTGCTGTACGCGGCCGATCGCGCCCAGCACATCGCCACCGCCGTGCGTCCGGCGCTCGCCCGCGGAGAAGTGGTGGTCCAGGACCGCTACCTCGACTCATCCGTCGCCTACCAGGGCGCCGGGCGGGTGCTCGGTTCCGCCGAGATCCGCGACCTGTCGCTCTGGGCCGCGGAAGGCCTGCTGCCGGAGCTGACTATCCTGCTCGACCTTGATGAGACCGCCGCGCGCGGCCGGCTCGACGCGGCCAACAAACGTTTCGACCGCCTCGAGGCCGAGAAGGGCTACTTCCACCGTCGGGTGCGTGCCGCCTTCCTCGACCTCGCCCGCGCCGAACCGGACCGCTTCCTGGTCGTGGATGCCGCACGCCCGGTCGACGATATCGCCGCGCTCATCCGCGCCCGCGTCGCACCCCTCCTCTGACCCCGCCCCGCCTCCCATTCGCCGCCCCGCGACCCCGCGCTGTTCCGAATTCAGGAGTCGAGCCCGGATTCGGGCTCAAACCGGAGCAAAAACCGGTTTAGGCCGACCCAACTCCTGAATTCGGCACGGGCGTGATGCCCGGGGCGGGATGTCAGCGGCGACCGGTACCCTGAGGGAATGAGCGTGTGGGACAACCTGACCGGCCAGGCGGATGCGATCGCGATCTTCCGCGCCGCCGCTGAGCCGCTGCAGAGCGCGGCTGACGCCCCCGCGAGCGCCACCGGCAGCCGCGCTGCCGCCAACATCGGCACCACCAGCGGCACGTCCGCGTCCAGTGCCTCCGCGTCCAGTGCCTCGGCGTCCAGTGCCTCCGCGTCCATGACGCACGCCTGGCTCATCACGGGCCCGCCCGGTTCGGGACGGTCCAATCTGGCCTTCGCCTTCGCCGCCGCCCTCCTCAGCCCGGGAACGCCCGCCGAAGACGCGACCGCCGAACGGCTCGTGGAGGCCCGCACCCACCCCGACCTCGTCGTGCTCGCCACCGAGGGCGTCATCATCAAGATGGAGTCTGTCAAAGAGGCCGTGAAACGCTCGCAGTACTCGCCCTCGGTCGGCCGCTACCGGGTGATCGTCGTCGAAGACGCCGACCGCATGGTCGAGCGCACCTCCAACGTGCTGCTCAAGGCCCTCGAAGAGCCTCCGGAACGCACCGTCTGGATACTCTGCGCACCGAGCGAGGCCGACCTGCTGCCGACCATCCGGTCCCGGGTGCGCACCGTGCGGCTGCGCGTGCCGAGCGTCGCCGACGTCGCCGCGCTCCTCGTCGCCCGCGAAGGCGTCGACCCCGCCATCGCCGAGCGCTGCGCCCGCGAGGCGCAGAGCCACATCGGCATGGCGCGGCGGCTGGCCACGAACCCCGAGGCCCGTGAACGGCGCGAGGAAACCCTGAAGGCCGCGCTCGGCATCCGTGGGGTGTCGTATGCGGTGAACGCCGCAGCGCGACTGCTCGCGATCGCCGGAGACGACGCGAAGGCGATCACCCTCGAGCGGGACGCCGCCGAACGGGAGAGCGTGTTGCGCTCCCTCGGCGTCGAGCCGGGCAAGTCCGTGCCGCCCGCGCTCCGCGGCCAGATCAAGGCGCTGGAGGACGACCAGAAACGGCGCGCCACCCGGAGCCTGCGCGACGGGATCGACCGCATCCTCGTCGATCTGACCTCACTGTACCGGGATGTGATCATGGTACAGTTCGGCCGCGAGAATGAAGTGATCAACCGGGAGCTCCTCGTCGGAGTGCGTGCCGCAGCCGCGGCGTGCGCCACCGTCACGACGCTCGCGACCCTGGACGCCATCGCGATCGCCCGGCAGAGAATCGAATCCAACGTGGCACCCGCACTGGCCCTCGAGGCCATGCTGGTGTCCGCCATTCGACGATGACGCCGATGACCACGAAGACCACGACGATGACGCCGCCCACCCGTGGCGCTCGTGAGAGCCTGAGCACACCTGCCCGACAAGACCAGTAATGAGGAACCGTTGACCACACGCATCCGCCAGCGCCCGGCGTCGAATGGCACACTGACGCGCCGCCCGGCCGCCCGTCGCTTCGCGATCCTGGCCGCCGCCGTCGTCGTCACGATGGGGTTGAGCGGATGCGTGCCGGCCTTCCTGCCGCAGCCCTCCGCCTCGACGTCGTCCCCCACCGGCGAAACCGTCAGCAGCGCCCTCGACCCGTTCTACAACCAGGTGCTCACCTGGACCGACTGCGGCAACAGCATGCAGTGCACCACGGCGAAGGCGCCGCTCGACTGGACCGCGCCCGGAACCGACACCGTCGACCTCGCCCTCGTGCGGCATCTCGCGACCGGCACCCGGGTCGGCTCCCTCCTGGTGAACCCCGGCGGGCCCGGCGGCTCCGGGTACGACTTCGTGAAGGCCTCCCTGGACTACGCCACGGATGCGAAGTTGCAGGCCGGGTTCGACATCGTCGGGTTCGACCCGCGCGGGGTCGGGCGCTCGTCAGCGGTGAAGTGCTACGACCCGGCGCAGATGGACGACTACCTCTACTCGATCCCCACGGCAGCCCGCGGCACCGACGCCTGGATCCAGGAGGTCGAGAAGTCCTCGACCGACTTCGGGGCGGCCTGCGCCACGAACTCCGGCGCCCTGCTCGCTCACGTCGACACCGTGAGCGCTGCCCGCGACCTCGACATGCTGCGGGCCGTGCTTGGCGACAAGAAGCTCAACTACTTGGGTTACTCCTACGGCACCTTCCTCGGCGCGACCTACGCCAACCTGTTCCCGGACAAGGTCGGCCGGCTCGTGCTCGACGGGGCGCTCGACCCCTCGACGAGCAACGCCGAGGTCACCCGGGTGCAGGCCGTCGGCTTCGAGAACGCGCTGCGGTCCTACCTCGCCGATTGCCTCGGCGGGTCGACGTGCCCGTTCAAGGGCACCGTGGACCAGGCGATGTCCACGATCTCCGCCCTGCTCGACTCGGTGGATCGGAGCCCGCTCGCCGCGAGCAACGGCCGGATGCTCGGCGCCAACACCCTGCTGACGGCGATCATCTACCCGCTGTACCAGGCATCCGCGTGGCCGAACCTCAGTGAGATGTTCCGGAGCGTGATGCAGGGCAACACCAAGCTCGCCTTCCAGTTCGCCGACTCGTATAACGGACGCAACTCGGACGGCAGCTATCTGGACAACTCGACGGAGGCCTTCCTCGCGATCAACTGCCTCGACTACAGCTACAACGACGACCCGGCCGTGATGCGCGCCGACGCCGCCGCCATCGAGGCCGCAGCACCGGTGATCGGCAAGTACATGGCTTACGGCGACACCGGCTGCGCCAACTGGCCGGACAAGTTCACCGGCACCCGTGGCGAGATCCACGCGCCGGGAGCGGCGCCGATCCTCGTCGTCGGCACGACGAATGACCCGGCGACCCCGTACGTGTGGGCGCAGAGCCTGGCGAAGCAGCTCGACAGTGCGCAGCTCGTCACCTACGCCGGCGAGGGCCACACTGCGTACAACAAGTCGAATGCCTGTGTGAACAACGCGGTGGACTCCTACCTCCTGCAGGGGACGGTGCCGGCCGCGGACCCGAAGTGCTGATGCCCGGGGGCGGCGCCGCGGCATCCGCTCGTCGCCCTCGAGGTGCACATTTGCGCACCGTGTAAGAATGTGACCATGGTGGATGTTGCGGAAGAACCCGGCCTGCGTGAGCGGAAACGTCGGGCGACCCACCGGGCCATCCAACTCGCGGTGCTCACACTCGCGGCCGAGCGCGGGGTCGACAAGGTCACCGTCGAAGACATCAGCCGGATCGCCGACGTGTCCCCGCGCACCTTCTTCAACTACTTCCCGTCGAAGGAAGCCGCTCTCGCTGGCGACGATCTCGCCCTCGGCTCCGAGGCCGAGATCGAGGAGTTCGTACATGGCAGTCCTGCGGGAGACATCCTCGCCGACCTCGCGGTGCTGCTCACGACGAGTCTGCAGAATTCGGAGGATGACCGGGAGGTTCATCACCTGCGGCGTCAGGTGATGAAGGAGAACCCCTACCTGTTCGGGATGCGGATGGCCACTCTCCGCAACTTCGAGGGACACCTCGACGAGGTCATCAGTCGGCGCCTCGCGGCCGACGATCCGGTACTCGCCGCGGATCCCGTCGCGCTGCACCAGCGCGCCCTGTTGCTCACGCTCGTCGCGGTCGCCGCCCTGCGGCACGCCTGGCGTTGCTGGGCCGAGGGGGACGAATCCCTGCCGCTCGCCGATCGGGTGCGGGCCTCATTCGCCGGACTGTACGAGTTGACCCTCCGGACCAGCTAAGCTTTGTTGCTGTGTCACCGCGCGTTTCCGGAAGGAAGCATTCGGGCGTCACGCCGCCTTAGCTCAGTTGGTAGAGCATCTCACTCGTAATGAGAAGGTCGTCAGTTCGATTCTGACAGGCGGCTCCAAATAAATCCCTGGTCCTAGGCTGTTTCTGAGCTCGACGAAATCGCAGATTCCGCCGTTTCCCCGGCCCGTGCCCACATTTTGCCCACATCTGTACGACGCGCCCTGTCGTCGAGGGCGGTCGCAACGGCATCCAGATCGTCGTCGAACAGGTCGCTGTACACGTCGAGCGTCATCGCCGCCGAGGCGTGGCCGAGCATCCGCTGCACCGAGAGCACCGTCGCTCCCGCCGAGATCGCGAGCGATGCTGCCGTGTGCCGCAGCGAGTGCGGCGTGATCTTCGGCAGCTCCGGATAGCGCTTCCGCAACACCGCGACCGCGGCGTCGAAGCGGCGATTTCGGAAGTTGCCGCCGCGCAGCACCCCGCCCGCCGCGGACGTGAACACGAGGTCGTCGGCACGCTTTCCGGCGCACTGGGCGGCGAGCAGGTCGGTGAGGAACGACGGGAACGGCACCGAGCGGCGCTCGTGGTTCTTGGGCGTGCCCCAGATGATCGCGCCGGTGGGTTCGGTGACGGCCTCGGCGACGTCGAGGCGCCGGCGCTGGAGGTCCACCCGCTTGACCTTGAGGGCGGCCAGCTCGCCCCAGCGCAGGCCAGTGTAGGCGAGCAGGAAGATCACCGTGCCGTCGGTGCCGCAGAGCTCGGCCAACTCGGCGACCTGCTCGTGCGTGAGGTAGCCGCGCGGGTCGGCGGTCACCCGCGGCAAGCGGATGTTGTCACACGGGTTGTGCGGGATGCGGCGGTCCTGCACGGCGTACTTCATCAGCCCGGAGAAGATCACGTGGATCTTCCGCACGGTCGAGGGCGCAAGCGTGGCACTCAGGCCGGTGACCCAGACCTGAACGTCAACGTGTGTGACGGCGACGAGCGGCACGGCACGCCACTGGGGCAGCACGTACCGGGCCAGGATCCACTCGTAGGCGCCCCGCGTCGTCGGCTTGAGGTTAGAGCGAGCCGCGAGCCACGTCGTGGACCAGGTGCCCACGGAGACGCGCGACAGGGTCGGATCGACCCACTCGCCGCGGCCCTTGGCGACCTCGACGCTGGCGAGGAATTGCTCGGCGTCGCGCTTGGTCCGGAAGCCGCGCTTGTCCGTCTGGCGACGATCCGGGGTCCGATATCGGACCCGATAGCGCTTGCCGCTTTGCGTCGTGTACGTGTGGATGCTGCCCATGGCTCCATCTCGATTTCGTCGTCGGTCGGGAGGTTGCGAGAGGTTGTGACACTGGAAGTATCGCCTGAACGTCCGACGCCGAGTCGAGGGCATTCGGAGTTCCGGGATCGGGTCGCGGATGTCTAGGGGGTCGCTCAGCGTCCCCCTCAGGGGTACGGTCACCGTCCCCTTCAGGGGTACGAAAACTGACCCAGCGAGGGGACGCTCACCGTCCCCTTTAACAGTAAGGAACAGGAAGAGCAAAACTGGAGCAGTACGCGCGCGCGAGACGACCCTGTGGATAACTCCTCCGGGAACACCGGATGTCCGGGCGAGCGAGGGAAGCTCGAACGACGAAGAGCCACTGAATATCGTTGGCGCGAGGTCCTCTCCGGAGGGACCTCGAGGCGAGTGCATACACACCTGCCTGGTCGTTTACCCCGTCATCGAGAGCGAATAGGTAAACGACTGCCCGAGGGCACTCTTTCCCTGTCCCACCGCCACCCCCTCGCTGCGCTCGCTTCCCAACCCCCCACACCCAACGGCATTGTGTGGGGGGTTGGGAAGTAAAAGGGGAGGTGGTGGGACAGGGAAAGAGTCAGAGGTAGATGAAAGAAATATGAATGAAAGAAAAAGAAAAAACAATGAGAAAAGACAAGAAGAAAAAACAGGTGAGTGGCTGAAGTTCTGAGGGACGGGGAGCGGCATGGTGCAGGTGACAGAGCGTGATCTGGCGATGGTCGACTGGCTGGGCACGGTGCGTCTGGCGGAGGTCAATTCGATCCGGTGGGCACTGGGCGCGATGTCGGGTTCAGCGGAGCCGATCAGCACCAGGAAGGCGCAGCACTGGGTGATGCGGATGGTTCAGGCTGGACTCGTGGCCCGGGCGCGCCCGACGTTCCAGAGTGCGTCGTTCGTCTGGGCGACGCACGAGGCTGTCGGTAAGCAGCCGCCGAACCTGTTCCGGCAGACCACGAGGCATGAGGTCGCGGTCGCGGCGGTATCGGCCCGGTATCTCGCTCTCGGCTATACCTGGAAGCGCGACCGACGACCGGTCAGCCATCTCGACCACCAGGCCGACGGTGTCGCAACCTATGGCGACCGTGTGGAGCTCGTCGAAGTTGAGCTGACAGCAAAGTCACCTGCTGGGGTGTGAGCGCGGGTTCCGCGTCGACGTTGTCGTAGCAACATTCCTCCTCGTGGAATTTTGTTGGCCCCTTACGAGTGTCCTCCGAAGAGCCGACTGTACGTATTTATCGCTCTGATCTAGATTTTTCCTGGGACAAGCTCTTATTCGGGAGTGCACTGAGGCTCTCGACTGACGCTTTGGGGCTTCAAATAGGATCATTGGGGGATAATCTTGCGGCGACCAAAATGGCACTTCACCTTGACCATAGGAGCTTTGCTTGTTGTGCTATCAGCACCAGTAAGCGCCTACGGCGAGACACAAGACATGGATCTGGCAAACCCGCAGGCCTTACTCGAAGACATTGCGCCGGGCAAGGTTATTCCGAGCGATTCCAATACTCAAGTCGACCGAAGGGCGGATTCCGCCGAGGCATCGACCGCTCGCATGCAGGACGGTGAAGGCCCGTCGATTGATGTTCGATCGAGCGATTTCGGTCGATCGACGGTCGTGTCCTTAGATGCGAGTCTGGCATTCGCAAAAAGGACGGGCGACTTCGATGTTTACCTAAGCGCGGACAAGAAAATGGGAACGTACACCAAGCCCTCCATTGCCGGCGCTCAAATCATCTTTGCGATAGGTTCCGCGGATCATCTGGGTGATCTCAAGGTCCAACTCCCGATAGTGTCAGCGAAGCCCGCTCAGCGAAACGGCCTGATGCTGACGCTCACGGACGATAGCAAGATCTATGTGATGGCACCCTGGGCTCGTGACGCCATCGGAAAGGATCTGGCGACCCACTACGAAGTCGATGGCGATACGTTGGTTCAACGGATAGATACGACGGGCCACTTGACCTACCCCATCCTGGCCGACCCAGCGTGGACGTACGTCAACGACTATGGAATCGGGACAACAACGCCGGGTGTCGCCTCCGCGATCATGCACGGCTGCTTTAGCTGCTACTTTCCCGTGCCGGGTGCTCCAAGCCGCTTTCCGACCGTTGGGACTGACCTGCCACTCATGGTCGGGCCGTGGAGTTTTCACTGCACGTTCGGTCAAGAAGCGACCGGACACATGCCGGGATATCCGACTTGGGCGTTCGAATTCGAAGCGGCCTCGGGCCATGTTGATGGCTTGGGATCCTATATTTCATTTGGATTCTTCAAGAATGACGGCGAATCGACATACACTCTGGAGGTCTTCGGCTACATCGTCAACGACAACCCTACGGGCGTTGGCCGGCCGGCTTACTTGCTCGGTGCATCCGCCGAATGGGCGATATTCGCTTCAAACATGAGCAATATTTCCATTGTTACCTAGACGAGGAGCTGCGTTATTACGCCTGTCAAGCCGAAAAGAATCGAATACCTAAGAGCGACGATTCCACCGTTCGTAGTCTCCCTGATACTTGTGCTCGTGTCGTTTTCCATTCAGCCATTCTTTGGGATTATTTGGCTGTTGGCGCTGATGTCATTCGCAATCGTGTCATCAGTCGTGGCCATTGCAGTCATTCTCTGGGTAAATCATCGAGCTCAAACCTCGGGGAGCACGACGCTGAAAAACAGATCTCGCGTTTTCGGGATCTTGACAGCATGTTGGGGAGGATCGTGGCTGCTAGCACCGATCGCATACTGGTTGATTTCGGCAACCCTCCTCCTTGGGCCCTCGGTACCTGCGCCAGCGCTGACAGACGTCGCCCTCAGCGCGCTGGGACTCTGCTTTCCTCTGTTGGTCATCTATGTAGCTACGACTGGGGTCTCACTGCGCTACATCGCACCAGTGCAAAACCAGCTGACTCCGTGAATGAATTGCGGGCTTGCCAGATAACTGACCACGCGTCATGAGGTCGCTGTCGCGGCGGTCTCGGCCCGGTGTCTCGCTCTCGGCTACGCCTGGCAGCGCGACCGACGGCCGGTCGGCGTGCTCGACCACCAAGCGGACGGTATCGCCACGCGCGACGGCCGTGTGGAGTTCGTCGAAGTGGAGCTTACGGCGAAGTCCGCGCCGCGCTACAAACTGATCTACCAGAACCACTCGAGGCGGCTCACACATGACGGAGTATCGAGGGTCGCCTACTACTGCACAGCGGATGCCGAACGGATCGTGAATCGGGAGGCGGACAGATTGATCTTCCGCACAGAGCGACCTCGGTTCGTGTCGACGGTCGCGTTCGATGAGCGCGGGCACTGGATTGCCGCACCGTCCAATCTCACGAGGTCGGGGCGATGTGGCCCAGCCAAGGCGACGATCGATTGAAGGCGGTTCTGGGAGCGGCGAAGAACCCTCCGCAAGCCGGCTCACTGTCTTAGGCGTCGACACGGTCAGCAACTCGGCATCAGATCGCATAATTGTTGCCCATGTTTCATAACCCATGGAATACGGGCCGGCAATTTCGAATGGACTCGCGGTCCTACCTTGATCCAATCGCGGCCTGAAAGTACGCAAGACCTTCCTCGGGACCGATACCGAGCTCTCCTAGTCGCAGAACGTAGGCCTGCGCCGCTTCTTGGGCGAGACGCTGGTTGGCACTGCCTTGCCTCGCGACGAAGGAGCCATGTCGGCCGCGAGTTTGGATGACCTCGTCGCGCTCAAGTTCGCGGTAACTACGCGCCACCGTGTTGGGTGCCAGCCCTAGGTCTCCGGCAAAAAGCAACACGGTGACTTATGAGGTGACCAGCGATGCTGGCACGGCCGGGAGCATCAGATACATGACGTTCAATAGCGGCAGCCCGGGTCAGGAACAGACCTTTGACGCGCCTCTCCCCTTCACCAACAAAATGACGCTTGAAGATGGCGGATCGTTCTCCTCAAGCACCGTCTCGCTGACCGCAGCGGCGTCAGCTGAGGCAACGACGATTGCGTGCAAGATCACGGCAAATGGAGAAGTCCTTGCTGAGCAAACCTCCACCGGCGCCTACTCCGTCGTGGCGTGCTCCGGCAGCAGCGAGTAGCTCGGCAGGTGCCTCAGCCCTTGGATCCGAGAGACGCCAGGACTGCCCGCGACCAGGGTATGTGGAGTAACCTCACTAGCCAATCGCGTCGACCACTAGGCTCGGCGTCAAGTTCATAGGGGCCCGTCCATGCGCAACCGGGCGGAAACGCAATCGGCACAATGGGCGCCCGTCACTGGGACGACACTCGCACTATGGCGCTGACGTGTCCGCGCGGGTTGGCCCTGGACCGCATTCATGGATCGATGTAGAGTACGTGTAAACATGTCTTACATCGGAAGGGTGGCGTCATGACGATCTCGATCCGGCTCACGCCCGAGGAAGAAGAGCGTCTCGAGAAGCTGTCGCAGCGCACGGGGCGTTCGAAGAGCTTCTACGTCCGGGCCGCTCTCCGCGAGCACCTGACCGACCTGGAGGACGCGTTCGCTGCGGACGAGTCGCTGGGCGCTTTCGAAGCTGCTGGGAGCCGCTCTCAGCCGCTTGCGGCGCTGAAAGCCGAGACTGAGCTGTGACCGCGCGGTGGCACGTTGAGACCACCGAGCAGTTCGATCGCCAATTCAAAAAGCTGGACCGCGCTGTGCAGCGGCGGGTCCTCTCGTACCTCGAGGACATAGAGAGCTTCGAGGATCCACGCCAACGCGGCAAGGGGCCGACGGCGAATCACTCCGGGGTGTGGCGATACCGGGTCGGGGACTACCGCGTGCTCGTGCAGATCCTGGACGATGCTCTGGTCGTCCTGGCGGTGAACGTCGACCACCGCAAAGACGCGTACTGAAGGCATGGTGGAGTGGCCGAGCCCCCATTCTCTGCCCACATTTTGCCCACATCTGTGGGCAAATCAGGCGTTTTCTGGTGATTGAGCTGTGCTCTAAATAGCCTATCTATCAGGTGTTTCAGATTTTGCCCGCGCAGGATCAAGGGCTCCGAGGTCACTCGTAATGAGAAGGTCGTCAGTTCGATTCTGACAGGCGGCTCCATATGCAGGTTGCACTCTCGATTCGCCGGGAAGACGTACGCCTAAGCTGGGCGCATGAAGCGAAGAGCTCTGTTGGCGGCATTTGTGTCATTGTTCGGGCTCGCTCTCACCGGATGCGCAGCCATCCCAGAGTCCGCGGCCATTCGTACGTTCGATGGGGTACCGAGCGACTACCGCGGGGGAATGGACGACCTGCTCGACGAGAATTACCACGCAGAATGGGCCGACGACGGGGATGTGCTCTTGGTTTCCGCAGTATTTGCAACAACATGTGTCGCTGTTCCAACGCGAATCGTCAGTGACAGCGATCAGGTTATTTTCATTACTTTGGAACCCCATCAGGCGGAGTTCCCCTGCCGAGATGACCTCCACGCCGTCACCTTTGAGTTTCACAGACCATGGAGTGTCGACTCCTCAAAGTCCGCCGCACTTGAGATTGACAACGTGCGAGTAGAGATACTGCCTAACGTCTAAGCCGCGATTTTGTCGATCGAGGCTTCGAGCGCGAGGCACCAAACGCTGCAGCAACTTCTCGTCGAATTCGGACCAGCCTGTGTTTGGACTGTCGCAGGCATTCCATCCACAACAACCAGGGGGACCAATGAAGAATACCGCGCTGGTGCTCACCACCGGCATGCTGCTATCGGCGTTCGTGCTTACGGGATGTAGTTCAATTGCAGCGCCCAAGTCCGATGCCGGGGCAGTCGACGTCCCGGGCGCCAAAGCGGAGGCATCAAAAGGCAACACGGTGATTTATGAGGTGACCAGCGATGCTGGCACGGCCGGGAGCATCAGATACATGACGTTCAATAGCGGCGGCCCGGGTCAGGAACAGACCTTTGACGCGCCTCTCCCCTTCACCAATGAAATGACGCTCGAAGATGGCGGATTGTTCTCCTCAAGCACCTTCTCGCTGACCGCAGCGGCGTCAGCTGAGGCAACGACGATTTCGTGCAAGATCACGGCAAATGGAGAAGTCATTGCTGAGCAAACCTCCACCGGCGCCTACTCCGTCGTGGCGTGCTCCGGCAGCAGCGAGTAGCTCGGTAGGTGCCTCATCCCTTGGATCCGAGAGACGCCAGGACTGCCCGCGACCAGGGTATGTGGAATAACCTCACTAGCCAATCGCGTCGACCACGAGGCTGGGCGTCAAGTTCATAGGGGCCCGTCCATACGCACCCGGGCGGAAACGCAATCGGGAGCCTGGGCGCCCGTCACCGGGACGACGCTCGCACTACGGCGCTGACGTGTCGGCGCGGGTTGGCCCTGGACCGGATTCATGGTTCGACGTAGACTATGTGTAAACATGTCTTACATCGGAAGGGTGGCGTCATGACGATCTCGATCCGGCTCACACCCGAGGAGGAAGAGCGTCTCGAGAAGCTGTCGCAGCGCACGGGGCGTTCGAAGAGCTTCTACGTCCGGGCCGCTCTCCGCGAGCACCTGACCGACCTGGAGGACGCGTTCGCTGCGGACGAGTCGCTGGGCGCTTTCGAAGCTGCTGGGAGCCGCTCTCGGCCGCTTGCGGCGCTGAAAGCCGAGACTGAGCTGTGACCGCGCGGTGGCACGTTGAGACCACCGAGCAGTTCGATCGCCATTTCAAGAAGCTGGACCGGCCTGTGCAGCGTTCGCGCGGATGCTGCACTAGGTTCGGACCATGTTGATGCTCGTGTTAGTCGCGGCAGTCGTGTGCCTGGCTATGGTTGGCTTGGCTCTCGTCCTATCTGCGGAGCAGACGGCCCGACGACAGCCACGCGCAGAGCAGGATGTCGCTACGGGCGATGCGCTCCAATTCCCACCCGGGGTCTCAGGCGCTAAGGGCAGCAGCCCGCTCTGATATGCATGGGCCACGATCTGGGCTCGGGACGTAAGTCCCAGTTGGCCTGGGCACGGTCAGCCGTCGCTGCCGGCCGCGAGCGCTCGGGCATGGTCGTAGTGATCGAGCAGGCTCCACGCATTGGATTCCAATCGCGACATGGCCACACGTACAACGTCAATGCTGATGCCGGGTGCGATCCGAACCTCCGGGTGGGAGGCGTCGATGACTATCCAATGGGATCCAGCGATTGTGTGGGTGAGGACATCGCCGTAGAACATAGCGATCTCGGCTGCGAGGTCTCGGGAATGCTGAGGCGATGCATCAATGAAGTTGTCCAGGGTTCTCAGTCCGTTGGCGTCACGGCTGAACTTCGCGCCCGCGGCGGCCCCGCATGTGGTCAGGTCGTCGTAGCCTCCAACGTTCCTGATGGAGATGTCCTCGAGCCGCGGCCGTCCGAGCGCATAGGGCGCGCTATTGCGGCTGATCCCCGGGGGATGCCGTTGGATCGGTTCTTTCGCATGTGGGTCTTGGACCATTGTCAGGCGTTCGATGTTTGGGTTGGGTTCGAGCGGTGAGGACATTGTCTCTCCACGAGTCGGTGCCTAGCGGTCTGCGACGAGCAGGTTGAGCCGTTTTCCTGTCGGCGCGGTTTGCTTGTCCGTACCCATCAACTGGGCATCGTTCAAGTAGGTGAGGTCGTCGACGGTGATTCCGAATCGGGCGGCCACGTCCGCGCGATATTCATTCGTTGCGGGGGTGTAGCCCGCGGGCGTGCCGTCGATGACGTCGACCGTGCCCCGGGCGCCGGGCGTCTCACCGGAGTCCACGGGGTTGAGGTAGCCGCGGACCGGTTCGAAGGTCCAGCGGATGTCGGCGCGCGCGAGGACGGTCTGACGGCAGTCCGGGTCCTTCGTGTCGGGTTGGGCGGAGGGTGTGACCAGGATGACCTGGTCGATTCCGCTGGGATCTCCGCTGAGAATGCTGAGGTCACCCCAATCGGAGGCGCCGCTTCCGCTCGTGAACTGCCCGAAGTCCATGCGGAAGCCGCTGTCGTCGCAGGTCTGGTTCGCCGGTAGAGGCTGGGTCGCGGTCACCGCGTCGACCGTCGCGGCTGCCGGCGAGATGAGGTCATCGACGTGGAGCGTGAGCACGGTTCCGTCGAAGCCGAAGCTCACACGGCCGGTGGTGCCGTTGTCGGAGGTCAGAGTGCCCGTTCCGATGGTCCCGGTCGGGATCGTCCCTGGAACGTTTGGTCGGGTCGCCGGTGAATCCGTGGATGCAGGCGGCATTGGGGCTGGTGTGCCGACAGCTCCACCGCTCGAACAGTCCGTAAGAAGCACCAGCACCGATATTAACCCGCATGTTGCCGCGATTCCGCGCATCGCACACCCCCGTGTGCAGATCATAGAGGATGGAACGCCTGACCACATCAACTATTGTGTTGCTCTGGCGCATTTCGGCGATGACTGACAAGATTGCACCGCGCCGAGCAGGAGTCGCGATATTCGAACTCGAGGGGGACGCAGTGGCGGAACACGAACCGTGGTTTGGTCCGAAGAAACTGGGTGGGGGCTGGGGTCCGCGCACGTGGCAAGGCTGGCTGATTGTCGCCGTGTTCACGATCGCGGTGGTTGTGATCACGGTCATCGCGACGACGCATACTGGCTGACGATATGGCTCGGCCCGCTGGTGATCGGTGTTCAGCTTGGCCGGGCCGGGATGTGGCGATACCGGGTCGGGGACTATCGCGTGGATGTGCTGAGGGTGGAGAGAAGCGCTGCGGGTATCTCAGGCGAATTGAGGGAGACTGCGAACTGCTTTCCGTTGGTGAGGGTGACGATGACCCCTGGTCCGGTGCGGAGGATGATCGCTGACCGCCCGGGCATGAATCGGTAGCCCCAGCCTCCCCACTGCAGGGGTTCCAGAGTGTCGGTGTGTACGGACTCGATCTCCGTGAGTGGGATTGTCTTCAGTGTGATGCCCAGGAACCAGGTCACGACTTTCAGGCCGCGCCAGTCCACGCTGATCCGAAGTCGAGCGAACCCAAGCAGAAGGACGCCGAGAACCAGAAGAACGACGCCGCCGAAGGCATCCGCCCCAGATCGGCCGTCTCTTCCCGTCACGATGAGCAGCGTCGCGGCGGCGGCGAACGATGCCAGGCTCGCGATCGCGAACAACGGAACCGTGACAGTTGTGATCCAGGCGCCGGTCTCTGTCGGAGCTAGCACGACCTCGACCGGACGCTCTTCGGGTTCTGCAGCCACCCACCGGTGCGCGAGAAGAAAAGGAATGAGGCCGTACCCGAACAACGCCATGAGAAGCAGTGGCCACGCACCGACCCGCGGTTCGGCGCCGGGACCGGCGGTGATCGTTGAGCCGGCGGTCATCAGCCACGCCCCGGTTGCCAGCCCAGCCGCGAATCCGCTCCACAGGAACGTCTTGCGGCGAGTGGGGGCCGCGCCCTCCCGCAACGCGAAGGTCGCCAGAACGGCCGAACCCAGGCAGACCACGGAAAAGAGCGCAATCGCGACCCCCGTCGGCCACGTCGAACTGACGCCATCATTGCCCCACTGCCGGGGCAGGTCAGCCGGAAGCTCTGCCCGCCAGACGAGCCAGGTCGCGGCCACGACGGCGAGGGGGATCCAGACAGTGGCCGCCGCGAGGATGTCACGAGCGCGTGCGCGTCCGGAACTGCGTGAAGTCATGGTCAGGCTCCTTCGATCAGTCGGCGGATCTCGGGCTGTGACAGTCCCAGTTTCCGTGCTTCGGTCAGGAACTGCCCGGCGAGTTCGGTCAATCGCACGAACCCGGGTTCGACGTCCTGGCGGACCCAGGCTCCACGGCCCTGACGCATCTCGATGATTCGTTCATCGCGGAGCACGCCGTATGCGCGGAGCACGGTGTGCATGTTGACCCTCAACGCAGCGGCCAACTCGCGGGCCGGCGGAAGACGCTCCCCGGCCTTGAGTTCATCGTTGAGCACCGCCAGACGCACTTGGACGGCGATCTGCTCCGCCAGCGAGACCGTGGACGCAGCATCCACTCGAAACAACATGTTCTAAATACTAGTAGAACAATCCGCCAATGCGGGGTTCGAACGGGCAGTCATGTCCTGCTTGCCACTGCCCGACGGTAGAAGATGATCTTGTCCCGGATGACCTCGCGGCTGGCGATGAGTTCTTCGATCTGGGCATCGAGATAACGGGCGTGCGATTCCATCAACGCGATCCGGTCTGCCTCGTTGCCCTCGCCGGCGCGAACGAGTTGAGAGTACCTGGCCATGTCAGCCACGGGCATGGCCGAATCGCGCAGCCGGTTCAGCAGCGCCAACCAGCGCACGGCCTCGTCGCCGAAGATCCGCTGGCCACCGGGGGTGCGTGGGATGTCCCGGGGGAACAAGCCTTGCGCCTCGTACCAGCGCAGCGCATGAACGCTCAGGCCGGAAATGGCGGCAAGTTCGCCGATCGTGTAGGTGCGTTCGGCGATGGTCGCCTCTGCCGTCATGAGATCCGTCCTTGACCTAGAGTGAACTCTAGAACTTAGCATGGCGGGTATGACTGCAACGCACGACATCACCGCCCGCCAGCAGCCGCTGGCCACCGAGTTCGGCTACCGCACCACCGCCGCCGAAGTCCTCGCCGGCCACGACCTCGGGGGGATGACCGCCATCGTCACCGGCGGCTACTCCGGCCTCGGACTCGAGACCGTCAAGGCGCTCGCCGCCGCGGGGGTCGCCGTCACGGTGCCGGCCCGCCGCCCGGACGCCGCCACGGCTGCACTCGTGGAGGTGCCCGGCGTCACCGTCCGTCAGATGGATCTCGGCGATCTCGACTCGGTCGCAGCCTTCACCGCGGCAGTGCGTAACGCGGGCACTCCGATCGACATCATGATCAACGCGGCCGGGGTGATGGCCTCGCCGCTGTCGCGCACGCCGCAGGGCTGGGAGTCTCAGTTCGGCATCAACCACCTGGGACATTTCGCTCTCGTCGCTGGGGTGGCCGGCCAACTGCGCCCGGGTGCCCGCGTCGTGGCCTACTCCTCGACGGCCCACTACCTCTCCCCGGTGCGGTTCGAAGACATCAACTTCGAGCACACGCCGTACGACCCGTGGGTAGCCTACGGCCAGTCCAAGACGGCCGATGCACTGTTCGCCGTTGCGCTCGATGCGCGCTCCGCCGCCCGCGACATCCACGCATTTTCCGTGAATCCCGGTGGCATCATGACGGACCTGCAGCGGCACATGCCGCGTGAGGAGTTGCTCCGGCGGAAGTGGATCGACGAGAACGGCGACCCGAACCCGTTGTTCAAGACCGCCGCCCAGGGTGCCGCGACCGCGCTGTGGGCCGCGACCGCCCCCGAACTGGTCGAACGTGGCGGGGTGTATTGCGAGGACTGCTCCATCAAGGGCATCGTCTCGCCCGACCACACCGACGCGATCGCCGGTGGGGTCAAAGAATGGGCCATCGACGCGGACGCCGCCGAGCGCCTGTTCGCACTCTCGGTCCAGGCGACCGGGCTGAACCCGTTCGCCGACTGACGCTTGGCGGGTATGCCCGCTTGAGCGCTCGGCGAGGAGCAGGTTGATTCGATTTCCTGCCGGCGCGGTTTGCTTGTCCGTGCCCATCGATTGCGCATCGTTCAAATAGGTGAGGTCGTCGACGGGGGTGCCGAATCGGTCGGCCACGTCCGGAGGCACGGGTGCTGCGGTCCCTATCGCTCGGGCGCAAGCGGCGGTACGGTCGCCGCGATCGCTGATTCGCGCGCGAACGAGCCGATCACCCTCCTGTCCCAGCGTCGGAAACGAGAGAGGCAATCATGACAACGGTGTTGATCTTCCACGAAGTCGATGACGTCGAGCACTGGCTAAACTCACCCAGGCGGGAAGAGATCTTCGGGCCGCTGGGCATCACCGTCCAGACCTTCATCGACCCGACCGACGACCACAGGGTCGGGCTGATCGCCGACGTGCACGACATGGACGTCTTCCAGCGGGTGATGGCATCCGAAATCGCGGCGGAGGCCATGCAGTTCGACGGCGTCCGACCGGAAACCGTCGTGATGATGGTGGAGTCCTGACGATGTATGCCCGAATCAGCACGTTCACGACTAGCCCCGACACTGACCTTCACGCAAATGAGAATGCCACCATGCTGCGGGTGCTGGCGAATCCCGGTTGCCGCGGGATGTATTTCCTGAGGGGCACGGAGAATAACACCGCCCTGGCCATCACGCTCTGGGACTCGGAGGACTCCCTCGCGGGGAGCCGGGAGGCCTCTGACACCATCCGCGCGGACACGATCGTCGAGCAGCACCTGACGATCGTGGGTGTCGAGGAGTTCGAGGTGACGACGAGCACCTTCATCGGCTGAGCCCGGCGGCGCCCGCCGGCGCAGGGCCGTGCGGCACCGCTCGTTACGATGGGGGAGTCCCACGCCCCGCTCGGAAGGCAGCCATGGAGTACGCCCCCGCGCCCGACGGCGCCCGCATTGCCTGGTCATCGACCGGCGCAAACGCACCCGGCGACGCACCCGGCGATCCCGTCGTGCTGATCGCCGGGCAGGGCGTCTCGAGCCGATCGTGGTCTCCGTTGCTTCCGGCGTTCGGCGCCCGGCACCGGGTGATCACCTTCGACACCCGCGGGGTCGGCGGCAGTGAGCCCGGCAGCGACGCGCGCTTCACGACCGCGGCGCTCGCCGAGGACATCGTCGCGGTGCTCGACGCTGCCGGCATCGACAGGGCGCACGTGTACGGCCACTCGATGGGTGGTCGGGTCGCGCAGTGGTTCGCGATCAATCACCCCGATCGCCTCGGCGCCCTCGTGCTCGGAGCAACGAGCGGCGGCGACGCCCGTGGCCTGACCCGGTCGGTCGCTGTCGCCCAGCGCATGGCCAGAGGTGACGCGCTCTCGATGGGCCCGCTGTTCTTCACGGATGCGTTTATCACGTCTCACTCGGAACTCGTCGCCGCCATGTTCGTGCGCCCGACCTCGATCCACACCCGACGCTTGTTGTTCGACGCGAGCACCGCGCACGATGCCTGGGACCACCTGCCGAGGATCGCCGCGCCGACGCTCGTCCTCCACGGCGATGCCGATGAGGTCACGCCGCCCGCGAACGGCGAACGCCTCGCCGAACATATTCCGAATGCCGCATTCGGGGAGCTGCCCGGGCTGCGGCACGGGTACTTCCTCGAGAGTGAGTGGGCGACGGATGCCGTCCTCAGGTTCTTCGCGGCGCATCCGCTGGACGGGCCGCCCGCGGCGTGACTTACGGCGTGACGTCCGCCGCACTCGCCCGGGTGACCGGCGCCGCGACCAGTGGGAGGAAGACGTCGTCGACGATCTCGCGGATCACCTCGGCCGGCACGGCGGTCAGGGTCATCATGGCCTCGTTCCGGAACAGGTCGAACGGGACCCCGGCCACCCGCTCGCTGATCGGCCCGGGTCGGAGTTCGCCCCGTGCCCGGGCCCGCTCGAGGATCGTGACCATGGAGAGTTGCCGGTCGCCGATGAACTCGCGGCGCAGGTCGGCCGGGGTGAGCGTGCCCTCCTGGTAGTAGGCCGACAGGCGGGCGCTCAAGAGTGCCGCCATGCCCGTGCGGCGTACGCTCGCTGCCGAGAGCAGGGCCATCACGTCGCCGCGGAGGGATCCGGTGTCGGGAAGGGGGATGGCATCCGCCGCCCCGCGGTGCCGCAGGACCGCGAGGAAGAGCTCCTCACGGGTGGACCAGCGCCGGTAGAGCACCGGTTTGCTCGTATGGGCGCGCTCGGCGACGGCCTCGAAGGTGAGCGCGCCGTAACCCGCTGCGAGCAGCTG
The DNA here is from genome assembly GCF_004402485.1 of Cryobacterium algoricola. GTDB lineage: Bacteria > Actinomycetota > Actinomycetes > Actinomycetales > Microbacteriaceae > Cryobacterium > Cryobacterium algoricola. The sequence goes on along the minus strand of NZ_SOFG01000017.1, from coordinate 51,972 downwards.
TTCCCACGCCGCGTCGAGGATTGCGGACTCCAGTTCGGCGCCGCGACGCCGCGACGCCGGAACGCGCTCGATTACAGGATCCATTTGAGTATCTTATCCAACCGGCCTATGCTCTGAGGAAACGAGACAGTTTCTTATATCGGTTGGAGAAGGCCACGATGACACAAGCCACGGACCCGGACGTCCTCGACCCGCAGACGAAGCGGGCCCTGACCGCGTTGATCACCGGCGGGGTCGCCGCGGTGCTCGACACAACCATTGTCACGATCGCCATCCACACACTCGCGAGCGAGTTGAACACGACGGTCGCCGTCATCCAGTGGGTGAGCACCGGGTATCTGCTGGCGCTCGCCGTCGCGATCCCGCTCGTCGGTTGGGCACAGGCGCGGTTCGGCGGCAAGCGACTCTGGATGCTCGCCCTGGTCATCTTTGTGCTCGGTTCCATCCTCTGCTCGCTCGCCTGGGACGCGCCGAGCCTGATCGGGTTCCGGGTCGTGCAGGGGTTCGGCGCCGGGATGATCTTCCCGCTGATGCAGACCCTCGCGATGCAGGCATCCGCCGGGAAGGCCCTCGGCAAGATCGCGGCAACGGTGAGCCTGCCGATCGCGGTCGGGCCCATCCTCGGCCCGGTGCTCGGCGGCTTCATCCTGAACTGGCTGAACTGGCGCTGGCTGTTCCTGGTCAACGTGCCGATCGTCGCGGTCGGACTCGTCCTCGCGTGGCGGGCCCTTCCCGACGACCGCCCGGGCCTGGGCGTGGCGCGTCCGCGGCTGGATGTCGTCGGCTTCGTCCTCCTGACGCCCGCGCTCGTGGGAATCCTGCTCGGTCTCTCGAATGTGCACGGAGACGGCGGTTTCGGACGGACCGACGTGTACCCGCCGGTGCTGCTCGGCGTGGCACTGCTCGTCGGCTTCATCGTCTGGGCGTGGCGCCGGGGCGACGCAGCGCTCATCGACATCCACCTGCTTGCCACTCGGCCCGTGGGCGTCGCGTCCGTGATCCTCTTCGTGACGGGCGCCTGCATGTACGGGGCGATGCTGCTCCTTCCGCTTTACTGGCAGAGCCTGCGCGGCTTCGACGTGCTCGGGGCGGCGTTCCTGCTGATTCCGCAGGGCGTCGGCTCGCTCCTGTCGCGCACCATCGCCGGGTCGCTCACCGACCGGTTCGGGGCGCGCTGGATCGCCGTGGTCGGCTTCCTCATCGTGGGGCTCTCGACCATTCCGTTCGCCTTCGCCGGCGCGGACACCAACCAGTGGTGGCTCGCGGTCGTGCTCCTCGTGCGCGGCCTGGGCCTCGGCGCCGTGTTGATCCCGACGATGACCGTCGCCTACGTGGACCTCGACCGGGAGGCGATGCCACACGCGTCGATGATCACCCGGATCAGCCAGCAACTCGGTGGCTCGTTCGGGGTGGCCATCGTCGCTGTCGTGCTCCAGGGTGCCGTGGTCTCGGCCCCTGGTGGCCTCGCCGCGGGGTTCGCGGCGGCGTTCTGGTGGACCATCGGCTTCGCGGGGTTCGCCGCCGCGATCTCGCTGCTGCTTCCGGCTCCCCGGACGGCGCATCGCCGAGGCTAGGGGCGGGGCGGGCGCGGGCGCAGCGGGATCGTCGCGAGCACGGCGCGGCCGGCCGGGTCGGCCCGGGGCGCCATGTCGACAAGCGCGAGCTGGCCGAGCTCGAGGGTCTCGCCGGTCGCCACGCGCGCGTGGTGCTTGTCGGTGACGTGCGCCCGGAATTCGGTCCCGGTGAACGCCGCCTCGTCCGGGGCGGCTGCATACGGGCGCACCGCGGCGACCACGAGGTCATGCAGCGCGGTCAGTCCGGGGTGCGGCTCGAGCACGGTCACGGGGATGTCGTGGCGGCGCCCGAACCGTTCGGCGCCGCCGGCGACCACGCTCAGCGCGGGCAGAGCGGATGCCGCGGCCTCGAGAGCCTCCGCGATCGCGCCGGGCGCGGCATCCGTCAGGAACGGCGCCAGCACCGTCACGTGCAGGGGCCAGTCGCGCACCAGGAAGGTGTCGCCGACGTTCAGCGGCGCCAGCGGGAGGACCACGACGAGCCGGGGCATCACTGCATCACCGCGCTACCGCGTCACCGGATCGCGCCGGTCTCGTCATCGGCGAGGGCCAGGTCGATGAAGGCCCGCACCGCCGCCGAGAGCCGCCGCGTGCGCGAGGCCGCGAGATAGACGGTGAAGTCGGGCATGCCCGCCACGGGGAGGCGCCGCACGTTGCGGGCGTCGCGGGCGGCGAATTCGGGCAGCAGGGCGACGCCGAGGCCGTTGGTCACGTACTCGGCGGCGGTGCCGATGTCGGACACCTCGATCATCACCCGGCGCTCGAGGCCGGCCGCGGCGAAGGTCTCGTCCACAATCTGCCGGCTCGCGTAGCCGGGCGGCAGGTCGATGAATTCCTCGGGGGCGAGGTCGTCGAGATGGTCGAGGCCGACGTGTCCCGCCGTGGCGAGGCGGTGGTCGGCGGGCACCACGAGGACCATCGGCGATGAGGAGATCGGTGCGGCCACGAGCTGGGTGGGCACCGGCCCGCTGAGCGCGAGGAACGCGAGGTCGAGTTCGCCCGTCGCGAGCTCGTCGAGGAGCCCCGCCGAACCGCGCCTCGCCGCCCGCAGCCGCACCCCGACTCCCGGGTGGCCGGTGCGGAACAGCCCGAGCAGCCGGGGCACATTGACGAGGGTGACCGAGGTCATCAGGCCGATCACGATCGACCCGGTGATCGCGTGGGTGGTCTCCTCTGCGGCGTCGCGCACCCCGTTGACGGCGTCGAGCGCCTCGCGCACCTTGGGCAGCAACAGCTCGCCCGTCGAGGTGAGCCGGATCTGCCTGCGGCTCCGGTCGAAGAGCTCGACGCCGAGCTCGTTCTCGAGCGCGCGCACCCCCGCGGACACCGCCGACTGCGCGATCGTGAGCCGGTCGGCGGCCCGCGTGAAGCTCAGCTCGCTCGCCACCGCGCTGAAGAATTCGAACTGTCGCACATCCACCCGTAAATCATCTCATTTGGAGATTGGTTCCATCACCATTCGGCGTTGTTTCTTATCTGTTGGAGCGGGACGATAGATAGAGGGAGCCGCTCGAACGGCGAACCGGAAGGCATGACGTGACGAACAATTCAACTGTCCTGGGCAGCGGCCCCGTGGCGGAAACCCCGACGCCGGCAGTGGCGGCACACACCCCGAACTCGGCAGTAACGGATGGCCTCGGCGTGCCCGCAGCGCCCCGCCGCTCGGCCGACCGGGTCGTCGAGGTGCTCAAGGCCCACGGGGTGAAATGGGTGTTCGGCGTGCCCGGCGCCAAGATCGACCCCGTCTACGACGCCCTCGTCGACGACGGCCCCGAACTCATCGTCTGCCGGCACGAGCAGAACGCGGCCTTCATGGCCGCCGCCGTCGGCCGGCTGAGCGGACAACCCGGAGTGGTGCTCGTCACGAGCGGGCCCGGCACCTCCAACCTCGCAACCGGGCTGCTCACGGCCACGACCGAGGGCGACCCGATGGTCGCGATCTGCGGCGCGGTCTCCCGCGCTGACCGACTCAAGCGCACGCACCAGTCCATGGACGCCGTCGGCATGCTCTCCGCCGTGACCAAGTCCGCCGGCGAGGTCAGCGTCGCCGACAACGTACCGGAGGCCATCGCCAATGCCTTCCGTCGCGCGACCCAGGAGCCCAAGGGCGCCGCCGCGGTCGTGCTTCCGTACGACGTGCTCGTCGACACGACGACCGTGTCGATGACAGGCCCGCACTGGGTGCCGCGCCTCGGCGCCGCCCCCGCGGAGAGCGTCACGCGCGCCGCCGAACTGCTGAAGAACGCGGAATTCCCGGTCATCCTCGCCGGAGCACGTGCGGGGTCCGACCGGGCCACTGCCGCCCTGCACCGCCTGCTGGGCGTCGCCGACCTCCCCGTCGTCGAGACGTTCCAGGCGGCCGGCGTGCTATCCCACGAGCTCGAAGAGCACTACCTCGGCCGGGTGGGTCTGTTCCGCAACCAGCCGGGCGACATCCTGCTGCACAAGGCCGACCTCATCCTCGCGATCGGCTACGACTTCGTCGAGTACGAGCCCTCGAAGTGGAACAAGGACCACCAGCGCCGGATCATCCACCTCGACGAGCTCTCCGCCGACCTCGACGACTACTACCGTCCGACGGTCGAGCTGCGTGGCGACGTCGCCGAGACCATCGACGCGCTCGCCCGGCAGATCGACGGCCTCGAGCTCGGCGCCGCGGCATCCGCTGTCGTCGCCACCGAGCGGTCCCGCCTCGCCGAGGCCGACGAGCCGCACTGGAACGAGGACGAGTCCGAGGGCGTGCACCCCGCGGCACTGACCCTCGCGATGCGGAAACTGCTGCCCGACGACACGACCGTGCTCTGCGACGTCGGCTCGCACTACATCTACATGGCCCGGCACTTCCGCACCTATCACCCGCGGACGCTGCTCTTCTCGAACGGCCAGCAGACGCTCGGCGTCGCGCTGCCGTGGGCGATCGCCGCGACCCTCGTGCGGCCCGGAACGCCGGTCGTCTCGGTCTCGGGCGACGGTGGTTTCCTCTACTCGGCGATGGAACTCGAGACCGCGGTCCGCCTCGGCTCGACGTTCACCCACGTGATCTTCAACGACGGCACCTACGACATGGTCGCATTCCAGCAGCAGGGCAAGTACGGCCGCACCTCCGGCGTGCAGCTCGGCGACTACGACGCGGTCCAGTACGCCGAGTCCTTCGGCGCGCACGGCTACCGGGTCACCCACCTCGACGATTTCGCAGGTGTGCTGAAGCAGGCAATGGCCGAGCCGGGGCCGAGCATCATCGACGTGCGCGTCGACTACCGAAACAACCGGGATGAGCTCATGGCTGATCTGGAAAGCGATGTGTTGCAATGAGTGAATTCACGGTCTCCCGCCACGAGATCTTCCAAACGAGCCTGATGAGCGCCCTGCTCGACGGCGTGTACGAGGGCGAGATGACAGTGCGCGACCTGCTCGGCCACGGCAGCTTCGGCATCGGCACCTTCAACGGGCTCGACGGCGAAATGCTGATCCTCGACGGCAGTTGCTACCAGCTGCGCGCCGACGGCGGCGTCTCAAAGGCCGACCTCGGCGCGCACACGCCGTACGCGGTCGTCACGAACTTCGTCCCCCACGTCGAGAGCGACCTGCCTGACGGCGTGCTCCGGGCCGAGGCGTCCGCCTTCATCGACCACATGACCTCGTCAGAGAATTACATGTACGCGCTGCGGATCGACGCCGAATTCGAGTGGATCACCATGCGCACCGTGGTCAAGCAGGAGAAGCCGTACCGCCCGATGGTCGAGGCGACCGACGAGGACGCGATCGTCGAACTGCACAACGTGACCGGCACCATCGTCGGTTTCCGCACCCCGCTCTACGAGCAGGGCATCGGCGTTCCCGGCTGCCACGCCCACTTCGTCACCGACGACCGCAGCGCCGGCGGCCACGTGCTCGACTTCAAGCTGAAGTCCGGCCACGCCGCCCTCTGCCTCGGCACCGACCTGCGCCTGCAGCTGCCGCTGACGGATGCCTTCCGCGACGCCAATCTCTCGCCCGACGACCTCGAGTGGCAGCTGCAGAAGACCGAGGCGCACGCCAAGTAGGCGCAGCCGCGGTCTGGGGTCACGGGGGCGCGGCGGAACGGGGCGCCGACACTAGTGTCGGAAAACCCTTTCCGGCCGAGCCGTAGGATCGATGGAACGGTGTGCTCCAGCCTTCCGACTGTGCCGGTCCACCGGCAACGGAAGGACCTTACGTGCTCTCTCGACCCCGGGTCGTCATCGTCGGCGGCGGAATCAGCGGACTGGCGACAGCCCACTATCTGCACCAGTCGCTCGGGGACGGGGTGCTGATCACCCTGGTCGAAGCCTCGCCCCGCCTCGGCGGAAAGATCGTCACCGAGGAGTTCGCCGGGCACTCGGTCGACGCCGGCCCCGATGCGCTGATGGTGCGCGCCCCCGTCGCCGTCAACCTCCTCACCGACCTGGGCCTCGCGGACCTCGTCGTGGCACCCGCGAGCGGCGGATCGCGGATCTGGTCCCGCGGCCGGCTCCGCACGCTGCCCACCGGAACCGTGTTCGGCATCCCCGACCGCCTCCTGCCGCTGCTTCGGTCACGCCTGCTCACCCCGCTCGGCTTCGCCCGGGTGCTCGTCGACCTGGCCCTGCCGGTCGGGCGCACACTGCCGGCCGACCCCACCATCGCCGAGATCGTGGTCCCGCGGATGGGCCGTGAGGTCTTCGACCGGCTCGTGGACCCGCTCCTCGGCGGCATCCACGCCGGCCGCGCCGACGAACTCAGCGCGCACAGCACCGCCCCCGACATCGAAGTGCTCGCCCGCGGCAACCGCAGCCTGAACCTCGCGCTCCGCCGCCGGCGCCGTGCGGGGGCCGCGAAGGCCGCCGCCGCGCTCTCCGCCGGCACCGGTGCCACCGTGGCTCTCTCCACCGCGGGGGATGCCGCGGCCGGGTCTCGCGCAGCGGCGTCCGCCGGTGCAGCGCCCCGGCTCGCCCGGGCCGGCGGGGCTACGCTCGTCACTGTCGAGGGCGGACTCGGTCGCGTCATCGACGCGCTCGCCGCGCGTGCGGCGGGCGACGACATCCGCCTCGGCACGGCCGCGACGAGTCTCGCCCGCGAGGGCGCCGGCTACCGCGTTGGACTCTCCGACGACACGAGCGTCGAGGCCGACGCCGTGGTGCTCGCCGGCCCCGCGTTCGTCGCCGCCGACCTGCTCAGGGACGAGAACCCCGTGCTCGGGGCCGCGCTCGCCGGGATCCCCTACACGGATGTCGCCACGATCTGCCTCGCCTACCCGCGCTCGGCGCTCGGCCGCCCGCTCGGCGGCAACGGTTTCCTGGTTCCGCCGGTCGAGGGCAAGCTCGTGGTCGGCTGCACCGTCTCGAGCAACAAATGGCCGCACCTGGCCGATGAGGCGACCGTCCTCATCCGCTGCATGGTCGGTCGCGCCGGGGACACCCGCTGGGCCGGGCTCGACGACGAGACGCTCGTCGCGCAGGTGCACGCCGAGCTCGTGGACGCCCTGGGCATGACCGGGAGACCGACCACTCACCACATCGAGCGCTGGCCGCTCGGGATGCCGCAGTACGTCGTCGGGCACCAGGGCCGCCTCGACACCGCCGAACGGGAGCTCGCCGGACTGCCCGGGGTACACCTGACCGGGTCGGCGTATCGCGGGGTGGGACTCGCGAGCTGCATCGCCGACGCCGAACGCGTCGCCACCCGGATCGCCGCAAGCAGCGCCGCGGGCACCATCGCCGCGGCGCAGGCACCGAGCGAGGTCGTGTCATGAGCACCGCCACCCAGACCACTCAGACCACCGGGGCCGTCGAGACCACCGGGGCCGGCGCATCCGCTGCGATCGGTGTCGACGTGCTCGACCCGACCCGCAGTCACGTGCTCGGTCACTCCGCCGTGCTGCCGACCCTGCCCGCCGCCCGCCGCGGCCCCGGGCCGGACTACTCGAAGCGCCCGATGCTCGTCTTTTGGGAGACGACCCGCGCGTGTGCCCTCGCCTGCAAGCACTGCCGCGCGAGCGCGACGATGCAGGCGCTGCCCGGCGAACTCACCACGGCCCAGGGCAAGGACCTGATCGACCACATCGCCGGCTTCGGCCGGCCGTACCCGATCCTCGTGCTCACCGGTGGCGACTGCCTGATGCGCCCCGACCTGTTCGAGCTCGTCGAATACGCCACCGGGCTCGGCCTGCCGACGGCGCTCTCGCCCTCGGTCACGCCCACCCTCACTGCCGCGATGATCGAGAAGATCGTCGCGAGCGGGGTCAAGGCCGTGTCGATCAGCCTCGACGGGGCGAGCGCACCGACCCACGAGGGCGTCCGCGGCATCCCCGGCCACTTCGAGGACACCGTCAACGCCATCCGCGCCCTCGCCTCCGCCGGACTCAGTGTGCAGGTGAACACCACGGTGATGCGCGCGAACGTCGACGAACTGGCGGATGTCGCTGCCCTGATCCAGAACGCCGGCGCGGCCATCTGGGAGGTCTTCTTCCTCGTGCAGGTCGGACGCGGCGTCTCGACGGAGGCTGTGACCCCCGAGGAGCACGAGGAGATCTGCCACTTCCTCTACGACGCCTCTCAGCACGGCTTCATCATCCGCACGGTCGAGGCCCCGTTCTTCCGGCGGGTCGTCGCCCGGCGCCGCGCGGGAGACCCGGCACCGGCAACCGCGCTCTACGAACGGCTGGCCAGTCGGCTCGAGAGTCTGATGGGCCCGCCGATCGGACTACCCCGCGCGCAGACGGCCTCGACCCGCGACGGCAAGGGCATCGTCTTCGTCGCCTACGACGGTGAGGTCTATCCGGCCGGCTTCCTGCCGCTCGGCCTCGGGAATGTGGAGACGACACCGCTCGCCGAGATCTACCGCGACAACCCGCTGCTCAAGCAGATCCGCGCGACCGAATTCACCGGACGCTGCGGCAGCTGCGAATACGCCGACCTCTGCGGCGGCTCCCGGGCGCGTGCCTTCGCCTCGAGCGGCGACCCCCTCGGCGAAGACCCGGCCTGCCCGTACCTGCCGGGGACGGATGCTGCGGCCGGCCTGACGGCATGAGCGAGCCCGGGGAGGAGACCCAGCCTGACCGCGCATACGACGCCGTGCTGCTGCTCGGCTTCGGCGGACCAGAGGGCCAGGACGACGTCATCCCGTTCCTCCGCAACGTCACGCGTGGGCGCGGGATCCCCGAGGAACGGCTCGAGACCGTCGCGACCCACTACCGGGCCTTCGGGGGAGTGAGCCCCGTCAACGGGCAGAACCGGGCCCTGCGGGCCGCCCTCGAGGCCGAGTTGGCCGACCGCGGTGAGCCGCTGCCGGTGTACTGGGGCAACCGCAACTGGATGCCCCTTCTCGCGGACACGGTGCGGGCGGCATCCGCTGCCGGACACGCCCGGCTGCTCGCGATCACGACGAGCGCGTACAGCTCGTACTCGAGCTGCCGTCAGTACCGCGAGGACATCGCGGGGGCCCTGATGACGACCGGGCTCGACGCCACCATGCGCATCGACGCGGTGCGCCCATACTTCGACGAGCCCGGCTTCACCGTGCCCTTCGTCGAGGGCGTGCGCGCTGCGCTTGCGCGCCTCGCGGTGCGGGGGCTGCCGGTCGCGCGCACCCGCGTGCTCTTCACCACGCACTCGATCCCGACGGCGGATGCCGCACGCAGCGGGCCGCGCGGCGTCGATTTCGGCGCGGGCGGGGCCTACCTCGCCCAGCACCGGGCCGTCGCCGCTGCGGTAATGGCCGCCCTCGCCGATGCCGCTTCCCGCGGCGATCGCGGCACCGCGGCCGACGGGGAGTCGGTGCCGGCGTGGTCGCTCGCGTTCCAGTCGCGGTCCGGTCCGCCGGCGATGCCGTGGCTCGAACCCGACGTGAACGACGCCCTCCGGGCGCTCGCCGCCGACGGGACGCAGGCCGTCGTGATCGTGCCGATCGGCTTCATTTCCGACCACATGGAGGTGCTCTGGGACCTCGACACCGAGGCCGCGGCCACCGCAACCACCCTCGGACTGACGATGGAGCGCGTCGCGACCCCCGGCATCCACCCGGCTTTCGTCGCCGCCCTCGCGACCCTCGCCCTCGAGCGCCTGCACGGTCCCGTGCTGCCCGGCTGCCCGAGCGGCTGCTGCGAGAAGGGCGCCGGCCGCCCCGCACATTAGTCCTGCCCCGTCCCTGCCGAATTCAGGAGTTGAGCGGGTTCGCGCCCGAAACAAGCGCTTTCCCGGCTGAATCCGCGCTCAACTCCTGAATTCGGAACATCACCGGGCCGGTGAGGGCGCCGGGGGAACGGGCTAGAAGTCGATCGTAAAGAGGGGGCGCAGGAAACTCCGGAGCTCCTCCGCCATGTCGAGGGTGTCCGGGGCAAGTAGCCATTGCACCTGCAGGCCGTCGCTGAGCGCGATGAGCGACCGGGCGGCGCTCCGCGGGTCGACCCCTTCGCGCAGCTGACCGGCAGCCTGAGCGTTGGTGAATGCCTCGGACATCAGGGAAACCACCCAGGTGTACCTGTCGACGAAGTACTGGTGGGCCGGGTGCTCTGGCGCCGTCGCCTCGGCAGAGAGCACACAGTGCAGTTCGACAAGCCCCGGGGCGAATTCGGCGTTGTATTCCGCGGCGCGCACCATGCCGCGAATCGTCTCGATGCCGGGCGTTTCGTCGAGGGGGACGAGCGCCACGGAGCGTTCGTCACGCAGCTCGAGCACGCCCGCGAGCAACTCGTTCTTGTTCGAGAAGTGGTGCAGCAGGCCGGCCTGGCTCATTCCCACCCGCTCGGCGATCTCACGCAGCGATCCATTCCGGAACCCGTGGTTGGCGAAAACCTCGATGCTCGCCTCCAGGATCTCCCGCCGTCGCCCAGCTGTTTTGGCATAGGACCCACGCGACTTCCCCGTCATAGTCATGCGGCGACTCTAGTCTGAAACCCACCGTCCATCGCAAAACCGTGTGCGTGAGAGTTTTTCGTATTGCGTCTTCAGTCGGGCGACCCGAGGCGTGGTCACCGCCTCCGTGCTCACCCCTGAAGACGGGGGAGGCGGATGTCCCGCCGGGCTTGACAGGGCCGGCTCGGGTCCATAGGTTCATTAGTGTAGTAATGGACCAAAGGGGTACAGGTGTTTTCCGAAGGCAGCCCGATCTTCCAGCAGCTCGCTGCGCAGATCGCCAACGACATCGTGGCCGGAACGTATCCGGAGGGCACGGCCGTTCCGTCGGCGAGCGAGTACGCGATTTTCTACCAGATGAATCCGGCGACGGCGGGCAAGGCCGTGAACGTGCTCGTCGAGCAGGGTGTGCTGTTCAAGAAACGGGGGGTCGGCATGTTCGTGTCCGAAGGCGCCCGCGACATGCTCAGCGCCCAGCGGCACGCGGCGTTCCGCGTGCTGTTCGTCGAGCCCCTCGTCCGCGAGGCGCACGTGCTCGGCATCGAGACCGACGAGCTCGCCCGGATTATCGCAGCCGAGACCGATGCCCAGTCGCAGTCGCAGTCGCAGTCCCAGAATCAGAACCATTCCCAGAATCAGCCCCACTCCCAGACCCCAACCCGATGATCGAGAAAGAAGTTCTCTCATGACCGCAGCCATCGACATCCGTGCCGTGACCCGAACCTACGGTCACGCCACGGCTCTCGACAACGTCAGTTTCCGTGTGCCGGAGGGCTCGATCTGCGGGCTCTTCGGCAGCAACGGTGCCGGAAAGACCACGGTGATGTCGATCATCGCCGGTCACGACCGGCCGTCCTCCGGCGAGGCCCTCGTGCTCGGCGACACCCCGTTCGAGCACGAGGTCACCGGCCAACGGATCAGCTTCATCCGGGACAACCAGCGCTACCCCGACAACTACCAGCTCAAGCACGTGCTGCGGATCGCCCCCGAATTCGCACCCGACTGGAGCGCCGAGGTCGCCGCCGAGCTCGTCGAGGGCTTCCGGATCCCGGCGAAGACGCCGATCAAGAAGTTCTCCCGTGGCCAGCTGTCCGCCGTCGCGATCGTGCTCGGCCTCGCCTCCCGGGCCCCCGTCACCCTCTTCGACGAGCCGTACCTCGGTCTGGATGTCGGAGCGCGCACCCTCTTCTACGACGTGCTCCTGCGGGACTACGGCCGGCATCCGCGCACGATCCTGCTCTCGACGCACCTCATCGACGAGTCGGAGTCGCTCTTCGACCGGGTTGTCATTCTCAACGCGGGTCGGGTGGCCGTCGATTGCGACCGTGACGAGGCCCGCGAACTCGCGGTCGTGATCAGCGGCGCAGCGGATGCCGTCGGCCGGCTGACCGCAGGCCGCACGGTCCTGCAAACGCGCGCCATCGGCTCTCTCAGCTCGGTGACCGTCACCGGGATCGCCGACGAGGCCCTCCTCGCCGACGCCCGCCGGGCGGGAGTGCAGGTCGAGTCCGCCTCCCTACAGCAGCTCGTCGCGGCATACGGCGCTACCGCCGGAAACGCGGCGGAGCACACCGATCACCAGTCCACCCGCACCACCCAGCAGAAGGAAGCGGCAGCAGCATGAACGCCATCACATCGGTCGTCAAACTGCACCTGAACCGGCGCGTGGTCGCCCTCCTGGTGCCGCTCTTCATCGTCGCGGTCGTCGTGGTGATCTCGATCCTGATCTCACTGCTCTTCTTGCGGGGTGGCAGCGTGCCCGGCTCAACGGTGTGGGTCAACGCGTCCCGGAGCAACACCGGCATGCTGTTCTCGCTTGCCGGGTTCCTGGTCAGCATGGGCGTCGCCTCCGCCGCGACCACGTTCCCGTTCGCCCTGGCGCTCGGGGCGACCCGGCGGGCGTTCACGCTGGGGACCCTGGCATGGAACATCCTGCAGGCCGCCTACCTCACCGTGGTGTTCGCCGTGCTGACGCTGCTCGAGCTCGCCACCGGGCACTGGTTCGCCGGCTTCTACATCTTCGACATCACTATTCTCGGGGCCGGCGACCTCGCGAAACTGATCCCGATCGTCTTCCTCTCGGTGCTCGCCCTGCTGAGCGTCGGCGGGGCCTTCGGCGCATCCTGGGTGCGGTTCGGGGCGCGTGGCCCGCAGGTGATCGCGGCCGTCGCTGCCATCCTGATCATCGTCGGCCTGATCATCGCGCTCCCGTCGGCATCCGTGCTGATCGCGAACTTCGCGCTCTGGTGGCTCGCCGTCGCCGGCGTCGTGCTGGTCGTGATCGCGATGGTGGGCATCTGGTTGCCGCTCCGCACCGCGACCGTGCGCTAGTTCGCCGTGATCTCGCACTGAGTCGTTATGTGTCGCACCGAGACTCCCCGCATCGCACGCAGTTGGTAGCGTGCAGGTCAAGCACTACTTGGCAGGCAGGGGCACCTCCGGCCATCCACCGGAGAGATTCTGATGACGACTTCCCGCTTTGACGAGATCACGCGCGAGCAGCTGAGCCGGGCCGACAGCCGCAAGTGGAGCCTGCACGCCGGCACCATCGGCGCCTGGGTCGCCGAGATGGATTTCGGAACCGCCCCGGCTGTCACCGAAGCCCTGCACCGGGCGATCGATGACGGCGACCTCGGCTACCTCGCCCCCGCGACCACCCGGCGGATGGCCGAAGCCGCCTCCGACTGGCTGCGCACCGACTGCGGCTGGGAGATCGCCCCGGAGAACATCCACCCGGTGTCCGACGTGATGGCCGCCCTCGAGGTCGCGATCACGAAGTACTCCCCGGCCGGGAGCGGCGTCATCATCCCGACGCCCGCCTACATGCCGTTCCTCTCCTTCATCCCGACACTCGGCCGGGAGGTCTTCGAGGTGCCCGGCATCGAGTCCGCCGGGCGCTGGACGCACGACCTCGTCGCGATCGAAGCGGCCTTCCACGCCGGCGCGCGCACCCTCATCCTGTGCAACCCGCACAACCCGACCGGGACCGCGATCTCCCGAGAGGAGCTCGAGGCCATCGCGGTGATCGTCGACCGGCACAACGGCCGGGTCTTCGCCGACGAGATCCATTCGCCGCTCCGCTACGGGTCCACGCCGCACGTGGCGTACGCGTCCCTTTCGACTGTGACCGCCCGGCACACGATCACCGCGACCTCAGCCTCGAAGGCCTGGAACATCCCCGGGCTCAAGGCCGCGCAGCTCATCACGTCCAACCCCGCCGACGAGGAGCTCTACCAGATCTTCGGTTTCGCGGTGCTCCATGGCGCCTCGACACCGGGGGTCATCGCTGCGGCGGCAGCCTATCGGCACGGTCGGGAGTGGCTCACCGAGGTCACCGGCTACCTCGACGGCAATCGCCTCGAGCTCGGGCGGCTCCTGGCGGAGCACCTGCCCGAGGTCGGCTACCGCATCCCCGAGGCGACCTACATCGCCTGGCTCGACTGTAGGCGGCTCGGTATCGAGGGGTCGCTCGCCGACTTCTTCCGCACAGAGGCGGGTGTTGCGGTGACCGACGGCGCGCAGTGCGGGAAGGGTTATGCAGGGTACGTCCGACTGATCTTCGCCATGCCCCGGCCGATCCTCGAGCAGGCCGTGACCCAGATGGCGGATGCCGTGCACCGGCACCACGCACAGCGGAACCAGACGACGACAGGAACACCGTGACCCACCAGGCCGATACCGAACCCACCCTCGAGGACACCACCCTCGAGGAGACCGCGCCCGGGGACACGACCACGGGGCACACCGTCGCCGCTCCGGAGTACGACTGGGACGGCTACGCCTTCGACACCCGCCAGGTGCACGCCGGCGAGACGGAAGACCGCTCCAACGGTGCCAGGATCCAGCCGATCGCGATGACGGCCGGCTACCGGTTCGACTCCTACGACGACGCCGCCGGGCGTTTCTCCGGCGAGGGCGACGGCCTCATCTACTCCCGGCAGCGCAACCCCTCCGGCACCGTCGCCGAGAAGCGGATAGCCTCCCTCGAGGGCGGCACCGAGGCCATCGTCGTCTCGTCCGGCCAGGCGGCGATCACCGCGGCGCTGCTCGCGCTCGCCGGCTCCGGCGAACGGATCGTCTCGACCGCGAGCATCTACAGCGGCACGCGGGTCCTCTTCGGCCGTAGCTTCAAACGCTTCGGCGTCAGCGTCGACTACGTCTGGAACGAAGCGGACGACGACGAGTGGGATCGCCAGATCACGCCGGACACCAAGGCGATCTTCACCGAGACCATCCCGAACCCCAAGAACGACATCGTCGACATCGCCCGGGTCGCCCGCGTCGCCCGCCGGCACGGGATCCCCCTCGTCGTCGACAACACGATCGCATCGCCCTTCCTGATCCGGCCCCTCGAACACGGCGCCGACATCGTCGTGCACTCCTCGACGAAGTTCCTGAGCGGTCACGGCGCCGCCCTGTCCGGCACCATCGTCGACGGCGGCCGCTTCGACTGGGCCTCCTCCACGCGCTCCTACCCGCTGCTTACTGACCCGGTGCGCCCGGGCCGGCCCTCGATCCTCGAGCAGTACGGCCCTACCGCCTACGCACGGATGACCCGCGAGGCCGTCGTGAACGACATCGGTCCCGCGCTCTCCCCGTTCAACTCCTTCCTGCTGCACCAGGGCATCGAGACTCTCTCGCTCCGGATGGAACGGCACCTCTCGAATTCGCTCACCATCGCGGAGTGGCTCGACGGGCATCCGCGCGTCGACAGTGTCGACTACGCCGGCCTGCCCGGCAGTCCGTACCACGAGCTCGCCGAACGGCTTTACGGCGGCCGCAGCGGCTCGGTCTTCTCCGTCACAGTGCGCGGCGGCTCGGCGGGAGCCCGCCGGTTCCTCGACGGCCTGCGGGTGATCAGCCGGATGACCAACATCGGCGACGTCCGCTCGATGGCGCTGCACCCCGCGACGACGACCCACTCCTCGTTCACGCCCGAGGTCCGCGACCGGCTCGGCATCGCGCCGGGACTGATCCGGCTGTCGATCGGCATCGAAGACCCGACCGACCTGATCACCGACCTCGATCGCGCCCTCTCCGCGCTGTAGCGGCACCTGACTAGGCTCTGAGCATGACCGAGACAATTCGCTGGGGAATCCTGGCAACGGGCGGGATCGCCCATGCGTTCACGAATGACCTGATTCTCCACGGGCACACGGTCCAGGCCGTCGGGTCCCGGTCCCAGGCCGGGGCGGATGCCTTCGCGACGGAATTCGGGATCCCCACCGCCCACGGGAGCTATGAGGCCCTCGCTGCTGACCCCGAGGTCGACATCGTCTACGTGTCGACCCCGCATCCGTTTCACGCCGCCAACGCGACGCTCGCCCTGAACAACGGCAAGCACGTGCTGATCGAGAAGCCGCTCACGCTCAACGCGCGCGAGGCCAGGGAGATCACCGAACTCGCGGCCGAGAAGGGCCTGTTCGTGCTCGAGGCGATGTGGACCCGGTTCCTGCCGCACATGCGGCGAATCCGGGAGATCATCGCCGCGGGAACCCTCGGCGACGTGCACACCCTGATCGCCGACCACACCCAGGACCTCCCCGACGATCCGGGGCACCGGCTCAACTCGATGCAGCTCGGCGGCGGCGCGCTGCTCGACCTGGGCGTGTACCCGATCACCTTCGCCTCCGAGCTCTTCGGGACGCCGGAGACCATCCTCGCCGCGGCGACCTTCAAGGCGACGGGAGCGGATGCCCAGGTCGCGACGACCTTCCGTTACCCGGGCGGCCAGATCGCCGTCACACTCTCCGCGAGCGACACGGCAGGGACGAACACGGCTGTGATCCTGGGCACCCTCGGCCGGATCGAGATCGACGCGGTCTGGTACTCGCCGACGAGTTTCCGGGTGCTGAACAGCAGCGGTGAGGTGCTCGAATCGTACGTGTCGGCCGTGACCGGTCGTGGGATGCAATTCCAGGCGGTCGAAGCCGAACGGGTCATCCGCGCCGGCCTCACCGAGAGCGACCTGCTCCCGGTCGCGGAGATGGTGAGCATCATGGAGACCCTCGACACCGTCCGGGAACGGATCGGACTGCGCTATCCGGGCGAATAGGCCGCTGATCAGCCGACGGTAGTGCGTCCGGCACGGTAACCTTTCGTCACAGACATCAGCGACCCGGGCATGGCCCCGGACGGACGGTGCGGCACTCGAGAGCTCGGATCCAATGGAATTGCTGGTGGGGGAGGACCGCAGGCGACGTGCGGCCACGCCACGGCCGGATGCCTGGCTGGTCTGGACGTTGATCGTCCTCGTGGTCGCGTCCGCGGTCCAGACCTTCGCTGCGGGAGTCGCCGGCGTTCGGACCCCGGTCGGGGACATTGTGGGAGCGCTCTCCTTTGCCGCGCCCACGGTGCTCTGCTGGGTGTCCGTCTCTCGCGCAACGGCGCGCCGGATGGAGCTGATCCTCACGGCCCTGGCCGTGAGCGCCTATTCGCTGTCGGGCGTCCTCTTCTCCCTGGTCTACCTGGTCTTCGCGGGCGTTGCCACCGACCCGCTGGCGATCGTCGCAACCGCGCTCTTCTTCTCGTTTTACCCGCTGATGGTCGCCGCCCTCGCTGTGCTCGTCCACCGGCAGAAGGGGAGGCTGTCCTGGGGCCTGACGCTCGACAGCACCGTCGGCGCACTCGGCGCGGCGTCCCTCCTCGTCGTCCTCCTCGGCCCGAGCATCGATCGGGCATTCGCACAGCCGTTCTCGCTCGACTCGTTCGTCGCCGCCGCGAATCCCCTCCTGGACATCGTCGTGATCGCGGCCCTCGCCGGTGTCGCCGCCTCGCGGTCGATCAGTGCCGGACGCAACTGGCTCCTGCTGACCATGGGGCTGCTGCTCTTCGCCGCCGCCGACATCGGCTTCGCACTCACCGGCATGACGATCGAGGGCAGCTACTCGACGGCCTCGCCGTTCGATCTCGGCTGGATCGCGGGCCTTGCGCTGATGGCCCTGTGGGCGCACCGCTCGGCCAGGCCCGTGTCCACGGCGCCGGGAATCCGCAACGCGGCCGTGGCGCGCTGGGCGCTCTCCCTCCCTGTCCTGGCGACGACCGCGGGGCTCGCCGTCCTCCTGATCGCGAGCGAGGTCGAGGTCTCCCCGTTCGCGATCTCCCTCGCGGCCGCCGCCGTCATCCTCGCCGCCGCCCGGACCACGATGGCATTCCAGGAGCTGCGGCGGATGGGCGACATGCGCAGGCAGGCCAGGACAGACGATCTCACCGGGCTGCCCAACCGGCGCGCCCTCTACGCCGAGGTGCCGTTGAGTCTCACCTCCGGTGCCGACAGGGCACTGCTGCTGCTCGACCTCGACCGCTTCAAGGAGGTCAATGACAGCCTTGGGCACGACGTCGGAGACCAACTGCTGGTGCAGGTCGGCACCCGACTCGCGAGCAACGTCCGGGGAACCGACCTCGTCGCCCGGCTCGGCGGCGACGAATTCGCGATCCTGCTCGCCGACGCAGGG
Source organism: Cryobacterium algoricola (assembly GCF_004402485.1). Classification (GTDB taxonomy): domain Bacteria; phylum Actinomycetota; class Actinomycetes; order Actinomycetales; family Microbacteriaceae; genus Cryobacterium; species Cryobacterium algoricola. The sequence goes on along the minus strand of NZ_SOFG01000017.1, from coordinate 34,095 downwards.
GAGGCGGAGGCCGTGGTCGTTGCGGGAACGCTCAGGGAGGTCCTCGCCCGACCGTACCTGCTCGAAGGAATCACCCTGCAGACCACGGTCAGCATCGGCATCGCCCTGTATCCCGGCCAGGCCCTCGACCTGACCGGGCTGCTCCGCAAGGCCGACATGGCCATGTACAAGGCGAAGGAAACCCGGAGCGGTCACCGGGTCTACGACATGAGCGTCGACAGCCACGGCGCCGCCCGGCTGCGCACCCTCCAGGAACTGCGCGTCGCCCTGGACGAGCGGCAGCTGGTGGTCTACTACCAGCCCAAGGTCGACCTCGCGACGGGAGCGGTGCGCGGGGTCGAGTCGCTCGTGCGCTGGAACCATCCGGTGCGCGGCCTCGTCCAGCCCGGTGACTTCCTGAGCATCGTCGAGGAGGCCGGGCTGATGAACGCGATGACCCAGCAGGTGCTCGACATGGCCCTCGACCAGGCCGAGGTCTGGCATGCCAGGAGCGCCGACCTGACCGTCGCCGTCAACCTGACGGCGAGCGCCCTCGTGGATGCTGAACTGCCGGAGCGGATTGCGGCGATGCTTGCCGATCGCGGCCTGCCGGCATCCGCCCTCATTCTCGAGATCACCGAGGAGTTCCTGCTCGAAGACCGGGTCAGGACCACCGCGATCCTGACCCGGTTGCGGGCGGGAGGCATCCGCATCGCCATCGACGACTTCGGGACCGGCTACAGCTCGCTCGCCTACCTGCGCGACCTGCCGGTCGACGAACTCAAGCTCGACCGGTCGATCGTGTCGCCGATGAGGGACGATCCCCGGGCTGCCGCCCTCGTCTCCTCGACGATCGAACTGGCGCACAGCCTCGGGCTCACGATGGTGGCAGAGGGCGTCGAAGACGCCGAGGTCTACGCCGGCCTGGCCCGGTACGGCTGCGACGAGGCCCAGGGCTTCCACATGTCCCGGCCGATGCCCGCAGGCGAACTCGACAGCTGGCTCGCCGAACGGCGACTCGACCTCGCGGCCGCACCGTGACGGCCGCTGTGACGGCCGCTGTGACGCCGCCCCGCCAGGGCATCGACCGGTGGATGCTCTGGGCGCTCTGGCTGATCATCGCGGCACACGTCGCGAGCCTCGTGCTCCGTGCGCCGACGGACTACGTCGCCTCTCCGTTCATCCTGCTCGGGGTGCTCGCAGCGGCCGCGCCCCTCGTCGTCTGCTGGGTGGCTGTCGCGCACACCCGGTCGAACCGGCTGCAGGCCCAGCTCGCCGCCTCGGCCGTGACCGTGTTCGTGATCGGCAACGGCTTCTTCGCGGCCGCCGACCTGCCGCTCGGCGACTGGGTCCCCGTGCTGGGCGACCTCGCCCAGATCTGCTACCTCGGCTTCTATCCGCTGATGCTCGCCGCCCTGTTCACCCTCGTGCGGGACCAGTTGCGGAGCCTCTCCGTCGCAATCGCCCTGGACTGCGTCGTCGGCGGCCTCGGCGCCGCCGCGGTCGTCTCCGCCGTGCTCGGTCCCGTTCTCGCGGCCGGCTCCGACGGTCCACCGTCGATCTCCACCTTCGTGGGCATCGCGAGTCCCGTGCTCGACCTGGTGATCGTCGCGGCGGTCGTCGCGATCGCGGCGTCGCCGATCCTGAGGGCGGGCCAGAGCTGGATCCTGCTCGTCGGCGGGCTGCTCTCGTTCGCCGCGGGAGACATCCTCTTCGCCCTGGGCAAGCTCGACGGCACGTACGTGGTCGGTCACTGGCTCGACGCCGGCTGGTCGATCGGACTCGCGCTCGTCGCGACGTGGCTGCGCACCGCCGCGACCCCGACCCCGGACGACGACGGCAGGGCAGAACGCGGCAGGGGCGCAGCCGAGCGGCCGGGGTCGCAGGGGAGTGGAACGGCAGTACTCGCGGTCCCCGTTTTCGCGACGCTCGCCGGTCTTGCCGTCCTCCTGGTTTCGAGCAGGCACGGGGAGTCCCAGGTGACGGTGGGGCTCGCCGCGGCCACGCTCGTCGTCGCATCCGCCCGCACCGTCATCGCCTTCCGGGAACTCGGTCGACTGGGCGATCTCGTGCGGCTGGCCCGCAGCGACGACCTCACCGGGCTTCCGAACCGGCGCGCGCTCTACGCCGAGGTGCCCGACCAGCTGGCCCTCGGCGGCCGCAACGCCCTGCTCCTGCTGGACCTGGACCGGTTCAAGGAGGTCAATGACAGTCTCGGGCACGATGTCGGTGACGTGCTCCTCGTGCAGGTGGGCCTGCGGATCAGCGCCCAGCTTGCCGCGGACGACCTCCTCGTGCGGCTCGGCGGCGACGAATTCGCGATCTTCCTCCGCGACTCCGGTGCGGAGGAAGCCGAAGTGGTCGCGATCAAGGTGCAATCCGCCTTGGCGGCACCGCACACCCTCGAAGGAATCTCCCTGCAGACGAGTGCGAGCATCGGGATCGCGCTGAGCCCCGAGCACGGCCACAGCCTGGGCGTCCTGATGCGCAAGGCCGACATGGCGATGTACCGGGCCAAGGTGCGACGCGGCGGGCACCGCGTCTACCAACCGGTCGACGACAGCCACGGCGACACCCGGCTGCGCACCCTCGAAGAACTGCGCGCGGCGCTCGCCGCGAACCAGCTGGTGCTGCATTACCAGCCGAAGGTCGAGCTCTCCGGCGGGGAGGTGCGCGGTGTCGAGGCCCTCGTGCGGTGGAACCACCCGAAACGCGGCCTGCTCTACCCGAGCGAATTCCTCGAGCTCATCGAGGATGCCGGCCTGATGCAGACACTGACGGTGCGGGTCCTCGAACTCGCGCTCGACCAGGCGGCCGTCTGGCATCGGCGCGGCGAGAGACTGACGATCGCGGTCAACCTCGCGGCAAGTTCGCTGCTCGACTCCGGCCTGCCCGAGCGGGTCGGCGCCATGCTCACGGCGCGCGACCTCCCGGCGACGGCGCTCATGTTCGAGATCACCGAGGCGTTCCTGCTCGACGATCGTGGTCGCGCGAGCGACATCCTCGGCAGGCTGCGCTCCCGCGGCATCCGCATCGCCGTCGACGACTTCGGCGTCGGGTACAGCTCGCTCGCCTACCTCCGCGAACTCCCGATCGATGAACTCAAGCTCGACCGCTCGTTCGTGGCCCCGCTGAACGGCGACAAGCGCGCCGCCGCGGTGGTGTCGTCGAGCATCCACCTCGCCCACAGCCTGGGCCTGCGGATGGTGGCAGAGGGCGTCGAGGACGCAGAGGCATACGCGCAGCTCGCCCGGTTCGGCTGCGACCAGGCCCAGGGCTACCACGTGTCGCCACCGGTGCCCGCCGCGGTTCTCGACGACTGGCTGGCCGCGCGCCTCACAGCGGACGCAGGTACAGTACAGGCGTGAACGATCAGGACAACACCGCGCCGCAGGGCCCCATCGCCCCGGGGACCGCCCCGCACCTCCCCGGGGCGCGCGGCCCAGGGGCAGCCGGGATCGCCGGGTTCCTCGCCCGGCACCGCACCGCAGCCTGGATCACCGCCGCGGCCGTCGCCTTCGCCCTGCTCGGCAGTGGCGCCGTCGTCGCCGGCGCGTCCACGCGCAGCTCCGCCTCCGCGCCCGCGCCCCTTCCGGTCACGGAGTCCCCGACGCCGACACCCACGCCCACTCCCACACCGACGCCGGTCCGCCCGGTTCCCGGAACGGTCGTTCCCGCGAGCCACCTGCGCACGTGCTCCGTCGCGGCACTCTCGACCGACTCCCGCCTGGGCAGTTTCCAGTCCCAGGTCGTGAACGCGACGACGGGCGAAGTGCTCTTCGACCGGGGCGGGGGAACGCCCTCGCGCACCGCAAGCGTGCTCAAGGTGCTCACCTCCGCCGCAGCCCTGAGCGTGCTCGGTTCCGACTTCCAGGCGACGACGCTCGTCGTGAAGGGTTCGGAACCCGGGTCGATCGTGCTCGTCGGCGGCGGCGACCTGACCCTCTCCCGGCTGCCGAGCGGCACGGAGTCCACCTACACCGGTGCCGCCCACCTCGACACCCTCGCCGCGCAGGCCGTCGCGGCGTGGCACGCCGACCCCGCGACCGCGAACACGCCGATCACCTCGCTCGTGCTCGACTCCTCGCGGTTCGGCGATCCGGCCTGGGACCCGAGCTGGAACCGCAAAGAGCTCACCGACGGGTACATGCCCGAGATCACCGCCCTGCAGGTCGACGGCGACAGGGACAACCCGAAGCAGAGCACCTCACCGCGCAGCAGCGACCCGATCGGGCGCGCGGGGCAGGCCTTCGCCGACCTCCTCGGCGGGAGCGTCACAGTGACCCGCGGCACGGCGCCGTCCGGGGCGACCCAGCTCGCATCCGTGCAGTCGCAGCCGGTGTCGACCCTGATCAAGCAGGCCCTCATCGTCTCGGACAACACGATCGCCGAGATGCTCGCCCGGCTCGTCGCCATCAAGTCCGGCTCGGGCAACACCTTCTCGGCGCTGCAGAAGTCGACGGTCGCGGGCCTGCAGACATACGGCATCGACACCACGGGCATCCTGATCGCGGACGGCTCCGGCCTGAGCGACAACAACGCCGTTCCGCCGGCGTACCTCACCCAGCTCTTCATCAAGATCAACGCCCGCCAGGGCAACCTCGGGGTCATCTTCGACGGGCTCCCCGTCGCGGGCGGCAAGACCGGGTCCCTCTCGTACAGCGACCGGTTCACGGGTAAGAACGCGGATGCCGACGGTTCCGTTTTTGCCAAAACCGGCTGGATCGACACCGGGTACACCCTCGCCGGCATCATCCACGCCGCGGACGGAACCCCGCTCACCTTCGCCGTTTACGCCCTCGGCGATGTGGGCGATAATGCGAAGCAGGCGATCGACACCATCACGGCGGCGTTCTATCGCTGCGGAAACAACCTCTCCAATACGTAGCGCCTCGCGCAGGCGCAGGACTCAGAACGGAACACCGTGACCAGGGCCTTGTTCATCATCGACGTGCAGAACGACTTCACGGAGGGCGGCGCCCTGGGGGTCGATGGCGGGGCGGCCGTGGCCGCAGGCATCAGCAGGCTGCTGGCGGGGCATCCGCTGCACTACGACTTCGTCTTCGCCTCGCGCGACTGGCACAACGCGGCGGGCGACAACGGCGGCCACTTCGCGGCGGCGGGCGCCGAGCCCGACTACATCGGCACCTGGCCGGTGCACTGCGTCGCGGATACCGCAGGCGCCGACTACCACCCGGACCTCGCGCTGCCGGCCGGGACCGTTCACATCCGCAAGGGACAGGGCGAACCGGGGTACTCGATCTTCGCCGGCGTCGACGATTCCGGCACTCGTACGGGCGAGCTGCTGATCGAGCACGCAGTGACGGATGTCGACGTCGTCGGCATCGCGACCGATCACTGTGTGCGAGCCTCGGGCCTCGACGCGCTCGAGCACGGCCAGCGGGTGCGTGTGCTCACGGACCTCGTGGTCGGCGTCCACCCGGACGCGAGTGCCGAGGCCCTCGCCGCCCTCGCCTACGCCGGAGCGCTCCTCTCGACCACGGCCGCGGCCCTCCCGCCCGTCCAAGTGGCATAACTCCTGCAGATTCCGGCCGGCCGGGATTCCTGCCGCGGAATTCCAGGGCGCCGCACCGGCCACGCGGAAATCTGCAGGAGTTATGCCTGGGTGCATCCGGATGAGGGGTAACTCCCGAAGTGGGGATGGGAGGTAATGCTGCCTCCCGCCACCACGATAAGCAGGAGGTAACCATGCGCAAGATTCTCGCCGTAGGCGCCGCAGCCGGTGTACTCGTCGCTCTCGCAGGATTCGGGCCGGCATACGCCGGAGACGGCGGCCACGGCCACGGTCACGGTTCCGGGGACAACGGGCCCGCCGAACTGACCGTGTTCCACGGCATCCCCGGGGTCACCGTCGACGTGTATGTCGACGGAGCCCTCACGCTCGACGATTTCACGCCGGGCTCCTTCTCGGACACGCTGTCCCTCGACCCGGGCACCTACTCTGTCGCGATCACGGCCGCCGACGCCGCGGACGCGAGCAACCCCGTGATCGGCCCGGTCGACCTCGCCCTCGAGAGCGGCGACAACTACACCGCCGTCGCCCACCTCACCGAGTCAGGGATGCCGACGGCAACCTTGTTCACCAACAACCCCGACTCGGTCGGCAAGGGCAATGGCCGGCTCACGGTGCGTCACGTTGCCGCTGCGCCGTCCGTCGACATCCTCGCCAACGGTGCCGCCGCCATCACCGACCTCACCAACCCCGACGAGGTCGAACTCACCCTCCCGACCGGCACGATCTCCGCGGCCGTCGCGGCGACGGGCACCACCGACCCGCTGCTCGGGCCGGCAGATGTCTCGATCGCGAAGCGCACGAACACGATTGTGTATGCCTACGGCAGCCTCGCCGACGGAACCCTGGCGCTCGCCGTGCAGACGGTCGCGCTCGAGAAGGGTCACCGGCACTGACCCGTCACAACTGACCGTCGGAACTGATCGTCGACACTGACACGTCAGCTACCGACTCGAGCCGACCGGCCCGCGCAGACACCCACTGCGCGGGCCGGTCTTCGTCCGTCCACAGCCGTCGATCATCCTCCTGGAGGATTTCCGTTCTTGCCACTGCATCCGAAATGGCCCATGAACGGGAAGTACGGGGAAGGAGCAGTTCAACCCAACGCAGAACCCAACGCAGGAGGACACGATGCACGCGACACACAGCACACGATTCACGGCTTCCCTCGCCGCTTCACTCACGGCCGCGTCGATCGGGGCGTTCGTCGTCTTCGGTGGTCTGGCCCCCGCGAACGCCGCCACCGGAGACGCGCAACTGTCGGTGTTCCACGGCGTCCCCGGCCTCACCGTCGACGTCTACGTCAACAACAAGCTGACGATCGACAACTTCAAGCCGGGTGATATGGCCGGACCCGTTGCCCTCGCCGCAGGCACGTACACCGTCGCGATCACGGCCTCCGATGCCGCTGACGCGAGCAAGCCCGCGATCGGCCCGGTCGACCTGAAGCTCGAGGCGGGCATGAACTACACCGCCGTCGCGCACCTCGGGGCGGACGCGAAACCCACGGCCACCCTGTTCACGAACGACACGTCCACGATCGCGGCAGGTTCCGGCCGCCTCGTCGTCCGTCACGTGGCCGCAGCGCCCGCCGTCGACGTCCTGGCGAACGGCGCGGTCGCGATCTCGAACCTGTCCAACCCGAAGGAATCGGTTCTCGTGATTCCCGCGGGAACGATCTCGGCCGTCGTCGCGGCCACCGGCACCACGGCACCCGTGATCGGCCCGGCCGATGTGAAGGTGGCCGAGGGAGTCGACACGATCGTCTACGCCTGGGGCAGCCTCGCGGACAAGAACCTCGCCGTCGCCGTGCAGACCGTCTCGGGCATGAACTCCGACCCCAACGGCATCCCCGCCGGTGAGGCCGGACTCGTCGCGACCAACCGACCGGCGGACCAGACCCCGCTCTGGCTCGGCGGCATCGCCGTGCTCGTGCTGCTCGGCCTCGGGTCGGCTACGTTCCTCGGACTCCGCCGAGCGCGCCGCTGAGCGTGCGAGCCAGGACGGAGGAAGAACGATGAGGGCCACGGCGGGCAAGATCGGGATGCTCGCCGTGGCCCTTGTCCTGCTTTCCGCTCTCGCCCTTGGTCTGATGCTGATGCTGATGCTGAGCGGATGCGGGAGCGTGCCCGGCGCACGGACCCTCGCCGCCGCGCCGACGCAGCTCCCCGCGACGTCACCGTCCACGCCGGCGCCAGCGCCGACCGCGACACTGCCTTCTCCGACCGCGACGACGCCGGCCGTGCCGCTTCTCACCGGGGTGAGCGCCGACATCCGCTCGGTGCAGGCCGCGGAGCAGGTGCCGGTCGCGCCGGTGCGGATCAGGATCGAGGCGCTCGGGATCGACATGGGCATCGAAGCCGTCGGACTCGGCGACAGCGGTGGCATGGGGCTGCCGAAGAACCCGGCGATTGCCGCGTGGTACAAGTTCGGGCCGTCCCCGGCGAGTGTGGCGGGCGCGACCGTGATCGCGGCGCATGTCGACTCGCTCGAGTACGACGTGGGCCCGTTCTCCCGGCTCGCCACCGCGCCAGCGGGCACGGAAATCGTCCTCTCGCTCGCCGACGGCGGCGAGCGGCGCTACCGGGTCGCATCCGTCGAGCTCGTGCTCAAGCCCGACGTGCCCTGGCCGGCAATCTTCGACCGCACCGGGCCCGCCCGCCTCACGCTCGTCACGTGCGGCGGTGAATTCGACTACACCGCGAGGCGGTACCTCTCGAACGTGATCGTTTCCGCGATGCCGGTTCCCTGATGAGCGGGTCTGGCTATGCTGTCGCCGATGAAGCCGGGCTTGCCGCACCCGAGAGGTGCCGCGCATGACCGGGAACCGCACCAACCTGCCAGCCGGGAGGCGACGCACGCCCGTGACCGCACCCATCGATGACGTCGACCACCTGCGCCTCGTCGCCGCGTTCCGCGCGGGGGATGAGCGCGCCCTCGCCGAGGCCTATGCGCGCTGGTCGTCGCTCGTGTACACGATCGCGGTGCGGTCGCTCGGAGATCCCGGCGAAGCCGAGGACGTGACGCAGACGGTCTTCATCGCGGCCTGGCGCGGGCGGGACAACTACAATCCCGAGCGGGCGAGGCTCCCCGCCTGGATCGTGGGGATCACCCGGCACACCGTCGCGGACACGCACGAGGCCCGCTCGCGGCGCCGCCGGATCGAGCAGGCGGTCGCGGGCGAATTGCGCACGACACCCGTCGACGATTCGGTCGACGTCGCCGACCGGGTGATGTTTGCCGAGGAGTTACAGCGGCTCGAGCCTGTCCCGCAGCGGGTGATGCGTCTTGCCTTCTATGCTGACCTCACGCACGCGCAGATCGCCGCGATGCTCGGTCTGCCGCTCGGAACCGTCAAGAGTCACATCCGCCGAAGTCTCGGCCGGCTGCGCGCGCGATTGGAGGCCAACGATGACACATATTGACCGCGACGACCTCGCACTCATCGCCCTCGCCGAATTCGACCTCACCGAGGCTGAGCGCGGTCACCTCGCCGAGTGCCCGCAATGCGCGCTCGAACTCATTTCGCTGCAGCACATCGCAGCGGTCGGCCGGGCCGCCCGTCACGTCAGCCTCACCGAACCGTCCGCCACCGTGTGGGCGGGCATCCACGCGACCCTCGGCCTCAGCGCCGCCGTCGGTGCGCCGCCGCGACTCCGCGACTTCGTGCGTCCGGAGGATGCTGCGGGTGCCGCGGATGCTGCCGATACCGCTGATGACGTGGCCGAGCTTCTCGAGGGCGAACGGGAGGCATTCGCCGCGCATCCGCCCGTCGTGCCGTCTCCCACTGCCGTACCCGCTCCCGCTGTCGCGTCCGCCGCAGGCCCCGCCGTCGCGGACCCGCCGTCCGCGCGACCGCCGACGTCCGACTCGCCCGCCGCACTGCGTCCGCGCCGACGGAGGGCGGCCCGGAGCCGTACCGCGACGCGTTTCCTCCTCAGCGGGGCCGCGGCCGTGGTGCTGGTCCTCGGCGGCTTCGTCGCGGCGCGCTGGATCGACACGATGCAGCAGCCCGCGACCGCGCCCGTCACCTTCGAGGCCCGGCTCACGCCGTTCCCCGGCTGGCAGGCGAGCGGCAGCGCCGAGGTCGAGGCCATGCCCGGGGGACACCGCGAGGTCGTCGTCGACCTCACCGGGCTTGCCGACGCCACAGCGGCGGCTCCCCTCCGCGAGGTCTGGCTGATCAAGGCGGATGCCTCCGGCCTGATCAGCATCGGCCTCCTCGATGGCAACACCGGCCACTTCGACATCCCCGACGACGTCGACCTCAGCCAGTACCCGCTCGTCGACGTCTCGGCGGAGCCCGACAACGGAAACCCGGCCCACTCGGGAAATTCGATCGTGCGCGGCGAACTGCACGCCACGTGAGCGCGACCGCCCGCGGATAGGCTGGTTCGAGGCAGGCATCAGACGCACGCGACAGGGAGACACCATGACAAACGTCACCGAAGCGGAACTTCTCCGGATGGTTCCGAAGGAACTCTTCATCAACGGGGAGTGGGTCCCCGCGGCTGACGGGGCGACCCTCGACGTCGTCGACCCGGCCACCGGTCTCGTCATCGCCTCGATCGCCGACGCCGGGGTCGCCGACGGTGCCGCGGCCCTCGACGCGGCCGTCGACGCCCAGGACAGCTGGGCGGCGACCCCGCCTCGGGTGCGCGGCGAGATCCTGCGCCGGGCCTTCGACCTGATGCAGGAGCGCAAGCAGGAATTCGCGCTGCTGATGACGATCGAGATGGGCAAGCCGCTCGCCGAGGCATACGGCGAGGTCGCGTACGGCGGTGAATTCCTGCGCTGGTTCAGCGAAGAAGCCGTGCGCATCAGCGGCCGGTACGGCAGCAACCCCGAGGGCACCGGGCGGATGCTGGTGTCCCAGCACCCGGTCGGCCCCTGCTTCCTGATCACGCCCTGGAACTTCCCGCTCGCCATGGCCACCCGCAAGATCGCGCCGGCGCTCGCCGCGGGCTGCACCGTCGTCGTGAAGCCGGCGTCGCTGACCCCGCTCACGACCCTGTATTTCGCCAAGCTCCTCGCCGAGGTGGGGCTCCCCGCCGGCGTGCTCAACGTCATCACGACCTCGCGCTCCGGCGCGGTGTCCGACCCGATCATCGCCGACCCGCGGCTGCGCAAGCTCAGCTTCACCGGCTCAACCGCCGTGGGGCGCCGCATGATCGGCCAGGCCGGCCAGGGCGTGTTGCGCACCTCGATGGAGCTCGGCGGGAATGCGCCGTTCATCGTCTTCGCCGACGCCGACCTCGACAAGGCCGTCGACGGCGCCATCGCGGCGAAGTTCCGCAACGTCGGGCAGGCCTGCACGGCCGCCAACCGGTTCATCGTGCAGGCATCCGTCGCGGAGGAGTTCGCCCGCCGGGTCACCGCGCGGGTGCAGGACTTCGTCGTGGGTCGCGGCACCGCCGAGAATGTGAACATCGGACCGCTGATCAACGCCGGGGCCGTGGAGAAAGCATCCGCCCTCGTGCAGGACGCCCTCGAACGCGGCGCGACGCTCCTCACCGGCGGCGACTCGATCGAGGGCGCCGGCACCTTCTTCGAGCCGACCGTGCTCGCCGGGGTCGCGGCGGGGAGCGACATCCTGCGCGAAGAGATCTTCGGGCCGGTGCTCGCGATCGCGACCTTCGACGAGGAGGAGGACGCCGTGCGCCTCGCCAACGACACCGAGTTCGGGCTGGTCAGCTACGTCTTCACCCGGGACCTCGCCCGCGGGCAGCGGATGGTCGAACGCCTGCAGACCGGCATGATGGGGCTCAACGTCGGCGTGATCTCGAACGCGGCCGCGCCGTTCGGCGGGGTCAAGCAGTCCGGCCTCGGCCGCGAGGGCGGGCCCGAGGGCATCCAGGAGTACCTCACCACCAAGTACACGATGACCCCGGACCCCTTCGCCGACTAGCCCCGTGGTTTCGCCCACCGCGCGGCTCGTAGACTGAACGGATGCCCGTCATCGAGATCACCGACCTCGACGACCCGAGGCTCGTCGACTACGCCCACGTCACCGACGTCGCCCTGAAGAAGGCGCACGGCACCGAGCACGGCCTGTACATCGCGGAGTCGGCGCTCGTGCTCGAGCGGGCGCTCCGGGCCGGCCACCGGCCCCGCTCCGTGCTCGCGCTCGGCAACACGGTCGACGAGGCCCGCGCGCTCGTCGGCGAGGACGTACCGGTGTTCGTCGGGCCGGGGGAGCTCCTCGCCGAGCTGACCGGGTACATCCTGCACCGCGGCCTGATCGCGGCCATGAACCGGCCCGCCCTGCCCGACGCCGACACCCTGCTTGCCGGCGCCCGGCGCATCGTCATCCTCGAGAACGTGTCAGATCCCACCAACGTCGGCGCGATCTTCCGCTCCGCCGGCGCGATCGGGGCGGATGCGATCCTCGTCACGCCGCGCTGCTCCGACCCGTTCTACCGCCGCGCCATCCGGGTCTCGATGGGCACGGTGTTGCAGGTGCCGTGGACCCGCGCCGGCGACTGGACGAGCACCCGCGCCCTGCTGTCGAGGCACGGCTTCCACGTCGCCGCGCTCGCCCTCCGGGCGGATGCCGTCAGCCTGCGCGACTTCGACGGTCGGGAGCACGACAAGCTCGCCCTGCTACTCGGTGCCGAAGGCGAGGGCCTCACCGAGGACGCCCTCGCCGCCTCGGACAGTGTCGTGCAGATCCCGATGAAGCACGGCATCGACTCCCTCAACGTGGCCGCGGCCAGCGCCGTCGCGATGTGGGCGCTCTCCGCCTGACCCGCGCCGCGCATCCGCCCGCCCGTTCCTCTGCCCCTGGCTTGTGCCGAATTCAGGAGTTGAGGCGGCTGCGGCAGGGGCGGCCCCGGAGCAGTGCGGCAGTCCGGTCCCGTCGGTGCCGTTCCGGACCTCAACTCCTGAATTCGGAACAGCACCGACGGGCCTAGGCTGTCGGCATGAGCAACGAGGCCGTGATCATCGATGTCGTGCGCACCCCGTCCGGGCGGGGCAAGCCGAATGGCGCTCTGGCGGGGGTGCACCCGGCGGACCTGCTCGCCGGGGTGCTCGCCGAACTGGTGCGCCGGAACGACCTCGACCCCGCGCTCGTCGACGACGTGATCGGCGGCTGCGTCACGCAGGCGGGCGAGCAGGGCTACAACGTGACCCGCACCGCGCTGCTCAGCGCGGGTTTCCCCGAATCGGTTCCGGGCACGACGATCGACCGGCAGTGCGGTTCCAGCCAGCAGGCCGCGAGCTTCGCCGCCCAGGGCGTGATCGCCGGCAGCTACGACATCGTGATCGCGTGCGGCGTCGAGTCGATGAGCCGGGTTCCGCTCGGCTCGTCCCTGCGCGCGGGCCAGGACCCGTCCGGGCGGCTCCTGCACGAGCGCTACCCGAGCGGTCTCATCGGCCAGGGCGTCTCCGCCGAGCTGATCACCCGCCGCTGGGGCCTCACCCGCACCGAACTCGACGAGTACGCGGCCCGGTCGCACCTCCTCGCAGCGGATGCGATCGGCCGCGGAGACTTCGACCGCGCGCTCGTCCCGGTCCGGCTCCCCGACGGCTCGACCGTCACCACCGACGAGACCGTCCGTCCCGGCACGACCGCGGCGGGTCTCGCCGCCCTGCCGCCGGCGTTCCGCACCGACGCCCTCGCCGCCCGGTTCCCCGACCTCGAGTGGCACACCACCGCCGGCAACTCCTCCCCGCTCACCGACGGCGCCTCCGCGGTACTGATCATGAGCGCCGCCCGCGCCGCCGAGCTCGGCTGCACCCCGCGAGCGCGGTTCGACAGTTTCGCCGTCACCGGGAGCGACCCGCTCCTGATGCTCACGGGCGTGATCCCGGCGACCCGGCGCATCCTCGCCCGCTCCGGCCTCGACCTCGACGACCTCGACGCCTACGAGGTCAACGAGGCCTTCGCCTGCGTGCCGCTCGTCTGGGCGCGCGAACTCGGCGCCGACCCCGCGCGTCTCAACCCGGCAGGCGGCGCGATCGCCCTCGGCCACGCGCTCGGCTCTTCCGGCACCCGCCTGCTCGGCACCTTGCTCGGCACCCTCGAGCGCACCGGTGGCCGCTTCGGCCTGCAGACCATGTGCGAGGGCGGTGGCATGGCCAATGCCACGATCATCGAGAGGCTCTGAGATGACCGGCAGCGGATGCCGCGCGCGGCATACCTGCGCGTTCCTCCGATCCACCACCCCGGGCCGCCCTCCGGCGCGTCGGGCGACTCGTCTCGAAAGGCTCTGAGATGCGCATCGACGGATGCTCCGCGCTTGTGACCGGGGCCGCCTCCGGCCTCGGGCTGGCCACCGCAACGGCACTGCACGCGGCCGGGGCGGCCGTCGTGCTCCTCGACCTGCCCGGCGCGCCCGGGGCCGCCATCGTGTCCGCCCTCGGGGACCGGGCGCGTTTCGTCGCCGGCGACGTCACGAGCGCGGGCGATGTGCACAGCGCCGTCGAGGCGGCCGTGTCGATGGCGCCACTGCGCATTGTCGTGACGTGCGCGGGAATCGCTCCGGCGGACCGCACGGTCGGCCGGGACGGCCCGCTTCCGCTCGACGACTTCGAGCGAGTGATCCGGGTGAACCTCACCGGGACGTTCAACGTGATCAGGCTCGCGGCGGCCGCGATGCTCGCCTCAGAGCTGATCGACGCCCGGGGCATCGGCCTCGGGTTCGGCTCCGGGGCCGGCGCCGGTGCCCGTCCCGGCGCGGGTGGTGGGGCCGGGGGAGGCGGGACCGCCGAGCGTGGGGTGATCGTGACGACGGCATCCGTCGCCGCTTTCGACGGGCAGGTCGGGCAGGCGGCGTACGCGGCGTCGAAGGGCGGGGTCGCGGCGATGACGCTGCCGCTCGCCCGGGAGTTTGCGCGCTCGCAGATCCGGGTCGTGTCGATCGCGCCCGGCGTCTTCGACACCGCGATGCTGCAGAGCATGCCGGCGACCGTGCGCGAATCGCTCGCCGCGCAGGTTCCGCACCCGGCCCGGCTCGGGGACCCCAGCGAGTTCGCCGCGCTCGTGCGGCACATCGTGGAGAACCCGATGCTCAACGGCGAGACGATCCGGCTCGACGGCGGAATCCGGATGCCGCCCCGCTGACCGCCGCCGCCCCGCACCGACGGGTGCTGACCGATGCGGTGCGGTGCGGTCGGCGACAGCGGTGACGCAGGCTCGCGGCGCCCGGACCCGCGACCCGGCGTCTACTCGGTGTGGTTGACCTTCCGCTGGGCGGCACCGGCCGCCCAGCGCTCCGCGGAGTCCGTCGCGAGCGCGGCCGCCTCGTCCTGGCGCTGCACGATCGCCTCGGCGGCCGCGATCCGGTCCGTCAGGCTCGGCAGTACCACGCCCGAGGCCAGCGCCGTGAGCTGCGCCTCATACTCGAGCCGGTAGTTCTCGGTGCCCTCCGTCAGCGAACTGCGCACGGCGGCGTACTCGATGCGGGCCTCGCGGGCGGTGGCCTGCTCGGTCTGGGCATTCAGGTCGAAGAACTTCGTGCGCGCCCGGTTCTCCGAGATGAGAGCAGCGCGGTAGTTGGGGCCGGTGCTCTTGTGACCGGTCTGCACCCGCAGTGCGGTCGCCCTTGCCAGGATTTCCCTGGCCCGGTCCCGTTCGGCGCGGAGCATCTGCGAGCCCGTGACAGCACCGACGTAGCTCGGCACGATCGGCCCTCCCGGCACGGGCGCCGCCGGCACGCGCGTCGACCGGGTCAGGGAAGCCTGCGGTGCGCGCTGGGCCGCGACGCGTGCGGCGGACTCCGCCGCGGACCGCACCACGGCCGACGGTTCCGGCTCCGGCGGCGCGGGCAGTCGTGACGGGCCGGCCAGCGGCACCGGCACCTGCACCGTCCGCGCGAATGTCGATGCGTATGCTGATGCGGCGTGTGCTGTCGCGGCTGCGGCCTGTTCGGCGGCGGCTTGTGCCGCGGCCTGGGCGGCGGCGTGTGACCGTGCGGCCTGCTCTGCGACTGATCGCTCAGCGGCGGCGGCCTGCTCGGCTGCGGCCTGCGCCGCTGACTGTTCTGCGGCGTCCGCCGCGGCTTGGGCGGCAGCCGCTCGGGCGGTTGCGGCGTGCTCGGACGCGACCTGTGCGGCAGCGTGCGCGGCTGCCGTTTGTGCTGCGGCCGCGTGCACCCGCGCGGATTGCTCCACGGCGACCTCCGCAGCCGCAGCCTGCGCCGCCTCGGCCTGCTCGGCCGCACGGTGTGCTGCTGCTCGTGCTTCCGCGGTCTGAGTGGCGGCGACCCGTGCCGCCTCGAGCTGGGCCGACTCCGCGTGCACGGCGGCCGCTTGCGCCGCTACCGCCTGAGCGACCGCGGTCTCTGCCGCGGCGGCGAGAGCCAGAGCGGCAGCGGATGCGTCGGATCGCGCCGGCTGTGCCGCCACCGGTGGTGCGGCAAACAGCGGTGCGGCGACCGATGGCGCGGCGAACTGCGGTGCGGCAACGGGTGGTGCGGCGAACTGCGGTGCGGCGATGGACAGTGGGCCGACGAGCGGTGCGGCAGTAGACAGCGCGCCACTGAGCGGCGCGGTGACCGGCGGCGCGGCCAGGACCGTGGCCGGCAGAAGGGCAGGCGGTACAGCAACGGGCGTGGGCACAGTCGCAGCAGCTGCACCCGCGTACCCGGTTTCCCGAGGCTGGACGGCCCTGGCCACGAAGTCCGGGACGACCTCGGTGCTGCCGTCTCCCCGCTTGAGCACCCAGTCCACATTGTCCCGGCCGCTCACCGTGGGTACCGAGATCTGGGCGACGTCGATGAACGCCTGTTGGGCGTAGTACTCCGCGTTCGAGAGCACGCCCTTCCCGGGAGACACCCGGGCATTCATGTGCCGGCTGAACCGGCTTCGTTCGGCTGGGCTCAGGAGCGCCGGGTTGAATGTGATCGCAACGCTGCGCCCCAGCCGGACGACGGCCGAGGACCCGGTCGCGGGCTGGGCCACGCGTGCGGGCGGCGGATTCTTCCCAGCCGTGCGTGCGGCCGTCCGCTGGCTGCGGCGCAGCAGGGCCTCACGTTCGACGTCACGGAAATCGCCTGCGGCGCTCATCCGAGATCACCCGCTCGTCCAGCGCCGGGGGCCGGCGGCCGGTGGAAAGCATCGGGTATCGGTGTATCAGGTGTCGGGTGGGTCACGGTGGGTCCGCGTTTCTCGCTTCGACGCCACCTTTTCGTCGGGGTGCTCAGCCGACCGGGGTTTCGGGACCGTGAAGTCGGCAGTCGAACGGACGGGACGGGCCCGCAGGCAGCGCTGCGAGGGGTCCGGCACCGTCTGGAAAATCGAATCAGCCGCTGGGGCGAACGACAGACCTTCCGACGAAAGGTTACGTAGTGATAGATGGGTGTGGTCGGCCGTGCGACCGACCCCAGAACAGGGGGAGAATCACGCGCCCACCCATACCCTAGCTGCGCCGACAGCGTCACCGCCAGCCATTGCGGCGCGTTACCCCGTCGCGGGCTGCTGCTGGGTGATGCAGTGGATGCCTCCGCCGCGGGCGAAGAGCGGCCGCGCGTCCACGGTCACCACCTTCCGCCCCGGGTAGGCGTCCTCGAGGATCGACCGGGCCGCGGCATCCGCCCGGGGCTCGCCGAAGCCGCACGCGATCACGCCGCCGTTGACCACGAGGTGGTTCACGTAGCTGTAGTCGACGAAGCCCTCCGCGTCGGTGAGCCGGGCGGGCGCGGGCAGGTCCATGATCGTCCAGGGCCGGCCGGCGGCATCCGTTGACGCCGCGAGCACCGCGCGCAGCTCACGGGACACGGCGTAATCGGGATGCGCCGGGTCGTCCTGGGCGTGCACCAGGAGGGTGCCGGGCGCGGGGATCGCGGCGACGATGTCGACGTGCCCGCGGGTGCCGAAGCGGGCCTGGTCGCGGGTGAGGCCGCGCGGCAACCAGATCACCTGCGTCGCCCCGATCGTGCGGGCGAGTTCGGCCTCGACCCTGGCCCGGGTGGCGTGCGGGTTCCGGCCCGGGTCGAGTTGCACGGTCTCGGTGACGATGACGGTACCCTCCCCGTCGACCTGGATGCCGCCGCCCTC
The DNA here is from genome assembly GCF_004402485.1 of Cryobacterium algoricola. Taxonomy (GTDB): domain Bacteria; phylum Actinomycetota; class Actinomycetes; order Actinomycetales; family Microbacteriaceae; genus Cryobacterium; species Cryobacterium algoricola. The sequence goes on along the minus strand of NZ_SOFG01000017.1, from coordinate 16,583 downwards.
GTTGACGAGCAGCGAGGACACCGGGACCGCCCCCGTCGCGCGGGTCACCAGGGCGGCGATGCCGGCATCGCGGCCCCAGCTCGCCCAGTCCTGGCCGCCCCAGCCGTTGAAGATCCAGTCGACCGCGCCGAGCCGCCCGGCCGGATCGAGCACGAACGTCGGCCCGATGTCGCGCATCCACGCGTCGTCGAGCGGGGCTTCGATCACGTCGACTTCGGCGGAGAGATGCCGCGCGGCCTCGGCCCGAGCCTCGGCGATGCTCCTGGTACTTCGGGTGTTTCCCGGGTTCCCGGTGTTCCCGCCGGGGTCGACCACCATGGTCACCGGCTCGAACTCGAGCACCGCATGGGCGACGGCCGCCCAGGTGCTGCGCGCCTCCTCCGCCTCGGCCGCCGTGTCGCCGAGCGTGTAACCGCCGGAGGGGAACGCCATCCAGACCCGCTCCTGCGGCGCGGTCTCCGCGGGCATCCGCCAGGTCATGCGTGAGTCGCCGCGGTCGCGCTCGCGGTCGCGCTCGAGTCCGCGTCCGCGCCGAACGGATGTCCCGGCTCGACCGGGGTGGTCAGGCGCCCGTAGCTGTCGGGTCGGCGCGTGCCCAGGAACGGGAACAGGGTCAGCCACTCGGCCCGCTGGGCGAGATCGAGGTCGGCCACGAGCACGGCCGACTTGTCGCGGGGGGCCTGGGCCAGCATCCGCCCGTAGGGGTCTGAGATGAACGAGGAGCCGTAGAAGGTCAGGTCACCCTCGTCGCCCCAGCGGTTGGGTACGACCATGAAGAGGCCGCTCGTGATGCCGTTGCCGACGATGACGTGCTGCCAGATCGGCTGGGTGTCGAAGGCGGGGAAGCCCGGTTCGGAGCCGATCGCGGTCGGGTAGGCGAGGATCTGCGCCCCGGCGAGGCCGTAGAGGCGGGAGACCTCGGGGAACCACTCGTCCCAGCAGGTCGGCAGGCCGATGCGCGCGCCGCCCAGTTCGGCCGGTGCGTAGACGGGGTAGGCGTCCTCGGGCGGTCCGGGCCGGAAGTAGGTGTCCTCGTAGTAGCCCTCGGTCACCGGGATGTGCAGCTTGCGGGTGCGACCGAGCAGCACGCCGGTCGGGGACACGATGATCGCGGTGTTGTAGCCGCGCGGGTCGTCCGGCCGGTCGGCCGCGTCGGGGCGCTCGAACAGGGAGGCGTGCACGATGACGCCGTGCGCACGGGCCTGCTCGGCGGCGAAGGCGAACGTCGGCCCGGTGAGCAGGTCCTCGGCGCCCTGCTTGGGCACGCCGGTCGCACGCCGGTTGCCCGGGTACTTGCGGAGGGTCAGTTCCGGGAGGAACACGATCCGGGCGCCGGCCTCGGCGGCGAGGCGGATGCCGTCGGCGAGTTCGGCGCGGAGGACCGCGTCGTCCGCGTGCCAGCGGTGCTGCACGAGTCCGACCCGGAGCGGGCCGGCGGGGACCGCTGTCGGGCGGGCCGCCGATGTGCCGGCGGCGCTGCCGGCGGTGGGTGCGGCGTCGGTGACCCGGGTCAGCGGCGGGGCGGCGGGGGCGATGATGAGCTGCAAGGCGTCTCCTGGGGGGCCGAAACGGCGATCGAAGGAAGGATATCGAGCCAGTTGATCACTTGATCAATAAGCTCGAGGCAAAACTATATACACTGAGGTGCGATGTCAACCCTTCCGAGCCGGACCAAGCGCAGGACCGGCGTCGAGCGCGCCGCCGAGATCGCCCGCACCGCGCGCGAGATCGCCCGCTACGACGGCCTCGACGCGATCACCCTGCGCTCGATCGCGGCCCGGATCGGCGTCACCCCCGCCCTGGTCAGCCACTACGAACCGAGCACGGAGGCCCTGGTCGCGAAGACCTTCGGCTCGATCGCCGGCGCCGAGCTCGCGGAGATCACCCGGGAGTTGTCCGCGCTCCCGAGTTCCGTCGAGGCGTTGCGCGCGCTGATCGACACGCTCCTGGGCCCGGATCGCAGCGCCGTGACCACCGTCTGGCTCGACGCCTGGAGCGTCGGGCGTCGCAACATCGCCCTGGCTCGCGAGGTCGGCGTGCAGATGGATGCCTGGCAGGCGTTCCTGGTGGCCCTCCTGAACCGAGGTTCTGCGCGCGGCGAGTTCGCCGTCGCCGATAGCGGCGCGCTGGCCTGGCAGCTGCTCGCGATCATCGACGGAATCAACGCGCACGCGGTCGTGCGCTACGGCGACGCCCGCGGCCAGCGCGACCTCGTGCGCACCGTCGCGGAGCACGAGCTCGGCCTCCCGGCCGGCGCTCTCGCCCCCGCATCCGCCTGAGCCCCGCGCCGCGGCATCCGCTCACCGGTCCTCCGTGAGGGGATCTTCTGTCCCATTCCAGGGGATCGTCGCGTTCGACGACGAAGCCACAGGGTCGCCCCTCCAGCGGTGTGCAAAAATCATGCAAATAAACATCAAGCTAATGATTTATCACCAAAGCGACTGATTCAATGACATTTATGGAATACTGACGCCATGGATTGACCCTCCCTTCGGCGGAATCAAAACACCAGCACACGGTCGCGCAGGCGTACGATTCGCCATCGACGAGTTCACCCACAGGACAATCACACGGATCGGCTGAAACGCCCCAATGACGAACTACAACTTCTTCTCCACTCCCTCTCTCCCCAGGCCCGCCGTCACGGAACACGACGCGACGGCCGTCGCCAGGGATCTCTTCCACGTGAGCGGACAGCTCACCGAACTGGGAAGTCAACAGGACCGCAACTTCCTCATCGACGACGGCGACACGCGTTGGCTCCTCAAATTCTCCAATCCAGAGTTCTCCGCCCAGGAGCTCGAGGCTCAGGATGCTGCCGCCGAACGGGTGAGCCTGGCCGGAATCGACGTTCCTCGGAGCGTCCCGTCACACGAGGGAGCCGCGATCCGGATCGTTCATGTCGGCGACGTCGACCTCCACGTCCGACTCCTGAGCTTCGTCGAAGGGGATGCGCTCACCGGTCGCGGCGCTCTCACCGTCGCGGAAGCCCGCTCCCTGGGCCACACGGCCGGCCGTCTCGCCGCCTCCCTCGAAGCATTCGTCCACCCCGGCACCGAGCGAATCACCCAATGGAATCTCCGGATCGCGACGCAGGTCGTGCAGATGTATCTGCCGCATGTGCCCGACCCTGGTCGCCGGGAGCGTGTTCGAGTGGCCGCGGCGCGAGCACAGGCGGTGCTGGAACCGCTCAGCGATAAGCTCCGATCGCAGCCCATCCACGGTGACATCACCGATGACAATGTCGTCACCCGGCACGGCAGCCCGCTCGGTGTCGTCGACCTCGGTGTCATCGACTTCGGCGACATCGCCGACAGCTGGGTTGTCGCCGAACTGGCCGTCACCTGCGCATCCATCCTTCACCACAACCCGCGAACACCGTTGATCATCCTCGAGACGATCGCCGCGTTCGTCACCCATACGCCGTTGACCGACGACGAGCTCGCTGCGCTCTGGGGCCTCATCGTCCTCAGAACCTGCGTCCTCGTCGTCAGCGGCGAGCAGCAGGTCGCCGTTGACGACGCGAACCACTATGCGTCTGAGAATCGTGACCACGAATGGATCGCATTCGAAGTCGCTGAGGGCCTTGACGCTCAGCAGATGTGCGCGTTGATCAGAGCTCGCGTGCGCCTCGATCGGCATAGCGTCATCGAACGCCCCGAGGGCCTCCTCCTCCCGGCCGCCTCGCTGTCCGTCCTGGACTTCTCCGTCACCAACCCGGAACTCAGCGACGGGATCTGGCTGCGCCCCGATTCCGAGGCCGTCCTCGCCGCGGCGGTCGTCCGAACATCAGGCACAGCCGTCACGCGCTACGGCGAGTACCGGTTGACGCGCGCGAAGCTGCATCACACCGGGGAAACCGCGACGCTGGCGCTCGGCGTCGAGGTGGTGACTGCACCCGGAACGGTCTTCTCGGCGCCGGTCGACGGCGTCGTGCGCATGGAGGGCGACGCACTGGTGCTGGAAGCGAGCGGGTACGAGATCTGGCTCGTCGGACTCGAACCCCTGGCGCCGGGTCACGTCAGCGCAGGGCAGCGCATCGGCGCGGCACGCGCGGGCACGGCACGGTCCGAAGCTCCCGTCCACGTCAGGGTCCAACTGTCACGGCTAGCGGGCATCCGCCCAGCCTTCTTCGCTACTCCCGCTGAAGCCGAGATCTGGCAGCGCGTCTGCCCCGACCCCTCCCCGCTTCTCGGCATCGACCTTGCCGCACCTGAACTGCTGTCCGCGGATGTCCTCGAGCGGCGTGTCTCGACGTTCGCCGAAGTCCAGGAGCACTACTACACGGAGCCGCCGGAAATTGAACGCGGTTGGCGGGAACACCTCATCGACGTGCACGCTCAGTGCTATCTCGACCTGGTGAACAACGTCGCACTGACCGGACACGCCCATCCCCGGTTGGTCAAGGCCGTGAGTAATCAATGGTCGCTGTTGAACACCAACTCCCGTTTCAACTACAGTGCGTTGCCGCGTTTCACGGAACGGCTGGTGGCCCTGGCGCCAGAAGGTCTGGACACCGTCTTCCTGGTGAACAGCGGCAGCGAAGCGGTCGATCTCGCGTTGCGGCTGGCGAAGACCTACACCGGGAATGATGCGGTCCTCGCCTTCCAGGAGGCGTACCACGGCTGGACCGTGGGCGCCGACGCCGTTTCATCCTCCATCGGAGACAACCCGCGTGCGCTGGAAACCCGGCCGGACTGGGTGCACGTCATCGATGCGCCCCATCCCTTCCGCGGCACACACCGCGGCGCCGATTCAGCTGCCCGCTATCTGGACGATCTCGAAGCCCGGCTCGGAGTACTCGATGACGCAGGAACCGGTCTTGCGGCCTTCATCGGGGAACCGGTCTTCGGAAATGCCGGTGGAGTGCTCTTGCCGGACGGATACCTGGCCGGTGTTTTCGAGAAGGTGAGATCCAGAGGCGGGCTCACCATTTCGGACGAGGTGCAGGTCGGATACGGTCGCCTCGGAGAGTATTTCTGGGGGGTCGAACAGCAGGGGGTCACCCCGGACATCATCACGATTGCCAAGGGCATGGGCAATGGGCAGCCGGTCGGCGCCGTGATCACGCGGCGTGACATCGCCGAGAAATTCGCTGAAGAGGGCAGCCTGTTCTCCTCTGCCGGTGGAAGCCCGGTCAGCTGCGTCGTCGGGCTGACCGTGCTCGACATCCTCCGCGACGAAGGCCTGCAGGAGAACGCGCGCACAGTCGGAGGCGACCTGAAAGCCAAGCTCCTCACGCTGCAGGGCCGGCACGACATCATCGGCGCTGTGCACGGGTTGGGCCTGTATCTGGGCGTCGAGCTCGTACGCGACCTTGCTACCCTCGAGCCGGCCTCAGTGGCAGCGTCCGAGATCTGCGAGGAGCTGCTGCGTGAAGGCTGCATTGTCCAGCCGACCGGAGATTACAAGAACGTGCTCAAGATCAAACCGCCGCTGAACATCACGACCGAGAGTGTCGACTTCTTTGTCGAGGCGCTCGATCGGGTCCTGTGCGCACGGAGTCGAGGTTGATCCGGCTATCTCGTGCCCCACGTGAATCGATGGGTGTGGATGTTGTAATACGAGAACGTCTCACAGCGTGAGACTCCCGGGATCGTGCGGATGCGCCCGTTGATCAATTCGAGGAGTGCGTCAGCGTTGACGGCGATGACCTCGACCAGCAGGTCGTAGGAGCCCGCACCGATGACCAGATAGATCACCCCTTCCAAGGCACCGATTGCATCAGCGACTGCGCGCACGTCGCCCTCAACCGACAGGTGCAGCATCGCCATTCGCTCGTACCCCAGCTTGAGCGGGTCGGTGACCCCGACGACCTGGACGATCTCACGTTCTTCCAGTCGGCGCACACGAAGACGAGCCCCGCCGGCCGAGAGCCCGACCTCTGCGCCCAACTCCGCGTACGTCATTCGTCCATCGGCCTGGAGAGCCACGATCAGAGACCGATCGATCGCATCGAGCCCGTCATCGGGTAGCACCGCTTCGGCGTCGTTGTCTGCCATGGATTCCCCCTGTCGTATGAACGTGGTACGAACGTCTCGTACGACGGTAGCGCACGTCCGTCGCTCTGCTGCGTGAGTGGATAGATCCTCAGGTGCGAGGCCTCTCCCTCGATGCGCAGGGTGGTTTCGGGACACCTCGCGGGTCAGCTGGTGGCGTGGGCCTCGAGGAACTCGTAGACCTCGGTGTCGTCGACGCCGGGGAAGGTACCGCTCGGCAGGGGCGAGAGCACGTGGGCGTGCAGTCGTGCGCTCGGCCAGGCGTGACCTGCCCAGTGCGCGGCCAGGTCGGAGGCGGGGCGGCGGCAGCAGGATTCGTCGGGGCAGCGTGACACCGCCCGCTGCACGGTCTCGCGACCGCGGAACCACTTGGCGTGCACGAACGGCACCCCGACGCTGATCGAGAACTCGCCGCCGTCCGCCGCGCCGGTCTGGGTCGCCGACCAGAAGGTTCCGACCGGTGTGTCGGTGTACTGGTAGAACTCCGTGGTGCGGTTGGTGTGGGTGAAGGCGCTGCGGGCGCTCCACTGCTTGCAGACGAACTGGCCCTCGATCGAACCGGTGACGTCGACCGGCAGCGGCAGTCCATCGTTCTCGTAGCCTTTCTGCAGGGCGCCGTCACCGTTGACCCTGAGGAAGTGCAGCGGCATGTCGAGGTGCGAGGTCGCGAGGTTGGTCAGGCGGAGTGCCGCAGCTTCGTGGGTGACGCCGAAGGCGTCGCGGAAGTCCTCGACCGAGAGCTCGCGCTCGCGTTTCGCGCGCGCGAGGAACGCGACCGACGCGGCGGGCGGCATCAGGCACGCGGCCGCGAAATAGTTGATCTGCAGCCGTTGCCAGAGGAATTCGGCGTAACTCGCCGGCCGCTCATGACCGAGCAGCCGGTGCCCCATCGCCTGCAGCGCCATCGACCGCAGCCCATGACCGCCGGGGATCGACGCCGGCGGGAGGTAGATCCGGTGGTTGACGAGGTCGGTCACCGAGCGGGTCGAGTTCGGCAGGTCGTTGACGTAGATCAGGCTGAAGCCGAGCTGCTCCGCCATCACGCTCACCTCGCGGTGTGTGAGGGCTCCGGAGACGTGGCCGGACGCCCGCACCCGGTCCTCGGCGAGCTGCTCGATGTCGGGCATGTAGTTGTTCTGCTCGCGCATGAGCTCGCGCAGCTCGGTGTTCGCCCGCCTGGCCTCCTCCGGCGTCGCGATCGCCTCGCTCGCCCGCCGCGCCAGCTCACGGTGCAACCCGATGAGCGACTCGAGGGCCGTGACCGGCATCCCCTTGGTGACTTTGACCTCGGGCAAGCCGAGCGCACCGTAGAGCGGGTTCTTCTGAGCGCGCGCGAGCTCGATCTCGAGCGCGGCCCGCTTGTTCGGCGCCTCGCCGTTGAGCAGGTCGGCGATCGGAACGCCGAGCACCGTCGCGACGTCCTGCAGGATCGACAGCTTCGGCTCTCGCCTGCCGTTCTCGATGAGCGATAGCTGGCTGCCGGCCAGCCCGACCCTCTCGCCGAGCTGATCGAGGGTGAGGCCGCGCTCGCCGCGATAGTGGCGGATGCGCAGTCCCAGGGTGACGAGGTCGGAGGCTCGAGTCGGCATTCCTTAACAATATCTAAAGAAGCCTGATTCTTAACAAGAGTTTTTTGGTTCCTCTCCGAAAATCGCGCGCATTCTGGTTCTGCAGCACAAAGTTACGCACCGAATGTCACCGACGACAAGCCGGGCGGATGCTTCCGACACGACCGCAGGCATCCGCTGCACACGCCATACCGAGAAAGGCCAGGAGATGACCATCGCCCACTTCCGAGTCACATCCAGCGGGAGCGATTCCGACGACACCGCCGGTACCACGGACCCGAACCTCCAGTCCTGGGTTGATTCCATCGCCCGGCTGACCCGGCCGGACGAAGTGGTCTGGTGCGACGGGTCGAGCCGGGAGGCCGACGAACTCTCCAAGCAGCTCGTCGCCGAGGGCAAGCTCATCAAGCTCAACCCCGAGTGGCGCCCCAACAGCTACCTCGCCCGCACGAGCCCGACCGACGTCGCCCGGGTCGAGGACCGCACCTTCATCTGCTCGACCGACCCGGAAGACGCGGGCCCCACCAACAACTGGGCCGACCCCGCCGCGATGAAAGACGAGCTCCGCGCCGTCTTCGCCGGCAGCATGCGCGGCCGCACGATGTACGTCGTGCCGTTCTCGATGGGACCGCTCGGCGGCCCGATCTCCCAGCTCGGCGTCGAGATCACCGACTCGCCGTACGTCGTGCTCAACATGGGCATCATGACCCGGATGGGCAATGCCGTGCTCGAGCTGATCGAGGCCGGCGCCCGCTGGGTGCAGACCATCCACAGCGTCGGCTACCCGCTCACGGATGCCGCGGGCGAGACCCGCCCCGACGTCACGTGGCCCTGCAACGACACCAAGTACATTGTGCAGTTCCCCGAGACCCGCGAGGTGTGGTCGTACGGTTCGGGGTACGGCGGCAACGCGTTGCTCTCGAAGAAGTCGTTCGCGCTGCGGATCGCGTCGGTGATGGCCCGCGATGAGGGCTGGCTCGCCGAGCACATGCTCCTGATCAAGGTGACCTCGCCGGAGGGACGCGCCGTGCACCTCGCCGGCGCCTTCCCCTCCGCCTGCGGCAAGACCAACCTGTCGATGCTGCGTCCGACCATCCCCGGCTGGACCGTCGAAACCATCGGCGACGACATCGCCTGGCTCCGGCCCGGCCCCGACGGGCGCCTGTGGGCGATCAACCCGGAGGCCGGCTTCTTCGGCGTCGCCCCCGGCACCGGCGTCGAGACCAACCCGACCGCGGTGCAGACCGTCTGGGGCAACACGATCTTCACGAACGTCGCCCTTCGCGACGACGGCGACGTGTGGTGGGAAGGCCTCACCGAGACCCCGCCGAGCCACCTGATCGACTGGGAGGGCAACGACTGGACGCCCGCGTCGCCGACCCCGGCCGCCCACCCGAACTCCCGCTTCACGGTCGCCGCGGCACAGTGCCCCTCGATCTCCGACGACTGGGAGGCAGCCGGTGGCGTCCCCATCGACGCCATCCTCTTCGGCGGGCGGCGCGCCACGAACGTGCCGCTCGTCGCCCAGGCCCGCAGCTGGAAGCACGGTGTCTTCATGGGCGCGACGATCTCCTCGGAGAAGACCGCCGCCGCAGAGGGCACCGTCGGCGAACTCCGCCGCGACCCCTTCGCGATGCTCCCGTTCTGCGGCTACAACATGGCCGACTACTGGGCGCACTGGCTGCGGGTCGGCAAGGGCCTCGGCAGCCGCGCCCCCGAGATCTTCCAGGTCAACTGGTTCCGCAAGGGCGCGGACGGCGGCTTCCTCTGGCCCGGCTTCGGCGAGAACTCGCGGGTGATCGAGTGGATCGTGCGCCGCATCGAAGGGTCGACGGATGCCGTCGACACCCCGATCGGGCGCCTCCCCGCCGCGGGCGCCCTCAACCTCGGCGGTCTCGACCTCGCCGAGGAGACCGTAGAGCAGCTGTTCCACATCGACAGGACGAGCTGGCTCGCCGAGTGCGATCTCACCGAGGAGTACTTCGCCCAGTTCGGCGACCGGGTCCCCGCTGCGCTGCTCGCCGAACTCGCGAGCGTGCGCTACCACCTCAAGGGATAAGGGCGGTCCGCGGGGCCGGCCCGCGGCATCCGCTCACTCGGTCGCGACGGTGTCGTCGCGACCGTTCGGGGACCCGGGCTCAGGGGGCGATGAGTTTGCGGGCGGCGACGATCGCTGCGGCACGGCGGCGGTCGCGCACGGATTCCGCCGGCTCGGCTCCCGGGGCCGGGAACACCCCGGGGGAGTGCACCCACGAGGTCGCGAGCGAGAAGACGAGGGTGACGAGGTCTTCCGGATCCCAACTGGGGTCGATCTCGCCGCGGGCCTGGGCTGCGGCGATCGCGGCCGCCTCCGGGCCGTTGCGCCATTCCGTGGTCGTCGGCAACAGCGCGGCGGCGCCTTCGAGCCTGGCCCAGTCGAGCATCCGCGAGTGCTCAGGGTACTCGACGACGTGGTCGAAGACCCGTCCGACGAAGCCGGGCAGGTCGTTCGTGTCCATCGGGATGGCGGCCATCACATCGCGCCGGTTCACCTCGAGCACGGCCGTGAACAGGGAGCCCTTGTCGCCGAAGTAGGCGTAGAGGCGCTCCTTGCTCGCCTTCGCGGCCGTGGCGATGCGGTCGACCCGGGCGCCGGCCAGGCCGTACCGGGCGAACTCGGCCTGGGCGGCATCGAGAATTCGGTCGCGGGTCGCTTCGCCGTCACTTCTCATGACTAAGATCATACCTATCCCAACCAACTAGTTCGTTTGAATAGGATTTCTGTCTCGATGAGTTCCCCCGCTCCTGCTGTCTCCCTCTCCACCCCGCCCCTGTCCGATCCCGCGTCGCACCCGCGCCGCTGGTGGCTCCTCGCCGTTCTCGCGCTCGCCCAGCTCATGGTCGTCCTCGACGGAACCATCGTCAACATCGCCCTGCCGAAGGCCCAGATCGCCCTCGACATGAGCGACGGCGACCGCACCTGGGTCGTCACGATCTACGCGCTCGCCTTCGGCTCCCTGTTGCTGCTCGGCGGCCGCATCGCCGACTACTGGGGCCGCAAGCGCTCCTTCCTGGTCGGAATGGCCGGCTTCGCGCTGGCATCCATGATCGGTGGCCTCGCCGACACCACCACCCAGCTGCTGATCTCCCGCGGACTTCAGGGCGCGTTCGCCGCCCTGCTCGCCCCGGCCTCGCTCGCGATCCTCACGATCACCTTCCCCGGTGGCAAGGACCGGATCAAGGCATTCGCCGTCTATGGCGCGATCGGCGGCGGTGGAGCGGCCGTCGGCCTCGTGCTCGGCGGCGTGCTCACCGAGTTCACCAGCTGGAACTGGTGCCTGCTCGTCAACGTGCCGATCGCCCTCGTCGCGATCCTCGCCGCGATCCCGCTGATGCACGAGAGTCGTGCGCACGGAAACACCCGCTACGACCTGCCCGGCGTGATCCTCATCGTCGCCGGCCTCGCGTCCCTCGTCTACGGCTTCAGCCAGGCGGAGAACGGCTGGGGGCGGGTCGAGACGATCGGCTTCCTCGCCCTCGGCGTCGTGTTGCTCGTGGCCTTCGTTATCGTCGAGGCCCGGGCGACGAACCCGCTGCTTCCGCTTCGGGTCGTGACCGACCGGGTCCGCGGCGGCGCGTTCCTGGTCTCGCTGCTCACCGGCGCGAGCCTCCTCGGCGGGCTCTTCTTCCTCACCCTGTACTTCCAGATCGTGCTCGGCTACTCGCCGCTCCGCTCCGGGCTCGCCTCGCTCCCGATGACCGCGACCATCATGGTCTGCGCGACCGCGCTCTCCGGCATCCTGCCGAAGGTCGGCGTGCGCCTGCCCCTGACGATCGGCCCGGTCATCGCCGCCGCCGGGCTCGCCTGGTTGTCCTTCGTCACGGTCCAGGACGACTATGTCCTGCGCGTGCTGCCGGGCGTCATCCTGCTCGGCATCGGACTCGCAGCCATCTTCGTGCCGCTGCAGAACGTCGCCCTCGCCGGCATCGACGCGCACGACGCCGGCGTGGCCAGTGCCGCCGTCTCCGCGACGCAGCAGATCGGCGGATCGATCGGCACCGCCTTGTTCACCGCCCTGTACACCGCCGCGATCTCGAGCTACCTGTCCTCGAACCCCGCGACGCCGACCGTTCAGCTCGACGCGTTCGTGAGCGGGTATTCGGTCGCGTTCCTCTGGGCGGCCGGGCTGATCCTGCTTGCCGCCCCGATCTCGTTCTTCATGATCAAGCACTCGAAGGCGGACCTCGTCGGCGCCCCCGAGATCGTGCACCTGGGCTGACCCGCCCTCCGTGTCCACCGCGCTCTCGGCCTCACGGCGACCGCGCGGGGCTAACTCAGGAGATCTGCCGGGATACTCAGCCGGGACCGCGGAACAGTGCGGCGTTCCGGACTGGCCGGTGCGGATCTCCTGAGTTAGCCCCCGCCGGCGGTCGTAGGATGCTGGCATGGACGACGAGGCCGCACTGATCCAGAAGCGCATCGACCGGTTCCTGCGCGAACGGCTGCGGCCGGCCGTGTACCGCGCGGCCGTGCCGCTGAAGGTCTCGGCCTGGGTGTCGACGGCTCCGGTGACGGATGCCCCGGCGACCGTCGTCAAGGCCGTCCGGCAGTCCTACACCCCGTTCGCCCTCGGCGAGGCATGGGGCCGCCCCTGGGGAACGGTCTGGTTCCACGCGACCGGCGCGATCCCGGCCGACTGGGCCGGGCAGCCCGGCACCCGGATCGAGGCCGTCGTCGACCTCGGCTTTTCCGACGCGGCCCCGGGCTTCCAGGCGGAGGGCATCGCGTGGACCGCGACGGGCACCGTGATCAAGGGCATCGCGCCGCGCAACCGGACCCTGCCCCTCGCGCTCCTAACGCCGCGATCATCGGATACCCCTGTCATCTCCGACGCCGCGGACGCGCCGAGCGCCCCGGACACCTCGGACGACGCGGGCGGCCCTGGAGCCGTCGACTTCTACGTCGAGGCCGCCGCCAACCCCGACGTCACCGCGGGCTTCACGTTCGTGCCGACCCGGAACGGCGACCCGGCCACGGCCGGCACCGAACCGCTCTACCGGCTGCGACAGCTCGATCTCGCTCTCCGCGACGACGAGGTGTGGGAGCTGCTGCAGGACGTCCTCGCCCTCGACGGGCTCCGTCGCGCCCTGCCCGCGGGATCGACGCGGGCGGTCGGGATCCTGCGCACCCTGGAGCGCTGCCTCGACGTGCTCGACCCGGAGGACGTGTCCGGGTCCGCGGCCGCCGGGCGGGCGGTGCTCGCCCCCGCGCTCGCGCAACCCGCCGTCGCGAGCGCGCACCGGGTGCACGCGGTCGGGCACGCCCACATCGACAGCGCCTGGCTCTGGCCGGTACGGGAGACGGTGCGCAAGGTCGCCCGAACCTTCTCGAACGTGCTGGCCCTGGCCGAGGAACATCCCGGATTCACGTTCGCCGCGTCATCCGCCCAGCAGTATGCCTGGCTCAAGGAGCACTACCCGGAACTGTTCGACCGGGTGCGGGCGCAGGTCGCCGCGGGTGCCTTCGTGCCCGTCGGCGGGATGTGGGTCGAGTCGGACACGAACATGCCGGGCGGGGAATCCCTCGCCAGGCAGTTCGTCGCCGGCAAGCGGTTCTTCCTCGAGGAGTTCGGGATCGAGCCGCTCGAGGTCTGGCTGCCGGACTCGTTCGGCTATTCCGCGGCGCTCCCGCAGATCATCGCGGCGGCGGGATCGCGCTGGTTCCTCACCCAGAAGTCGTCCTGGAACGAGACGAACCCGATGCCGCACCACACCTTCCGGTGGGAGGGCATCGACGGCACCCGCATCTTCACGCACTTCCCGCCCGTCGACACCTACAGCTCCGACCTCTCCGGCGCGGACCTCGCCCGCGCAGAGGCCCAATATTCCGAGAAAGGCATGGCCAATACCTCGCTCGTCCCGTTCGGCTGGGGCGACGGTGGGGGCGGGCCGACGGCCGAGATGATCGCGGCCGCACGCCGGACCGCCTCGCTCGAGGGGTCCCCGACGGTCGAGCTCTCCACGCCCCGCCGGTTCTTCGAGGCCGCGGAGGCCGAGTACCCCGAGGCGCCGATCTGGTCCGGCGAGCTCTACCTCGAGTTCCACCGCGGCACCTACACCTCGCAGGCCCGCACCAAACGCGGCAACCGGCGCAGCGAGCACCTCCTGCGCGAAGCCGAGCTCTGGGCGGCGACCGCGAGCATCCGCACCGGGGCCGCCTACCCATACGAGGCGCTCGAGCGAGCCTGGCAGACCGTGTTGCTCCAGCAGTTCCACGACATCCTGCCCGGCTCCTCGATCGCGTGGGTGCACCAGGAGGCCGAACGGCACTACGCGGAGGTCGCGCGCGACCTCGGGGGACTCATCGCGGCATCCGTGACCGCTCTCTGCGGCGCCGGCGACCGCACAGTGTCGCTCAATGCGGGCCCCTACGCGCAGCACGGGGTGCCGGCCTTCGGCGCCTCCGCGGCCGACGAGAACGGTCCGGCGGATGCCCCCGCGACCGTGACCCGCACCGCGTCCGGCCTGCTCGTGCTCGCCAACGCCCTCGTCAGCGCCACGATCGACGCCGAGGGACTGCTCACCTCCCTGCGCGACCTCGTCGCCGACCGGGAGCTCATCCCCTCGGGCACGCGCGGCAACCGGCTGCTGCTGCACCGCGACACCCCGACCCAGTGGGACGCCTGGGACATCGACGCCCACTACAAGCGCGCAAGCGTTCCGCTCGATGCCGCGGTGTCGGTCGAGGTCGTGACCGACACGCCCGCCGAGGCCTGCGTGCGGGTGACCCGCGTCTTCGGCGCCTCCCGCCTCGTGGAGCAGATCACCCTCGCCGCCGGTTCCCCGACGCTCGACCTCGTCTTCGACGTCGACTGGCACGAACGCCAGAAGCTCCTGAAGATCGAGTTCCCGTTCGACGTGCACGCCGAGCGGGCCGCCTCGGAGATCCAGTTCGGGCACGTCTACCGCCCGACGCATGCGAACACCTCCTGGGACACCGCCCGCTTCGAGACCTGCGCGCACCGCTGGGTGCACGTCGGCGAGACCGGCTACGGGGTCGCGGTCGCGAACGACTCGACCTACGGGCACGACATCGGCCGCTCGACGGATGCCGGCGGCCGCGCCACGACGACCGTGCGGCTGTCGCTGCTGCGCGCGGCACTCTTCCCCGATCCCGGGGCCGACCAGGGACGGCACTCGTTCCGCCTCGCGGTGCGCCCGGGCGCGACCATCGCCGACGCGATCACCGAGGGCTACCGGCTCAACCTCCCGCTCCGCACTGTGACCGGTGTCGCGAACGACGGCATCGACCCGCTCCTCGAGGTCGACAACCCGGCCGTGGTGATCGAGGCGGTCAAGCTCGCCGAGGACCGCAGCGGGGACCTGATCGTGCGCATCTACGAGGCGCACGGGTCCCGGGCGCGGGCCAGGGTGATCCGCCGTTTCGAGGCAGCGGATGCCTACCCGACCGACCTGCTCGAACGCCGGCTGTCCGAGCCCGGACTTCCGCTCGCGCAAACCGGGCCCGCCGTCGACATCGAGTTGCGGCCGTTCCAGCTCCTCACCCTCCGCTACCCCCGAATGGATTCGACGAAGTTGTGAGGGTTTTCGGCCCGAAACCGGCCTCCCACGTGCCGGAAACGCAGAAACTCCGTCGAATTCGTCAGGGGCAGGGCGGGCGCCGGGCGCGATGTGCCCGCGCGGTTAGACGAGCAGCTGGTGCTTGGCGAGCTCGCGGTAGAGCGGCGTCGAGACGACGAGCTCGGAGTGCGTCCCGGTCCCGATCACCTCGCCGTGGTCGAGCACCACGATCTGGTCGGAGTCGACGACGGTCGACAGCCGGTGCGCGATCACGATGAGCGTGCGGTCGACGGCGACGGCGTCGATCGCCGCCCGCATCAGTTGTTCGTTGACTCCGTCGAGGCTCGAGGTCGACTCGTCGAGCAGCAGGATCGGTGGCGCCGCGAGCAGCGCCCGTGCGATCGCGAGCCGCTGGCGTTCCCCGCCGGAGAGCATCACGCCGGATTCCCCGACGGCCGCGCCGAGCCCGGCCGGGTCCCGGTCGAGCACCTCGCCGAGGTTGACCGCGTGCAACACGGCGAGGCACTCCTCGTCGGTCGCGTCCGGCGCCGAGAGCACGAGGTTGTCGCGCAGCGAGCCGGCGAGCACGGGGGCATCCTGCTCGACGTAGCCGATCTGCGAGCGCAGCGCGGTGCGATCCAGGGTGCGGATGTCCAGCCCGCCCAGCCGGACGACACCCGCGTTCGGGTCATAGAACCGTTCGATGAGCGCCAGAATGGTGCTCTTGCCGGCGCCGGACGGCCCGACGAGCGCGGTGCGCAACCCGCGCGGAGCGCTGAAGGACACCCCGCGCAGCACGGGTCGCGGCCCGGACGAGTCGGCGGATGCGTCGGCGGACGAGTCGGCATCGGTCGCGGTGTCGACGGAGTCGACCGGACCGGCGTCGGCACTGAGCGACGCGGTGCCGTCCGCGGATCCGGGAGCCGGGGCGGTGAGCGTACCGTCGTCGGGCCCGTCATCGGACGACGTGCTCGACGGCGGGGTGACCGCGGATGCCCCGGTCACCGCAGCGGCCGTGCCGACGCGCTCCACGGTGTCGGACCCGAGGTCGCCGACCGCACTGCCGTCGGGGTCTGCGGCGACGGCTGGACCGGAGTCGGCGGACCCGCCGCGGGGCGCACCTGCGACCGGGTCGGAGACTGAAGCCGGGGCATCCGGCGCAGAGTCGGCGGCCAAGGCGCCCACGAGGCCCGACGTCTCCGAAACGTCCGCGACGGCCACGTCGGATGAGGGAACGTCGGAGGAAGCGGCGGCCGGGGCGCCGGCCGCGGAATCGCCCGCGGCGGACAGGTCGGGCAACTCGGCGTCGACGGCCTGGGGTGACGTCGGGGCGGCAAACGCCGTGGCCGCTGCGACCGCGGCGATCGACACGGTGCCGGTGGCCGCGGCGTACACCGCGGCGGTCATCGCGGCCGAGGCCGCGGCGGCCGCCTCGGCTGAGGTGGCTGCGGTCGCG
>NZ_SOFG01000002.1 GCF_004402485.1 Cryobacterium algoricola | reverse complement strand
GGGTGGTCGGCCGTTGTCCCTGCTGCGCCGGGTAGCCATCGGATCTGTTTCTATGCGGTGAACCTGAACCAGGGTGCCGATGTCGGTTTGATGTGCCAGGACGTGACTGTGCCGTGATCGGTGGGCCACGGTGACGCCGGGGGTGGAATAACCCTCGTGTCATGGGGCCATCTGCGGGCTCGTGAGCCCGGGAGTAGACCAGCACATCAATACTGAGGAACCATAGTGAACACGATGACTGAGCCGGAGATAGCTGGCGCCCCGAAGACACCCGGTGTCGAGTCAGGGCCACGGCCGCGTAGTGCCCTCGGCCGGACTCGAGTCCTGCACGCGTTCATGCTGGTCGGAATCCTGATCGCGCTGGAAGCGCTCGTATTCCGACCGTATTTCGACGGGGAGAGCATTCCTCCGTGGGACTTCCTGGGCAGCTACAACACCGACGCGTATTCCTGGTGGACTCAGGGATCGTTCTTCTCTCCACCCGAATGGATTTCGAGTGTGTGGGGTGGCTACCCCGCGGCACTTGTTCTGCAGAACAGCGGCTGGTACCTCCCGGTCGGAATGGTGTCCTTCTTCGTCCCGTTCAGCCTTCACGCTTCGGCCGCCTTGTCCGCGCTCCACGTCGCCTTCGGGTTCCTGGGGGCCTATGCGCTCGCGCGAGGCTTGAAACTCCGGTTCCTTCCGGCGACACTCGTTGCTGTCGCGTGGTTCTTCGCGGTCGGGTACTACAGCAATGCCGAGCATGTGGACATTGTGCGGGGGTATTCATGGATTCCGTGGGTGCTCCTGGTCCTATCACCGAAGTGGCCCTGGAGGCGATGGTGGTCCATCCCGATCGCTGTCCTGGTGCTCTGGCAGGCGATCACAGGGACATACCCCGGTATGGTCATCGCGATGGCCTATGTGGGCATTGTGTGCGTGGTGGCATGGCAGCTATCTTCACGGGTGCACTGGCGCGAGTACCTTCTTCCCCTGGCCGTTTCAATCGCGAGTGCGGCGCTCTTGTGCGCGCCACGCTTGCTGCCGTATCTGTCGTTTCCAGCGGATGCGGCTTCGGGACTTGCCGAGTCGTCGGTCTTCAGTCCCGACCTGATAGGCACCCTCCTCTTCGGGTACGGAGCGCCTTCCCTGCCCAACGACATTTCGATGCGGTCCTTCTTCGTGCCGGCTGCCGCATTGGCGCTGGCGTTCTTCGCGAGATGGCGTGACCCGGCAACGAAGCTCGCCGCCGCAATCGGTGTCCCCGCTCTCGTCCTGGGGATGCCGTTCTTCCCGTGGGCGACGCTGGCGCAATCGCTTCCCGGGCTGGGTCTGAGTCGATTTGGAATGAGCGATTTCAAGCCCTTTCTCATTCTCTCTGTGGTGTTGCTGGCTGCGAGCGGCTTGTCGATGCTCACTTCCCGGACGCGGGACCGATTCTGGTCGGCGCGAATCCTCTGGCCGCTTGCAGCTGCGTTGGTTTTTCTCATCCTGATGGTTCTCATCGCGAGGAGCGGTCCGTACGTCCGGGCTGACTATGTGCCCCAGCTCATCATGTTGACCGTAGGACTTGGCTTGGTTTCGGTCCTGCTGGTGGTGCCACGTGTCAAGCTTGTCGCAGCCGCGATCGCCGTCGGACTGATAGCGCTGACGGCTGTGTCGGGAGTGGCGTGGGCAAATGACAACTCCGCGACGTGGAGGGCTCCCCGGCTCCCAACGGAACAGGCCACTTACGGGTCGACCGTCCATGCGCTCATCGACTCGCGCGTCGTGCAGAAAGAACACGTTCAACGCCCGGCCAGGATGCCGCTGAGGCAGGGATTCACTGTCGACGATCTCTTCACCGTGTCCTGGAACCGCGTGTACTACACCGGGGAACTCGCCATCGGGGGCTATATCAACCTCAAGGGCTCTCGCACCCAGCACCTGCTGACAGATGCACTTCTCGACAAGTCCACCGGTACTGACTTCGCCTCCTTCCTGACCATGCCGGGGACCATCCTGACGGTGCCGCGCACAGAGGACCCGACGGCGGAAGACCTCCATGCTTGTGTCTCAGGGGAAACGTGCGGGGCAGGAAACATCCACCCGATCTCGTATCAGTCGGGTGAATTGGTATACCGGGTCGAGACGGCCGTCGATGTCCGTGCTGAATTCAATGAGGCATTCTTCACCGGGTGGCAGGCGTCAGTGTGTTTGGAGGATGGATCCTGCAGGTCTATCGAAACGAGATCCAGCAACACGGGGCTCGTGGAAGCCGACCTTCCAAGCGGCAGCTACACTGTGAAGTTGGCCTACCACTCACCTCAAGGCACCACTGCATGGGGAGCCTTCTGGCTCGGATGTGCATTGTGCGTGGGCGGTATGACCTGGGTTCTCTTCCGACGGAAACCAGAAATGGGAAAGGTATCAAAAGAGTGACTACGCCACACACTGAGAAGCCACACACTGAGCATGAGATTCCATTCAACGATCTCGGCCGGGGGACCAGGGCCCTCAGGCCACTGATCGACGATGCTATCGCCCGAGTGCTGGACAGTGGTTGGTTCGTGCTCGGCCCTGAGCACAATTCGCTTGAATCAGAAATCGCCGAGTATCTCGGGGTGGGCGACGCTGTTCTCGTCGGCAACGGCACCGACGCCTTGCAACTCGCTCTCATCGCGATCGGCGTTCGTGCTGACGATACCGTCCTGACGGTGGCGAACGCAGGCGGGTACACCTCAACGGCCGTTCGTTCGCTCGGGGCGACCCCGGTGTTCGCCGACGTCGACCCGAGCACCCTTCTCGTGAGCGTGAGCACTCTCAGTGAAGCTCTGGATCGGCTCGAGACGCTCCCGAGCGCACTCGTGGTGACTCATTTGTTCGGCGCGTCAGCCGACATGACGAGTATCATGCGCTGGGCTGACGCTGTCGGCATACCCGTGATCGAGGATTGCGCTCAGTCGATGGGCGCCGTCCATGCCGGGAAGAAAGCTGGCTCGTTCGGTCGAT
This sequence comes from Cryobacterium algoricola, assembly GCF_004402485.1. Classification (GTDB taxonomy): domain Bacteria; phylum Actinomycetota; class Actinomycetes; order Actinomycetales; family Microbacteriaceae; genus Cryobacterium; species Cryobacterium algoricola. The sequence goes on along the minus strand of NZ_SOFG01000002.1, from coordinate 52,468 downwards.
TGGCGACGACGAGCTTCTACCCCACCAAGAACCTGGGCGCACTGGGCGACGGTGGGTGCGTATTCACGTCTGACCCTGCTCTCGCCACTCGACTCCGGCAGTTGCGCCAATACGGCTGGACATCCAAGTACGTCACCGCATTGTCCGGCGGGCGCAATTCTCGGATGGATGAACTCCAGGCCGCGATCGTTCGGGTCAAGTTGCCGTTCCTGGATGCCTGGAACGACCGTCGACGCGAAATCCACCAGAGATACGAGGCAGCGGTGCCTGCCGGGGTGCGAATGGTCAATCACGCCCAGGACGGCTATGTCGGTCATCTGGCTGTCATCGAGACGGCCGACCGAGAGAAGACCAGGACACTGCTCACGGAAGCCGGCATTCATACCGACGTGCACTACCCCATCCCGGATCACAAGCAACCGATCCTGGCCGGGACGATCCAGCCTTCGCTGCCGGTGACCGAGGCCGCAGCAGAGCGGATCCTTTCCCTGCCGCTCTTCCCTGAGCTTGAAGACTCCGAGGTCGATCGGATCACTGACGTCTTGAAGCGAATCTAGTCGTGACTGGAGAAGACGCCGGCGCAGTTCTTCCACTGGGAGATCCGGGCACACCGATGCTGTACTCCGTCGTGGTCCCGGTTTACAAGAACGCGGCGAGCATCCCCGACGTTCTCAAGGCTCTCGAATGGCTGCAAGACAACCTCAGCGGTGACGTCGAAGCCGTGTTCGTCGTCGATGGATCGCCGGACGAGTCCGCAGCGATTCTGCGTCGGTTGCTTCCAGATGCCCCCTTCTCCGCCCAGCTCCTGTGCCATTCTCGTAATTTCGGGTCTTTTGCCGCGATTCGAACCGGATTCCTCGCCGCACGCGGCCAGTTTGTCGCCGCGATGGCAGCCGATCTCCAGGAGCCCATCAGCCTCATCCAGGAATTCTTTGCCAAGCTCGAGACCGGCAATTGGGATGTTGCAGTGGGTACTCGGGTCTCACGGGACGACCCGACTGTGTCCAAGGTATTCTCCGGTGCGTATTGGGGTCTCTACCGTCGGTTCGTGCAGCCTGATATGCCGTTGGGCGGCGTCGACGTATTCGCGTGCACTCGCCAGGTCGCCGAGAAATTCGGTCACTTGGGTGAATCCCACTCGAGCCTGATCGGACTCCTCTTTTGGCTCGGTTACCGCCGGGTCGACGTGCCATACGGGCGTGTCCAGCGCGAACACGGGAAGAGCGCGTGGTCGTTCAAGAAGAAATTCAGCTATTTGCTGGACAGCGTCTTCTCCTTCACGAGTCTTCCGATCAGCATCATCCTCACGGTCGGCTTGGTCGGAATGGTGGTGTCGCTCCTGGCTGCGCTTGTCGTTCTCATCGCCTGGCTGGCTGGATCGATCACGGTGCCCGGTTATACAGCCCTCATGTTCGTGCTTCTGCTGTCGACGGGCAGCCTGCTTTTCGCCCTCGGGATCGTGGGTACCTACGTCTGGCGGGCATACGAGAATTCAAAGAATCGTCCCTCGTCGGTCGTCATGGATCAGATGGATTTCGGCAGATGAATCGAAACGGCCTTCGAAGCCAGGCCTTTCGGTACCTCTTGGTCGGTGGGACGAATACCCTTCTCACCTACGCGATCTACATTGGATTGGGACTTCTGATCCCCGCCGGTATCGCCTTCACGATTGCATATGTCATTGGCCTCGTCTGGGTCGTTTTCGGTTCATCCAGACTGGTGTTTCAGGCTGACCACTCACCGAAGCGGCTGGCGGTCTTTGCCGGCTGGTATCTCCTTGTCTATGCCGTAGGCCAGATCACGGTGCAACTCATTTCGCCCAAAGGCGTGGAGGCACTGCTCTGGAGCAGCATTGCTGTGATCGCGATCACCACTCCACTCACGTTCTTCGGCGGTCGCATGATCTTCGCGCCGAAGGTGCCAGACACAACCGACAACACAAGGGAATAGCACGTTATGGGCGCATTCATCCACTCGCACGCACTCTGCGAATCGGACAACGTTGGCGATGGAACTCGAATTTGGGCATTCGCCCACGTCCTGCCTGGCGCACGGATCGGGGAAGACTGCAACGTCTGTGATTCGGTGTTCATCGAAAATGACGTTGTGATCGGCGACCGCGTGACTCTCAAGTGCGGCGTACAGGTCTGGGACGGCATCACACTGGAGGACGACGTTTTCGTCGGTCCGAACGTGACCTTCACCAACGATCCGTTCCCCCGCAGCCGGCAGCAGCCAGAATCGTTCTCGCGCACCGTTGTCCAGCGAGGAGCGTCTATCGGGGGAAATGCGACGATCCTGCCGGGAATCACCATCGGCACGGAGGCCATGGTCGGAGCCGGAAGTGTGGTCACTCGGGACGTACCCGCGTACGCGATTGTGGTCGGGAACCCTGCGCGCATCAAGGGCTATTCGAACACCGTGCAGATGGGTGGAGACCTCGCGGTGACGAGCCCGGTGAGCAGCCCTCAGCTGCGAGAAGCTGAGTCGGCGAGCGGGGTCAAGCTCGTCAACCTGAACAAGGCGATAGATATGCGTGGTTCTCTGGTCGCGGGGGACATCGAATCGCAAATCCCCTTTACCCCTGAAAGATTCTTCGTCGTCTATGACGTTCCTTCCACGGAACTTCGGGGCGCTCACGCTCACCGCCAGTGCGAGCAGTTTCTGGTGTGTTTGAGTGGATCCGTGAACGCGATCGTCGATGACGGCGTGAACCGTGCGGAGTACGTGCTCGACAGGCCGGATCTCGGACTCTACATGCCGTCAATGACGTGGGGAACTCAGTACCGCTATTCAGAGAATGCCGTGCTTCTCGTTCTCGCGTCGCATCTCTATGACGGCTCCGACTACATTCGCGAATACGGAGAGTTTGTCGAACTCGCGCTCAACCGTGCGCGCGCATAGCTCGCGGGAGTCAATCCGCGAGAGGCGAGCCGGTACCACCGCAGTCATCTGTGCGGTGGCGTTTCTGATCGCACTCACCAGTGGGCCGGCGCCATCCTTCGTGTATGACGCTGCGATGTACTGGAACGGCGCCCATGCCCTTCTCACTGGAGGGGGTATCACTGAGAGCGGCGGGCTCGCCCTCCGTGGAATCTTCAGCGCTGTCATCTATGTCCCGGCTGCCTTCGTCGCTCTCGTGGCGGGCGAAGGCAGTGCCGGATGGGCGGTTCTCGTACAGAATGCCGCGTTGATCAGCGTTATCGGTGGAATCATCGTCCCCAGACTCGCGGGACGCGGGGTTCAGCCGCGCTCGTGGCAGGTGTGGGTTTCGGCGATCGGCACGAGTCTTCTCCTGAGGGGGTTTGCGCCTTTCACGCTGCTGGACCTCTGGGCTGTCGCATTCGTGCTTGTTGCGGTCCTTCTCCTGAGCACGTCGACACGCGCACTCATGTTCGTACTCGGAGGATGCGCACTTGCCGTCGGAGTGAATCTGCGACCCGTCTACATCGTGCCGGTCGCACTCCTCTTCGTGATTTGGTGCGTGCCCCGGTGGAAGCGCGCCGTGTTTGCGCTTGTCGGTATCTGCGCCGGGTTCTCGGTCCAGGCCTTTTACAACGGCCACGCGTTCCTGAGCTGGCTGCCGTGGCCCGTTGACACCTTCAGGATCGGCCAGATTCAGACCCAGTACGCCAGCTTCATCGTGAGATATGACACCCTGGCCTATGACGGATCCGGGGATCCCCGTCAGTTCTCCTGTAGCCCGTCGATGGCGGACCTCGTTTCGGGTCGGCCCCCCGGCAGTGTCGGCGAACTGATCCAGCTGTTCGTGGCACACCCGATTCAGTCGACTGGTTTTGCGGTGGAGAAAGTGGCCTCGTCACTGAATTGGTCTGCGGCTACGCCGTATTCCGGAGTCATGCCCGGGAGGCTGACTCTGTTCGGCGTCGTGGTCGTATTCATCGCAATCGCCGGCCTGCTCGTATTCCTGCGCCAGCCGCGCGTTCCTGGCGGGCTTGCGGCTAACCTCAGCACGCCTCTTCTGCTGACCTTGTCGGCGGCGACGGCGGGTACGATCGTCTTTTCCGCTCCGGAGGCGCGCTTCGCCCTGCCCATTGTTCTCGTGGGAATGGTGGGACTGGTTCGTGGCCTAGGTGGGGTGAGTCAGTTCATGAATGCGACGGCTCGTGGCTGGATCTGGCGGGCCGTTGGAGTGCTCCTCATCGCCGGCTTCATCGTGCTCGGACAGATGGGCCTTGCTCATCCAGCACCCCGGGGCGACGTGACTTCGTCACAGTGTGTCGAACCGCCGTCTGCCTCCGGCGCGGGGCATTAAGCGCCTTGAACAATGGCGTTAAGTAGTATCAGTATGCACACACGCAACCAGGAAGGCAGTCATGCCTAAGAAGCAGACGGGCGTAGTGTCCGTGGTCCTCGTGAATTTCCGGGGAACGGACGACACCATAGAGGCGATCAGGCAGCTGGGGCAACTCGATTGGCCCTCGAGCCGCCTGGAAATCGTCGTCGTCGAAAACGCGTCCGGTGACGACAGCGCGCAGAGAATCCGGGCCGCAGCCCCGCATGTCGTCCTCATCGAATCGAAGGAGAACCTCGGATTCGCCGGCGGCTGCAACCTTGGTGTCAAATCGGCGTCAGGTGAGTTCCTGGCTTTCTTGAACAACGACGCGAAGCCGGATGCATCCTGGGTGAGAGCCGCCGTGAATCGTTTCGAGAAGGACCCGATGATTGGTGCGGTCGCCAGCCGTGTGCTCGATTGGGACGGGAAGCTGGTCGACTACATCGGGTCTGCGATGACCTGGTTCGGCCAGGGTTATAAGCCCCTCACGGCGCAGCCGATACCGAGCGAGCCAGACGTGGCACGAGACGTCCTCTTCGGCACTGGCTCGGCGATGTTCGTGCGCACGTCCGTGTATGAGGCTCTGGGCGGGTTCGACGAGAGATTCTTCATGTTCTTCGAGGACGTCGACTTCGGTTGGCGACTCAACCTGCTGGGATGGCGTTTTTCCTACGAGCCCGCTTCGCTGGCATACCACAAGCATCACGCGTCAATGACCTCATTCGGTGCCTTCAAGGAGACCTATCTTCTCGAACGCAACGCCCTGTTTGCGCAGTACAAGAATTTGGGGGATGCTGCGCTCGCGAAGATCTTTCCCGCCACGCTGGCGTTGACGGTCCGTCGCGCTGTCGCGCGCGGCAACCTGGACTCGACGTCTTTGGACCTCCGCAAGGGCGGTGACAACGGGCCTAGCGAGGAAGTGGCGCGGCAGACTCTCGCGGGAGTGTACGCAATAGACCAGTTCGTGGAGAACCTCCCGTCCCTGACGACGTCGCGCGAAGGAATCCAGGCGACGCGGGTCGTTGCGGACAACAGCCTGTGGCGATTCTTCGGTGAGACGGATGCGCCGTCGTACCATTCGGAGCACTACCTCGAGGGGTACGAGAAGATCGTGACGGCGTTCGGGGTCACTGACTCGCCGATCCTGACCCATGTGCTCGTCATCACAGGAGACCCCATCGGGGCGAAGATGGCCGGACCGGCGATTCGGGCGTGGAACATGGCTGAAGCCCTCGCACGGGACAACGAGGTCACTCTCGTGTCCTTGGCCGGTGTCGAGCCCGTTTCCGCGCCGTTCAACGTGGTCTACATCAAGCCCGGCGATGATCGTGGCATGGGCAAGCTCGAACAACAGGCCGACGTGATCGTCTTCCAGGGACTCGCCATGGCCTTGTTCGATTCGCTCCGCAACTCGAACAAGATCATCGTTGCGGACGTCTACGATCCCATGCACCTCGAGCAGCTGGAGCAGGGCCGTGAACAAGGACCTGAACAGTGGAACCGTCAGGTGTCCGATGCGACGAACGTGCTCAACGAGCAGCTCACCAGGGGAGATTTCTTCCTGTGCGCCTCTGAGCGGCAGCGGCACTTCTACCTCGGACAGCTTGCGGCGCTCGGGCGGATCAACCCGGCCAACTATGCATCCGATCCAGATCTCAGCCACCTGATCGACGTCGTGCCGTTCGGTCTCAACGAAGTCTTCCCGCCGGCAACGAAACCGGTCCTGAAGGGTGTCCTTCCGGGAATCGGGGCGGACGATAAGTTGCTCCTGTGGAGCGGCGGCCTCTACAACTGGTTTGATCCCGAAACGCTCATCCGCGCGGTCGCTCGGTTGTCGGAGACCCATGACAATGTTCGGCTTTACTTTCAAGGCACGAAGCATCCTCATCCCGGCGTTCCCGAGATGGGAATCGTCGCCGAATCGCGCGCGCTGGCGGCCGAGCTTGGCGTTCTCGACACGGCCGTGTTCTTCAATACCTCGTGGGTGGATTATGCGGAGCGTCACAACTATCTGAGTGAAGCAGACGCCGGTGTCAGTACTCACTTCGAACATGTCGAGACCACCTTCTCGTTCCGCACCCGAATTCTGGACTATCTCTGGGCGGGCCTTCCCATGGTCGTCACCCACGGAGACCATTTCGCATCGCTGGTGGAAGAGGAAAACCTCGGTCTGGTCGTGCCGCCCAAGGACGTCGACGCTCTTGCTGACGCATTGCAGAAGGTTCTCTTCGATGCGGACTTCGCTGCTGTAGCGCGTGCGAACATCGACCGGGTGCGTGCGGAATACGGGTGGAAGACTGTGCTTGCTCCCCTTGTGAATTTTGTCGCCGACGCCAGGCACGCCCCGGACCTGATCCTCAGCGGCGTGGTGAGCTCCGGCGGTTCCAGGAAGGTGCCCCGCCGAGCCCCCGCTCGCCGCAAGATGCACGGGTTCCGCCATGACGTCGGGCTGTTCGTGCATTATCTGCGTGCGGGTGGCCCGCGCGCCGTCGCCAAGAAAATCAGAAGTCGCCTCGGTCACATGCGCTGACCCTGGTCCGTCGTCTGGCTACAAACGGCTGGGACTATCAGGCGAGGGCAGAGGCGGCGGTTTCTCCGGCAGTCGCGTCCTGCGCGCGGGGCCAGAGCAGTATGGCGAGCAGAGCGACAGCTCCGGCGAAGCTGACCGAACCGATGGACCACAACGTCATCGGGGACGGAGCGAAGCCCCACCACCACCCTGCCGCAGTATCCAGATTCCAACTCGTGATATCGGTTCCCGTCACGTATCGGCGGATGTCGGCGTGAAGTGCCAGCGCATTTGCCAGGCTGAGGGCCGCGACGATGACTGTGATCTGGGTTCGGGACAGGCTGAGCGACTGAGTACGACGTTGCAGGAGCGTCAATCCGGCGAGAATGATGATGAGCGGCAGGATGTACCGAGGCTGGACCTGTTCCCCGACAGGGACGCGCGAGCGAACGAGCACGTACGTCGGGATTGCCCACAGGGCGGCGAAGACGAGGATGACCGCCACGGACTTGCGCCGGAAAGTGTGGTGGATTCCGGTGAACGCAATCGAGCAGCACACTGCGATACTGCACAGCCAGACAACGGCCGGCATCGGCGTGTCGAGCCAGCCCAGACCGGACAGGCCAAGGGCGCCCGCCCAGAGCGAGGGGACCTCCATGACATCGGCCACGAAGAAGTGCATCCAGCCTCCTGCCTGACCGGATGGAGACGGCAATCCCGCGCCGGAGACAGCGGACTGCCCGGACGAGAGATAGAAGTAGCTTGATATCAGTACAAGAGCGACAGGCAGAACAAGCGATACAACGAATTTTCGTTCGCGACGAGCGGTGAGAAGCACGACGACGCCGATTGCGATAACCGCATAGACGGCCGCGTCCGCTCGTGCTGCGGCTCCAATGACGGTGGACAGGGCCGCGAGGGTCCCCAGGGCGGCCTTGCGCCATCCGGCGGACTCGAAGTATCCCAGGAGCGCACCCCACAGAGTTCCCGCTGAAATGATCGCCCAGCTGGAAGGATTCGTTGACGGCACCAGGAACATGCCCAGGGGGACAAGGGTGATCGCATAGCCCCAGACGAGTGCCGTGCGACGGTGCCGGGGCAACAGGAGGAAGATCGTCGTGGTCAGGGCAACGAACAGGGCCGCGTTGAATGCTCGCATCAGCATGACGGAGACTGAGAGGTCCGTCCCCGCAAACACTCCCATCACTGAATAGAACAGCGGCGGGTAATCGCCTCTCCAGTTGCCGCGCGGTGTGGCGACCATGGAGTAGGAGTCCGACGAGAGGCCGACCGCCGTCTGGCAGCTCGCGCCCTGGCGCGAGTTGAAGGCAAAGCACGCCGAAGCCCCGAGTGGCCCCGGCACGAGCCGCTTGTCCGGCGTCGCGGCTGGTTCGCAAAGACCGTCCCGGAAGCCATCGCCACACCAAATGCTATTGAGATGAAAATCGTCGTCAGGGCTTGCCCCAACCGGCGATGCCAGCCCCCAGCTCACGAGGGCCAGGAAGACGAACACCGGAGCCAGAATCGTGGCCAGACGTCGCGCATGCACCCTGGGACTCCGAATCTGGATCATTTCGAGAGCTTACCGGGCGAGTTCCTGCCGAGTCCCCCGGCGTGCCGTATCGGCCTGCCCAGCCCCATGGCCACGATGGCAGATGCGCTGAGCAGCGTACCGATGTCATAGGCGGCCACGGCAGCCCAGGCTCCATAGGTCGAGCCGAGGGAGATCGCGATGACGGCGGTGGCGAGGAAACCGAGCGCCGCTGCCGCGGCGTACCGGCGGTCCCGCCCTCTGGCGATCAGGGACGCAGCGGGGACCATCGACACCGAATAGGCAGCGACGCCCAGGAGCAACCACTGCATGTACGGGGTTGCCCCCGCAAACCGTGGCCCGTAGAACAGTCCAATGAGAACGGGAGACAACGCGGCAAGCAGCGTGAACAGGACGGCGAACCCTGCGATTCCCCAGAGAGTGATCCGGCGGTTCGATCGATGGTGCAGCTCCGGGCTGGCGATGATCTGACGCGAATAGTGCGGGATGAGGACCTGATTGACCGACAGGGCGAGCATCGACGCGGGGGTGGCCAACGAAAATGCGGCGGCGAACAGTCCGGAATTCGTCGGGGTGTCGTAAATCCGCGCAATGATCATGACCAGTTGCAGAGAGCCGCCGGCGGCGAGCTGGGCCAGGGAATTGAAGAAGATGAACCTGGTGATTTCCCGGTCCGGAGTTCGGGAGGGTCGGCCGCCGCGGGGCCAGCACAGCATCGCAAAGATTGCGTATCCCGTGGTAAGTGGAAGCAGGAGAAGCCAGGAAACCTGTGACAGGACCACGGCCAGCAACAGTGCGATCGTCAGGATTGACGTCACGGTATCGACGATCGCAACTCGCAGAAAACGAGATTGCCCGAGTGCGGCGCCGCGGCTGAAGGCATAGGACGAGAACGAGACCATGAGGGCCACCGTCGTGATCGCGACGGCGGCGTCGGGAACGATCATCCAGGCGGCGAAAAACGTGCCGATAGCCAGGAACGGAAGCGACACGAGGAATTCGCGCACAAGAATCGGAACGGCCGACTGGGCCGAGCCGTCGGGCCCGGCCAGGAAACGCGATGCGGCTACGCCTGTGGCCGTCGGCCAGAACAGGGACACAAAGACAGACAGGGCAATGAGGCCACTCACCTGGCCCAGAGTCTCCGCGCCGAGCAGACGGCCGACCAGAATCGTGTATCCGAAACGGGCGAGACCCTGCACGAGTGTGCCCGTCGTCGCGAGACCCGTACTCTTGATCAGTGTCGAGGCCACGTGAGAATGCTAGCCGACCGCAGCTTGCCGTCCGCATCTCGACTGCAGCACCGTCTGCGACGCCACGGTGACCGGCGGCACCATTTGGGGGGAGAGACGTGAAGACTGAGGCAGTGACGCCGGCATCTGGAATCCATGTTGCCATCGTCGTCAACAGTTATCCGCCTCGTCTCGGCGGTCTGGAAAGCCACGTCTTCCAACTGGCTACCGCGTTGGCGGTCGCCGGAACCCACGTCACCGTCGTGACGCTCGCACCCCGGGAGTCGGACACGCATGAAGATGGAATCCGAGTGATCCGTCTGCGGATGCATTGGCCCATTGCCTCCGTCATCTCGTTTCCGGGCTGGGGCTCCGGTCGTCGATTGGCGCGGATGCTTGCCGACGAAGGCGTCACCGTCGTTTCCACGCATACGCGTTTCTTCCCCATGTCCTGGGTCGGACTCCGCATCGCTCGACGAAACCACATCCCCGTGATCCACACCGAGCACGGCGCCGGATACGTCCGGTCGCCGTCACGGCTGATTCAGATCGCATCTCGGAGCATCGACTGGACGTTCGGCCGGGCAGTGCTCCGCGGTGCGACGCGCGTTCTCGCCGTTTCCGAGCCGGTCGGTACCTTCGTTTCGACGCTCGCGGGCGTGCCGTCCAGCGTCTTCTACAACGCTCTGAGGCTCGAGGACTGGCCTCGAGGCGAAACGGGCGGGCGCCCTGCTGGTATCGCGTTCCTGGGCAGGCTCGTCGGCGGCAAGGGCTGGGAAATCTTCATCGACGTCGCGGCCGAACTGATTCTGAACCGAGGTTTCGAAGACCTTGCCGTGCACATTCTCGGGGATGGCCCTGACCAGGACGCGGTGCGGGCGCGGATACTCTCCCGGGGCATCGAGCGGTCCGTTCGTCTCCACGGTCATGCCGGCGTGGAAACAATCAGGACGGTCCTCAGCGATTCCGTGCTCGTGAATCCCAGCCAGTTGGCTGAGGGGTTTCAGATCACGCTGCTCGAGGCCGCGGCTGCGGGGGCACAGATTGTGTCGTATCCTGTGCCGTCCACTCTTCCCCTACTTGCGGATGGCGCCCCGGTGCGGGTCGTGACGGCGACATCCCTGGAATCCTTGACCGATGCGGTTGTCGACGCCTTACAGAACCCTCTTCCGGGCATGAAACGCGGGGTGCTCGAGGCGCACTGGTCGTGGCGTGCGCGGGCCGCGGAGTACCTCGAGGTAATCGACTCCCTGGAGACCCGCCCTCGCTCCTCCCCATGAACCCGCGCCTAGACTGGCGCTCGTGGTAGTCAATCTGAAGCACACGCTGATCGTGATGCCCGCCTTCAACGAAGAGGAGTCGGTGGGAGACGTTGTTCGCGAGGTGCTCACCGAACTTCCGGGAGCGGGGTGCCTCGTGGTCGACGACGGCTCCAACGACAGGACTGCGCAGAACGCGCGAAACGCCGGGGCAATTGTCGCCGTCCTGCCGATCAACCTGGGAGTCGGAGGGGCGATGCGTCTGGGGTTCCGATATGCCCTCGAGAACGGATTTACGAACGTCGTGCAAATCGACGCCGACGGGCAGCACGATCCGGCAAGTGTCCAGGCAATGCTCGCGAGACTGGATGGCGCAGACGTCGTGATCGGGGCGCGTTTCGCGGGAAGCGGTTCCTACGAAGTGCGGGGCCTCCGCCGCTGGGCGATGATCGCGCTGTCCTGGGTGATCAGCCGAATTGCCCACACGCCTCTCACCGACACCACATCGGGGCTGAGGGCGAGCGGCCCGCGTGCTGTGCTGCTCTTCGCGAACCAATATCCCGCTGAATATCTCGGGGACACGATCGAGTCTCTCGTGATCGCGGTTCGATCCGGATGCCGGATCGAACAGGTGCCCGTGGCGATGCGGGCGCGATCAGGCGGGGTGCCGTCGCACAATGCCGTGCGATCCGCGGCCTACCTGGCTCGTGCCCTGATCGCGCTCGTGTTCGCGCTGCTCAGACCGGCTGACCCGGCCAACCGACAGGTGCGCACATCATGAACACGACGAGTTACGTCCTCGGTGTGGCTGCGGCCATCTTGATTCTCGTTGTCGTGATCGAACTCCTCCGGAAACGACGGCTCCGGGAACGGCACGCCGTCTGGTGGCTCGCGGCCGGTTTACTGGCCCTCCTGGTCAGCATCTTCCCGGTCAGTCTCGAATGGGCGGCGGGCGTCGTCGGAATTCAGGTGCCGACGAACCTGGTTTTCTTCGTCGGCATCGCGATCCTCGTCCTGGTGTGCCTTCAGCACAGCGCCGAACTCACCAGGGCGGAAGAAAAAGTTCGCTCACTCGCCGAATCGCTCGCACTTGTCGAGCTGCGACTGCGACAAGTCGAAACGCAGCTGTCCAGAGAGACGACTCCACCAGATCCAGACGCCGACGCCTGATGGCACCATCAGCCGAAGCGATCGGCGACCGGCCGTTCGGCCTCCGCTTCGAACTTCATGCCATAGAGTGTGTCGAAGCCTGACGAGACACTCGCGAGCGGTGACGGGCCAATCAGCAGGCGGCGGGCTCGACGCCCATGACGGAAATGGACCCAGACCCCAGTGACCTCCCAACGTGCGGATGACACGCGAGGGGCGGGTGACTCGCGTCCGGCTGTGCTGGAACGCGCACGATTCGCATCCGGCTCGTGGTCTGTCTTCGCCATCGCCTTCGCCATCCTCTTCGCGCTGTCGTCCCTGTGGGCGCTCGCGAGCCCGATCTTCTCCGTGCCCGATGAGAGCGCGCACTCGGTGAAGGCCATCGCGCAAGTGCGTGGAGAGCTGACCGGCCACCCGGTGGAGGGCGTCCGGCATCCGGTCGTCGACCTGCCCGCCGGCTATGCCTACAGCCCGCAGATCCTCTGCTTCGCGTTCTACCCCGACCAGTCCGCGAGCTGCGGGGCAGAGCTGGGCGATGCCACGGGCACTCCCTGGGCGTCCACCTGGGTCGGCACGTACAACCCGATCTACTACTACGCGATCGGTTGGCCGAGCCTGCTGTTCACGGGCAGCGCCGGCGTCTATGCCATGCGACTGATGAGCGCCCTGCTCGCCTCGCTGTTCATCGCAGCGGCATTCCAGATCTCGGTCTCCGTGCGGCGCTCCCGGTGGATGCCCCTGGCCGTCGCATTCATCGCCGCCCCGATGAACCTGTACCTGATGGGTGCGGTCAACCCGAACGGCATCGAGATAGCCTCCGCGCTGACCCTGTGGGTGGCGCTGCTGAGGCTTCTGCAGTCCTATGACCCCGCACGGCCCTGGCAGTCCTCCGTGCCGCGCTGGTACCTCTGGGGGGCTGTCACGGTGTCCTCCGTCGTGCTGGCGAACGCACGCGCCCTCGGGCCGCTCTGGCTGGTGCTCGTGGTCGCCTTCTGCCTGGTCGTGAGCGGGTGGCGGCCGGCCAAGGCACTGTTCGTTTCGGTCCGGAGCTACTGGTGGCTGGGCGCGATCGCGGTCGGCGGCCTGTTCTCGTTGTGGTGGACGCTCAAGGGCGGGAGCCTTTCCGGCCAAGCGAGCGCTACCGACGCCCCCTACGTCGGCGGAACCTTCCTGCAGGGATTCGCCTACGTGATCCGGACGACCCCGGACTTCCTGCAGCAGGCGATCGGATACTTCGGCTGGCTGGACACGCCCTTGCCGGTCTGGTCGTACTGGCCCGCCATCGCCGCGGTCGGGGTGCTGCTCGTGATCGCGTTCACGGCGATGGGCCGGCGTAGCGTGTTGCTGCTGGCTCTTGTGACGGCTGCCGCCTTCCTCGTCCCGGCGCTCGTGCAGGGTTACAGCGTCGCCCAGACGGGCATCATCTGGCAGGGCCGCTACGGGCTGTTCCTCTACCTGGGCGTCCTGGTCGTCGCCGGCTGGCTGCTCTCGGAACGGGATGGCCGTCCGGTGGCCTACCTGTCGTCCCGGATCACCTGGATCGGTGCGGCACTGATCGCCGCCTTCGGCGTGTTGGCGTTCTTCTTCGTGCTGCAGCGCTACGTGATCGGCGGGGCCCTGCCGATCAGCACGATGTGGAAGAACCCGACCTGGCAGCCGCCGCTCGGCTGGATCGTGCTGTTCGGTCTCTACTGTCTCGTCTCCCTCGGCTTCGTCGTGTTCGTCGGCCGGCTCGGCGCGGCGGCGGCCCGGCGAGACCCCCTCGCCGAGGTTCTGGACGGTGAACCGGACTCCAGCGACGCCCTGCCCGACCTGGCCGTCCGTGCCTGAACCGAGAGTCGCGATCGCCTACGACTGCATCTTCCCGCTGAACACCGGCGGCGGCGAGCGGGTCTACCGGCGCATCGCCGAGCTGCTGCAGGACCGGGGCTCCTCCGTCGAGTACGTGACCCGTGGCCAGTGGGCGGAGGGAGAGGCGCCGCAGGCGCCCTTCCCGATCACCTCGGTGTGGCGCGGCGACATCTACGACGCTGCGGGCACCCGCACGCCGGCGAGTGCCGTGGCCTTCGCCCGTGGCCTCTTCACGCACTTCCGGCGGCACCGGCGCGACTATGACCTCGTCATCGTGAGTGCCCTGCCGGTGCTCAACGTGTTCGCGGTGCGGCTCGCGCTCCTCGGCACCCGCAGTTACCTCGTCACCGACTGGCTCGAAGTGTGGAGCTGGCGGAAATGGCGACGCTACTCCGGCCCGCTCGTCGGCACCGTGGCATCCGCCCTGCAATTCGTGGCGCTGCGTCTCGGCGAACTGCACACCGTCAACAGCCGGTTCACCCGCGCCAAGGTCCGGGCGTACCGCTCCGCGGCCGACCCCGTCGTGCTCGGCCTGGTCGACCTCGTCGACGTCGCCGACCGTGCCGAGCCGGGGGCGGATGCCGCCGGCCCGGTCGAGCGCCCAGCCACCGTGCTCTTCGTCGGCCGCCACATTGCCGACAAGCGCCTGACGGACTTGCCCGCGGCGCTCGTCGTCGCGCGGCGCACCGTGCCGGGAGTGCGCGCGACCATCGTCGGAACCGGCCCGGAGACGCCCAACGTGCGGCGCAGCGTCACCGAACTCGGCCTCGACCACGCCGTCGACTTCCTCGGCCGGGTGAGCGAGACGGAGCTGAACGCGCACTTCGCCGCGGCGAGCGTGCTTGTGAACCCCTCCGCCAGGGAAGGGTTCGGCCTCGTCATCGCCGAGGCCGCCGCGAGCGGCACCCCGAGCGTGGTGGTCGCGGGCGAGGACAACGCCGCCGCCGAGCTCGTGCACGACGGGGTCAACGGCTTCGTGGCCGAAAACGTGGGGGCAGAAGCCCTCGGTGCCGCGATCGTGCGGGCGATCGAGGGCGGGGAACCGCTGCGACGCTCCACCCTCGCGTGGTTTCAGGCCGAACGGGTCCGGAGCGGCCTGAGCGCTTCCGTCGGGGAGATCCTCGAACGCTACCGCGCGGCCAGGGCCCGCTGAATCGAGGCTTCGGTCTGCCGGGCGGTGCGCTCCCAGGAAAACGTGGCGGCGCGGGCCAGTCCCAGCGCCGACCGGCGGCGCAGTTCGGCAGGATCACCCAGAAGCGTCGTGATCGACGCCGCGAGTGTCGGAGCATCGAGGGGAGAAACGTAGACCGCGGAATCGCCGGCGACCTCGTGCAGCACCGGGATACTCGAACAGACGACCGGGCAGCCCCGCGACATCGCCTCGAGCACGGGCAGCCCGAAGCCTTCGAAGAGCGTGGGGAACACGACCATCGTCGATTCGGCGTAGAGACGGTCGAGCTCGTCCGCTCCCAGCCAGCCGCGCAGCGACACCCAGGAGTCGAGGCCGAGCCGGGCGACGACCGGGGCGAGGGGGTCGTCGCCGTGGCTGCCGGTGACGACCAGTCGCGGCCGGGCATCGGCGGGGACGAGCGCGAGCGCCTCCAGCAACAACGGAAAGTTCTTGTGCGGCATCCGGTTGCCGACGGCGAGCAGCTGCCGCGGCAGCCGGGCGACCTCGGCGACAGCCGTCTGGTCCTCAGCCGATTCGCGTGCCGCGGGTTGGGATGCGACGGGTTCGGCTGGGCGGGGCAGGAACGGCTTGCCGGCGAGCGGAACCACGTCGATCCGGGCTTCCGGAACGTGCAGGTAGCTCACGATGTCAGCGCGGGAGGCCGTGCTGACCGTCAGCACGCGGCGGGCACCGCGGGCGGCGACCCGGATCATGGTGCGGAGCACGACCGAATACGCACCGGGCACGTACTCGGGGTGGCGGAACGGCAACAGGTCATGCACCGTGAGCAGCACCGGGATGCGCGAGTACACCGGGCCCAGGTTCGCCGGGCAGTGGATCAGGTCGGCGCCGAGGCGGCGGGCGAAGCGGGCGACGCTGAACAGTTCGCCGCGGGCCCAGGCGACCCGGTCCTCACCGCTGATGCCGGAGTCGACGACCTCCCCGGGAAACCAGGAGGTGTCCGTGGCGGCGAGTTCCGTCGAGGCGAGAGCGACGAAGGTCAGGTTCAGATCGGTCGGCCGCAGCCGCGAGTAGAGCTCGCGCACGTAGGACTCCATACCGCCCTTCTTCCCGGTGAAGAAGAGCAGGTCGACGAGGACCAGGCTCACTGGGCAGCCACCGCGAGCCGTTCGGCCACGCGCACCCGATGCCGCCGGGCGAGCTCGTAGACCACGGCGGAAATCAGCTCGGCGACGAGCAGGCCGAGGAACACCGCCGAGAGGTCGTGCAGGGCCAGCCCGATCGCGGCGAGGGCGAAGGCCATCAGGGAGACGGCTGCGCGCAGCCCGGTGAGCAGGCGCGCTTCGCCCATCCGGCGGAGGGTGGCGAAGGGGATGGTGGTCGCGAGCGAGGCCGCGCGCCAGCCGCAGGCGAGCACGAGGGGGAGCAGCACCGCGGAGTTCGTCCAGACGCCGCCGAAGATGAGGCCGAGTGCTCCTGTGCGTTCGAGGACGACGAGGACGACGACGGCGGCGAGCACGGCGCCGCCCGAGACGGCGATGTCGAGCCGGGAATGGGCCTTCAACAGTCGGAGGCGCATGAAGTTGAGCGGGATCGCCAGGAGCCCGGAGACCGTGGCGATCGCGGTGAACAGCACTGCGTCGCCGGGGCCGAGCAGGGCCAGGATCATCGTGTTCAAGAGCGGGTAGATCACGCCGGTGATCGCCGTGTCGGCCACGACCCAGCCCATCACCGCCGGATCGGGGCGGCTCGCCCGGTGGGAGACCGGCAGGCACCGCACGATCGTGGCCCCGGCGATGCCGGCCACGAGCGGGATGAGCGCCCACTGCTGGCCCGCGAATGCTGCGGCGACGCCGCCGAGGGCGCCGAGGCCGACGGCAACGGATGCCCAGATCTCGCGCACATCGAGGCGCTCGGCGACCGAGACCCCGCGACCGACCTCGAGGGCGGCGATCAGGAGCGGAAGTCCGACGCACAGTACGACGGGGTTGGTCGGATTGACCGCGATCACGAGCGCGGCGAGGAGCGCGAGACCGGCGAGCCAGAGGGGGAAGACGACCCGGCGTTCGGTTGCTGCCGAGCTGAGCCGGGACTCGAGCACGACCGCGAAGGTGAGCTGGCCGGCGAAGGTTGCGACCATGACCGCAACGGCGATGATGCCCTGTTCCGGCCGGCTGAACAGCCGCGAGGAGATCGACACCGTCGCTGCGGGGATGACGGCCAGGGACACGCCGCCGAGCAGGGTGATCAGGCTCATCGTGGCCTGGCGCAGTCGCACGGGGGAGGGCAGGTCCGCGGTCATCGGGTCACCGCCGTGAACGTGCGGTTGCGGTCGAGGGTATGCCCGAGCATGCCTTCCAGGCGGCCGAGGAAGACCCACCACCCGTCGGCGGGTTTGTTCGTGCTGTGATTGCGCAACCCGAAGAACAAGCCTCCGCCGAGGAAGGCGAAGCGCCACCACAGCGGGTACCGCCACCGGGTGACGAGCCGGCCCAGGCCGCGTCCGTAGCCGCGCAGTTTGCGGCGGCGTTCGGCGCTCGTCAGTCCGCTCGGGTCGGCGATCCCGCCAACGAAGAGGGTGCCCGGCTGCCAGGCGAAGTCGATGTCTGGTTCGGCGCGCAGGAGTGTGAGCAGCAGGTCGGTGGCCTCGCCCGCCTGCCAGGGCGTTGGCGCCCCCGTGCCGATCTCGGGATCGAATCCGCCCAGCGCATCGAACACGTCACGGCGGATCAGGATGCCCATCTCGATGACCGTCCACACGGTGCGCTGGTCGAGCGCGGTGCCGGGAGCGGGCAGCACGAATTTCGGGCCGTTCTCGTCGACGACGGTGAGGGCGCCGGCCCGGAGCCCGTTCGGCAGGCTGCGGAGCCGGTCGAGCGTGGCCGGCGGAAACCACGTGGTGTCATTGGGGAAGTTGAGGAGCCGGCCCGGGTCGTCCGGCAGGGCGGCGACGCCCGCGTTGCGGCCACGAGAGGCGCCAGGGGGCGACGTGGTGACCGAAATGCGGAAGGTCGATGAGCCGAACTCCGCCGCCAGGGCCTGCACCTCCGGGAGGTTGCGCTGGGCGACGACGACAAGGGCGTCATCTGTTTTCATCTGGTCAGCAAGGGAATCGAAGAGTCGTCGCAGGCTCTCGACACGGCCAAGCGTTGACACAACGAGTCCAAGGTTCACAAAGCACAGTCTGTACGATAAAGGAGCCTTACCAACAATGACGGGACCTGTTTCACGCATGCCACTCACCGAGACCCTCGAACTTTCGATCCTGATGCCGTGCCTCAACGAAGCCGAAACCCTCGCGGTGTGCATCGACAAAGCACAGGCCTATCTGGAACGAAGCGGGATCTCCGGTGAGGTGCTCATCGCCGACAACGGCAGCACCGACGGGTCGCAGGAGATCGCCGCAGCCCACGGCGCACGCGTCGTCGCCGTCGCGGACAAGGGGTACGGCAGCGCGCTGATCGGCGGAATCGCCGCCGCCCAGGGCACGTACGTGATCATGGGCGACGCGGACGACAGCTACGACTTCAGCAACCTCGACGGGTTCATGGACCGGCTCCGGGCCGGCGACGAACTCGTGATGGGCAACCGCTTCCTCGGCGGGATCGAACCGGGCGCGATGCCCCCGCTGCACAAGTACCTCGGCAACCCGGTGCTGTCCTGGATCGGACGGGTGCTCTTCCGCTCGCCGATCAAGGACTTCCACTGCGGCCTGCGCGGCTTCAACCGCCGCTCGATGCTCGCGCTGCACCTGCAGACGACCGGCATGGAGTTCGCCAGCGAGATGGTCGTGAAGTCGACCCTCGGCGGCTCCCGGGTCAGCGAAGTGCCCACGACCCTCAGCAAGGACGGGCGCAGCCGCCCGCCGCACCTCCGCAGCTGGCACGACGGCTGGCGCCACCTCCGGTTCCTGCTGATCTTCAGCCCGCGCTGGTTGTTCCTGATCCCCGGGACCCTCGGGTTCGGAATCGGCATGATCGGGTCGGTGCTCCTCAGCGCCGGGCCCATCGTCGTCGGGCCCGTCGGGTTCTACGCCTCGAGTCAGGTCTACCTCGCGGCGCTCTCGGTCGTCGGCTACCAGGCCGTACTGTTCGCCATCCTGACCAAGATCTACGCCCAGCACGAGGGCTTCCAGATTCCCCGAAGCCGCAACTTCGACCGCCTGCAGAAGAGAATCAGCCTCGAGAGCAGCGCCATCGTCGGTGCGCTCGTGTTCATCCTCGGCCTCGGCATCGCGATCGCCCAGCTCGCCGGCTGGGCCGCGAGCGGCTACGGCGCACTCGAGGCGGATGCGGCGATCCGTGGCGCCGTCCTCGCTGCGCTCCTGATGATGCTCGGCGCGCAGACGGTGATGGCCGGGCTGTTCCTCGGTGTGCTGTCGGTCGGCCTGAAGCGCGTCTAGCCGTGCCCCTTTCGGTCTCCGTGGCGCTCTGCACCCACAACGGTGCTGCTTTCGTCACCGAGCAACTGCTCAGCATCCTGAACCAGTCGCGGCCGCCCGCCGAGATCGTGGTCTCCGACGACAACTCCACGGACGACACCCTCGCCGTCATTGACCGGGTCTGGTCGGCCTGGCGGGCCGAGCACCCGGCCGTCACCCTCGCGGTGCGGATTCTGCGGAACCCGGTCGCCCTCGGCGTGACCGCCAACTTCGAGCAGGCGATCGCGGCCTGCACGGGCGACCTGATCGCGCTGAGCGACCAGGACGACGTCTGGCACGCCGACCGGCTCGCGAAGATCGCCGCGGTATTCGAGCGCAGGCCCCAGCTGGCGCTGCTGCACACGGATGCCCGACTCGTGGACTCGGACGGGCATCCGCTGGGCGTCACCCTGCTCAACACCCTCAGGGTCTCGTCGGCGGACCGGTACGCCGTGCATTCCGGGTCCGCCATCGACGCGCTGCTGCGCCGGAACATCGTGACCGGGGCGACCCTCGTGCTGCGCCGCGACCTGGCGGCCCGGGCGCGGCCGTTCCCGGCGGAGTGGGTGCACGACGAGTGGCTCGCGATCGTCGCCGCGGCGACGGGCACGGTCGACCTGCTCGAGGAGCCCCTCGTGGACTACCGCCAGCACGACGGCAACCAGATCGGGGCGTCCTCGCTGGACGCCGCGGGCCGGCTCGGCCGCCTGACCGCGCCCCGGACCGCCCGCAACGCCCGGCTGCTCGCCCGTGCCCGGGCTCTGCAGGAGCGCTCGGTGGCCCTCCGCCCGCGGCCGTCCGCGGACGTGCTGGGACGGATCAACGCGAAGCTCGCCCACGAGCGGATGCGCAGCGGGCTGCCGGCCTCGCGGCTGCGCCGCCTGCCCCCGGTGTTTCGGGCCTGGAGCGCCGGCGACTACTCCCGCTTCGGCCTCGGCCTGCCCGACGTGCTCCGGGACCTCACCCAGCCCGTCTAGTTGCGCGTCGACGGCTCACGCGGGGTAGTCGACCTCGTCGTCGGTCTCGGGTGGGCGGGGCTTGGGCTGCAGGGAGCTCCGCCAGCTCTTGCCCTGCGCGGCCACGAGGGCGCAGATCAGGAACAGCAGCCACCCGGCCTCTGCGAGCACGGTGCTCTCCGCGAGGCTCGTGACGATCAGCACCACGAGGATGAGCGGCGCCCACGCGTAGACGAGGGTGCGCTTGTTGGAGGCGAGCACCCAGGATCGCCAGAAGGCGAGCACGACGAGGATCAGGAAGCTCAGGAAGCCGATCAGGCCGACCTGGAAGTACACGTCGAGGAAGGCGTTGAGCCCGGTCTCGTAGTGGCGGTGGGTGCTGAAGTCGAGCCAGCCGTACGGGGTCGCCGTGCCCGGCCAGAGGCCGGACCAGCCCCAGCCCTCGAGCGGGTGCAGGCCCACGAGGCGCCACATCTCCCGCCACAGGGTGGCGCGCACGCCGAATTCGCTGCGCGCGTTGAGCCCTTCGACGATCGCCCCGCGGGTGAGGAAGGCGACGACCCCGGCGGCGACCGTCAGTCCCAGCAGGGCGAACTGCAGCAGCCTGCGACGCGGCTGCGGCGTGTTGCGCAGCCAGGTCAGGGCGAGTCCGGCGAGGCCGACGAAGACCGCGACGACGAAGATGACCGGTGACCCGGTGAGCAGGAGGCAGGCGGTCGCCCCGATCAGCGAGGCGATCCCCACTCCGCGCCGCACCGACCGGGTCCGTAGCTCGATGACGAACGTGACACCCGCAACGAGAGCCGCGAAGCCGAGCGCGTTGCGGGAGCCGAAGATGCCCTGGATCGGGCCGAGTTCGTCGAGGTGCCCCTGGATGTCGAGGAACCGGATCGGTGCGTCGAGCAGCAGGCCGGCGACGATTTCGAGGGCGAGGGAGGTCGCGAGCAGCACCCGGAGCACGTCCCCGGTCGCCCGCACGATCTGGATCATGGTGCGCGCGAGCACGATGTAGAGCGCGAGGAACGCGAAGGCGAGCTGGTAGATCAGTCCGATCGCCGTCGCGAACGGGTACCCGGTCCAGAGCAGGGACAGCGCGCACCAACCGAGGAACACCAGGATCGAGATCGGCAGCAGCCCGTGCCACTCGATCTGTCTCCTCCGGGCGACGAGGGAGAACCCGGCAAGGACGACGAGCCCGCCGAGCACGCCGATCAGGCCCGGCCAGCCGACCAGTCCGCGCAGGAACACCGCACCGAACGCCGTCGCGATCGTCGCCTGGGTCAGCGCCGCGGCGAAGTGCGGTCCGCGGAAGAGCCGCATGAGTGCCCTCGGCAGTTCGGGGGAGTGCGCGCGGGAGTTCATGGGCTTCCTAGGGTACCCGCCGGCATCCGTTCGGCCGGGTCCCGTCGGTCGTCGACGGCCAAGCGGATGTCTACGGCATCGGCCGGTTGAGGACCTGCTGCCGCTTCGTCGTGACGCTGACGAGCACGAGGAGCACCCACCCGTATTCGATGAGCAGCCGGCTCTCGGCGACGCTCTGCGCGATGAGCGCGGCCATCAGGAGCAGCGGGAGCAGGGCGGAGACGGTGTAGGGGGCGGTGTCGGCGACGCTCGTGCGCGGGCGGTCGACGGCGAGGAACCAGGACCGCCAGAGGGCCCCTGCGACGATGGCGAGAAAGGCGAGGAGGCCGATCACCCCGACCTGGAGCCAGACGTCGAGCCAGGCGTTGTGCGCCTGGAGGTAGACGACGCCCTTGCGGCTCGCGAGGCCGGCGAACGGTTCGGCCCACGGTACCCAATAGCTGACCCACCCCCAGCCGAATGCGGGGCGCTGCACGGCGAGGTCGGTGACGCTCGCCCAGATGTCGAGGCGGCCGGTGAGGTCCTCGCTCTTTCCGAAGAGGCCGAGCAGCCACGGCGACAGGGTCGCCACGGCGACACCGCACGCTACGACGAGGCCGGCGGCGGCGAGATAGACCGGCCGGCGGCGCTGCGGGCCGCGGCGGCGGGTCCAGAGTGCGAAAAGCAGCACGATCGCGACGAAACCGGCGGCGAGGGTGACCGTGGCCGAGCGGGTGAGCACCAGCGCGACCGCGGCGGCGGCGAGCCAGGCGATGCCCCAGCCGCGCCGAACAGAGCGGGCCGCGAGCTGCACGGCGAAGACGATGACCGCGAGGAGCGCGACGAAACCGAGCAGGTTGCGGTTTGCGACGATGCCCTCGATCGGGCCGCCGTGGAAGAGCAGTCCGCGGGACCAGTAGAACGCGTCCGGGATCTTCTCGCCGGGGTAGGACACCCAGAGCGGGAGCACGGGCTGCCGCACGAAGGCGCCGACGATCACCTCGAAGAGCAGCGAGAGGGCGATGACCCAGCGGAGCGCAGCGGCCAGGGTGCGGAGCAGTTCGGCCCAGCTGAGCACGAGGGCCAGGAAGAGCGCCGCGATCGTCGTGGCCCAGAGCACGGCGACGCCGATGGCCGAGGCGCCCGGGTAGAACGACCAGGCGATGGACAGCGTCGTGATCACGAGGAAGACGCCGATCGAGCGCGGGAACTTGGCCCACACCCAGTCCGGCTTCAGGCGGGCGAGCAACACGACGCTGCCGACGAAGACGACGAGCGCGATGGCGCCGAAGCCCCACCAGCCGAGCAGGTTGCGCCAGAATTGACCGGCGAGGGCCGTGAAGAACACGAGCGTCGCAAAGGACCGGACGACGAGACGGCTCTGCACGGCGGGCATGAGTCCTAGAGTACTGCCGGGGTTCCCTCGCGGTTGCTGCCGGGTGTCGGGCCACCCAGACAAATTTATACCCATGGGGGTATAGTTCTGCCATGAAGATTCTTATTGTGGGCGGAGTGGCCGGCGGCATGTCGGCCGCGACGCGGATGCGCAGGCTCGATGAAGCGGCAGAAATCATCGTATTCGAGCGGGGGCACTACGTGTCCTTCGCGAACTGCGGGCTGCCCTACTATGTGGGCGGACTGATCGAAGACCGGTCGGCGCTGCTGCTGCAGACGCCGGAGTCGCTCGCGAGTCGCTTCCGGCTCGACGTGCGAATCGACCACGAGGTCACCGGCATCGACCGCGCGGCCCGGACGGTCAGCGTGCGCGACACGGTCACGGGGCGGATCAGCACCGAAGGCTACGACCGGCTGGTTCTCGCGGCCGGGGCGACCACGCGCAGTGTGCTTCCTGCCGGGTCCGACGTGCCGCTGTACACCCTGCGCACGGTCGACGACGTCGACCGGATCACCGCGCTGCTCACGGAGGCGGCCGGGCCGGGCGGTGCGGTCGAGGTCTCCGCCGTCGTGATCGGCGCCGGCTTCATCGGCCTCGAAGCCGTGGAGAACCTCGTCCGGCGCGGCGTGCACGTCACGGCCGTCGAATTCGCCGGCCAGGTGCTCGGGCCGCTCGACCCCGAGATGGCGGCCCCGGTCGCCGCGGTGCTGAAGGCGCACGGCGTTGACGTGCGGGTGGACACCTCGGTGCGGAGCGCATCCGCCGGTCGCGTGACGCTCAGCGACGGAACGGATGTCGCGGCGGACCTGATCATCGAGGCGACCGGAGTGCTCCCAGACACCTCTCTCGCCGCCGCGGCCGGTCTGCGGATCGGCGAGAGCGGCGCGATCTGGGTGGACGACACCCAGCGGACGAGCGACCCGCTGATCTACGCCGTCGGCGACGGCGCCGAGAAGATCGACGCGATCAGTGGTGGGCCGACCCGGATCGCGATGGCCGGGCTCGCGAACCGGCACGGCCGCGCCGCCGCGGACAGCATCGCCGACAGCGCCGGCGACAGCCTTGCCGGCGCGCCCGGGGTCGCCGTCGCCGCGGAGCCCGCCTTCGGCGTCGCGATCGTCGGCGTCTTCGGGACGACCGTGGCCATGGTCGGCTGGAGCGAACGCCGCCTGCTGGCCACCGGCCGGGCGCACCGGGTCGTGCACACCCACCCGAGCGACCACGCCGGCTACTACCCGGGGGCCGAGCCGATGTCGGTCAAGCTGCTCGTCGATGCCGCGACGGACGCGATCCTCGGCGCCCAAATCGTGGGCGGTCACGGGGTCGACAAGCGGATCGACGTGATCGCGACGGCGATGGCCGGCGGCCTGACGGCATCCGCTCTCAGTCGGCTCGAGCTCGCCTATGCGCCGCAGTACGGTTCGGCGAAGGACCCGATCAACCAGCTCGGGTACGTCGCGGACAACCTCGTGGCCGGCACCACGCGCAGCCTGCAGTGGCACGAACTGCCGGCGGCGCTCGCCGCGGGCGAGACCCTGGTCGACGTGCGCACGGCGGGGGAGTTCGCCGCCGGGAGCATCCCCGGGGCCGTCAACGTGCCGCTCGACGAGCTGCGCGACCGGTTCGGCGAGCTGCCGGCCGGGTCTCTCGTGGTGCACTGCCAGGTCGGGCAGCGCGGTCACACCGCGGCGCGGTTGCTCAGCCAGCTCGGCCGTGAGGTGCGTAACCTCGACGGAGGCTACAAAACCTGGGCAGCGGGGGCCGCAGCGCTCGCCGCATCGCCGCGCGCCGCGGTTGCTTCGGCTCCTTCGGCCGCTTCTGTTCTCCCCGTTTCTCCCTCTGCTCCTGCTCTCCCCACCGAAAGGATCGTCGCATGAAGGAAATCACCGTCACGGAACTCGCCGCGCTCGACCACCCCGCCGTCGTCGACGTGCGCGAACAGGCCGAGTACGACTCCGTCCACGCCGAGGGAGTGCAGTTGATCCCGCTCGGCGAGCTCGTGCAGCGCCTCGACGAGGTGCCACGCACGGGACCCGTCTACGTGGTCTGCCACCTCGGCGGGCGCAGCGCCCAGGCGACCGGCTTCCTCGCGGCGCAGGGCATCGACGCGATCAACGTCGTCGGCGGCATGGACGCGTGGCAGCGCGCCGGGCTGCCCGTTTCCGGAAAGGCTTGAAATGACCACTGAAACTGTCGCCGTAGCGGATGCCGCTGTATCGGCTGGCGCTGCGCAGGGGGCCGCGCACGCCGCGAACCAGAAGAAGATCCTGAACCGGCTGCGCCGGGCCCAGGGCCAGCTCGGCGCGGTGATCGCCGCGGTCGAGTCCGGCGGCAGCTGCAAGGACGTCGTGACCCAGCTCGCCGCGGTGTCGAGCGCCCTCGACAAGGCGGGCTTCGTGATCGTGTCGACCGCGATGCGCGACTGCATCGACAACCCGGACACTCCCAACGCGC
Organism: Cryobacterium algoricola; assembly: GCF_004402485.1. Taxonomy (GTDB): domain Bacteria; phylum Actinomycetota; class Actinomycetes; order Actinomycetales; family Microbacteriaceae; genus Cryobacterium; species Cryobacterium algoricola. The sequence continues at coordinate 26,920 of NZ_SOFG01000002.1, read as the reverse complement.
TCACGGTCGACGAGCTCGAAAAGCTCTTCCTCACCCTCGCCTGACCCCTCGCGCCCGCCCCGGACCACCGGTCAGGGGCGGGGCGGGGCGTCAGCGGCGGGTGAGGTGGGTGACCGTGAAGCCTCCGGGGGCGACCGTGACGGATGCCCGCGCCGGGTTCCCGCGCTCATCCGCGTGGACGACGGGCCGGCCCGCGGCATCGTACGCGGCCTGCTCCAGTCGGAACCCGCGCGGCACGAGCACGGGCCGCACGATGGACTCCCGCGCGGCGCTCACGTACAGCGTCGAATCGCCGGCCGCTCCGGTCACCGTGACCGTCGACACGAGCGGCTGCAGCAGCAACGCGTCGATCGCCGCCGCCCCGCTCGCAGTGCCCGTGACCGCGGTGGCCCCGGCCGGTAGCGTGCGGGACAGTGAGAGCGGAATCAGGCGGCCGGGGGCATCCGTGATTCCCTGCGCCCCCGCGCCACCGTTCGCCGTGCTGCCGAGCGTTGCCCGGGCGGATGCCCAGCTCGTGTTCCCTGAGCGGGCTTCGGTCTGGTTCACGATCGGGTAGACGTTGCGGGCCTGGTCGCTCGCCGGGACCGGGACGCTGAGCGACCCGCCCTTCGTGAGGCTCACGAATGCACCGCCGGAGAGGTTGGCCTCGCCGGTCCACGCCGATGCGGGCGTGACGACCGAGCCGCCGGTGATCGTGCCGGACTCGGCTTCGACGACGCTGAGTCCTGCGGTTGCGACGGTCTTCTCGATTCCGAGCGCCTTGGCCCTGAGCTCGGGGTTCGCGTCGAGGGCGAGCATGGTCAGCAGGGTGTGGATCGTGGATTCGGCGCCCGAGTTCGGGTTGACCCGGCCGTCGCGCTCGATGCCGTCGATCGCGGCGCCTGTCGCCGGATTGTAGGTCGGGAGGCCGCTGCGGTTGGCGCCGAAGAACCAGCCGGCGTAGATCGCGGCGACGTCGAGGAGACCGGGCGCGTTCGCGGCCGTCGCGGTCGCGACGAGACCCTCGACCCGGGAGTCGACGCCGTAGGCGATCTGCGCCTCGCCGGGGGTCGGGCTCCACGCGTTGTCCGCCCCGCCAGCGGCGAGGAGCTGCGGGGTGAACTGGGCGGAGTCGGCGACGGCGGCTTTCAGCAGGTCGGGCCGGCCGAGCACGGTCGAGGCCGTCGCGACGGCGGCAGGGGCCAGGCCGCCCCAGGCATGCCAGAGCGACTGTGACTTGTTCCACGGGAGAATCGCGCCGAACGGCCACTGGGTGACCGATCCGGAGGACATCGCTGCGACGCCCTCGGTCAGCCGGGTGAGCGCGGTGCGCACCACGGTGTCGCCGGGGTCGGCCGCGCTGAAGGCGGCGAGGCCGAGAGCGGCCTCTGCCGAGGCATCCGCCCCGCCGGCGATGAGCCAGGCCGGGACCTTCACGCCGTCGGCGACGTCGAAGGTGCCGTACCGGGCGAGGGACTGTCGGTTGAGCGCGTCGAGGCTGAGGTGCAGCCGGTCCTGGAGGAAGGCGGCGAAGGCGGGGTCTGCGCCGGCGCTGGTTCCCGCGAAGGCCGCGTAGCCCTCGCCGAGGGCCCAGAGGGTGCGGGCGACCCAGTACGACTCCGCCGAGTCGCTCGGGTCCGGCAGCTCCTTGGGCGTTGCGCTCGGGGTCAGCGTGCCGTCGGCCTGCTGCCAAAGCACGACGTTGCCGGCGTTCGGACCGGTCGCGGTCTGCAGATAGGTCAGGGCGCGCAGGGTCTGCACGGCGTGGTCCCGGCTCGCCGCGTCGCCGGTGAGCTTCCAGTGCCGCAGGTAGACGACGGCGGTGCGGGCGATGTCGTCGGCGTTGTATGCGCCCTGGGTCCAGTGGCCGGTGGCGGCATCGAGGGAGCCGCCGCCGATGCGGGTGTAGCTGCCGTCGGCGTTGCGGTTGGCGTAGGTCCAGGGGGCCAGCGCCGTCGGCTGCTCGGCGAGGCGCCAGGTCGTGTGCTCAGCGGTCTGCGCGAGTGGAACCTCGTCGAGCAGGAAGTTCAGGTGCGCGAGGTTCGTGAGCGGCTGGCCGGCGGCGGCGGGGGCGGTTGCGGTGTCTGATGCAGCGGATGCGGCGGGCCGGCCGGGCTGCGCTGCCGCGGCTCCCGCGCCCGCTCCCCACAGGAGCAGGGCGACCGCGCTCGCCAGGGCGACGGAGCCCAGGGTGGATGCGCCCAGCGCCGATCGGCGTCGGGCGGATCGAAGCGGGGTGGGACGGAAACGAACGGCATTGTGCGTCATGGGTGACTCTCCTTCGAGTACTGAACCGGTTCAGCACTCCCCACTAAACCGGTTAAGGTCGGGACTGTCAAGGACGGCCGTCGCCGGGCATCCGTGGTGGCCTTGATAGTTTGGACTCAACCGAGTCGTACGAGACGTACAGGAGCAGTCATGTTTGTGGGCATCAGCAATACACCGCGCGACTATGCGTGGGGCTCGACGACCGCGATCGCGGGACTGCTCGGCACGACTCCCTCCGGCAAGCCTGAGGCCGAACTCTGGCTCGGGGCGCACCCGGGGTCGCCCTCCGTGATCACCGACCCCTCGCGCACGGGCGGGGCGGGAAACCTCGTCGACTGGATCCTCGCGGACCCCGCCCGGGCGCTCGGCTCAGCGCTCGTGGCGGAGGAGAGCGACGCGGGGTCGGTGCCGCCTCGGTTGCCGTTCCTGCTCAAGGTCCTCGCCGCAGCGAGCCCGCTCTCGCTGCAGGCGCACCCGACGAGTGAGCGCGCGCGCACCGGCTTCGCCCTGGAGAACGCCGCGGGCATCCCCCTCGACGCTTTCGACCGCAACTACCGCGATCAGTTCCACAAGCCCGAGATCATCTTCGCGCTGAGCGAGACCTTCGAAGCGCTCTGCGGCTTCCGCGAGCTCGGAGAGGTGCGTCGCATCGTGGGGGAGCTCCGCGCCCTCGACGCCGCATCGGAGAACCCGCAGCCCGGTGCCCTCGACGCACTCGAGAGCCGGTTGCTCGGCGACAGCGGCCTCCGCGACACCGTCGACTGGCTGCTGCGCGACGGCCGCGGCGGCGACACCGGGGAAGTGGCCTGGCTCGTCGAGCGCGTGGTCGGCCTCGCGCAGGACGCCGTCTACCTCGCGGAGGGCGGCGCCGCGATCCGGTTCCCGCTCGAACTCGCGACCGTGCGCGACCTCGCCCTGGCCTACCCGGGCGACCCCGGCATCGTGATCTCCCTGCTGACCAACCGGGTGTCGCTCAAGCGCGGCGAGGTGCTCTACCTGCCGGCGGGCAACATCCACGCCTACCTGCTCGGGCTCGGCATCGAGCTGATGGCGGCCTCGGACAACGTGCTCCGCGGCGGCCTCACCCCCAAGCACATCGACGTCGACGAGCTGCTCGACGTGCTCGAGTTCTCCCCGGTCCCGGTGCCCTACCTGGCCCCGATCGTGCACACGCCCGGCGTCTCCGAGTACCGGCCCGATGTCGCCGACTTCGCGCTCGTGCACATCGAGGCCTCTGCGGCGGATACTGCCGCTCCCGCTCCCGCCGCCGGTGCCGCCGCGGTCACCGCCGCCGGTGTCCCGATGCGCCAGTTCACGCTCACCGGACCGGGAATCGCGCTCTGCACGGCCGGAGGCTTCCTCGTGGCCGGTGCGACGGCATCCGTCACCCTGAAGCGCGGCGAATCGGTCTACATCACCCCGGACGAGGGCACTCTCACCTTCGCGGGCGCCGGAGACGTCTTCCTCGCCACCACTCCCTAGTCCCTGGACCCCCTGACCTTCTGGTCGACCTGGTCGACGCGAGGTGCCGCTCGGTCAGCCGGCGCGGCGGGCCCCGAAGGTGCGCCGGTACGCGGTCGGGGTGGTTTGCAGCACCTTCAGGAAATGGTGCCGCATCACGGCGGCACCGCCGAACCCGGTGTCGCCGGCGATCTCCTCGAGGCTGCGCGAACTCTCCTCGAGCAGCTGCTGCGCCCGAAGCAGGCGCTGCCGGTTGAGCCAGGCCGTCGGCGTCGTGCCGAGTTCGGCGCGGAAGCGCCGGGCGAAGGTGCGCGGCGACATCAGCGAGCGCCGGGCGAGCTCCTCGACGGGCAGTTCGCGGTCGAGGTTCTCGAGCATCCACGCGGTCACGCTCGCGAACGAGTCGCTGTCGAGGTCGACGACCGGCGCCTCGATGAACTGACACTGGCCGCCGTCGCGCTGGGGCGGCACGACCATCCGCCTCGCGATGTTGTTGGCGACGGATGCCCCGAGCACCTTCCGCACGATGTGCAGGCACGCGTCGATGCCGGCCGCAGTCCCTGCTCCCGTCACCACCCGGCGGTCCTCGACGAAGAGCACGTCGGGGTCGACGCGGGTCTCCGGGAATGCCCGCGCGAGCGCATCCGTGTACATCCAGTGGGTCGTGCTGCGGCGGCCGTCGAGGATGCCCGCCTCGCCGAGCACAAACGCACCGCTGCAGACGCTCAACACCCAGGCGCCCCTGGCCTCGGCGTCGCGCACGGCCTGGAGTATGGCGGGATGCACCGGCGTTCCCTTGTCGTATGCCGGAATCGCGACCAGGTCGGCGTCCGCCGCCGCGGAGAGATCCTCGGTGACGATGATGTCGAAGCCGAGCTTGGTGCGGATCGGCCCCGGCTCGGCGGCCGTGACGTGGAAGTCGAAGACGGGACCGCCGGTGTCGCTCCTGTCGATGCCGAAGACCTCGCAGATCACGCCGAACTCGAACGGCGCCATGTCGGGCAGGGCGATGCAGACGACCTTGTTGAGCGCGGCGGGGGCTGGCGCGGCGAGCATGAAAACCTCCGGAAACAGCGTTGGCAGGAAATAGTCGAACACTGGCAAGACTGCCACTCGCGGCAGGATATCGCAATGCCTAGAGTTCCTGCCATGATGACATTCCTGGTGGTTCTTCTCGCTCTTCTCACGCTCTGGAGCACCGTCGCGACGTTCAGCACGGTGACCCGCGACGGCTACGGCGACCCGCAGATCGCCCGGCGCACCCACGGCCCCGACGACGACTGGCCCTGACCTGCGCGCCCTTTCCGCCGCTTCGCGCCTGGCACGCCTGGCGCGAAGCGGCGCACCGGGCGCGCAGCGCCGGAAACGGCCCGAACGCTAGGCTTGCAGCACCGGCATCGCTTGGTTGCCGAGTGATCTTGCGAGGGTACACATGGCGTGGCTTGTCACCGGCGGAGCCGGCTATATCGGATCCCACATCGTCCGCGCATTCCTCGCCGAGGGCATCGACGTCGTCGTGATCGACGACCTCTCGAGCGGCCACGCCGAATTCGTCCCCGAGTCCGTGCCCTTCGTGCACGGCGACCTGCTCGACGGCCCCCTGCTCGCCCGCACCTTCGCCGAGTACCCGATCACGGGCGTCGTGCACGTCGCGGGCTTCAAGTACGCCGGCGTCTCGGTGCAGCGCCCGCTGCACACCTACGAGCAGAACGTCACGGCCATGGCCACCCTGCTCGCGGCGATGCAGGATGCGGGCGTGTCGCGGATGGTGTTCTCCTCGAGTGCGGCCGTCTACGGCACCCCGACGACCTCTCTCGTCACCGAGGAGACCCCGAAGAACCCGGAGTCCCCGTACGGCGAGACCAAGCTCATCGGCGAGTGGCTGCTCCGCGACCAGGCGGTCGCCGCCGGACTGGGCTTCACCGCGCTCCGTTATTTCAACGTCGTCGGCTCCGGCGCCCGGGAACTCCGCGACACGAGCCCGCACAACCTGTTCCCGATCATCTTCGACGCCCTCCTCGACGGCCGCACCCCGCGGATCAACGGCAACGACTACGCGACCCCCGACGGCACCTGCGTGCGCGACTACATCCACGTCGCCGACCTCGCAGTCTCGCACGTCGCGGCCGCGCGCCTCCTTGACGCCGGCACGGCGATCGAACCCGTCTACAACCTCGGCAGCGGCGACGGCGTCTCCGTCGGCGAGATCATGGCGACGGTCGCCCGGGTGACCGGCATCGACTTCACGCCCGACATCGGTCCGCGCCGGGCCGGCGACCCCGACCGTATCGTCACGAGCGGCGCGCTTGCAGCCAGGGACCTGGACTGGAAAATGCGGCACAGCCTCGAAGAGATGGTGCGCAGCGCCTGGGAGTCGCGGCAGGCGGCATCCGTTTCGTAGGCCCAGTGGGGCGGTTTCGTCAAGACCCCGGCAAGGTCACATTTTCTGACTTTGGGCGAGTCGAAACTCTCGAGCCGACATTGAGGGTTTATTATCGGCGACTTGACGTGGGGGAATTACACGGCTGTAATTAGTGCGGACGAGTTATTTGGGCACGTATTGCAAGGGGTGGGAGACGATATGCCGCAAGCCGAGTATCGTTCCGGAGTTCCCGAGGACTGGTTCGTCGATCCCGTTCGCTTGGGCATTCCCGGAATTCGCAAAGACAGCACCGGACACACCCTTCCTGACGAAGGCGACGCCCTCGCCTGGCAGGCGGATTCCCTGTGCGCCCAGACCGACCCCGAGGCCTTCTTCCCCGAAAAGGGCGGCTCCACCCGGGATGCGAAGAAGATCTGCACCTCGTGCGAGGTGCGCACCCAGTGCCTGCAGTACGCGCTCGCCAACGATGAGCGCTTCGGCATCTGGGGCGGTCTCTCCGAGCGCGAGCGGCGCAAACTGCGCAAGCGCGCCAGCTGACCGTCGTTCCGACGCAGATCGCACTCGTGAATCGGGGCGTGCATATCGGGCACGCCCATCCAGGGGCCCCCGCTCCGGGGCGATGCAACCTAGGCTTGGCTTGATATGCATGCACGAGTCACAGCCATCCTTGTCGCCCGTAACGGCGCGAAACACCTTGAGCGCACTCTTGAGGCTCTGAGTCGGCAAACCCGCCAACCGGATGTCGTCATCACCGTCGACTGCGGATCCAGCGATGCGACGGCCCAGCTCCTCGCCGCGTACGGTCCGACGCACTTCATCTCCGCCGACTCCGACCTGACCTTCGGGCAGGCCATCGCGGCCGCCGTGCGGGTGATGGCGCCGCCGGAATCCGACAGCGAGATGCTCTGGCTGCTCGCCCAGGACAGCGCCCCCGAACCCGGTGCGCTCGAAGCGCTGCTCGGCGAACTCGAGATCGCGCCCTCCGTCGCCGTCGCCGGACCCAAGATCATGGACTGGCGCGCCCACGACTACATCCACGACGTCGGCCTGTCGATGACGCCGGGCGGGGCGACCGTCACCCTCGTCGAGAGCGAACTCGACCAGGGCCAGCACGACGGCATGAGCGACGTGCTCGCCGTCGACGCCGGCGGGATGCTCGTGCGCCACACCGTCTGGAACCAGCTCGGCGGCTTCGACCCCGGCCTGCCGTCCGCGGACGACGCCCTCGATTTCTGCGTGCGCGTGCGCCTCTCCGGCCGCCGGGTCTCCGTCGTCGCCGCGGCGCGCGCCGCCTCGGCAGGCGACGGCGTCGCCGGGCTCAGCGGGTCATCCCGCGGCCGGGCCCGCCGCAAGCGGCTCCGCGTGGCCAGGGCCGCGCAGCTGCACCGGCGCCTCGTCTACTCAGCCGGGTGGCTGATCCCGCTGCACTGGATCGCGCTCGTGCCCTTCGCGTTCTTCCGCTCCATCGGAGCGCTGCTGCAGAAGGAGCCCGGCTCGATCCCCGGCGAGTTCTCCGCCGCCTTCCGCACCGCGTTCAGCGGTTCCCGGGTGCGCAACGCCCGCCGTCAACTCGCCGAGACCCGCACGCTCGGCTGGGGGTCGATCGCGTCGCTGCGCCTGACCACGGCCGAGGTGCGCCGCAGGCACGCGCTCAAGCGCGAGGCCGTCCTCGTCGGCATCGGCGCTGACCGGCCGGAGATCCGCTTCTTCGCGAGCGGCGGGGCCTGGACGGTGCTCGCTGCGGCGCTCGTCGGAATAATCATGTTCGCCGCCCTCCTCGGCGCGCAGAACCTCGGCGGCGGGGCACTGCTGCCCCTGTCGAGCACCCCGGCCGGGCTCTGGGCGAGCGTCGGCTACGGATGGCGCGACCTCGGCCTCGGCTTCGTCGGCGCCGCCGATCCCTTCGCCGCCGTGCTCGCCGTGCTCGGCTCACTCACGTTCTGGGCCCCCTCATACTCACTCGTGCTGCTCTACTTCGTCGCCATGCCGCTCGCCGCGCTCGGCGCCTGGCTCGCGGCGACCCGCCTGACCGACCGCGGGTACCTCCGCTTCACCGCCGCGGCCCTCTGGGTGCTCGCCCCGACCTTCCTCACCGCGTTCTCCGCCGGCCGCCCGGCCGCGATCCTCGCGCACCTGCTGCTGCCCTGGTTGTTCTTCGCCGGCTACTCCGCCGGCCGGTCGTGGTCCGCGTCCGCGACGGCATCCCTGTTGTTCGCGGCCGTGCTGTTCTGCGCCCCGTCGCTCACTCCGGCGCTGCTCATCCTCTGGCTGCTCTGCTCCGTCGCGAGCGGACGCGGCATCGCCCGGCTCATCGGCATCCCGCTGCCTGCCCTCGCCATCGCGCTCCCGTTGATCCTGAATCAGGGCCTCAGCGGGTCCTGGCTCGCGCTCCTCGCCGACCCGGGGGTACCGGTGCCGAGCACTCCCGCCCCCGACTGGCAGCTGCTGCTCGGCTTCCCGACCGGCGACTTCGGCGGCTGGAGCACGCTGCTGGGCCAGGCCCCCGCGCTGCAGGGCCTGCCGCTGTCCTGGATCATCCCCTTCCTGTTCGCCCCGCTCGCCATCCTCGCCGCGCTCTCGCTGTTCCTGCCCGGAATCCGGAGCGCGAGTGTCGCAGTCCTGACCGCCCTGCTGGGAGCCGGAACGGCGATCGCCGCGACGCAGCTGAGCCTCGCGACGACGGGCGCCGCGAGCGTCACCATCTGGCCGGGCGCAGGCCTGAGCCTGTACTGGCTCGGCCTCGTCGGCGCCGTCATCTTCGCCCTCCGCGAGCTGCGTCGCTTCGCCGTCGCCCCTGCCGTCGCCGCAACGCTCCTCCTCGCCATCGCCGTCGTCCCGCTCGCCGCCGCGCTCCCGCTCGGCCTGAGCGCCGTCCGCGAGGGCAGCGACCGCACCCAGCCCGCCTTCGTGACCGCAGAGGCCCAGACGGATGCCCGGGTCGGTACCCTCGAAATCATCCCGCAGTCCAATGGCGGCATCCTCGCGACCATCGTGCGCGGAGCGGGAACCACGCTCAACGAGCAGAGCACCCTCGTCAACACCACGACCGCGCTCTCGGCGGCAGACAAGGAACTCGCCACGCTCGCGGGAAACCTGGCCTCGCGGAGTGGACTCGACGCCTCGGCCGGACTGGCCGACCTCGGCATCCGCTTCGTGCTGCTGCGGCCCGCCGCACTCACCGGCACCGGCGGCGGAACCGCGACGGCAAGCGCCGCGGCCACGGAGACCCTGGCCAGGGCGAGGACCGCGCTCGACGGCGAGGCCGCACTCGTGCCCGTCGGCGACACCGCGTACGGACGGCTCTGGCGCCACGACGGGCCGGCCTCCGCCGCGGGGGTCACGGCGAGCGAGGTCCCGGCCAATGCCGGCGGCGTCCTGTCCCTCGCCGCACTGCTCATCGCCGCGATCACGGTCGGCTCGGCCCTGCTGCTGTCGATCCCGACCGGGGCAGGACCCGAAGCCGTGCGCCAGGCGAACCGCGACGCCATGCGCCGCTCGGCACGCTCGGACACCCAGGACCGCAAGGCCGAGGCGCGAGACCTCCACCGCGAAGAACGCAGCGTGAAGTCCGAGGCTCGGACAGCCCGCGCCGAGGCTCGTGCCGCGCTTCGGCGGAGCGTGAAGGCCGGCGCGATCGTGCCGGCCGAGGGGACGCCGGCCGCCCAGGCGATCGAGTCTGCGGAAGCCGCTGAGGCCGCAGAGGCCGCGGCGGTCGGAGAGCTCGCCGCCTCCGTCGAACTCGCGCACGGTGCGGAACCGGAGAGCTCCTCGGAGCTCGCGCACACCTCCGACGAGGTTCACGAGGCCAGTGGCGAAACCTCAGCCGAGGTCGCGCCCGACCCTGCGCCGCCAGCCCTGCCTGCTGAGGCACCCGACCAGGATCAGGCGACGAACCGCGTCGATCCTGCCGGCCCCCCGAGTGGACAGGAGAACCCGAACAATGCCAGGTAAGCGCGCCATCGCCCGGACCGGTGCCCGGTTCCTCATCGCCTTCGGTGTGCTCGGCGTCGCCGGTGTGCTCGGAGCGGCGGCCATCGTCGTACCCTGGCCGGCCTTCGGCGCAGCGCCGGCCTACCTGGCCGTCTCGCCGGTTCCGAGCGAGCAGGTCCGGGTCTGCCCGGGTCCACTGCTCACCCTGGCAGAGGACTCCACCCAGGCGAAGACCGCGAGCTCGCTCGGGCGCGCCGCGACCGCAGCCGGCGCCTGGGCTCCCGCCAAGACCGCATCGAAGACCGCGGTTCCCGCCGGTGCGTGGAGCGCACCAGTGGCGAGCCTGCTCAGCGCCGTCGACAACGGCAAGACCACAGACGGTGCCGCCGTCAAACTCAACATTCCGGTCGCGAACGGAGCCTCCACGGCGCCGCTCGTGGCCGGCAGCCAGTCCCAGTCCGTCGCAGCGGAGGCCGTCCTCGGCGGACTCGCCGTCGCTGCCTGCGGCGAGGCCAGCGGCGAATCCTGGCTCGTCGGCGGGTCGACGGATGTCGGCCGCACGACGCTCGTGCTGCTCAGCAACCCGACAACAGTCGTCGCAACCGTCGACCTCGACGTCTTCGGCGAATCCGGCCGGGTCACCGCGCCGGGCTCCACCGGGATCCTCGTCCAGCCCGGCGCCCAGCGCGTCGTCTCCCTCGCCGGCCTCGCGCCGAACCTCCGCTCTCCCGTCGTGCACGTGACGACGCAGGGCGGCCAGGTGGTGGCCACCCTCCAGCAGAGCATCGTGCGCGGCCTCTCGACCGGCGGGGTCGACCTGCTCGGGACATCCGTCGCCCCCGGCCTCGAACAGAGCATCCCCGGCCTGCGCATCGAGAACCTTCCGGCCGACGACGCCGGAAGCGACGCGGGCGGGGTCGCGAGCGACACACCCTCCGTACGGTTGCTCGCCCCCGGCGACACGGCCGCGACCGTGCAGATCGGCGTGATGAGCGAGGGAGGGCAGGCCGCGGGCACCTCCGTCGAGGTCACGCTCCAGCCCGGCCTCGCGACCGATGTGCCGCTCTCCGGACTCGCGGTCGGCAGCTATTCGCTCACCGTGTCGAGCAACCAGCCCGTCGTCGCCTCCGCGCTCGGCTCGGCCACCGGAACCAACGGCCGCGACTTCGCCTGGTTCGCGTCCTCGGCCGCACTCACCGGCGACTTCGCCGTCGTCACGGCCCCCGGACCCTCCCCCCTGCTCAGCGTGCTGAACCAGGGCACCAAGGACGCGACCTACACGGCGACCGCCGAGAACGGCGTATCCGCGAGCGTGACGGTCGCGGCCGGTGCGGCCGGAGCGCTGCCGCTGTTCGCGTCGACGCGGTATCTCGTGTCGGGCGGCGCCGCGACGGTGTCGTCGGTCGGCTACGCGGATGCCGGCATGCTCGCCTCCTTCCCGGTGCGCCCACCGGGCCCGCTCGCCGAGGCGATCCGCGTCTACACCCACTGACCGTCACCTTTCCGGTCCCTGGCTTTCCGCCGAGTGGCTCAAAGTCGGAGTTTTTCGCGACACGCCGTCTTCGCGGCCAGTGGATGCCGCGTGTCGCGATTTTCTCCGACATAACGAAATAGCGTGCCTGCTTTCGCCGCGCGGTGCGACGCGGGGGATGCAAGACTGGACACCCCGCCCGCCGAACGAGGAGCACCGAGTGACCGAGCAGACTCCCGCGCCACCGCTCGCGCATGCCCCGGTGGAGATCGCCGTGATCGGGGGATCCGGCCTGTACCGGCTCTTCGACGCCGGCATCGTAACCGAGATCATCGTCGACACCCCGTACGGGCAGACGTCCGCGCCGATCACGATCGGCGAACGCGCCGGCCGCCGGGTGGCCTTCCTGCCCCGGCATGGCGCAGGACACACCGAGGCCCCGCACCGGATCAACTACCGCGCCAACGTCTGGGCGCTCGCCTCCCTCGGCGTCCGCGCGATCATCTCCTCCTCGGCCGTCGGCGGCGTCAGCCCCGACTACCCGCCGGGGCTCCTCGTCGTCACCGACCAGTTCATCGACCGCACGAGCGGCCGCGCCGACACCTTCTTCGACGAGGGCGTCGTCGCGCACCTCGCCGCTGCCGACCCCTTCGACCCGGTGCTCCGCCGCACCGCGATCGCCGCCCTGAGCGCACTCGGTGAGCTGTTCGCTCCCACCGGCACGGTCGTCGTGATCCAGGGGCCGCGGTTCTCCACCCGGGCGGAGTCGCTCTGGTTCCGCGCCGCCGGCGCCCACATCGTGAACATGACCCAGTACCCCGAGGTCGTGCTCGCGTCCGAACTCGGCATCGGAACGGTGAACCTCTCCTTCGTCACCGATGCCGACGCCGGACTGGCCCCCGCCGAACCCGGCGCGGACGCGGCGGCATCCGCTCTCGAGGCGCGCCCGCATGAGACGGCCTCGACCGAGACGGCCGTGCCTGAGACTGCAGAGACGGATGCCGTCACGGCCGAGCTCGTGTTCGCCCGGCTGGCCGCGGCGCAGCCCCGGATCCTCGCGGCCATCGACGGAATCCTCCGTGGCATCCCCGCCGGCTACGCCCCGCGGCCCCTGATCGATCCCGCGCTGATCCGCGCCGTGCTCGACCGGCCTGTGCGGACGGCGCAGACGGCGCAGACGGCGCGGACCGTGCTGCCCGTGCAGTCGCCGAGGTTCGCGACTGCGACTGGCAATCCTCCCGTTCCGCATCCCGTTCCCGTTCCGGCGCCGACGACCGAACCCGGGCCCGCCCGATGAGCCCCCGGCTGCTCGTGACGGGCGGCGCCGGGTTCATCGGCGGCGTCATCCTGAGCCAGGCGCTCGCTCGAGGCTGGGACGTGCGGGTGCTCGACTCCCTGCGCCCCGACGTGCACGGCGGGCTGCCCGCGATCGACGCGCGGGTCGACCTGCTCGTGGGAGACGTGACGGACCCGGCGACGGTCGACCTCGCCCTCTCCGGAGTCGACGCGGTCTGCCACCAGGCCGCGAAGGTCGGCCTCGGCGTCGCCTTCTCCGATGCGCCGGACTATGTCCGCAGCAACGAGGTCGGCACGGCCGTGCTGCTCGCGGGCATGACCGTCGCCGGCATCGACCGGCTCGTGCTCGCCTCCTCGATGGTCGTCTACGGTGAGGGCAGCTACCGCGGCCCGCACGGCTTCGCCCGGCCCGGCCCGCGCCGGGAAGCCGACCTCGCCGCCAGCCGGTTCGACCCGCTCGACCCGGAGACCGGCGAACCGCTCGAGCCGCTCCTCGTCACCGAGGACGACCCGCTCGACCCGCGCAACGTCTACGCCTCGAGCAAGCTCGGCCAGGAGTACCTCGCGAGCAGCTGGGCCCGCTCGACGGGCGGGCGCGCGATCGCCCTCCGCTACCACAACGTCTACGGGCCGGGGATGCCGCAGAACACGCCGTACGCGGGCGTCGCGTCCCTGTTCCGGTCGGCCCTCGAACGCGGCGAGGCACCGCGGGTCTTCGAGGACGGCAGGCAACGGCGCGACTTCGTGCACGTCGCCGACGTCGCATCCGCCAACCTCGCCGCACTCGAGCACACCATAGGCGCCCCCGCCGCGCTGTTCCGGGCCTTCAACGTCGGGTCGGGGGTCGTGCACACGATCGGGGACATGGCCGCGGCGCTCAGCCGCGCGGCCGGCGGCCCCGACCCCGTCACGACGGGGGAGTACCGGCTCGGGGATGTGCGGCACATCACCGCGTCCTCCGAGCGGCTGCGCACCGAGCTCGGCTGGTCGCCCGCAGTCACCTTCGAGGACGGCATGCTCGCCTTCGCGACCGCTCCGCTCCGGGCCGCCGTCCGCCGCTGACCGACCGCTGATCAACCGCCGCGGATGCCCAGGCGACGTGATGCCATACTCTGGAAGGCTCGCGTGAATCGGGCAGGATGAGGTCGATCATGGAAGATTTCCTGGCAGCCAATCGCGCCAACTGGGACGACCGCGCCACGGGTCACGCCACGCGCACCGGTCTCGGCTACGGGGTCCAGCGCTATCTGGAGGACGCAGGGCGCCTGTCCGATGTCGTGCGATTCGACCGGGAGCGGCTGGGCGACATCCGTGGGCTGCGCACCGTGCACCTCCAGTGCCACATCGGCACGGACACGCTGTCCCTCGCCCGGCTCGGCGCCCGGGTCACGGGGCTGGACTTCTCCCCGGTGGCGCTCGCGGAAGCGCGCGCCCTGGTCGCGGAGAGCGGCGACGCCGTCGATTTCGTCGAGTCCGACGTCTCCTCCGCGCTGTCCGTGCTCGAACCGGCGAGCTTCGACCTGGTCTACACGGGCATCGGTGCCCTGTGCTGGTTGCCGAGCATCCGTCGGTGGGCGGATGTCGTGGCCGGCCTCCTGGCGCCGGGCGGGCGTCTCTTCCTCCGGGAGGGCCACCCGGTGCTGTGGACGCTCGATGAGCGGATCGCCGACGACCTGCACCCGCGGTTTCCTTACTTCGAGCGCGCCGAGCCCCTGCAGTGGGACTCGGATTCCAGCTATGTCGCGACCGACCGGCCGATGACCGCAACGACGACCTACGAGTGGAATCACGGTCTCGGCGAAATCGTCACCGCGTTGCTCGAGGCCGGCCTCACGCTCACGGCTCTCGTCGAGCACGACAGCGTTCCGTGGGAGGCGCTCCCCGGGCAGATGACCGAGCGCGCGGGCGGCGAGTTCGCACTCGACGCGCGCGCGGGCGTGCTGCCCCTCAGCTATACGATCCAGGCGGTGAAGCCGGCCGCGGCGTCCTGACCGACCGGCGGCCGTCGGTGCGCGGGTGCGTGCGCGCGCGTGCGCGAGCGGATGCCTAGACGGCGACCGCGCGCCGCGGCAGGAGCACGTCGAAGCGGCATCCGTTCGGCACGTTCTGCACGACCACTTCGCCCTGGTGCGCGGCAACGATGCCCTGCACGATCGCGAGGCCGAGCCCGGCGCCTCCGGGGGAGCGCGGCTCGCTCGCCCGCCAGCCGGCCTCGAACACCCGCGCGATGTCCTGCTCCGGGATGCCGCCCGCCGCGTCCTCGACGGAGATCACGGCCCCGCCGTCCCCCCGTTCGCTCACCGACACCGTGATCGGGCTCCCGGACGGCGAGTGCTGGATCGCGTTCATCACGAGGTTCCCGACCACGCGGGACAGTTCGCGCGGATCGGCGAGGACGGTCAGCCCCGTCTCGCCCGCGAACCGCAGGTCGAGGGACTTCGCCTGCGCGACCGGTCCGAAGCCCGCGACGGTGTCGCTGATCAGGTCGTAGAGCGCGACGGGCTCGAGCGCGAGACGCAGCGTCCCCGAGTGGATCCGCGACAGCTCGAAGAGGTCGTCGACCATCCCGCTCAGCCGGTCGACCTGATCGCGCATTCTTGGGTAGTACCGGGCGGGGTCCTCGACCATCCCGTCCTCGAGTGCCTCCGCCATGGCACGGATGCCGGCGAGCGGCGTCCGCAGGTCGTGCGAGATCCACGCGATCAGTTCGCGCCGGGATTCCTCCACCCGTCGTTCGCGGGCCCGCGACTCGGCGAGGCGGGCGCCCGTCGCCGCGAGTTCCCCGGCGAGGTCGCTGAACTCGGTAGTGCTGTGCCGCGGGGCGGCAGGCTCGTCGGCGGTCGCAACCGCTTCGCCGCGGCCGAGGCGCTCGGCCGCGCTGCGCAGGTGCCTGCTGTCGCGCACGAGGGTGCGCCCGAGGATCGCGGCCATCACGAGCGACACGAGCCCGGCGACCGCGGCGACCGAGTAGAAGACGCCGAGGTCGTGCGGCGAAACGTACATCTGGGTGGCGACCGCGGACATCCCCCCGACGACGGAGACGATCGCCGCGAGGGCGACGAGCATGAGCTGCACCACGAACGACGACCGCTTCATCATGCGCAGCGCGAGCAGCCCGAGCGCGCCCGTGACGACCGCGCACGCGAGGGCGTTCAGCGCGACGATGACGAGCACCTCGGTGGTCACGGGGCCGTCCCGTCTGCCGCGGCGGCGGCATCCGCTGCACCGCGGGTGCCCGAGGAGCCGAGCGGGACGGGGTCGAACCGGTAGCCGACGCCCCACACCGTCTGCAACAGCAGCGGATGCGCCGGGTCGGCCTCGATCTTTTCCCGCAGCCTCCGCACGTGCACCGTCACGGTCGAGAGGTCGCCGAACTCCCAGCCCCACACGGAGCGGAGCAGGTCATCCCGGCCGAGGACCGTGTGCGGGTGCCGGATCAGATAGGAGAGCAGGTCGAATTCGCGCACCGTGAGCACGAGCGGCGTGCCGCGCAGACGCAGCTCGTGCGCGGCGGTGTCGAGGGTGAAGTCGCCGACCGCGAGCGGCGCGGACGGCTGGCCCGATGCCTCGTTCGCACCCTGCCCGGCCGAGTGCGCGGCCGCCTGGGCCGCGGCCTGGCCGGTGCGCCGCAGCACGGCCTGCACCCGCAGCACGAGTTCGCGCGGGGAGAACGGCTTGGCGAGGTAGTCGTCCGCGCCGGCCTCGAGGCCGTCGATGCGGTCGTCCTCCTGGTTGAGGGCGGTGAGCATGATCACGGGGATGGCCCAGGTGCTGCGCACTCGGCGGCACACCTCGATTCCGTCCAGGAGGGGAAGCATCCGGTCGAGCACCACGAGGTCCGGCCGCTTCTCCTCGGCGAGGCTGAGGGCGCTCAACCCGTCCGGGGCCTCGTCGACCACGAAGCCGGCGGCGCGCAGGTAGCGGCAGACGATCTCGAGCACGGTCGGGTCGTCGTCGACCACGAGGATGCGGCGCTGCCCCGCGTCGGCGGCGGGGTCGGCCGGCGTGGGCCCGGCCGCGGGGACGGACACGGGAACGGCATCGGGTCCGGGGACACCGGGTGTGCGAGGGGCTGTCACGGTCTCAGGATACGGTGGCTCCGGCCCGCCGGGAACGCCGCGATGACCGTCACGGTCTTCTTCCTCACTCCGTAATGTTCTCGGCCCGGTTCGGGGCCGGTCCCCCTTTAGGGTCGGAAGATGACTCCGATCCAGGTCGACCTCGTGCTCCCGTGCCTCAACGAGGCCGGTGCCCTGCCCTGGGTGCTGTCGCGCCTGCCGGAGGGCTACCGGGCGATCGTCGTCGACAACGGGTCGACCGACGGGTCAGCCGAGGTCGCCGCAGCGGCCGGCGCCCTCGTCGTGCATGAAGAACGCCGAGGATTCGGGGCCGCCGCCCACGCGGGGCTCCTCGCCGCGACCGCCCCGATCGTCGCGTTCTGCGACGCCGACGCCTCGATGGACCCGGCCGAACTGCCGCGCATCGTCGGCCCGATCCTCGCCGGCGACGCCGACCTCGTGCTCGGTCGCCGCCGTCCGACGACCCGCGGATCCTGGCCGCTGCACGCGCGGGTGGCCAATTCCAGTCTTTCCTGGCGCCTGCGCCGAATAACCGGTGTGAACATACATGACCTCGGCCCCATGCGGGCCGCGCGGCGTCCGGCGCTGCTGTCCCTCGACCTCCAGGACCGACGCAGCGGCTACCCGCTCGAGATGTTCCTGCGCGCGGCCGACGCGGGCTGGAACATCCGCGAGGTCGACACGGCCTATGCGCCGCGGGTCGGGCGCAGCAAGGTGACCGGAACGATCCGCGGCACCGTGACTGCGATCGGCGACATGTCCGCCCTGCTGCGCGAGGCCCGGAAATGACGGCCCTCGTCGTGATCGCCAAGGAGTGCCTGCCCGGCCGGGTCAAGACCCGCCTGCACCCGGCGCTCTCCTTCGAGCAGGCGGCAGAGCTCGCCGCCGCGAGCCTCGACGACACCCTGACCGCCGCGCTCGCCCTCCCGGCCTCGCGCCGCATCCTCGCCTTCGACGGGGTGACCCCGCCGCGCCTGGCCGCGGAGTTCGAGATCCTGCCCCAGGTCGCCGGTGGCCTCGACGAGCGCCTCGCTGCCATCTTCGACGGGCTCGACGAGCCCACCGTGCTGATCGGCATGGACACCCCGCAGGTGACCTGCGACCTGCTCGCGCCGGTCTTCACCGACTGGTCGGACGACACGGATGCCTGGCTCGGCCTCGCGGACGACGGCGGCTTCTGGGCGCTCGCGCTCGCGGCCCCGCGCCCGGGATCGCGGCACGGACGGCCCCGGCGCGGGGACCTGATTCGCGGCGTCCCGATGTCGATGGACGACACCGGAGCCCGTCAGCTCGATCGACTCCAGGAGGCCGGCCTCCGCGTGCGGCACCTGCCCGTGCTCACCGATGTCGACACGATCGCCGACGCGCACTCCGTCGCCGCCACGGTCCCGGACGGTCGCTTCGCGCGCACCCTCGCCGCGATGGCCCCCGGGACTGCGGCCGACCGCACGATGACCGGGCCCGGCGCTCCCCGAGCCGGAATGGCGGTGCGCGCATGAACGCGCAGGTTGCCCACGTCCTCGAAGGGGACATCCTCGAACGGGATCGCCTCGACAACCTCCCCGGCGAGCGGGCGTCCGCCCTCGGCCTCGCCCCCGCGACCTTCGGCGCCGGTGGAGCGGAACCGTACGCGGCCGCACTGCGCAACGCCGACAACGTGCTCTACCTGCGGCGCTCCCGGGACGGCGGCCTCACCGCCGCCGCGACCATGGACGCCGGCCGCTGGAGCGCCGACGCCGACGACACCGACCAGCGCCTGCTCGACGGGCTCACCGGTCCGGTGCTCGACATCGGTTGCGGCCCCGGCCGGATGGTGCGCGCCGCGATGGATCGCGGCCTGTCCGCGCTCGGGATCGACGTTTCCCCGACCGCCGTGCGGATCGCCGTCGACGCCGGCCTCAGTGTGCTCAAGCGCAGCGTCTTCGACCCGATGCCGCTCGAAGGCGGCTGGGCGGGCGCCCTCCTCGTCGATGGGAACATCGGCATCGGCGGCGACGTGACCGCGCTCCTGACCCGCTGCGCCGAGCTTCTCGCACCCCGGGGCGCGCTCCTCGTCGAGGTCAGTCACGACCCGTCCCGCAACGAACGCTACGACGGTCGGCTCGAGGATGCGTCCGGACTCCTCAGCGACGTCTTCCCCTGGGCGGAGGTCGGCGTCGACGCCCTCGCCGGCCACGCCGCGGACGCCGGACTCCGGATCGACCACGACTGGCGCCTCGACGGCCGCTGGTTCGCCCGCCTCCTGCACGCCTGAGACCCTGCCGAGACTCGCTCGCCCCCGCGCCCGCAACCGGGCATTCGCCCCTCGTCTCGATCNCCCCGCGCCCGCAACCGGGCATTCGCCCCTCGTCTCGATCGACCTAAAGTCGGAGCTTTTCGCGACACGCCGGCACTTCCGGCAGCGGATGCGGTGTGTCGCGAATTTCTCCGACCTTACGGTTCGCGCGCGCGACTCGAGGACGCAAGGCCGCGCCGCAGCCGCGTCGAGCCGCGAGACCGGGCCGCCTTCGTAAAGTCGGAGCTTTTCGCGACACGCCGGCACTTCCGGCAGCGGATGCGGTGTGCCGCGAATTTCTCCGACCTTACGGTTCGCGCGCGCGACTCGGGTCAGCGCAGCCGCTTCCGGCCTCGCGCGTAGAGGCCGAACGACGCGGCCGCGGTGATCACGGCGAGCACGCCCCAGAACACCGCGAAGTTCACGCCATAGTCGAGCGGCAGCACCGTCGGGTTGCCGGTTCCGCGCGACTGGGCGATCAGCAACGGCACCACGATCAGGGTCATGATCGAGCCGACCACGAGCGCTCCCTGCACGACGAGGATGACCGTGCCGCTGGTCCGGTCGCCGGCCCGGCGCAAGAGGATCCCGCAGAAGAACACGAGCGGCGAGATCACCGCGTCGTGCAGCACGATCGCGGCGCCCATCCACAGGGCGATCCCGGGGATCCGCGCCGGCTTCACGGTGTCCAGCAGCACGTACGCGCCCCACGCGAGGCCCGCGAGTCCGAGGGCGATCAGAACGACCCGAGTCACGCGGAGCGCCGGAGTCAGCGCCGGATTCTCTCGCGGGGTCTCGAGCGGGTTCGGCTGCGGCGCCGTCCCGGTCTGCGGGGTTACACTCGCGGTACTCATACGTCCATCGCCTCGATCCGGCTCAGCCATTTGGTTTGCAGCACCCCGGGCCGCCCGGGGGCGATCATCCGGGCCGGGTAGCCGTGCTCGAGGTCGAGGGTCTCCCCGTTGAGCTCGAGCGCCACGAGCGTGAGCGGGTCGCGCACGTACTCCGACCCCATCGTCGTCTGCCGGTACCCGCCCTTCTTCTCGAGACTCGTCAGGCGAAAGGATGCCTCGGCATCCGCGGACACCAGATCGGCCAGATCACGCAGGCGAACCCCGCGCCACCGCGCCAGCTGGCTCCAGCCCTCGACGCAGGCGATCGGCAGTTCCACCTCGGTCTGCGGCAGGGCGAGCAGCTCGGCCCGGCTGAAGCTGCGTTCCACTCCGGCGTGCGCCACCGTGAGAACCCAGCCGGCCGCGAGGGCATCCGCGGCCACGTCCGCCTGCTTCGACGTGCGGTTGACCGGCACCCCCTGCTGGCCGACGCCCTTCTTCCGCGGAGCGAAGGCGTTGAGAGAATCGAGGGGGGCGACGGTCTGTCCGGCGGTCAGCACGACGACAGTGCCGACGCTCACCCCGACCGTGGTCAGGAAGCCGCGCCGGCTGAGCCGGTTGCGGGCGGCGGCGGAATTCCGAGCCGGGGCCGCGGGATCCGCGGTCGGTCCCGATGCCGGTCCGCTGCCCGTGCCCGCTGCGGTCTGCGGTGCCGCGCCCGAATCGGGGGCGTCCGGCCCGGATGCGCTCGACCGTGATCGCTCCACGCGCAGCGCCGGCGTCGCATCGATCCAGGCGAGCAGCCGGCCCGTGACCCCGGTCGGCCGGCTCGAACCGAACAGGCGAACGGCCTCCGGCGTCGCCGCGCGGTCGTGAGCCACGGCATCCGTCAGGTGGTCGTCGTCTCCGGAACCGTCGTCCGCGTTCTTCCGCCAGACCCGGGCGATGATCGGCAGCTTGATGCCGATGTGCAGGGCGAGCGAGCCGATCAGCACCCAGCCGAGCGCGAAGTGCGTCTCCCGGAACGGGAACGGCCACGGGTACCACTGGTAGGTGTTGAGCAGGCCGATCGTGATCTGCACGAGTGAGGCGCCCACGAACAGGGCGATCGACGCGCGCTCGAGGAAATTGAGGAACGATTTCACCGGCGGCTGCTGGAACAGGTCGGGGAAGACGATGTACAGCTTCGCAAGCAGCAGCGGGAAGCAGGCGATGCCGGCGACGATGTGGGTGCCCTGGGTGAACTGGTAGAGCAGTTCCGGCCGGGTCGCGAAGTGCATGCCCGGCAGCGGCTCCTGCAGGAAATGGCTGTACAGCCCGGTGCCGAAACACAGCACGAAGGCGAGCCCGAGCAGCCGGCCGATCACGGTCGCCATCCGCGGGTTTCGCACGGGGGAGGCCAGCGCTCGCTGGGCTTCGTACATCACTTGGCGCATGATCAATTGCACCATCCAGCGGATGCCGCCGGGCCGGTCGACACCTTACGGTTCCGTGACGGGGCACGCCCGTTCGGCTCTCCGAACCGGGATTGGGCGGCGCTCGCCGCGGAACTCCGACAGGATGGCCTCGTGCGCATTACGATCATCTCCCTGCTCCTGGCCGCGAGTGCGACGCTGACCGGCTACTGCGTGCTGGTCTTCTCGCTCTTCCAGCCGACGCGGGACACCGTCCCCCTCCTGGTTTGCACGGGGGTGCTCTGGGTCCTGTTCGCCGCGGCCGTGTTCCTGCTCCGCGGGGTGTCCGGGCGGGCCGTCGTGGTGCTCGTGCTCGCCGGGTCGCTCGGGATCGGGGTCGCGGCGATGGTCGGGCCGCCGAACACGAGCACCGACTCCGCGCGGTACGCCTGGGACGGCATCGTGCAGAACGCCGGGATCTCGCCATACGCCTACGTCCCGGCCGACGACCGGCTGGACCCGCTCCGGCCTGAGTGGCTGTTCCCGGCGACGGTGCCGTCCGGTACGGTTCCGGAGACCTGCCAGGGGCAGCGCATCGTGGCGACCCACAAGACCGCGTCGGACGCCGTGCTCTGCACCGCGCTCAACCGGCCAACGGTCCCGACGATCTACCCGCCGGCCGCCGAACTCTACTTCGCGGGCATCCGCTTTCTGGTGCCGCCGACGGCGACCTACTGGCCGCTGCAACTCGGCGGGCTCGTTCTCAGCCTCGGAACGACGGGGTTGCTGCTGCTCGGAATGCGGCGCCGCGGCATCCCCCAGCGGTTCGCCGCGTACTGGGCGTGGTGCCCGCTCGTGGCCTCCGAAGCGATCACGAATTCGCACGTCGACCTGCTCGGCGTGGTGTTCACCCTCGCCGCGGCGCTCCTGGTCACCCGGGCGCGGTACTGGCGCGGCGGCATCGCCCTCGGGATCGCGATCGCGGTGAAGCTCGTGCCCGTGATCGCGGCGCCGGCGATGCTCCGCCGGCAGGGCTGGAAGGTCGGCCTCGCCGCGGTCGTCACGTTCTTCGCGCTCTACGTGCCGTACGTGCTCACGACCGGGATCGGCGTGCTCGGCTACCTGCCCGGGTATCTCAGCGAGGAGGGCTACGACAACGGCAAACGCTTCGCGCTCGTCTCTCTCATCGCCCCGGGAGGCGCCGCGGTCTTCGTCGCGGGCGGACTGCTCGTGGTCATTGCGGCGCTCGTGCTCTGGAAGACCGATCCTGACCGGCCCTGGCTCGGCCAGCTCGTGATGATCGGCAGCACCCTGCTCATCCTGAGCCCGCGGTACCCGTGGTACGCGCTGTTGCTGCTGCCCTTCGTCGCGCTCAGCGGCCGCTGGGAGTGGCTCGCCATCCCGCTCGCCCTGACGCTGCGGCAGATCCTGCCCTCGCTCGAACTCACCTGGGCGATCACGGCCGCTCTCGTTATCGTTCTCGCCGGCTCGGCCGTCCGGCTCGACCCGGCCGTGCGGGCGCGGATGCTGGCCGCGCCCCTCCGCGCCGCGCGCTTCCTGCGCCCCCCGCGCTAGGTGTCCGCCAGCGCACCCCGCCCCGGAAAAGCGCACCCCGCCCCGGGAACAGACCGGTTAACGCCGAATTGCGGACAATGGGCCTTCGTCGTGTCGACGAAGGCGCATTGTCCGCAATTCAACCGGGCCGGTCAGGCCCCGCGCCCTGCGGTGTTACTTGGTGGCGACGGTGATCTTCGCGATGCCGACGAGGAGCTGGTCCTTGACCGCGTCGGTACCGAAGGTCTTGTTGAGCAGGCCGGCGGCGACCGAGGAGATGTGCACGGTCGTGCCCTCGAGGATGGCGTTGTCGCCGTCCATCTGCAGCGGCTTCAGGGTTCCACCGTAGAGGTCGAACAGGAGGACCTGGGTCGCGGCGGAGGTGCCGTTGACCGAGACGTCACCGAAGAGCTTCGAGGTGCCGGGGTCGATCGTGAAGTTGGTCAGGTCGACGACGGTCGAGCCGGCCGTGAGCGAGAAGCCGGAACCCTCGTGCTTGATCGAACCCTGGACGAACGGGCGGTAGCTCTGTGCCGGGTCGTAGTAGTCCACGTTTCCGCCGGTGATCGGGAAGTGCAGGCTGCCGTCCGTGAGGGTGGCTGTCCCGACCGTGCCGGGGGTGAGGCCGAGGGTCGTGAGCGCCGCGGCGAAGTCGCCGTCGAGGAGGACGGCCGTGTCGACGCCCTTGAGGGACGGGATCGACGCGACGGGCGTCGGAGTGGAGGACGAGGTCGCGGAGGGAGCGGATGCGGCGGAACCGGCGGTTGCGGTGCTGGAGCAGGCGGCGAGGCCTCCGAGGAGGAGTGCTGCTGCGGCGAAGCTGATGGTTGCCTTCTGGAAAGTGCGCATGATGTGATCCTTCGTGTCTGTGGGGGAAGTGGTTGTCGTTGGTGCTGACAATGGTTCGGCCCCGACACGGAATCGGTTTGGAATTACTTTTCGGAACGCATCCGCCGGCCGCATTCAGGTGCGAAGCGGCGCTGGGAGATGTGCGCTTTTAGAAGTGGCGGAAGCGATCGGGCGCGAGGTCCCACGGATCCTTGCCGAGCAGTTCGGCGATGGCGCGGAAGACGCAGCTCTCGATCACCATGCGTCGGTGCAGGTCGTCGTTGCGGTGCAGCCGGGTCAGGCGCTGGATCGGCAGTCGGTAGAACACGATGCGCCGCTCGGCGGCGTGCACGGCCCAGCGTTCGACGCCGACGCCGGGGACCACGGAATAAGGACCGGCCGCGACCTCGAAGGCCACGTCGGCGAGCTGGTCAGGCCAGACCGACCGCAGGTAGTCGACGGTCGAGGCGACGGTCATGTCGAACAGGTCGATCCGGGTGTGCAGCGGGGGCAGGAACGGGCCCGTCGCCGAGCTGCGGATGCCGCGACCATGCCGATCGCGACGGCTTCCGCGCTGCATCGGCGCGGGCGGCGGCGCAGCAGAACGACGGGATCGGGACATGCGTCCATCCTACTTCCGGCGCCCACGCGGGTACCCTGAACGGTAATGTCATTCCGCCCCTGCTCCCGCGTCGCCTGTCCGGACGAGTCCGTCGCAACGCTCACCTTCGACTACGGCGACTCCATGGCCGTGCTCGGCCCGCTGTCCATCCAGCGCGAACCGCACGCCTTCGACCTCTGCGACCGGCATGCCCGCCTCACGAGCGTCCCGCACGGCTGGCAGCTCATCCGGCTCAGCACGATGGGCACACCGGGTACCCCTGCCGAAGCGGATGCCCCGGGCGGCCCCGACGCCTGATCCCGGGTCCAGCGCGGGCGAACCCCAGGCCGGGGAATACACCCAGCCGGGGCGGCTCAGGGAATGGCATGATGGTCGCATGACTGTCGCCCCGTCCCCGGTATCCACCGCGCCATCCCTCGCGCCCATCTTCAAGATCGCCAACCCGCAGCTCGCCGAGGCTGGCCGGCACCAGTTGCGTCTCGCCGAGAACGAGATGCCCGGCCTGATGGCCCTCCGCGCCGAGTTCGGCGAATCGAAGCCGCTCACCGGCGCGCGCATCGCGGGGTCCCTGCACATGACCGTGCAGACCGCCGTCCTCATCGAAACCCTCGTGGCCCTCGGCGCGCAGGTGCGCTGGGCGAGCTGCAACATCTTCTCCACCCAGGACGATGCCGCCGCGGCGATCGCGGTCGGCCCGACCGGAACCCCCGAGGCCCCGGCCGGCGTTCCCGTCTTCGCCTGGAAGGGTGAATCCCTCGAGGACTACTGGTGGTGCACCCAGCAGATCTTCGACTGGAGCATCGAAGCCGCCGCAGCGGGGGAGACCTGGACCGGACCGAACATGATCCTCGACGACGGTGGCGACGCCACGATGCTCGTGCACAAGGGCCGCGAATTCGAACTCGCCGGCGCCGTGCCTGAGGCGACTGCGTCCGACAGCCACGAGTACCGGGTGGTCCTGGACGTGCTCCGGCACTCGCTCGCCGAGTCCTCGAACCGCTGGACCGAGATCGCCGCCGGCCTCGCCGGTGTGACGGAGGAGACCACGACCGGCGTCCACCGCCTGTACGAACTGGCCAGCGCCCACGAACTGCTCTTCCCCGCGATCAATGTGAACGACTCGGTGACGAAGTCGAAGTTCGACAACAAGTACGGCATCCGCCACTCCCTCCCCGACGGGCTCAACCGGGCGACCGATGTGCTGATCGGCGGCAAGGTCGTCTTCGTCGCAGGGTACGGCGACGTCGGCAAGGGTGCGGCCGAGGCCCTGCGCGGCCAGGGTGCGCGCGTGATCGTCAGCGAGATCGACCCGATCAACGCGCTGCAGGCCGCGATGGACGGATTCCAGGTCGCCAGGCTCGAGTCGGTCGTCGAACAGGTCGACATCTTCGTGAGCGGCACGGGTAACTTCAACGTGATCCGCACCGAGCACATGCTGAAGATGAAGCACCTCGCGATCATCGCGAACGTCGGCCACTTCGACAACGAGATCGACATGGCCGCGCTCGAGATCCTCGAGGGTGCCGTGCGCGTCGAAATCAAGCCGCAGGTCGACGAGTGGCGCCTGCCGAGCGGGCGCAGCATCCTCGTGCTCTCCGAGGGGCGACTGATGAACCTCGGGAACGCGACGGGACACCCCTCCTTCGTGATGAGCAACTCCTTCACGAACCAGGTGCTCGCCCAGATCGAGCTGTACTGCTACCCGGAGAAGTACCCGGTCGGCGTGTACGTGCTGCCGAAGCACCTGGATGAGAAGGTCGCCCGGCTGCACCTCGACGCCCTCGGCGTCGAACTGACCGTGCTGAGCCCCGAGCAGTCCGCCTACATCGGCGTGCCGATCGACGGCCCGTACAAGGTCGACCAGTACCGCTACTGACCCGCACGCCCTGTTTCAGAGCGCCCGCGCCCACCGCTCCTGCGGCGGCCACGGGCGCTCTGTCGTATCCGCCGGTGTCCCCTCCCGCCGCCCGC
The DNA here is from genome assembly GCF_004402485.1 of Cryobacterium algoricola. Taxonomy (GTDB): domain Bacteria; phylum Actinomycetota; class Actinomycetes; order Actinomycetales; family Microbacteriaceae; genus Cryobacterium; species Cryobacterium algoricola. The sequence continues at coordinate 576 of NZ_SOFG01000002.1, read as the reverse complement.
CCACAGTCGGGTGGGCTTGTTTCGTGCCGCGAGAGCGTACTTTTGGCCCTTAAACCGCGGGTTTAGGGGCCAAATGTGTACTCTCGCGGATGCTCGTGGACGGGCATCGGGGGTGGTGACACGCCCGGGGTGGTCCGGGTTTTGACGGGGTGAGTGGGGGCACGTAATGTCTTCACGTACCCCAAAGGTGCGGAAAAGCCGCAGTGCTTTCCGGCCTCACGTGGGACCACAGTTTTTATCTTCTTTGCCTTGTTTGTCCCCTTTGCTGGGGTAACGGGCATTGCAGGTCTAGGCTGGTAACTCTCCTTCCTTTCGGTTGTTTGTCTGGTCGGTGATCAGTGTTTCGAGTTCGCTTTGGCGTGCTCGGAGGGCGGATTTCACCGGATTTGACAGCGACTGATCGGGTCGGTAAGTTAGACAAGTTGCCTCGGAGCGACAGCCACTAAGCCGGTTACGGTGTGGCCTGAAGCCGGGTGCGTCCGATCCTTGAGAACTCAACAGCGTGCACAATGTCAAATGCCAAAAACCTCGTGGTTTGGATCCGTTTCTAGCGGTGAAGGATCAAGAGATTCCTTT
>NZ_SOFG01000011.1 GCF_004402485.1 Cryobacterium algoricola | reverse complement strand
AAAGGAATCTCTTGATCCTTCACCGCTAGAAACGGATCCAAACCACGAGGTTTTTGGCATTTGACATTGTGCACGCTGTTGAGTTCTCAAGGATCGGACACCTCGACTTCAGGCCCTTACGGACTGTCGCTTCGAGGCAATTCCTTATTCTTCTTTCGTGTCGTTTCGCTCGGTCCCCCGCTAAGGGAATCTGGTGAAACGCCATCAATCTCAACCAACGAATTTACGCGTTGATCGGGATTGGAAGTGGTCCCGCTTGAGGCCGGTAAGCGCTTCGGCTTTCCGCACCTGTGGGGTGACTTAGATGACTTTACGGTGAACCGTCGGGGGCCGCAACTCTCGGCCGCATCCCGGGCGTGTCGGATAGATCACACCGCCATTTCCGGCATGTTTCACGCGGCCGGCGCCTACCGGCGCACGGAAACCGTGACCGTGAATTTGGCGTTCCGGTCCACCTGGTGCGTCTGGCCGACCAGGCGCGTGAGCGCCGGCCGGTAGCCGAGGTGCGTGTTCCACACCGTCCACAGCTCACCGCCGGGGCGGAGCACCCGTGCGGCATCGGCGAAGAGCTTGAGCGCAATGCCGGCATGTACGGAGGAGCCGATGTGGAACGGCGGGTTCAACAGGATCAACTCGCTCGAGGCATCCGCCTGGGAACCGAGCGCGTCATCGCGCACGACCGTCACCCGGTCGGCGACCCCGTTGGCGATCATGGTCGCCCTTGCGGATGCGACGGCCGCGGCCGACTGGTCGCTCGCGATCATCGTGAGTCCGGGTCGGCGCTGCGCGAGCGCGGCCGCGAGCACCCCCGTGCCGCAGCCGAGGTCGATCGCGCGCACGGCGCCCGGCTTCATGCGGTCGAGGAACCCCAGCAGGTAGCGGGTGCCGATGTCGATCGTCGTTCCGGCGAACGCGGCTCCGTGGGCGCACACGGTCAGCCCGAGGTCGTCGTGCCTGCTGACGTGCGGCCAGTCCGGGCTCACCTGCTCCGTGGCACCGAGGGGGCCGGTGGCACGCAGCACCCGGGACTTCTGCCGGGCCGGGGAGACCTGGAGCCTCTCGAAGTGCCGCGCGAGGACCTCGTTCATGGCCGGGGTCATGTGCTTGAGACGCCCGCCGGCGACCACCACGACCGTCGGATCGGCGAAGCGGGCGATGGCGGCGGCGATCTCGTCGAGGGCGGCGAGGCTGCGCGGCAGCTGAAGGAGAACGAGCGTCGCGCCGGACAGGAGGTCCTCGCCCAGCGGGAACGAGCGGTACCGGTCGGTGAGACCGAGCTCCCCGGCGTTCCGGGCGAGGGCGGCCTCACCCGAGAGCGCGTCCTGGTGCACGCGGATGCCGGTGGCCCCGAAGAGTGCGGCGGCGCCGAGGGTGAGGGCGCCGTATCGGTCCTCGACAACGACGAGCCGTTCGGCGGGAAAGCTCGCCGCCGCCTCGTCGAGGATCAGCCGGTCGCTCGCGTCGACCGCAAAGAGGTTGGAGGCTTCGACATCGGGGAAACGCCGGAGCGTGGCGAAGTCGAACGCGGCGGGGCCGAACCCAGCGGGATCGGGCGCCACGGGATCAGAGGTCGTCAAGCGGACGCCAGATGACGACCTGGTTGGCACGGCGGGTACGGGTACCCGCGCGCATGGAGATGACCTCACCGGCCGGGCCGGCCGCGAAAACGCGACGGCCCGGACGGTTCAGCAGTTCATCGGCGAGTGCGGACTCGAGTTCGCGCAGGCGCGATTCGAGCCGGCGCACGTGGTCCTCGAGCGCGACGATCCGCCGGATGCCTTCGAGGCTCACGCCTTCGGCACCCAGCTCCGCGATCTCCCGCAGTTTCACCACATCACGCATCGAGTACCGGCGAGACCGGCCCGGGGTGCGGTCCGGACTCACCAGGCCCAGGCGATCGTACTGTCGCAGCGTCTGCGGGTGCATGCCCGCAAGCTCTGCGGCCGTCGAGATGACGAACACCCGGGTGTTTTCGTCCACCGTCAGTCTCTCGCTCTCGCCAGCAGCTCGTCACGAGGGTTCTCGTCGGGGAGAGCAGCGGCGAAGGCCGCGAGCTTCTCCTCGGCGTCCTTGGACAGGTGCGACGGCACCGCCACCTGGACCTCGGCGAGCAAGTCGCCGGTGCCCTTCGGGGTCACGACGCCGCGTCCCTTGACGCGCAGGACCCGCCCGCTCGGCGTGCCGGGGGCGATGCGCAGCTTGACCGGCGCTCCGCCCAGGGTCGGCACTTCGATCGTCGCGCCGAGGGCGGCCTCGACGAACGTCACGGGCACGTGCAGCCTGAGGTTCAGGCCGTCGCGCTCGAACACGGGGTGCTTGCGCACCGTCACGGTGAGGACGATGTCGCCGGCCTCGCCGCCGTCCGGGCTGTGCTGCCCCTGGCCGCGCAGCTTGATCTTCTGCCCGTCGGCGACGCCGGCGGGAATCCGGACCTTGATGGCCCGACCATCCTGCGTCTGCAGGGTGATCTGGTCGCCGTGGGTCGCAGTGATGAAGTCGACGGTCGTCGATGCGACCACGTCACGACCCCGGGTCGGTCCGCCATAACCGCGGAACCCTCCCGTTGACGTTCCGAAGCCACCTGCGCCGCCGCCCCGGCCGAACATGCCGCCGAGCAGGTCGTCAAACCCGCCCTGCTGCTGATAGGAGTAGCCCTGTTGCCGGGCACCCCCACCGAACATGCCGCCGAAGACGTCGTCGAAGCCGCCGCCCTGCTGGGAACCCCCGCCACCGGGGGCGGTGAAGCGTGCTCCACCGCCCATGGCCCGCACAGCGTCGTATTCCTTCCGCTGTGCAGGGTCGCCGATCACCGAGTGCGCCTCGCTGATTTCTTTGAACTTCGCTTCCGCCGCAGGGTTGCCCGGGTTGGAGTCCGGGTGATACTTACGCGCGAGCTTGCGATAGGCCTTCTTGAGGTCGGCCGGCGTCACATCTTTCGAGACGCCGAGGACCTTGTAAAAGTCTTTGTCGAACCAGTCCTGGCTAGCCATCGCTCGGTACCTGGACTACGACCTTGGCAACACGCAACAGCGTCGAGCCCAGGAAATAGCCGGTCTCGACCACCTCGCCGACCGTGTCGACCGTCACATCGGGCGTCGGCATCTGGAAGATGGCCTCGTGCACGGTGGGATCGAACGGTTCGCCGACCGTGCCGAACGGCTTCACGCCGAGGCGCTCCACGCTCGTGCGCAGTTTGGCTGCGATGGTGCTGAATGCGGAGTCTGCGACGAGGTCGCCGTGCTTCTCAGCACGGTCCAGGTCGTCGAGCACCGGGATCATGCCCTTGACGACGTCCACGGTCACGCGCTCACGCTCGATCTCGCGGTTCGCCTCGGTGCGCTTGCGGTAGTTCGCATACTCGGCGGTGACCCGCTTGAGGTCGGCGAGATGTTCGCTCGTCGGCTCTGCGACCTCGCGAGTGGCGGCGTCCAGGATGTCCTGGACCGTCAACTCGTCTTCTTCGATGCCCTCAGCGGATGCCGCTGCCTCGGAGTCAGCGGAGGCCTCGGCCGCCGCGGATTCCTCTGCGGCGACCGGCTCCAATTCCTCGTCGGACGGCCCGTTGACCGGACCCTTGTCCTTGGCCATTACTTCTTGGTTTCTTCCTCGTCGTCGACAACCTCGGCGTCAACCACGTCTTCGTCGGACTTGCCCGCGTCAGCGGTCGGTTCGCCGGTCTCGGTGGGGGGCGTCGCGGCATCCGCCTGGCTCGACTTGTAGATGGCCTCGCCGATCTTGCCCTGGCTCTCGTTGAGCTTGTCGTACGCGGTCTTCACGGCCGCGTCGTCGTCTCCGGCGAGCGCGGACTTGAGTGCATCGACGTCGGCCTGGACCTCGGTCTTGACCTCGGCCGGGAGCTTCTCGTCGTTCTCCTTGAGGAGCTTCTCGATCGAGTACGCGAGCTGCTCAGCGGTGTTGCGGGTCTCGGCGGTTTCGCGGCGACGCTTGTCTTCTGCGGCGTGCTCTTCGCCCTCGCGCACCATGCGCTCGATGTCTTCCTTCGCGAGCGAGGAACCGCCCGTGATGGTCATGGACTGCTCCTTGCCGGTGCCCTTGTCCTTGGCGGACACGTGCACGATGCCGTTGGCGTCGAGGTCGAAGGTGACCTCGACCTGCGGGATGCCGCGCGGGGCCGGCGCGATGCCGGTCAGCTCGAAGGTGCCGAGGTTCTTGTTGTCGCGGGTGAACTCACGCTCGCCCTGGAAGACCTGGATCGCGACGGACGGCTGGTTGTCGTCTGCCGTGGTGAAGGTTTCGCTGCGCTTGGTCGGGATGGCCGTGTTGCGCTCGATGAGGCGCGTCATGATGCCGCCCTTGGTCTCGATGCCGAGGCTCAGCGGGGTGACGTCGATCAGCAGGACGTCCTTGCGCTCGCCCTTCAGCACACCGGCCTGGAGTGCGGCGCCGACGGCGACGACCTCGTCCGGGTTGACACCCTTGTTCGGGTCCTTGCCACCGGTCTCGCTCTTGACGAGCTCGTAGACGGCGGGCATACGCGTCGAACCACCGACGAGCACGACGTGGGCGATGTCGCCCACCTTGACGCCGGCTTCGCGGATGACGTCCTGGAAGGGCTTCTTGGTGCGGTCGAGGAGGTCCTCGGTCATCTTCTCGAACTGGGCGCGGGTCAGCGTCTCGTCGAGGTTGGCCGGGCCGTTCTCGGTCAGGGAGAGGTACGGCAGCTGGATGCTGGTGGACATGCTGCTGGAGAGTTCCTTCTTGGCCTGCTCCGCGGCTTCCTTGAGGCGCTGCTTGGCGATCTTGTCCTTGGAGACGTCGACGCCGGTGGTTTCCTTGAACTTCTTGATCAGGTAGTCGACGATGCGCTGGTCCCAGTCGTCGCCGCCGAGGCGGTTGTCACCGGCGGTCGAACGCACCTGGATGGTCGAGAAGTCGTCGTCCTTGCCCACCTCGAGGAGGGAAACGTCGAACGTTCCGCCGCCGAGGTCGAAGACCAGGATGAGCTCGTCTTCCTTGCCCTTGTCGAGGCCGTAGGCGAGCGCGGCCGCGGTCGGCTCGTTGATGATGCGGAGCACGTTGAGGCCCGAGATCTCTCCGGCCTCCTTCGTAGCCTGGCGCTCGGCGTCGTTGAAGTACGCGGGGACGGTGATGACGGCATCCGTCACCTTGTCGCCGAGGTACTGCTCGGCGTCGCGCTTCAGCTTCGCGAGGATGCGGGCGGAGATCTCCTGCGGGGTGTACTTCTTGTCGTCGATGCCGACGGTCCAGTCGGTGCCCATGTGGCGCTTGACCGAGGAAATGGTGCGGTCGACGTTGGTGACGGCCTGGCGCTTGGCGGTCTCACCGACGAGTACCTCGCCGTCCTTGGTGAATGCGACGACGGACGGGGTGGTGCGGAAGCCTTCGGCGTTCGCGATAACGGTGGGTTCTCCACCCTCGAGGACGGCCACCACCGAGTTGGTGGTTCCGAGGTCGATGCCTACTGCACGGGCCATGTGTGCGTTCTCCTTCAAAGTATGAGCTCAACGGGACGATCGGTATGATCATCGAAGAGTTGAGCGGTATTGACTCAAGTGTGGCACCGCCTGAAATCGGAGTCAAGCCAGCCAGCTGAAAGTTGAGTGGGAGTGACTCAACTTTGGATTCCCGAGTAATTTCCCCGCTGTTCCCCGGCGACCACTACTCTGAGCGCATGACTGGGACAGCGGAACACCGCGGCACGGCAGAATACCCCACCTCGGCCGGGCGCGGCGTGATCGCCTGGAGCCTCTGGGACGGCGGTTCGGCCGCGTTCAACGCCGTCGTCACGACCTTCGTCTTCACCGTGTACCTCACCGGGTCGTCGTTCGGAGACAAGGACGTCATCTCGGCCCAGCTCGGCTGGGCGCTCGCGATCGCCGGCCTGCTCGTGGCCCTGCTCGCTCCGATCACGGGGCAGCGCTCCGACGCTTCCGGTCGCCGCAAGCTCTGGCTCGGCGTCAACACGTTCATCGTCGTCGGCCTCACGGCGGCGATGTTCTTCGTGCAGGCCTCTCCGGACTTCCTGCTGCTCGGGCTGATCCTTCTCGCCGCCGGGACCGTGTTCTACGAATTCGCGACCGTCAACTACAACGCGATGCTCGGCCAGGTCTCCACGCCGAGAACGATCGGCAGGGTCAGCGGCTTCGGGTGGTCGATGGGCTACTTCGGCGGCATCGTGCTGCTGCTCATCCTTTACTTCGGCTTCATCCACCCCGACGTCGGGCTCTTCGGTGTCACGGACGCCAACGGGCTGTCGGTGCGGGTGTCGATGCTCATCGCGGCCGCCTGGTTCGGACTGTTCGCCCTGCCGCTGCTCTTCCGGGTCAAGGAGTACACAGCCCCCGCCGCCACCCAGCGCGAGCGGGTCGGTTTCTTCCGCTCCTATGTCCTGCTCGGGCGCGACGTGGCCGCCCTCTGGCGCAATGACCGCCAGATGGCACTGTTCCTGATCGCGAGCGCGGTCTTCCGCGACGGCCTGACCGGGGTGTTCCAGTTCGGCGGCATCCTCGCGGCCGGCACCTTCGGCTTCTCGAGCGGCGACGTGATCATCTTCGCGATCGTCGCGAACATCATCGCGGGCATCTCCACGGTGCTGGTCGGCCGCCTCGACGACCGACTCGGGGCCAAGAACGTGATGGTGGTCGCCCTGTCCGGCACGATCGTCGCCGGCCTCGCCGTCTTCTTCTTCGCCACCGGCGGCGCGACGATGTTCTGGATCTTCGGCCTGCTGATGTGCGTGTTCGTCGGGCCGGCCCAGTCCGCGAGCCGCAGCTTCCTGGCGCGCAGCATCCCGGCCGGGCGCGAGGGCGAGATCTTCGGTCTCTACGCGACGACCGGGAAGGCGGCGACCTTCCTCGCGCCGACGCTCTTCGCCCTGTTCGTCAGCCTGTCCGGCAGCCAGGTCTGGGGCATCCTCGGCATCGCGCTCGTGCTCCTGGTCGGGCTGCTGCTGCTGATCCCGGTGAAGTCCAGGCAGCACCCGCTCGCGTAGCTGGGCGGTCCCTGTCCATCGTCTGGACATCCGCTGTGATCTCGGCCTCGGTCGGGTTCTTTGTCAGGCTGGGGGCATGACAACTCAGCAGATCCAGAAGGCCGAACTTCTCAACGCGCTCCACGTTCCTGGCACGCCGCTCATCGTCACGAACGTCTGGGACGCCATCACCGCGAAGATCGTGTCGGAGGCGCCCGGCGTGAAGGCCCTCGCGACGGCGTCGCATTCGGTGTCCAACGTGCGCGGCCTTGAAGACGGCGGCGGGCTCACCGTCGACGAGGCGATCGCCGCCGCCCGCATCATCATCGGTGCGGTCGACCTGCCGGTGTCGGTCGACTTCGAGAAGGGCTACGCAGCGGATGCCGCCGGCGTCGCCCGTAACGTCCGTCGCCTCGTCGAGGAGGCCGGCGCCTCGGGCATCAACCTCGAGGACTCGATCGGCGCGGCGAAGGCGCCGCAGTACGACATCGCAACCGCGGCCGCCCGGGTGTCCGCCGCACGAACCGGGGCGGACGCCGCGGGCGTGCCGCTCGTGATCAACGCCCGGGTGGACACTCTCGCCGGCGGCGGCGAGTGGAGCGAGGCCGTCGCGCGCGCCAACGCCTACCTCGACGCCGGTGCCGACGTCATCTTCTTCCTCGGACTCGGCGACGAGGACAAGGTCAAGCGGGCCCTCGACGAGGTCAACGGTCGAGTGTCGGTGATCGGGCACCCGGGTGCCGTTCCCCTGGCCAGGCTCGCCGAACTCGGCGTCTCCCGGGTGAGCTTCGGGCCCGGCACGCTCGGACTCACGCTCGCCGCGCTGCAGCGCTCGGCGACGCAGCTCACCTCCCTTGGGGATTACCCGGACGATCTGGGCTTTCCCTTCTCGCTCTAGCGGGGCGCATGGGCCAGCAGGGCGGCGATTTGGGGAATATGCTCGGGAGAAAGTGAGAGGTTCCCGAGATGAAACTCAACGTTTCCGCCGCGCTGGTCCGCGGCATCCTGATCGGTCTGCTCCTGTTCGGAGCGGTATCGGCCGTCGCCGGCATGGTGCTCTGCTCGGGGTTCAACGGCGGCGGTCTGCCGCTGGCCTATCTTGACGGCACGCCGTTCTCGTCGTACTTCGTTCCGGGGCTCATCCTCGGCGTTGTCGCCGGCGGCACCCAGCTCCTCGCGGCGGTCGGCCTGCTGCGCCGCAGCGACTGGGCGCTGATCGCGACCGTCGTCGCCGGCTTCGGCATGATGATCTGGATCTTTGTGGAGATCGCGCTGATCAGGCAGTACTCGGACCTGCAGACGATCTACTTCAGCCTCGGTGTAATGGAACTGATCGCCGTCTTTGCCCTGCTGGGCCTCGCGCCCGGCGTGGTCCGCGACCTGGCGCCGGCCAGGGAGCGCGTGGCGCGCTAGCTGCCGGTCAGCGGATGCGGGTGGCCTCGTTGTGCTCGACGAGCACCCAGGTAGCGCCCTCGTCGTTGGAGACCCAACCCTCCCAGGAGTATGCGTCCGCGGTGATGGAGACGAAGTTCCAGCGGATCGGACGGCCGTCGGTGCCGGTGCCGTCCTGGCGCAGCCCGTTGCGGTGCGGGGTCGCCACGAGGTGGCAGTACTCGCCGATCGCGGGGGCGAAGTAGCTGACCCGCCAGGCGCCGGCGTGGGGGTCGTAGACGCGCACGGCCATGGCCACGGTTTCCCGGCCGTCGGGATGCGTGTCGCTCACGGGAACGTCGACGACCTCGACGTCTTGCACCGCGCGCCCGTCGAGCACGAATTCGACGATCCAGGTGAACTCGCGCTCGTGCCAGTCACCGGTGGACTCGTCCAGGCGTGACCCCTTCGCCGCCCAGCTGCCGACGAGTTGGCCGAAACGACGCATCCGCCCCGGATATTCGGGCGTCGGGCCGGGCGCGATGAGCGTCTCGGCAAAACCGGGTACGGATGTCGTCGTCATGCTCCCGATTTTACCGGCCGCATGTTGCGCCCGTGTGAACCCGGCCTCGTGCGCACCGGTCAGCCCTTTTCCGGCGCGCCGGCTGACGAGGGCAGAGCGGGGGGGGTGCGGCTACTCGACGCCCGCGGTCGGCTCGACGGAGACATCCGTGCGGTGGAAGTTCTGGAACGAGCGCGACGCCGTCGGCCCGCGCTGGCCCTGGTAGCGGGAGCTGTACTGGCTCGAGCCGTACGGGCGCTCGGCGGCGGAACTCAGCTGGAAGAAGCAGAGCTGGCCGATCTTCATGCCGGGCCAGAGCTTGATCGGCAGGGTGGCGACGTTGCTGAGCTCGAGGGTCACGTGGCCGGTGAAGCCCGGGTCGATGAATCCGGCCGTCGAGTGGGTGAGGAGGCCGAGGCGACCGAGCGAGCTCTTGCCCTCGAGGCGGGCGGCGATCGTGTCGGCGAGGCTGACCTTCTCATAGGTGGAGCCGAGCACGAATTCGCCGGGGTGCAGGATGAACGGTTCGTCGTGCGGGATCTCGATCAGCCGGGTGAGCTCGGGCTGATCCTCGGCCGGGTCGATATAGGGGTACTTGTGGTTGTCGAACAACCGGAAGTAGCGATCGATGCGCACGTCGACGCTCGAAGGCTGGATCATCTCCGGAGCGTAGGGCTCGAGCCCGATTCGTCCCGCGTTGATTTCGGCCTTGATATCACGATCGGAGAGCAGCACGGGTCCAGCCTAACGGCGAGGACTTGATATGCTGGCACGGTTCCGGTGCAGGCTCTGCCCGCTGCCGGACGCGCGGATGTAGTTCAATGGTAGAACTTCAGCTTCCCAAGCTGATAGCGCGGGTTCGATTCCCGTCATCCGCTCCACTCAAGGTCGAACCGTCACCGTTTGTTGTCGAGCGCTGTGCGGTCCAGGCGGATGCGCTACGCCGGAGAATCTCGCGACTCACCGCATCCGTCAGCACAGTCCAGCGGCTGGGGGCGCTGCGACTAGTCCTTCATACCCGTCACAATGGCGATCCCGAGTAGGACAACGGAGATCATGAAGACCGCAAAACCTACCGCCAGCACCATTGTGGCTCGTGCCTGAGGTGCGCGGTGTTTCCTGCGGGCGGCTCGATCGATTCCGATACCTGCGAGAACAACGCCGACGACGCACACGATTCCCCCAAGGGAGGCGGTCGTCGATGCTCCGGAACCGACCCACCCGGCCTTGGTCGTGAGAAATACGACGGGTGACAGGAGCACGGCGGCGATACCCGCAAGGAGCACGAGGAAGCCGCAGATGCCAAACCACTCACGCGGCTGGGTGCCTGCACTGTCACCGCGACGGATCGTGGTCCACGCCGCGCCATCCCAGTAAGCGACCTTGCCTGTTGACGCGCCAGAAGGCACCTCGACCGGGTACCAGCCGGGATCCTCAGGTGTCGGCTGCGAGACCGGAACATGGGCCATCTGACTTCCCCTTAGTCGTCGGCACGCAGGCCGTTGGCTACCCCCGACCCTGAGCATACGATATGCGGCGATCCGCACAATCCGGCGGCCAGCGCCGGACCCGCACATCCGTTGCGTCCGGTATTCTCGACCCGAACCGAGGAGTACCTGTGACTGACCCAACTTTGCGAATGCCGGACACTGTCTTCCGGGCGGTGCTGGACCTGGGCGACCTGCCGCTGGAGGCTCCGCCGCTGCCGACCCAGTTCCGGAACCCCGTGCTGAACGCCGACTGGTTCGTCGACGGTGAGGGCGAGGCCGACGAAGAAGAAGTGGCCGTGTTCTCCATCGGGTTCGAGGGCGGAGAGCTGCACCTGGAAACGACACCCGACGGTGTCGAGCATCATTTCCATGCCGCCGACGGGGAAGAGAGCGATCGCAGCCCGTGGCCGAAGCGGGAGACGAAGGAACTCGTGGCGTGGGCCCTGGCGCTCGTGAAGCACACCCTTCCTCTGCTCGAGGATCTCGCGGAGGACGCCGAGGAAGCCGCCGACTGGCACCACGAGGGGCTTCGGGTCTACGCCCGCGACTACGGGGTGATTCCCCTGGAGATCGTGGACGTGGCCATTCCCGGCGAGCAGATGATGCTGCCGTGGCTGGGCTCCGGGCGCACCGACCATCTGCACGCGGACGATGAGGCACACAGCCTGCTCCTCACCTGGAACCCGGAAGACGCGGACCCCGAGACACCGATCGTGCGGGCGTGGCTCGATGCGGCCACGGGGGAACCGGCGTCCGAGGCGGTCGCCGGCGTCGACTGGGTCGCGGTCGGGCTCCCCGAGGAGGAGGTGCGCGCCTGGTTCGAGGCGTTCTACCTCAACCACGAGGTCCTGGGCGACCCCGCCGAGCTCATCATGCGTGCCGCCCTGAACCGCATAGCCGGCCTGAGCTAAATCTGACCCCGGCCTGGGCTAGGCCTGGCCTGGTCCAGACCTGGCCAGGCCCGCGGGCTGGGGGCCCGCACCGCGGCCGTCGCCTCAGGGCCGCAGGCCGGCGGCCTGTCGGGCCAGCCCTTCGATGCGCGTCCAGTCGCCGAGCTCAATGGCATCCAGCGGAGTGATCCAGGTGCCGCCGATGCATCCCACGTTGGGCAGCGCGAGGTAGACCGGCGCGCTCGCGAGGGTGATCCCGCCCGTCGGGCAGAACCGAGCCTCGGGCAGGGGCGACGCGAGCGAGCGCAGCACGGCGTGGCCGCCGGACGCCTCGGCGGGGAAGAACTTCATCTGCGGATGTCCCCGCTCGATCAACCGCAGGACCTCCGACGCGGTCGCCGCTCCCGGCAGGTAGGGCAGACCGGATGCGTCCATCGCGTCGAGCAGGGCATCGGTCGACCCGGGCGAGATCAGGAACTGGGCGCCGGCCTCGGTGGCCCGGCGCACGAGCACCGGGTTGTTCACGGTTCCGGCGCCGATGACGGCTCCGGGCACCTGCTCGGCGATCGCGCTGATCGCACGCAGTGCGGCGGGGGTGCGCAGCGTCACCTCGATGACCGGCAGGCCACCCGCGACGAGGGCCCGGGCCAGTTCCACCGCGCGATCCGCATCGTCGATAACGACGACGGGAATCACGGGAGCAAGATCGAGCAATTGAGCGGCGTTCAGGGTAGACATCAGAGGGCTCCTTCGTGGGTGTTGGTGATGACGCTGGCGCCGCGGTCGGCCGGGCCGACGTGCCGGCGGAAGACCGAGAACAGTTCCCGGCCGGTGCCGGACCAGCTGGCGTCGTCGAGCGCGGCACCGGTGACCTCTCGGGCGGCGAAGACGTCGTCGCCGACGAGGACGTCGAGAGTGCCCGCCGTCGCGTCGAGGCGAAGGATGTCGCCGTCGCGAATGCGGCCGATCGGGCCGCCCGCTGCCGCTTCGGGGGTGAGGTGGATGGCGGCCGGGATCTTCCCGGAGGCTCCGGACATCCGCCCGTCGGTGACGAGCGCGACCTGATAGCCGCGATCCTGGAGGATGCCGAGGGCAGGGGTGAGCTTGTGCAGCTCGGGCATCCCGTTCGCGGACGGACCCTGGTAGCGAATCACGGCCACGAGATCACGGTCGAGCTCACCGGCCTCGAACGCCGCGAGGAACACGTGCTGGTCGTCGAACACCACAGCGGGCGCCTCGATGACGTGGTGTTCGGTCGCCACCGCCGCGACCTTGATGACGGCGCTGCCGAGGTTGCCGTTCAGCATCCGGAGCCCGCCATTCGGTGCGAAGGGCGCCGAGGCGGGCCGCAGCACGTCCGTGTCGAGACTCACGGCGGGCCCGGGCCGGTAGCTCAGGGTGGTTCCGTCGAGCACCGGCTCCCGGCGGTATGCGTCGAGCCCTGCGCCGGCGACGGTGCGGACGTCGGGGTGCGCCAGGCCCGCGTCGAGCAGCTGGCCGATCAGGAACGCCGTGCCCCCGGCGGCGTGGAAGTGGTTGATGTCGGCGGGGCCGTTCGGGTAGATGCGGACCAACAGGGGAACGACCTCGGACAGGTCCGCGAAGTCCTGCCAGGTAAGCTGGATCCCCGCGGCGGCCGCGATGGCCGGGAGGTGCAGCGTGTGATTGGTCGACCCTCCCGTGGCCAGGAGGGCAACGACCCCATTCACGATCGACTTCTCGTCGACCACGCGTCCGATCGGGGTGTACTGGTCTTTCAGCTCGGTCAGCGCGACCACCTGGCGGGCCGCCGCCGCGGTGAGCGCCTCGCGCAGCGGAGAGTCCGGGCTGACGAAGCTCGCTCCGGGGAGATGCAGGCCCATGACTTCCATCAGCATCTGGTTGGAGTTCGCCGTTCCGTAGAAGGTGCAGGTGCCGGCGGAGTGGTACGACGCCGTCTCGGCCTCGAGTAGTTGTTCCCGGTCGGCCAGTCCCTCGGCATAGAGCTCGCGGATGCGGCTCTTTTCCTTGTTCGGGATCCCCGAGCTCATCGGGCCCGTCGGCACCAGGATGGCCGGGAGGTGACCGAAGGCCAGGGCGCCGATGACCAGGCCGGGCACGATCTTGTCGCAGACGCCGAGGAGAAGCGCGCCGTCGAACAGGTCGTGGGCCAGCGCGACACCGGTCGCCATGGCAATCAGATCCCGGCTGAACAGCGACAGCTGCATGCCGTCCCTGCCCTGGGTGATGCCGTCGCACATGGCGGGCACGCCGCCCGCGACCTGTGCGATGCCTCCGGCCTTCCGGACGGCGTCTTTGAGGATCGCCGGGTAGGCCGCGAACGGCTGGTGGGCGGAGAGCACGTCGTTGTAGGAGGACACGATCCCGATGTTCGGTTTCACGAAGGCGCGCAGCGCGGCCTTGTCCTGCTGGCCGGTGGCGGCGAACCCGTGAGCGAGGTTGGCGCAGCCCAGGCGACCGCGGGTCGGTCCCTGCTCCGCGGCGGCGTCGATCCGGGCCAGGTACCGCGCCCGGGTTCCTGCGCTGCGTTCGATGATGCGGCGCGTGACCGCTTCGACGACCGGATGGATCACCGCGGTGGTGACCGGCAGCTGAGCGGTGGAAGGCCCCGGTGTGGCCGCACCGAGTGCGGACGAGCCGGCGGCCGGTCGCAGGCCGAGCATCGTGACGATCCTGGCGGCCTCCTCGGCCGGCGGCCTCGCCGCGTCGATCAGGATGCCCCGCTCGTCGGAATCCAACGGCTCCAGGGTGTCCAGCTGCGAATCGAGAAGACTGGCCGGCATGTAGTGGTCGAGTCGGGCGGACATCCGTGCGCCGAGCAGTTCCTTCGAGCCGACAAGGTGCACGAAGATCACGTTCTGCTCGCGCAGCACGTCCCGATACTTCTTCTTCAGCGCCGAGCAGGTGACGATGCCGGGACGGTCTGCCGTGGTGTGCCCGACGATCCACGACGACACGGTGTCGAGCCAGGGCCAGCGGTCCTCGTCGGTGAGTGGACTGCCCGACGCCATCTTGGCCACGTTCGCCGCGGGGTGCAGATCGTCGCCCTCGACGAAGTCCCACCCGAGCTGGCCGGCGAGGAGAGCGGCTACGGTCGACTTGCCCGAGCCGGAGACCCCCATCACGACCAGGACCGGGTGCCGGTCGGGCACGCCGACAGGGGTGTGCGGGTCGCTGCTGACGCGGGCTGGTGGGGTGGCGTCCGTCAGTCCGGCTGGTGTGGATGAGTACATCGTCGTCCTCTCGCGAGGACGCGTCGGCGCGACCTCATTGTCAGGCCCAGGTCACCGCGCTCCGCTGACTGCGGGCACAGCGAGGTTGACGCTGAATTTCATTAATCAGATTAATCTGATTAATCAGATATTGCGAGTGTGGCACTCCGGGAGAGAGTCGTCAAGTCGACGCGTGTGCGGCACGCACGCGGCACGAACGCGGCGAGCGCGGCGCCTCCCCGTGGCCCGGCGCGCTTCCCTGCTATCGTGCGTGGATGATGACCGAGGGCTTCACGATTCGCAGTACGACGGCAGCAGACTGGCGCGAGATCCGGGAACTTCGCCTGGAAATGCTCCGCGACACGCCCCTCGCCTTCGGGGAGACCTTCGACGTCGCGCTCGCGCACGACGAGGCCGAATGGACCATGCGCGGTGCGCGCGGCACCACCGAGCATTCCATCGTGGTCGTGGCGATCGCGCCGTCCGGCCGCTGGATCGGCACGATGGCCGGCTACATTCCCGACGAGGCCACCGGCCCGCTGCTCGTCGGCGTCTACGTCGCGCCGGACTACCGCGGCGGGGCGGCGGGAGTGACGGATGCCCTGCTGTCGCGGATCGAGGGCTGGGCGCTCACGGAATCGGGTCGGCTCACATTGCACGTGCACGAGCACAATGACCGTGCCCGTGCCGCGTACGAGCACCGCGGCTTCGCGGCAACCGGAGTGACCGCGCCATACGACCTCGACCCGACGACGCGGGAGCTCGAAATGGTCAAGCAGCTCACCGCGCAGCGGGCGTGACCCACACCGCTACGGTGGGAATCCGCGGAGGCCGTCAGAGGTCGCTCGGACGTGTGATGTCGAGGCGCCGGACGGATTCGGCGGGCGTTTCGCTCCGGAGCAGCAACACCGCAGAGAGGTCCCCAGCACTCTCGGCCTCATCGATGAAGGTGGTCTGCACCTCCCTGTCCCACTCCTCGCCCCTGATCCGGGCCTCCTCAGCACTGATCGCCTCGGCTTCCCGCGGGTCCCGGCGCGGCCGACGTGTCCCCGGTTCCGTGGGGTGCTCACTGAGGTAGGTGCGATACGCGGCCCGTTCGAGACGCCCGGCCCGGAAGTGAGTGCGACCGAAGCTGACGGGCAAATAGGCAACGGCCGCGATCACCAGTCCCATGAGCAGATTCCCCTGGACGACGAACAGGGCACCCCCCAACAGGAAGAGCGGCGCAACGCTGAACAGCACCCACGCGACCAACAGGTTCATCCCGCCGGTCGTCGAACTCGTTTCCCTGTTTCTCTGGGGTACTAACACGGCCGTTCTCCTCCGGTGGTGAAGCGCGATGGTAGGGGTCTACACAGGTGCTACGACTGCGCGAGGCGCTGGGCGGTCCACTGCGCGTCGAGGTCGGCGAGGAGCTTCTTCGTCGGGTCGGTGGCATCGGAACGGGTTGCCCGCGACGCTTCTCCTCCGGCTTCCCATTCGACGGTGAAAACGGTCGGACGGTCGAAGACGGCGATTTCGGTGGGCCGGGTCTTCCACAGTCCGCTCGCGATGACGGCGTCGACGATCTGGCGCCCCAGCACCGGGGTGTACTGGTGCGGCGTGAGCGACAACCGGGTCGGCGAGACGTACACCGGGACCGCCGCGTCTCCGGCCCCGAGCGCGGCGAGCGCGGCGACCAGGCCGAGCTGGGCCGGAACGGTCCCGTCGCCGTTCACGTAGACCCCGTACGAACCGCAGCTGACGGCCACCTTACTGACCCCCGCCGGGCGCGGCTCGGCGTCGATCGCCGTCGTGACGGCCGCGCACTGGCCGGCGGCCACCGGCGAGACGGCGATCGTGCCGTCGGCAGTGGTCCGGTAGGTCGTCACGCCCGGGAGTGCCCCCAGGAAGTCGAGGAACGGACCGTAGCCGGCGCTGGCCGCCGTCACCGTACGGAGGGAATCGGAGGCCAGGTCGCCGTCGACGGAGACGGTGAAGGTGTTGGCAGCCAGCAACGGGTCGGCCGCGAGGGGCTGGAGGACGACTGCGACACGCGTCACGGCCGCGATGTCAATCGTCCCGACGTTCGTGTCCGAACACATCGACGCGTCCAGGGACGTGACCTCCGGGTCGGCGATGAGATCTCCCACCACGGCGAGGAGGTTCGCGTTGGCGAGGCAGGTCGGCGCCCCGCCGTCCGCGGCGAGCTGCGGAGCCTCATTCGAGAGGGAGAATCCGTCCCCGCCCCACGAGGTTCGGACGCTGACGGGGGCCGGGCTCCCCGCGCTGTAAGCGGTGTACACGGGCAACAGCTGAGCCTTCGTCGTGACGAGATCGAGGCCCCGGGTATCGACCATCCCGTCGGTGACAGCGGGGTCGTGGGTGATGGCGATCAGGATGTCAGCCAGGGCAGACGTTGTCGTCGCGTCCTCCTCGACGAACAGTGTCACGCTGTGATATTCCAGCGAGATGCTGAGGGCGTTCTTCCCGGCGAGGTACTGCGCGGAGTCCCGCGCGAGCTGGCGCACCTGGTCGTCGGTGGCGGAGTCCTTGATCTTCGCGCTGACGCTGGGGTCGCACATCGCCTCGCACCCATCCAGGTGCATCGAGGACGACTGGACGATGGGGTGGTCGCGCATCCACTTGTTCGCGGCGTTCCCCTGAGGCGAGCAGGCGGTGAGGGCGCCCGTCGCCAGGAGGCACAGGACGATGGCTGCGAGCGCGCGCCGGCCGGAGACGGACGCACCGCGAAAGGAGCGCGTGCCCGACGGCATCCGCTCTCGAGAACCCTGAACCATGCGACGCCCCCCGTGCGCTCGGAGTGTGCGAGCGCACCCCTGTTTAGCAGCTTTGCCCGCACGCCGCTCGGTTCACGGTCAGTCGAGGGGCGGTGTCGCCGCTTCCTGCCGGGCATCGATCTCACGGATGATGTCCGTCGCGCTCGCGGGGTCGATCGCGCGTTCCCGCACCGCCCGGGTCAGGGCATTGCGCTGGCGGTCGAAGCTGGCGCCCGCGTACTCGTCGACCGGAGCGGTCGCATCGTCTGATGCGGCCCCGGCGGCGTCCGCGACGGCGCGGGCCCTGGCCCGGCCCTCCTCGATCTCGGCGTCTTCCGCGCTCGTGTCGATGCGCAGCATCCGGGCGAGCAGCGGCAGCGTCGCCCCCTGCAGCAGCAGGGTGCCGACCGCGACGATGAACGCGACCGTCTGGATGAGGGTGCGGCCGGGAAAAGGTGCCCCCGACGCGATCGTGAGGGGGATACCGCCGGCCGCGGCGAGGGTGATGATGCCGCGCATCCCGGTCCAGGAGACGAGCAGGTTCTCCGGCGGCGTGAGGGTCTCGATGTGGGCGAGGTCGCGGCCGCCCTGGCGGCGACCAGCAGACTCGCCCGGCCTACCCCGACCGCCGGAGGGCCCGCCGCGACCGCCCCGGCCACCGGACGGCCCGCGCCGATCACGCCGGTCACGTCGGCGGACCATCGCCGCCGGTTCGAGCGAGCGGGCGAGGCGTTTGGCGTACACGAGGAGGGCCAGTTGCGACCGACCGTAGCTGAAGTACACCCACGCGAAGCGGCAGAGCACCACGGCCAGGAGCACGATCAGCGCGAGGCCGATCGTCGATCCGGTCGGGGTGCTCGACTCGGCCAGGTCTTCCAGAACGAACCGGAACTGCAATCCCATGTACGCGAAGACGAACGCCTCCAGGAGCAGGTCCACCACGGGCCAGAGCGCGGCCTCCTGCAGCCGGGTGCGGAACGCCGTGGAGGGAGTGCCCGCGGGCACCGTGCGGTAGTTGGCCAGGCTCACGGTGAAGCCGGCGGCGACGACCGCGATGATGCCGGAGGCGTGCAGGCTTTCGGCGGCGAAATACGCCAGGAACGGCACGAGCAGGTTGAGGCCGCTCTCGATGGTGGGGTTCCCCACCTTCGCCCGCACCGCCGACATGAGCCGGCCGAGAATCACCCCGAGGAGGAGCCCGATCACGGCCTCCCAGCCGAACAAGAGGAACGGGTTCTCGATGAAGCCGGCGTCGCCGGTGACCGCTGCGACCGCGACGGCGAACAGGGTGAGCGCCGCCGCATCGTTGACCAGGCTCTCCCCGGTGAGGATCGAGACCGTGCGACGGGGGAGGCCGAGCTCGCGTCCGTGGCTCACGGTCGTGACGGAGTCCGGTGGGGCGACCACGGCGGCGAGGACGAGCGCACCGGCCAGGCCGAGTTCCGGCGCGAGCCACGAGGTGAGGAATCCGACGACGACGGTCGTGAAGACGACGAGCCCCACGCCGAGGCCGAGGATGCTGCGGAGGTTCTTGAGGAACGCGAAGAGCGAGAAGTTCAGGGTGGCGGAGTACAGCAGCGGCGGCACCACGACCCCGAGGATCAGGTGCGGGTCGAGCTGCAGCCGCGGGAGTCCGGGCAGGAACGAGAGCGCGGCGGCGAGCGTGACCGTGATGATGCCGGCCTGCGCTCCCCGGCGGTGTGCGAAGGCCGCGATGAAGAGGGCGCCGGTCATCACGAGGAGCAGCTGTACGTCCATGGTGCCTGCCTTCCGGAAGCCGTGGTCCCAGTCTTGCCCATGGGCGGCCGGTCACGAGCCCGTGAGCTCTCCTGTCGACGGTTGCCGTGAACCGATCGGAAGGATGCCGGACGACGCCTGGGCCGCACGTCTGCGATCATGAGGCCATGGACATCGGAAATCAGGCAACGTTCGGCGGATGGTGGTTCGCATTGACCCTCGTGAACGCGGGGTTGGCGGAGTCGAAGGGGCGCGGCCGGCTGATCTGGTGGCTGTTGTCCCTCCTCCTGGGACCGATCGCGACTTTCCTGATCGTCGTCATGCCCCGGGGCACCCTCCCTTCCTGACCACGCCCGGCCTCGGCGGTGCCTGCGGAGCGCAGCTCGAGGGCGCTAGCATTCCCAGCGAGGAGGTCGCATCATGAGGATTGCTGTCGCCGGCGCGACCGGCACCGTCGGAAGGCACGTCGTCGTTGCCGCCGAGCGCCGGGGTCACGACGTCGTCCCGCTGTCCCGGTCGACCGGGCAGGACGTCAGCACGGGCGTCGGACTCGACGCGGCGCTCACGGGAGCGGATGCCGTGATCGACGTCACGAGCGTGGCGAGCACCTCGGCCGCGGCATCCGTCGATTTCTTCGGCGCGGCGACCCGGCACCTGCTCGATGCCGAAGTGCGCCAGTCGGTGGGACACCACGTGGCGCTGTCGATCGTCGGAATCGACTACCTGCCGCTCGGATACTACGCCGGGAAGGTCGAGCAGGAGCGGCTCGTCACCGCCGGGCCGGTGCCGTTCAGCATCCTGCGGGCCACCCAGTTCCACGAGTTCGCGCGGCAGGTGCTCGATCGTGCGTCGTTCGGCCCGATCGCGCTGGTCCCCGCCGGGCTGCTGCGTCCGGTCGCGGCCGTCGACGTGGCCGCTGCGCTCGTCTCGATCGCCGAGGGCACCGGGCGCGGGCGTCACCGCGACCTGCGCGGTCCGCGCGATGAGACCCTCCTCGACATGGTGCGCGCCGTCATCCGGGCCGAGGGGCGACGGCTGCCAGCACTCGGGGTGTCCCTGCCCGGCGCGTACTGGCGCGGGATGCGTTCCGGGGTGCTGCGCGGTACCGCGGACGCGGCCGAGGGCCCCATGACATTCGCCGAGTGGATGGCCGCTGAGTGGTCCACCTAGTCCCGGTTGGCGCCCGGCTATTCGAGCGGGGCGCGAGGGCCGGCTAGCGCCGAGCCAGCGCCGCGATGAACCCGCCGACGAACGAGTCGCCCAGTCCGATGGTTGTCGGCGCGGCCACGGTGAGCGCGAACGCGGGCAGGCACCGGACAGTGGGGCCCATCCGGTCCTCGAGGTCGGCAGCGAAACGGGTGCCGAGCACGCTGGGCACCCGGCTGTCGATCTCCCGGTAGTCCCGCTCGGTGAAATCGTCCCCGTAGCAATACCGCGTGCTCGCCATGGTGATACCCCCCTGCAGGCTCGCGGCATAGGACGCTGCCAACTCACCGAGGGCGAGTGACCAGTACTTCGTGTGCACGACCAGGGTCGCGGCGGGGATCAGGAGCTGCAATTCCCGGAGGGCCTCGGCCACCTCGTCGACGGCCAGGAGATCGACGGGGCGTCCGAGGTAGGCCTGCATTTCATCCTCGTTCATGCTGTACACGTCGATCACCCCGATGAGGGCGTCGCGCACGTACCGACTCATCGCCGGGACATGGAATCCGGCGTCCTCGTAGTAGACGACGGCATCGAGCGGTAACTGTTGCATGTGCTGCCGGATGTCCAGCAAACGTTCTCGGAGCAGGTCCGTGTCCTGGATGACGTTGAACCCGGAGATCAGGAATATCTCGGCCTCTCGGAGCGCCTCTCCGAGACCCTCGCTCAGCAGCAGCCGTTCGTTCGGTGGATCATTGGCGTAGATGACCCGGTTCGGGTGCGGCGCATCCAGGTCGATGTCCCCGGCCTGGACACGCGCACCCGCGCTGAACTGGACGATGAGATGCGGGTCGGTCGTGTCGTGATCCGCGCTGCAGAGATAGGCGCATCCCGCGGGGAGCAGCCTGCGAACGTGATCGTCGATGCTGACCAGGTGCACCGTGCTCTCGACACCGAGCGCCTGCATCGCCATCGCGGCGCGCACGCACGTGCCGCCCAGGGTGATCCTCCGATCGAACCGGGCGGCGAACGTCTCCACGATGTCGGAGGAGGCGACGAATCGCTCTCCTCCGGCACCGCCCGCGAGAAACGCGAGCAACGTGACGACCAGGTCCCGCTCGCTCATCACCGGGATCGAGGCATCCAGCTCCGACGCGCGAATGGAGTATTCGCGGATGAGGTGCTCGATCACCCGGGAGTCCCAGGCGATCTCGTAGTCGACGGTGCCGCCGAGCCCCAACACCAGTTTTTCGCGCATGGAGATGTGTGCCAATCGATTAGTAGAGTGCTGCTTTTCCGGCCGCGTTGAACAGGTCGATCTTCTGCGCCGCGGTGACCTTCATGGCGGCGACGCAGGGCGGCTGGATCGTGTTCGGCTCCCGGACACCCGGGTCGGCCAGGACCTCGCGCATCTTGGAGTGGTACGACGACTTGATGTCGCTCGAGATATTGATCTTATTGATGCCCAGCCGCACGGCCTCGCCGATTTCCTGGTCCGGGTTGTTGGACCCGCCGTGAAGGACCAGGGGGATGCCGACCTTGCCGGTGATCTCGCGGAGCAGGTCGAGCTTGAGTTCTGGCTTCATACCTGCGGGATAGATTCCGTGGCTCGTGCCGATGGCAATGGCCAGGCTGTCCACGCCGGTGGATGCGATGAACTTCACCGCGTCGTCGGGATCGGTGAAGATGATGTTCGCCGTGCCGTCTTCGGCCTCGCTGTCGGTCTTGCCGATCGTGCCGAGCTCACCCTCGACAGAAATTCCCACGGCATGCGCTGCATCGACGACCCGCTTGGTGATCGCCACGTTGTCGGCGAACGGAAGCAGGGATCCGTCGATCATGACGGAAGTGAAACCGCTCTGGATGGCCACGAGCACCTGCTCGTAGGTCGCCCCGTGGTCCAGGTGGATGGTAACCGGCACGGTCGCGCGGTGAGCGCGCGCAATGATCGCGGGAAGCATGTCGACGCCGATGTGACTCAGTTCGTCCGGGTGGATCGCAATGATCAGCGGTGAGTTCTTCTCCTCGCTGATCTCGAAGAGACCGTTCATCATCGCGTAGTCGCTGACGTTGAACGCCGGGACAGCGAAGTCGTTCGCGTTCGCGACGGCCAGAAGGTCGATGCCATTAATTAACATGCGGGGGTTCTCCTTGGTTGGGGTGAAACGAGAGGGAAAAGACAGACGCGGCTAGTTCTTGACCGCTCCTGCGGTCATGCCGCCGATGAAGAAGCGTTGGAAGAAGAGGAAGAGGAGCAGGACCGGGATGCACCCGAGGATGCTCATCGCCATCATCTGGTTCCACTCGTAGGAGTTCTGACCCATCAGAAGCTGGATGCCGATGGGCACAGTGCGCATGTCCTGGGTGCGGGTCAGGGTCAGCGCGAAGAGGAACTCGTTCCACGAGATCATGAAGGTGTAGATGCCGACCGAGACGATGCCCGGGATGGAGATCGGCACCAGGATTCGCCACAGCGCTCCCATCGCACTCGCCCCGTCGACCCGGGCCGCCTCGTCCAGTTCCTTGGGCAGGGTGTTGAAGTAGCCGGTCATCATGATGATCGCGTACGGCAGGGTGAACACCATGTAGGTCAGGATTAGGCCCAGGTAGGTGTTGTACAGGCCGAGGGTCACCATCAACCCGAAGTACGGGATGAGCAGAGTGATGGGAGGCACGCCCTGCACGCTCACGATGATCATGTTCAGGGGTTTCTTGAACCGGAACTCGAATCGGCTGAAGGCATACGCCGCGAGAATGGCGATGAGCAGAGTCAACACCGTGACGGACAAGGACACCACGTAGCTGTTGATGAAGAACCGCACCTTGGTGGGGTCGGTCAGGATCGACGTGTACGCATCCCAGGAGAAGTTATCCGTGATGAGTTTCGGCGGGGAAGCAAAGATCTCCGTATTCGACTTGAACGAACTCGAAGCCATCCATAACACCGGGAAGCCGGCGAAGACGGCGCCGATCAGCAGTCCGATGAACAGTCCGGTCTTCTTCGCCAGGTGAACCCGTCGTTTGGTCGCAACCATTTCACTCCCGCGCTTTCTGGTATCGGGCATAGACGTAAGCGAGGACCGTCGACACGATCAGGAGCAGGACGGCACTCGCGGACGCCTGGGAGAACTCGTAGTTGCTGAAGGCCAGCTTGTACGTGAACGTGCTCAGCATCTCGGTTGCGTTGATAGGCCCACCGCCCGTGGTCATCCAGATCAGCGCGAACTGCTGCGACGTCCAGATGACGTCGAGCAGGGACATGCTGATGATGATGGGCTTGAGTTGAGGCAGGGTCATGTGCCAGAACTGCTGGAGCGCCGAAGCGCCGTCCACCTTGGCTGCTTCATAGAGGTCCGTCGGAATTCCCTGCAGGCCGGCCAGGAGGCTGACCATGTAGAACGGGTACCCGGCCCAGATGTTGATGAAGGTGACGGCAAGCAACGCCGTCCCCGGCGTCGACAGCCACTCGATGCCCGTGGGAGTGATCCCGAGGCCGACCAGGACGTAGTTGATGACGCCGTTCGGATTGAGCAGCAGTCGCCAGAGGATGGCGATGATGGCGACCGTGAACAGCCACGGCAGTACGTAGATCACCCGGAAGAGACCCGTGGTGAGATTGCTGAGCAGTTTCGTGTTGAGCATCATGGCGAACAACAGGCCGAGGACGAGGTGGGCAATGACGCTGACGATGGTGAAGATCGCCGTATTGAGCACGGCAGTCGGCAGGACGCCGTTGCTGAGCACCTTGACGTAGTTGTCCAGCCCGACGAACTCCGGATGTTTGTTGGTGATGACGTTGTCCATGAGCGAGTAGCCCATGACCATGGCGATCGGGATGAACATCAGGACGAAGAGCAGGGCCGCGGTCGGGGAGATGAATCCGTAGGGCGTGAGCCTGCCGGTCAGCGACTTCGCCGCGGTCCTCGGCTCAGCACCCGTGGTGCGTGTGGTTCTCAAGACGTGGTCCCTCCTTGAGTTTGGGTGGCCGCGCCGGGAACGAGTCCTGACGCGGCCACGCGAGGCTGGGGTGCGCCGGAACGGCTAGAACTTCGCCGTCCAGGCGGCCTGGGCCTTGGTCAGCATGTCGTCGACCGACTGGGTTCCGGTCAGCGCGCCCTGGAACTGCTCGTCGAAGTCACGCATCAGCTGTTCGGCGACCGGCAGCCCGACGAATTCGTTGACAGGCGTGCCACTTTTGTAGATGTCGAACGCTGTCTTGAACAGCGGGTCGGTCCCGGTGAAGTCCGGTGTGGACGTCGTGTTCCCGGGGAAGGCGTGTGCGAGCGTCGACAGCGTGGAGTTGGTCTTCTCGCTCATCAGGAACTGCACGAGCTTCCAGGCCTCCGCCTTGTGCTTTCCGGTGTCGGAGACGCCGATGCCCCAGGACGCGTATGGGATGCCGCGCTTGCCGGTGAAACCGTCCGTCGCGGGAATCGCCGAAATGCTGAACTTGAGGTTCGGGTTCTTCTCCCGGATGCTCGTGACGTGCGACAGGGAGTCGATCATCATGCCGACACGGCCGTTGGTGAATTCCTCCACCTTGTCCTGTTCCGTCATGGTGAGGGAACCGGGGGCGATGACGCCCTTGTCCCAGAGGTCCTTCACGTAGTTGGTCGCGCTCGTGACATCGGCGTTCGTGAGGTCCGGGGCGCCCTTCTTGAGCATACTCCCGCCCGATGCCCACGCCCAGGACATGACGTCATTCTGGATTCCGTTCGGCGCCTGGAGCGAAAGCGGGAGGACCCAGCCCTTGGCGTCCCCGCTCTTGGTCACAGCTTCGGCTGCCGCGGTGAACTCAGTCCGGTTGGTGGGCGGTGCCGTGACGCCGGCCTTGGCCAGCAGGTCGTCGTTGGTGAACATGGGATAGACGAAGTTGAGCACCGGGATCATGAAGGTCGAGTCCTTGATCTTGACCTGACTGGCCAGCTGGCTCTCGTCGTACCCGGCATCCTTCATCAGCTGGGAGAGGTCGGCAAGCGCGCCCTGCTTGGCGAAGTCACTCACCCACGCCCCGTCAAGTCCCACAACGTCGGACATGACTCCCGAGGCTGCGCCGGCGACAGTCTGGTCCTTGGTTGCCGCGTACGGCGCGCTGAGCAGCTTGACCGTAATGTTCGGGTTCTCCGTCTGGAATTCGTCCATCAGGGTGCGCAGTGCCCCCGCTGGAAGTTCCGGCTCCCACCACTGGGAGAATTCCAGCGTGACCTTCTCGTTCGGGTCTGCGGTCGCGGTAACCGAACTACTGGTACTGCACCCGGTGATCAGGGTGACGGCCATGCCTGCGACGACAAGAGGGACGACGGCCCTCCGGACCATAGCGCCTTTGCTATTCATGGTTCTCCATTCCAAGTTTTGCTGTGTTCTGCTGTTGTATGCGCTTTTCTGCGCCTTGTTGCATGATGGTAGCGGAGTGAATTGCTGATCGTCAAGCATACAAAAGCATCAATTTGTGACGGCATATGCCGTGACTTCACTGAATTTACGGGGAGGGCCGACCGCTCGGGAGTCTCGCCTGTATGCATGGTCATGCGTGAATGTCCGGGATTATCCCGATCAAATCGACAAAGTACTGAGTGAAAATGCAAGAAAATGCTAATATCAGGCATGTCCCATTCCACAACCCCGCGCTCGAACCGGCCCGATCAGGCCGCCCGCCTACCCGCGGGACGCAAGGCCGATCTCGCCCTGTTCGTGTCGGAGGCAGGACAGGTCACGGTCGGAGCCCTCGCGGAGCACTTCGGGGTCTCGGCCGACACCATCCGAAGGGACCTCGACCAGCTCGACGCCGACGGGGTACTGGTCCGGACCCACGGCGGTGCGGTCAGCCAATCGGTCATGGAGACCACGGAGAAGAAGCTGGACCTCCGATTGCGGCTGCAGACATCCGCGAAGGACAGGATCGGCGCGCTGGCGGCCGGCCTCGTGCAGGACGGCTCCGTCATCATGATCAACGCCGGCACGACGACGCTGGCAGCGGTGCGCCACCTGGACAAGCACCGCAACCTGACGGTGGCCACCAACAACCTCCGCATTCCGATCGAGATGCCACCGGATGTCTGTCGTGACCTGTATGTCTTCGGCGGCGCCGTGCGACTCAGCGGCCAGTCGACCATCGGACCCGTCGGGTTTCAGTTCGCCGGCAACGGGAACGACCTCGACGTGCGCTGCGACCTGGCCCTGATTTCGGTGGGGGCCGTTTCGGCCGATGGCGGATATTCGACGAGCAATCTGGCCGAGGCGGTCATGATGAGCGAGATGGTCGCCCGGGCTTCGCGTGTCGCGATCCTCGCGGACTCAACGAAGTTCGGGCGCCAGCTTTTCGCCCAGGTCGCCGAGCTGGGCCGGGCAGACTATTTCGTCACGGACCAGGCCCCGCCGGCCGACCTGGCCAAGGCCTTCCGGGCGAACAACGTGGAGGTGCTGACGCCGCCGCCCGGCCCACCGGACAGGCCCACCGGTCCGTAGCGTTCCGCCCGGCTACCCGAGCAGGGCGCGGAGCCCGACGAGCGCGGTGAGCTGGTGCTCGTAGATCGGCGCGGTCCCCGCGGACACGTCATCGCCGCGGCCGACGTGGAACGGGTTGATCCGCACGATCGGGAGGTCGTAGCGGGAGTGCAGGTCCCAGGTCAGGTTGCGCAGGTTCATCACGGTGAGGCCGACCCCCACCTCGAGGATGACCGTGCTGCCGGCGTCCTCCGCGGCGAGGTGTTGCTGGTAGTCGAGGAAGTCCTCCTCCTGGAGTTCGTTCGCCGCGTTGTTGAACCAGTAGTCGTCGAAGAACAGCACGTTGGGCCGGGCCAGACTGCCGCAGGTCGGGCAGACGGTGGTGGCGAGGCCCGGGTCGACGGTCGGGAAGACGCCGTGCGCCTCCGGTTCGGCGAGGCACTGGGAGCGATCGTAGGCGCCGTGGATCTCGAGGAGCTTCTCAGCAGGGAAGCCGTGGTCGGTGAAGGCGGTGTCGACGTTGGAGGTGAGCACGAAGTAGTCCTTCGCCGCGGCATCCAGCCAGTCCTGGAGCACGAAGTACGGGTCGGCCGGCCGGGCGGGCTTCTCCGATTCGCGCATCCCCCGCCAGGTTTCGCGAAAGAACGCGGCCTGCTGGTCGGGTTCCTCGAGCCAGAGCGGCGCGCAGGAGTGCTCGAGATTCGTGTGGCCGTAGTGCGAGACGGTGTCGCCGTACGCCGCGTTGTCTCCGGTCCAGTAGACGGGGGTTCCGATGTCGGCGCTCATCCCGGCGCCGGCGATCACGATGACGCGGTGCGCCCGCGCGAGCAGCGCGCGGCTCGGGGCAAGCGGGGTGTGCAGAACGGATGCTGTCGGTTGGGCGGACGGGACGGGCATGGAGCATCTCCAGAAACGGCCCGAGTCGACGGCCGCCCTTCCATTCTGCGCCTCAGGCCAACGGCCGGATGAGCGCCGGGTCCTGCCGCTCGGCATCGGGCACCCGCACGCTGTTCACCCGCCGGGAGACCGGATAGCTCTCGATGTGTGCCGCGACGGCGCTGGAGGTTCGGTCGAGGAGGTCGAGCAGGTGATTCGGGTCGGTGAGTTTGCCCGGCCTGAGCCACTCGTCCCAGACATTCCGTTCGAGGAATGCGGGCATCCGGTCGTGGATCTCGCCGGACGCGTCGCGGGCCTCCCGCGTGATGATCGTCATGCTGTGGGACCAGGAATCATCAGGCTCCTTGCGCGCCGCGTAGAGTCCGGCCGCGGCGAGGAGCCCGCCGCCGTGGATGAAGTGCGGCTGCTTGCCGTCCGGGAGGCTCTCCCACTCGTAGTAGCCCGTCATCGGGACGATGCAGCGCCGGGAATCGAAGGCCGTGCGGAACATGCCATTAGTGGCAACCGTCTCGATCCGGGCGTTGATCGGCGCGGGTCGGTTGCCGCCGGTCGACCAGGCGGGCTTGAGCCCCCAGGTCGCCGCATCGACCTCGCGGGTGATCGTGCCGTCGTGTTCCCACTCGCGCACCACGGGCACCCGGTCGGTCGGCGCGATGTTGTACGACGGCCGCCAGTCCCGGAAATCACCGCCGGACGCGACGAACTCCTGGATCAGATCGTCGGTGTCCTTGTCCATCGCGAATCGTCCGCACATGCGCTCAGGCTAATCCGGCCCGTGCGTGCTGACAATCGCGCGGCTAGGCTTTGCGAACCGGCATTCCCGCAGCCTGTTCGTTCTGGAGGAGTCACCATGGGTCTCTTTTCGCCCGGTTTCATGGGCCGTCGCCGCGAACCCGTCCCCGGCCTGCCCCCGGGCCAGCACCTCGTCACCGACTTCCCGGTGCTCTCGATCGGGCCGACCCCGCGGGTCACGCCCGAGGAGTGGCGCTTCAGCATCACAAGCGAGTCCGGGTTGATGACGACCTGGACCTGGGACGAGTTCCAGGCGCTGCCGCAGGAGGACGTGACCGTCGACATCCACTGTGTGACGAGCTGGTCGAAGTTCGGTACGGGCTGGCGCGGCGTCTCCCTCGACACGCTGCTCGACGGTGTCGATACCCAGGCGGGGTTCGCGATGGCCCGCAGCTACGGCGGGTACACGACCAACGTGCCACTCGACGAGCTGCGCGGCGGCAAGGCCTGGGTGGCGCACCAGTTCGACGGCTCGCCGCTCGCCCCGGAGCACGGCGGCCCCGCCCGGCTGCTCGTGCCCGCGCTGTACTTCTGGAAGAGCGCGAAGTGGCTGCGGAGCATCGAGCTGTCGACCCGCAACGATCCGGGTTTCTGGGAGCAGAACGGGTACCACATGCACGGCGACCCCTGGCGTGAAGAACGGTACTGGTGACTGACCTTCCGGCGAGCGCCGCCCGTTCCACGTGGAACGCCTCGGACTGGCACGAGGCCCTGGTCGTCGAGGCCTACGCCGAGACCCCGACGGCACGCACGATCCGGATGCGGCTGCCCGAGGCCGCCGCGCTGCCCGCGCTCGTCGCGGGGCAGCACATCGACGTGCGCCTGACCGCGCCGGACGGCTACACGGCGGTGCGCTCGTACTCGCTCGCCTCGGCGGCGACCGGGGGGATCCTCGAGATCACCGTGGAGGAACTCACCGACGGCGAGGTGTCGCCGTATCTCGTGCGCGGCCTCGATGTGGGCGACCGGCTCGAGATCCGCGGACCGATCGGCGGCTGGTTCGTCTGGCTCGACGAGGAACCCGCACCGGTGCAGCTCATCGCCGGCGGCTCCGGCGTTGTTCCGCTGATGGCCATGATCCGCGCCCACGAGGCGGGCACCAACCCGTCGCCGTTCCGTCTGCTCTACTCGGTGCGTTCACCGGAGATGGCGTACTACCGCGCCGAGCTCGAGGAGCTCGCCCGGGTCTCTCCCCGGTTCGACCTCGACTGGGTGTACACCCGGCGTGCGCCGAGCGGATGGCCGCACGCCCCCGGCCGCCTCGACCTCACCCGCCTCGCGGCGAGTGTTCAGCCCCTCGGCAGCACCGCCCTGACGTATGTCTGCGGTGCGACCCCCTTCGTCGAGTTCGTGGCGGACGCCCTCGTTCGCTCGGGCCGGGATCCCGCCCGGATCCGGACGGAGCGCTACGGCGGTGCCGAGGGCGGCTAACGTTTCCGCGCCCCCGCGATCACGTAATGTCGGAGATTTCCGCGACACGCTGCATCCGCCGACCGGACCGGCGGCGTTTCGCAAAAATCTCCGACTTTGCGCCGGCTCAGCCGACGGCTGTCGAGACGAACAGGACCGCCTCGCTCGCGACGAGGTCGTCGAGTTCGAGGACCCGGTCGAGGTCGTGCCCGGCCGCGATCGCCGCGGCGTGCTGCTCGGGAGTCTGCGGTGCGAGGCGGCCCTGCATGAACCCGCCGAGTGCCCGCACCGCGCAGGCCGCGATGATGCCCTCCGGTGTCCCGCCGACACCGACGACGACGTCGACGTCGGTCCCCGAGGTCGCTGCCGTGACGGCGGCGACGATATCGCCCTCGCCGACGAGACGGAGCTCGGCGCCGGTGGCCCGGATCTCGGCGATGAGCGTGGTGTGGCGGGGCTTGTCGAGCACGACGACCACGAGATCGGTCACGGCCGCCCCGGTGACGGCGGCGAGTCGGGCCAGGTTCTCGGCGATCGGGCGGCGGATGTCGACAACGCCCCGGCCGGCCGCGCCGCAGATGAGCTTGTCCATGTAGAAGACATCGACCGGATCGAACATGGTGCCGCGCGGGGCGAGGGCGATCACGCAGATCGAACCGGGGAGACCGGCGGCCGCGAGGCGGGTGCCGTCGAGCGGGTCCACGGCGACGTCGCAGAGCGGCGCGACGCCCTGGCCGAGCGCCTCACCGTTGGCGAGCATCGGGGCCGCGTCCTTCTCGCCCTCGCCGATCACGACGGTGCCGGAGAACGGGGCGTCCGCGAGCACGGCCCGCATGGCCGTGACAGCGGCGTCGTCGATGGCGATCTTGTCGCCGAGGCCGAGCCACGGCAGGCAGGCCGCGGCCGCGGCATCCGTCGCCTCACGCACGCGGGCGACGAGGCCGGCGGGATAGGAGTGCGCGCCGAGCACGACGGCGCCGGAACCTGAGTCGCCGGGGATGCCGGTGGGCTCACTTTCCGGCTCGGAGGTGGGACGAACGGGAACGGGTGTACCGGAGACTGGAATGGCGTCAGCCTAACCCTTCCGTGTTACGAACGCAGGTCACGAGCGCACCAGCGCCGTGCCGTCGGCGCCGAGGTAGTCCCGCCAGGACCGCTTCGGAACCCAGCCGAGCAGGCGCTGAGCCTTCGCGCTCGAGATGCCGGAGGCATCCGTTCTGGCCAGCGGGCGCAGCTCGATCCTGTCGCCGTAGTACGTGTGCAGGATCTCGGCGAAGTCGCGCCCGCCGACGTTGTCCGGCGAGGCGATGTAGAACACCTCATGGCCGGGCAACTCGGACTCCACGGCGAGCACGATCGCGTCGGCGAGGTCGTAGGCGTCGATGTAGCTCCAGAGATTCGGGCTCAGCACCGCGGCATCGCGCACCTGCGGGCCGAGGTTCTGCTCGTAGTTGTCCTCGTTCTGCACCCAGCTCGGCCGCAGCGAGATGCAGCGGATGTCGGAACGCGCGACGGCCGCGTCCATCAGCTGTTCGCCGAAGTGCTTGGTGAGCGCATAGGGGTCCTGCGGGTGGATCGGGTGCTGTTCGTCGACGGGGGCGTAGTCGGGCAGGAAGTCCCGCTCCGGGAAGAAGAAGCCGGGAACGGTCTCGCTCGAGATGTTGACGAAGCGCGGCACGCCGAAACGCACGGCGGCCTCGAGCACGTTGAAGGTCGCCATCAGGTTGGTGCGGAATACCACGTGGGCGGGGTTCGCTGTCGGGTCCGGGATCGCCGCGGTGTGCACGACGGCGTCTGCGCCGCGGATCACGGCGAAGGCCTCGCCGGCATCGGTCAGGTCGGCCATCATGTAGCGCGCCGCGCCCTCCACCGCCCGCTCGAAGACCGGGCGGGCGAGATCGACCCCCGTCACGTCGTGTCCGGCGGCGAGCAGCGCCTGCACGGCGGCCCGACCGACTTTTCCGTTGGCACCGGTGACGACGACCTTCATGAGCGCTCCTTTGCTGAACCTGCTGGACCTGCTGGACCTTCACGCTACCGTGCCGACACTGCGGCTCGGCGCGAACATGTCGCGAACCGGGCGAGCGGATGCGTGACGTCGGAGATTTTCGCGACTCGCAGCATCCGCCGCCCGGCATCACGGCGTGTCGCGAAATTCTCCGACTTTACGTCGCCGACGGCGCACGCGCTCAGACGCCGATGTCGCGCTGGCGCAGCACGAGCGCCGTCGCGGCCGCGACGAGCAGCGAGCCGCCGTAGAACGCGACGAAGGCGATCGGCGTTCCGCCGTTCGTCATCGGGTAGTTTCCGAAGGCCCAGTAGTAGGGCGAGAGCCCGTGCAACCACTCGAGGTCGGCACTCTGGTTGCCGAGGGCGTTGAATACGTAGCCGACGACCGCCACGAAGGCGCCGGCGCCGATGCCCCACACCCTGCGGCCGGTGAGGGCACCGCCGAGCATCGCGACGCTGCCGCAGAGCAACACGAGGCCCGCGAAGAGCAGGCAGGTCTGGGCCAGGTATCCGACGTCGATGCCGAGCTGGCTCGGGCCGTTGAGAAGTGCGATCAGCACGAACATCAGGGCGGTGATCAACAGGATCTTCAGCACGAGGGCCGCGAACCGTTCCACCACGACCTGCACGCGGGTGACGCCGTGGGCGAGGGTGAGCTCGAGCTGGCCGGACTCCTCGTCGCCGCCGAGCATGGCCGCGCCCCAGCCGATCGAGGCGATGCCGATCAGCAGGAACCCGATCAGGCCGAAGACCGTGGCCTGGGTGTAGCCGGCACCGGTGCTGATCTGGTCGTAGTTGAGGGTGCGGATCAGGGCCCTCGGCAGCGAGTCGATGAGCTTCTGCATCTCGGAGGTCCCGATCATGCTCGGGTAGAGCGGCAGGTAGAGGAAGATCGCCGCCGCGATGCCGATTCCCCAGCCGAGCATGGCGCGCCGGCCGTCGGCGAAGGCCTTGCCGAAGATCGGCAGGGGCGCGCGTCGGACATCCGTTGCCGTGGACGCGGTCATTTCGATTCCTTCCGTTCGGCGCGGGTCCCGCGGACCTTCCTGGTCGCCCGGGCGGCCCGATGCGACTCGGCGGATTCCCCCGGGGCGGTGTAGAGCGCGAGCACGGATTCCTCGAGGTCGGGTTCCTCGAGCACGAGGTCGGTGAGGCTGAGCGTGGATACGGCCTGGATGAAGGGCTGGATCGCACCCTCGAGGGTCGCGGTCGCCTCGGTGGCCGCCGCTCCGGTCTGGCTCGTGACGGCCGTGCAGACGAGCCCGGCCATGCCGTCGAGCCCGCCGAGGCGCTCGGCGAGGTCGGCGGGGCGGATGCCGGTGGCCGTCATCCGCAGGTGCCGCACGGCCGTCTGGCGCAGGGCCTCGACGCTCGCGACGGTGATGATGCGCCCGTCGCGCAGGATCGCGACCTCGTCGGCGGCCTGCTGGATCTCGCTGATGACATGCGAGGACAGGAATACGGTCTGGCCGGCGTCGCGGGCCTCCTTGACGAGGAGCAGGAACTCCTGCTGCATCAGCGGGTCGAGCCCGCTCGTCGGCTCGTCGAGCACAAGAAGTTCCGGCTCGTGCATGAACGCCTGCACGATGCCGAGCTTCTGCTTGTTGCCGCGGGAGAGTTTGCGCACGGGCTGACCGAGGTCGAGGTGGAAACGTTCCGCCAGTTCGTCGATGTGCCCGGTGCGGACCGGCCCGGAGATGTCGGCATAGTGCTGCAGGAGCTTCCGTCCGGTGATGCGGCCCTCGAGGATGAGTTCTCCGGGCAGGAAGCCGATCCGACGGCGCAGCTCGGGGCCGGCGTTGCGGGAGTCGGTGCCGAGCACGGTCGCATGGCCGGAACTCGGCCGGATGATGTCGAGCAGCGCGCGCATGGTCGTGGTCTTGCCGGCGCCATTGGGACCGATCACGCCGAACACGCTGCCGCGGGGGACGGTGAAGGTCACACCGTGCAGGGCCTGGGTGCTGCCGAAGTGCTTGGTGATCTCGACAGCCTCGATCGCGGCATCCGTGCGCGGGGAGGACGCGCCAGGATTCGGTCTGCTCGCTGTTTCGACGTGACTCATCGGGTGTCCTCTCGACTGGGGTGCGGGTCGGAGGAGGAGTCCATGCTCCCCGTCGGCACTGGCGCGCCGGAGCTAGCCGCCGCTCAGTTTTGCCGTAGCTCAGGGCCCAGTCCTTAGTGCAGACAGTACTCCTGCCCGGTCCCCGCAGCGAGAGACTGACTCCGTGGGAAAGACTCCGTGGGAAAATGGAGAGTGAACCCTGGAGGTTTCCCATGTCAACCGTTCCCACAGCGCTTCCCGTCCTGCCTGCATCTGTCCACCTCGCACCCGGTGTCGGTGGGCTTCCCATCGTCCGGGTCACCGGCCGCGCCGGCTCGGCCGAGGTGTACCTGCACGGCGCGCACGTTGCCTCGTGGGTTCCCGCCGGCGGTGCCCCCGTGCTCTGGATGAGCGCGGGGAGCCGCTTCACCCCGGGCACCGCCATCCGGGGCGGCATCCCGATCTGCTTCCCCTGGTTCGGTCCGAACGCAGCGGATGCGACAGCGCCGGCCCACGGGTTCGCCCGCGTGACCGAGTGGCAGCTGTCCGGTGCGGCAGAGGTCGGTGACGATGTCGTCCTGACGTTCCACCTCACGGACTCGCCGGCGACGCGCGCGTCGGCGTGGCCGCATCCGTTCGAGGCCCGCTACACGGTGACCGTCGGTGCGACGCTGCGCCTCGAGCTCACCGTGATCAACCGGGACACGATGGCCGTGACCGTCGAGGAGGCGCTGCACAGCTACTTCGCGATCGACGACATCCACCGCACGACCGTCGCGGGCCTCGAGGGCGTTCCGTTCCTCGACAAGGTCGGGGGCGCAACGCCCACACCCGGTTCTCCGGAACCCGTGTCCTTCACGGCCGAGACGGACCGGGTCTACTCCGGCACGACGGCCACGACGACGATCGACGACGGAACCCGCCGCATCGCGGTCACGAAGACCGGCTCGGACAGCACGGTCGTCTGGAACCCGTGGATCGACAAGGCCGCCGCGATGGCGGACTTCGGATCCCAGGAATGGACGGGCATGGTCTGCGTCGAGACCTGCAACGTGGGCGCGGACGCGATCACGCTCGACCCCGGTGCGAGCCACACCATGACGGCGGAGTTCACCGTCACCCCAGCCGCCTGAGAGTCACCTTTCCGGTCGAGAGTGACCGGTGTAGCGGGCACTCTCGACCGGAAAGGTAGGGGTCAGGGGGCGGTCGGGGAGACCGCGGCGTCGCGAAGCAGCCAGCCGACGGCGTCAGCGGCGCTCCACCCTTCGGGGTGCGCCGCGAGGAGCACGGCGGCGCCGTCGATGTCGTTGCCGAGCGTCAGCAGCGGCACCTCGACATAGCCGGTCTTACGGGTCTGGCCGAGGCCGACGGTCGCGGTGAGGGCGTTGCAGAGGCAGGCGCGGCCGGTGGCGTCCTCGGCTGTGCCGCCCTTGCGCACGTACATGTGCACGGGTTCGCTCGGGCAGCGGAACCCGACCGTGCCGTCCTTCTTGGTATAGGGCTCGCGCAGGTAGCTGAGGTCGCAGAGGCGCACCCGGTCGGCGTAGACCGCCGGTTCGGAGAGCGTGCCGGGCAGTTGCGCGACCTTGAACGGGAATCCGGTCGGGGAGGCCGCGGCGTCCGTGCGGATCGAGAGCTCCGTCGCGTCGAGGCGGCCGAGCACCTGGTCGCGCAGCTCGGGCGCGAGGCCGGACTCCTGGCTGAGCGCGAACAGGGTGCCGACCTGCACACCCTGCGCGCCGGCGGCGAGCGCGACGGCCAGGCGTTCCGGCTGGCCGTAGCCGCCGGCGAGCCAGAACGGCAGGCCGAGTTCGGCGATCTTGACGATGTTCGCGTCGTCGCGCGGGCCGTAGATCGGCTGGTCGTCATCGTCGAGCGTGAGCCGGCCGCGCGGGGGCGCATTGTGCCCGCCGGCCGTCGGACCCTCGATGATGAACCCGTCCGGGCGGATGTCCGCATCACGCGCCAGGTAGAACGCGAGCACGTGCGCCGAGACGATGGCGACGAAGAACGGGCGGTGCAGGGGCGGGAGGGTCTCCGGTGTCAGCCCGAGGACGTCGACGGGATCCACGCTCACGGTGTGCACGGCATCCGCTTCGGCGCCGTGCACGTCGATGTCGATCGTGCCGACCCTGCCGGCGGTGAGTTCGTCGAGGAGGTGCGGGATCTGGCGCGGGATGCCGGCGCCCATCAGCACGTAGTCGACCCCGGCGAGCATGGCGCCGAGTGCTGCCGGCGGGGTCGCCATCTGCACCTTCTCCATGTAGTTGATCCCGACGATCCCGGCATGGCCCTCCTTGGCCAGCCAGACCTCGGTGAAGTTGCCGAGCACGCTGAGCTCCTGCTGCTCGCGGGTGGGCGTCAGGGAGAGCTTGGGCACGGGAAGGTACGGCTCGCCCGCGGCTCGCCCCTCCGCCTGGAAGTACCGCTCGAGCACGGGTCCGACGAGGGCGGGAACCGGGAACGCGGCGAGCGCACGGCGGATGTGGCCGCCGACGTCGCCGTCCTGCAGCCTGCGCGTGAGCACGGAGTCGAGGGCGACGCCGGAGACGACGCCGAGCTGGCCGGTGCGGGCTACCGCGTTGGCGAGCCGCCAGGAGGACACGGCCATGCCCATGCCGCCCTGGATGACCACGGGCAGTTTTCTGTCGGACAAGAGGGCCTCCGTCGATGTGCGCCGGGGCGTCCGCCGCGAGAACGGGGGTGCCACTGCAGTCGCTGAGACCGGGGGTGATCAGTTGCAGGGCGCAGGGCAATCGTAACCCACGGCATATTCCGGAAAAGGGTTGCATCCGGACCCCGAGCCCGCGACCAAACGGGCGGATGGTGGCACACTGTTCGACGAAGAACGGAGAAGGAGGTTGACCTGCTCCCGTCTGAGTGGGCGGAAGCGCACTGACACACCGAACGAATCCCTGCTCGTGAACGAAAGGACGCTTGACATGAGTTTCATCGGATTTCTACTTCTCGGGCTGATCGCCGGAGCGATTGCCAAAGCCATCCTGCCGGGAACCCAGGGCGGCGGGTGGTTCGTGACGCTGCTCCTCGGAGTGGTGGGCGCGATCCTCGGCGGCTGGCTCGGGTCGCTCCTCTTCGGCGTCGGGATCGGCGATTTCTTCCAGCTCTCCAGCTGGCTGCTCGCCATCGCCGGATCGATCATCGTGCTGCTGATCTACGGTGCCGTCGTCAACCGGCGGCACACCGCATAACGGCGGTCTGAACCGCCCGGTGCATCAGCCCGTCACCCCGCGCCGCCCGCCTCAGAACCGGCGGCAGCGACCCTAGTGGTGCTCTGACACCTCGGTGACGTCATGCAGGTGATGCACCGGGTCGTGCACGAAATACTGTCCCATCGTCGTCACTGTGAACCGGGCGCCGTCGCTGCGCCGTCCCACGCGGCCGAGGTCGGCGACCGGCACCGCGGCGAAAGCGACGGCAGCGGCTTCCGCGGCCTCCGCCAGTTCCACGGCGACCCGGTCGGGGGCCTGCTCGCCATACCGTTCCGCCACCGCGGTCGCATCCTGGTCCCAGTTCGGGAACAGCGGGTCGTCCTCCGTGCGCATCAGAGCGAGCCGGACGGTGAAGATGCGGAACACGTCGCGGACGTGGGCCGCGTACTCCAGGGCGGACCAGGTGTGCTCGTCCGGCCGCACCGCGACATCGGCTCGCTCGAGCACGGGGCGCCAGGCCGCGGCGTTCTCCCGGATCAACCGCGGGATCTCCGCGAAGACGACGTCGGCGGCGACGAAACCGCACTCGGGGCAGGGGCGCTCGAGCACCCAGGTCCAGTCCTTGGTGTCCGGGGGAATATTCATGCCGCGAGCCTACCAATCCGCTGTGAGCTTCACTCCGAATTACTGGCAACCGCACCCCAGCGGTCTCTACCAGGAGGAACTCTCATGCGCACTTCACCGAACCGCCTCGTCGCCACCGTCTTCGGGGCCGTCTACCTGCTCGTCGGCCTGCTCGGCTTCGCCGTCACGGGCGGCGTCAGCTTCATCGCCACCCAGGGCGGGCTCCTGCTCGGCCTCTTCGCGGTCAACCCGCTGCACAACGTCGCCCACCTGCTGATCGGCGCCGCCCTGCTGATCGCCGGCCTCTCGAGCGTCGTCGCGGCCAAGTCGGTCAACACCACCATCGGTGCGGTCTACCTACTTCTCGGCATCGTCGGGTTCTTCATCGCGGGCTCTGAGCTCAACATCCTCGCGCTCAACACGCCAGACCACTTCCTGCACCTCGCGAGCGCGATCGTGCTGCTCGGGGCCGGCCTCGCCACCGACAAGGTCGTCCGGAACAACTCCGCGATCGCCTGACCCGGCCCCGCAGCACCAGCACCCCCACCCACGAACAGGAGCTTCGATGACCCCGATCAGCCGCCTCTGGCTTTCCTTTGCCGCCATCGGCGCGGGAACGATCCACCTCGCCGTGGGTGCGAGCGCCCCGGTGCTCCTCATGATCACCCTGGTCGGGTTCGGCGCCGCCGAACTCGGCTGGGGCGCTGTAACGCTGGTCCGGGGGCGGGCACTCGCCCCCGGGGCAGCGCTCTTCGGAGCCCTGATCCCCGTCCTCGTGTGGGGCGCCGTCGCGACCCTCGGCAGCGGCCTCGGCGTGCCCGCCGCCGCGACCGGTCTCCCGCTCCAGCCGATGGCGACCGCCACCCTCTTCGACCTCTTCCTGGCCGGCTCCCTCGCACTCGCCCTACGCCGCACCCGCCGCGCCACCAACCCCGCCACCTCCACCGCCACCGAGCGCGTTCACACTTCAGGAGTTCAGGCCGAATTCGGCCCGAATCACCCCGAATCACCCCGAATGGGGCGCCAACTCCTGAATTCGGCACAGTCCTCCGCGGGTGAGGCCGCGGGTGAGGCCGCGGGCGGGTGGCGCTTCCTCGCGGCGCTCACGCTCGCGGCCCTCGTCGTGTCCGGGCTCACCACTCCGGCGCTTGCCGCGACGGATGCCGGCGCGCACGCCGTCCCGCACGGCTCGCACGGTCTTCCCGCGGCCCCGACCCCCGGGACCCCGGCCGGCCACCACCACTAGCCGGCGGTCCCCGGGCGGCGGGCCCAGGCATCCGCTGGAGAAGCGGGGACTGCGGGCCCGGTCAGGAGGCGGGGAGGGCGCCCTGACTGCCCATGAAGCGCCGGACGTCCTCGTCGACGATGATGTCGCTCGGGCGCAGCGGCCGGGTGAGGTAGAGGCCGTCGAGGCCGGTCAGCCGGCTGAGCGCCACGTAGGTCTGGCCGGGGCTGAAGACCCGGGTGCCGAGGTCGACGATCGCACGTTCGTAGGTCGCGCCCTGGGACTTGTGGATCGTGACCGCCCAGGCCAGGCGCAGCGGGAACTGGGTGAATTCGGCGACGACATCCCTGCTGAGCTTCTTCGTCGCCTGGTTGTAGCTGTACTTGTACTTCTCCCACACCGCCGGCTCGACCTCGTGCGTCGTGCCGTCGATCTCGACGAAGACGGTCGAATTCACCTTCGTGACCGTGCCGATGCTGCCGTTGACCCAGCGCGGGCCGCCGTCGAGCGGGGAGTCGTTGCGCAGGAACATCACCTGGGCGCCCACCTTGAGCTCGAGCACCGCGTCCGCCGGATACGTGCGGCCGCCGAAATCCCCGGTGACCTCCGCCTTCGCGGTGAGCGCCTTGCCCGGAAGCCGCTTGAGCGCCGCCGCGTTGATCCGGTTGACCGC
The DNA here is from genome assembly GCF_004402485.1 of Cryobacterium algoricola. Classification (GTDB taxonomy): domain Bacteria; phylum Actinomycetota; class Actinomycetes; order Actinomycetales; family Microbacteriaceae; genus Cryobacterium; species Cryobacterium algoricola. The sequence goes on along the minus strand of NZ_SOFG01000011.1, from coordinate 970,742 downwards.
GTCGTTGCGGGTCGCGAGCGTGATCACGCCGTCCTTCGGCGGGGTGCGGGCGCCCGCCGCGTTGAGCGCTCCGCCGATCTCGGCGGTGACCTGTCCGTAGCGCACGGCGTTCAGCATGTGCCGGAAGTCGGCATCCCGCTGCCGGTGTACCTCGGTCAGCTCGAAGATGCGCAGCTCGGCGCCCTTCCAGACCTTCGCGTCGAAGAACCACATCGACCGGTAGGTGTCGCTGAAGTACGCCCGCTCGTCGGAATCGCCGGGCACGGGTGCGAGCTGGTACGGGTCGCCGAACAAGACGATCTGCACGCCGCCGAAGCTGTCGTTCGGGCGCTGCCTGGCCTGCCGGAGGCTGCGGTCGATCGCGTCCATCAGGTCGGCGTTGACCATCGAGACCTCGTCGATCACGACGGTGTCGATCGTGTTGAGCAGCTTCTTGACCTGGTCGTTCTGGTCGATCGCGTGGTCGGCGATGACCCCGATCGGCAGCCGGAACAGCGAATGGATCGTCTGCCCGCCCACGTTGAGCGCGGCGACCCCGGTCGGTGCCGCGATCACGATCTGCTTGCTGGTGTTCCACGACAGGTGGTTCAGGAGCGTCGACTTGCCGGTGCCCGCGCGCCCGGTGACGAAGACATTCTGGCGCGTGTTCTCGATGGCCTGGTAGACCTCGGCCTGCTCACGCGACAACGAAATCGGGGACACGGGTCGCTTTCAGTAGGAATGGTGGGAACATTCCACTGTATCCGCCCGCGCGGGTACCGATGGTGGATGCCGGGCATCCGTGGACAACGCCGCTCGCGACCCGCGCTCGCCCACGCCGTCGCCCACGCCGTCGCCCACGCCGTCACCCACCGGCCGCGTGCGGAGAATCGCGCCCGTAGAATGTGGACGTGAGCAACCGCGACCGTACGGCCCTGCGCGACCGGGGCCGAACCCTCGTCGCCGTCGTCCTGGTTGCCGTCCTGCTCGTCGCCGCGCTCGTCGCGGCGATCGGCTCGCTCAACCGCGAGGTGTACAGCGCGGGCGGGTTCGTGCGCCAGTACCTCGACGCCCTGGCCGGGCACGACACCGTGAGCGCGCTGAGCCTGCCGGGGGTGACCCCGACCGCGGCAGAGCTGACCGCTGCGGGACTGCCGACGGATCTTCCGAACACCCTGCTTCGGGCATCCGTGCTCAGCTCGATCACCGCGATCAGGCTCGTCAGCGACACTGTTACGCAGGGCAGCCCGGGCTCCGGCCCACAGGCAAGCACCGGCACCGCCGAGGTGCACACCGTGATCTACGCCTTCGACCTCGACGGGGCGCCGGAGACGATGGAATTCCGGGTGGCCAGGGCCGGGACATACGCGGCCGTCTTCGACTCGTGGCGCTTCGACACCAGCCCGCTCGCGGTGCTCGGCGTCACGGTGCTGCACGAGGCGAGCTTCTCGGTCAACGGCCTCACCCTCGACACCCGCGCGCACGCGGCTGCCGACGCCCCGGTGACGTTCTCGAACCAGGCCGCGTACCTCGCGTTCGCGCCGGCCCGGTACACGATCGCGCACGAGTCCGCCCTGCTGAGCGCGGCGCCGCAGTCGGTTCCCGTGACCCAGTCCGGGGCGACGGATGTCTCGGTCGACGCCGAACCGAACGCGTCCTTCGTCGGGCAGGTCCAGTCGGAGCTCAACACCTTCCTCGACAGCTGCGCGACGCAGACGGTGCTGCAGCCCTCGGACTGCCCGTTCGGGATCGAGATCAACGACCGGGTCAAGTCGGTGCCGGCCTGGTCGATCGCCGAATACCCCGCCGTGACGCTCGCCGCAGGGGACACCGCCTTCGACATGCCGGCGACGGCCGGCCGGGCGCACATCAAGGTCGCCGTCCAGTCGCTCTTCGACGGAGACCTCAGCACCCGGGACGAGGACGTGCCGTTCGCGGTCTCGATCCAGGTCGTCGTCGGGGCCGACGGGTCGCTCGCGATCCAGCTCCGCTGACCCGCCCCGCCCGGGCCTACGGCCGGCGGGTGTCGCGCGAGGCGAGCCGCTCGAGCTGAGCGTTGTAACGGTTGAGTTCGGCCTCGCCGGTCCGGTCGGCGTTGCGGTCCTTGCGCCGGGTCTCCTTCTCGTCACTGCGGGACCACTGGATCGCGACGGCGATCGCGAGCGCGATCGTCGGGATCTCGCCGACGCTCCAGGCGATCCCGCCGCCCAGCTGCTGATCGGCGATCGCGCTGACCCCCCAGGTGCGGCCCATCGCGCCGTACCAGTCGGCGAGGAGCAGGCCCGTCCCGGTCATCAGGGCGACCCCGAAGAAAGCGTGGAACGCCATCGTGCCGAGCAGCAGCAGCAGCCGGAAGGCGTACGGCAGCCGATACGGCACCGGGTCGATGCCGATCAGGGACTGCACGAACAGGTACCCGGTGATCAGGAAGTGCACGACCATCCACTCGTGGCCGATGTGGTCGGTCGTCGCCCAGCTGAACAGGTTCGAGTAGTAGAACACCCAGAGCGACCCGGCCCAGAGCACCGCGGCGACGAGCGGGTTCGTCAGAACGCCGGCGTAGCGGGAGTGCACCGCGAGGAGGATCCATTCGCGGGCGCCGCGGCTCTCGTCGGTGCGCTTGTGGATCGCCCGGGCCGCGAGGGTGATCGGGGCGCCGGGCACGAGGAAGACCGGTACGAGCATGGTGAGTGCCATGTGCATCAGCATGTGCGAGGAGAACAGGTACTTCGCGTACAGGTTGGCGCCGCCGTTGGTGATGTAGAAGAGGATGAGCATGCCGACCACCCAGGACACCGTCCGGTAAATCGGCCAGGAGTCGCCGCGCTTGTGGAGGCGGTAGACGCCCGCGATGTAGAAGAAGATCCCGAAGGCGCAGAACAGCACCCAGGCGAGGTCGAAGTTCCACTCGGTGAAGTAGCGGGCGAAGGTGAGTTCCGGAGGCAGCAGCTCTCCGGTGAGGATCTGCGCGGGGGTCGAGGTGGGCACCTGGGTCGCCACGATCTGGGCGACCGGGGTGGCGGTGCGGGCGAGCGCCGCGGCGACCCCCGAGGCGAGTCCCATGAACGCGAGTTCGGCGACCACGAGCCACCAGAACCAGGCGCTCGCGCTGCGGCCGGCGGCGCCCGGTCCGGCGAGCGTGGCCCTGCGCATCCGCTCGACGAGGAACCGCCGCTGCAGCACGCCGAAGCCGCCGAGCGTGATGAGGGCGACGACCTTGACGAGCACGAGGATGCCGTACGGCGTCAGAAGCCGGTCGATGCTGCCGATGCGCAGCTCGGCGCTGACGTAACCGGAGGCCGCGACGACGACGAAGCTCACGATGGCGAGCGTCGAATACCGGCCGATGACGGCGTTGATGCGCGTGCCGTCGAGCTGCCTGCGGAGCACGATGACCGTCAGGAGCCCGCCGAGCCAGATCGCCGCGAACACGAGGTGCAGCCCGAGGGCCGTGATCGCGACATCGTGGCCCTGGCTGCCCGCCGCGTGGCCCTGGAGAGCCATCGGTACGAGTGCGCCGACCGCGAGCGCCGTGACGAACACGAGCCCGGTCTGGCTGCGCACCGCGAAGCACAGCACGGTGACGCCCGCGGCGATGAGTGTGGTCGCGAGCCAGGCCTGGCCGAGTTCGATCTGGCTGAAGAACTGGCCGGCGGTCGCGCTGAAGCGATCGTCGAAGGCGAGCGGGACATCCGTCACCTGCAGGAAGGTCAGGAACCCGGTGAGTGCGGCGGCGGCCGTGAAGAGAGCCGCGGCCCCGGCAGCGAAGTCGAGCGAGGCTCCGTACGCGCTCTCACGGGGGCTCAGCGCGAAGCACGCGAGCACAAGGGCGCCGATCGTGCCCGCGGCGCCGAGGTTGACCAGGAGCTTGGCGACCGGGAGTCCCCAGCGCACGAGCGGCCCCGGGTCGGCGAGCAGTTGCGCAGCGGCGCCGCCGCCGTAGGCGAGGGCCAGCAGTGTCGAGAGCACGGCCACCAGGAGGAGGGCTGCAGGACCGGAGATCCGCACGAGACGAGGCACGGCTCCAGCTTAACCGGCCAGCAGGGTGGGTGAGCCGTGAGCGGATGCCGCGGAGCAGACACAGAGGAGGGCGCCGGCCGAAGCCGACGCCCTCCTCGGGATGAAGCTGGTGGAACGGGTGCCGATGTTACTTGGCGGCGGCCTTCAGCTTGCTGCCGGCGGTCAGCTTGACGCGGTGGCCGGCTGCGATGGCGATTTCCTCGCCCGTCTGCGGGTTACGGCCGGTGCGCGCCGCGGTGGCGGTGCGCTCGACGCCGAGCCAGCCCGGGATGGTGACCTTGCCGTCGTTGGCGACGGTTTCGGCGAGTGCGGCAAAGAACGCGTTGAGCACGCTGTCGACGGCAACCTGGCTCTGGCCAGAGTCTGCGGCAACCTTGGCAACGAGCTCGGTCTTGTTCAGCGACTTGTCAGCCATTGAGTGTCCTCCTCGGACCTTCGTCTGTAAAAAAACAGGTATGCGGGTAATGCGGGCGACGCCAGAAGACGCCTCCGTTGGTCGGTTGGACCGGGTTGAATCTAACAGAGTTCCGCGAACTTCCGCGTATTTCCGGCGTTTTTCGGCATCTTGGGGTGCTTTTTACCCGTCTGGGAGCACCATTTCCGCTGTGCGCGGAATCCGGACGGAATCCGGGGTCTCGTGCCGAGACATCCGCCCGGGTACGCAGAAGGGGATGTCGACCGAAGTCGACATCCCCTCATTCGCGGAACCGGAGTTCAGCGGAGCGATTCAGCGGGTGTTACCAGCTGGACTTGGTGATGCCGGGCAGCTCGCCGCGGTGCGCCATGTCGCGGAAACGCACGCGCGAGATGCCGAACTTGGAGAGGTGGCCACGGGGGCGACCGTCGACGGCGTCGCGGTTGCGCACGCGCACCGGCGAAGCGTTGCGGGGAAGCTTCTGGAGGCCGAGGCGGGCTGCCTCGCGCGACTCGTCCGTACCGGACTCGTCGACGAGGGCCTTCTTCAGTTCCAGGCGCTTGACGGCGTAACGGGCAACAACGATCTTGCGCTGTTCGTTACGGGCGATCTTGCTCTTCTTGGCCATGTGTTAGCGCTCCTCTCGGAAGTCAACGTGCTTGCGCACTACGGGGTCGTACTTCTTGAGTACGAGACGGTCGGGGTCGTTACGACGGTTCTTGCGGGTCACATACGTGTAACCGGTGCCGGCCGTCGAACGGAGCTTGATGATCGGGCGAACGTCATGCTGCTTGGCCATTAGATTTTCTCCCCACGGGCGAGCAGGTCCTTGACGACCGACTCAATGCCACGAGCGTCGATAACCTTGATGCCCTTGACCGAGAGGGTCAGGGTGACGTTACGGCGCAGCGAAGGCACGTAGTACTTTTTGGTCTGTACGTTCGGGTCGAAACGACGCTTGGTGCGTCGGTGCGAGTGCGAGACGTTGTGTCCAAAGCCGGGAACGGCTCCGGTCACCTGGCAGGTTGCTGCCATGGTTCTCCTCCAATACCGAAGGGCGAATGCCCTTCCCAAGATCTCTTGTCGGCCGAACACAGTGGTCCCACTCCCTGAGGTGCGGGAAGCGAAGCCGACGTGTTCCGGCAGTGCACGCACAGATATGCGCAGCAACGGCTAACTCTACGGGTCGGCGGCTGGCCGCGCAACTCGGCTCAGGGCGACTCGGCTCAGGGGGTGGCGGTGGCGGATGCCGCGGTGCACGCCGCGCAGAGGCCGAACACGTCGACGACGTGGGCGGCCTGGGTGAAGCCGTGCTCGGCGGCGACGTTCTTCGCCCAGGTTTCGACGGCATCCGCTTCGATTTCGACGGTGAGGCCGCAGTGCCGGCAGATCAGGTGGTGGTGGTGGTCGGTCGTGCTGCACGCCCGGTAGAGGCTTTCGCCGTCCGGCGACTGCAGGCAGTCGGCTTCGCCTTCTCCCGCGAGATCGGCGAGGGCGCGGTAGACCGTCGCGAGCCCGATCGGGGACCCCGTCGCGTGCAGCCTGCCGTGCAGGCCCTGCACGCTGACGAAACCGATGGTGTCGCTGAGGGCGGTGCGCACGGCCTCGCGCTGCCAGGTGTTGCGCTTCATGCCTTCCACCCTAGGCTGGCCCGGGTTCCGGCACGACCGGCTGCCGTCCGGGAGCTCCCCGCGGCGCGTGAACTGCCGGCCCGGGTGCGGAGCTGACGCACGGCGAGGGCCAGCAGGAAGAAGGCTGCCGCAGTGAGCGCGATCGCGGGCCCCGCGGCGACGTCGAGGGCACGGGAGAGCAGCACACCGATGATCCCGGCCGCGGCCCCGAGCACCGGCGCCGCGACGAGGATCTGGCCGACGGTGCGGGCGAGCAGGCGCGCAGCGGCCGCGGGAGCCGCGATCAGGGCGATCGCGAGAATCGCGCCGACGGCGGGCATCGCCGTGACGACGGTCGCGGTGATGAGGCCCAGCGTCAGGAGTTCCACCGGCCATTCCCGGTATCCGGCCGCGCGGTAGCCGTTCGGGTCGAACGTCGAGAACAGCAGTTCCTTGCCGAAGAAGACCGTCGCCACCACGGCGATCCCCAGCACGCCGGCGGCGAGGCCGATGTCGGAGCCGGTCGTGGTCAGGATGGATCCGACGAGGAAGGAGTCGACATGGACGGGCAGGGAGGGGTTGAGCGCCTGCAGGAGCACCCCGAGCGCGAAGCCCGCGGTCAGCACGATTCCCGAGGCGACCTGGCTGCCCTGGCGACGAACCCGGCCGATCAGGGTCATGATCCCGACGATGGCGATGCTCGCGACGAAGGCCCCGAGCGGAATACTCAGCCCGAGCATGGCGGCGGCGACCGCGCCGGGGAAGGTCGCGTGGGTGAGGGCCTGGGCGAAGAAGGTGCGGCGCCGCAGCACGACGAGCGACCCGACGAGGCCGCAGAGGGCCCCGATCACGGTCGCGGCGAGGAGGGCGGTGCTGAAGTAGTCCATCAGCGCACCGCCGCAGTCCGCGGCTGCGGTGCACGCATCCGGTCGTGCTGGTGCTTGCCGCGCCTGAACCGGTCGAGCAGGAGGCGGCCGGCGAGGGCGAGCGCGTAGCCGGCCACGAGCACGAGCACGACGGTCGCGCCGCTCGGCAGGTTGATGCCGGCGCCGACGGATGCCACGTAACCGAGGGTGAGTCCGACCCAGGCCGCGAGAGCCGCGAAGACCGCCGCGACCGGGAACAGCAGCCACAGTCGCACGGTCACGAGCCGGGCGACCGCGCCGGGCACGATCAGCACGGCGAGCACGAGCAGGGTACCGACGGCGCTCGACGCGGCGACGACGACGAGGGCGATCGCCACGTTGAGCACGAGGTCGAGCACGAACGGCCGGTAGCCGACGGCCGAGAACCCGGTGCGGTCGAAGGCGCGGAACAGTTGTTCCTTGAGGGTGATTCCCACGAGGAGGAGGGCGACCGCGCAGATCACGACGGTCTGCACGACCTCGACCACGCTGATCGTGAGCAAACGCCCGAACAGGAGCTGCTCGAGCTGGCCGACGTAGTTGGTCTGCCGGGAGACCACGATCACACCGATGCTGAACATGGCCGTGAACACGATCGCGATCGCCGCGTCGACGGGCACGGCCCGGCGCATCAGCACCGCGAGCACGACCGCGGTGAGCACGGCCGCGACGATCGCGCCGGCGAAGAGGCCCTCGCGGCCGCCCCAGACGAAACCGATCGCGATGCCGGGGAACACCGCGTGGGTGAGCCCGTCACTGATGAATTCGAGCCCGCGCAGGTTGACGAGCACCCCGACGACGCCCGCGACGAGACTGAGCACGAGCAGCACCACGAGGGCGCGGGACATGAACGGCAGGGAGAAGGCGTCGGTGATGGCGCCCCAGACATCCACTCAGTGCCCCGTGTGGCCGGGCACGACGACGGTGTGCTCGTCGAGTTCGACGCCGACGGACCGGAAGGTGCGCTGCACGTTCTCGAGGCTGAGCACCTCGTCGAGGGGGCCGAAGGCGACCTGACCGCCGTTGAGCAGGAGCACGGACTCGCAGACGTCCCTGGCAAGTTCGAGGTCATGGGTCGAGACGAGCACGGCGACGCCCTCGGCCTTGAGGCGTTTCACGGTGCCGACGAGCGCCTCCCTGTTCTCCTGGTCGAGCCCGTTGAACGGCTCGTCGAGCAGGAGCAGGCGGGGGCCGGATGCGATGGCGCGCGCGAGCAGGCCGCGTTGCTGCTGGCCGCCCGAAAGTTCACCGAACCGGGCCCTCGCGCGGTGGCGGAGGCCGACGGCGTCGAGGGCGGCGGCGACGTGCGCGCGGTCGCCCTTTCCGGGAAGGCGGAGCCAGCCGAGGGAGCGGTAACGGCCCATCATCACGACCTGCTCGAGGGTGACCGGGAATTCCGGGTCGAGTTCGTCGGCCTGGGGCACGTAGCCGACCGCGCCGGCGGGAGCCGGGGACTCGCCGAGCACCTCGACGGTGCCCGCAACGCGGTGGATCAGGCCGAGCACGCCCTTGAGCAGGGTCGACTTCCCCGACCCGTTCGGGCCGATCAGGGCGACGGCCTCCCCGGCACGGAGGTCGAAGGTCACGTCCTCGAGCGCGGGCGTCTGGGCGTAGGCGAAGGATGCCCCGTCGACGTGCAGGGCCAGGGGTGCGTTCTCGGGCACGTGAGAATCGTTCTCGTTCACCTGTTCACTATCGCAGGTCTGCCGGGACGGCGGTCGGGGTGACGCCCCAGGACTCGAGAATGAGGCGCACGTTGTGCAGCTGGGAGGCCACGTAGGTGGCACCGTCGCTGCCGGCCGGGCCGAGGGAGTCGCCGTACAGGGCGTTCTCGCCGGAGTACACGGTGACGCCGGCCTGCCGGGCGATCGTGTCGGCGGCCTTGGGACTGATCGACGCTTCGGAGAAGACGGCCTTGACGCCGGTGGCCTTGATCTTCGTGACGAGCTGGTCGATCTCGGTCGCGCTCGGCTCTGCGTTGTCGTCGAAACTCGGGATCACGCTGCCGACGTAGGTGATTCCGTATGCGGTCGTGAAGTAGCCGAAGGCGTCGTGGTTGCTGACGAGGAGCCGTTCCGCTGCGGGGACGGGGTCGATGTTCGCGCGGATCCAGCTGTCGAGCGCGGCGAGCGTGCCTTCGTAGCTCGCGGCGTTGGCCGTGAAGGCGGCCGCCCGGTCGGTGTCCGCGGTGCTCGCGGCCTCGAGGCCGGCGGCGATGGTCCGGGTCATGGCCTCCGCATTGGCGACGTCGGTCCAGATGTGCGGGTTGCCGCCCGCGTGGTCGTGCGCGGCATCCGCCGTGTGGGCCGCCTCGTCGTTGCCGGCGCCGCTCTCGGCGATCGTGATGCCCGCGTCGGAATCGATCGTGACGCCGTGGAAGCCGGAGGCGTCGATCGCGTCGGTGAGCCATTCCTCGAGGCCGACGCCGTTGATCACGAGCACGTCGGCACGACCGAGGGCGGTCAGGTCGGCCGCGGACGGGTCGTAGCTGTGCGCACTCTGGTTCGGCTGGATGAGCTGGGTCAGCGTGACGCCGGGGGCATCGCCGATGACGTTGCGGGTGAGGTCGGCGACCTGGGTGGTCGTCGCGACGATCCGGAGATCGCCCGCGGAGCCGCCGGAACCGCCAGCCGAGCCGTTACTGGAGGCCGAGCATCCGCTGAGGGCAAGCGCGGTCGCGGCCAGGAGGGCGGGCAGGAGGAGTTTCGAGGTGGTCACGTATGCGACGGTATCCCTATTGATAATGATTGTCAAAACCATTAGACCGCGTCGGCTGTTCCGAATTCAGGAGTCAGACCCCTCCAGGCCCGGCGGTCCCGCCAAGCAGTGCGGCAGCCCCGCCCCGTTCCCCGGCAACTCCTGAATTCGGAACAGGGTGGGGCCGGAAGTGGGGACGCGGGGACGGCGGGCTGGGGCGGCTAGACGACGCCGGAGGTGCCGAGCAGGGAGCCGATCAGGAAGGTGACCACGAGAGCGGCGGCGCCGCCGAGCACGACGCGGATGATCGCCCGCAGCTTGGGGCTGCCGCCGAGGTGGGCGCCCGTCGCGCCGAGGGCGGCTAGGGCGACCAGGACAGCGGCGAAGGTGATGGGAATGCGTACGCTCGCGGGGAGGAGCAGGATGGCGAGGAACGGCAGCAGCGCGCCGAGGGTGAACGCCGCGGCAGAGACCCAGGCGGCGTGCCAGGCGCTGACGACGTCGTCCTCCGTGATGCTGTGCTCGGCGAGCAGGTGGGCGCGCACCGGGTCGATCGCGGTGAATTCCGTAGCGACCTGCCGGGCGGTCGCGGGCGCGAGGCCCTGCTTCTCGTAGAGCAGCGCGAGTTCTTCGAGTTCACCCTCGGGGTCGACGCTGAGTTCGCGCTTCTCGCGCGCGATCAGGGTGCGCTGGCTGTCGCTCTGGCTGCTGACCGACACGTATTCGCCGAGGGCCATCGAGATCGCCCCACCGACGAGGCCGGCGGTGCCCGCCGCGGCGATGACCGCTGTCGAGCCGCTCGCGCCGGCGACGCCGACGACGAGGGCCGCGACGGAGACGATGCCGTCGTTGGCGCCGAGTACCCCGGCGCGGAGCCAGTTCAGGCGGCCGGCGTGGCTCTCGGTGCGCTTCCGGTCGTCGGCTTCTGCCGCGACCGCTGGGACGACGGGGGTGATTCTGGCGGGGGCGATGGAGGTCATGGAGAACATCAGACCACAGGGATTCCGCGGCCGCCAGCGTGGAAAGCCTTACCTCACCAGCGCATTAAAGGGCTGGTGAGGTAAGGCTTCCCAAAGTTCGACCCGCTTATTCGAGGAGGAGGGCCGGTTCCTCGATGATGCTCGCGACGTCCGCAAGGAAGCGGCTCGCCACGTCGCCGTCGACGACCCGGTGGTCGAAGCTCGCGCCGATGGTCGTGACCTGGCGCACCCGCACCTCGCCGTCGACGACCCAGGGCTTGGGCTTGATCGTGCCGAGGGCGACGATCCCGGCTTCGCCCGAGTTCAGGATCGGGGTGCCGGTGTCCATGCCGAAGACGCCGATGTTGGTGATCGTGATCGTGCCCCCGGCCTGGTCTGCCGGAGTGGTCTTTCCGTCGCGGGCCGTGAGGGTGAGGGTCTCGAGAGCGCGGGCGAGCTCGAGCAGGCTCATGTCCTGGGCTTCCTTGACGTTCGGCACGATCAGCCCGCGCGGAGTGGCCGCGGCGATGCCGAGGTTCACGTAGTGCTTGATGATGATCTCCTGGTCGGTGAAGACCGAGTTGACGGTGGGGTTGCGGCGCACGGCCCAGATCATCGCCTTCGCCATGATCAGCATCGGCGAGACCCGCACCCCGGCGAAGTCGGTCGAGGCCTTGAGGCGCTTGACGAATTCCATCGTGCGCGTGGCGTCGACGTCGACGAACAGGCTGACGTGCGGCGCGGTGAACGCACTGCCGACCATGGCCTGCGCGATCGCCTTGCGCACGCCCTTGACCGGGATGTGCTCCTCACGGTCGCTCGGCCACTCGGGCGTCTGGATGTTGCGGAACACGCTCGCCTGGGTCGCCCCGCGCAGCACGTCCTCGCGGGTGACGTCGCCGACCGGCCCGGTCGCTTCGATGAGGGCGAGGTCGACGCCGAGGTCCTTCGCGAGCTTGCGGATCGGCGGCTTGGCGATGACTGGCCCGGCGGATGCCGCGCGCGGCGCTTTCGCCTGGGCTGCGGCCGCCGGCCGGGGCGTTTCGATCGCGGGAGGAGCGATCGAGGCGTGCGGTGCCGATACGTCGGATCCCCGACGGCGGCGGGTCGGCACGCTCGGAGCGGCTCCCCGGCCGACGAGCACCTTCGGCTCCTCGGCGGTGATGGTCGATCCGGTGTCGAGGGCTGCGCCGGCGAGCTCGGTGACGCGTGCTGCGGGGACCTGGCCGGCCTCGGCATCCGCCGACGGGGCAGCGGGTGCGGCGACCGGAGCCGAACCGATGGAGGCGGGCTCCTCGGCCGGGACGATCGTGATGATCACCGTTCCGACGTCCACGGTGGTGCCGACCTCGACGAGGATTGCGCCGACGACGCCGACGAACGGAGACGGCAGTTCGACGAGCGACTTGGCCGTCTCGATCTCGACGAGCACCTGGTTGATCGACACGGTGTCGCCGGGGGCGACGCGCCACTCGACGATCTCAGCCTCGGTGAGGCCCTCACCGACATCGGGAAGGGTGAAGTTCAGGACGCTCATCTGGATTCCTTGCTGTGGGTCATGCGCGGTGCGGGGCGGTGCATGTCAGTAGGCGAGGGAGCGATCGACCGCTTCGAGGACCCGGTCCGGGGACGGCAGGAAGTGGGTCTCGACGGCCGCGGGCGGGAAGGGGGTGTCGAAGCCGGAGACGCGCAGCACGGGAGCCTCGAGGTGATAGAACGATCGCTCCGTCACGGTCGCGGCGATCTCGGAGCCGACGCTGACGAAGCCGTATGCCTCCTGGGCGACGACGAGGTGGCCGGTCTTCTCCACGGACGTGAGGATGGGGCCGTAGTCGATCGGCGAGATCGAGCGCAGGTCGATGACCTCGATGCTGATGCCCTCGACCGCGGCCAGTTCGGCGGCCTGCAGCAGGACCGTGACCATGGCGCCGTGCCCGACGATGGTGGCGTCGGTGCCTGCGCGCACGACCCGGCTCGCGTGCAGCGGAATTCCGCTCGCGCCGAAGCGTACCTCGCCCTTGGGCCAGTAGCGGCTCTTCGGCTCGAAGAAGATGACCGGGTCGTCCGAGGCGATCGCCTCCTGCATCATCCAGTAGGCGTCGTGCGGGTTCGAGGGGCTGACCACGCGCAGTCCGGGGGTGTGCGCGAAGTACGCCTCCGGGCTCTCCTGGTGGTGCTCGATCGAGCCGATGTGCCCGCCGTAGGGAATCCGGATCACGACGGGCATCGTGACCCGGCCCTCGTGGCGGTTGCGCATCCGGGAGAGTTGGCTGGTGATCTGGTCGAAGCCGGGGAACACGAAGCCGTCGAACTGGATCTCGCAGACCGGGCGGTAGCCGCGGAGGGCGAGGCCGATCGCGGTGCCGACGATGCCGGACTCCGCGAGCGGGGTGTCGAGCACGCGCTTGTCGCCGAATTCGGCGTGCAGGCCCTCGGTGACGCGGAACACGCCGCCGAGCGGCCCGATGTCCTCGCCCATCATCAGGACCTTGGGATTGTCCAGCATCGCCTGGCGGAGGCCGGCGTTCAGCGCCTTGGCCATCGGGAGGTTCGCCGAGGTGGCCGGCGCAGCGGATGCCGCCGCCGCCGAGGCCGGCACTGCCGGCACTGCCGACTCCAGGACCACTGTCTCTGTCACGATCGTGTCGCTCACGCGTCGCCTCCTTCGAAGGATGCTTCGTATCGGTCGAGCCAGGCCTTCTGCTCCTGGATCAGCGGGTGGGGTTCGGCGTAGACGTTGTCGAAGATGACCGAGCGCTCGGGCGAGCGGATCTCGAGGGCCCGGCGGCGGACATCCGCTGCGTGGTCCTCTGCCTCTTCGTCGACGGCGTCGAGGAAGTCCTGTTCGACGCCGAGGCCCTGCAGGTAGGCGCGGAACCGGACGATCGGGTCTTTCGCGACCCAGGCGGCGAGTTCCTCCGGGTCACGGTACTTCGTGGGGTCGTCTGCGGTGGTGTGCGCGCCGACCCGGTAGGTCATCGCCTCGATCAGGGCGGGGCCTTTGCCCGCGCGGGCGTCGTCGAGGTGCTTCGCGGTCACGGCGTAGCTCGCGAGCACGTCGTTGCCGTCGACCTGGGTGCCGGGCATGCCGAAGCCGCCCGCACGGAGGTAGAGCGGGGTGCGCGACTGCCGGGTCACGGGGACCGAGATCGCCCAGTGGTTGTTCTGCAGGAAGAAGACCTGCGGGGTCTGGTAGCTCGCCGCGAAGACGAGGGCCTCGTTGGCGTCACCCTGGGAGGAGGCGCCGTCGCCGTAGTACACGATGACGGCTTCGTCGGTCTCCGGGTTGCCGGTCGCGGTCGTGCCGTCGAGCTGCATGCCCATCGCGTACCCGGTCGCGTGCAGGGTCTGCGAGGCGAGCACGAGCGTGTAGAGGTGGAAGTTGCCGTGCTCCTCGGGGTTCCAGCCACCGAGGGTGACCCCGCGCAGCATCCGCAGGATGTCGACGAGGTCGAGGCCGCGGATCATGCCGACGACGTGCTCGCGGTAGGAGGGGAAGACGTGGTCCTGGGGGCGGGTGGCATAGGCGCTGCCGACCTGGGCGGCCTCCTGGCCGTGGCTCGGCACCCAGAGGGCGAGCTGGCCCTGCCGTTGCAGGTTGGCCGCCTCCTTGTCGAAGCGCCGGACGACGACCATATCGCGGTAGAACCTGCGGAGGTCGTCTTCGGTCAGGCGGTCGAGGTACGGCATGAACTCCGCAGCCGCCTCGCTCGGCTCGACGAGACCGCTCGTCGAGAGCACCTGGACCAGGGGGGAGTCGTTCTCACTCGCTGCCATCGTACTAACCTAGCCGCCGGGCCGAATGGCCCATTGGTAGATTTCGGACAAGGTCTTCGCAGGTTCGCAGTAGTTCGTCCACAGATTCTTCCTCGCCGATCGAGATCCGAATGCCCTCGGGGAAGGGCCGCACGACGAGTCCGGCGGCGCCGAGCGCCTCGGCCGCGGCGGCGGTCTCCGCGCCGGTCGGCAGCCAGATGAAGTTGCCCTGGGGTGCTGGGGTATTCCAGCCCTGCTCGGTGAGCGCACGCCAGATCGTGTCACGACGGATGCCGATGGTGCGCACCCGTTCCATGAGCTCGTCGTCGACATCGAGCGATGCGATCGCGGCAGCGCTGGCGACCCCCGTGACCGACAACGGAATCGCCGTCGCACGGGCCGCGTCGAGGATCGCGACCGGGCCGAGGCCGTAGCCGACCCGGAGCCCGGCGAGGCCGTAGGCCTTGGAGAACGTGCGCAGCACGACGAGATTGGGGTAGCGGCCCAGCAGGGAGATGCCGCTGACCGCGTCGGGGTCGGTCACGAACTCGGCGTACGCCTCGTCGAGGATGACGAGCAGCGTGGAGGGGACGCTCGCCATGAAGGCCTCGAACTCCGCGGCGCGCACGATCGTGCCGGTGGGGTTGTTCGGGCTGCAGACGATCAGCACGCGGGTTCTGTCTGTGATCGCGGCGGCCATGGCGGCGAGGTCGTGGCCGTGGTCCGGTCGATTGGGCACCTGCACGCTCGTCGCGCCTGCGACGGTGACGAGGCTCGGGTACGCCTCGAAGGAGCGCCAGGAGTAGACGACTTCGTCGCCCGGGCCCGCCGCGGCGAGGATGAGCTGGGAGAGCAGGGCGACGGAGCCGCTGCCCACGTGCACCTCGTCCGGAGAACACCCGTAGCGGGCGGCGAGGCGTTCCCGCAGAACGGATGCGGAGGCATCCGGATAACGGTTGTATGCCGTCTCCGCGCCGACGGCGGCGATCACGCCGGGCAGCGGCCCGAACGGGTTCTCGTTGCTCGAGAGCTTGAAGGCACTCGCGGCTGCCGCCTTACCCTGCCGGTAGGCCGGGAGTGCGATGATTTCGGGGCGGAGTCGCACCGCTGACTGGTCTGTGGGGCTCACTCGGCGATTCTACGCCGGGGCGTATTCGCGCGGCCGCATGAGCCACGCGGAGACCGGTCGCGCCACCGGTCGTGCCACCGGTCGCGCCACGCCATGCCACACGTGCGCAACGCCCGGTCAGGTGCCATAGTGGTCGCATGGCCCGATTCCTGATCAAGCTGATCCTCAATGCCGTCGCCCTGTGGCTCACCACCCTCCTCGTGCCGGGAGTGAGCGTCGAACCCTATGCGCCGGACACCGGCGCCATCGTCGTGACCTATCTCCTGATCGCCCTCATCTTCGGTCTCGTCAACGGCGTGATCGGCGGTTTTGTCCGCGTCATCGCCTTCCCGCTCTACGTGCTGACCCTCGGCCTCCTTGCGCTCATCGTCAACGGCCTGCTCCTCATGCTCGTGGCCCTGATCTCCGACGGCCTCGGCTTCGGCCTGCAGGTCGACGGCTTCTGGACCGGGGTGCTCGGGGCGCTCGTGCTCGGCATCATCAGCTGGCTGCTCGGCGTGCTCGCGCGTCCAGCCACCGGCCGCCAGTAGCCCGTTCCGCGTACCGGGTTCACGGGGTTCACGGCCCGGGGTTCACGGCCCGGTCACGCGGATGCCGCGCCACCGGGTGACCTCGGCCGGTCCCGTTCCGACGAGCCCGGCCAGGGCGTCCCTGAAGCGCACCAGGTTCGGTTCCGCCGACCCGTCCATCAGGCGGGCGGTGGCCTGGTAGCTCGTGAGGGAATGGGCAGGCAGCGCCTGACCTGCCGGCGTCTCACCGGCGGCGAATGCCCTGCTGCGCACGAGGACCCGGTCGTCGGTCTCCTGCGGCAGGCCGCCGAACGCCGGAACGATGTCGTCGGTGTGCTCGACGGTGACGGCCTCCACCCCGGCCGGAATGGAGAGCTCCGCCGTCGGCCCGCCGAATGAGGCGACCCCGACGGTGTTGAACTCACCGGACCCGGCGAGCTGGACCGCGACCTGGCCGCCGAGGGAGTGCCCGACCGGGAGCACCGGGTCCTGCGGCTGCACACCGGCCGCGCGCATCGCCTCGACGACGGCGCGATACGAGCCGGAGGGACCGAGCGGGGCCGCGGCCCCTGAGACGTCGCTGGTCAGGTCGAACGGCTGCCCGGTCCCCGTGGGGTCCCACTCCGCTGTGCCGCCGATGTAGACGATCCAGGACGGCGGGGATCCCGTGGCGCCCGCATAGCGCTCGATCCGGATCTGCGGGCCGTCCGCCCGCGCCTCGGGGATTCGCCGGGCGAGCTCCCCGAACCCGTCGGGGGGCAGGGCCGCGAGCACGGCCGGATGCAGCGGGCTGCCGTCCTCGGCGACCCGGTGCACGCTCACGGGCGTTTCCCTGAGGAGGCCGACGGGGCTGACCAGCAGCAGCGCAGCGGAGGCGACGGACGAGACGCCGAGCACGCCGAGCCCCTCGTCACCGAGTTCGAGTGCTGCGGGAAACGGCAACCCGAGCGCGCCGACGGCCGCGTCGTCTGCGGAGGACACGAGTACGCGCACCGCGGCGACGACGGCCGGGTCGCTCACCAGTCCCGGGTTCGCCTGGAACCACGCGGCGACCTCTGCCAGGCTCCCGCCGGCCCCAGCGCCGCCGAAAACCGCCCTGCCCACCAACGCGCCGAGCGCGATGGCCGCGAGGTCCGGCAGCGCGCCGAGAATCATCAACGGGGCCGCGCGCCCCACGAGGTAACCGAGCCACCCTCCCGCGACGCCGCTCGCGCGCTCGACCGCCCGCTCGACGCGCCCGTATTCCTCGGCGGCCGTCACGAGCCCGTCGGCGAGCGTCCTGCTCCGCTCGACGATGTCCGCGATCACGGTGTCCGCACGCAGGAGCACGAGACCCGGATCGGCGTCCGTCCAGGTCACCGCGGGCGTCGGCGCTGAGTCGAGCGCCCGGATCCGGGCCAGGCGGGCACGCCAGGACTCGGATTCCGTCTGGAGCGCTCGGAGCACGGCCCCCTCGGCGAGAACGGCGTCCGTCGCAACGAGGGTTCCGCCTCCGCCGGAGACCATCAGCCCCTCTCCGGACCCCGGCCCGCTCACTCCGACCATCCTCCCGGCGTCGCCCGGGCCGGGGTCTGCGCCGGCGCCTGGGGCACGGAAGCCGTCGCGATCGCCGCCGCAGCTTCGGCCGCTTCGGCCGCGAGCCGCGCCTTCACCACCTCGATTCGCGCGAGCACCGCGGTGAGCGCCTCCTCGACGCTCCGCTCCGCACCGGCGACGAGCGCTGCGAGTTCCCAGCGTCGTTCGAGATAGACGCGCTGCGCCTCGGAGCGCCACTCGGTCGGGGCTCCGGCGGGGAGAAGCCGGCGCCCCGCGAGGGCGATGTCGTCGGCCAGGGTGCGCAGCAGCATCCGCTGGTGCCGCAATTCGGTCAACCCGTCGGTCTCCGGCGGATACTGCCACCACGGCATCGGCCTGCCCTTCCGCGAGGCCGCCCCGGCGGGCCCCGACAGACCGATCCTGTGCGCCCGTGCCCGCCTGAGCCGCGGCCGGCGGGAACCTGGGGAAAGCGAAGTCCCCCGACCAGGTGTGGAGGAGGCGAAAGTGACGGACAATGGACCCATGACCTTCTCGGCGATCCGCCCCGACGAGGCGACGCCCTTTCGGATCATCTTCGTGTGCACGGGCAACATCTGCCGCTCGCCGATGGCGGAGATCACCCTCCGCGACCTGGTCACCCGGTCGGGGCTGGGCCGGCTGATCTTCACGAGTTCGGCGGGCACCGGAGACTGGCACGTCGGCGAGCAGGCGGATGCCCGCACGGTCGCCGCCCTCAAACGGCAGGGGTACGACGGCAGCCACCACCGCGCGCGCCAGTTCGACCCCGTCTGGTTCGCCGACTACGACCTCGTCGTCGTGCTCGACCGCACCCAGGAGCGCATCCTGCGGAACTGGGCGGTGAGCGACCGGGACAGGAGCAAGGTACGCCTGCTGCTGAGCTTCGATCAGGAACAGGCGTCCCTGCACGACGTGCCGGACCCGTACTATTCCGACGATGCGTTGTTTGACTCGGTATTGGGCATGATTGAGAAGGCAAACCTCGCGCTCTTCGCGCAACTAGAGCCCGCAATTCGACAGGGAGTCCGATGAGTCCACTACCCCCCCAGGTCCTCAGCCCACTAGACGGCCGTTACCGTGCCGCCGTCACCGAACTCGGGGAGTACCTGTCGGAGGCCGGACTCAACCGCGCGCGGGTGCACGTCGAGGTCGAGTGGCTGATCACCCTCACCGATCGCCGCCTGTTCGGCTCGACGCCGCTCGACGCCGAGCACAAGGCATCGCTGCGCGCCCTCGTCACCGACTTCGGCCAGGCCGAGATCGACGAACTCGCCGTTCTCGAGGCCACCACGCGCCACGACGTCAAGGCCGTCGAATACCTCGTGCGCCGGCGCCTCACCACGCTCGGCCTCGACCGGATCAGCGAGCTCACCCACTTCGCCGCGACGAGCGAAGACATCAACAACCTCGCGTATGCCCTCACCGTGAGCGCAGCCGTGCGCGAGGTCTGGCTGCCCAAGCTCCGCGCGACCATCGGCCTGCTCCGGCTGCGCGCCCTCGAGTACCGTGCGGATGCGATGCTCGCCCGCACCCACGGCCAGCCGGCAACTCCGACGACGGTCGGCAAGGAGATCGCGGTCTTCGTGTACCGGCTCGAACGCCTGGCCGCGCAGATCGAGACCAACGACTACCTCGGCAAGTTCAGCGGCGCGACCGGAACGTTCGCGGCGCACGTCGCGGCGGATCCCACGACCGACTGGCCGGCCGTGTCCCGCGCGTTCGTCGAGGGGCTCGGGCTCACCTGGAACCCCCTGACGACCCAGATCGAGTCGCACGACTGGCAGGCCGAGCTCTACTCGAAGGTGTCCCACGTCAACCGGGTGCTGCACAACCTCGCGACGGACGTCTGGACGTACATCTCCCTCGGGTACTTCCGGCAGATCCCGCAGGCCGGCGCCACCGGGTCTTCCACGATGCCGCACAAGATCAACCCGATCCGCTTCGAGAACGCGGAGGCGAACCTCGAACTGTCCTCGGCGATCCTCGACTCGCTCGCCGCGACCCTCGTCACCTCGCGCCTGCAACGGGACCTGACGGACTCGACGACCCAACGCAACATCGGCGTCGGCTTCGGTCACTCCCTGCTCGCGCTCGACAACATCGTGCGCGGCCTCGGCGAGATCGACATCGACAGGGTCCTGCTCGCGCACGACCTCGACGTCAACTGGGAGATCCTCGGCGAGGCCATCCAGACCGTGATCCGGGCGGAGGTCTCGGCCGGCCGGTCGACGATCGCAGACCCGTACGCGCTGCTCAAGGACCTCACCCGCGGCAAGCGGATCAACCAGGCCGACCTCGTCGCGTTCGTCTCCGGACTCGAGATCGGGGAAGAAGCCCGGGCCCGCCTGCTCGCGCTGACTCCCGCGGCCTACGTCGGCCTCGCCGACAGCCTCGTCGACTACCTCGGCTGAAGCCTCAGGGCACGGGCACGGGCTGGGAGCTTAGGGCTTCTGGCCCTTGTCCTGCTCGTCGATGTCGGTCTTCTCGGCGTCGTTGGGCTTGATGTTGAGCACGAGCATCGCGATCACGACGAGCACGACGATGAACGTGATGCCGAACCCGATCAGGGCGAGCAGCGGCTCCCTGGTGCTCATCAGCACGACGAGCCCGAGGAAGACGGCCATCACGCCGGCGAGGCCGACCAGTTCGAGCGGCTTCAGTACTTCGGAGCGGCTGGGCTTGCGCGGCGTGTTCTGGGTCACTGGGTGTCCGAATCGTTGGGTGCTGCGGGGTGGATCGAGTCGACGGATGCCGCGGCGGCGCCCGCCGCAACGGCCCACTTGAGCGAGAACGCGGCGATGCCGAGGTAGACCGCGAGCATCACGAGGTAGGCGCCGAACAACCCGACCGAGACGACGACGTTCGGCGGCAGCACGAGCACGACGATCGCGAAGAGCACGGTCGCCGCGCCCATCACGAGCCAGTCGTGGTCTGCCGGGTCCCTGCGCCGGGCACGGATGCCGCTCGACAACTCCAGGAAGCCGGTCACGATGCCCCACACCGTGACGAGGTAGAGGAAGAAGCCGAGCCCGCCGCCGTGGAAAACGAGCGCGAGCGCCCCGGCGACGACACCGGCGATGCCCTGCACGAGGAAGGCGCCGCGTTCCCGTGAGTCTGCGAGCGTGCGGCGGCTCAGCACGGCGATGACGACCCCGCTCGCGAGCGCGAAGGCGCCGAAGACCAGGAGCCCGAATTCCGGGGAGTGGTTCGCGGTGAACGTGATCAGGACGGCCGGAACGACGGCGACGCCCGCGCGCACGAGGGGCACAGTCCAGTAGCCGGCGGTGCGGTGATCCGTGCCGGCTGTGTCGGGTGCTTCGGCCATACGGAGACCCCTTTCCTGCCTGCGGCGGATGCTCATTGTCTTCGGTTCGAGACTGGCCAAGTCTACGCGGGCCCGCCCGGAGCATCCGCTCGCCGTCGAAGCCCGCGGAACCGACCAGCCGCCGAGAGTCGCCGAGTGACGCAAAAAACGCCGAGTGTCGCCGGTCCAACGGCGACACTCGGCGCGAGCGGCGATTCCCGGCCGGAGCCGGGAGTCGCCGCTGACCTCCTAGAGCGCGTTGACCGCGCCGAGGATCTTGGTGAGGGAGTCCTTGGCGTCGCCGAACAGCAGCGTCGTCTTCGGGTCGTAGAGCAGCTCGTTCTCGATGCCCGCGAACCCGGGGCGCATCGAGCGCTTGAGGAAGACGACCTGGCGGGCGTCGCCGACGTCGAGGATCGGCATGCCGTAGATCGGCGAGCCGGGCGAGGTCTTGGCCGCGGGGTTGACCACGTCGTTCGCGCCGACGACGAGGGCGACGTCGGTGTTCTTGAACTCGGGGTTGACCTCGGCCATTTCCTTGAGCGACTCGTACGGCACGTTGGCCTCGGCCAGGAGCACGTTCATGTGCCCGGGCATCCGCCCGGCGACCGGGTGGATCGCGAAGACGACCTCGACGCCCCTGGCCTGCAGGGTCGTGGCGAGTTCGGCGATCGTGTGCTGGCCCTGGGCGACGGCGAGTCCGTAGCCGGGCACGATGACGACCCGCTGGGCGTAGTTGAGCAGCACGGCGACGTCTTCGGGGCTCGAGGAGCGTACCGGGCGGTCACTCTGCGTGGTCGAGCCCGCGGTCGAGCCGCCCTTGAAGGCGCCGAACATGATTCCGCTGACTCCGCGGCCCATGGCGGCGGCCATCGCGCGGGTCAGGATCGTACCGCTCGCACCGACGAGGGTGCCGGCGACGACGAGGAGGAGGTTGCCGATCACGATGCCGGAGGCCGCGACGGCGAGCCCGGTGAACGCGTTCAGCAGGGAGATGACGATGGGCACGTCCGCGCCGCCGACCGGCAGCACGAGCAGGGCGCCGACGACGAGGCCCAGAACGAGCAGCACGACCGCCCAGCCTGCTGCGCCGGTGCCGACGACGAAGCCGCCGGTGACGAGGGCCAGGAGGACGATTCCGCCCATCACCCAGGCGAGCCCGGGGAACACGAGCGGGCGGGAGCTGATCAGGCCCTGGAGCTTGCCGACGGTGACGGCGGAGCCGGCGAAGGACACCGCTCCGACGAGCATCGTGAAGACGACCGCGACCCTGGTCCAGCCATTGGCGCTTTCACCGAGCTCGAGCATGGCCACGAGCGCGGCCGCGCCGCCGCCGACGCCGTTGAAGAGGGCGACGAGTTGGGGCATCTGCGTCATCTGCACGCGGCGCGAGATCGGGGCGGCGATGGCCGAGCCGACGGCGATGGCCACGATGATGGCGGGGATGTTGTCCATCCGGACCGAGAAGAACACCGTGATGACGGCGAGGAGCGCTCCGGCGGCGCCGATCAGGTTGCCGCGCCTGGCGGTCTTGGGCGAGGACAGGCCGCGGAGGGCGAGGATGAAGCAGACGGCGGAGACCAGGTAGAGAAGCCCGGTCCACTCGGGGCTGAGCAGGCTCATTTGGCGGTGTCCTTCGCGTCGGTGCCGGCCGGTTTGCGGGGGGCGAACATTTTGAGCATCCGGTCGGTGACGACGAAGCCGCCCACGAGGTTCGCCGTCGCGAGGAGCACGGCGAGCAGGGCCACGATCAGCAGCCAGATACTGGTGGTCTGGCCGGCGACGGTGATCGCTCCGATCAGGATGATGCCGTGAATGGCGTTCGCGCCGCTCATCAGCGGGGTGTGCAGGGTGCTCGAAACCTTCGAGACCACTTCAAAGCCGACGAAGACCGCCAGCACCACCACGGTCAACAGGGTGATCGGATCCATCAGTCTTCTCCTTGCAGCGCGGCCAGGGCCGCGAGGGCTTCCTTGGTCGGTTCGTGCGTAACTTCGCCCGAGTGGGTGAGGCAGGCGCCGGCGATGACCTCGTCGGTGAAATCGGGGGCGACCGTGCCCTCGCTCGTCATGAGCGCGAGCAGGTTCGCGATGTTCTTGGCGTACAGGCGTGATGCGTCCGCCGGCATCGTGGATGCCGCGTCCTTCATCCCGACGAGGGTGACGCTTCCATCTCCGCTCGCGACCGGCACGAGGGTGTCGACGCCGGCGACGACGCCTTCGACGTTTCCGCCGGTCTCAGCGGCGAGGTCGACGATGACCGAGCCCGGCCGCATGCCGGTGACCATGTCGTGCGTCACGAGCAGGGGTGCCGGGCGGCCGGGGATCGCGGCCGTGGTGATGAGGACATCCGCCGCGGCGACGTGGGGGGCGAGGAGCTCGCGCTGGCGCACCGCGCGGTCCTCGCTGAGCTCGCGGGCGTACCCGCCTGCGCCCTCGACGGCATCGAGGTCGAGCGTCACGAAGGTTCCGCCCATCGAGGTGACCTCGGTGGCGGATGCCGGGCGCACGTCGTACGCGGAGACGCGGGCGCCGAGGCGCTTGGCCGTCGCGATCGCCTGGAGGCCCGCGACGCCGGCGCCGAGGACGAGGACGCGGGCGGGCGGGATGGTTCCGGCGGCGGTCATGTACATCGGGAAGAACCGCGGGAAGCGGATGGCCGCCTCGAGGACGACCCGGTAGCCGGCGACGAGGGCCTGCGAGGTCAGGGCGTCCATCGACTGCGCGCGGCTGATGCGCGGCACGAGTTCGAGGGCGAAGGCCGTGACGCCGGCGGCGGCGAGTGCCGTGACGGTCGGCAGTTCGTTGGCGGGGGCCGCGAGTCCGACCGTGACCAGGCCGGAGTGGAGCCGGGCGGCCAGCTCGGGGGTGAGCGGGCGCACGTGGCAGTAGACGTCGAGTTCGTCGAGCGCGAGCTGCGGGACGACGGTGGCACCGGCATCCGCGTACGAGCGATCGGAGAAGCCCGCCGCGATGCCCGCGCCGGCCTCGATCAGGACCTCGACACCGAGGCCTCGTAGTTGCTGCACGGTCTCCGGTGTCGCGGCGACACGACGCTCTCCCTCGATGCGCTCTCGCCCAATGCCAACCTTCACGCGGGTATCTCCTTCGCGGCGGCCAGCCACGAGCAAATCCGGACAACCCGAAAGCTTGCGCGGTTTTACCGCCCTACCGCTAGCGTACCGGGGATGCGGGGGCGGCTTTAACGCGGAATCTACGAACCGGGCGCGAGGTCGGCGAAGCGCGAATAGTGTCCGTGGAAAGCCACGGTCACGGTGCGCGTGGGTCCGTTGCGGTGCTTGGCCACGATCAGGTCAGCCTCGCCTGCCCGCGGGTTGTCCTTCTCGTATGCACTCTCGCGGTGCAGCAGGATGACCATGTCAGCGTCCTGCTCGAGTGAGCCGGACTCGCGCAGGTCGGAGATGGCCGGCATCTTGTCCGCACGCTGTTCCGGTCCACGGTTGAGCTGGGAGAGGGCGATCACGGGAACCTGCAGTTCCTTGGCCATGAGCTTGAGCGCCCGGGAGAACTCGCTGACTTCCTGCTGGCGGGACTCGACCTTCTTGCCGGAGGTCATCAGCTGCAGGTAGTCGATGATGACCATCTTGAGGCCGACGCGCTGCTTGAGGCGGCGGCACTTCGCGCGGATCTCGACGAGCGTCATGTTGGGGCTGTCGTCGATGTAGAGCGGTGCGTCGTTGATCCGGCCGCGCGTTGCGGCGATCGTGGTCCAGTCCCTGGCGTCGACGGTGCCCTTGCGCATGCTCTGCAGGGGCACGGATGCCTCGGCGGAGAGCAGGCGCATCGCGATTTCACTGCGTCCCATTTCCAGGGAGAAGAAGATGCTCGGCATGTCGTGCTTGATCGATGCCGAGCGCGCGAAGTCGAGCGCCAGGGTCGACTTTCCGAGCGCAGGACGTGCCGCGACGATGATGAGCTGGCCGGGGTGGAAGCCGTTGGTGAGCTCGTCCATGTCCGCGAATCCGGTCGGCACGCCGGTCATCTGGCCGTCTTTGCCCTTGGCGGCCTCGATCTCGTCGATTGCCGCCGTCACGGCCTCGGTGAGGGGCACGTAGTCTTCGGTCTCGGTGCTGCCGGTGACGGCGTAGATCTCGGCCTGGGCGTTGTTGACGAGGTCGAGCACCTCGCCTTCGCCCGAGTAGCCCATCTGGGCGATGCGCGTTCCGGCCTCGACCAGGCGGCGCAGCAGCGCCCTCTCGGCGACGATGGACGAATAGAATCCGGCGTTGGCCGCGGTCGGGACGAGGCTCGTGAGGGTGTGCAGGTAGTCTGCGCCGCCGGCTCGGGAGAGTTCGCCGAGCTTCGTGAGTTCGTCGGTGACGGCGATGACGTCCGTCGGCTCGCCCTGCGCGTAGAGCGACAGGATCGCGTCGAAGATCAGCTCGTGCTTGGGGATGTAGAAGTCCGCGGCGCGAACGGTCTCGACGACGTCTGCGACGGCGTCCTTGCTGAGCATCATGCCGCCGAGGGCGCTCTGTTCTGCGAGGAGGTCGTGCGGGAGCGTTCGCTCGGTGTATCGGGTCTCGGTTCCGCTGCGCGGATCAGTACCGCGTTTGTCCGCAAGACCCAGGTGAGCGATCGACAACGGTGCCTCCTTTATCCGTGGTGATGTTCTATCAGGGACCGCCGACACCATCGGACGATTCCGGCACACCTCGATATCCGGCCGCGTGCCCACGATACGGACCGGTTTCCCCAGGCGACAAATACCCCTGTGGATAACACTGTGCACAAGAGGGGCGAAACGCCGCAAGTCGTGTGCACAACCTGTGGACTCGGCTGTGGAGAACTATTCTTCTTTGAAAAGTTAATGCGGTTTGATCAGGCATTAATTCTATTCACACCTGTGGGTAAAAAGCAGGTTCAAGTACACCTTGAATGTTTGTGCTCAGAATAATTCCTGTGTACAAATCCGGGGATTCACCAACTGAAAACACCCTCGAAAGGGGTGGTTAAAGCCTTAAACGAGCCTAGCGGCGGACTCCGTGAGGAGTCCGCCGCTAGGCCGGCAGTATGACTGCTTACTTGGCTGCTACCACCACGAGGGTGATGGTGGCGCTCAGCTCGTCGCGAAGACGAACCGTTGCCTGGTGCTCTCCGACAGACTTGATCGGGCTGAGCTCGATCTTGCGCTTGTCGATGGCGCCGAGGCCTGCAGCGGCGACGGCTTCGGCAACATCCGTGGTCTTGACGGAGCCGAAGAGGCGTCCGCCCGTTCCGGCCTTGACGACCAGACGGACCTTGGTGTTCTCGATGGTTGCCTTCAGGGCCTGGGCCTCTTCGAGCGTGGCGTGCTCACGGGCGACACGAGCAGCCTTGATCTGTTCGATCTGCTTCTCGCCTCCGCGGGTCCAGGAAACGGCCCAACCCTGCGGGAAGAGGTAGTTACGGGCGAACCCGTTCTTGACCTCGACGATGTCGCCGGGTGCGCCGAGGCCGGAGACCTCGTGCGTCAGAATGATTTTCGACATTTGGCTACCTACCTGCCTGAGCCGGCGTAGGGCAACAACGCCATTTCGCGGGCGTTCTTGACGGCACGGGCGATGAGGCGCTGTTCCTGGACGGAGACACCGGTGATACGACGGGCGCGGATCTTTCCACGCTCGGAGATGAACTTGCGCAGGGTGGGGACATCTTTGTAATCGATGACACCAACCCGGATCGACTTCGCGGGAGCGGCGTTCTTGCCACCCTTAGCTCCGCGGAGCGGCTTGCGGCGGTCGCCGCTCGACTTTCCAGCCATGATTTCCTTACTTTCTTAAGAAGTGCGTTTCAGCCAGGCAGCGCCGGGGCGCCGCGAGTGGCTAGAAGGGTGTCTCGTCGCTGAAGTTGCCCGGGGTGTTCCACACGTCGCCACCGCTGTTGACGGCGGCGGGCGGAGTGGCTGCCCAGGGCTCGTCGTTCCCGGCCGCTGCGGTGTTACCGCCACGGGGGGAAGATGACGATGCAGCGCGAGTGAGCGAAGCAGTGGCGTACTTGAGCGAAGGACCGATATCGTCGATTTCCAGCTCGAAGCTTGTGCGCTTCTCGCCTTCCTTCGTTTCATAGGAACGCTGCTTGAGCCGCCCAGTAGCGACGACACGAGAACCCTTGGTCAGTGAACCGGCGACGTGCTCGGCGAATTCACGCCAAACGCTCGCGCGCAGGAACAATGCGTCGCCATCTTTCCACTCGTTGGCCGCGCGATCGAAATTGCGCGGAGTGGATGCGATGGTGAAGTTGGCAACCGCCAACCCGCCCTGCGTGTAACGCAGTTCCGGGTCGCTGGTCAGGTTGCCCACCACGGTGATTACGGTCTCGCCGGCCATGGGCTACTTGTCGCTTGCCTTGTCGGCGGTGTCGGCGGCTGCTGCGGGTGCCGGTGTGGCGACCGCTGCGGGCTTGGCGACTGCTGCCGGGGTGACGACTGCTGCCGGGGCTGCAGGAGCTGCCGGTGCTGCGGCCTTGACGGCTGCGGCGGCGGGCGCCGATGCGGGCTTGACAGACGCGGCGACCTTGGCGGTCGGGGCGGCTGCGGCTTCGGCCTTCGCGGCAATGACCTTCGGGTTGGCTGCCTTGCGGGCGGCCTTCTCGGCGGCGAGCTTGCTCGCGACGGCAACCTGGGCGATGCCTTCTTCTGCGCGGAGAACCTTGGTGCGCATGACGGCTTCCGACAGCTTCAGCTGGCGGTCGAGCTCGGCCGTGGCAGAAGCGTTCGCGGTGAAGTCGACGACGGCGTAGATACCTTCGGACTTCTTGTTGATCTCGTATGCGAGACGGCGGCGACCCCAAACGTCAACCTTGTCAATCGTTCCACCATCGTTGCGAACAACGTTGAGGAACTTGTCAAGGCTGGGAGCTACGGTGCGCTCATCGATCTCGGGATCGAGGATAACCATCAACTCGTACTGATGCATGACTAACCCACCTCCTTCGGACTAAACGGCTGCAGAATCTCTGCAACAGGAGGGTTGTGCATGTGCTGAGAGCGGAGGCCGGGAATCCGGCGCGCAGACAACCTGCCCAGACTACTCGATGAGGCGGCCAAAAGCCACCACAGCGGCGCGGCGCCCTCCGCGCCGCACCTGCGTTCTCAGCCCGAGCATGCCGTGACGCGCGTGCGCCCAGCGGCCGGATGCCGCACCTGTGCAGTACTGCGCGCATCCGCCCCTGGTGAGGAGGCTACTGGCCGTGGCCGGCCCACCACGCCTGCAGGCGACGTGTTGCCTCCTCGACACCGAGTGGCCCGTCGTCGAGGCGCTGTTCGAGCAGGAAACGGTAGGCCTCGCCGACCTCCCTGCCCGGCTTCACGCCGAGGATCGCCATGATCTGCTCTCCGTCGAGGTCTGGCCGCACTGCGGCCATCTCCTCCTGCTCGGCGAGCTCGCGAATGCGCTGCTCGAGGTCGTCGTACGCGAAGCCCAGCCGGTCGGCCTTGCGCCGGTTGCGGGTCGTCACGTCGGCCCTGGTGAGGATGTGCAGCCGTTCGAGCTGGTCGCCGGCGTCGCGCACGTAGCGCCGGACGGCCGAATCCGTCCAGGCACCCTCGGTGTATCCGAAGAAGCGCAGGTGCAGCTCGATGAGCCGGGACACGGCCGCGATCGTGTCATTGTCGAAGCGCAGCGCCCGCAGGCGCTTTTTCGCGAGCTTGGCGCCCACCACGTCGTGGTGGTAGAAACTCACGATTCCGCCGGGCTCGAGCTTCCGGGTCGCGGGCTTCCCGATGTCGTGGAACAGGGCGGCAAGCCGCACGATCAGGTCAGGGCCGCCCGGGAAGCTCTCCCGGGACTTCTCGTACCCGATGGCCTGGTCGAGCACGGTGAGGGTGTGCTGGTAGACGTCCTTGTGGTGGTGGTGTTCGTCGACCTCGAGGCGCAGGGCCGGTATCTCCGGCAGCACGATGTCGAGCAGGCCGGAGTCCACGAGCAGCTCGAGGCCGCCGTGCGGGCTGTCGGAGAGGAGGAGCTTGCACAGCTCCTCACACACCCGTTCCGCCGAGATGTTGCGGATGCTCGACGCCATCGCGTCCATCGCGATCGCCGTGTCGAGATCGAGGGTGAAACCGAGCTGGGCGGTGAACCTCGCGGCACGCATCATGCGCAGCGGGTCGTCGCCGAAGGAGATCTCCGGCGAGATCGGGGTCCGCAACACCCCGGCCATGAGGTCGCCGATCCCATTCGCCGGGTCGACGAGGGTCAGTCCGGGGAGGCGCAGCGCCATCGCGTTGACGGTGAAGTCCCGGCGGAGCAGGTCGTCCTCCAGGCTCAGGCCGAACACGACCTCCGGCTTGCGGGTCACCCCGTCGTAGCTGTCCGCCCGGTACGTCGTGATCTCCACGGTCTCACCGGCGACCTTGGCCCCGATGGTGCCGAAGGCCCGCCCGATGTCCCACTGCGCCTCGGAGATCGGGGTGACGATCTCGAGGATCTGCTCCGGCGTCGCGTCCGTCGTGAAATCGAGGTCGTGCAGCGTTCGGCCCAGGAACGCGTCGCGCACCGGACCGCCGACGAGGGCAAGCTCATGGCCCGCGGCCTCGAAGGCCAGGGCCAGACGGGATACGGGAGGAGTGGCAGCCAGGTCGCCCAGCCGCGTGAGGGCTGTCGCGACGCTCTGCATGCCCCCCATGTTAGTTCCTGGTCGCCTCGTGCTGCTGTCGCAGACCGGTTACCCAGGGCGCACGCCGTAGAATCCCCTATATGGTGGCCGAGTCAAGTACTGCGCGTCGGCCCGCGCTCCCGTCAGCGGCGAGCAGCCGCTGGTCGCACCTCAGGGTCCCCGTCTCCGCGCTCCTGATCGGCATCCTCGCCGGACTGCTTCCCCTGGCTTCGTCGGGTTTCGTGCCCGGCGCGCCGATCGCCACGGCGGTCGCGGCCACGGCGACTCCCACGCCCGCGCCGACAGCGGATGCCACGGCCGCGGAGCCCGTCACGGTCACGGTCGCCCCCGTCTCCCTTGCGCCCCTCCGGTCCGGGGAGGACCTCGCGGTCACCGTTCGGATCACCAATGACAGTGCGGACACCATCACGCCCGGCACGATCGAGGTATACCTCGCCGAACGCGCCCTGACCAGCCGCAGCGCGCTCACCGCCTGGCTGCATCCCACCAAGGTCGGGAAGCCGGGCGACCTGATGCTGCGTTCAGAGCTTCCGGCCGCCATTCCGCCCTCTGGGACCGCAAGCGTCGCCATCACGGTGCCCGCCTCCGACGTCGGCCTGACCTCGGGCAATGCCTGGGGGGCCCGCGGCATCTCAGCCACCATCACCGAGGACGGGTCCGTGCTCGCCCAGGGTCGCGGCACCTTCGTCTGGTATTCCAACGAGGTCGTCACCCCGGTCGGTCTCTCCGTCGTGATGCCGATCACGGTGCCGGAGCAGAACACCGGACTCATCCCGGCGAAATCGCTCGAAACCTATACCGCTCCCGGCGGCAGGCTGACCCGGCAGCTCGACGGCGTGATCAACCGCGACGTCACGCTCGCGATCGACCCGATGATCATCGCGTCGATCCGCATCCTGGGCAACGCGGCGCCTCCGAGTTCCCTCGCCTGGCTCAAGCGCCTGAGCGAGGCCAGAAACGATATATTCCCGCTCGGCTATGCGGATGCCGACCTCACGCTCCAGTCCCAGGCCGCGTCGGGAACGCTCCTGGCTCCGATCTCGTTCGACCAGTCCATCAACGCCTCGGATTTCGCGTCCCCGACACCCACACCCACACCGTCGGCATCGATACCGGCACCGACGCCGACTCCGACGCCGACTCCGACGACGACCGGCAGCGCCCCCGCCGGCCTGGTCAACACCGCGGCCACCCCCGCGGCCACCCCGGAGACGCCCACTCCCACTCCCACTCCGACACCGACGACCGCTCCGGGTACGCCCCCCACGAGCGAGCAACTCCTGGCCTGGAACTACACGGCCACCGACGTCGGCTGGCCGGCGACGGGCACGGTCGCGGCCGCTGACCTCGACACCTTCACGGCGGCCGGCCTTTCGAGCCTCATCCTCGGCGGGGCGAACACCGCCCAGTCGGACCTCACCGAAACCCCCAACGCGAACGTGGTCCTGGCCGGCGGCCACGGAAACGCTCTTGTCACCGACGAGCCGATCTCCGCAGCACTCAGGGCAGCGGCCACCGCGACGACGGACACCGACTGGCAGGTCGCCATGGCCGAACTGAGTTCCCATATCGCGGTCGTCTCCGCCGAACGCCCGGCGACGGCGCGCACCCTCCTCGCGACCTTCGACCGCGACACCGTGCCGGGCGGCGCCCGGCTGAGTGAAACCCTCGCAGCCCTGGCAAGCCTGGGCTGGCGGGCACCGGCGAGCCTGGCCACCGCACGCGCGGCATCGCCTGCCACGGACGTCAGCTTCCAGTCCCAGGCGGTTTCCGGCATCCGCATCGAGAAGGCGCGCAGCCTGCTCGAGCGCGAGCGGGAGGTCACGTCGTTCTCAACGGCGCTGTCCACCCCGCTCGCCATCACGGCCGCCCAACGGCTGACGACGCTCGCACTGCTGTCGACGAGCTGGGCGCAGGACACGGAAGCCTGGAGCGAGGCCGTCGATGCGAGTCTCGTGGACTCGACAGCACTGCTCTCCTCGATCAGCGTGTCGACAAAGGGTCCGATCAACGTCGTCGGCAGCCAGGTCGACATCCCGATCACCCTCGACAATGCCCTGGCGCAGGCCGTCACGGTGAAGGTCCAGGTCGTCCCGTCCAACGGCCGGCTCATCGTGAGCGGCGACGTCATCGAGGCCACGATCGAGGCGTCCTCCGCCAGGACCGTCAAGGTCCCCGTGACCGCCGCCGTCGGAAACGGCGCGGTCACCCTGCGGATCACCCTCTTCACGCCGGACGGGTCCATTGCCGGCCAGCCCGCTCACATCCCGATCAACGTGCGCGCGGACTGGGAAGGCCTCGGTTCGCTGATCTTCGCGACACTGCTCGTCCTCTTCTTCGGATTCGGGATCTGGCGAAACGTGCAGCGCCGCCGCCGGGAACGCACTGCGATCGTTCCGACCGCCGATGACCCCACCGATGACCCCACCGATGACCCCACTGATGACTCCACCGACATCCCCGCCGAGCCTCCGGTCGTGCCGCGTGGCTAGCATCGGGCGCGCGAGCGCGTTCCTCGCCTCCGGCACGATCGTCTCCCGCATCCTGGGCTTCGTGAAGGTCATCGTCCTCGCCGCCGTGATCGGCCTCTACGGCACGAGCGCCGACGCGTTCGCGCTGGCCAATCAACTGCCGAATACCGTCTACACGATCGTCGCCGGCGGAGTCCTCACCGCGGTTCTCGTCCCCCAGATCGTCAGGGCCGGCCTGCACCTCGACGGCGGCACCGCGTACATCAACAAGCTGCTGACCCTCGCCCTCTCCATCCTCGCGGTCACCACCCTCGCCGCGACACTCCTGGTCCCGGTCATCACACCCTTCATCGGCCTGCACCTGCCTTCAGCGCAGTTGGACCTCGCCATCGCCTTCGCCTACTGGTGCATGCCCCAGATCTTCTTCTACGGCCTGTACACGGTTCTGGGTGAGGTCCTGAACGCGCGCAAGTCGTTCGGACCCTTCACCTGGGTCCCGGTCCTCAACAACGTCGTCGCCCTCGCGGGAATCCTGGCCTTCGCCCTCGTCGCCGGTACCGACCCGAACGGCGATCGCACGGCAGGCGAATTCACGCCGGGCATGATCGCTCTGCTGGGCGGCACGGCCACCCTCGGCGTCGTCGCCCAGGCCGTCGTGCTCTTCTACTTCTGGCGTCGAATCGGACTGCGCTTCCGCCCCGATTTCCAGTTCCGCGGTGTCGGTCTCGGCGCTGCAGGGAAGACCGCGAGCTGGACCTTCGGCATGCTCCTGCTGACCACGGCCGCAGGGATTGTCGAAACCCAGGTCGTCACCCAGGCCACGGGTAAGGCATCCGTCGCCGTGCTTGCGACAGCCTGGCTCATCTTCATGCTCCCGCACTCGGTCATCACCGTTTCGGTCGCCACGGCCTACTTCACCGGCATGAGCGAGCATGCCTCCCGCGGTGACGTCGTGAAGCTCAGAACGGATGCCTCGTCGGCTATCCGAGGGACATCGCTCCTGATCGTGCTCGCGTCGACGGTCATCCTCGTCTGCGCCTATCCGTTCGCCGCAGTGTTCACGCAGGGGAAGTTCGAGCAGGTACAGGGCACCGGGAACGTGATCATCGCCTATATCCTCGGCCTCGTCGCATTCTGCGTGCTGTTCGTCCTGCAGCGCACCTTCTATGCGCTCGGCGACACCCGTACGCCGTTCTTCTTCACCCTGTTCCAGGTCATTCTGGTCGTGGGCGGAGTGCTCGGGTGCTCCCTGCTGCCCCCGGCCTGGATCGCGGTCGGCATCGCGCTCGTCGTGACGGTGTCCGGAATCCTGCAGACGGTCCTGGCCGGCCACCTGTTGCGTCGCCGCCTGGGCGGGATCGACGGCCGCCGCATCCTGCGGAGCCTGATCCGCTACCTGGTCGCCGCACTCCCTTCCCTCATCCTGGGCCTGGGCCTTCTGTTTCTCCTGGGCGGTACACACGAGGGCGGTTTCGCCGTCTCCGGCCGCCTGGAAGCGATCGTGTCGATGGCCATCATCGGGGCTGTGATGGCGCTCGCCTACTTCGGCATGCTGCTGCTCATGCGCAGCGAGGAACTCCGGGTCTTCCTGGTACCCCTGATCAACCGGTTCCGCCCGCGCGGAACGAACTAGCCCGGCACACTGGCAACCGACCGTGAACGCGGGGTCCTGGCCGGGAGGCGCGGAATAGCATCCGATTAGGATGTGTTGTACCCGGCAGCGAGGCGAGAGCACCTGCCCTGCCCCCACTGCGAAGGAGTCTACGCGTGCGTCAGATCATCATCATCGGCTCCGGCCCGGCCGGATTCACGGCCGCCATCTACGCTGCACGTGCCAACCTCGAACCGTTGCTCATCGCGAGTTCGGTGGAGGCCGGCGGCGAACTCATGAACACGACAGAGGTCGAGAACTACCCCGGCTTCCCCGAGGGTGTCCAGGGTCCCGACCTGATGCAGAAGATGCAGGAGCAGGCCGAACGTTTCGGCACTGAGGTCGTCTACGACGACGTCACCGAACTCGACCTGACGGGTTCCGTCAAGACCGTCACGCTCGGCTCCGGTGAAACCCACGAGGCCCTGACCGTGATCTTCGCGACAGGTTCCGCGTACCGCAAGCTCGGACTCGAAGACGAAGAACGCCTCTCCGGCCGCGGCGTCTCCTGGTGTGCCACCTGCGACGGCTTCTTCTTCAAGGAGAAGACGATCGCCGTGATCGGCGGCGGCGACTCAGCCATGGAGGAAGCGACCTTCCTGACCCGGTTCGCGAGCAAGGTCTATGTCGTGCACCGCAAGGACACCCTGCGCGCCTCCAAGATCATGCAGGAACGCGCCTTCGCCAACCCGAAGATCGAATTCATCTGGAACTCGACGGTCACGGGCATCACGGGCACGGATGCCGTCGACGGCCTGGAGCTGCGCGACACGGTTACCGGGGCCGAGAACGTGCTTCCGGTGGGCGGCGTCTTCATCGCCATCGGCAATGACCCGCGGACGCATCTCGTGCACCAGCAGCTCGACCTCACGACCGATGGCACCATCGCGGTCGACGGGCGCTCCTCCAGGACCAGCCAGGCGGGTGTCTTCGCGGCCGGCGACGTCATCGACCCGCACTACCGTCAGGCCGTGACCGCTGCCGCATCCGGCACCGTCGCGGCGCTCGACGCGGAGAATTTCCTCGCCGCTCTTGCCACGGAGTTGTTGACCGGCACCGACGACGCCGTATTCGAGACAGCCACCAACTAAACAGACAGTTTCCCAAACACCCGGTTTCCCAACAGCCAGTTTCCCAACAGGCTTTAGCTAAGGAGCACACATGTCCGCACGTGCCGTTACAGACGCGACTTTCGACCAGGAAGTCATCAACAACGAGAAGACAGTCCTCGTGGACTTCTGGGCAGAATGGTGCGGCCCCTGCCGCGCCGTCAGCCCGATTCTCGACCAGATCGCCGCAGAGCACTCCGACAAGCTCGACATCGTCAAGCTCAACGTCGACGACTTCCCCGCCCTGGCCGCGAAGTACCAGATCACCTCCATCCCCGCGATGAAGGTGTTCCAGAAGGGCGAGGTCGTGAAGACGGTCATCGGCGCCAAGCCGAAGGTCGTCCTCGTTTCCGACCTGGCCGCCTACCTGGCCTGATCGTTCCGTCCACTGGACACGGTTTCACGTGAAACACCGCACGTAGAGGTCAACGAGGCCCGCCCGGCTCCTGCCGGGCGGGCTTTGTCATATCCGGGTGGGCCTACGATTGAAGCCTCACCAGAACGGATGTGACGTGACTGCACAGGGCTCTTCCCAGGCCGGTAACAACCTCGACCCGTGGTACCACCACTACGCCGAGCGAGCCGCAGGTCTCCGCGCCTCTGAAGTGCGTGCCCTCTTCGCCGTCGCCTCACGGCCCGAGGTCGTCTCCCTGGCCGGGGGAATGCCGTTCGTGGCCGCCCTGCCGCCTGACCTCGTGGTCAACGCCATGGAACGCGTCATGCGGGAACAGGGGCCCGTCGCCCTGCAATACGGCTCCGGCCAGGGGGTACCGGCACTCCGGGAGCAGATCCTCGACGTCATGGCGCTCGAAGGCATCCGCGCCCACGCCGACGACGTCGTCGTCACGACGGGTTCGCAGCACGCGCTCGAGCTCGTCAGCAAGCTCTTCCTCGACCCCGGTGACGTCGTCATCTCCGAGGGCCCGAGCTACGTCACAGCCATGGTCATCTTCAAGTCGTACCAGGCCGAGGTCGACCACGTTCCCATGGACGAACACGGACTCATTCCTGAGGCCCTGCGTGAACACATCGCGCAGCTCCGCGCCACCGGCAAGACCATCAAGTTCCTGTACACGATCCCGAACTTCCACAATCCTGCCGGGGTCACACTGAGCTGGGAACGCCGCATCGAGATCCTCGAGATCTGCCGGGCGAACAATATCCTCGTCCTCGAGGACAACCCCTACGGGCTCCTCTACTTCGATCGGCCGGCGCCGGCCGCGATGCGCTCCCTCGAACAGGACGGCGTGGTCTACCTCGGCACCTTTTCCAAGACTCTCGCTCCGGGTTTCCGGGTCGGTTGGGCCCTCGCGCCGCACGCGATCAGGGAAAAGCTCGTGCTCGCCAACGAAGCGGCCGTGTTGTCGCCGAGCTCATTCAGCCAACTCGTGATCTCGGAGTACCTCGCGACGGCGGACTGGAAGGCCCAGATCAATACCTTCCGCGGGGTGTACCACGAGCGCAAGAACGCACTGCTGAACGCCCTCGACGAGTATCTGCCCGAGCTCACCTGGACGAATCCCAACGGCGGGTTCTACGTCTGGGTCACCCTGCCCCCGTTGTTGAATTCCAAAGCCATGCTCCCTCGTGCCGTCAAGGAGCTCGTCGCGTACACGCCGGGCACGGCATTCTTCGCCAATGGCGACGGGCAGCAGAACATCCGGCTGTCGTTCTGCTATCCCACACCCGCTGAGATCCGCGTCGGCGTTCGCCGCCTGGCGACCGTCGTCCGCGACGAGCTCGACCTCCTGGAAACATTTGCCGGCACCGGCTCGCTCGATCCGGTCCGCACCCCCGGTCGCTTCAACCCGCTACCGACCGATATCTCCTAACCCCAGCACCATTCCCAAGCGATTAGCAAGGAATCCCTGATCATGACCGATATTTCTCCCCTGGCGATCGTCGTCCTAGCCGGTGGAATCTCGCATGAACGCGATATCTCACTCCGATCGGGCCGCCGGGTAGCGGATGCCCTCACCGTTCTCGGGCACAAGGTCACCCTCCTCGACCCCCAGGCCGGGCTCCTGCTCGACCTCACCACCCGGGCACCGGACGTCATCTTTCCGGTCGTGCACGGCGCAACCGGCGAGGACGGTGCCCTTCTGGCGCTCCTCGAGACGACGGGAATCCCCCACGTCGGCTCGCGCGGCGGCCCGGCGAGCCTCGCCTGGACGAAGCCCACCGCCAAGGAACTCGTCCGGAGAGCCGGATTCGCGACTCCGAACTGGATCGCCCTCTCCAAGGAGACATTCCGTGACCTCGGTGCCGCGAGCGTGCTCGAGCACCTCCTGACGGCGCTCCCTACTCCCCTCGTCGTGAAGCCCTCCCAGGGCGGATCCGCCCAGGGAGTGACGATCGTCGAAACGGCGGCCGAACTCCCCCGAGCCATGGTGGAGGCGTACACCTATAATTCCGTTGCCCTGGTCGAGGAGAAGGTACGCGGCACCGAGCTCGCCGTGACGGTCATCGACTCAGGGGACGGCCCCCGCGCCCTTCCCGCGGTCGAAATCGTCCCGGTCAACGGCGTGTACAGCTTTGAAGCCCGGTACAACGCCGGCGAGACCCTCTTCTATGCTCCCGCCCGCATCACCCCAGAGACAGCGTCCCTTGTCTCCGAGACCGCGGTCGGAATCCACGCTTTGCTCGGACTCCGGCACATTTCCCGGATCGACCTGATCGTCGACGATGACGGGTTGGTTTGGTTCCTCGAGGCGAACGTGCTTCCCGGACTCACGGAAACCTCACTAGTCCCCCAGTCCATCGAAGCCTCGGGTGCGACGCTCGGTGATGTCTACGAGTCTCTCGCACGTGCCGCGGTCGCGACCATTGACTGACACGAACCGCCCACATCGCCAAATTTCTACCGAATTCGATCCAATTTGGCCCCGATCCGAGAATTCCGGAAACTCTGAAGTCGGCTTAGGATGCGTTCTGGCGACCTGAAATCACTCGAAATTCACGCCGCTCCTGGTCATCTGTGACACCGTTTCACGTGAAACATTCACATCACGCCCGACGCGCGACAGCAAACCGGAAAAACAGCGTGTTTCACGTGAAACATCCACAGCACCCTACTGATTCACCCGACACGTCAGAGGCTCGGTGTGACTCCATCCAGCGGCGCAATGTGGCCGTCTGATATTCGACCGCCATGTTTCACGTGAAACCTGCACACATTTTGTAGCTCGCGCCATGGTTTCACGTGAAACATGAACAGAGCATCATATCAACGGGACAGATTCCGGAACCAGAACCGCACGGCTCCTGCGCCGGATGTTTCACGTGAAACACCGCACGAATGTACTCCCGCGCGGTGCAGGGACTAGTTGGAGCCGAAACCGGGTTCTCCCAGAACCGCAAGGATCCGGTTCAGGTCGCCGATCGTGGCGAAATCAATGTTGATCTGCCCCTTACGCGCGCCCAGGTTGATCTTCACCCGGGTGTCCAGACGATCGCCGAGGTGCAGGGCGATCTCGTCGAGGTGCCCCTGACGCTTGCCCGCGGACGGGCGCGGCACCTGAACCTTCGGCACCGCGGTCGCCGCGGCCTCCGCTGCACGAACAGACAGGTCCTCGTTGACGATCTTGTCCGCGAGCCGCAGCATCCCTTCTGGGTCTCCGACGGAGAGGATCGCGCGGGCATGCCCGGCGGACAAGACCCCGGCCGCGACGCGCAGTTGCACGGCTTCGGGGAGCTTCAGTAGACGGATCGTATTCGTGATTTGCGGCCTTGACCGGCCAATTCGCTGTGCCAGCTCGTCCTGGGTGATGCCGAAGTCCGCGAGGAGCTGCTGGTATGCGGACGCCTCTTCGAGCGGGTTCAGCTGCGCGCGATGAAGGTTCTCAAGCAGCGCGTCACGCAGCATATCGACGTCCGCGGTCTCACGGACGACGGCGGGAATGGAATCGAGTCCGGCTTCCTTGGTCGCGCGCAGCCGCCGCTCGCCCATGACGAGCTCGTACTTGCCGGGCTGGTCCGGAAGCGGGCGCACCACGATCGGCTGAAGCACCCCGACCTCGCGGATGCTGTGCACCAGTTCGGCGAGATCGGACTCGTCGAAGACGCTGCGGGGCTGCTGCGCATTCGGGACGATGTCAAAGGGGTTGAGGTGAGCGAGCCGGGCACCCGGAACCGGTACCAGGAGGGTGACCTCCGTTTCCGGCTCTTCCGGTGCGCTGGGAACAGTTGGGCCATCCGCGTCCGGCGCGGCTACGAGCTCGACCGTACCGATCCCTGCCGCCTCGTTGGCGGCGGCTAGTGCCGCAGCAGCACTGGCCTTGGCCGCGGGGGAGTACGGGAAGAAGACATCGACGGGACGAGCGAGGTTGGGGTCGTCCTGAATCGGAATCAGGGCGCCAATGCCGCGGCCGAGGCCTGTTCTCTTCGCCATTACTATCGTTCTCCTGTCTGGGGGGCACCGCGCCTGGCGATTTCCGCTGCTGCTTCAAGGTAGGAGAGCGATCCTGCCGAGTTCAAGTCGTAACTGATCACGCTCTGGCCATAGCTCGGCGCCTCAGAAACCCGCACGGACCGCGGAATGAGGGTGCTCAGCACCTGATTGGGGAAGTGATCGCGCACGTCCTGCGCCACCTGGTTGGCCAGATTGGTGCGGCTGTCGTACATCGTCAGCAGGATCGTCGACACGGTGAGTTCTGGGTTGAGGTGTTTCTCGATCAGCTCGATGTTCTTCAGGAGCTGACTCAGGCCCTCGAGCGCGTAATACTCGCACTGAATCGGGATGAGGACCTCTTTCGCGGCCACGAAGGCGTTGATCGTGAGGAGTCCGAGTGACGGGGGACAATCAATGAAGACGTAGTCGTACGGATCCGTCATCGTCTTCAAGTGCAGGCTGAGGGCCCGGCTCAGCCGCTGTTCGCGGGCCACGAGAGAGACGAGCTCGATCTCGGCTCCGGCGAGGTGGATCGTGGCCGGCACGCAGAAAAGGGAACCGAACTCCGGGCTGCTCTGCACGACGGACGCGAGGTCCATGTCATTGATGATCACGTCGTACACGCTCGGGGTGTCCGCGCGGTGTTCGACGCCGAGGGCGGTCGACGCGTTTCCCTGCGGGTCGAGGTCGATCACGAGCACCCGGGCACCCTGACGCGCCAATGCCGCAGCCAGGTTCACGGCGGTCGTGGTCTTGCCCACGCCGCCCTTCTGGTTCGACACCGTGATGATCCGCGTCCGCTCGGGCTTCGGCAGCCGCTCCGCCGCGATCACCTGACGTCGGCGCGTCAGCTCGCTGATTTCCCTCGCGAGGGGAGTGCTGGTGTCAAAGCCGGGTGCGGCCGCGGTGTCGTGCTGATCCTGGCCGGGTTGTTTCACGTGAAACCTTACGTTCGACGGTTGAAGAGCCATCCGAGGGTGCTGCACGATCCATGTTCGCAGCTGCGAAACACCAATCGGGGACTAATCAACTGTAGCCCTTATGACCCGCGTGACGTCCTGCAGCACGCCCTCGCCGAGCGTGATGACCTCGACATTGCTGAGGTGGAACCGTCGGATCTCCTTGGTCGCCGCCGAGATCTCTCCCGGCGCCCCGGCACCCTTCATCAGCACGAGCTCGCCCCCTGCCTTGACGAGCGGCGCCGTCAGGGGAATCAGAGTTCGGAAAGCGCTTACTGCTCGCGCGGTGACCTGATCGAGTGGCTGCGGGAGGTGCACATCCTCAGCTCTGGCGCGGATCACGCTCGTATTGGCCAGACCGAGCTCGGCAACCTGCTCGGTCAGCCAGGCGACGCGCCGCTCCATCGGTTCGATCAACACGAAATCAACGTCGGGCCGCATGATCGCGAGCACAAGCCCAGGCAACCCGGCACCGGACCCGACGTCACCGACCAGTCCCGGGCGGAGCAGGGGTGCCATGATCGCACAGTTCAGGATGTGCCGGCTCCAGAGCCTGGGCAATTCGAGCGGGCCGATCAGGCCACGCTCCTCACCTTGGCTCGCCAGGTTGGCCGCGAAGGCCCGCGCCACGTCGATGCGTTCCCCGAAGAGTCCCGCGGTGACGACGGGTTCGATCTCGAGCGTGTCGTTCACGTGTTCCACGTGAAACTACGCCGCGGTGATGACCGTGTGGCGGTCGCGGCCCTCACCCGTCGATTCCGACACGTATCCGTGCTCGGAGACGAGATCGTGCACGAGTTTGCGCTCGTAGGAGGACATGGGCGGCAGGGACGCTTCCGTCGCGCCTGCGACGATGCGCTCGATCGCACGGGTCACCAGGACGCCCAGCTCCGCTTGGCGGGCCTCGCGGGAACCGCCGATGTCGAGGATCAACCGGGAGAACGACCCGGTCTTGTTCTGTACCGCGAGGCGGGTCAGTTCCTGGAGGGCGTTCACGGTGTCCGGACGCGAGAGCAGACGCAGGCTTCCGGCATCCGTCGAATTGACCGACACGTAGGCGCGCCCGTTGCGGGCGTCGATATCGATGTCCCCGTCGAGGTCGCAGATGTCGAGGAATTCCTCGATGTAGTCCGCGGCGACGTCGCCCTCCTTCTCGAGCTGATCGAGGGTGGGGGAGTCATCTTCCGCGGGGGAGGCCGCGGCGATCACGTCGGTGTTCTCAGTCACGATGTCCGTCTCTTCCGTGGTTCTGTTCAGTCGTTCCGTGCGGCCGTTCCGGCCGTGCGGCTCAGTCTATTTCTTCGGGCCGGTCTGCTTCTTGGCCCGGGACTTGCCAACGGGCTGCTGGCGCTGTGGCTGCTGCTTCTTCGGTTCCTCGACCACGATGATGTCGCCGTCCTTGGCGATGAGCTTTCCCTTGCGGGCGAGACGCTCCTCGCGGGCCTTCGCTGCTTCGCTGCCCGGTGTCGGCATGTTGCGGATGACCAGGAACTGCTGGGCCATGGTCCAGATGTTCGAGGTGAGCCAGTAGAACATGACGCCGAGCGGGAACGCGATACCGGAGAAGGCGAAGACGAGCGGGAGTAGGTACAACATCATGCGCTGCTGCTTGAACATCGGGCTCGCCTTGGTTTCCGGCGACATGTTCTTGGAGACGATCTGCAGCTGCGTGATGAACTGCGACGCGGTCATCAGCACGACCATGGTGGCCGCGATGAGCATCACAGCGAGGTTGTACGGGCTGCCGGCCACGAGCAGGGCCCACTGGGTGGAGAACGATTCGTGCAGCGGGGCGACCCCGAACAGGGTGGCGCTGCCGAAGCTCTCGGCGAGCTGGGAGTTGAGCGGCCCGACGCCGGCCTTCGCGTGCTGGGCGTCATTGAGCACGGAGAACAGCGCGAAGAAGATCGGCATCTGCAGCAGGAGCGGGAGGCAGGAGCTCAGCGGGTTCGTACCCGTGCGCTTGTAGAGTTCCATGGTCTCGCGGGACATCGCCTCGCGGGAGAACTGGTCCTTCTTGCCCTTGTACTTGTCCTGGATCTTCTTGAGCTGAGGGGCAACCTCGAGCATCTTGCGCTGGCTGCGAATCTGCCGTACAAAGATGGGGATGAGCGCGGCGCGCACGACGAGCACGAGCCCGACGATCGCAAGGACCCAGGTGATGCCGTCGTTGTAGCCGAGTCCGACGGTCGTGAACAA
This sequence comes from Cryobacterium algoricola, assembly GCF_004402485.1. Lineage (GTDB taxonomy): Bacteria > Actinomycetota > Actinomycetes > Actinomycetales > Microbacteriaceae > Cryobacterium > Cryobacterium algoricola. The sequence goes on along the minus strand of NZ_SOFG01000011.1, from coordinate 928,511 downwards.
CCAGTGGAAGGCGACGAGCAGGAGCTCGACAGCCCATTTCAAAGGCCAGAGAATCGTACCTAGGAGGTCCATACTTTGGGTCAGCCCTTTCCGTGGCTCACTGGGACTACAAATCCAAACGACGTCACGGCGTAGCGACGCTTGCGCTTCAGCGGAACGTCATCGACTCCGCCTTCGGCCCACGGATGACACCGGGCAAGACGGCGAGCCGCCAGACCGGACCCGATAACCAGGCCATGTTCCTGAACGGCACCGAGTGCGTACGCCGAACAAGAGGGATAGTACCTGCAAACGTCGCCATACAGCGGTGAGACCACCGCGCGGTAGACGCGCAGCAGCAGCACTCCGAGATTGCGTGGGATCAGAAGGATCCACACGAGGACCGACTTCATGAGGCTGACCTCATCGCAGACGCTGCATCACGAGGGCAGTCGTTCCGGCCGGCGATGCCCGGATCCGGTGGTGCCTGCCGCTTTTCGGCGCTCGAAACTCTGGAGCGCCTGGCCGACTTCGGCCTGAAGAACGGGCCAGTCCAATTCGTGCGCCGCCGGAAGTGCCCGGATGACGACATCCGTGCCGGGGTGCACCGAGGGGAGCAGACCGAAGCACGCCGCCTTCAGGCGACGGCGCATTCGGTTGCGCCGGACGGCGTTCCCCACGTTCTTGGCGACGATGAAACCGAACCGAGGGGGAAGCCCCTCGGAGTTGTCACGCAGGTACGTCACGAAATGCGGACCAACAACACGCACGCCACGGCGAACGACCATCTTGTAGTCGCTGCCGCTCGTGATGCGATTGGTCCCCGCGAGCACGGGAGTGCTTAGGCGGAAAGCTCGGTGCGACCCTTACGACGGCGGGCACCGAGGATTGCACGGCCGGCGCGGGTGCGCATGCGAAGACGGAAGCCGTGCACCTTGGCGCGACGACGGTTGTTCGGCTGGAAAGTTCTCTTGCTCATTGTGTGGTCTCCACGTATTGAATCTCCGCAGGCCAAAAAATGTAGAGCGGCCGGGAAAGAGTGAGGTAGCCCGCGGGCTGGGGTCAACTGATTAAAACTACGGCCTCAATCGGTGCTGGTCAAACCCGACGGCGGTAAACGGAAGATTCTGCACATCTTTTCGCGGTTTCCGGTGAACGACACGTACCGAATCCACAACAGAGTTGGCCGCCGCGGCCGTCATTGACTACCGTGAGGACAAGTTATCCACAGGCAGCCCCCATTGCCTGTAAAACACAGCCCGAATTGCACACAGGCGGTGGATAACCTTGTGGATGCTTTTGCTGAGGCCGTCGATTCGGCTCACACTGGTGTCGACTCTTCCGGCGATGCCGGGTGCATTCAACAAGTTTTCGACAGTACCGACAAACAGTATCGACAGACAGTATCGACAGAGGGAACAATGGCAGCCGAAGAACAACCGATCGCGGACACCTGGCGGGCAGTGCTCACCAGCCTCGAATCGGATGACACCATCACTCCCATGCTCTACGGCTTCCTCAACCTGGTCGAACCCAAGGGCATCGCCGCCGGCACCTTCTACCTCGAGGTGCCGAACGAGTTCACCGCGAGCATGCTCAACCAGCGGATGCGGGTTCCCCTGCTCGCCGCGATGGGCAAGTTGTCCGATGCGACCGCTGTGTCCACGTTCTATGTGGTCGTCAACCCGGAACTCGAGCAGGAGTCGCTCCGACCGGTCCAGGAGACCGCACTGCCGCGGGATGTCGAGACCCCGGCAACGCCCCAATCGGTTTTCGAGAGCGCGCCGCCCGTGGAAAGCCCGCACGACACCCGGCTCAATTCGAAGTACAGCTTCGACAATTTCGTGATCGGGCAGTCGAACCGCTTCGCACACGCGGCTGCCGTCGCCGTCGCCGAGGCGCCGGCCAAGGCATACAACCCGCTCTTCGTCTACGGTTCGTCCGGACTCGGCAAGACGCACCTGCTCCACGCCATCGGCCACTACGCCATGAGCCTGTACCCGGGCATCCGCGTGCGTTATGTCAGTTCCGAGGAATTCACCAACGACTTCATCAATTCGATCGCGAACAACCGCGGCTCGGCATTCCAGTCCCGGTATCGCAATATCGACATCCTGATGATCGACGACATCCAGTTCCTGCAGGGCAAGGCGGAGACCCAGGAGGCGTTCTTCCACACTTTCAACACCCTGCACGATCACAACAAGCAGGTCGTCATCACGAGTGACCTGCCGCCGAAGGCACTGACCGGCTTCGAAGACCGCATGCGCTCCCGGTTCGAGTGGGGCCTCATCACGGATGTCCAGGCACCCGACCTCGAGACCCGCATCGCGATCCTGCGCAAGAAGGCCCAGAGCGAGAAGCTCCAGGTCCCCCACGACATCCTCGAATTCATGGCGTCGAAGGTCTCGTCCAACATCCGTGAACTCGAAGGCACCCTGATCAGGGTCACCGCCTTCGCCAGCCTCAACCGGACTCCGGTCGACATGGACCTCGTCCAGACGGTGCTCAAGGACCTGATCACCCTCGACGAGGACAATGTGATCGCGCCGGTCGACATCATCACCAACACCGCCGACTATTTCAAGCTCACGGTCGACGACCTCTACGGCTCTTCCCGCTCCCAGGCGGTTGCCACGGCCCGTCAGATCGCGATGTACCTCTGCCGGGAACTCACCAATCTGTCGCTCCCGAAAATCGGCCAGTTGTTCGGCAACCGGGACCACACGACGGTGATGTATGCGAACAAGAAGATCAGCGAGCTCATGAAGGAACGCCGGTCGATCTACAACCAGGTCACGGAACTCACCAACCGCATCAAACAGGACCACCGCTACAAATAAGTGCAAAATCCCTCAGTTTTCACAGCTGTGGATAACCCTGTGGAAACTCGTCGGACAACTCGTGCGAATTTGTGGAAACTCCGGAAGGGCTTGTGCAAACTCCGCTCGCCGACAGGCTCGTCCTGAACCGGAAGCCGATTAACGCTCACAGGCTGCCCACAAGTTACATGTTTGTAGTTCCCAGTGAATGAGCCGCATCCACAGAGTTATCCACAGTTTCCACAACGGTTAAGAAGATTAACAAAAACTTAAACTTCTCTCTGGCCGACAACCTTTCCTCCGAAGCCGGAGGAAATCGAACGACGCAGAAGCCGTTGTGAGAACGACTACCATTGAGCCCAAACAGGTCTCCGACCGACAGGAGTGACTTCGTGAGATTTCAGGCCAACCGGGACGTTTTCAGCGAAGCCGTTTCATTTGCTGTCAAACTCCTTCCCCAGCGCACCACGCTGCCCATTTTGAGTGGTGTGCTGATCGAGGCAACAGCGACCGGCTTGATCCTCTCGTCATTCGACTACGAGGTCTCCGCACAAACGGAAATTGCAGCCGAGGTCGAAGAGACCGGTCGGGTTCTCGTCTCCGGTCGTCTCCTCGCGGAGATCGCCAGCCGGATGCCGAATGCTCCCGTCAGCTTCGTGACCAAGGATTCCCGCATCACCGTCAGCTGTGGAAGCGCGAGCTTCACGCTCCTGTCCATGCCTGTCGAGGAATATCCGAGCATCCCCGTCGTGAGCGGGCAAGCCGGCCTTGTTCCGGCCGAGGATTTCGCCGCAGCAGTCGCCCAGGTCGCCGTCGCCGCATCGCGTGACGATGTGACTCCGGTGATCACGGGCGTTCAGCTGCAGATCTCGGAGAACAGCCTGAGCCTCGTTGCGACCGACCGTTACCGCGTCGCCGTCCGGGAAATCGACTGGGATCCGGGCACGATGGTCGCCACGGACACCATCACCGCGCTCGTACCCGCCCGCACCCTGCAGGAAGTCGGCAAGACCTTCGGCCACAGCGGCACGATTTCCGTGGCGATCACCAACACCGACGATCGCGAACTGATCGCATTTACCGCGGACAAGAAGACCGTCACGAGCCTCCTGATCAAGGGGAACTACCCACCCGTTCGCAGGCTTTTCCCTGACCAGGTCGACAATTACGCCGTGATGAACACCGCGGAATTGATCGAGGCCACCCGTCGCGTCGCTCTCGTACTCGAGCGCGAAGCCGCGCTGCGTTTCAGCTTCACGACCGACGGACTCACTCTCGAAGCAGTCGGGTCGGAGCAGGCGCAGGCGAAGGAATCCGTCGATGCGATACTGTCCGGCGTTGAAACCGTCGTCTCCCTCAAACCGCAGTTCCTGCTGGACGGCCTCACGGCCGTGCACTCCGAATTCGTGCGGATCTCATTCACGAAGACGGAAAACCCCAACAAGCCGGGACCTGTCCTGATCACGAGCCAGAGTTCGCGTGACCAGCCGGGTGCGGACAGCTACAAGTACCTGCTCCAGCCGAACCTGCTGTTGCGCTAAGAACTGCGGTGCGGGTAACTCACCTGTCCCTGACCGACTTCCGCAACTATGCGCAGGTCGAGGTTCCGTTCAATCCCGGACCCAACCTCATCGTCGGGAGCAACGGCCAGGGCAAAACCAACCTGGTCGAGGCTCTCGGCTTTCTGAGCACACTGGGTTCGCACCGGGTGTCGACGACGGCGGCGATGATCCGGTCCGGCGAGGACGCCGCCATCATCCGGGCGAAGCTCGAATACAACGGCAGGGATCTCCTCGCCGAAGTGCAGATCAACCGGTCCGGACTGAACCGGGCGCAGGTCAACCGCTCGGTGATCAAGACGCGGGAGCTGCCGCGGTATTTCTCGAGTGTCCTGTTCGCTCCGGAAGACCTCGCGCTCGTGCGCGGCGACCCGTCGGGGCGACGCCGGTTCCTCGACCAGCTCCTGGTACTCCGGTCCCCTCGTCTGACCGGGGTGCTCGCCGATTACGACCGGGTGCTGCGGCAGCGCAACTCCCTGTTGAAATCCGCCAGGGCGTCCGGATTGCGCACAACCCAGCTCGGAACGCTCGAGGTCTGGGACGACCGTCTCGTGGAATTCGGTTCGGAGATCATCGACGAGCGGGCGAAGCTCACCGATGAACTCGGCGGTCCCCTTCGCTCTGCGTATGAGGCCGTCGTCGACGCCGATCACGGCCCGGCGCTGCTCGGCGCCCTCAGCATCCTCGGATCGGACGACACGCTCGGCAGCGACGAAGGCAGTGATGTCGGTACATCCTCCGGTGGATCGGCCGGCACCGCAGGGATCGCGAAGGAGGCCGGGGCGACTGCCGAGCTGTTCCGGGCGGCCCTTTCCGGCGTTCGCCGGAAAGAACTCGACCGCGGGATGACCCTGGTCGGCCCGCATCGCGACGATGTCGTCTTCATGCTCAACGCCCTGCCGGCGCGGGGATATGCGAGCCACGGCGAATCCTGGTCATTCGCCCTCGCGCTCAAGCTCGCGGCCGCCGAACTCCTGCGCAGGGATTCCGCGAGCGGGGATCCCGTCCTCATCCTCGACGACGTCTTCGCTGAACTCGACCAGTCCCGCCGCAGCCGCCTCGCGGCTGCGGTGCTGGGATTCGATCAGGTGCTCATCACTGCGGCCGTGTTCGAGGATGTCCCCAAACAACTGGCGGCGCACACCATTCATATCAACGCAGGGGAGGTCGTCGATGGCTGAGCAGAGCGAGGCCGCACGGGTCTACCTGCGGTTCAAGGATGTGTTCGGCGACCCGAACGCGAAGCGCGTGAAGGCCAGGCGCCGGGTACGGGACGACACCGGTTCGAGTGTTCCGTTCGGCATCGGCCGCGATCCACGTGGCCTCGGCGACACGATCGACTCCCTGACCATGCAGCTCGGGTGGAACTCACCCCTCGCGCAGTCGGAACTGCTCGCATCCTGGATCGAACTCGCCGGTGAGGAAACATCGAAACACTCCACTCCCGCCGGCATCGACGAGGGCGTGCTGACCGTGCACTGCGAGTCGACGGCGTGGGCAACCCAGCTCCGGATGATGCGCGTCGAAATCATGACGCACATCTCCGTCCGCTATCCGGACGCGGGCATCGTGTCAATCCGTTTTCAGGGACCCAACGCTCCCTCCTGGAAAAAGGGTCCCAGATCAATTCCAGGGCGCGGTCCACGCGATACCTACGGCTAGGGAGCCAAAACAGGTCAACCGACTAGGCAAAACGCGTCAGATCCCCGTTTATGGCCGGGAGGCCATGCCCTGTTTGGTAGACTCAAGGGTCGCCCGCGCGACGGTCAGGAGCTCCATAACAGATGTCAGTCGAACCATTGATCGAGCCGGAGCATGGATACGGCGCCGACGATATCCAGGTCCTCGAAGGACTTGAAGCCGTTCGGAAGCGCCCCGGTATGTATATCGGGTCGACCGGTCCCCGAGGTCTGCACCACCTGGTCTACGAGATTGTGGACAACTCGGTGGACGAGGCCCTCGCGGGATACTGCGACACCATCGGCATCGAGATCCTCGCCGACGGCGCCGTTCGCGTCGCAGACAACGGTCGCGGCATCCCCGTCGACATCCACAAGGCGGAGGGCCGTTCGACGGTCGAGGTCGTCCTGACCGTGCTCCACGCCGGCGGTAAATTCGGTGGCGGCGGTTATTCGGTTTCCGGTGGCCTCCACGGCGTCGGCAGCTCCGTGGTCAACGCGCTGTCTTCCCGGCTCGACGTTGCGGTCCGTCGCCAGGGCCACGTGTGGCGGCAGAGCTTCCACGACGGTGTCCCCTTCGCCCCGCTGAGCCAGGACGAAGCCTCCGAAGAGACCGGGACGACGATCACGTTCTGGCCGAGCGCCGAAACCTTCGAAACCACGGACTTCGACTTCGAGACCCTGCGGGCGCGCTTCCAGCAGATGGCGTTCCTTAATAAGGGACTCACTATCACGCTCACCGACGAACGACCGGAGCACCTCGACGCCGAGGGCGCCCCGATGCACAAGACCTTCATGTACGAGAAGGGACTCGTCGACTACGTCGAGTACCTCAACCGTGCCAAGAAGGCCGAACTCGTCAACGAAGAGATCATCTCCTTCGAATTCGAGGACCACGAACGCAAGATGGCCCTCGAAGTGGCCATGCAGTGGACCACCGCGTACACGGAGAGCGTCCACACCTACGCGAACACGATCAACACCCACGAGGGCGGCACCCACGAAGAGGGTTTCCGCGCGGCGCTCACGACCCTCGTCAATAAGTACGCCAGGGAAAAGGGCATCCTCAAGGAAAAGGATGACAACCTCACCGGAGACGATGTGCGCGAAGGCCTGACCGCCGTCGTGTCGATCAAGCTCGCCGAACCGCAGTTCGAGGGCCAGACCAAGACGAAGCTCGGAAACACCGAGGCGAAGTCCTTCGTGCAGAAGGTCGCCAACGACCAGCTGTCCGACTGGTTCAACCGCAACCCGATCTCGGCCAAGGAGATCATTCGCAAGGCGCTCCAGGCGTCGAACGCCCGGATGGCGGCGCGCAAGGCGCGCGAAACGGCTAGGCGCAAGGGCCTCCTCGAGGGTGGCGGCATGCCGGGCAAGCTCAAGGACTGCCAGAGCAAGGACCCGTCCCTCTCCGAGATCTTCATCGTCGAGGGTGACTCGGCCGGCGGCTCCGCGGTCCAGGGCCGGAACCCGGAGTATCAGGCGATTCTCCCGCTTCGCGGCAAGATCCTGAACGTGGAGAAGGCGCGGCTCGACCGTGCCCTCGGAAACGCCGAGGTCCAGGCCATGATCACGGCATTCGGCGCCGGCATGGGCGAGGAATTCAATCCCGACAAGGTCCGGTATCACAAGATCGTCCTGATGGCCGATGCGGATGTCGACGGCCAGCACATCACGACCCTCCTGCTGACCCTGTTGTTCCGCTACATGCGGCCGCTCATCGACCTCGGCTACGTGTACCTCGCGCAGCCGCCGCTGTACCGGCTCAAATGGACGAACTCCCCGCACGAATACGTCTACTCCGACAAGGAACGCGACGCGCTCCTCGCCGATGGCGCGGCAGCGGGCAAGCGGATCCCCAAGGACAACGGCATCCAGCGGTACAAGGGCCTCGGCGAGATGGACTACAAGGAGCTGTGGGAAACCACGATGGCGCCTGAGACCCGAACGCTGCTCCAGGTCACGCTCGACGACGCAGCGGCGGCGGACGAGATTTTCTCCACACTGATGGGCGAGGACGTCGAGTCCCGCCGCAACTTCATCCAGAAGAACGCGAAGGACGTGCGTTTCCTTGACATCTGACGACACCAACAACACCACCGGCAACACCACCAACGAGGAGCTCGCAGCGGAAGCCGCCGCGAAGGCGGCTCATCTCGAGCAGCACGGCAAGATCGACCAGGTCGACCTGCAGCTCGAAATGCAGCGCTCCTACCTCGACTACGCCATGAGCGTCATCGTCGGGCGTGCGCTTCCCGACGTGCGTGACGGCATGAAGCCGGTGCACCGTCGCGTGATCTACGCCATGTTCGACGGCGGGTACCGCCCGGACAAGGCGTTCAGCAAGTGCGCGCGCGTCGTCGGTGACGTGATGGGCCAGTTCCACCCCCACGGTGACTCGTCCATCTACGACGCCCTCGTCCGGCTGGTCCAGCCCTGGAGCCTGCGCTATCCGCTCGCGCTCGGCCAGGGCAACTTCGGCTCTCCCGGAAACGACGGCGCAGCCGCCCCGCGGTACACCGAAACGAAGATGGCCCCGCTCGCCCTCGAAATGGTGCGCGACATCGACGAGGACACCGTCGATTTCCAGGACAACTACGACGGTCGCACCCTCGAACCGACCGTGCTCCCCTCGCGCTTCCCGAACTTGCTCGTCAACGGTTCCGTCGGCATCGCGGTCGGCATGGCCACCAACATCCCGCCGCACAACCTGCGCGAGGTCTCCGCCGGCGCCCTGTGGTACCTGCAGAACCCCGATGCGACGCGCGAGGAGCTCCTCGAAGCGCTCATCCAGCGGATCAAGGGACCCGACTTCCCCACCGGCGCGCAGATCCTCGGGATCAAGGGCATCCAGGATGCCTACCGCACCGGTCGCGGCTCCATCACGATGCGCGCCGTCGTCAGCATCGAAGAGCTCCAGGGCCGCACGTGCCTTGTGATCACCGAGCTGCCGTACCAGGTCAACCCGGACAACCTCGCGATCAAGATCGCCGACCTCGTCAAGGACGGCAAGATCGGCGGCATCGCCGACATCCGCGACGAAACCTCCGGCCGCACCGGCCAGCGCCTCGTGATCGTGCTCAAGCGCGATGCCGTCGCGAAGGTCGTCCTGAACAACCTGTACAAGCACACCCCGCTGCAGGAGAACTTCGGCGCGAACATGCTCGCGATCGTCGACGGAGTGCCGCGCACGCTGCCCCTCGACGGCTTCGTCTCCGCCTGGGTCGACCACCAGGTCGACGTCATCGTGCGGCGCACCCAGTTCCGGCTCAACAAGGCCGAGGCGGACGCGCACATCCTGCGCGGCTACCTCAAGGCGCTCGACGCCCTCGACGAGGTGATCGCGCTCATCCGCCGGTCTCCGACCGTCGAGGACGCCCGCACCGGCCTGATGGAGCTCCTGGACGTCGACAAGCTCCAGGCCGACGCCATCCTGACGATGCAGCTGCGCCGCCTCGCGGCCCTCGAGCGTCAGAAGATCATCGACCAGGCCGCCGAACTCGAGCTGCAGATCGTCGAGTTCCAGTCGATCCTCGCGAGCCCGGAACGCCAGCGCACGATCATCAGCGACGAGCTCACCGAGATCACCACGAAGTTCGGCGACGACCGCCGCACCGAGATCATGTTCGGCTTCGACGGCGACATGTCGGTTGAGGACCTCATCCCCGAAGAGGAGATGGTGGTCACGGTCACCCGCGGCGGCTACATCAAGCGCACCCGCAGCGACAACTACCGCAACCAGCACCGCGGCGGCAAGGGCGTCAAGGGCGCCCAGCTGCGCGCGGACGACGTCGTGGAGCACTTCTTCGTCACGACGACGCACCACTGGCTGCTGTTCTTCACGAACACCGGGCGGGTCTACCGCGCCAAGGCGTACGAAGCACAGGAATCCGGCCGGGACGCCAAGGGCCAGCACGTCGCCAACCTGCTCGCACTGCAGCCGGGTGAGGAGATCGCGCAGATCCTCGACATCCGCGACTACGGGGCGGCCCAGTACCTCACGCTCGCCACGCGCGACGGCCTGATCAAAAAGACGGCGCTGAGCGAGTACGACACGAACCGCACCGGCGGCATTATCGCGATCAAGCTGCGCGAGGGCGACGAGCTCGTCTCCGCGCTCCTCGTCGAAGAAGACTCCGACCTGCTGCTCGTGTCCCGGAAGGGCATGTCGATCCGGTTCACCGCGAGCGACGAGGCCCTGCGACCGATGGGCCGGAGCACCTCTGGCGTGATCGGGATGCACTTCCGCGGCGATGACCGCCTGCTCGACGCATCCGTTGTCTCGGACGACGGCTACGTGTTCGTCGTGACGGAGGGCGGCTATGCCAAGCGCACAGCGGCCGACCAGTACCGCCTGCAGAACCGTGGCGGACTCGGCATCAAGGTCGCAAAACTCAACGATGATCGCGGGGACCTCGTCGGGTCCCTTATCGTGGAGGACGAGGACGAAGTACTCGTGGTCCTTGCCAGTGGCAAGGTGGTACGCTCTGACGTCGCAGAAGTCCCCGCCAAGGGACGGGACACGATGGGCGTCGTCTTCGCTAAGTTTGCGGAAGAAGACCGGATCATCGCGATTGCGAAAAACTCCGAACGTAACCTGATCGCCGAGGATACTGCGGACGAGCCGGAGAGCGATTCGGGAGAGGAAGAACCGTTAGATGAGTAGTGTTGCTGAAAAACTTGCCAAGAAGTCCGGCCGGAGACCCACTGCGACAACAAAGCAGGTGCGGCTCAAGCTGGTCTACATCGACTTCTGGTCGGCGGTGAAGTTGTCGTTCCTGATCGCCCTGTGCCTCGGTATCGTGACCATCGTCGCGACCTTCCTGATCTTCACGGTGCTCAACGGCACCGGGATCTTCGGGAAGATCGACACCCTGTACGCCGATATCGCCGGTTCGTCCTCCGATCTGGCCAGCATTCTCTCCATCGGTAATGTCATGGGCTTCGCCGTCGTCGTGGCGGTGCTGAACACGGTCGTCATCACGGCCCTGGGCGCCGTCTACGCCGTGCTGTACAACCTGAGCGTGAAGATCACCGGCGGACTGCTCGTCGGCTTCACGAACAACTAGCACCACCCGTTTCACCCGCGTCACCCGATTCACCCGTTTCACCTGCTTCACCCGTGTCACCGCCGCTCCCAATCGGGCAGGCTCCGATCTGATCGGCTGCTCGATTGGGAGAAACCGGAGGTTTCCGGTAGTCTCAAATCTGCCCAATAAGGGGGATATAGCTCAGTTGGTTAGAGCGCTTCACTGATAATGAAGAGGTCCCAGGTTCAAATCCCGGTATCCCCACGCAGTAGCAGTTTTATGTAGTCCTGGCCGTTCCGGCCATCACGCCCGTGAATGTGCGGGGCCATAGCTCAATTGGTAGAGCGCCTGCTTTGCAAGCAGGAGGTCCGGGGTTCGATTCCCCGTGGCTCCACAATCCGCAGCAATCTCGCAGTAGAACGACAGAAGGCCCGCATCCAGTGGATGCGGGCCTTCTGTGTATCTGTCTGTGTCTGTTACGACCTGAGTCGGTTACGACTCGACGGAGGTAGCAGTCTTGGGCTCGTCGTCGGCGACCCAGAGCTCGTCGTCGGCACGGAACGTCTGCCAGACGGCGTATGCGACGCCTGCGGCGGCGGCCAGGGCGACACCGAGCGCGATGTATGCGCCGGCACCCGGGCCCTTCTTTTCGATCACAACGGGCTGCTGGAAGTGCAGGCGGCTGAGAGCGGCGCGAACGCGGGCGTCCCTGGCGACGTCTCCGACGCTCATGACGGTGCCGATCGCGCTGCCGATACCGGGAAGCACCTTGGTGACGACCTGGTTGCGTACACCGTCGGCCAGATCCTGGGTGGCCTGGACCTTGGGGCGAACGACCTGGTCGTAGCTCTCGCGGACCCGGGGAACGACTTCCTCGCGGGTGAGTACCCCCGCCTGGTGTGCGGCTTCACGTGCAAGCACGTTTGCCCGGTCGAGAACCTCCTGCTGGTGGTTCCACAACTCGTCTGCGCTCTTGCGCAGCTTCGTAAGTTCCTTGCGGCGCTTGCGTGACAGGCTCATCTGGACCCTCCATCGATGTCATGTGGCGAACACCATCCATCTTGCCACGCAATACCGTAAGAGGGCTTCGGATGCCGCGGACGGTCAGAATCAGCCTGCGCGCCTGTGCAAGAATTGACCCCATGTCAAAGCACACCGCCGTCGCAACGCTCAATACATCGCTCGGACCGATCAAGGTCAACCTCTTCGGCAACCACGCGCCGAAGACGGTCAAGAACTTCGTGGGCCTCGCCACCGGCGAGATCGAATGGAAGCACCCCGGCACCGGCAAGGTCTCGAAGACTCCCCTCTATGACGGCACCGTCTTCCACCGCATCATCAAGGACTTCATGATCCAGGCCGGCGACCCGCTCGGCCAGGGCACCGGCGGCCCCGGCTTCCAGTTCGACGACGAGATCAGCCCCGACCTCGACTTCACCCAGCCGTACGTCTTCGCGATGGCCAACGCCGGCATCCAGGGCGGTCGCGGCACCAACGGCTCGCAGTTCTTCATCACCGTCGTCCCGACCACGTGGCTGCAGGGCAAGCACACCATCTTCGGCGCCGTCGAGGACGAAGCCTCCCGCGCGATCGTCGCGAAGCTCGCCACCGTGCCGACCGATGGCCGTGACCGTCCCCTCACGGAGGTCGTCATCGAGTCCGTCACCGTCGAGCAGGTCTAGGCCCACTTCGAATGACTGACCTGCCCGGATCCGCAGCCAATTTCTGCTATCGGCATCCGGGCAGGCAAAGTTTCATCCTCTGTCAGCGCTGCGGCCGCACCATCTGCCCGGAGTGCCAGACCCAGGCCGCCGTCGGTGTGATCTGCCCCGAGTGCATGAAGGAACAGCGGCAGAACGCCCCGCGCACTCGCCCGGCCCTCCTGTCCCGGATCTCGTCGAGCCGTGGTCCCGTCGTCACCTACGGCATCATCGGTGTCACCTTCGCGGTGTTCCTGCTGCAGCTCCTTCCCGGATTCGACGTGACGAGCGCATTGCTCTACGCCGGCATCTACTCGTACCCCGGCAGTTTCGAGCCGTGGCGGATGCTCACGAGCGTGTTCGTCCACTCGACCGGCTTCATCTTCCACGTGCTTCTCAACATGTACACACTGTGGATCTTCGGCCAGATCCTCGAGGGCATGCTCGGCCGTGGCCGCTTCCTCGCCCTGTACCTGCTCAGCGGGCTCGCGGGTTCCCTCGGGGTGTTGTTCCTGGCCGGTCCGCTCACAGCCGTCGTCGGGGCATCCGGTGCCATCTTCGGATTGATGGGCGCATTCCTGGTCATCCAGAGACGACTGGGAGGCAATTCGACACAATTGCTGATCCTCGTCGGAATCAACCTCGTGATCGGCTTCGTGCCGGGCCTCAATGTCGCCTGGCAGGCGCACGTCGGCGGCCTCATCGGCGGAGCGATTCTCGGTCTGATATACGTGCAGACGCGGCGCAGCAAGCACCAGTCATTGCAGAACTGGCTTGTCGCAGGTTTCGCGCTCGTTCTCGTCGCCCTGAGTTTCGTCAAGTTCCTGGGCTGAAAGTTATCCACAGGTCTGTCCACAACTGGGGATAATTACACCGGTGTAATTGGTCCCCAAACAGGGGGTAACCGAGAGGTTAACGCCAGCGGGTGGTCATCAGGAAGCCGATGAAGGCGATCCCGAATCCGACGAGAATGTTCCAGGAACCGAGGCTGCCAATCGGCAGCGTGCCCTGGCTCACGTAGAAGACAATGATCCACGCCAGCCCGATGAGCATGAAGCCGAACATGACTGGTTTGAACCAGACGGCGTTCGGGGCGTCCTCGCCAGAGCGAACGACCTCGGTGCGGGCGGGCTTAGTGCGGGGATTCGTTCGAGCCATGCCTGCGATTCTAGCGCCATTGCCCCTCGGGCGACCTCGCCAGGGCTTGCCGGGCGCCTCTGCCGATTAGAATCGGAACCATGTCCGACGCCACCCCGCCCGCCGCGCCAGCGGAGAGTCGTCGCGCGCGACGAGCACTCCGGCGCCGCAAGCCGGTGAGCGTGATCGGTGTCTTCGGTGAAGTGCTCATCACGGGAGGCGTGCTCGTCTTCCTCTTCATTGCCTGGCAGCTGTGGTGGAACGACCTCGTCGTCGCCGGTGAGCAGTCCAGCGCGGCCAACCAGATCAGCCAGCAATGGATCGACGACGCGCAGGCGGCCAGCTCGACGCCGACACCCACGCCGACGAATACGCCGACTGCAGCTCCTGCGCAGCCGTCGGGCTTCGGAACTCCCGTGGTTGCCGTTGCCCCTGCCGAGGCACAGCCGTTCGCCGTGCTCTACGTGCCGCGCTACGGCGCCGCGTATTCGCGCACCATCGCGGAGGGCGTCGGGCTCAATGTGCTCAACAGCCCGCGGCTGGGTATCGGGCATTACCCGGGCACCCAGATGCCGGGCGAGGTCGGGAACTTCGTGGTGGCGGCGCACCGAAGTGCCAATGGCGGCGGCATGCACCTGATCAACGAGCTTCAGCTCGGCGATCCCATTTTCGTGCAGACGGCCGACGGGTATTACACGTACCGGTTCCGTGACCTGGAATACGTGCAACCGACCGACGTCGGCGTCCTCGCCGCCGTCCCGCACGCGCCGGGGGCGACCGCGACCGACCGCATCATCACCCTCACGAGCTGCAACCCGCTCTACTCGACCGCGGAACGCATCATCGCCTACGGTGTCTTCGACTCCTGGCAACCCATCTCGGCCGGCCCGCCAGCGGAACTTGCCGCCATCATCGCGGCCCAGGCCGCGGGCTAGGAGGCTCATCATGTACGCAGCACTGTGGCGGGTCCTTCCCGGCCCCCTCTGGCTCCGCATCCTCCAGGTGCTGGTGCTCATCGCTCTTGTCCTCTTCGTCCTCGCCACGTGGGTGTTCCCGTGGGTGGACACCATCGTCAACAGCCAGGAATCGACGGTCGGCACGCCATGACCCGCATACTCGTCATCGACAATTACGACAGCTTCGTCTACACCCTCAACGGGTACCTGATGGAACTGGGGGCAGAGACCGAGGTCGTGCGGAATGACGCATTCCCGCCGGCGGAAGCCGCTGCGCGCATCGCTGAGTTCGACGGGGTGCTGCTCTCGCCGGGGCCGGGGAAGCCCGCCGACGCGGGAGTGTCCATTGCCGTCGTCCGGGCCGCGTTCGAGGCCGGCTCGCCGCTCTTCGGCGTATGCCTGGGTCATCAGGCGATCGCGGAGGCCTTTGGGGCCACGGTGACGAACGCCGAGGAGCTCATGCACGGCAAGACGAGTCAGGTCACGCACGACGACAGCGCGTTCTACGCCGGCGTTCCCCAGCCCTTCACTGCGACGAGATACCACTCGCTCGCCGTCGTCGATTCCACGGTCCCGAGTGACCTCGTCGTGACCTCGCGCACGGCTGGAGGCGTGATCATGGGACTCCGGCACGCATCCGCTCCGATTCTCGGTGTGCAGTTCCACCCTGAATCGGTCCTCACGGAGGGTGGCTACCTCATGCTGGCCAACTGGCTGGCCCTCACCGGCCTCCCTGAGGCCCAGGAGACCGCACGGGGACTCCACCCCATCCTCAAGCTGTCCTAGCGTCACCTCCGCGCGGCTGTGCTCTTCCGTGCCGCGCTGCGGTCGCACGAGTGTGGTGGATGCCGGGTGCGAAGGTGAGCCAGCCAGTGCCTTGGTCAGTCGAGTCTGTCTTGATCTGATGTTCAGTCGCGGTTGGGTGGTCCGGTCAGGACCTGATGGGCGCGGTGTCGGTTCGGTGGCCGCCAGAGTCGTTGCGGATCGATCAACCCCGGAGCCCGCACTTGCGGTGACCCCTTGACCATGCGGATCTCCCACCCCGAGGTATCGATCGTGTGGTGATGGAACCAACACAAGAGGACCCCGTTGTCGACATTCGTGGGTCCGTCTTTCGCCCACGGCTTCACATGGTGCACTTCCGCCCAGTGCGCGGGCGCTTTGCAGCCGGGGATGATGCACCCGCCGTCCCGGGCGGTGATCGCCCGCCGCTGCGCCCGGTTGAAATACCGCCGTTCGGGGCCGAGTTTGAGGACCTGGTTGTTCTCGCCGAACAACACCCCCTGGAAGCCGCCGTCGCAGATGCGCTGATGCACCGTCTTCAGCGACACCGGGGCCTCGACCCCGTCGATCCACCCCACACCAACCCCGCTCGCGAGGTCGGCCGCGTTCACGTGCACCAACACCGTCGGAGCGGACCCGCCCATGCTGGGCGTGTCCTGGTCGCGGGCGGCATGTTCGAACAGGGCCCGGAGGATGTCCGCGCGCTTCTCCCCGCTCGTGCGGGTGTCCTGGCGGCGTTCCCGCAGCTCGGCTTCGATCACATCAAGCTCCGGGCCCGTGCCGTCGTCGCCTGCGGTTTCGGCGCCGGGGATCATCTGCCCCGAATCCATCAGCGCCTGCTCTTCCTCGGTGGGGAATGCGGGCCGGGCGTGGAAACTGAGGAACGCGTCGAAGAGGGTGTTCATCATCCCGAACAGTTCCGGCGTCACCCCACCCTTCACCGGGTACAACCCGTTCTTGAGTTGGCCGAAGCCGATGTTCGACTTCGCCTCGAACACGTCCTCCTGCGGCAGGACGCCGTCGGGGTCGAGGAAGGCCTGCCACTGCAACACCATCCCCCGGATCAGATCCGTGGTTACCGGGACACCCGCTCCGGCCAAATCCTCGGTCTCCGGTGTGATCCGCCCCGCCGCCGTGGCGACCAGAGCACGTTCCGCCGTGAGCAGGTCATCCGGCGCCACCCGGTGACTGATCGTCTGCAGCCCCGCCACGATCAGCTCCGCCGTCTCCACCCCGATCTCCCCCGCCGTCAGGGCGGCCCCAACGGTCGGGAACAACGGCGGCAACCAGCTGCTCCCACCGCACGGCCGCGGCAACACCGCGTCCCCGAGCTTGGTGCGTCGCTTGACCTCCCGGGCCGACACCCTCGTCACCCGGGTGAGGACGTCCCAGGGGCCCTTGCAGCCCATCTTCCACGCCAACCCATCCCGGCCGAGCACCCGGGCCCGCCGATCCACATCCGTCGCGGTGTTCACCCGGGCCGCATCCACCGTCCGCCCGATCGCCTCGACCGTGCTGAGCGCCGTCACGGCTTCCGTATCGCTGAGCAGTCCGACCGGGATCGCGGCCAAGGCCTCCGCGAGAGCCGCCTGGGCCTCGAGGAGCCGGGCGACAGCATCCGCATGCACCGACGGCACAGACCCGGCCAGCCCCTCCGCACCCTCGAAGCCCTCAGTAATCGCAACCGGATGAGCCGACTCGACCGACGACTCAGCCGACGACTCGGTGGAGGCGAGGCCCGCCCTGGTGGGATGATCCCCCGCGGCCCCGGAACCGGGTGTCTGCGGGGTGTGTGACTGTGGATCCGAAGCTCCTGCCATACCCCGATTCTAGACCAAATCGAACACGAATGCGAGACTTCCTCACTTGATTTCCGTCTGCACGCTCCGAAATTCAAACCTGAAAACGAGTGAGCCTGCGCGGGTGGTGGCTAACTCCGGAGATTTGCCCGGGCAGGCACTGCCGGCCCGCCGACCAGTGCGGCCGATCCACCCCGGCTGCACGGATCTCCTGAGTTAGTCACGGCGGCGGCGGTCAGCGGGGTGCATGCTCTCGGGAGCCTTGTGCACCCCTGCATCCTGACCCTGCTGACCTGATTCGCCGTGCGCGCCCTCACGTTGCCAAAGCGGGTGCGGCGTCGGTTCACTCCGCTCAGGCCAGCCGGTCACCCGCTGTCGCGGGCCGGGCCGGGCCGGGGAGGGTAAGGCGGGGAGCTACTTGGCGCAGTAGGTGAGTGAGACTTCGGACTTCTGTTGCACGTCGCCGGGGGCCTGGGATTGCTTGGTGACCGGTGAGCCCGGCTGGCTCGCACAGGTGGTGTCCGGGGTCGGCATCGGAACGAGCTGCACGCTCGGGCTCTGCAGGAGCTCACTCGCCGCCGTCAGCGACTGGCCGACGAGGTTCGGCAGGCTGACGAGGCCGCTGGAGATGAAGAGATTGATGGTGTCGCCGGTCTGGGCGCTGGCCTGAAGCGCCGGGTCGGTACGCAGCACAAGGTTGGGTGCGATCGTCGCCGAGTTCTCCTTGGTGATCGAACCTGGCACGAGCCCGAGAGCACTGATCGCGGCCTGGGCATCGGCGATCGGCAGGTTCGTGACGTCCGGGACGGTCACGGGCTGCGGACCCGTTGACACGTAGACCTTGATCACATCGGTCGGCTGGGCGATCGTTCCGGCCGGTGGGTCCGTACGCGTGACCTTGTCCTTGGGGACCGTCGCGCTGGCCTCCTGGGCCATCGTGGCGGCGAGGTCGGACTCGATGAGGGTGTTCTGGGCGGCCTCGTAGCTCTCACCGACCAGTGAGGGTACCTTCCGGGAATTGTCCGGGAGATCGCTGCTCGGGGTGAGGCTGAAGGCCCAGATCATCACGGAGAGCACGATCACGATGACGCTGAGGATGCCGGCCCAGATCCAGATGACCGGAGGGCGTCGCTGGGTGCGCACCATCGTGGCGTCCTCGGCGAGCTGCTTGAGGGCGAGCTCCGATCCGGAGGTTGCCGTCGGCGGCGTACCGAAAAGGCTTGCGGAGGCTTCGTCGACGGGGCGGTGCAGCGGGATCACGCCGGAGCCGGCGATCTCGACATCCGTTCGGAATTCGACGGCGCTCTGGTACCGGGCGAAACGGTCCTTTTCCAGGGCTCGCATCACGACGACGTCGAGCGCCGGAGAAATCTTGGGATTGATCGAACTCGGGGTGACCGGTGTCTCGCTGACGTGCTGGTAAGCGACGGCGACCGGGGTGTCGCCGCGGAAAGGGGTGCGGCCGGTGAGCATCTCGAAGAGGACGACGCCGGTGGAGTACAGGTCGGTGCGTGCGTCGACGGATTCGCCCTTGGCCTGTTCCGGGGAGAAATACGAGGCGGTGCCGAGGATCGCTGTGGTCTGGGCGACCGTTGTCGAGGAATCCGAGATGGCCCTCGCGATGCCGAAGTCCATCACCTTGACCTGGCCGGTCTTGGTGATCATGATGTTGCCGGGCTTGATATCGCGGTGCACGACGCCCGCGCGGTGCGAGTACTCGAGCGCCGTCAGGACGCCGTCGATTATTCGCACGGCTTCGGTGGGCTGGACGGGTCCTTCGCGGATGATGTCCTTGAGCAGGCGTCCGTCGACGAACTCCATCACGATGAATGGAATCTGCGACTCGAGGCCGCCGGGTTCTCCGACGGTCTCCTCGCCTGCGTCGAAGACGCGCACGATCGTGGGGTGCGCCATCCGTGCCGCGGCCTGCGCCTCCTGGCGGAAACGGGTGCGGAAGGCGGGGTCGGCCGCGAGGGAGGACTTCAGGAGTTTGATCGCCACCGTGCGGCCGAGCCGCGCGTCGGTGCCGATGTGTACGTCGGACATGCCGCCGCGACCAATGAGTGCCCCCACTCGATAGCGACCTGCGAGCAGGCGGCCTTCATCACTCACAGACTCACTCCCACTCTTGTCGACCATCGTCCCCTGGTCACCCAGATCTTGGCTATTTTACCTGAAGTGCCCGGCCTTCCTTACGGGGCGATCACGACATCCGTCGAGGAGGGCGACCAGCCGGAGGCGACCTGGCCGCAGTAGTACAGGAACTTGACCGTCACGGGCCCGGGCGCCGCTCCCGCGGTGACCGTCGCCGTGGTGACGCCGGCTGCGGTCGGGTTTGCTGAGGCTACGGCGCCGCCGGTGGCCTCGAGCTTGTACCCGGCCAGAGTCTGACCGGCAGGGCAGGACTGGGCTGTCCAGTTGTAGGTGACGGTGCCGCCGGGGGCAACAGTCGTCTTGTCCGCCTTCGGAGCCGCGGTCGGGGTGTCCGGCACGAGGGCGGGCGCGTAGACCGTGACGGTGATCTTCTCGCCCTTCTTGACCGGGCCCGTCGGGTTGACCTTGTAGACCGTGTCGACGACCTGAGTGGCCGGGTCGACCGAGGCGTTGCCCGTGACGACGTCGGCGACGAAGCCCAAACCCTGGAGCATGGTGCGGGCTTCCCCGCTCGTCTTGCCGATGAATTCGGACTCGGTCACCTCCGCCGTTGTGGGCGTCGGGGTCGCACTCGGCGTCGGACTCGGCGTCGCACTCGGCGATGGAGTCTTGGACGGCGTCGAGGAGGGAGTGCTCGACGTGCTCGACGTCGTGACCGGGGTGCTTCCGCTGTTCTGCTGGGAAACGAACGCGATGATGCCGCCGATGAGAACCAGAGCCAGCAGTGCGATCAGGGCGATGAGCGGCCAGGTCCACGGGCTGGGCTTCTTCTTCTTGGCTTCCGCGGCCTCGGCCGCTGCCGTCGACGCGCGAGTGACGGGCGGCAGGCCGGAGGGAAGCAGCGTGGTGGCCTGTGCGTTCGCGCCGGCACCGGGCATCAGCATCGTCGCCATGGTGGGGGTGACCCCGTTCATGACGGCGGGAACCGAAGCGGCCGCGAGTGCGACATCACCGCGGCGCAGGGCGGTTGCGGCCCTGGCGAGGTGGGCCGCCGACGCCGGGCGATCCGCCGGGTTCTTGGCGAGGCAAGAGATGACGAGGTTGCGGACCGGCTCGGAAATCGTGTCGGGCAGGTCAGGAGCGATCTCGTTGATCTGCGCCATCGCGATGGCCACCTGAGACTCTCCCGTGAACGGGCGGCGTCCGGCGAGGCACTCGTATGCGACGATGCCGAGTGAGTAGATGTCGGTCGTCGGGGACGCCGAGCGACCGCTCGCCTGCTCGGGCGAGAGGTACTGCACGGTGCCCATCACCTGACCGGTCGCGGTGAGCGGAACCTGGTCGGCGATACGGGCGATGCCGAAGTCGGTGATCTTGACCCGGCCGTCCGGGGTGATCAGCAGGTTCCCCGGCTTGATGTCCCGGTGTACGAGTCCAGCGGCGTGCGCGGCGTGCAGGGCGGATGCCGTCTGCGCGACGATGTCGAGGACCTTGTCGGTCGGCAGGACGTGCTCGCGCTCGAGGATCGTCGACAGGGCTTCGCCGGGAACGAGTTCCATGACGAGGAAGGCGCTGCCGTCTTCTTCGCCGTAGTCGAAGACATTGGCGATGCCTTCGTGGTTGACGAGAGCGGCGTGACGGGCCTCGGCGCGGAAGCGCTCAAGGAAGCCCGGGTCACCGAGATACTCGTCCTTCAAGATCTTGATGGCGACGGTACGACCGATCACGAGGTCGACGGACTGCCAGACCTCGCCCATCCCGCCGATGGCGATCCGGGACTTCAGTTCGTAGCGTCCCCCGAAGGTGAGCCCTGCTGTGGGTCTCATTTGTTCAGCACCGCCTCTAGTACCTGCTTTGCAATGGGTGCGGCGAGCAAATTGCCGTACCCCTTCTGGCCAAGACCTCCGCCATCCTCAACGAGGACGGTGATCGCGTATTTTGGATCTTCTGCGGGAGCAAAACCGGTGAACCAGAGTGTGTATGGCTCGTTAGTTGCGTTCTCGGCCGTACCCGTTTTTCCCGCCACGTTGACCCCGTCTATTCTTGCATTGCTTGCCGCGCCATCCGCGACGTCATTGACCATCATCTGGGTCATCGTGGCCGCGGTTGCAGCGCTGATCACCTGTTTCACCGTCTTCGGCGTGAAGCTTTCGAGCGGGCTCAGATTGGGGGCGATGATTTCCTCCACGAGGTTCGGCGCCATCTGCACCCCGCCGTTCGCGATCGTCGCCGACACCATCGCCATCTGCATGGGCGTTGCGCGCACCTCGTACTGCCCGAACGCCGACAGTGCGGTCTGTGCGTCGTCGAGGACCGTGGGGTACACGCTCATCGCGACATCGAGGGGAACCGAATAGCTCGTGTTGAACCCGTACTTCTCGGCCATCTCCCGGATGGCTGTCGCACCGAGCTGCAGCCCGAGCTCGGCCATGGGAATGTTGCACGACAGGCGCAGCGCCGTGGCGATCGTGACCGTGTCGCCGCTGCCGCAGGTGCCGCCGCCGGAGTTGATCACGACGGAGGAGCTGCCGGGCAGAGTGAAGGTCGGCAGGTTCGGGAAGGCACTGTCCGGGGTGAACTTGCCCGATTCGATGGCAGCGGATGCGACGACGAGCTTGAAGACGGACCCGGGAGGGTTGAGCGCATCGATCGAACGGTTGATCAGGGGGTTGCCCGGGTCGTTCACGAGGCCCTGGTAAGTGTCGGTGACGGCCTGGTCGTCGTGCACGGAGAGCAGGTTCGGGTCATAACTCGGCTTGGACACCATGGCCAGGATCCGGCCGGTCTTCGGCTCGGTGACGACGACGGAACCGGTGAGGTTCCCCAGGGCATCCCAGGCGGCCTGCTGGGCGACGGGGTCGATCGTGACCTCGACGGATGCGCCCTTGGATGCCTGCCCGGTGACGAGGGAGTTCATCTGGTCGAAGAACTGGGAATCCGAGGTGCCGCTGAGTTCGCCATTGAGCGCGCGCTCGAGCCCGGTCGCCGCGCCGTTGACGGGCAGGAAGCCCGTGACAGGGGCGTAGAGGGCGGCGTTGCTGTACGTGCGCAGGTACTTGTAGTTGTCCTCGGTCGGGACCGACTGGGCGATCGGGGTGCCGGCAACGAGGATGGCGCCGCGCTCGACCATGTAGCTGTCGTAGAGCGTGCGGGTATTGCGGGAGTCCGCGGACAGGCTCTCGGCCTGGAAGACCTGGATGACCGTCGTCGAGGTCAGCAGGGCGACGAACATCAGCATCACGACGATGCTCACGCGCTTGAGTTCGCGATTCATCAGACCACCAGCCGGGGTTGGTTGCGGACGGTGTCGGACAGGCGCAGCAGGAGCGCGACGATGATCCAGTTGGCGACGAGCGAGGATCCGCCGGCCGCGAGGAAGGGTGTCGTGAGCCCCGTGAGTGGAATGACCCTGGTGACACCGCCGATGACGATGAAGCACTGCAGGGCGACGACGAAGGAGAGCCCGACACCGAGGAGCTTGCCGAAGTCGTCGTGCCCGGCGAAGCCGATGCGGAAGCCGCGGGCGACGAAGAGCAGGTACAGGGCCAGGATCGCGAACAGCCCGGCGAGCCCGAGCTCCTCGCCGAGGCTCGCGATGATGTAGTCGCTCTGCGGTACCGGGGTGATCTCGGGACGCCCCTGGCCGAGGCCGGTTCCGAGAAGTCCGCCCTTGGCGAGCCCGAACAGGCCCTGGACGAGCTGGTAGCTGCCGCCGTCCGCGCCGTACACGTCGGGGTTGAGCGCATCGAGCCAGTTCTGGAACCGGCCGTGCACATAGTCGAGGGTCTGGCTGGCGATGATCGCGCCGCCGATGAAGAGGGTCATGCCGAGCAGGACCCAGCTGAGTCGGCCGGTCGCGATGTAGAGCATGACGAGGAACAGACCGAAGTAGAGCAGGGCCGTTCCGAGGTCGCGCTGGAAGATGATGACCGACATCGAGAGGGCCCAGAGCACCAGGATCGGCCCGAGGTCGCGCAGTCGTGGGAACTTCATCCACAGCACCTTGCGGCCGACCATGGAGAGGCTGTCCCGGTTGCGGACCAGATAGCCGGCGAAGAAGATCGCGAGGGCGATCTTCGCGATCTCACCGGGCTGGAAGGTGGCGAACGAGCCGATGCCGATCCAGACCCTGGCGCCGCTCACCTCGCGGCCGAGTCCGGGGACGAGCGGGAGGAGCAGCAGGATGACCGCGACGAACCCGGACACGTACGTATAGCGGAAGAGCACCCGGTGGTTGCGGATGACGAGCATGACCGTGATGGCACAGGCGATCGCGAGGCCGCTCCACACGGTCTGGCGCACTGCCGCACTGTCCCAGCCGGCGTCGCCGTTTGCGATATCGATGCGGTAGATCATCGCGATTCCGATGCCGTTCAGGAGCGTCGCGATCGGCAGGATGAACGGGTCGGCGTCCCGCGCCACGAAGCGCAGCACGATGTGCAGGCAGAGCACGAGGCCGGACAGGCCCGCGCCCAGCACGACGAGGGTCGTATCGATGTGCCCGAGCGCACCGAGCTGGACGAGCACGACGGCCGCGGCGTTGATCCCGCAGGCGACGAGCAGCAGGAAGAGCTCGACGTTTCGCATCTTCTGCGGCAGATGCAGTCTCCGGGTACTCCCCGGCTTGGACTTCGGAGCGCGCGCGGGGGCATCCGCTGCCCGTGAATTACTCATTTTTAGCCTTGGTCAGGCGTTCGATCACGAGGCGGGCCTCGTCGAGTGAGGAGGCGCTGATGGTCTGCTCGACCTGCTGCCGGTCGTAGACCCGCAGGTCGGTGACCTGGAGCGGGGTCTCCTCGTAGACGGAGTGGAGTGAGATCGGCCCGAGGTCCTGTTGGACGCCGCGGAAGATCGCGACCGTGCTGCCCTCGACGCCGACGTAATAGCGGGTCTGGGTCCACTGATACCCGAGGACTCCGCCCCCGACGAGGGCGACGATGAGCAGGATGACGCCGGCGAGCCAGGTGGCCTTGCGGCGGCGGGCGCGGCGGGCGTCCTCCTCGATGAGTTCGGTGAGGTAGTCCTGGGAGTCGGGCTCGAAGTGGGTCTCGCGAACGGGGTGCAGGCGCAGACTCGACATCCGCAGGGCCCGGCTGCGTCCGGGTTCTTCGCCGAAGGCCAGCGGGGCGGATGCCGACCCGACGACGACGGGGGTGTCGACGCGTTCGTCCGGCGCACCGATGTCGACGACGACGATCGTGACGTTGTCGGGGGCTCCGCCGTCGAGGCTCTCCTTGACGAGACGATCGGCGACGCCCTGCGGGTCGAGGCCGGTCGAGAGCGCGGCCGCGATGCTCGCGTTGGAGACGACGCCACTCAGTCCGTCGGAGCAGATCAGCCAGCGGTCTCCTGCGAAGGTCGCGAGGATCGAGGTATCGATCTCGGGGGCCGCCTCGACGTCGCCGAGTACGCGCATCAGGACCGAGCGGCGCGGGTGCACCATCGCCTCCTGCTCGGTGATGCGGCCGCTGTCGACGAGACGCTGCACGAAGGTGTGGTCGATCGTGATCTGGGAGAGCTCGCCCTCACGCAGAAGGTAGATCCGCGAGTCGCCGATGTGGGCGATCGCAACCTCGTCGTTGAGGACGACGAGGGCGCTGACGGTCGTGCCCATTCCGGTCAGCTCGGTGTGTTCGTAGACCGTCTCGGCGAGGAGCGAGTTCGCCGCGATGAGCGCGGCCTGGAGCGCGAATTCGGCGTCCTGCGGGCTCTGGTAGTCCCGGTCGGCCTCGATGATGCGCTTGGTGGCGATCGCGGAGGCGACGTCGCCGCCCGCGTGCCCGCCCATGCCATCGGCGACGAGGAACAGGTGCTGGCCGGAGTAGCCGGAGTCCTGGTTGTTGGACCGGATCCTGCCAACGTGGGACGCGGCCGCGCTGTGACTGACTGTCGCCATGGACCTACCGCCGAAGCTCGAAGCTGGTCGCGCCGATCTTGACGGTGGTGTTCAAGGGGACAGGAGTCGGAACCGCGAGGCGTATGCCCGCGAGGAAAGTGCCGTTCGTCGAATCGAGATCCTGGATCATCCACTTGTCGTTCCACAGCATCAGCCGGGCGTGGTGGGTCGACGTGTAGTCGTCGCGAATGACAAGACTCGAATCGGCGGAGCGCCCGATGGTGACCGATTCGACGGTCAAGGGGAATTCGGTGCCGGCCTTCGGACCGGAGGTGATCACGAGCCGGGTCGCGTTCTGGGCGGTGGCCTTGTCGCCGGGGCCGAGGTCGATCTTCGCGGCCTGCGCCGACAACTGTTCCGTCGGGGCTGCAGCGGATGCCGGCGGCGGCTGGACGAAGGCGGGGGCGGGCTGCATCACCGGGGCCGCGGCGGGCATCGCAGACGGGAACGCGGCGGCGAGCCCCGCGGACGCGACGGCGGGGGCGCCATCCTTCGGCTGTTTGCGGACCCGCTGGCCGAAGAGGTCGCTGCGGAGGGCGTAGACGATGCCGAAGATGAAGAGCCAGAGCACTAGCAGGAAACCGAGCCTCAGGACGAGCAGGGTCAGCTCGCTGACATTCATGCGGAGGGCCCCCAGAATCCGCCCATGTCGTGGCGTTCGTGCGGTGCGGCCGGCAGGTCGGAACGCTGGTCGGCAGCGGGGGCATCCGCGTGGGCCTGGGCGAGTACCCGGAACACGATGCGGGTGCGGCCGATGGTGATGACCGAATCCGGTTCGAGGATCGCCTGTTTGACGGGGACTCCGTTGAGCTGGGAACCGTTCGTGGAGCCGAGGTCGCGCACCTGCGCACGGGCGCCGTCCCAGGTGATCTCGACGTGGCGGCGGGAGGTGCCGGTGTCGTCGATGGTGATGTCGGCATCCGTGCCGCGGCCGATCACCGTGCTCGACTTGCGCAGCGGATATCGCTTACCACCGACATCGACGACGGGCGTCCAGGTGACGCTGCCCTTGACGGTGGACGAGTCGATCTGGACCATGCCCTCGCTGAGGCCACGGTCGTCGGAGAGGCTAATCGAGATGCCGCCGGCGAACTGGTAGCGCTGCTCGTTGCCGTGCTGCTGGACCAGGTCGGTGAGCTCGTCGATGAGCGCCGGTCCGAGGTTGGTCATGCGCTGGAAGTCGGTGTGGCTCATGCGGACAGTGAAGCGATTGGGCGCGAGGATGCGGTCGCGGGACACCACAGCTGCCTTGGTGTCGAGTTCGCGACGCAGCGCGGAGGTGATTTCCACCGGCTGAAGTCCCGACTTGAAGGTCTTGGCGAATGCGCCGTTTACGGCGCGCTCAAGGCCCTTTTCAAAGTTATCCAGAATGCCCACAGGTCTCCCGATCCGATCCTTTCGGCTATCAGCATGTTACTTGCCTCGCGTGTGAACTCGCCCGCCGGGCACATGGAGCGGGAATTGTCATCCTACGGGAGGCAGCTACGGGTACAGGTTCGGCCGGATTTCGGTCCGGCCTGAAGGCAGTCTCGCACGCCTCGAGCCCCCGAGGGTCACGAGACGGTAAACCGAGTGGATGCCGCACGCCTCTTTCCGCCTCGCCCGGCGGCTGGACGAATGGCGTTCGCACCCTCAATAGTGCTAGCCTCTCTAAGTTCGCGCGAGTGGCGGAATTGGCAGACGCGCTGGCTTCAGGTGCCAGTGTTCGAAAGGACGTGGGGGTTCAAGTCCCCCCTCGCGCACAATGGGTTGATTGCAGTAATGCACATCCCGGTCGGACAAGAAAGGCCCCCGAGAAATCGGGGGCCTTTCGTCATTCCCGGCGCTTACGTCGCCTCACAGCGAGGCCGATCTCGCCCGGGTCGGCTCCATGGGCGCGAAAAAGCGCCCCAGCTGCCTCGAGGAGTTGTTTTCGAGCGTGCTGGAGCGCCGTGTATTGCGGGTGAAAGTGTCGGTGGACCCGGGCCGGGCCGGGCCTAGGTCTTGGTCGGCGACGCCTGGAAGTCGTCCCAAGCGGCGACGCGCTTGTTCTTGCGGTTCTTGCGCCTCTTTCGGAGTAAGAGTTTCCGTGCCTTGCGGTCGGCGCGTTCGTCGTCGGTCTCGGGCCGGAGCATTCCGTGACGGGAAACCGCACCGAATCGGTTGCCAAGCCGACTGTGGCCGCGGGGGTCTCGACCAGATACACGTACAGTTACCCGGCCGCCGCTGGACCGAAACCACACGCTGTGTCCACTGTCGTCAAGCAGGTCGGAACAGCGACGCCGACCATGATGAGCTACGGATCCGACGCGTCAGGGAACACGACGGTGCGACCCGTTCAGACCCTCGCATACAACGCGTCGGGGAAGTTGTCGAAGACGACCGTCGGCGCGACCACCCAAAAGAATGTCTACGACGCGTCTGGCGCACTCCTGATGCGCATTGACACGGCGGCCGGCGCAACCCTTTACCTCGGGGAAACGGAACTCAACCAGGCAGCAGGATCATCCATCGTCACCGGCGTTCGCACCTACAACGCGAATGGGGTATCGATTGCGGAACGAACGAGTCAATCGGGCGGCTCCTCGACGACCCTGAACTGGCTCTCGGCGGACTTGGTCAACACCGCCGTCATGAAGATTGACGCTCTCACCGGCGCGATCACTCGCCGGTATATGGACCCCTTCGGAAACGCCCGTGGAGCCGGAGCCGCATGGTCTTCCAACCACGGATACTTGAACGCACCGACATCTGCCGTGACCGGCCTCACCCATCTGGGCGCCCGGGAATACGACCCCGTCCTCGGCCGATTCATCAGCGTCGACGCTGTACTCGCGCCCGGGAACCCGCAACAGAACAACGGATACAGCTACGCGGGAAACAACCCCATCACCAGGTCAGACCCCTCGGGTAACTGCTACATGGGCAACAACGGTGACCACTACTACCCGGGCGAGTGCGACAAAGGCACTACGGACGGTGGCACCGAGAATCACCACACAACCCCGACAGCGGCCGGGAACTCCACACCCAACGTCCGCGTCTCCAACAACTGTGGCTACGACTCGCACTGCTACTCGCCGAGCTACGCGAAGAACCACACAGCCGACCTGGTGAGCTACGAAGGCGGCATGGCCGTCATGGCCGCCAACCCCGTCGGCAAGAACCCCGGTCTCTACGCCGGTCGAGTCCTCGACGGCGTCGCAGCGGTCTCCGCACCCCTGCTTGCCACATGCATGGCTGACTTCGCACAGCCTCTCTGCTGGGGCGGCGCTCTTGGTGAAGGCGTGGGCGTGCTGAGGGCTGGGCTCGTCGGAGAAGGGGTTGCAGATGTCGGAGCGGTCTCTACTTCAACGGAATTGCTTGCCGTCGAAGAAGTTGCGGGAAAGATCCCGCAAGAAGCATGGGATGTCCTGCCTCGCGTTGACGCCGGGATACCTGCTCCTGCGGGCATGAAGGGCGGTCGGGCTTGGGCTAACCGGGATGGCCTATTGCCGGACGGTGCGAATTACAAGGAGTGGGACGTCAATCCGAGAATCCCGGGACAAGGACGGGACTCTCATCGTGTCGTTACCGGAGACGACCAATCGGCGTGGTACACCTCCGATCACTATGAAAGTTTTTGGAGAATGCGATGAAATCTGAGATTGAGTTGGCCCTTAGGTCCAACCCCGGTCACATGTGGCATTTCGAGGGTGCCGAGGAGTCAGCGATGTCAATTGTGAAATCGCTTGAAGGAGAAGGCTTCCTCGCTCGTGTCGTTCGCGGATCTGAATGTCGAACAAAGAGTGCGCTGCTGAGGGAATTCTCTAACGCGCTGGAGTTCCCTGACTATTTCGGTGGCAACTGGGACGCATGGTGGGAATGTATGACTGACCTCGATTGGTTCCCTCCGACGCGCGGCTTCGTAGTGGTGATCACCGAATCGGGAGAGTTTCTGTCAGGCTCGACGATCAGAGATTTGAAGATCGCTATTGAAGGCCTCGTGTCGGCAATTGACTTGTGGGGAAGGGGCGCTTCGGAGGCCGACCCCTATCGTGAGCAGCCGCCGACCCCGCTACACGTTATATTCCAGGAGTCGACGCCTGCGAGCGATTCAATCATGCGTCGATGTCGTGAAGTTCTTCCGATTAACCCGTTTCGCGAACTGGAGATCCGATAGAACACTGCCCGCGTCCGAAAAAGCATCAACTGCTTGAAGGGGGCGACACCAGGGGCAACAATTCGCGGCCGGCCGGCCGGGCGTCTGTCGATTGGCTATCTCGTACCTGATGGAGTGCTGTTGAAGGTTCACCAGCCGTGATGACTGAATTGGAGAACTGGACTCTCATCGAAGGTCTCGACGATTGGGTCGGCCTCGCGTTCATCGACGCCAGGACTCGACGTATGGCTCCGTCGGCCGACGATGGACAGCGTGAACAACAGGTCGCCAGTGTAGCCTCGTCGCTAGTCAGCCAAGGTCTCATGGATGCGGGCACAGTTCAGGAGCACGTGGGCTTTGTAGCCTGGGAAGGGCCGCGTGAAGGCTGGTCAGACCGGATACGAGCCGAGATTGAATCCGGTGATATTGATTCGTGGGGGTGGGGGATCTGGCTCACGCTTACCGAGGCTGGCGAACAAGTCGCTGCCGAGCTTCTTCCGACGCGCGATGCTACATAGAAACGTCGGGCAGGGTCAGACCTTGAGCAAGAGTGCTCAACAATAGAAGGAAACGCGTCTGCCGCGTGTCCAGCAATGGGCAAGAAGTTCTTCCTAAGGACTCGCAATTTATGACCGCAATCCGTGACCACTTGCCCCTCCCTCTCGATGATCTCGCCAGCCATCTGGAGGCGCACGGTTTCATCCTCACCGAGGACGTCCAAGAGCCCATCTCCTTCGGGGACGGGGTACTGGAGTGGGCACTCAAAGGACGTGCGCGGATTCGTTTCGTGAAGGACCGCGGGCGGTGGTGGATCGAGCTCGGAATGGTTCGAGGGTCCTGGTTCTCTCCGCAGGTTTGCGCGGCCCTCGTCGATGGCACTTGGGCGACGCCACAAGCGTTGAATGTCGAGGAGCAGGCGAACGAGGTGGTTCGATACCTGGGCGAGTTCCTGACGATGCTGGACGAAAAAGATAACGGGGTCCTGGAGACCAAACTCGGCGAAATCCAATCGAGAGCGGCCGAGGAACGGAGTCGCCAGCTGGGCTGGTAGACGGAGTTGGGCAGGGTGTGTGCGTGGCAGTTTCCGTCCTAAGGCTCGTCGAGAGTGGCAAATCTGACGCATCTAATTCTTGTGTGGCGGGACGGTCAACGGTTTACGATCAAGCCATGAGCGATGACTTGGTGAAGTTCGCGATCCCGGCGGAGTTTGTCACGGCGCGGGTTCTGGTGACGCCAGGTGAGTTAGTTCATGGCTACCGTCACGGGTGGCTCAGTGATCGAGCCGTCGTTGACGTGGCCTTGGCTACCTTCGAGGCTGGCGCGAGCTTGCCTTCAGCGGTGGAGGAACTCGCGTTCCTGTTGTCCGACGACCTCGGCCGGGTGCCTGCGCTCGTGGAGGATCTCGCTCGGTCCTCCGTCGATGAACAGGACCCTGGCGAAGTGTGGCTGTTTCTGGCTCTTGCGTGGGTGTGCGAGCACTGCTCAGAGTATTTGGAGCCGCTTCAGGTGGTCGAGATGCTGTACGCGGACTTTAACTACCCGGAGGAGATTGAAGGACTGGTCCGTTTCATGCCCCGGCCTCAGGGTGCGGCGGGCGGGTATGGCGCTATAGAGCAGAGGTGGGAGGATTTCGTGAGTCGCAAGTCCGCCCAGTATCGGGCTCGAGGATCCCAGCCCGCCCTGGCGCGTCACAACGAACGAGGCCACCTGTGAGAGTCCTTGCTTTTCGCAGTTCAGCTCAGCCTGCTCGGCTGGGTTGCAGGGGAGGCTTTCTTGGTCGCGTCCGATGCCACAATGTGCCGGTCGTGCGGGATCGGTAATGGGGATGCGCGGCTATTGGACCATCGCCGGATTTGCGGGGCTCTACCTTGAAGACAGTTGGGTTCTCGACATCGTTGCGCGGCCGGGCGTCCTTGAATTCGTCGTGGATCTGGTGTTGCAGGAGTCCCACCCGTCTTATGAAGCGCCTCAAACTGGCGAGCAATACTGCTATCGCCGTGGGGTTATCCGGTTCGACGCAGTCTCCTCACTGGATTGGAAAGGGCAAGGGGCGGTGCCGGCGGTTGACGCAACGGGCGAGTCGGACTACGGCTCGATTGACGCTCTCGACGCGAGCGACGAGGGCTACGTGCTAGAGGGGGACTTCGGTCGAATTACGGTGACATCTGCCGCGCCGTCTCTCGAGCTTGTGGGTGCCGAGGTCAACTATCAGATTCAAGATCTGGACGCCGGAAGTATTGTGCTCCCACTTCAATCGGGAGGTAGCTTCGGTGTTTGAAGAGTTCTTGACGATCTTCGAGATCACGGATCGACTGCTTGCGGACGACACGAGTTGTGGGGATTCCCGCGCAAAGGGCCTCTTTGAAAGATTTGGCGGGTGCAGCTTCAACGGAGGAATCTATCGGATTCACTCTGCCAAGTCATCGGCGGCCGCATCAGACTCCGTGAGGGAGGCTTTCCCGGACTTTAGAGGCACAGTGCTTTGCTTTGGCTTCGATTGGTTGGGCCGGCAGTTCTCTCTGGACTTTGAACGGGGCTCCCGAGGGGCTCCCGGCGTGGTGATGTTCGAGCCGGGGACGGGGCAGATGCTGCAAATTCCCGCGCCTTTCTCGGAATTTCACGACGGGGAGCTCGTCGAATTCGGATTGGGTGACACTGGTGGGCGGACCGAGATGCTCGACCGAGTTACAAACATTTGGGACTCCAATGGTCGTGGGGTCCGATTCGGGAATGACGGCTCCTTCATGGGCTTCCTGGAGCCACGATGATCCCTGGCTACCGATTGATTCTCGCGAGTGCGGTGGGTTCCCGCGACGGAATGGCTTTGGAACTGGACAAAGACAGTGGCGAGCAGGTCGCCGAGGTATTCGAAGACGACGAGACGAAGGAACGGACCGTAACCATCTTCGGTGAACAGGCAGTCCCGCTCGCTGCCATTGAATGGCTCTTGGCGGAAGCGCGCACTCGCCTGTGAAAGCGCGTGGACACTGGTTTGTAGGTCAGGTCCGGGGCTCGCTGGGGTTTCTCCTAGCCGCCCTCGTCGCGGTCCTGGTCACGTTGTTCGGTGCCGGTACAGCGTCGCCGGTTTCAACGTGAAGTCCGTGTCTGAGTTGCGGACGTCTGGTCTCCGGTATCGAGCTGCTGTGCCGGTGCTTCTGCATTGGCTTGATAGCACGGATGATGTGACCTGCAAGCAAGAGCTGGTCCGCGCTCTGTCAGTGCCGTGGGCGCGTGACGCGGCGCTGGGCCCTCTGGTCGACGAGTTCAAGGCCATTCCAGAGCCAGTAGGTCCTGCAGGCCAGAGTCTGCGTTGGGCGATTGGCAACGCGCTCGAGGTCCTGTGGGATGACGAACGGTTCTTCGATCTACTAGACCTGGCGCGGGAGCGCAGCTGAGGGCGCGGCGGATGCTGAAGCGTCGGTCGCGTCTCGATTTGTCGTCAGCAAGCAGGGAATTATCGAGACCGAGGCGTCAGCGTTGCAGGGGCAGATCGGGGATATCGTTGAGTCCATGCAGTCGACAGGTACCCCGCCGCCGGGTGTTCGCCAAGGTGGTTTACCGGGTAAGCCCGGGGTATACGGCAATAGGAGTGGGGCGCTCCCGGCCCAGCCACAGGGGTACTACAGCGAGAGTGATGTCTGGCCGGGGACGGGTTCGCGTGGCACTGAACGAGTGGTGACCGGAGGTTCGGGCGAGGTTTGGTACACGCCTGACCACTACGGGACATTCCGGTCGTGGCCATGGTGACCCAGTGGATCAATCTGCCTCGCCCGTTGCTGGTCGGGGGACCGGCGGAGCCGTATCTAGTTAACGAGGTGCGACTCTCAGAGCTTCGCGACTTCGTGACCGCTGCTGGCGCGACGTGGGTAACGGTTGACATCGCGAGTGTCGATGGCACAGGCGCCGTGATCGACGCGTTGAAGAGCCGCCTTCCGTTTCCTGATTGGTGCGCCTCGAGTTGGGATTCGATGGAGGATGCCTTTGAGGAGATCCGTCAGAGTTGGAGCTTCCCGCTGGTTGTCACAGTCCAAGGGCTGCGCTCGACGCTGGAGAAAAGGCCGCACGTAGGTCTGGAGGTCGTCCTCCGCCTCAGCGAGCTGTGTCACGCCTTTTCAGTTGCTGGGGATCAGCTAACCGTGGTCTACGTCGACCTCTGGCCTTGAGGGCTGCGGTCGCACAGGGTGCAACAACTCGTCCAGTTTCGAGGGCCAGCGGCCGGAACCAGCGTGCTTGACATCTCAATCGGGAGGTAGCTTCAGTGTTTGAAGATTTCTTGACGATGTATGACATCACGGATCGAATTCTTGCGGACAATCTGTCGAAGTCGGCGGCGATGCTGTTGCTATCGAGACGGGTTCGGGATCACGCGGTCTGGCGACAGGGTCAGTTTCTGAGGTCTTGTCTGGACTTCGAGCAGGACGAACTACTCCTCACCTGGAGGTTGATACCCCCGAGGAAATGCGGCAGGTGTACAGTGAACTGGCCAGAGGAGGAACCCCAGTTCAGTCGGGCTATCCGGGGAGAGCGGTGCTACACAAAGACGGCACCCGCGTCGGGTTCCGAGACGCGAGTGCTTCCGGTGGCGAGACGATTGACGTCCGAATGCCCGATGGTACGACTGTAAAGGTTCACCTTCCATGACCACAGAGCTTGAAGCATGGGTGCTCGCCGAAGGTCTCGACGATTGGGTTCCCCTGGATTCCATCGAAGGAAGGGCCCGGTTCCTCTATCCGACTGCTGACAACGCAGAAATTGAGCGGACAGTTGTGTCGGCTGCTTCATCACTAATTGGTCAGGGTTTGGTGGACGCGGGCAGCGTCAGGGAGCACGTGGGCTTTGCTACCTGGGATGGGCCACCCGAAAGCTGGCCCGAACGGATACGAGCTGAGGTTCAGTTCGGGGAAATCGAGCGGTGGGGATGGATATGGCTCAGGCTCACTCCTCGTGGATTCGAAGTCGCCGCTGCTTCCCTCGCCAAGTGAGGCCGAATCAGAACGCGGATGAAGGCGCTTCTGTGCCCGCTAGGTCCTTCTTGTCACCCGTCGGTATTGAGATGCCTGCGCGCTCGGCACGGCTTCGGACCTTGGCGCGCCGCGTGATCCTGATGACGGATACGAACTGGTTCGGATGATGAATCTGGAGGCGAATTACATGTTTGAATCCGTCTTGACAGCACCCCAAGTTTCAGACCGAGTCTCATTGGAGAATGGGCGGGCAGAGAACGGCGTGGTTGCTGGCCTATTCGAACGATTCGGTGGCTGCAAATGGAGAGGGAACTAGTGGCTGATCTCCTCCCGGTGGAGGACCTCCCGCCCGGCTTCTCTTACCCCTCCTCCTTCGTCACGGTGGTGGAGTTGGGGCTTACCAATCTCGAACCGTGGCATCTCTTGGACGGTGCTCGGCTGCGCGAGCGCAACAGGGGCGTGGCGCGACGGTTCCCGGATCGGGAACTCGTCCCATTCGCGGTGCGCCAGGACAACGACGACGTGGCCTGCTGGGACCTTGCCCGTGGCGGAGACCGCGTTGTCGTGATTCACGATTTCGCGTCCCCAGGTTGGGAAGACCGGGGCGAGTACCCCGACTTCTACGCTTGGCTGCGCCAGGCCATCGAAGACCTCATCGGCTTTGAGTGACCGAAACCGGGCGGTGCCTTACGGTCTTCGGCATGATCTGTGACTGTACGAGCCGGAGCCGGAGCCGGACGAGGGAGCCGAGCTGAGCGTCTGCGTGGAACAACTCGTCGAGGTCGCGCTGGCTCAGACCGAATGCGGTGGCGCCAGAAGGTCATCGGGGGTCGCAGAGTCCGGTGCTGAGTCAGCGGGCGCTTTGGTTTCGCTCGGTTGGCAGAGCATGACAATGATGATGATTGCCCCGAGGACGGGGAGCAGTGCGAGAAAGAGGGAGGCCCATCCGTAGCCAGCATCTCGAAATCGGCGGACGGTCACGGCAAGTGAGGGGAGGAGGGTACCTAGTGACCAAACGAGCGGGAAGTTGGTGCTTCGTCCGTTGATTGCCATGTCGAGTCCGACGATGGAGTATCCGACGACCGTAGCGAAGAGAGTCCACCACCAGTACTCGGATCGACTGGCGACGCCGTGAAACTGGGCGTACTTCTTGAACACTGTGGAAACTGCCTGACCCAAGTTCACGTGTATTTCCCCACTCTGCGGGCGCATTCCAAGGAAGCTGCAATGTCGCACGACCCCCGCTGCCAGAGTATCGACGGGGGCGCGTTCTGAACTCGGCGCGGTCAACCCCAGTTCGAGGGACGTCGGCCGAGTCGCGGGTCTGGGCCGCGAAAGTGGAGGATTTTCGGCAAACCGGCGGAGGATCCGCGTGAACACGGTCCGAAAGCGCCCCCGGGGCGTAAGGGCTGCATGGAGGTCTTTGAGAAAGGCAATCAACCCACAGTGGGTTGATTGCCAAATAGGTTGAATCTATTTGCGAAACCCGGTTCGGACAAGAAAGGCCCCCGAGAAATCGGGGGCCTTTCGTCATTCTCGGCGCTTACGTTGTCTCTCCGCGAGGCCGACTCCGTTGGGACGCCTCTTCCGGGCATGAAAAAGCGCCCCAGCGGACTCGAAGTGGTGTTTTCGAGCGTGCTGGAGCGCCGTGTAGTGCGAGTGAAAGTGTCGGTGGACCCGGGCCAGGCCTAGGTTTTGGCTGGCGACGTCTGGAAGTCGTCCCAGGCGGCGACGCGCTTGTCCTTGCGGTTCTTGCGCGTCTTCCGGAGCAGGAGCTTGCGTGCCTTGCGGTCGGCGCGTTCGTCGTCGGTCTCTGGCCGAAGCATGTCGTCGCGGAACTTCTGCAGCTTCCGGAGGTTGCCGGCGACGACGAGGATGCTCACGAGCAGGTACTGGGCGGTGGAGCCGCGGACGCGTCGCCGGCTGGAGTCGCCGATGGCTTCGTGGGAGCTGTCTTTGAGGAAGCCGTTGGCGCCTTCGATGGTGTTGCGGTCGTGGGAGTAGATTTCCTGCCACTCGTTGCTGCCGTACTGGTAGTGCTGGGCGAGCTTCGCTCCTGCGTCGAGTGGGACGCTCACCGAGGAGGCGTTGGTGCAGATTCTGTCCGGCTTAGCAGGCGGGTTGTAGATGGTCGTCAGGGCGTCGTCGACCTTTGTGCAGCCGTTCTCGACGAGCGGGCACCTGACGGTCGCGCCGGGTCCGCGGGCGGGGCACATCATCGGGACGCGTCCCTTGGCGTCGGGCTTCTCTTTGGGGCGCAGCATGTACTGGCGGCGTTCGACGATGCGTTTTCGCCAGGTGGCGGCGTTGATTTCCTTCGCGCGGGAGAGGACGGTCGCGTTGATGAGGCCTTCGGGCATCGACGGGCAATAAAGCGCTCCTTCGCCCTGGATGGAACCGGCATAGCCGTCCTTGAGACCAAGCTGGAGGTCGAGGTAGTCGGTGACGACGGTGTAGCCGAGCATCCGGAGGGGCATCTGGAACTCTTCGGGGAGGGCGGCGACGTGGTACCCGCGGTCGCCGGTGGCGCGGCCGGCGGGGTGCCCGCGCTCGGCGACGCTCTCGAAGATGTGGCGCGCGGTGCGGATGAGCGCTGTCCCCGGGATGTTAGAGCCGATGCCCGCGACCAGGAGCGGGTATCCGGGGAGGGTTTTGGGGTCGTGTTTTTAGGTTGTCCGTCGAGTATCTGCCATGGCACTAGGAGCCGTTCTGATTGGAACGGTAGCTGCCACGCCGGCCGTGGGTGTCGAAGTTGCTGGGACCAAAGTGGCCGTGCAGGAGCAGCTCCAAGCGGCGATCACTTCTGAGGTGGAACACCGGAATGCACAGGCCCTTTCGACTTCAAGCCCTCAACTGCTGGAGCTATCCAAAGCCAAGACATTCCGTACTTCCGAACAGTCCAAGAAGGTTGCCGTTGAGGACGGCCAGCTTCGTGAGCAGCGGGACCTCCTTTCGCGCTTCGATGAAGATTTCACCCAATTCAGCTCGGCCGTTGCCCTGGATTCCGTGAGTTCGAGTGGCACTTCTAGTACGGTGCAATTCACGGAAACTACCATGATGCAACGAACCGCAGATTCCAGCGGCCAAGCTCGCCCTGACTACGGATACGTCTTCCATGCGACCGCCGTTCTGGAGAAGCAAGGTGGCGCGTGGCTGGTGGCAAGTGTCAGCCACGACGACACCACTAACGACCTGCCAGAAACGGTGCTTCCCAGCCAGGCCGTTCTGGCCGCACGGGCAGACGGTTCAATCGAGAAGAAACTAAACAAGCAAAAAGCTGACGTGGCAGCGCGGATGTCAGCCCGTTCGATGAGCCCCAGTCGCTCGGAGATACTTCGACCCCGGTGTCGCTTGGAGCAAGTCGGACCGCGGTCGCAAATTACGCGTTGACATATTGGGAAAATCACAATCCCGCGTATCGGTCGATTCCCGACAACTGCACCAACGTCGTCTCGCAGGCACTGGCGGCCGGAGGATGGTCGCAGGTCGATGGCTACTACACTCAAAACAACGCGTGGTGGTACGACGCCATTCTGCCGATTCAGACTTACACGTGGGTCAATGCTGAGGATCTTTATCAGTTTGGAAACGTCAATGCGAATAGGTTTCACAGGACCGACTATCTCGAGCCTTATCTTGCCGGGGACATTGCATTCTTCCAGTGGTACACGGAACAGTCCGACCGAATGGATCATGCAGCCGTGATCACATGGGTCGATGCCTCAGGGATGCCCTACTTCACCGAGAACTCCAATGACCACGTCAACAAGTCGAGCGCTGCCATGCTGGCTGAACACCCAATAAACGACGTGTGGTCAGCTTACGATATCTAATGAAGATCACATCCGGAGTGCATCGTCGACAGGCGCAGCGAGTGCGTGCGTGCGTGGTCCTAGCGGTAGCAGGATTGGTACTCTCCGGGTGCACTGCATTCGATGATCCGACGACGTTCTTCTTGCCCCCAGAGGGATTGTTGCCCCCAGACGGATCCGCTACGGAACTCCGTCAGCAGGTGATCGCGGCCATTGACGGCGGGGACGAACGGGCGCTTGCAGATCTCTTCGCGTCCGCACCGTCACCCTCTGCCGAACACGCGGCCATGGTCTTCGACGAGTGCTCCAAGATCTCTCCCGATGGACGCGAAATGAGCAGCGATACCGACGTCACCCCGAAGGTGATGACAGTCCAATTGGTGGGTAAGGCGAAGCAAGGGTCAGCGTCGGGACAATCGTGCTCGTTTGCATTGATCTGGACGGGTGCGGGCCCGTGGGATCTCGAAATCGGCAGCCCTCCTCCGAGTGCGTGACGTTAGTGTGGGATGTCGCGCTGGGCGAGTCTTGCAGAGCGAAGTGAACACCGGTAGGCGTCCGCAGCTAAATGCGCCATATGTATGAGGTGTTGTTGCCCGCGGTCCCGCGGTCGCGCTCACGGTACTGCTCGCAATCGGCGTCGGCTATTCGAGCTGGGGGCCAAACTCAGCACCACTTCTGGGCGTCTTCATCGGGCTGGCCTCCATCCTGGCGCTGGCACTTGCCCGAGCCTCACGATGGAAGTTCAACCCGCTCTTTACCGAATCCGGATACTGGTAGCGAGTCGGCATTTGGATGTGGCACGTGAAGCAGCTTCGGCACGCGAAGCATCTAGTTTGCAAAGTTGATGGAATTTGAAAGTAGAGGATTTTCGAGAGGCTGGCGGAGGATCCGCTCAGGCGCGGTCTGAAATCGGCCCGTAGGCAGCGGGGATACAGGGGTTCTTTCGAGAAAGGCAATCAACCCACAGTGGGTTGATTGCAGCAATGCACATCCCGGTCGGACAAGAAAGGCCCCCGAGGAATCGGGGGCCTTTCGTCATTTCAGAAGGCGAAGACTTCCTCGTGCAGGCGCGCGGGCGGATGTCCGGCGTACTTCAGCGCCGCCCGGACCGACCTGGACAGGCCGCGCGACGCACACACGTAGACGTCTCGGGCGGCAACATCGGGCACGAGCCGCGTCAGGTTCGCGGCGGTCATCTTGTTTTCGGGATCGGCGGACGGCCCGATCATCCACACGATCGAGGCACCGCGCATCCGGGCGATTTCCTCGAGCTCGTCGCGGAAGATCACATCGTCTTCGTGGGAAGCCCGGTAGAGAAGGCTCAGCGAGCCGTCACCGACCTCGAGCTCTTCGAAGAGGGCGCGCATGGGAGTGATTCCCACGCCGCCGGCGATGAGCAGAACGGATTCACGCGTGCGTTTGCGTTGCGTCATGGCCCCGTAGGGCCCCTCGGCAAGCACGCGCGTGCCCGGACGGAGGGAGTGAAGCGAGTGGCTGCCGTTCCCGAGGGCCTTCACAGTGATCCGAAGCAGGTCATTGCCGGGAGGTGCAGACAGGGAGAAGGGGTGAGCGGAGCGCCAGACCCCCGGCGCCAGAAAACGCCAGCGGAAGAACTGGCCGGCTTCGACGCGCAGCTCGTCGATGTGCCGCCCGCGCAAAATGACACTCACGACGCCGCTCGCCTCGGGAACCAGACGTTCGATCCGCAGCCGGTGCCGCCAGGCGTGCTCGAGTGGCTTGAGAACGCGGTAGCGAAGCACAAGCCCCAGGGCGAACACGAACAGTAGA
Organism: Cryobacterium algoricola; assembly: GCF_004402485.1. GTDB lineage: Bacteria > Actinomycetota > Actinomycetes > Actinomycetales > Microbacteriaceae > Cryobacterium > Cryobacterium algoricola. The sequence goes on along the minus strand of NZ_SOFG01000011.1, from coordinate 888,393 downwards.
GTCCAGGCGACTTGGAGCCCTGGCCTGCCCGCGAGGTCGGGACCGGCCAGTTCATGCGCAAACGAAAGCGCCAGGGCGAGATAGCTGAGCAGGTGGATGCCGTGCCACGTCTCGTAGGAGACCGAGCGCCGGGCTGCCCGGACCGACATGACCGCGATCACGCCGAACAGGACCGTTCCGACGGAGGCCGCCACCAGTCCGGGCATGCCCAGGACGGCAAGGGTCGCCGTGAAGGCATCCTCCCAGTGGCTGAGCATCCAGGAATGCACGGCTGCGACCGCATGAACCAACAGGAGGACGATGAAGACGCGACCGCCCACGGCGTGCCAGCGAGCGAGCCGGTCGGCCCCGATCGAGCGTTCGAGAAACGGTGCGCGCGACATTAGGACCACCATCACCGTGACGACATATCCGGCCAGGAATCCCGTGGTGTGAGCGACGATGGCCGAGCCGAACTGGACGGGCGGGCGTAGGTCGACGAAGGCGAGTGCCGCCGCGAGGCCGGCACCGATCATGATCAGTGTTTTGATGAGCGCGGCCGCACCGAGCGGCCGCTGCGATTGTCGATGACCCGTCACGGATGGCTGTCCGGCACGATCGCAGGAGCGGCCGGGGAAACCTCCGGAGCTGCCGCCACCATTGCCGCCGCTGAAGCGGTCATCACGACAACGACGGCCACGGACGTGAGCCAGTTCATCGCGGTCCACGCGCTACGGGAAACGCGGGAGTCGGTCACTCGGTGGTGGGGTGCAGCCGGTCCGCGGGTGCGCCGGTGGGCCGGAACTGAGGTCATGGTCCTTCCTCCAGGGTGTGACTAGACGAGCGGAAGTTTCCTCATCGTGCGACCGAAGGTGATGACGGTGCTGCGATGCGTCTTGTGACAAAACTGGGTTCAATTGTGGTCCGCAACCCGAAATTCCGGCAGTCACCGGTGAGATCCACACGAGATCCACAGGTTCGTGAGGATTGCTCAACTCAGATGATTTCTACGGTGTAGCGTCCGGGTTGACGATCAGGAAGTCGCTCAACCGGGTCCATCCTTCTGGAACGTCATCGTTGCTCTCGACGACCCGTGCTCCGCCGGTTCCGCTTCCTGACGTCCACATCCCGTCCGCGGAACCGCAGGAAGAATTCGAAGGACCGTCCGGTAGCTTGACGACCATCAAGCAGAAGCCCGGGGTGCCTCGTTGCGGATCCGTGTACTTGGAGACGAAGTAGTTCACATCCCTGTTGCTGCCGACGAACCGACCGGATGCAGCGTCGATCCCGGTACTCGCGGCCTTGAGCACCGAAGGGAGCGCGTCTTCGGGACCGGGTTTCTGGGCCAGGAACAGACGGATCTCCGTTGTGGAGTCATTGGCCACACAGCTTGTCAGGCCGAGGCACGACGCAGAGACCATTGCTGCCGCGATCCATACCCTTCTGGTCGCTCTGACATGAATCACGGCTAGCCCCCGCCCGCTTGAACCACGCTGTACGTCTTCGTGGGAAATCTAGCATGTCAGCGGCCGATATTGTCGGTTCGACCAGCAACTTAGATCGAGTGTCCCACTTGCCGTCTACGGGTTCACCGCCATCAGGCTCGCCCTTGCCTCCTACCGGCTGCTTACCCACATGGGAGTACTCCCGGCGTAGTGAATTCGTAGGTAAGGCGCGTTTCTGCGCATGGATTCCGTAAGGACAGCGGCGGCCGTATAGCTCCGGGATGACGCTGGATGGGTGAACAGCGCTCGAATGGACCTCTCGGAACTCACGCTCAGTCGGTGGCTCTCGCCGCTCCTCGACGGGCGTTGCCGATGGGGCAGCTACACGGTTTCGGCGGGTCGCTACGGCAGCACGAGTCAGCGGCTCGTGTTGTATCCAGCGGGGATCTCCGCACGGCAGCGCCGACGCGTTCGTGTGTGGCGGGGCTGGCTGGTGCTCGGCCTGGTGGCCACGTTCGGCGTGTTCGCAGCGCTCGTTGAGGCGGGTGCACCGAGACTCCTCGTGATCACAGCCTGCATCGGGTTTTACGTCGCGAGCACGGTCGCCGTCGCCCGCGCGGCCGGATCGATTCGTCGGTGCGTTCTCGAGCTGACGGTCGTGAGCTCCAGCCTCACCCCCGACACGGGGCTCTCCGCCGAATCCCGTTATCTGGCGGGGCTCGCCTCGACATTGCTGATGGCCGAAGAGTCACTCGCCTGCGGAGCGTCGTCTCCCGCGGATCACGAACTGGTGTGGTCGTCCGCGTATGCCGACGCCCAGCACCACCTCGGCGCCGGGCGCTGATAGCGGCCGGGACGTCGACAGCTTCTTAGGGCAGGGGGCCTCGGCGGGCGACGGCGCCGGCGAGCATGGCGTGCAGCAGTGGTAGCACGGACACACCCATGAGCACCGTGCCGAAGACGACATCGTCGGCACGGAGCAGGATGCCGCCGATCAGTAAGGCGGTGAAGAGGACCGCAGAGATGATCCGTCGCCCTGTTCGCTCGAGACTGCCGAGCCGACGCTCGATCCGCGGCGTCTGCACCGTGAGATTACCCTCTTCGACCCGCGTGATCAGGGCGTCGAGGCGTCCAGGCAGCCGGGCGATGATGCCGGCGGCCGACGCCGTGCGCTTCGCGATGTCTTGCACGAGGTTTCCGCCCTCGGCCCGGATCAGCTGGGCGGAGTACGGCTCGACGGCGTTCCAGATGTTGAAGGCCGGGTCGAGGGAACTGCACATCCCGCTGGTCAGCGACATGGCGCGCACGATGAGAAGGAAGTTCTCCGGGAGCTGGACCGGCAGGGTGCGCACGACATCACCGAACTCGTTCGCGAAAGCACGGAACTCACGCGGATCGACGTCCTGAAGCTCGGCGAAACCCATCCCGCCGAACCGGGCGAACAGTGCCGTCAGGGCCCGTTCGAGCTCCGCGGTGTCCGCGGAGGGCAGGAGCACACCCACCTCGCGAATGCCGTCCACCATGCCCTTGCCATTGCGGGACGCGGCGGCGATGAGCAGGTTCCGGAGTCCCCGGCGCAGGGCATCGGGTACCTCGCCCATCATGCCGAAGTCGATGAACGTGAATTTCCAGGCCCGGCCGGGGGCATCCGCTGTTGTGGCGACATCCGCGGATGCGAGCGGGGTGACGAAGATGTTGCCCGGGTGCGGGTCGGCGTGGAAGTAGCCGTTGACGAAGAGCTGGTCGAACATGACGGCCGCGAACTCGGTGGCGACTTCGGCCGGGTCGATGCCCGCAGCCCTGAGCCCGTCGACGTCGTTGATCTTGATGGCGGTGACGTCCTGCAGGGTCAGTACCCGCCGGGTGGTGCGCTCCCACACGAGGTCGGGAACGCTGACGCGGGCGTCGTCCGCAAAGTTCCCCGCGAAGCGTTCGGCGCTCGCGGCCTCGTGCAGGTAGTCGATCTCCTCGAGGCTCGTCACCGCGAACTCCTCGACGAGGACAGGCATGTCGACCCGGTCCGAGACGAGGCGAATGTGGCTGAGCCAGCCGGCGACGCGGCGCAGTGCCCGGAGGTCGACGTCGACGATCGCGCCGATGCCCGGCCGCTGAATCTTCACGACGACGTCGAGCAGGCCGGTCTCTTCAGCATCGAGCGCCGAGAGCCGCGCCCGGTGGACCTGACCGAGGGATGCCGCGGCGAGCGGGATCGGATCGACGAACGAGTACGCCCGCTCGAGTGTCACACCCAGTTCGGCTTCGGCGAGGGCCCGGATGGCCGGGAAGGGCACGGCGGGGACCTCGTCCTGCAGGCCCTCGAGTTCCTTGGTGATCTCCGGCGGCAGCACATCGAGCCGGGACGACATGAACTGGCCGACCTTGATCATCAGGCCGCCCAGGTCGACCGCGAGCACGTGGAAGCGCTGCGCGATGCGCTGGAGCCGCGCCGAACGATTGCGCGCCGAGAGCCGGGCGAGGCCGATCCGGGGCAGGAACAGCTCGTACCACCAGGTCTGCACCAGGTAGCGCGCGGCGAAACGCAGGATCCTGCGGTAGCGGGCGCGCATGACCCGATCGTCGGTGATCTGAGCTCCTGGACGTCGGCGTTCTTCGGGCACCCGTTCAGTCCTGGGCGAGGATGGAGTACAACTGGCGACGCGCTTCGTCGAGCACGGCCACGGCCTTGTCCACCTGTTCCGGACTGCCGGAGCGCCCGACCTGCGCGGCCGCCTGGGCCAGGCCGATGCCGGCCTTGGGCAGTGCCGTTGCCCGGCCGCTGTCGCGGGCACCCGGGGCCTCCCAGGGGGCGGAGGTCTCTGCGGCGGCATCCGCCACCGCGCGACCCTCGTCGGTGAGAGCGTAGGTCTTGCGACCGTTGGCCTCCTCGGCCGTGATGAAGCCCTCGTCGGCGAGCAGCTGAAGCGCCGGATAGACCGAGCCGGGGCTCGGCTTCCAGGCGCCATTGCTGCGCTCCTCGATCTCGTGGATGATCTGGTAGCCGTGCATCGGCTGCTCCAGGAGGAGTGCGAGCACCGCGGCACGGACGTCGCCGCGCCCGACCCTCGTGCCGACCTTCTGCTCGAACTGGCCGCGCAACTGCTCCATCGCTTCCCAGATGGCGTTGCCGGCCCAGCCTTCGCCGGGTCCGCCCTTGCGTCCCGGAAATCCGTCTCCCATAAATGAACCACTCATGATGACCTCCTCAGCGCCGTACCAAAGCTCGACGATAGCTAACGATATAACGTTCAGCGCTGAATTCGTTGGACGGATTCGGCGAGCCCGACTTCGTCCATGGCGAGGGCGCGCGAATCGGGCAGGCCGGCCGCGAGTCGCGCGAGTGCATGTCCAGGGGGTACCTGCAGCCACCGCGTCACACCGCGCTCGGACAGGATGCTCGTGGCATCGCGCCAGCGGACCGGGTGGTCGATCCCGAGCCATAGTTCGCGGCGCACCGCGGCGGCGGTGAAGAGGGTCTGCCCGGTCACGTTGCCGGCGAGCGGAATCCGCGGCCGGTCGACCTCGGTATCGGCCAGGGCCTCGCGGACGGCATCGGCCGCGGGAGTCATCAGGCTGGAATGAGCGGGGACCAGCACGTTGAGGCGCACGACGCGCTGCGCACCTGCGGCGCGCACGAGCTCGGCAACCCGGTCGAGCCCGGGATTCGTCCCCGAGGCGGCGATCTGGGCGGCGGAGTTGACGTTGCTGCTCCAGACCTCGAGGCCCTCGGCGCGGGCCTGCTCCGCGGCATTCTCGACGGCTTGTTCGGCCAGTCCCTGCACCACGATCATGCCGGAGTGCGGCGGGCTTGCGGCTCGCATTGCTGTGGCGCGCAGGTCGACCAGCCGGACGGCATCCGTGAGATCGAGGCTGCCGGCCGCCACGGCCGCGGCCCAGAGGCCGATCGAGTGGCCGGCCAGATAGTCGGCCTTCAGTCCGACGTCGACCGCGGCGCGGTACCAGGCCGTACCGGCCAGCAGCAGACACAGCTGGGTGGCGCGGGTATCGTCGAGCCTCTCGGCGCTGTCCAGGTCCAGGGGGTCCTCGGGGAGCGCTCCCCGAGCGCAGTCGAGCACCTCGACGCCGGTCGCAGGCAGCGAATGCAGCATCCCGGGGATCTGTTCGCCTTGCCCGGGAAAAATGACGGCGGTCATCGGCATGAGAGGCTCCAGGGATTGAGGACGAGCCGGGGCCCGTCGATGGTTCTGAGGGCGACCGGGTGCAACCCGGCCTCGCGAATCCACTCGTCGAGGGCGACGGCGCCCAGCGGCGTCTCCACCTGCAGATCGACGGGGACAGCGGCGGCAGACAGCACTCCGGCGGCGGCGTCCGCGGCGGCGCACCGGTCGAGGGGCTGCGGCGCCAGGATCGTGATGTCGATATCGCTGTCGTTCCGTGCCGTTTCGGCGCCGGTGACCAGCTCGAAGGCGAGGCTTCCCGTCACCCCCCAGGCGTCGGGAAAGAACTCGTCGAGAATCGCGCCCGCGCGCTGTAGGCCGAGGAACGGCCGGAGCCCCGCGCGACCAGGGCGTGGTGACCGCGGGACGCCCTGCGGGCGCACCAGCTCCACGATGTCGGAGCTCGGGACGAGGGCGGGCCAACGCTTGTCGCGGGTGTCGCCGCGGATGCCGACGGGAACGAGATCCCCGTCGGCGGGGCTTCGGCGAACGACCGCCCACCCGCCGCCGGGACCGCCGAGCGCAGCGTCGACCCAGCCGGGCCTGGGCGCATCCGCCGGGCAGCTCGTGAGCGCGGCCGTCGTCGCTACGCGCACAAGATCATGTGTGCGCGGCGACGACGGGAGGCGGAGAAGCGGCACGGGTCAGATGTCCCAAGCCTCGGCGACGCGCTGGCGCACGAGAACCGAGGAGGCCCGAACCGTTCGGGCCTCCGGTGACGAGAGACGCGACCGCAGATCACTCGAGCCGGAACGCACGGATGCGACGGCGAGCGAGACCGAGGTCGTGACTAGTGCGACGTCCGCGGCGGTGGGAGCGGCAGGCGACTCGACGTGCACCAGGTCGTGCAGCGCTCCGAGCTTGGCGAAGGAGGCGCCGTCGTACGCGGTGGCCGGGAACTTCTCCGCGACCGCGTCGAGCTCGGCGATGGACCGGCGCGTGATGCGCCCCGAGGACTGCTTGCTCATGACCTGCACGGCGATGCCGTCGTGGTCGAGCGCCACCAGGCGGTTGGCCTGCAGCCCGGTCGCGAGGAAGGCTCCCGAGATGGCGTTGCCGACCATGAGGCTCACGATCGGGTGGCCGGCGAGGCGCGCCGTTGCGAAGGCGTTCGTCGATGCGGCGAGCGACTGGTGGATACCGACGAGCTCCTCCACGTAGCCGTATGCCTGTCCCGGCACGTCGATGACCGTGACGATGGGGCGACGCGAGTCCGTCCCCGCATCGGCGGCGACGATTCCGGTGACCACCTCGGCGAGGGCGTAACCCTCTTCGAGACCGACTTCACCGGAACGCGCCCGAGGGAAACGGGCATCCGCGTCGGGGACGACCGCGAGGAGAACGGCCGTCTCGCCGCCGTCGAGTGCGATCATGCCCACCCGGAGCGACCCGGGGAGCCCCGGAACGGCGGTCGACGAGCTGGCGAGGGCGCCGAACCAGGCGGTGCCGAACGGAGATGCTGATGCGGTGCTCACAGGGAGCCTCCCGTGCTGAGGTTTCGGATGTCGGTGGGTGTTGGTCGACCGGTGGGGTCGACCGCGGCGAGGAGGCGGCGTCCGGCGGCGATCCGGGTCGAGCGCGCGGGAACGGCCGTCGCAGGTGCCGTGCGGTAGACGTCGCGAACCGCGGCGGCGACCGCATCGGCGTCATCGTCCACGAGGGTTTCGGCCTGGCCGATGGCGACGCGCTGGGCGCCGCCGATCATGGCCCAGATTCCGGCCCGGTCGGAGGAATCGAGTTCCTCGATGCCGGCTTCGGTCTCGATGACCTCCGGTCCGTTGAGGCTCAGGCGCCCTCCGCGGGTCATGATCAGGTGGCTGGTGAGCCCTGCTGCGATACCCATGCCGCCGAAGCAGCCGACGGTGCCGACGACGACTCCGACGACCGGTCCGAAGGAACGCAGTTCCACGATCGCCGAATGGATCTCGGAGATGGCGAGGAGGCCGAGGTTGGCCTCCTGCAGGCGGATGCCGCCGGTCTCCAGCAGGATGACGGCGCGGGTGGGCGTGCCGTTGCGGTTGTCGTTGACGGCCTGTTCGAGGGACGAGGCGAGCTTGGCGCCCGAAACCTCGCCGATGCCGCCGCCCTGGAAGGCGCCGTCGAGGGCGACCACGACGGCGGAGACGCCGTCGATGGTTCCGCGGCCGATGACGGCCCCGTCATCACCCTGCGGGACGATGCCCTGCAGGGCGAGGTGCGGCGATTCCACCCGGGCGAACGGGTCGAGGATCTCCCGGAATGTTCCGGGATCCAGCAGTGCACGCACCCGGTCGCGGGCGCGGAATTCGGTGAAGGGCTGGGCTACGGGGCGGGTCATCGTGCACCTCCGGTGGTCGTGGTCTGGCCGGCGTCCGGATCCTCGCGGGCGATCTCCAGGGCCTGGGCCAGGCGGAGGGAGACCATCCCGGGCGTTGCCCCGAAGTCGTTGATTTCGTAGTGTGCGACGAGCGCGGACTCGGCGAAGAAGCGGTCGAGGACGCGGCGCCAGATGGTGTCGAAGCCGTCGACGCTCGTGCGCAGTGCGACGGTGGCGGTGCTGCCGCCGGGCAGGGGGATCATGATGATCTCGAGGTCGCCGGATGAGACGGCGCCCACATGGACCGGACGTGAGAGCTTCTCAGCGGCCGGGTAATCGATGCTGATGGTTTGCATCAGGATTCCTTCCGGGAATGGGTGGGATGAGTGGATGGGGAAGCGTCCTCGATGGCCTCGAGGAAGAGCGCGAGGGCGAGGAGGTCGGCGCTGCCGCCGGGCGAGAGGTGATCCCTGCGGAGCCGGTCGTCGAGGAGTCTGAGCGCGTGCGATCCGGCGGTGGTGGCGACTCCGCCCGCTCGGAGAACGGCCGCAGCGCCGGCTTGGGCGGTGCGCAGCCCGGCGAGGCCGCCCCGGTGCAGGAGGCAGGTGTCGTCGAGCCGAGCGATGATCGTGCTGAGGGCATCCAGTCGTGTCGTCGGCTCGCTCGCACCGACGGCCTGACCCGCGCGCAGCGTCGAGAGCGCGAGGGCTGCGTGCGGAAATGCCGCCCTCGCTTCACCGATGGCGCCGGGCACGCGGTAGTGACTGCGCACCCGAGAACCGGGCGTACTCGGGTCGGGGGCGAAGCGGTCCGCGAACCGGGCGATGGTCGCCGCACGGTCGAGGATCCGCGCGCTGCCCGCGGCCGGGTCTGCGGCGGCGGCCGCACTGACGAGGCCGAGAGCCCAGATGGCGCCGCGGTGGGTGTTGACGCCGTTGGTGGCGTCGAGCATCCGCTGCTCACCCTCACGACCGAGCGCGGCGAGGCGTTCACGCAGCGGCTGGTCGAACACACCGTCGCGCCCGGCGCCGGCCATCGCTGCGAAGGTGTCTCGCAGGGCTTCCGCCGAGCGGACCATGGTGCCCACGTCCATGTCGTGGTGGGCGCCGCCGCCGCGCAGGTCGACGAGACCTGGCTTGGGGGTCAGCGTGGCCTCCGCGACGAGCGCGTCGACGGCCAGGTCAGCCAAGTCGGCCAGATGTGCCGGGCCGACCGGGTCGACGGTGCCGGTCGTTCCCGGAGCGGTGAGGACCGGTGCCTGGAGGAACCCGGACATCACCAGCTCCGGAACTTTGCGGGGGGATCGTAGAGGCCGCCTGACCAGGTGACGAGGTCTTCGATGCTCTTGGCGGCCAGGAGTGAGCGGCTCGCATCGGAGCGACGAACGCCGAGGTCTTCCGGCAGGGCGAGGATGCCGTCGCGGCGCAACTGGGCGCGCTGTTCCGGCGTGGACTCTGACCCGACCGGACCGGCTCCGGCCAGGGCGGTCACGGCCTGGCGGCGCTCCTCGAGATCGCGGGCCTTGTAGAGGTAGGCGACGCCCTCTTCGCTGACCACGTGGGTGACGTCGTCTCCGTAGATCATCACGGGGGCGATCGGCATTCCGGCCGCGGTGCCGACTTCGACGGCATCGAGATGCTCGACGAAGCGCGGAGTGGCTCCGGCGCCGTAGGTTTCGGCGATCTGCACGACGAGCTTCTGGCCGCGTTTCACGCCGAGCTGACCTTCGCCCTCGCTCAGGCTCAGCCAGGCGGGAGAGGAGTGCCGGCGTCCGTGCGGGTCGCTGCCGAGGTTCGGGGCGCCCCCGAAGCCCGAGAGGCGCCCGCGGGTCACGGTGGACGAGTTGGCGAGCGGGTCGAGCTGAAGGGTGGACCCGATGAACATGTCCGTGGCGTACAGGCCGGCCACTTGCGAGATCATCCGGTTCGATCGCAGGGAGCCGTCGTGGCCGGTCGCGAAGATGTCGGACCGGGCCGCGGTGTAGCGCTCCATGCCGACCTCGCCGCCGAAGGAGGTGATGCTGTCGACCCAGCCGGATTCGATGGCGGGGATCAGGGTCGGGTGCGGGTTGAGCGCCCAGTTGCGGGCGATCTTTCCGCGCAGCCCGAGCTTCTCGCCATAGGTCGGCAGCAGGAGCTCGATCGCGGCGGTGTCGAAGCCGATCCCGTGGTTGAGCGTGGTGACCTGGTGGCGTTCGTAGATTCCGCGGATGGAGAGCATCGCGAGAAGCACGTGCACGTCGGTGATCTTCCTGGGGTCGCGGGTGAAGAGCGGCTCGATCTGGAAGGGCCGGTCGGCCGGGATGACGAAGTCGACCCAGGACCCGGGGATGTCGACGCGGGGCAGATCGTCGACGCCGTCGACGAGTTCGTTGACCTGGGCGATCACGATTCCGCTGCGGAAGGCGGCGGCCTCGACGATGGTCGGGGTGTCCTCAGTGTTCGGTCCGGTGTACAGGTTGCCGTTCCGGTCGGCCTTGTCCGCCGCGACGAGGGCGATGTCGGGGATCAGGTCGACGAAGAGCCGGGCGTAGAGCTCCAGATAGGTGTGGATCGCGCCGACCTTCATCGTTCCGTCGGCGAGGAGGGTGGCGACCCGGGTCGACTGGGCTCCGGCATAGGAGAAGTCGACGAGGGACGCGATGCCCTTTTCGAAGAGGTCGAGGTGCTCCGGGCGCGAGATCGACGAGATCAGCATGTGCAGGTCGTTGATGCGGCCGGGGTCGACCTCGGCAAGCCCCCTGGACAGGAAGTCGGCCTGCTTCTGGTTGTTGCCCTCGAGGGCGACGGTATCGCCGGGGCGGAGGACCGCCTCGAGGAACGCGACGAGGTTGCCGGTCTCGACGACGCGGCCGTTCGCGAGGGAGCCGACAGAAGCCAGCCGTTCGAGCTTGCGCGCGCGGCGCATCTGCCAGCGCATATCGTTGGTGGAATTCACGATTTCTCCTTAGGTTCTGGCTGCTACGCGCCGGGCGCGAGCAACAGGATGGCGATGGACAGGGTGACGATGGACAGCAGGCTGCTGAGCACGAGTGTTGAGCCCGAGACCGCCGGGCGCTCCTTGTAGCCGATGCCGAACAGGATTCCGAAGAACCCGCTCGGGATGGCGAGGAGCAACAGGGCCTGCGAGGCGAACGGCTCGGGGACGTGCAGCAGCAGCACGACGCCCAGGCCGATCAGGGGCTGGGCCACGTTCTTGATGAGGGTGGACACGACGGCGTTGCCCGTGACGCGGATGGCCTGTGCGGACAGGATGAGGCCGGTGAGGAAGAGGGCGACGCCGGCGGCGACCCCACCGATCTCACGGAGCGTGGTCGAGAAGAGGTCTGGCATCGGGAGTGCAATCAGCGCCCAGATCAGGCCGAGCACCGGTCCGACGAAGATGGGCTTGCGCACGGACGTTCCGAGGGCCTTGAGGAACCGGCGTCCCGTCGATCCGGTCTCGCCTGAGGCGGTCGCGCGGGCATTCTCGAGGAGTGCCAGGGTGAACGGCGAGATCGTCACCGAACCGACGGCGATGGCGACGGCAACGGCGAGGGCTGCCGAGGGGCCGAAGACAACGGCGGTGAGCGGGAGCCCGATCGAGGCGTAGTTCGGGAAGGCGGTGGTGAGGGACTGCACGGCGGCGGTGCTCGGGCTGACCTTGTAGAACCTGATCTGGAGCCAGTAGACGATGGCGTATGTGATGACCATCACGACCAGCAGCACGAGGGCGAGCCACCAGTTGTCCAGGATCACCTCGCGCTTGGTCGACGCGATGGAAGTGAACAGGGAGATCGGAAGGGCGAAGAGCATCACCAGGTGATTGATGCTGGTGACGTTGCTGTTGTCGACGATGCGGCGCTTGCCGGCGAAATAGCCGAGGGCCATGACGAAGAAGACCGGCAGCAGCGCGCCGGCAATGGTGAGGGCCATAGGAAGTACCTTTCGAGAAACATGCTTCGACAGCTCTCATGAAACTGACTGGTGCAACACTCCTCCGACCCGTAGCGGCCGATCCAATGCGCGGGTGTTAGCATTCATGCAGAAATGAATGAGAATCGTGAGGCCTCGTCCCCAGCGGATGTCCCGCCGGGGCCGGTCGCACGCTTGGCTCCCGCCCTCGCCCAGCTCGCCGCCCTGCTTGCCGACACCAATGTCACGCGTGCCGCCGCCGCCAGCGGGGTCAGCCAGCCCACCCTGAGCCGGACGATGGCGCGCTGGGAGCGCGACCTGGGCATCGTTCTCTTCAGCCGGGTCGGTCGCGAGATCAGCCTCACGCCGGACGGGGTAGCGCTGGCCACAGCGGCAACGCGAGCGGCGACGTTCCTGGAATCCGCCCTCGAAGACCTGAGAAGCGAGGCGCGTCCGCAGTCGCTCGCTCTCGGATTCCTGCGGTCGTTGGGTCCCACCATCGTCGGGGAGCTGGTGTCCTCCTTCCACGCCCAGGCGCCCGGAGTCCTGGTCAGTCACCGGGAAGGCGCGAGCTCGGAACTCCTCGACGACCTCGAAGCCGGCCGGCTCGATATCGTGGTCGTGGGGCCACGCCCCGCCGCCCGGTATGGCTGGCTTCGGCTGGGGCGGCAGACCCTCAGCCTGGTCGTGCCTGCGCATCACCGGCTGGCGGGGCTCGACGCGGTGGATCTGGCCGATGCGGCCGAGGAGAGCTTCCTGTCGCTCGACTCCCGCTACTCGACCAGGCAGCAGGCGGACGCGCTCTGTCACGAGGCCGGATTCGTTCCCCGGATCCTGCTCGAGGCAGACGACGCACGCACGGTGCGGGACTACGTCGCCGGCGGCCTGGGCATCGCGATCCTGCCCACGGACACCTCGGTCAACCCGCGGGTGGTGAACGTGCCGATCGCGTCTCCGAACGCCTCGCGGGAGATCGGCATCGCCTGGGACCTGCATCGCAGGCTCGGCCCCGTCGGCGCATCCTTCCGCGACAACGCCGAGGAACTCGTGGCCCGATATCCCGGTGTGGCCGACCTGCTCGATTCCTGAGCGTAGGCTGAATTCCGTCAGAGTAAATAATGTTCCATCCAGCGGAACGTGTGCCCTGCGGTACTTCTCAAGGAAGAGATTCAGTCATGGGCGAGAAACTCGCATCATCCCGATGGTCACGGCTCATGCCGGTCATCTTCATCACGTACAGCCTCGCGTACCTGGACCGGTCGAACTACAGCCTGGGCGCCGCAGCGGGAATGGCGAAAGACCTCAACATCACGGCCAGCGCTTCGGCCTTCCTGGCGGCGCTGTTCTTCCTCGGCTACTTCTTCTTCCAGGTGCCGAGCGCGAGTTACGCCCAGCGACGGAGCGCCAAGAAACTCATCTTCTACGCGCTGATCCTGTGGGGCATCCTGGCCAGCTGCATCGGCATCGTCACGAACATCTGGGTGCTCTTCGTCATCCGGTTCGCGATCGGTATCGTCGAGGCGGCCATCATGCCCGCGATGCTCATCCTGCTCAGCAACTGGTTCACCAGCAGTGAACGCTCCAAGGCCAACACCTTCCTGATCCTCGGCAACCCGGTCACCGTCTTGTGGATGTCCGTCGTCTCGGCCTACCTCGTCAACAGCGTCGGGTGGCGCTGGATGTTCATCATCGAGGGTCTCCCCTCGATCATCTGGGCGTTTGTCTGGCTGCGGATGATCGACAACTCCCCGAACGACGCAAAATGGCTGTCCGCAGGCCAGAAGAAGGACATCAACGACGAATTCGCCAGGGAACAGGTCGGACTGCACGCGGTGCCCAACTACCGTGAGGCATTCAAGCAGAAGGCCGTCATCCAGCTCTGCATCCAGTACTTCTTCTGGAGCATCGGCGTCTACGGCTTCGTGATGTGGCTCCCCTCGATCATCAAGACCGCCTCGTCCTTCGACATCGTGGTCATCGGCTGGCTCACGGCGATCCCGTACCTGCTCGCGACCGTGCTGATGGTCGTCGCCTCGTTCTTCTCCGACCGCCTCCTGAAGCGGAAGCTCTTCATCTGGCCGTTCCTCCTGGTGGCGGCGGTCGCCTTCTACGCCTCCTACCTCGTCGGAACGTCCAACTTCTGGCTCTCGTTCATCCTGCTCGTGATCGCCGGCGGTGCGATGTACGCCCCGTACGGGCCGTTCTTCGCGATCGTCCCCGAGATCCTGCCGAAGAACGTCGCGGGCGGTGCGATGGCGCTCGTCAACAGCTTCGGCGCACTCGGATCGTTCGCGGGCGCCTACTTCGTCGGCTTCCTCAACAACGTCACCGGGTCGAACGATGCGTCGTACATCTTCATGGCCCTGTCGCTGATCATCGCGGTCGTGCTCACGATCCTGGTGAAGGCCGTCAGGACGCCGGACTTCACGCCGCACGGCACGATCCCTGCCGCCTCGCCCAGCGCACCGGCCCTCCAGTGACCGGCTCACGGCGGGTATTCGTCAACACCATGGTCTACAAGGATGCGCTGGACGCGGCCGGCACCGTTCAGGCCGACCTCGTCGCCGAGGTGCGGGACCTCGGGGCTGCCGGAATCGAGATCCGTCGCGAGTACCTCGCGTCCGAGCCGACGGCCAGGCACGAGGAACTGCTCTCGATCGCCGGTCTGGCGGCAGCGGCCGGACTCGAGGTCTACTATTCCGTCCCCGAATCGCTCTTCGTCGACGGAGAGGCGTCGTCCCTGCTGGACGGGTACCTCGCCGAAGCGGAGGCGCTCGGTGCCCTCAGCGTCAAGCTGAACATCGGAGAGCCCGGAGACGAGTTGCAGGACACCGCGAGCCTCGCCGAGGTCCTGCGCGCAGCATCCGCCCGGGTCACGATCGAGAACGACCAGACCGAACGGAACGGACGACTGGATATCGTGTCGGCGCTCCTGCTCGACCTGCAGACCAGGAACGTGCCGATCGGGTACACGTTCGATGCCGGGAACTGGCTCTGGGCCGGCGTGGATCCCGTCGCCGCCGCCCGGGAGCTCGGCCGATACGCGACGGTCTTCCACCTGAAGGACATCGACAGCCTCGACGGGCTGCACTCCGTGCTGCTCGACGAGGGCGAGGTCGACTGGCGCACCGTGCTCGGCGAGATCGGAAGCCACGTTCCCGTCGTTCTCGAATACCCGATCCCCGATCGGGCCACCGCGGTGAGCGAACTGGCGAAGGTCCGCCGGGTCCTCGCCGAACTGACACACGACTGAACGGAACCCCATGTCCAACACTGTCCAGCGGGACTTCGACGTCGTCACCTTCGGCGAGATCATGGCGATGTTCGTCGCCGAGGAATCCGGGCCGCTCTCGCGGGTCGACCACTTCGTCCGGAGGCTCGCGGGCGCGGAATTCAACGTCGCCGTCGGATTGCGGCGGCTCGGCCACAGCGTCGGGTTCGTCACCCGGCTCGGCACCGACCCATTCGGCGAATTCACCCTGCAGCAGCTCGAGGCGAACGGCATCGATGTCGGCGAGGTCGACCTGCACGCGATCGAACCGACCGGGTTCCAGCTGAAGAACCGGCCGGGCGAGGACGAGGATCCGCTCGTCGTCTACTTCCGGTCGCACTCCGCGGCACGCACGCTCGCGCCGACGGACGCGACGGCCGCCTACGTGCGCCGCGCCGGGCACGTGCACCTGACCGGGATCCCGCTCGCTCTCGGCGCCGGACCACGTGGTCTCGCGGCCCAGGCCGTCGATGTTGCACGTGAAACCGGAGCGACCGTGAGCTTCGACCCGAACCTGCGCCCCAGCCTCTGGGCCGACTCCGACGACATGGTGCGCACGATCAACACGATCGCCGTGCAGGCGGACTGGGTGCTGCCCGGCATGAGCGAGGGGCGCATCCTCACCGGAGAGACCACCCCGGCGGGAATCGCCCGCTGGTACCTCGATCGCGGCGTCACGGTCGTCGCGGTCAAGGCCGGGTCCCGCGGCGCCGAACTCTTCGCCGCCGACGGGACGCACGCGAGCTGCCCGCCCTTCGCGGTCTCGGTCGTCGACACGGTCGGCGCCGGCGACGGCTTCTCCGCCGGGCTGCTCAGCGCGGCACTCGACGGGCTCCCGCCCGCCGAGTGGGTCTACCGCGCCGGCGCGGTCGGTGCGCTCGCCACGACGTCGCGCGGTGACCAGGAGGGCCTGCCCGATCGGGCCGGACTCGCTACATTCCTCGAGGCGCATGCGCCGACATCCGTGTGATCAGGGAGACTGACAGAATGACCACCACAACACCCGCACTCCTCCGCGTCGTCGTCGCGACACCGCTCAGCGAGGAACTCTGCCTGCTGATCGAGCGGACTGAGCCGCGCGTCGAGCTCGTGCGCGACCAGACGCTGCTGCCGCCGATGCGGCGCCCTGCCGACTACCGCGGCGACCCTGCCTTCCGGCGCACGGCCGAACAGCAGGCCGACTTCGAGCGGATGCTCGACTCGGCGGACGTGCTCTTCGGCATCCCCGACGTGAACCCGGCCGCACTCCATCGAACCGTGGAGGCGAATCCGGGACTCCGCTGGGTGCAGGTGATGGCGGCCGGCGGCGGCTCGCAGGTCAAGGCCGCCTGCCTCGGCCAGGCCGATCTCGACCGGGTCGTCTTCACGACCTCCGCGGGGGTGCACGGTGGCCCGCTCGCCGAATTCGCGATCTTCGGCATCATGGCCGGAGCCAAGCAACTGCCCGTGCTCCAGCGCGATCAGCGCGCGCACTTGTGGCCCGAGCGCAGGGCCCTCGGCCAGGTGCGCGCCCAGACCGTGCTCGTCGTCGGGCTCGGCGGAGTGGGCCGCGAGGTCGCCCGGCTCGCGAAGGCGCTCGGGATGCGCACCATCGGAACCAGCAGGGACGACCTTCCCGTTCCCTTCGTCGACGAACTGGTCCACACCGACGACCTCGCGGCCGCCGCCGCCCGTGCCGACGCGATCGTCGTCGCCCTGCCGGGAACGGCCGCGACCCTGAAACTCGTCGGCGACAACGTCTTCGCCGCCGTCCGACCGGGAACGACCCTCGTCAACATCGGCCGCGGGACGGTCGTGGACGAGGACGCCCTCATCCGCGCCCTCGAGTCCGGCCGGATCGGGTTCGCGGCCCTCGACGTGTTCGCGAAGGAACCCCTCGACCCGGCCAGCCCGCTCTGGGACTTCCCGAACGTCGTGATCAGCCCGCACACCGCAGCGCTCGACGCCGGCGAGGAACGCCGGATCGCCGAACTCTTCGCCGACAACGCGACCCGCTTCCTCGACGGCCTCCCCCTCCGCAATGTCGTGAACACCGTCGAGTTCTACTGAGCCGACTGGTCACCTGCCCGACCTGCTGCCCGACGGGTTGCCCGACAGGTCGCCCGACCCGGCGAGCAGTCAGGTGCGGCGACTAGGGTCGGACGAATGCGTACTGCGACCCCTTCACTCCCGTCCGTCTCTCCAGCCTCCGGCTTCGTGCGGGTGCGGGGCGCCAGGGAGAACAACCTGAGGGATGTTGACGTCGACGTTCCCCGCGACGCGATCGTGGCCTTCACGGGCGTCTCCGGCTCAGGCAAGTCCTCGCTCGCCTTCGGCACGATCTTCGCGGAGGCCCAGCGCCGGTTCCTCGAATCGGTGGCCCCCTACGCCCGCCGGCTGATCCAGCAGGGCCACACCCCGCAGGTGGACGAGATCACCGGCCTGCCACCCGCCGTCGCGCTGCAGCAACGGCGCGGCACCCCGAGCTCACGGTCGACGGTCGGGACCCTGACCACTCTGTCGAATTCCGTGCGCATGATGTATTCCCGTGCGGGCACATACCCGGCGGATGCGCCCAGACTCGAATCCGACTCCTTCTCGCCCAATACCGTGGCCGGGGCCTGCCCGCGCTGCCACGGGCTCGGAATCGCGCACATTCCGACCAGCGCGAGCCTCGTGCCGGACGGGACCCTCAGCATCCGCGAGGGCGCCGTCGCGGCCTGGCCGGGGGCCTGGCAGGGCAAGAACCTTCGTGACATCCTGATCACCCTCGGCTACGACGTCGATGTGCCGTGGAACGACCTGCCGGCCGAGGCGAGGGACTGGATCCTCTTCACCGAGGAGCAGCCCGTCGTGGAGATCACGCCGCAGCGCGACCGGATCGCCAAGCCGTACCAGGGCCGGTTCTGGAGCGCCCGGAGCTACATTCTGCACACCCTCGCCGACTCGCAGAGCCAGAGCCAGCGGGAGCGCGCGCTCCGGTTCGTGGAGTCCGGGCCGTGTCCGGTCTGCGACGGGACCGGACTCACGCCCGCCGCCCTTGCCGTGACGGTGGCTGGGCTCTCCATCGCCCGGTTGGCCGGGCTGCCGCTCACCGACGTTGCCGAGACCCTGCGCCCGCTCACGCAGGCCGCTTCCGCCGAACGGCGCGAGGCATCCGCGGGGGTCGAAGCCACGATCAGCCGCGACCTGCTCGCGCGCATCGAGGTCCTGGTCGGCCTCGGACTCGGCTACCTCAGCCTCTCGCGCCCCACCCCGACGCTTTCGCCCGGCGAGATGCAGCGTCTTCGGATCGCGACCCAGTTGCGGTCGGGACTCTTCGGCGTGGTCTACGTGCTCGACGAACCGTCTGCAGGCCTCCACCCCGCCGACGCCGAACCCCTGCTCGTCGTGCTCGAGCAACTCAAGTCCTCCGGCAACTCCGTCTTCGTCGTCGAACACAACATGGATGTCGTGCGCGCCGCCGACTGGGTCGTCGACGTCGGGCCCCACGCCGGGACCGGTGGCGGTGACGTGCTCTACAGCGGCCCCATCGCCGGGCTCGCCGGGGTCCCGGAGTCGGTGACCCGGCGCTTCCTCTTCCCCGGTGCAGATCCGGAAGACCCGGCGGATGCCGTGCTCCCGGTGCCGGCGCGGAGGGAACCGCACGCCTGGCTCGGCCTGCACGGGGTCAGCGTGCACAACCTGCAGAAGCTCGACGCCGAGTTCCCGCTCGGGCTGCTCACCGCGATCACCGGAGTATCGGGTTCCGGAAAATCGACCCTGATCAGTCAGATCGTCGCCGACGGCCCCGTCGACCGCCTTGTCACCGTCGACCAGAAGCCGATCGGCCGCACCCCCCG
The DNA here is from genome assembly GCF_004402485.1 of Cryobacterium algoricola. GTDB lineage: Bacteria > Actinomycetota > Actinomycetes > Actinomycetales > Microbacteriaceae > Cryobacterium > Cryobacterium algoricola. Next base: position 869,513 of record NZ_SOFG01000011.1, on the reverse strand, counting down.
CTCGAACCTCGCCACCTACACCGGCCTGTTCGACGCGGTCCGCACGACCTTCGCGGCGACCCCCGCAGCACGCAGCCGCGGTTTCGGGGCCGGGCGCTTCTCCTTCAACGTCGCCGGCGGCCGCTGCGAGACCTGCCTGGGTGAGGGCTCCGTCACGGTCGAACTCCTCTTCCTCCCCGGCAGCTACGCCCTGTGCCCGGCCTGCCACGGTTCCCGGTACAACCCGGAGACCCTCGAGATCCGCTACCGCGGCAAGACCATCGCCAACGTCCTCGGCCTCAGCGTCGACGACGCGGCCGGGTTCCTCGCGGACGTGCCTGCCGCCGCCCGCAGCCTCGAGACCCTCCGCGAGGTCGGACTCGGCTACCTCCGCCTCGGCCAGCCCGCCACGGAGCTCTCCGGTGGCGAGGCCCAGCGCATCAAACTCGCATCCGAACTCCAGCGCGCCCGCCGCGGCCACACGCTGTACCTGCTCGACGAGCCCACAACGGGCCTGCACCCGGCGGATGTCCAGCTCCTGCTCGCCCAGTTGAACCGCCTGGTCGACGCGGGCAACACCGTCATCGTGGTCGAACACAACCTCGACGTCATCGCGGCGGCGGACTGGGTGATAGACCTCGGCCCGTCCGGAGGCGACGCGGGCGGGCTCATCCTCGTGGCCGGTCCGCCTGAGGTCGTCGCAGCCCACGACGGCAGCCGGACGGCCCCCTATCTCGCACGGCGACTGCAGGAATAGGCGTAGCTCAGGGGTTTCGGACCAGCCGGAGCACCGGAATCCGCCGTTCGACGGCGCGCTCCTGGTACCCGGCGAAGCCCGGCGCGCGGGCGATGATCTTCGCCCAGGCTCTGGCGTGTTCCTCGCCGTCCAAATCGGTCGCGGTGACCGCGACCGTTCCTTCCGGGGTCTCGATAGAGGTCTCCGGCTGCTGGAGCAGGTTGAAATACCAGGCCGGATGCCGGGGCCGGCCGCCGGCGGAGGCGACCACGAGCCAGGCGTCCCCGTCTCGGATGGACATCACCGGACTGACGTGCTCGACGCCCGTGCGTGCTCCCGTCGTATGGAGGAGCACGAGATTCGACCCGAACCCGGCCGTGGTGACGTGGCCGTTGTTCTCCCGGAACTCCGAGATGATCTGTTCATTGAAGTCGCTCACTAGACTGCCTCTCGTCGACGCGCCGCCGGTGCAGGGATAGTACAACGGGAAGAGGAACTCATGACGGGCGAACTGGTTCTGGTGACCGGAGGGTCTGGCTTCGTCGGCGCGCACTGCATCGTGCGGCTCCTCGACGCGGGCTACCGGGTGCGCACGACGGTGCGCTCCCTCGGCCGCGAGCCGGAGGTGCGCGCCATGGTCGCTGACGGCGGGGCGGATGCCGGCAGCGCCCTCTCCTTCACCGTCGCGGACCTGCTCTCCGACGCCGGGTGGGCGGAGGCCGTGAACGGCTGCGCCTTCGTCCTGCACGTCGCCTCGCCCTTCCCCGCGCGTGAGCCGGCGGACGAGGACGAGCTCATCGTCCCCGCCAGGGACGGAGCGCTCCGGGTGCTCCGGGCCGCACGGGATGCCGGCGTGCGGCGGGTCGTGCTGACTTCCTCGTTCGCCACCGTCGGTTATGGCGCCCAGCATCCGGACCGCCCGTTCACCGAAGACGACTGGACGGACCCGACCGGTGCAGTGAGCGCATACGTCAAGTCCAAGACCATCGCCGAACGTGCGGCCTGGGATTTCGTCGCGAGGGAGGGTGGCGCGCTCGAACTCACGGTGATCAACCCCGTCGGGATCTTCGGGCCCGTGCTCGGCACGGACCTCTCCAGTTCCGTCGAACTCCTCCGCGGGCTCTTGACGGGCGCGGTGCCTGCGGTGCCGCGGATCCAGACCAACGTCGTCGACGTGCGCGACGTCGCCGACCTGCACGTGCTCGCTATGACGAGCCCGCTCGCACCCGGCGAACGGTTCCTCGCCGTCGCCGGACCCCCGATGACCTTTCCCGAGATCGCCGCGCTGCTGAGGTCGAACCTCGGCGATGTCGCCCGGCGGGTGCCCCGCCGGGTGCTGCCGTCCTGGCTCGTCCGGGTGCTCGCCCCGTTCAGCGCCCCGCTCCGTCAGGTCGCCCCGCAACTCGGCATGACACGGAACGCCTCGAATGACAAGGCCAGGCGGATGCTCGGCTGGGAGCCTCGATCCAACGAGGAGGCCGTCCTCGCCACCGCGGAGAGCCTCCTCGCACTTCGGCTCCTCTGAGCGGATCGTACTGACGGGCATCACCTGGCCCTTTCGCCCGCGCGCGACACCCCCTAATGTGTTGTCGAACGCAGACGGAGTAGCGAGGAGCCTTCACGATGTCCGCAGGAATCGAACCGGAAGCCGCCGCCCCGCCGGCGCTCGCAGCGTCGTGGTTGCCGTTGGTCGTAGTGGTGCTCACCCAGATCCAGGCGTCGTTCGCGGTGAATGCGCTGACGGTTTCGATGCAGGGCATCACGACGGATCTGAGTACTCCGGCGACGAGCGTGGGGACGGCGATCACCGCGGGCACGTTCGCGATGGCGGCGTTCATCCTGCTCGGCGCGAAGCTGGGCGCGAAGTTCGGCTCCCGCCGGGTGTTCCAGATCGCGGTCGTGATCCACGGTCTCGCGATGGCGGCCGTGGCGTTGAGCGTGAGCCCTGCGATGCTGTTCATCGCGCAGGCCGCGTCCGGTGCGGTGATCGCACTGATCGCGCCGGCGCTCGTGGTGTTCATCGCGGCCAACTATTCCGGTGAGCAGCAGGCCCGCTCGATCGGGTTCCTCGCGGCGGCCATTCCCGCGGCCGGTGTGCTCGCGCTCCTCATCGCGGGAACCTTCGCGTCCACGATCGGCTGGCGGTATTCCTTCGCCCTGATCGTGGTGCTCGCCGCCGTGAACCTGCTGCTGAGTTTCCGGTTGAAGGTCGTGCCGCCCCAGCCCGCTGTCGTCATCGACTGGGTCGGGGCCGTCCTCGCGGCAGGATCCATCATCCTGCTCAGCTTCGGGTTCAGCGGCCTGAACTCCTGGGGTGTGATCCTGGCCACGCCGAGTGCGCCGTTCACCGTCCTCGGGGTCTCGCCCGCACCGATCCTGATCCTGCTCGGTGCGATCGGCGGCCAGGCCTTCTTCGTGTGGTTGCGTCGGCGGAAGGCCGCGCACCTGCCGCAGATCTTCGACCTCGAGGTGCTGAAGTCCGGGTCCGAGAAGGCGACGACCTTCGCGATGGCCGCGATGCTCTTCGTGGGGACCGCAGCGAACTTCCTGATCCCGCTGTACATCCAGATCGTGCAGGGTCGGTCCAGTTTCCAGACCTCGATCTCGATCATCCCGTATACCCTCTCGATCTTCATCGCCAGCTCCGTCGTGGCCACCCTGTACAAGCGGTACCCGCCGCACCAGATCGGCCGGGTGGGCTTCGTCGTCGTCGCGGCGGGGCTCACCCTGCTCGCCTTCACGATCCGGAACGAATGGGAGCAGTTCGCGGTCGTGATCGGGCTGATCGTCCTCGGACTCGGGCAGGGGGCGATCGTCGCCCTCGTGTTCAACACCCTGCTCTCCGCGGCCCCGAAACGCCTCGCCGGCGACGTGGGCGCCTGGCGCGGCCTCGTCCACAACATCTCCGGGAGCGTGGGCATCGCCGTCGCCAGCGTCTTCGCCGTCGGCATCCTCAGCACGATCGTCGCGTCCAGCGTCGCGAGCAGCCAGAACCTGCCGCCGGAACTGACCGCGCAGGTCCCCCTCGACAGTGTCAACTTCGTCACGAACGACCAGCTCGAGGCGGTCCTCGGCCAGACATCCGCCACCCCGGACCAGATCGCGGAGGGTATCGCGATCAACGAGGACGCCCGGTTGCGCGCCCTGCAGGTGTCGCTGCTCGGGCTCGCCGGAATCGCACTCCTCGCGATCATCCCAGCGGGGCGGATGCCCGACTACGTTCCCGGGGACATCCCCGCTGCGCTCTCGAGCGGGACGGAAACCGAGCCGGCGAGCTGAGCGCGGGTACCCGTGGATCCCATCGTCGTCACCCTCGTCGTTCTGCTCGCCGCGGTCGTGCTGTTCGTCTGGAACCGGCTGCCGGTCGAACTCGTCGCGATCGGCGTTGCCCTCGCCCTCGTCGTCACCGGCGTGCTTTCCGCCGAGCAGACCCTCGCCGGTTTCGGCGACCCCGTGATCGTGTTCATCGCGGCGCTGTTCGTCGTGAGCGAGGCCCTCGATGCGACCGGAGTGACGACCTGGGCCGGCCAGCAGCTCGTGCGGCGGGCGGGCACCCGGCGCTGGCGGATCGTGACACTCGTGATGGTGCTCGTCGCCCTCGTGACGGCCCTGATCAGCGTCAACGGGGCCGTCGCCGCCCTACTGCCGATGGTCGTCGTGCTCGCGATGCGGATCGGCGAGCCGCCCTCGCAGTTGCTGATGCCGCTCGCCTTCGGCGCGCATGCCGGATCGCTCCTCGTGCTGACCGGGACCCCGGTGAACGTGCTGATCGCCGAACTCGCGGTCTCTGCGGGCCAGCGCCCGATCGGGTTCTTCGAATTCGGCCTCGTCGGCGTCCCCCTCGTCGTCGGGACCATCCTGGTGACGGTGCTGCTCGGACCGAAGCTCCTGCCGAAACGAGCCGCGAAGCTCGCACCGCGGGACCTCAGCGAACACGCGCACACCCTGGCCGCCCAGTACTCGCTCGACGATCCCGAGTCGCTGTTCAGCCGGGAGAAGGGCGTCACGGAGATCGTCGTCCCGCCGCGGTCGTCGTTCGTCGGGGCGACGGTGTTCACCGGCATGGTGACCTCGAGCGGACAGCTCGTCGTCATCGCCATCCAGCGAGCCGGCGAAGACCTCACCGAGGCGACCCTCGTCGCCGGCGACGTGATGCTGCTCCGCGGCACCTGGGACGCCCTCGACAAGAACTCCGCCGACCCCGGCGTCGTCGTCGTCGACTCCCCGCAGAGCGTGCGCCGGCAGGCAGTCCCGATGGGCCCGCGGGCACGGACGGCGCTCGTCGTGCTGCTCGGGATGGTGATCCTGCTCGCGACCGGCATCGTGCCCGCCGCGCTCGCCGCCCTGGCGGCAGCAGCCGCGATGGTGCTGTTCCGGGTGCTGACGATCGGGCAGGCGCACCGCGCGATCTCGTGGACGACGCTCATCCTCGTCGGCGGGATGATCCCGCTGTCGACGGCGATCCAGGTCAGCGGGGCCGCGGACCTCATCGCGGGCGGCCTGGTGTCCGCCGTCGGCGGTGCGAGCCCGTACCTGCTCGTGCTCGGCATCGCAGGCGTGACCGTCGTGCTCGGCCAGCTGATCAGCAACATGGCAACGGCGCTGATCATCGCCCCCATCGCGATCGCGATCGCCGGCGAGACCGGCATCTCCCCCCTGCCGCTCCTGATGGCCGTCGCCGTGGCCGCGGCCGCATCATTCCTCACGCCGGTGGCGACCCCGGCCAACACGATGGTGCTGGGCCCCGGGGCGTACCGGTTCGGCGATTACTGGAAGCTCGGGCTACCGCTCGTCGTGCTCTTCCTGCTCGTGGCGACACTGCTCGTGCCCGTCTTCTGGCCCTTCCACTGACCTATCCGCCAGTTCGGGTCAGTCGACCTGGTCCATGAAGTCGGTCAGGTGGGCGATCGTCGGGATCGACGAGGTGATCACGGTGCCGTCGTCGCGACGCCCGCCCTCGATCGCGGCCGGCGATGGTGCCCCTGGCGTGCGGGCACCCTGGTGCTCGAGCGGAACGATGACGGGCTGGCCGAGACGGACGGTGAACGCCGGCGCACCGCGCACGGCGAGCTTCGCTTCGACACCGGCCTCGACGGTCACTTCGACCTCGCCCTGCCTGAGGTCGATCCGGAGCCGGGTGCCCTTGAGCGTGATCCGGAAGGTGAGCCCGTCCCAGCCTTCCGGCAGTCGCGGGTCGAGGGTGACCCGGCCGTTGTGGTCGCGCAGGCCGCCGAATCCGTAGACGAGGGCGCTCCAGACACCGCCGGCGGATGCGACGTGAACGCCATCGGCCGCGTTGTGGTGCAGGTCGGCGAGGTCGACGAACAGGCCGGAGGTGAAATACCGGAGCGCGAGCTCGTGGTACCCGACCTCGGCGGCGATGATCGACTGGACGACGTCGGACAGGGTCGAGTCACCGGTCGTGAGCGGGTCGTAGTAATCGAAGTCGGCGAGCTTCTCCTCCGGGGTGAACTGGTCCCCCTGCAGGAGCAGCGCGAGGACGACATCCGCTTGCTTGAGCACCTGGAAGCGGTAGATCACGAGCGGGTGGTAGTGCAGCAGCAGCGGCCGGTTCTGCGGCGGCGTCTGCGACAGGTCCCAGCGTTCCTTCTCGAGGAACTGCGCGTCCTGCGGGTGGATGGCGAGGCCCTTGTCGTAGGGAATGTGCATCGCCTCCGCGGCGAATGCCCACTCGGCGACCTCGGTGTCGAGGAGGTTCAGCCGGGCAACCATGGCATCGTAGGCGTCGCGGTCGATGTAGCGCAGCCGGCGGACCGCGGTCACGGCGTTCCGCAGGTTCGAGCGCGCCATGATGTTCGTGTACAGGTTGTCGTTGACGACGGTCGTGTATTCGTCCGGCCCGGTGACGCCGTGGATGTGGAACACGTCGTTGCCGTGCCCGTTGCCGCGCCAGAAGCCGAGGTCCGCCCACATCCGGCTCGTCTCGACGAGGATGTCGATGGCCTCGCGCGCGAGGAAGTCCTCGTCGCCGGTCGCGGCCACATACTGGCTGAGCGCATAGGCGATGTCGGCGTCGATGTGATACTGGGCCGTGCCCGCCGCGTAGTAGGCGGAGGACTCGAGCCCGTTGATCGTGCGCCACGGGAACAGGGCGCCGAGCTGGTTGAGCTCCGTCGCGCGGTCCCTGGCCTTGTCGAGCATCCCGTGCCGGAAGCGCAGCGCATTGCGGGCTGCGTTCGGCGAGGTGTATGTGAGGAACGGCAGTACGTAGACCTCGGTGTCCCAGAAATAGTGGCCGCCGTAGCCGGACCCGGATACACCCTTCGCGGAGACGCCCTGGCCGTCGGCGCGCATCGAGGCCTGGGCGAGCTGGAACAGGTTCCAGCGCACGGCCTGCTGCAGCACGGGCTGCCCGGGCAGCTGCACGTCGGTGCGCGCCCAGAAGTCGGTCAGCCATTCCTGCTGACGGGCGATGAACGATTCGACGCCCTCGTCCCGCGCCCGGTCGAGGGTGCGGTCGCAGCGGTCGGCGAGCTCGTGCGTGGGCACGCCGGCAGAGGTGTGGTAGCTGAGCGTCTTCGTGATGTGGATCGAATTGCCCTGCTTGGCCTTGATCGTGTACACGTGCTTGGCGAGGTCGTCTCCGATCGCCGAAGACTCGACGTACTCGTTGGCGGTCTCGATCTCGTGGTCGGCGGCGCACGCGATCGTCATCGCGGAGTTCGTGCAGCGGAAGCCGAGGATGTACCGGCCGCCGGATGCACGCTTGAAGCGCGGCTGCAGCACCCGGTCGGTGAAGGATTCCGCCTTGCGCGGGTCCCAGTCGGTCGTCGTCGAGCCCTTGGGCCGGTCGTACTCGCTGATCCCGTCCTGACGGTTCAGGATCTGGCTCGAGATCACGACGGAGGCATCCGCGTCGAGCATGGTGACCTCGTAGTCGATGACCGCGAGGTGCCGGTCGGTGAACGACACCATCCGGCGGGACCGGATCAGTACGCGCTTGCCCGACGGCGTGCGCCAGACGAGCGAGCGCGAGAGGATGCCGGTGGTGAAGTCGAGCCGGCGCTCGTAGCTGAGCAGCTCGGCGAGGGTCAGCACGAGTGGTTCGTCGTCGACGTAGACGCGGATCATCTTGGCGTCGGGTGCGTTGACGATCGTCTGGCCGACGCGGGCGAAACCGAAGGCCTCCTCCGCGTGCCGGATCGGCCAGGTCTCGTGGAAACCGTTGATGTAGGTGCCCTGCACGTGGCCGTCCCGGCCTTCGTCGACGTTGCCGCGCAGGCCGAGGTAGCCGTTGCCGACCGCGAAGAGCGTCTCGGTGCGACCGATGTCCGCTCCGGTGAACGCCGTCTCGACGAGCGCCCACTCGTCGACCGGGAAACGATTGCGGTCGAGAGGGTCCAGGATGGCCTCGTCAGTCACGTTCATGCGGTGGCCTCCTGCGGTGCGGTTTCGGGTGACGGGCTGAGCTCGGGAGGCTGAGGCACCAGCTCATCGAGGTCTGAGACGACAATATCGGCTCCGGCGTCCAGGAGGATATGCGCACCGACGCCGCGGTCGACACCGAGGACGAGTCCGAAATCACCGGCGCGGCCGGCCTGCACGCCGGACTCAGCGTCCTCGACCACGACGCACTCCGCGACCGTGAGGCCGAGGAGCTCGGCGCCGAGCCGGTAGGTGTCCGGTGCGGGCTTCCCGGCGAGTCCGCGTTCAGCGGCGAGGTTGCCGTCGACCAGGGTCTCGAAGCGTCCACGGATGCCCGCTGCCGCGAGGGTGAGCTCGCCGTTGCGCGAGCTCGTGACCACGGCGACCTGCAGCCCCGCGGCGACCACGTAGTCGAGGAACGCGATCGAGCCCGGGTACGGCGTCACTCCCTCTTCCGCAAGGGTTTCGTTGAAAGCCGCGTTCTTGCGGTTGCCGAGGCCGCACACGGTGTCCTGCGTGGGGGCATCCGTGGGGTCGCCGTCTGGCAGGGTGATGCCGCGCGAGGCGAGGAGACTGCGCACGCCGTCATAGCGGGGTTTGCCGTCGATGTACTTGAAGTAGTCGGCGTCACTATAGGAGGGACTCACGCCCTGGTCCTCGAGGAACGGGGTGAAGAGCCGGGACCACGCGACCATGTGCACGTCGGCGGTGGGAGTCAGCACGCCGTCGAGGTCGAAGAGCACGCCGCGCAGGCCGAGGAGTCGGTCGCGGGCCTGGGCGGGCGAAAGGGGAATGGTCGGAGAAGTCATAGACGGGAGCTCTTCTCGATAGATGCCTGAAAATGGAGGCGCCGGGGAATGGTGGGGGATGTATTCGCCCGGGTGTCGACATCTCGGCGGCGGTGACGAGGATCGCGAGCGACGCGTGTCCACCGGGTCCGGGGTGGGCCTGCGCCTGAGTACACAACAACCCTATGCCCTCCGGCGAGTAGACTTTCTATAAGTGAAACGATTCAACGTTGAACGCACACAGAGAGAAGTCAGACAATGATCACTCGCATGATCTGGAACCAAACGGCACATTTCGGCGCAGGGGCCATCAGCGTCATCCCCGGTGAAATAGCCGCCCGCGGCTTCGTCAAGGCCTTTGTGGTCTCGGACAAGGTGCTCGTCGCGACCGGTGTCACGGGCAAGGTCACGTCACTCCTCGACGATGCCGGAATCCCGTATGAGGTTTATTCGGACGTCACCCCGAACCCGCCGATCGACGCGGTCAAGCGCGGCGTCGCGGCCTTCGCTGCTTCCGGCGCCGACGTGCTGATCGGCATCGGCGGCGGCTCTCCGCAGGACACCTGCAAGGCCATCGGCATCATCACGAACAACCCGGAGTTCGCCGACGTGCGCTCCCTCGAGGGCGTGGCGGCCACCAAGCGCCCTGCGGTTCCGATGATCGCCGTTCCGACGACCGCCGGCACGGCATCCGAAACCACGATCAACTACGTGATCACCGACGTCGAACGTGAACGAAAGTTCGTCTGCGTCGACCCGCACGCGATTCCGGTCGTCGCGGTCGTCGACTCCGAAATGATGTCCTCGGCCCCGCGCTCTCTCAAGGTCGCCACGGGGCTCGACGCGCTCACCCACGCCATCGAGGGCTACACGACCAAGGGCGCCTGGGAACTGTCCGACCTGTTCCACCTCAAGGCGATCACGATGATCGCCGAATCGCTCACCGCGGCCGCGGACGGCGACCCGGTCGCCGCGGACCGGATGGCCCTCGCCCAGTACATCGCGGGCATGGGCTACTCCAACGTGGGCCTCGGCCTCGTGCACGGCATGGCCCACCCCCTCGGAGCGTTCTACAACGCCCCGCACGGCGTCGCGAACGGCATCCTGCTCGCCCCCGTGATGGCGTTCAACGCGGACTCGACCGGTGAGCGCTTCCGCGACATCGCCGTGGCCTTCAAGGTTCCCGGCGCCGCGGAGCTCTCCCTCGAGGATGCGCGGGACGCGGCCGTCGCCGCCGTCACCGACCTTGCCCGTGCCCTCGGAAACCCGACGACGCTGCGCGAGATCGGCGCGAAGGAAGAGGACCTCCCCGCCCTCGCCCAGGCCGCCTTCGACGATGTCTGCACCGGCGGCAACCCGCGCGACGTGTCCGTCGAGCAGATCCTCGCGCTGTACACCTCGATCTACTAGCCGACCCATACCTTTCCGGTCGAGAGTGACCCGTATACCGGGCACTCTCGACCGGAAAGGTGCACCTCAGGTGCATCGGCCGGGCTCTCGGTTTTCCCTCTTCCCCGGGCCGGCTACCGGTTGACGAGAGTCCGGGCCGGCTACCGGTTGACGAGAGTCCGGGCCGGCTACCGGTTGACGAGAGTCCGGGCCGGCGTGTACCGCTCGGGCACGAAGCTGCGGGCGACGAGGGCGCGCAACTCCTCGAGTGAGCCCGTGACGAGGCCCTGGGCCCGCGCCTGCACGAGCACGTTGCCGATCGCGGTCGCCTCGACGGGGCCGGCGAGAACGGGCAGGCCGAGCCGGTCGGCCGTGAGCTGGCAGAGCAGGCGGTTCTGCGAGCCGCCGCCGACGAGGTGCACGACCCGGACGTTCTTGCCCGAGAGCAGGCTGGCCTGTTCGACGCCGCGCGCGAAGGCATCCGCGAGGCTGTCGAGGATCGAGCGCACCAGTTCGGCGTTCGAGCGCGGAATGCGCAGGTCGTGCTCGCGACAGTAGTCGCGGATGCGCGCGGGCAGGTCCCCGGGGGCGAGGAAGCGCTCGTCGTCGGCGTCGAACACGGCGACGGGCGCGGTGACCTCGCCGGCCGCACGCAGCAGGTCGGCGAGGACGATCGTCTCGCCGGCGTGCTCCCAGGTGCGGATCGACTCGCTGAGCAGCCAGAGGCCCATCACGTTGTGCAGGTAGCGCACCCGGCCGTCGACGCCGCCCTCGTTCGTGAAGTTGGCCGCGCGGCCGGCCTCACTGAGCACGGGGGCCTCGAGCTCGACGCCGACGAGCCCCCAGGTGCCGCAGGAGATGTAGGCGAAGTCTTCGGTCAGGGCCGGCACGGCCACGACGGCGGATGCCGTGTCGTGCGATCCGATGGCCGTCACGTCGATCGACGCGCGGGCCCCGATCTCGTCAGTGACGCCAGGCAGCAGGGAGCCGATCCGGGTGCCTGCGTGGATGAGGGGCGGGAAGATCCGTCGGTCGAAGCCGAGCCGGTCGATGAGTGGTTCGTCCCACTCGCGGGTGCGCACGTTGAGGAGGCCGGTGGTCGATGCGTTGGTGCGTTCGGCGACGGCCACGCCGGTGAGCCAGTAGTTGAGGAGGTCCGGAACCAGCAGCATCCGGTCGGCCTGGTCGAGCGAACCGGCCGTGACGTCAGCGGTGAGCTGGTAGAGCGTGTTGAACGGCAGGAACTGGAGTCCGTTGGCGGCATACAGTTCGGCGGGGCCGGCGACGCCGTGGGTGAGGTCGACGGCGGGCAGGGTGCGCGCGTCGCGGTAGTGGTACGGGAGCTGCAGCATCCGCCCCTGGCGCAGCAGTGCGTAGTCGACCGCCCAGGAATCGACGCCGATGCTCGCGAGTCCGGGTTCTTCGGCGGCGGCGACGGTGAGGCCGGCGAGCACGCTGCGGTAGAGCTCGACGATGTTCCAGTGCAGCGACGGATGGCCGTCCTCGTTGAGGCGGATCGGCCCGTTCGGGAACCGGGCCACGGGGCGGAGGCTGATGCCCGCGCGTCCGACGTGGCCGAGCATGACCCGGCCGCTCGTGGCGCCGAGGTCGACGGCCGCGACGACTGCGGCATCCGTTGTGGTGGTCATCTTCGTACTCTCTGTAGTCGACGTGTGGGGGTGGTGCAGCGAGAGTCGCCGTTGTCGCCGAGATCGCCCGGTGTAACGGGTGATCTGGGCGGGAACGGCGACTCTCGGAGGTGTTGCGCGGTGGGTGGGCNTAACGGGTGATCTGGGCGGGAACGGCGACTCTCGGAGGTGTTGCGCGGTGGGTGGGCGGGGTCTAGGCGCCCCAGCCGGCCTGGGTGCCGCCGACGCGGTCGGCGGCGATCTTCGCCTGGTAACCGGATGCCGCGAACGCCTTCATCGGGTCGGCCGGCAGCCCGCGGGACTCGCGCCACGCGGCGAGGTCCGCGCGGACGTCGCTGTAGAAGGCATCCATCATGATGCCGTTGGCGCCGAGGACGTCGCCGGCCTCCTGCGCCGCCGTCAGGGCGGTCCGGTCGACGGAGAGGGCGCGGGCGGTCATCTCCTGCACGTTGAGCACGGAACGGATCTGGCCGGGGATCTTCTCCTCGACGTTGTGGCACTGGTCGAGCATGAACGCGACGGTCGAGTCTGGTCCGTAGCCGCCGCCGCGGATGACCTCGTAGAGGATCCGGAACAGCTGGAACGGGTCCGCGGCACCGACGATGAGGTCGTCGTCGGCGTAGAAGCGGGAGTTGAAGTCGAAGGAACCGAGCTTGCCGAGGCGGAGCAGCTGGGCGACGATGAACTCGATGTTCGTGCCCGGGGCGTGGTGCCCGGTGTCGAGGCAGACCATGGCGCGGTCGCCGAGCGCCGCGACCTGGGCGTAGCTGGTTCCCCAGTCGGGCACATCGGTGTGATAGAACGCCGGCTCGAAGAACTTGTACTCCAGCACGAGGCGCTGGTTCTCGCCGAGACGGGCGTAGATCGCGGCGAGGGAGTCCGCGAGGCGGTCCTGTCGGCCGCGGATGTCGCCCTGGCCGGGATAGTTGGTGCCGTCCGCGAGCCAGATCTTCAGGTCTTCCGACCCGGTCTGGTTCATCACGTCGATGCACTCGAAGTGGTGGTCGATCGCCATCTGGCGCACCTTCGGGTCAATGTGGGTCAGGCTGCCGAACTTGTAGGCATCGTCCTGGAAGGTGTTCGAGTTGACCGTGCCGAGCGTGACGCCGAGGTCTTCGGCGTACCTGCCGAGCGCGGCGTAGTCATCGACCTTGTCCCACGGGATGTGGATCGCGACGCTCGGGGAAAGCGCGGTGAACTTGTTGACCTGCGCGGCATCGGCGATCTTCTCCTCTGGGGTGCGCGGGGTGCCGGGGGTCGAGAAGACCTTGAACCGGGTGCCCGAGTTGCCGAACGCCCACGACGGGAGCTCGATGGCCTGGCTTTCCAGGAGGCGAAGGGTTTCGGTGGATACCGTCATGGGGTCACTTCTCTGTGGGGATATCTGTGGGTGTGGCTGTGGATACTGCTGAGGTTGCGCTCGGCGGCGGCCCACTCTGGGCCGCCGCACGGGGTGCCGACTGCCGGTTAGGGCAGGCGGGCGCCCTCGGGGATGACGATCTTGTCGAGCTGGAGAATGTTCGGGGTACCGAGCTGGAGGGCCCCGTAGAGCACCTGCGCGTTGGCCTCGACGGCGACGGCGACCTTGAATGCCCCGGCGACGTCTTCGCCGACCGAGATCATCCCGTGGTTGCCCCAGACGACGGCGTTCGTGTCGTCGCCCATGAGCGCGGCGCTGAGTTCGCCGAAGTCCTTGTTGGTGGAGAACTCGAACGGCATGATGCGTACGGCACCCTTGGCGTAGAGCACCATGTTCAGCAGCACGGGGTCGATGGTCTTGCCGACGGCGCCGAACATGTTCGCGTACGGCGACTCGGTGTGCACGATCGCGTTGATGTCGGGGCGGCGACGGTAATGGGCGAGGTGGACATCCGTCTCGGTCGAGGGGAACAGGTCCCCCTCGATGACGACGCCGTCATAACCGACGACGACCATCTCGTCGATCGTCAGGACGTCGTAACGGATGCCGGACGGCGTAATGACGATCGCATCATGCTCGGGAAGGCGAATGGAAATGTTGCCCTGGGTGTTGAAGTTGAGTCCGGTGCGCACCGACTCCTTGCACCAGTACAGGATTTCTTCGCGGAGTTCGCGACGGGCAAAGCTCATGGGGTGTCCTCGTCTTCGTGGGTATTGAATCGTTTCAACTATCACGACTATAACTCCGGAAACCGCGGCACGTCAACTCACCGGATCCCCCGGATTCCGACCCCGTCCGAGGCGCACCCGAAAAGGTTAGGCAGGCACACGATTGTGACGTAGTCTGCTGACGTGCCACGTTGAATCGTTTCATTCAACGACGGGCACGGCGCCACCGGCGCCACCGCATCGCGTCCTCGAAGCCGAGGCCACGAGCCTCTGCATCAATGACGAGAGCAAAGGAGGACCATTCGTGGTCCGAATTGGAAACAAAAGCACAACGGGAATGAAGGCCACCATTTCGGTGGCGATGTCGAATTACATCGAAGCGGGATCGATCATCGCGATCGCAACCAGCCTGTCGCTCTGGCAGAAGGAATTCGGGATCGACGACTTCGCGGTCGGGTTACTCGCGGCCCTGAGCGCGAACGCGTTCGGCGCTGCGGCCGGTGCGCTCATCGGCGGCCCGCTGTGCGACAAGTACGGTCGCAAGTTCATCTATACCTACGACCTCATCGTGTACATGATCGGCGTCGCACTCGCGGTCTTCGCGATGAGCTACGGGATGCTGCTGCTCGCCTTCATCATCACCGGTATCGCCGTCGGCGCCGGCGTTCCGGCCTCCTGGACCTACCTCTCCGAGCAGGCGCCGGCGGGACAGCGCGCCAAGCACGTCGGCGCCGCCCAGCTCGCCTGGTCCTGCGGCCCGCTGATCGGCTTTCTGCTCGCGGTCGCGGTCGAGCCCCTCGGCCTCCTCGGCAGCCGGCTCATCTTCGCCGAGCTCTTCGTCGTTGCCTTCATCACCTGGTACATGCGGCAGGGACTGCCGGAGACGGCCATCTGGAAGGAATCCAACGCGAAGGCCACATCGACCAATGTCTTCCACGGCGTCAGGGCGCTCTTCAGCAAGAAGGCGAACATCACCGCGATCTTCTTCCTGATCGGTGTGTACTCGTTCTGGAATATAGTCGCAGGACAGGCCGGAATCTTCATGCCCCGGGTGTACGCGGCCGCGGGCGTCGAGAGCGCGACCGAGCAGTACCTACTGCAGGCGCTCGTCTGGGGCCTCACCGTTGCCACGACCTACTTCGGCTTCATGCGTCTCGCCGACAGGTTCAACCGCCGCATCCTCTACATCGTTGGTTCGCTGCTCGGCATCGCGGCCTGGGCCGTCCTTGTCTTCGCCGAACCCACCATGCCGGCGCTGCTCTCCTTCGCCGTGCTCTGGGGCGTCGCAGCGGGCATCGGTGCACAGGCGTTCTACGGCCTCTGGGCCAGTGAGCTCTTCGCGACCGAGTACCGGGCGAGCGCCCAGGGCATCCTCTTCTTCGTCGCCCGGATCATGGTCGGCCTGCTGAGCATGGTCTTCCCGATCCTGCTGACCTCGATCGGCCTGTCCTGGCTCGGACTCATCCTGATCGGCTTCCTCGCCGTCTCGCTCGTCGTCGGGGCCGTCTGGGCGCCGCACACCCAGGGCAAGACCCTCCAGCAGATCGAAGCCGAACGCTACCCGGAAGACGTCGTCGCCGGGGAGCCCGTCCTCGACGCGTCTGGCCTCGACGCGTCTGGTCTCGAGGCGCGTGACGTCGAGGAACCGGTCGCCATGAACATGCACTTCTAGCCGGCTCGAGCGCCCCGGCCGCCGCCGCGCCCGTTTGCGCAGCCCGCACCCGAAAGGGCGGGCGCGGCCTGCGGAAACCGGCGCGGGGCGGGCTCAGCCCGCGGTCGACTCGCGGACGATGAGCTCGGGCTGGAACTGGATCTGCTCGTGCTCGAAGTCCTCGCCGCCCTCCGCCTCGCGCAGGAGCAGGTCGACGGCCGTGTAGCCGATCAGGGCGCTCGGCTGCCGGATCGAGGAGAGCGGAACGACGGCGGCGGCCGCGAAGGCGATGTCGTCGTATCCGATCAGGGCAATATCGCGAGGGACACGTACGTCTCCGAGCATATTCAGTGCCTGGAGTACGCCGATCGCGAGCAGGTCGTTCGCCGCGAACACGGCGTCCGGGCGTTCGGCCGCTGGCCGGGTGAGCAGTTGCTCGCCGACAGTGCGTCCTTGCAGCACCGAGAGCGAGTCCGTGTCGATCGTCTCGAGGACGACTCCCGGGTGCTCGGCGACGGCCTTGCGGGCGCCCTCGAGCCGGTCGACGACCTGGCGGATGCTGTGGGGTCCGCCGACGAAGGCGATCCGGGTGCGCCCGATGGCGGCGAGGTGGCTCACCGCGAGATATCCGCCGGCCACGTCGTCGACGGCGACGGACGAGAAGCTCCGATCGGCGATCTCCCGGTCCACGAGCACGGTCGGGGTCCCCCGGGCGCGGAGCCGTGAGAGTCGGTCGCCGACGTCTCCGAGGGGCGAGATCAGCACGCCGTGCACCCGCTGTTCCTCGAAGAGGTCGAGGTAGGCGCTCTGGCGTCCCGGGTTCTCGTCGCTGTTGCCCAGGAGTACCGTGAGGCCCTCTTCGGCCGCGCGGTCCTCTGCGCCGCGTGCGACATCCGTGAAGAACGGGTTGGCGACGTCGAGGACGATGAGGCCGATGCTCCGGCTGCGACCGGCGCGGAGTTGACGGGCGGCGTCGTTGCGCACGAATCCGAGCTCGGTGATCGCCGCCTGGACGCGCTCGACGGTGCTTGCCGAGACCTTGTCCGGGCGATTGAGCACGTTCGACACCGTGCCGACGGATACGCCGGCGGTGGCGGCCACGTCTCGTACGCTGATCGCTGCCACGTGCACTCTTTCGCTCAAATATGTTGCGCACCATTGCGCTTGACAGCAGTCTAGGACACCGGGCGCGAGGGTTTGAAACGACTCATCGGGGCGACGAGTGGGAGTGTCTCGTTTCAATCACGTTCCGGTACCGCTGCATTTTGGACATTGACGGATGCTCGGAACTCGTTCTATATTCAACTCTGCACGGTCCTGAAACGATTCACCCTCAATGTGGAGGCACGAACATCGCCAGCCCAAGTGAAACCAGCACACCCTCCGGCGAGGCGCCTGAACCGAGACTCGCCCTGCGCGGCGCGGTCAAGGCCTTCGGCCCGGTCGTCGCCCTGGCCGAAGGCACGATCGAGATCCTTCCCGGCGAGATCCACGCGTTAGTCGGCGAAAACGGGGCTGGCAAGTCCACCCTCGTGAAGATTCTCGCGGGGCTGTACCACCTCGATGCCGGCGAGTTCCGGGTCGATGGTCGGCCGGTCGTGTTCAGGAATGTCGCAGACAGCAAGGCGGTCGGCATCTCCGTCATCTACCAGGAGCCCACCCTTTTCCCCGACATCACGGTCGGCGAGAACATCTTCATCGGGCGACAGCCGAAAGGCCGCCTCGGGCTGATCAGCCGGGCCGCGATGCGGTCGGCCGCGCGCAGGCTCTTCGACCAGCTCGGTGTCCGGATCGACCCCGACCGGGTCGCAGAGGGGCTCTCGATCGCCGACCAGCAGATCATCGAGATCGCCAAGGCCATCTCCCTGGACGCCAAGATCCTCATCATGGACGAGCCGACTGCGGCGCTGTCCGGTGTCGAGGTCGAGCGGCTGTTCCAGGTCGCCCGCAACCTGCGAGCCAATGGCGCGGGCATCCTGTTCATCTCGCACCGCTTCGACGAGGTCTTCGACCTCTGCGACCGGATCACGGTGATGCGCGACGGCCGGTACATCGCCACCCACGTCACCACGGACGTCACGGTGGACGCCATCGTGCGCGAAATGGTCGGCCGCGACGTGGGCGCTCTCTTTCCCAAGGAGGTCGCCCCGGTCGGCGATACCGTACTGACCGTCCGGGGACTCGGGCGCGCGGGAGTCTTCTCGGACATCAGCTTCGAGGTGAAGGCCGGCGAAGTCGTCGGCCTCGCCGGCCTCGTCGGCGCCGGCCGCACCGAGGTGGCGCGGGCGGTCTTCGGGATCGATCCGTACGACCGCGGCTCCGTCGAGTTCCTGGGGACACGCCTCAAGCCGCACAACCCCAAGGCCTCGACCGACGCCGGCATGGGGTTCGTCCCGGAGGACCGACGCAAGCAGGGGCTCGTGATGGACCTCTCGGTCGCTCGCAACACGGCGCTCACCCTGCGCGACCGGCTCGCCCGGTTCGGAATCATCGATGTCCGGGCCGAACGCACGGCCGCCGCCGAGTGGAGTGCGCGCCTGCACGTGAAGACGACCTCCCAGGAATATGCGGTCTCCACCCTCTCGGGCGGAAACCAGCAGAAGGTCGTGCTCGCCAAATGGCTCGCCACCGACCCGAAGTTCCTGATCGTCGACGAGCCGACCCGCGGCATCGACGTGGGCACCAAGAGCGAGGTCCATCGGCTCATCTCCGACCTCGCCGGTCGCGGCATCGCGATCCTGATGATCTCGAGCGAACTGCCCGAGGTGCTCGGTATGGCCGACCGTGTTCTCGTCATGCACGAGGGCCGGATCACGGCCGAGTTGAGCCGCGCGGAAGCCACCCCCGAATCGATCATGCACGCGGCCACCGCGTCACTGGAGCGCACACAATGACCATTGCCCCGACCGTGCCCCCCGGCCAGAGCGAGCGCACCGACGGCGCGAGGTCCGGCCGCCTCGGCGCCCTCCTCCGCCTGCGTGAACTGCCCGTCACACTCGCCCTGATCGCCCTCGTCGTCATCACGACGATCGCGAACCCCTTGTTCCTCAGCCCCCAGGGTATGAAGGACCTGCTCCTGAACGCCACCATCGTGATGATCCTCGCGGTCGGCCAGGCCCTCGTCATCATCACCCGAAACGTCGATCTCTCGGTCGGTTCCATCCTCGGCCTCGTCGCCTTCGGGACCGGAACCCTGTTCGCGAATGTTCCAGGGATCCCCATTGTCGTGGTCTTCGTCGTGGGTATGCTCCTCGGCGCCTTCCTCGGGGCGATCAACGGCATCCTGGTCACGGTGGCCAAAGTGCCTGCGCTCGTGATCACGCTCGGCACCCTCTATATCTACCGGGGCATCAACAACTCCTGGGCCGGCGGCACCCAGTACTTCGCCGGCGACCGTCCGGAAGCCTTCGGATCGCTCTCCGTGGACACCGTCTTCGGCTTTCCCCTGATCACCCTCATCGCGGTCGTCGTCATTGCCATCGTCGCGATCTACCTGAACGGGGTCCGCGCGGGCCGCGACCTCTACGCAATCGGCTCAGACCCGGACGCAGCGCTCCTCTTCGGCATCCCGGTGAGCCGGCGCGTGTTGCTGGCCTTCCTCTTCAACGGCGTTCTGGCCGGTCTCGCCGGAGTGCTCTACGCGAGCCGCTTCAACTCGGTCGGCGCGACAACGGGAACCGGCCTCGAGCTTTCGGTCGTCGCGGCCGCGGTCGTCGGCGGGGTCGCGATCTCGGGCGGCAGTGGATCAGTGGTCGGGGCGGCAATCGGCGCCCTGCTCCTCACGACGATCACGAGCGCGCTCACGGCCGTGCGGGTCGACAAGTTCTGGCAGCAGGCCATCGTCGGCATGCTCATCCTCAGTGCTGTCATCATCGACCGGATCGCCAGCGTGCGGACGGCCCGAAAGCTCCGAATCAGTGAGGCCCGCGATGTCTAACCACACCAAGCAGTCCCCGGCACCGGCCGGCCCCGACCGGATCACCGCCCTCGACACCCGGCTGATCTCGACGGACAAGACCCTGGCGTCCGTTCCGAAGGGGCGAACGGGTGCCGCCCGGGTGCTCCTGGGCCGCGACGCGATCATGATCTACGCGCTCATCGTCTTCGTGCTCTACGCGAGCATCGCCATTCCGCGCTTCGCGACACCGGTCACGGTCGGCTTCCTGCTGCTCGACGTGATCCCGGTGCTCCTGATCGCGATGCCGATGACCCTCGTCATCATCACCGGCGAGATCGACCTCTCCGTCGCGAGCATCGCGGGCCTGACGAGCGCGCTGATGGGCGTGCTCTGGGCTGCCGGCCTCCCGATCGAGGTGGTCCTGGTCGTCTGCGTGGTCGCCGGAGTGGCCGCAGGTGCGTTCAACGGTTTCCTGATCGCGGTGGTCGGGCTGCCCTCGCTCGCGGTGACGATCGGCACCCTGGCGCTCTACCGCGGCCTCGCACTCGTCGTGATCGGCGACAATGCCATTGCGAACTTCCCACCGGAACTCACGGCGTTCTTCACCTCGAAGCTCGGCGGCACGGGCATCCCCACCATGATGATCCCCGTCGCCGTGGTCGCCCTGTTCTTCGGGGTGCTCCTGCACCTGACTCCCTTCGGCCGCGGACTGTACGCCCTCGGCTTCAGCACGGAGGCCGCGACGTTCGTCGGCATCCGGGTGGCCAGGGCCAAGTTCTGGCTCTACGTCGGCACCGGAACGGTCTCCGCGCTCGCCGGGATCTTCTGGACGCTCCGCTACTCGAGCGCCCGCAGCGACAACGCGACCGGTCTCGAGCTCACGGTGATCGCCGCCGTGCTGCTCGGCGGGGTGTCGATCTTCGGCGGCAAGGGCTCGATACCGGGCGTGATCGCCGGCGTGCTCCTCATCGGCACCATCAACTTCTCGCTGCGCCTCGAGCGGATCTCCGACGTGGTCCTGATCATCGTCACGGGAACGCTGCTCATCGCATCCGTCGTCACACCGAATGTCTACGCGGCCATCAAGGCCTGGCGGCAGTCGAGACGGCTGCACAACACACTTCCCCAGGTACCCGCCTCGGGAGCAACCAACGCCACAGCATCCGGCGTTCCGGAAAGGAAATGACAATGGAGTTCATTCGCAATCACGGGAGAAAAGGCATAGCGGCCCGTCGCCTCGTCTCGGTCGCGGCAGTTGCCGCGACTGTCGCACTCCTCGCGACGGGCTGCGCCTCCGGTAGCAGCTCGACCAGCACGGGCACCGACGGCGCGGCCGCCGGCGATCTCAGCATCACGTTCATCCCCAAGCAGCTCAACAACCCGTACACCGACGTCGTGCTCGGCGGAGGCAAGAAGGGAGCGACGGAAGCGGGATTCGGGGCCACCCAGGTCGTCGGCCCGCTCGAGGCCAGCGCGTCCAGCCAGGTCTCGTTCATCAACGCGGAGACCCAGGCCGGCACGAAGGTCATCGTCATCGCGGCGAACGACCCGGATGCCGTCGGCCCGGCACTCACCGAGGCTCGCGCCGGCGGTGCGAAGATCGTGGCATTCGACTCCGACACGAACCCCAAGTATCGCGACGTGTTCATCAGCCAGGTCGTGGCCAAGGACGTCGCACTCATCCAGACCAAGCTGATCTCCGACCAGATCGGCGGCTCGGGTGAGATCGCGATCCTCTCCGCGACCGCGAACGCGACCAACCAGAACGGTTGGATCAAGTTCATGGAAGAAGAACTCGCCTCCAACCCCGCATACAAGGACATCAAGCTCGTCGCCAAGGTTTACGGCGATGACGATGACACCAAGTCGTTCCAGGAAGCCCAGGGCCTGCTCCAGGCGCACCCGAACCTGAAGGGCATCATCTCGCCCACGACGGTCGGCATCGCCGCCACGGCCCGCTATCTCTCCACGTCGGAGTACAAGGGCAAGGTCGCGCTGACCGGACTCGGCCTGCCGAATGAAATGCGCCCGTTCGTCAAGGACGGCACCGTCACCGCGTTCGCGCTCTGGGACCCGGCGCAGCTGGGCTACGTCGCGGCGTTCGCCGGAAAGGCGCTCGTCGACGGCACGATCACCGGCAAGGAAGGCGACAAGTTCACCGCCGGCGCACTGGGTGAGAAGACGGTCGGTGCAGACGGCCTCGTTGTCGTCGGCCCCCCGACCACCTTCACCAAGGACAACATCGACGAGTACGACTTCTAGGCCAGCAGTACCAGCAGTACCAGCAGTACCAGCAAGACACGCAATGCAAACGTGGGGCGGATGCCCGGCATCCGCCCCACCCCCACCCTTCGGCCGGGCCCGGCCAGACGCAGGAGTCTTTGCCCATGATTCAGAATCTCGGTCCCTCGGCCGCCGCGCTGCTCGAGCCGAAGCAGCGCAAGCCCACGCGTATCGGTCTGGTGTCGGGTGGCCTGGGCGCATACTGGCCCCAGTTCCCCGATCTGCTCCCGCAATTGCAGGTATCCGCCCGGTACGTGACCGAGCGGTTCAACCGGCTCGATGCCGAAGTCATCGATGCCGGATTCGTGTCCGATGCGCAGGACGCCGGCATCGCGGCGGAGAAGCTGCGCCTGGCGGATTGCGACCTGATCGTGGTCTTCCTCGCGACCTACCTGACGTCGTCGATGGTGTTGCCGATCGCGCAGAAGGCCAAAACACCCGTGCTCGTGATCGACCTGCAACCGACCGAAGCGATGGACCATGCCACGTTCGACACCGGGAAATGGCTCGCGTATTGCGGGCAGTGTCCGGTGCCGGAGGTCGCCAACGTCTTCCGTCGGGCGGGCATACCGTTCCGGTCTGTCTCCGGTTATCTCACCCAGGAATCGGCCTGGGCGCGGATCGACCAATGGGTGCACGCCGCCGGAGTGCGCTCCCTGCTGCGGAACGCCCGGCACGGCCTGATGGGGCACTTGTATCCGGGGATGCTGGACGTATCGACCGACCTGACCCGGGTGTCGACCACGTTCGGGTCCCACGTCGAGGTGCTCGAGTTCGATGACCTGCGCGAGCGGGTGAACCAGGTGACCGACACCCAGGTCGCCGACCGGATGGACCTGGCCAGGAAGCTGTTCGACATCGACGAGTCCGTGCAGGACGAGGACTTCGCGTGGGGTGCCCGGGTGTCCGTCGGGCTGGATCGGCTCGTCGACGACTTCGACCTCGACACCATCGCCTACTACCACCGCGGCCTGGCCGGCGAACTGCACGAGCGGCTCGGCGCGGGCATGATCCTGGGCTCCTCGATCCTGACGGCGCGGGGCATCCCGATGGCGGGAGAGTACGAACTCCGCACGTCGATCGCGCAACTGGCCGCTCACGCGATCGGAGCCGGAGGCTCGTTCACCGAGATCCAGGCGCTCAACTTCTTCGACAACGTCGTGGAAATGGGGCATGACGGTCCGGCGCACCTCGCGGTGAGCTCGGCCGTGCCCCTCTTGAGAGGGCTGGGCATCTATCACGGCAAACGCGGCTGGGGTGTCTCGGTTGAATTCGATGTGAAGGCCGGCCCGGTCACGACCTTCGGCCTTGGCCAGGACCCGGACGGGAGCTTCGTCTTCATCACGAGTGAGGGGGAGGTGAAGCCCGGCCCGCTCCTCGCCATCGGAAACACGACCTCCCGTGTGGACTTCGGCGGGGACCCCGGCCGGTGGGTCGACGAGTGGTCCCAGACCGGGATCGGTCATCACTGGGCCCTGTGTGTCGGACACCGGGCGGCCGATATCAAGGCCGCCGCGAATCTGCTCGGCATCGAACATCGCCACGTGGCGTTGTCCTGATCGTCTTGTGTCGGTCGGCCCGAATCGGATACATTGAATCGATTCATTTACGAATTCCCAACCAGCAAGGAACCTCAATGTCGAGCAGCGACACCCAGCACCGCGTGTGCTTCCAGCTCCAGGTCAAGCCGGAGCTGATCCCCGAATATCGACGTCGCCACGCCGCCGTCTGGCCGGACATGCTGCTGGCCCTCAAGAGCACCGGCTGGAACAACTACTCCATTTTTCTGCGCGACGACGGCCTCCTGATCGGCTACTTCGAAACCGCGAGTCTCGCGGCGGCGCAGGCCGGCATGGCCGCGACCGAGGTCAACGCCCGCTGGCAGGCCGAGATGGGCGACTTCTTCGTCGCCCTCGACGGCGCTCCGGACACCGGATTCCTTCAACTGACCGAGATCTTCAACCTGGAAGACCAACTCGACTCCCTCGCCGCGGCAGCCGCTGCCCCGACCGAAAGAAGCACATCGTGAGCATCAGCCCCTCCGTCCTGGCCCAGCTCGAGGGGCAGGTCATCGAACTGCCCTCCTGGGCGTTCGGCAATTCCGGTACCCGGTTCAAGGTGTTCGGCACCCCCGGGACGCCGCGCACCATCCAGGAGAAGATCTCCGACGCCGCCCAGGTGCACCAGGTCACGGGCCTGTCGCCGAAGGTGGCCCTGCACATCCCGTGGGACAAGGTCGAGGACTACTCCGCGCTGCGCGAGTTCGCGGGCGACAAGGGCCTCGCGCTCGGCACCGTCAATTCGAACACCTTCCAGGACGATGCCTACAAGTTCGGCAGCCTGACCCACCTCGATCCGAAGGTGCGTCAGATGGCGATCGACCACCACTTCGAGTGCATCGACGTGATGAACCAGACCGGGTCGGAAGACCTGAAGATCTGGCTCGCGGACGGCACCAACTATCCCGGCCAGGGCGACATCCGCGGCCGACAGGACCGCCTCGCGGACTCCCTCGCGAAGATCTACGCCCGCATCGGCGAGAACCAGCGCCTCGTGCTCGAGTACAAGTTCTTCGAGCCCGCGTTCTATCACACCGACGTCCCCGACTGGGGAACCAGCTACGCCCAGGTCGCCGCCCTCGGCGACCGCGCCATGGTGTGCCTCGACACCGGTCACCACGCGCCGGGCACGAACATCGAGTTCATCGTCGCCCAGCTGCTCCGCCTCGGCAAGCTCGGTTCCTTCGACTTCAACTCCCGCTTCTATGCCGACGACGACCTCATCGTCGGTGCGGCGGACCCGTTCCAGCTGTTCCGGATCCTCTACGAAGTCATCCGCGGCGGCGGCTACGGACCAGACTCGACCGTCGCGTTCATGCTCGACCAGTGCCACAACGTCGAAGAGAAGATCCCCGGGCAGATCCGTTCCGTGCTCAACGTGCAGGAAATGACCGCCCGCGCCCTCTCCGTCGACCGGACCGCCCTGACGGCGGCGCAGGAAGCCGGCGACGTCCTCGGCGCCAACGGCATCATGATGGACGCCTTCTACAGCGACGTCCGCACCGACCTCGCCGCGTGGCGCGAGTCCCGCGGACTTCCGGCCGACCCGATGAAGGCGTTCGCGGCATCCGGTTACCAGGCGAAGATCGCCGCCGACCGCGTCGGCGGCACCCAGGCCGGCTGGGGCGCCTAGACCCCCGGGCAACACCTCCGAGAGTCGCCGTTGGCGCCGAGATCACCTGTTGCGCCGGGCGATGTCGGCACAAACGGTGACATTCGACCGAACACCCGACCGAATTCGCAACCGAACACCCGCCCGAATATGTGCCCGCACCGCCCGTGCTTGCCCTCCGCTCGTCCTGTGCCCTCTAGCTCCTCTCCCAGCCCCTGGAAAGCAGATCATGACCACCAATCCCACGGCCGCGGCGCTCATCGCCCGCTCCAACCGCCTCGGCGCGAACCCCAAGAACACGAACTACGCCGGCGGCAACACCTCTGCCAAGGGCACCGAGATCGACCCGGTCACCGGCAGGACCGTCGAACTGCTCTGGGTGAAGGGCTCCGGCGGCGACCTCGGCACCCTCACCGAGTCCGGCCTCGCCGTGCTGCGCCTCGACCGGCTGCGCGAGATGGTGGATGTCTACCCCGGCCTCGCCCGCGAGGACGAGATGGTCGGCGCCCTCGACTTCGCCCTGCACGGGCGTGGCGGCGCCGTTCCCTCGATCGACACCGCGATGCACGGCCTCGTCGACGCCGCCCACGTCGACCACCTGCACCCGGATGCCGGCATCGCGATCGCGACGGCCGTCGAAGGTGAAGAACTCACCGACTCGATCTTCGGCCACAAGGTGATCTGGGTGCCGTGGCGCCGGCCCGGCTTCCAGCTCGGCCTCGACATCGCCGCGATCAAGGAGGCCCACCCCGGCGCGATCGGCGCCATCCTCGGCGGCCACGGCATCACCGCCTGGGGCGACACGAGCGAGGAAGCCGAGACGAACTCGCTCTGGATCATCGAGACCGCCACCGCCTACATCGAGGAGCACTCCAGGCCCGAACCCTTCGGCGCCCCGCTCGAGGGTTTCGGCCCGCTGTCGGCGGCCGAACGCCGCGCCAAGGCCGCCGCTCTCGCGCCGACCCTCCGCGGCCTGGTCTCGACCGACAGCGCCAAGGTCGGCCACTTCACCGACGCGCCCGAGGTGCTCGACTTCCTCGCCAGCGCCGAGCACCCGCGCCTCGCCGCCCTCGGCACGAGCTGCCCCGACCACTTCCTGCGCACCAAGGTCACGCCGCTGCTCCTCGACCTGCCGGCGGATGCCTCGGTCGAGGAGTCCCTCGCCCGTCTCCACGAACTCCACGAGCAGTACCGCCTCGACTATCAGGCCTACTACGACCGGCACGCCACGCCCGAGTCGCCCGCCATCCGCGGCGCGGACCCGCTGATCGTGCTGATCCCGGGCGTCGGCATGTTCAGCTACGGCGCGAACAAGCAGACCGCGCGCGTCGCCGGTGAGTTCTACATCAACGCCATCCACGTGATGCGGGGAGCAGAGGGACTCTCGAGCTACGCCCCGATCGACGAGGCCGAGAAGTTCAACATCGAGTACTGGGCCCTCGAAGAGGCCAAGCTGCAGCGGATGCCGAAGCCCAAGCCGCTCGCCGGGCGCATCGCGCTCGTGACGGGTGCCGCCAGCGGCATCGGCAAGGCGATCGCGACCCGGCTCGCCGCCGAGGGAGCCTGCGTCGTGATCGCGGACCTCGATCTGGCCACGGCGCAGGAGGCCGCTGCGGTGATCGGCGGCACGGACGTCGCGATCGGCGTGCAGGCGAACGTCACCGATGAGACGCAGGTGCAGGCGGGCGTCGACGCCGCCGTGCTCGCGTTCGGCGGCCTCGACCTCGTCGTGAACAACGCAGGCCTGTCGCTCTCCAAGTCGCTTCTCGAGACCACGGTCGCTGACTGGGACCTGCAGCACAACGTGATGGCGAAGGGCTCCTTCCTCGTCTCCCGCGCCGCGGCCCGGGTGCTGATCGACCAGAAGCTCGGCGGCGACATCATCTACATCTCGAGCAAGAACTCGGTCTTCGCCGGTCCGAACAACATCGCCTACTCGGCGACGAAGGCGGACCAGGCCCACCAGGTGCGCCTGCTCGCCGCTGAGCTCGGCGAGTACGGTGTCAAGGTCAACGGCATCAACCCCGACGGCGTCGTGCGCGGCTCCGGCATCTTCGCCGGCGGTTGGGGCGCCAAGCGCGCCGCCGTCTACGGGGTACCGGAGGAGGAGCTCGGCAAGTACTACGCCCAGCGCACCCTGCTCAAGCGCGAGGTGCTCCCCGAGAACGTCGCCAACGCGGTCTTCGTGCTGTGCACGAGCGACCTCAGCCACACCACCGGGCTGCACATCCCGGTCGACGCCGGCGTCGCGGCCGCCTTCCTGCGATGAGCTGCGGCATCCGCGTGCGCATGGCAGGGCTCCCGGCTTCGCCCGGGCGAGCGGATGCCGTCATCCGGTCGGTGCCCGAGAGTCACCTTTCCGGTCGAGAGTCGCCGCTCTGCCGGGCACTCTCGACCGGAAAGGTGACTCTCGTGGGGGTGGCGTCATGGTGAGGAGCGCGGGGACGGTCGCGGCGATCGACCTCGGCGCGTCGAGCGGGCGGGTCATGCTCGGGCACGTCGGCCACAACGAGTTGCGGCTCCGCCCGGTCGCCCGGTTCCCGAACCTGCCGGTGCGCACGATCGACGGGTTGCACTGGGACATCCTCGACCTGTACCGCAACGTGCTCGCCGGGCTGCACTCGGCCGTGCGGGAGGAGCCGGGGCTGCGGAGCGCCGCCGTCGACTCCTGGGCGGTCGACTACGCGCTCCTCTCCGGGCAGCGGATGCTCGGGAACCCGTTCCACTACCGGGACGAGCGCACCGCGGCGGGCGTCGACGCGACCCACGTCCTGGTGCCGCACGCCGAGCTCTATGCCGGAAACGGGCTGCAGTTCCTGCCCTTCAACACGCTGTACCAGCTGGCCGCCGAGCGGCTGGCCGGCGGCCTCGACGGCGCGGACACGATGATGCTGATCCCCGACCTACTCGGCTTCTGGCTGACCGGGGAGCGGGTCGCCGAGCGCACGAACGCCTCGACGACCGGGCTGCTGACCGTGTCGGCCGGGACCGGGCACGGGACCGGGCGCGGGACCGGGCGCGGGACCGGGCGCGGGACCGGGCGCGGACACGGGTCGGGGCATGGGGAGTGGGACGAGACCCTCATCGCCCGGCTCGGCCTGCCGCGTTCGATCTTCCCGCGGCTGGTCGATCCGGGATCCCGGATCGGGTCCCTGCTGCCCGGGGTGGCTCACGAGATCGGGGCCGTCTCTCGACTGGACCTCGTCGCCGTCGGGTCGCACGACACGGCATCCGCTGTCGTCGCCGTGCCGATGCGGGACGAGAATGCCGCATACATCTCGTCGGGGACCTGGTCGCTCGTCGGCGTCGAGCTGAATTCTCCCGTGCTCACCGAGGAGAGCCGGGCCGCGAACTTCACCAACGAAGGCGGCGTCGACGGGCGCGTGCGCTACCTGCGCAACGTGATGGGACTCTGGCTGCTGAGCGAGTCGATGCGCAGCTGGGACCTCGAGGGTGTCGCGTTCGAGTTGCCGTTCCTGCTCGCGCAGGCCGCGCAGGTGACCGGGCCGGTGACGGTCTTCGACGTCGACGACCCGGCCTTCCTCGCGCCGGGGGATATGCCGGATCGGATCCGCGAGCACTGTGCCGGACACGGGCTCGCGGTGCCCGCGACCCCCGTCGATCTCGTGCGCAGCATCATCGAGAGCCTCGCGACGAAGTACGCCAGCACGCTGCGCGCGGCGGGCGAACTCTCGGGCACGAGCATTCGCACGGTGCACATCGTCGGTGGCGGCTCGCAGAACGAGCTGCTCTGCCAGCTGACCGCGAACCTCACCGGTCTGCCCGTGCTCGCGGGGCCCGTCGAGGCGACCGCGATCGGGAACGTGCTGATCCAGGCCCGCGCCCAGGGCCTCGCCCACGGCAGCCTCGAGGCCCTCCGGATGCTCGTCGCCCAGGCCTACTCGCCCCGGCACTACGAACCCCGCGCCTGACCGCTTTCCGCCCTTCCCCATCCCGTAGACCTCGCTCGCCCCTGCCGCGAGAGTACGAATTTGGCCCTTAAGCGAGTGGTTTAAGGGCCCAATTCGTACTCTCGCGGAAGGAACGGGGCGGGCTGGGGGCGGGTCAGGTGGCGGCGACGACCCCGGTGACGAGGAGGCCGGCGATCACGACGCCGAGGGCGACCCGGTACCCGATGAACACGGCGATGCTGTGCTTCGCGACGAGTCGCAGAAGCCACGCGATCGTCGCATAGGCGACGAGGAAACTGACCACGGTCGCGACGATCGTGGGCACCCAGCCGACCGAGGCCGAGATGTCGCTCGCCGAGGAGAGACCCTCATATGCCCCCGCCGCGGTGAGCGCGGGGATGGCGAGGAAGAAGGACAGCCGGGTCGCGGCGACCCGGTCGAGATTGCGGAACAGGCCGGCACTGATGGTCGCACCGGACCGGGACACCCCGGGGATCAGCGCGACGCACTGCATGACGCCGATGACGAGCGCGTCCTTCAGGGTCGTCGACTCCTCCGGGCGGTTGCGCTTGCCGACGCGCTCGGCGATGAACATCACGACACTCCAGCCGATCAACCCGGCCACGACCACCCACAGGTTGCGCAGCGGCCCGCCGATCAGGCCCTTGCCGAGGAAGCCGACGATGCCGATCGGCACCGACCCGGCGATGACATACCAGGCGAAGCGGTAGTCGTGCGCGAGCCGGGCCTCGCGGTGGAAGAGGCCCCGCCACCAGGCCACGGCCAGGCGGATGATGTCGGCCCGGAAATACAGGATCACCGCGACGATCGCACCGAACTGGATGATCGCGGTGAACGCGGTCACCCCCGGGTCGTCGAGCTTCAGCCCGAGGAGCTTCTCGGTGAGGGTGAGGTGTCCCGTGCTCGAGACCGGGAGGAATTCGGTGATTCCCTCGACGATGCCGAGGATCAGCGCTTGGATCAGGTTCATGCTGGTGCCTTTGGATGGAAGGGCGAACAGGAAATCGGCGCCGTGCGGCGCTGGCCGTGCCGAAGACCTCGTGCAGCAGCAGGGTATGCCGCCGAACCTGCCCACCGCCTGACCGGCGCGCGGTCTGTGGCGACGAACCACGCATCCGCTGTGCCGGGCTGCGTACGATTACCCCATGCCCACGGTCGGAGTCTGCGAAGACGACCCCCAGATCCGCCGGGTGCTCGCCGAGGCCCTCGGCGGCGCCGGCTACACCCTCCTGCTCGCGCACACCGGCGCCGAGGCGGTCGCGTTGTTCGGCCCCGGCCAGTCCGTCGACGTGATCGTGCTCGATATCGGCCTGCCCGACTCCGACGGTCGAGACGTCTGCCAGGCCCTCCGGGCTGCCGGGCAGCTCGCACCCGTGCTCTTCCTGACCGCTCGGACGGGAGTACAGGACATCGTCACGGGCTTCCACGCCGGCGGGGACGACTACCTCGGCAAGCCGTTCGCGCTCGCCGAGGTGCTCGTGCGGGTCGGCGCCCTGGCCCGCCGGGGCAGGCCGGAACCCTTCCGGCAGCCGGCCGGCCTCCGCCTCGACCCGCAGCGATTCACGGTGGCCCGCGGCGACCTCGAGATCGCCGTCACGCCGACCGAATTCCGGATGCTCGCCGCGCTGCTCGCCCGACCCGGCGAAGTCGTCCGCCGGCGCGACCTCGTCGCGGCCGCGTGGCCGCACGGGGCGATCGTCGCCGAGAACACCGTCGACTCCTACGTGCGCAGGCTCCGTCGCAAGCTCGAACGCCTTGACGGTGATGCGGTCGCGGTCGACGCCGCCCTGCCGGGGGCGGATGCCGTCCGCGAGACTCCGTCCGGCCTCCGGATCGAGACGGTGCGCGGCGTCGGGTACGCCCTCCGATGACCGGGACCCCGACCTCCCCTGTCGGCACGGCGCGGCGGCTTCACCGGCCCGCCCTCCCGCGGGTGCGCTCGCTCCGGCGGCGCCTGGTGCTTGCGACGGCGCTGCTCACGACCCTCGGAATGGCGGCACTCCTCTCCCTGACCGTCGCCGTGCTCACCCACGTCGTGAGCGAGGACATCGACGCCCTCCTGACCCAGCGGGCGGCATCCGCTGCGTCGTCGGTCGTGCGGGAGGGCGACGGGATCGGAGTCGCGACGACTGCCGCGGGGAACCTCGGCGAGGTGACCTGGATCTACGCCGCCTCAGGGACGCTCGTCGCAGGGACCGCCGGCGCTGGCGCGGTCGCGGGAGCCCCCGAACTCGAGGCTCAGCTCGCCGCGTTGAGCTCTGTCAGCGAGCCGACCGAGCGGGAGACCGGCGACTGGCGGCTCCGGGCGGTTCCCGTGGTGCTGCCGGGCGAGACCGAGCAGGTCGGCGCCGCCGTCGTCGGTGTCCCGCTCGCTCCCTATCAGCGCACGGAGACCCGCACCCTGCTCGCCGGGATCGGCCTCGCGGCGCTCGTCGTCCTCGGCGTCAGCGGACTGGCGGCCTGGACCGTGCGTCGTGCGCTGCGGCCGGTCGAGGTGATGGCGCGTCGCGCCTCGGAGTGGAGCGCGGCCGACCTCGACCGTCGGTTCGACCTCGGCGAGCCCCACGACGAACTCACCCGCCTCGGCCAGGTACTCGACGGACTCCTCGCCCGGGTGTCCCGCACGATCCTCGCGGAGCAGCGACTGACGGCGGAACTCGCCCACGAACTGCGCACGCCCCTGACGGTGATCCGGGCCGAAGCCGAGCTCGCGGGGCTCGATCCTGCGCTCTCGCCGGCGCAGGCCGAGCGGCTCGGCCGGATCACGACATCCGTCGACGAGCTCACCGAGGTGATCGGTACGCTGCTCGCCGTGTCGCGGGGCCAGGTGAACCGGGACGAGCGGGCGTCTGTGACCGCGCTGCTGCAGACCGCGTCGGCGGCGGCACTGGCCGCCGCAACGGCCGACGGCGCGAACGGCGGTGCGATCGAGATCGTCGTGGTTCCGGCCCCCGGCCTCGAACTCGGCGTCCCGCAGGCCGTCGCCCTCCGCGCTCTCGCCCCGCTGCTGGAGAACGCGGTGCGGTACGCGAGCACCCGGGTCACCGTCCGGGCGGATGCGCGTGGAGGAGCCGTCGACATCGTCGTCATCGACGACGGACCCGGCTTCGGCGGCACCGACCCGGAGCTGCTCTTCACGCCGGGATTCCGCACGCCGGACAGCCCGGGAGCGGGCCTCGGCCTGGCCCTGGCCCGTCGGGTCGCCCACGCAGCGGGGGGTTCCGTCGGCGCACGCGCAGGCGGCGCAGGCTCCGGGTCTGACGCGGATACCGGCCATGGACGATTCGTGCTGACACTCCCGGGTATCCCGCCGGCCGGCGCGGACACCGGCGCCGTCTGCTGACGCGGGCGGGGCGCTCGGACGGGTCGCACCCAGGGGAGCACCGTCGTCGCCCGAGGACGACGGTGCTCGCCCGCACGGTTCGTCCTCCCGCCTGATCGATCCGCGAACCCCACGGACTTCCCACGGATTTCCCTCGTTTTTCCCTCGGATTTGCGCCGGATCAGCGCATCCTGACCACATCCTGCATGCAACGCGTGCACGAGGTTGCCGAGTGCCGCAGGCATTCATTCACAATAAATACCTGATCGAGACCTGTTTCTGCCGACGGACTCCCTCCCGGGCGTCGTCTCTCCCGAGGCGTGCACCCGTCTCGGGCGCCGTGCCGGGCACCGGTTGCGATCCCGGGGCGTAGGTCATACGTTTTCAGGAGATCAACGTGCTGCCCCGTCCGACGCAGGCGCTGATCAAAACCAGAAACGAACCGGTCAGTGGCCGCCCGAGGCCGCCAGGGTTCGATGCCCTCCGTGGTCCGGATCACTGATCGTCCCGAAAGCTCGGTGGTCCGAACCCGCGGTCTCCTCCTGTGCCCTGCCCGCCGCACATCCGTCGACTGTCGCCGTCTGCGCCGAGATCGCCCGGCGGAACGGCGATTCCCGGCACAGGGAGCGACACTCGCCGCCGGCATCCGCTCGCTCGCGGCCGTGCCGCGCACTGGGGTGGGGACCCGTCGAGGGGCGTGCGGTACTCTGCTGAGCAGCACGCGCAGGCCGCAGCCGCGGTCCGGTTCCTGCTGGCAGAGCCATCGGCAGCAATCAAGGGAGATTGATGACCTCGACCGAACCGACCGCCGTCAACGAACGTCCCGCCGACGCGCTGTCCGCGACCGAACGCGCGGCCCTCGACACGGTCGTCTCCGACCTCGCCGCGGGTGAGACCCACTGGGCGACCCTGAGTCTCACCTCGCGCTCCGCACTCCTCGGGGCCGTCGCCGTCACGGTCGCGGCCCAGGCCGAGCGCTGGGTGCAGGTCGCCGCCCTCGCGAAGGGGCTCGACCGGGATTCCCCGCTCGTCGGCGAGGAATGGCTCTCCGGTCCCTACGTCGTACTGACCAACCTCGCCACCCTGCGGGGCTCGATCGCGGCCATCGACCGCGGGGAGAGCCCGCTCCGGAACACCCGGTTCGGGCGCGCCCCCGGCGGCCGGGTCACGGTCCCCGTGCTCCCCGGCACTCCGTTCGAGGCGCTCCTGCTGCACGGGTTCTCGGCCGAGGCCTGGCTCGAGCCGGGCGTCACCGAGGAGGAGGCGCGGTCGCGCGCCGGGCTCGGCCAGCGGCATCCGTCGCGCACCGGGGGAGTCGGTCTCGTGCTGGGAGCGGGCAACATCAGTGCGATCCCGCCGCTCGACGTGCTCTACGAGCTCATCGCACACAACCGGGTCTCGGTGCTCAAGCTCAACCCCGTGCTCGACGCCCTCGCTCCGGTCTACACGGATGCCTTCGCCCCCCTGATCGAGGCGGGCCTGCTCGCCATCGTGTCCGGCGGCGCGGCGGTCGGCGGGTACCTCGCGCACCACGAGGGCGTCAGCCACGTGCACATCACCGGAAGTGCCGCGACCCACGACGTCGTCGTCTTCGGCCCGGGCGCTGAGGGCCGCGCGCGCCGCGCAGCAGGCACTCCGCTGCTGCGGAAGTCCATCACGAGCGAGCTCGGCGGGGTCGCGCCGATCATCGTGCTCCCCGGGAAATGGACCAGCCGTGATCTGACCTTCCAGGCCGAGCACGTGGCCACCCAGCGCCTGCACAACGGCGGCTACAACTGCATCGCCGGGCAGGTCGTGGTGCTCAGCCGCGACTGGCCGCAGAAGGCGGCCTTCCTGGCAGCGCTGCGGGTGGCCCTGACCGCAGCACCCGCCCGGCCGCCGTGGTACCCGGGCAGCGACGCCCGGGTGCGCGACGCGCTCGCCGCCTACCCCGGGGCCACCCGGCTCGGCCCGGACGGCGGTCGTCTCCTGATCGAAGCCGGCACGGCAGACCCCGCCGCGCTCATCGGCGTCGAGGCGTTCGCTCCCGTGCTCGGCGTCATCGAACTCCCCGGGACCGGGCAGGCCTTCCTCGACGCCGCGGTCACGGTGGCGAACGAGGACTTCCTCGGCACCCTCGGCGCGAACATCCTCGGCACCCCGGCCACGATCCGCCGGCTCGGCCCGGGCTTCGCCGCGGCTCTCGAGCGCCTCCGTTACGGCACGATCGCCGTCAACGCCTGGACGGCCATGGGCTTCCTCACCGCAGCAGCGCCGTGGGGCGCGTTCCCCGGCCACACCACGGCCGACGTCCAGAGCGGCATCGGCGTCGTGCACAACGCGTTCCTCCTCGCCGACACCGAACGCACCATCGTCCGCGGGCCGTTCCGGCCCTTTCCCCGGTCGGTCTGGCACGGCGAATTCGCGCTCTTCCCCAAGCCGCCGTGGTTCGTCAGCGCGCGGAGCGCCGCGAAGACCACCCGGCTCATGACCGAATTCGTCAGCCACCCGTCGTGGTGGAAGGCGCCGGCGATCTTCCTCTCCGCCTTCCGGGCGTGACTCGGTTCTCCGCCCGCACGTCGATCGACCTGAGTTGCTCCCCGCCGGCCCCGATACTGACCCATCCAGCACCCTGCCCCGCTCGCACACCGTATCGAAGGAGATACCGATGATCATCGCCAGCCAGCACCCCGACGTCGACATTCCCGACCTGAGCGTCTATGACTTCCTGTTCGGTTCGATCACCGAGGAGGACCTCTCACACACGGCACTGATCGACGCCGCGACCGGTACCTCGACGAGCTACCGTGAACTGGTCGCCGGCATCGACGCCGTGGCCGGAGCCCTGTCCGCCCGGGGGATCGGCGTCGGAGACGTCGTCGCGGTGCACGCCCCCAACTCGACCGCCTTCGCGATCGCCTTCCACGGCATCCTCCGTTCCGGTGCGACCGCGACGACGATCAACTCGCTCTACGGCGCCGCCGAGATCGCCTCCCAGCTGCGCGACTCGGAGGCGAGGCTGCTCTTCACGGTCGCGCCGTTCCTGCCGCAGGCGAGCGAGGCAGCCGCGCTCGCCGGCCTGGCGGCGGATGCCGTCGCCCTGCTCGACGACGACGGCTCGCGCCTGTCCCTCGCCGACCTCATCCTCGAGGGTCGTCCCGCACCGGTGGTCGCCTTCGACCCGGCCACCCACGTCGCCGTGCTGCCCTATTCCTCCGGAACCACCGGCAGGCCCAAGGGCGTGATTCTCACGCACCGCAACCTCGTGGCCAACGTCGCCCAGGCGATTCCGGTGCTCGAGGGCACCGCCGACGACCGGGTTCTCGCCGTGCTGCCGTTCTTCCACATCTACGGGATGACGGTGCTGCTCAACATCGCCCTCGCGGTGCGGGCGACGGTGATCACGATGGCCCGCTTCGACCTGCCGGAATTCCTCCGGCTGATCCAGGACTACCGGGCCACCTACGTGTTCATCGCGCCGCCGATCGCCGTGGCCCTCGCGAAGCATCCGCTCGTGGACGCCTACGACCTCTCGAGCCTGCGCACCCTGTTCTCCGGTGCGGCGCCCCTCGACGCCGTGCTCGCCCACGCCGTGGCCGACCGGCTCGGCTGCCAGGTGCGCCAGGGCTATGGCATGAGCGAGCTGAGCCCGATCTCACACGCGATGCCGCGCGGCCGCGACGACATCCCGCACGGCGTCGTCGGCCTCGCCCTCCCGAACATCGAGTGCAAGCTCGTCGACCCCGAGACCGGGCGCGACATCGTCATTCCCGATGTCGGGGTGAGCGAACCGGGCGAACTGCTCGTGCGCGGTCCGAACGTGATGCTCGGCTACCTCGGCAACGAGCAGGCGACCCGGGAGATCCTCGAGGCGGACGGCTTCCTGCACACCGGCGACATCGCGACCGTCAGTGCTGAGGGATACGTGACGATCATCGACCGCCTCAAGGAACTGATCAAGTACAAGGGCTACCAGGTCGCGCCGGCCGAACTCGAAGCCCTGTTGCTCAGCCACCCGGCGATCGCCGACGCCGCGGTCGTCGGAGCAGCGGATGCCGATGGCCAGGAGGTGCCGAAGGCCTTCGTCGTCGTGCTTCCCGGCCAGGTGCTCCTGCCCGGGGATGTGATGGCCTTCGTCGCCGAGCGGGTGGCGCCGCACAAGAAGGTGCGGCAGGTGGCGTTCATCGACGTCATTCCCAAGTCCACCTCCGGCAAGATCCTGCGGAAAGACCTGCGCGCCCTCGCCCCCACACCGTGAGCGGGTCCGGCGTGCTGGGAGTTCGCCCAGCACGCCGGGATTGCCCGCAGGCGACCGTGCGGAGGCACCCGGTCGGACGTAGGATCTCACTATGAATCGCGACACTCAGGGGTCGTTCTCATGACTCCCCGAACCTTCACGAAGTGGCTTCCCGCCATCGTCATCCCCGCCGTCATCGCCGTCGGCGCGCTTGCCGTCCCCCTGACAGCAGGGGCGGCCGTCGACCTTCCCGACAAGACGCCCGAGCAGGTGCTCGCCCTCGTCGGCACCAGCACCGTCGACGCGCTCTCCGGAACCATCGAACAGACCTCGGAGCTCGGCCTGCCTGAGCTCCCGACGACGGGGCCGAGCGCGAGCGCGAACACCGGCGCCGCCTCCGCCCTCGAACTCCTGACCGGGTCGCACACCGGGCGGGTCTACCTGAACGGGCCGGACAACATCCGCCTTCAGGTGCTCGACAACCTCGCCGAACGCGACCTCGTGCGCAACGGCAGCGACGTCTGGCTCTACAACTCGAAGGACAACTCCGCAGCGCACCTGACCCTGCCGGCGAAGGACGCCGAGGGCCCGGACGCGACCACCGAGGGCGGCATGGCCACGCCGGAGCAGCTCGCCGCGAAGTTCCTCTCCGCCGTCGACCCGAGCACGACGGTTTCCGTCGGCACCGACGGCAGCGTCGCCGGGCGCAGCGTCTACGACCTCGTGCTCACCCCGAAGACCACCGGCACCCTGGTCGGGGCGGTGTCGATCTCGGTCGACTCCCAGACCGGGCTGCCGCTCGCCGTCGAGGTCACCGCCCGCGGGCAGGAGAAGCCGGCGTTCCGGCTCGCCTTCACCGAGATCAGCCTGGGCGCACCGGATGCCTCCCTCTTCACGTTCTCCCCGCCCGCCGGTGCGAGCGTGACCGAGCAGGCCCTTCCGGATGCCGCGGCACTCGCCCAGAAGGACCCCGCAGACCCCGCAGACCACGCGACACAGAAGGCCGAGGCGGAGAAGTTCCTCGCCGGCGTCACGATCTCCGGGACCGGCTGGGATGCCGTCGTGGAGCTCCCGGCCGGTTCCGTCCCTGCCGACCTGTCCTCCTCGCCGCTGCTCGGCCAGCTCACGACCGCCGTCACCGGCGGACGCGTGATCTCGACCGCCCTCGTGAGCGTGCTGCTTACCGACGACGGGCGGGTCTTCGCCGGCGCCGTTCCGGGTGAGCGGCTCCAGGCCGCCGCCGTGGGAGGGTGAGCCCCGCCATCGCCTCCGTCGAACTGGCCATCGAAACCCACGGTCTCACCAAACAGTTCGGCCGCCAGATTGCCGTCGCCGGCATCGATCTTGCCGTGCCCACCGGATCCGTCTTCGGTTTCCTCGGGCCGAACGGCTCGGGGAAGACGACGACCATCCGCATGATGCTCGGTCTCGCGAGCGCGACGAGCGGGGAGATCAGCCTGCTCGGCCGAGCGATGCCCGGGTCGTTCCGCGCGGTGCTCCCGCGCGTGGGCGCCCTCGTCGAGGGGCCCGCGTTCTACCCGTTCCTGTCCGGCACCGCCAACTTGCGTCGGCTCGATACCGCGGACCCCGGCGCTCCCTCGGCGACCCGCGGCGCGCGGGTGCAACAGGCCCTCGAGCGCGTCGGCCTGACCCATGCGGCAGGCAAGAAGGTGCACGCGTACTCGCTCGGAATGAAGCAACGGCTCGGCATCGCCAACGCGCTCCTGATGCCGCGTGAACTGCTCGTGCTCGACGAACCCACCAACGGTCTCGACCCCCAGGGCACCCGCGAGGTGCGCAGCCTCGTGCGCTCGCTCGCCGCCGAGGGCACGACCGTGTTCGTGTCGAGCCATCTGCTCGCCGAGGTCGAGCAGATGTGCAGCCACGTCGCCGTGATGCGCGCCGGCACCCTCGTCGCCCAGGGCACCCTCGACGAGCTGCGCGGCGCGGGCGAGGCCCACGCGCGCCTCGACACGCCGGACGCCGCTGCGGCCGCGCAGGTACTCGAACGGCTGGGGCTCACTCCCGTGACCGCCGGAGCGGCGGCGGGTGCGCCCGGCCACCTCAGCGCGGTCCTGAGCGCTGCCCTGACCGCTGGCGCGCCCGCGCCGGAAGACATCGTCGCGGCCCTCGTCACCGCCGGAGTCCGCGTGCGCGGCTTCACTGTCGTGGGTGCGAGCCTCGAAGAACGCTTCGTCGCACTCACCGGAGAGGGTTTCGATGTCGCCCAGTGACCCCAGGGAACCGGCCGTGACCGGACCGGCAGCGACCGGGCCTGCCGTGACCGGCCCAGACCCGAGCGGGCCCGCGGCGACCGCGACCGCCGTTGCCAGGCCGCGCGGGGCATCCGCTGCCGCGCTCCTCGGCTCCGAACTCACCGTGCTCTTCCGCCGCCGCCGCACCTGGGCGATGCTCGCGGCGCTCGCCGCGATCCCGGTGCTCATCGCTATCGCCGTCCGGCTCACCAGTAGCCCGGTCACGCCGGGACGCGGCCCGGCCTTCCTCGACCGGATCACCCAGAACGGCCTCTTCGTCGCGATCACCGCCCTGATCGTCTCGATCCCGCTGTTCCTGCCGCTGACCGTCGGGGTCGTCGCCGGCGACACCGTCGCGGGCGAGGCGAACCTCGGCACCCTGCGCTACCTGCTCGTCGCCCCGGCCGGACGGGTGCGCCTGCTGCTGGTCAAGTACGCGGGCGCCGCGGCCTTCTGCGTCGCCGCGACCCTGACCGTCGCGGTCTCCGGCGCCCTCATCGGCGCGGCCCTGTTCCCGATCGGCCCGGTCACCCTGCTCTCCGGCGACACCATCGGGGTCGGCGAGTCCGTGCTGCGCTCACTGCTGATCGCGGCGTACGTCACGGTATCGCTGCTCGGCCTCTCGGCGATCGGCCTGTTCATCTCGACCCTGACCGAGGTGCCCGTCGGCGCGATGGCGGCGACGATCGTGCTCTCGGTGACCGCCCAGGTGCTCGACGCGCTCCCGCAACTGGACTGGCTGCATCCGTGGCTCTTCAGCCACTACTGGCTCGACTTCGCCGACCTTTTGAGGCAGCCGATCGACTGGACGTCGTTCGGGGCCAATGCGCTGCTGCAGGGCGGCTACATCCTCGTGTTCGGGGCACTCGCCTACGGCCGATTCGTGACCAAGGACATCCTCTCGTGACCCACTCGTATCCCCTGTACGTGCCCGTGCTCGCCCAGTGCTTCTGCTGTCGGTCGCTGCAGCCGTTCACCTTCGGTTCGGCGAGCGACCAGGTGGTCTGCGCGCTGTGCCTGCACCATCTCGGTGCGGAGAAGGCCGAGCGACGCGACGCCGAGCACGTCGAGCTCTGGCTCGGCCAGTTCGCCGAGCAGCAGGAGAAGCACCGGCGCTTCGCCGAGAAGGCGCAGGCGAGCGACACGGAGAAGGACGCCGACATCGCCCGGCTGACCGGCCAGGTCGATGACCTCCGCCGGATCGCGGCGCGTGACTTCGAGCACGCGCCGGGCACGGAACTCCGCGGCATCCTCGAGACCGACCTCGTCAAGCGCGCCGAGCGGAGGGCCGAGCTCGCCCAGCACCAGATCGACTGGGCGATGGCCGTGCTCTGGCGCCTCGGCACGCTGCACCACGCGGATGAGACGACGCCGCGGCTCTGCTCCTGCGGCCGCCAGGTCACCGCCTGCGCCGAACTACGCGCGCTCGAGCCGCAGCACCAGGCCGTGCACGACTGGCAGACGAAGAACCTGCGGATGCTGCACGCCGGCAAGCGCCACGGCCTGCCCGCGGACCACCCCGGTGTCGTGCAAC
The DNA here is from genome assembly GCF_004402485.1 of Cryobacterium algoricola. GTDB lineage: Bacteria > Actinomycetota > Actinomycetes > Actinomycetales > Microbacteriaceae > Cryobacterium > Cryobacterium algoricola. Next base: position 829,236 of record NZ_SOFG01000011.1, on the reverse strand, counting down.
CGGCCTGACCTGAACCGCTCTACCCTGTAGGCATGCATATTCTGATCAACATCCTGCACATCGTCGCCGCCGTCTTCATCGTCGGGCCGATGGCCATCCTCCCGATGACCGCCATGCGCTCCATCCGGGCGGGGCAGGCTGGTCCCGTCGCGACCCTCGCGAAGTCGGTGAACATCTTCACGCTGCTCTCGATCGTGGTGGCGTTCTTCGGTTTCGGGGCGCTCGGGCTCAAGGAGGCCGACGACGCCTGGACCTTCGGGTCCACCTGGGTATGGCTGTCCCTCGTGCTCTACGTCGTCGCCCTTGCGATCAACCTCTTCCTCGTCGTGCCCGCGCTCAAGGCCGCCGCGGAGTCCCTCGCGACGGACGCCGCCGGCGCCAAGGCCGCCGGCTACCCGCGGATCGCCGCGGGCTCCGGTGTCTCGAGCCTGCTGCTCGTCGCGGTGGTCGTGCTGATGGTCTGGAAGCCCTGACCCGCGGCATCCGCAGTCTGAATCACGGAAAGAGCACCCTCACCGCGTGCGGGAGGGTGCTCTTTCCGTAACTGAGTGGATTGACCGGGTCGGGTCCGCCCGGGCTAGCCGAGGTCGCCGACCGAGACGAGGCCGTCGTGGCGACGGCCGTCGAAGATGATCGTCGGGATCTTCACGGTGTGGATGCTCTCCTCGACCGTCTTCTTGTTGGCTGCGATGACCTGGGTGACCTGGTCGGATGCCGCGACCTCGGCCACGTGGTCGATCTGGGCCTGGGTCAGCCCGAACTCGAGCTCCCAGCCCTGGATCAGCGCGCTGGCGTCGGCCGACTTCATGCCGTTGATCGCGGCCTGCCACGCCACTCCCGCGTCGTTCTTGTCGGCGTAGATGCGCTTGAGGATCTGCCAGTCGACGGGCGTGGTAGCCCCCTCGAGCCGGTTGAGGCGCAGGGCCTCGAGCTGCTCGGTGATCATCAGCGAATTGGGGAACTTGTACCCCGTGGCCGATTGGATCGGATACGCGATGTAGCTCAGGTTCTGCGTGTCACCGAACCCGGCTTCCTCGATGTTCTGGAAGAGCTGCGAGCAGTAGGTGCAGCCGGGGTCGACGACCTCGAGCGCGGTCTTCTTGCTCGCGTCGTACGGGTTCAGGTAGGTCGCGTCCGCGGGCAGGTAGGCCGTGGCATCCCAGTTCTGCATCCGGCTCGGGATGGCGGAGAAGGTCTCGCCGAGGCTCGCGAACTCGTTGCCGAAGGCGCCGACCACGTCCCACGCAGCGAGGGAATCGCCGAAGCCCGGGGTCTGGTCCGGGATGGAGCAGGCCTCGGCGCCGAGGCTGCACGACGCCGAGTCCTGCTTGTTGCAGGTCCCGTAGACGTAGAGGTTGACGCCGCTCTTGACGACCTCGTACCCGCTCCAGATGGTCGTCAGGATGATCAGGACGGCGACGACCTCGAGGCCGATGCTCGCGGGCTTGACCAGGCCGGGCCTGCGCGCGGCGAGCGGGGCGAGCATGTGGTCCTTCATATCCTGTTTGAAGGTGGTGTCGCAGGGGCGGAAGGTGATCCGGCGGAACGTGCAGTTCCACGCCTTGGCGAGGTACTTGCGATATCGGGCCGAGATGGCCGCCATGAACAGGAGGACGATGAATGCTGCGATGCAGAACACTTAGGAAAGACCTTTCAAGAGGCGGGCGAGGGCGTCGTGAGCGCGATCGATGTCCGCCGAAGTGGAGTGGAGTCCGAGAGAGAACCGCAGGAGCGGGGGAAGTCCCAGCCGTTCCTTGAGTTCGTGGTGGGCGCAGAAGTAGCCGCTGCGCACCATGATGTGCTGCTGGGAGAGGAAGACCGCGAGGCGGTGCGAATCCTGCTTCGGGGCGTAGACGCTGATCACCGGGCTCGCGCCGTGATTGAGCACGACGAGACCGGGGATGGCGCTGAGACCCTCGAAGAGGCGGCCGGAGAGGCTCTCGATGTGGTCGCGCGGGGACAGGCCGCCTGGGCGGACGTGCCCGAGCCAGTCGAGCGCGCGGCCGAGCGCGATGATCTCGCCCCAGGCCTGCAGGCCCGGTTCGAGGAGTGCGCCGGGGTCGTCCGTGACGAGGTCGAAGGAGTCTTCGAGGACATCCGTCACCATGCCGCCGCCGACGAAACCGATCTCGAGGGAGCGCAGCAGCTCGAGCCGGGTGACGATGACCCCGAGGCTCGCTCCGTAGGTCTTGTGCGCCGAGAAGCAGATGGCGTCGGCGTCGGTTCCCCGCAGCAGCGCGTGCTCGTGGGCCATGGCCTGGGCGGCGTCGAGGATGACGATGCCGCCGCGGGCGTGGGTCTCTCTGACGAGGTCCGCGAGGTTCGTCAGGGTGCTGCCGTCGATGTTCGAGGCGGCGTTCACGACGACGACGGCGCGTTCGAGCTGCGCGGGATCGAAGATGAGGGCGCCGTCGGGGGCCCGGTCGAGCACGAGCCTCGGCAGACCGAGACGTTTCGCGGCGGTCATCGTCGGGAGGAAGACGGAGTTGTGTTCGGCGTGGCTCGTGACGATCCGGCCGAAGCGGCCCTGGGGGAGTTGCTGGAGCAGCAGGTTGATCCCGTAGGTCGTATTGAGGGTGAACGAAACCGCGTGGCTGCGCGCGGACAGGCCGAGCCGGTCGAGGACGGCGGACCGCGTCGCCGCGACCTCCTCGTCGACCCGCTTGCCCCAGGCGTATTTCACGCGGCCGCCGCAGGCGTTGTAGCTCGTGTAGTACTCGTCCACGGCGTCGATCACCGGCTGCGGGCGCAGGCTCTGGCAGGCGGCGTCGAGGTAGACCTCGCGTGGTTCGAGGTAGCCGAAGTCGGCGAGTCGGCTCGCGGCGTCGACGGGAGCCGACGCCTCACGGGCCGCGCCCCTGCCGAAGAGTCCGGCGCGTTTCACGACGCCGACCCCGTCCGGTCCGGGAGCGTCGGGCAGGAAGATGTGCACATGTTCAGTAGTCCATTCAGGTCACTGGGTCGAAAACCGCGGGTGCCGGTAGAAACGGCAGGGGGGCGCATCCGTTCGGCGGGAGGGCCGGGAGGGCGCGGGAGCGGGTTTCGGCCTAAATGCGGCTGACGGAAAGCTGGGTGAGGTTCGGGCGGTGCAGGTGCGGGGCGATGGCGCGGAAGGTGCCGACCACGAAGCCGCCGGCGACGAACAGAAGGCCGAGGGCCGACGGGCCGCCCGCGATCAGCAGGAGGCTGCCGAGGACGAGGAGGATGGAGCACGACATCGCGGCCATGGCGCCGCCGCCGAGGGAGTTGCCCTCGAAGCACAGCACCCGCTGGCCGACGGATGCCGCGATCGTGCGGGCCATCCCGGTCGCCGCCGCCGCTGCGGACACGGCGACGGAGGCGGAGAGTGCCACGGCCTGCGCGACGGTGCCGGAGAGGGCGGCGCCGGAGTGGACTGCTCCGGAGAGGGCGGTGGTGGCGGACGCCGATGCTGAGCCGGTCGCGGACATCGTCATCGGGCTGACCGCAGCAGGCACATTCACGTCCTGGCCGTCGGCGCCGGCGTGGGCGAAGAGAACGCACGCGAGGACCGCGATGAGTGCGAGGGTCGCGAGGAGGGCGGTACGGAGACCAGCGCTGCGGAGCGCAGGGTGTGGGTGCGACGCGGCGGAGAAGCCTGCCAGCCTCATCTCGCCTCCCGGTGTCGGCATCCGGTCGAAGCGGATGCGCTGAATCGCTACGTCCGTATCGATACACGCATACCGTACCGGATGCCGGGGCGAATAACCTGACAAACGTCGCCCATACGCACAAACGACCCCCGGGTGAGCGGGGGTCGTTCGCGTGGAGAAGGCCGTGCGGTCGGTGCGAGCCGGTTAGGGCTTCGCCGCCTGGGCTGCCGCCGCAACCGGGTGCACGGACGACTGCCCGGGAGCGGGAGCCCCGAGGCTCGACGACCCTGGACGCGGGGTCAGGCCGAGGCGCCGCACGATTTCCGCGGCCTCGGCGGCCGGAGCACGGCCCGCGTCGATTGTGATGGCGCGTTCGTCGGCGCCGGGCGCCTCGAGGGTCGCGACCTGGGAGTCGAGCAGCGAGACCGGCATGTAGTGGTCCTGCCGGGTGGCGAGGCGGCGCAGGATCAGGTCCGTCGACAGGGTCAGGTGCACGAAGATCACGTTGTGCTCGCGGAGCACGTCGCGATACTTGCGCTTGAGCGCCGAACAGGTGATGATCCCCGGCACGCCGGCCATGGTGTGCTCGATGATCCAGGAGGAGATCGTCTCGAGCCAGGGCGCACGGTCGTCGTCGTCGAGCGGATGCCCGGCCGACATCTTGTCGATGTTCTCCTGCGGGTGCAGGTCGTCGCCCTCCTCCAGGTCCCAGCCGAGCTGGCCGGCGAGGAGGCCGGCGACGGTGGACTTGCCGGAGCCGGAGACGCCCATGATGACGAGTACGGGCTGCTGGTTCTCGAAGAGCTGTTCGGTGTCGCTCATGCTAGATCACGATGTTCAGCAGGAGCACGCCCGCGAGGCCGGTCACGGAGATGAGGCACTCCATGATGGTCCAGGTCTTCAGGGTCTGCCCGACGGTGGTGCCGAGGTATTCCTTCACGAGCCAGAACCCGGCGTCGTTGACGTGCGAGAGGAACAGCGAACCGGCGCCGATGGCGAGAACCATGAGCGAGACATCCGTTGCGCCGAGCGTTGCGGCGACCGGGGCGAGGATGCCGGCTGCGGTCACTGTCGCGACCGTGGCCGAACCCGTTGCGACGCGGATGAGTGCGGCGACGAACCAGGCCAGGAGCAGGATCGAGACGCTGCTGCCCGCGACGGCGTTCGCGATGACGGTTCCGATCCCGGTGTCGATCAGTACCTGCTTGAAGCCACCACCCGCGCCGACGATGAGCAGGATGCCGGCGATCGGGGGGAGGGAAGCGGAGAGTGACGTGGAGACGGCGGCACGGGTCATGCCACCGCCACGGGCGAAGAAGATCATCGCGTAGATCACGGCGAGGCCGAGGGCGATCATCGGGGTGCCGAGGAAGTCGAGTGCGGCGTTCAGCGGTGCGGTGGAGCCGGGGGCGAGGGCGTCTGCGATCGAGCGGGCGAGCATCAGAACGACGGGCAGCAGGATGCCGCACAGGGTCACGAAGAAGCTCGGGCGCTTGGTGTGGGTCACTTCGCCGGTGTCGGCGGTGGTGAGGAACAGTGCCGGTACGGGCACGTCGACCCAGCGGGCCGCGAACTTGCTGAAGACCGGGCCGGCGATGATGACGGTCGGGATGGCGATGAGCACGCCGATCGCGAGGGTCAGGCCGAGGTTGGCGCCCAGGGTCGTCACCGCGACGAGGGGTCCGGGGTGCGGCGGCACCAGGCCGTGCATGACGGACAGTCCGGCGAGGGCCGGGATCGCGATGCGGATCAGCGAGAGTCCGCTGCGGCGGGCGACGAGGATGATGACCGGGATCAGCAGCACGAGGCCGACCTCGAAGAACATCGGCAGACCGATCAGTCCACCGATGAGCGCCATCACCCAGGGCAGGGTGCGGGTCGTCGAACGGCTCACGAGGGAGTCGACGATGCGGTCGGCTCCACCGGAGTCGGCGAGCAGCTTGCCGAACATGGCGCCGAAGCCGACGAGGATGCCGACGCTCGCCATGGTCGCACCGAAGCCGGTACTGAAGCTCGTCACGGCGGCACTCGGCGCGAGTCCCGCGCCGACGCCGACGCCGACGGCGCCGATCGCGAGGGCGAGGAACGGGTGCACGCGCAACCAGGTGATGAGGGTGATGATGACCGCGATGCCGACGACGGCCGCGATGATCAACTGGGCGTCACTGCTGGCCGGTTTGATCGGGTCGGCCGCGTGTACGACCAACTGGACCGTCGACTGTGTGGCCGCCTGAACCGCAAGGGCGAGATTCATCTCAGATTCCATTCTGAGGCCGCGTCCCTGCGACCCCATCGTCAAAAAATTAGCAATAGTCTGATAAATCAGATAATTGAGTGTTGCACAGGATGTGCGCACGCGCCACCCCCCGAATCGCGGCCGTACCGATTGGGTGGGTACGATCTCGGTGGGGGGTCCGCCCGAGGCCGCCCAGCACCGCCTAAGGAAAGAAGTGCAGATGCAGAGCGGCACCGTCACGGATTCCTTGCGCGTGGGTGGCCTGCACGCCCGGGTCGTGAACGCCGTCGGCCAGTCGATCGTCGACGGGCACTACGCAGCCGGTGACATCCTGAACCTCGACGAGCTCAGTGTGAGCTTCGCGGTCTCCCGGTCGGTGCTGCGCGAGGCGATGCGCGTGCTGCAGTCACTGGGAATGATCGAGCCACGGCAGCGGGTCGGAACGCAGGTTCTGCCCCGTACCTCCTGGGAGCTGATGAACCCGCAGATCATCGTCTGGCGTGGCCGCGGACCCGAATACTTCACCCAGATGCGAGAGATGCTCGAAATGCGCCTCGGAATCGAGCCGGTCGCGGCCCGATTGAGCGCACAGGCGATGACACCGGAGCAGCTCGCTGCCGTTTCGGCGGCCGCGGACGCGATGGTCGTCGCAGACCAGGCCGGGGACGGTCGTGGCTTCCTCGAGGCTGACATCGACTTCCACACCCTGATCCTGCGCGGCTCCGGGAATGCCGTGATGGGGCACTTCGCGAGCACCGTTGCCGCGTTGCTCCGTACCCGCGAAGAGGAAAAACGGTTCACGATCACCGCGTATACGCCGCCGTCGGCGCACCGCCACCACGAGCTCGCGCATGCGCTCGCAGTGCGCGACGGGGAGGCCGCCTATCGGTGGTCGTTCGCCACGATCGAGGCGACCCTCGCCGAGTTCATGGCGGAGACGCCCCGTCAGGTCTGATCTAGTGGCTCCTCGCCAGGTGCCTGATCAGAGTGCGTTTCCACAGAGCTGAGCCATCCTCGAAGAATGTCGGTGGTCGGTCGTAACGTGGGGGCATGACCAACCTCCCGGAGTCGCATATTCCACCCGATCAGCCGCTCGGCGACGTGCTCGGCGGGTTGCGCTCGTTGGCGGATGTCGTCACGCGGCTGGGCGGGTCGTCCGCCTCCGTCGACACGCTCAGCGACCAAGCGGTGCTCGAAGGTCACGCGTTGATCGCGGGAGCGCGGCGGGCGTTGGATACCCAGGCGGCGTGGTTCGCCGCAACCCTGGCCCGCCGGTCTCGTCCCGAACTCGGCGGGAAGGGCCTCGCGGCCCGGAAGGGGTTCCGCAGCCCGGAGGACCTGCTGCAGTCGATCTCCGGGTCGAGCAAGGGCGACGCAGTCAAGCTCCTCGGAGTGGGCCGGCTGGTGGCCGAGACCGACGCCGCCGAGAAGGCCGCCCGGGAGGCCGCGGAAGCGCAGAAGCTGCTCGACGAGACTCCGCCGCTCGATGGGGCTGCTCGAGACCTGCCGCCGGTGCAACCGCCGATTCCTTCGGCCGCGGTGCCGCCGTGGCACGCCCCGATCGGCCGGGCCCTCGGGGAGGGCTGGCTCAGCGTGGAGAAGGCCGACGCGCTCCGCAAGGGCCTGGGCGACCTGGACCGGGCGATCACCCCGGAGAAACTCGCCACCGCCCTCGCCCGGCTCCTCACCGAAGCACGAACCCTGAACGCCGACCAACTGTTCAAGCGGGCCCGCCGGATGCGGGACGTGCTCGATGAGGCCGGCATCGCCGCCCGGGAGAAGGCTGCCTACGACGACCGGTCCCTGCGGTTCTACCGCCTCCACACCGGCCAGGTACGCCTGATCGGCCTGTTCGCACCGGAAGACGGCGAATACCTGATGAGCACCTACGACGCCATCACAAGCCCCCGCCGCGGCGGGGTCCGATTCGTGGACAAGGCGCAGGCGGCGTGGGCGAAACGGGTGCAGGACGACCCGCGCACGACCGAGCAGCTCACCGCGGACGCATTCCTCGCCCTGACCAAACTCGGCGTGAAAGCCGACCCGAAACGCATCGCCGGCGGCCGCAACCCCGCCGTCCGCATGGTCACCATCCGCCCCACCAGCACCTCACCCGCTGGCGGTGCACCCGGGACTGCAGCCCCCGAGGCCCCGATACCCACCGCCGACACCGAGTCGGGCCCCGGTATGGAGGCGCCCCAGCTCCAAGCGGGCGTGATCGAGGGGACTGCGGTCACGGTCTCGGCCGAAACCATGGAGCGAAACCTGTGCGACAGCGGTCTCCTCGACGTCACCTTCGACGACCACGGCCACGGCCTCGACCTCGGACGGGAGCAACGCACCTTCAGTCCCGACCAACGGGCCGCCCTCGCCATCCGTGACGGCGGGTGCATGTGGCCAGGCTGCGACCGACCACCTTCCTGGACCGAAGCCCATCACATCGAGCACTGGAAAGACGACACCGGCGAGACCAACCTCGACGAGGGGATCCTGCTCTGCCGGTCCGACCACCTGCGGCTCCACAACGAGCACTGGCGCATTACCCGGGACGACGCCAGCCGATACTGGCTCACCCCGCCACCCGGACTCGACCCCGAACAGCGACCCATCCTCCTCACCAGCAAGAACCCGATCCTCCGCGACGCCTGACGAGGTCGGGCGGTATCCGGACCGATTGCCGGTACCGGTCAGAGGCGGGCCAGCCGCTCGATGTCCTCGAGGAACTCCGCTGCGACCTGCGGCGAGACCGTGGTGCGGGTGGCGCGGATCGCCTCGAGGTAGTCCTCGGTCCGGGGGCCGCTCGGCGCATCCACGTGGACCGTGTCCGCGTTGAAGAGTGCCCGTTCGAGTGCCTCCTGCGACGCGCGACGGGCCGCGTACTCGATATCGGCGGGCGAGAACCCCTCGCTCGCGGCGACGAGTTCACCGAAGTCGACCGTGCCGGCCACGGGCGCCGGCACGTAACCGGCCCAGATAGCGGCGCGCGCCGCGGCATCCGGAAGCCCGATCGGGATGACGTAGTCGAACCGGCCGTGCCGGAGCAGCGCGGAGTCGAGGGCGCGGATGAAGTTGGTCGCGCAGACCAGGAGGCGCCCCGGCCGCTCGCGGAACGCCGGGATGATCTTGAGCAGCTCATTGGTCACACCCTGCAGTGGGGATGGCGGTTCGCCGCCGCGCTGGGCCGCGATCTCCTCGACCTCGTCGATGAAGACCACGGCGTGCTCGAGTTCTGAGATTTTCAGGAATGTCTCCCGCAGCGCTCCGGCGAGACCCTTCGGATCTCCGGCCAGGCGGGAGGGGAATACCTCGACGAACGGCCACTCGAGCCGGGAGGCGATCGCCTTGGCGAAGGTGGTCTTGCCCGTTCCGGGAGGGCCGAAGAGCACGACGGCCTTGGGGGGAACGACTCCAAACTGCTCGGCGAGATCCGGTTCGGCGAGCGGCATCACGAGCCGACGCTCGAGGAGCTCCTTCTCGGCGCGCATGCCGCCGACGCCCGCCCAGAGGTCGCGTGGCAGGACCCGCCCGCCGAGCTCGCCGAGCGCCTTCAGTCCCTCGCGCTGCACCGGGATCTCGCGCTCGAAGTAACTCAGCTGCTTCTTGACGACGAAGCCGCGGTTGAGGAAGGCGTCGACGCGGCTCTCGGTCTCCGGCATCAGCGCGGAAAGCTTGGTCAGGCCGTGCGGGGCCATCTTCGATTCGAGTGCCGCGAGCATGGCCGTGCCGATGCCCTGGCTTTGCCAGGACTGCGCGGTCGCGAGGAACACGATCCAGCCCTGGGCATGCGCAGCACGGCCGACCGCGGCCCCGATGACGTCGTCGCCGTGCATGGCGACGACGGCGTGATCCTTCTGGCAGGAGGCGAGCACCTCGGACAGGCCGTAGACCGGTTCGGTCTTGGTCGCGGTGACCTCCTGCCAGAGCCGGAGGATCCCATCGAGGTCGTCAGCGTGGAAGTCGCGGATCCGCCAGCCGGTCATGGTGCTCCTTCGCACGTGGGAAACCTGTCCCCACAATCTAGGGCACCGGCCCTTTCGACGAGTCGGGCGTGCGGCGTAACATTTCGTAACGTGGACGCCACGGTCATCAGCCGGCAGAGACCGACGCCGGGCTTCCGGAGTGGGTTGACTGAAATGATGAGCATGACGGCGCAGATGATGGACTCCTCGATGGCGATGAAGAGCATGAGCGGCCTCGACAGGGCGGCGATGCAGGACCTGATCGAATGTTGCAGCGCGTGCGAGCAGGCCTGTACGGTCTGCGCGGACGACATGATGGCCATGGGCATGACCGGCATGTCGAAGTGCATGAGTATGTGCCTCGACTGCGCCGACATGACCCACACCATGATGCGCATGATGCTGCGCCCCTCCGGTTACGACATGACAGTCATGATGGCCCAGATGGACTCCTGCATGAAGATGTGCCTGGCCTGCGCCGACGAGTGCATGATGCACGCCGACATGAGCGAAGAGTGCACAATGTGCGCTGAGGCCTGCCGTCAGTGCGCGGCCGCGTGCGAGCGGATGATGTCCGCCATGAAGTCCATGATGCCGATGGCATAGAACGCCGATGGCGTAGGACAGACATACGGCCGAGGAGACACGGCCGAGGAGACACGGCCGAGGACAGGTCGCCTAGAACAGGTCCGCGAGGCCGGAGAAACCCGACAGCTCGGCCGGGGCCAGCAGCACGTTCACGCGCTCGGCGCCGATCGCGAGCACGTGATAGACGCCGTGCAGTGCGACCGGGTCGCCGACAGAGGCCGACGAGCCGAGATCCGCATGATTCCACACCCACACCGTGGCATGGTCGTCGAGGGTCGTGATGGCGACCCAGCCCGTGTGGGTGACCGCGGTCACGATCGCGTCCCGCCACTTGCTCGGCGTCGCCGCGGACACGCGCTGCTGGATCAAGGGAAGGGCATGACCCGGGGCGCTGCCGGAGCAGGTGTGACCCTGCGAGCACTCGGGACGCGGGGCCTTCCGGAGAGTGGGGTGCTGCTGGGTCATCGCGGTCTCGGTCCCTTCGTGTCGCGGTGCGGCGGTCGGTGTTGAGAGCAAGCCTAGGTCGGTGTCCGGCGGATGTCCCGGCATCCGTCACGCAAGGAAACAATGGCGCGCCGCCGCGCGGGACTGGCTCGATGACCGGATTCCGAGCGGCAGATGTACCATGAAAGTGCGATCCCGTCCACCGATAGTGATGGGTCGGGTTTCCATCCACGGATGCGAAACCGTGTCAATCTCGATCGCTCACACATTGAACCAGGCTCAGCGGCGCGCCGTTCATCAACCGTTTGAGACTGAGAGAACCCATGGCCGACGTGACGAAGAATTCCACCATCCACTACGTGTCCGCTGTGCGCTGGTCGGCGCTCAAGCGTGAATTCGCTGCGCGTCGCGGCCCGGTCTCGACGACGCACGACGACGACCAGGACTGACGACCGTGTCCCAGGCATCGTCGTCAGGCGAACCGAACCCGGCGTCGCCGGCCAACCAGGTCTCGCTGCCGCGCTGGAATGAACTCAAGCGCGAGTACAACCTGCGGCACAAGTCGCTGATGCGGTACTCCGCTCCCGCTGCGGATGCGGCGAAGAGTCCGGACGACACCGCCGGCTGAACCGGTGCTCGCTGATCGACCGGTCGCCGGATGACCGGATGCTCGGCCGTCGTCCGCTGAGCCGCCCGTTCCAGACCCCCGTCACCGGTGGGTGCAGTCGATAGTATGCAACCAGGGGGGCGATGATGACACTGGAGCTGCGGGAGACGTCGAGTACGACGATTTCCCTCCTCCTCGGCCATGTGCGCGCACACGGCGGGGACGCTGCCGTCGCCGAGGTCCTCGCCAGGGCCGGAGTGACTGAGTCGGTCGACTGGCTCGAGGACACGGCCACCTGGGTGAGCTACGACACCAGGATCCGGCTTTTCGAGGCCGCGACGATCGTGCTCGACGACCCGCGCACGATGTACACGGTGGGCTCGACGGTCGTCACCGACGGGCTGCATCCGGTGCTCGTGCAGCTCCTGAGCGCCTTCGCGTCGCCCGCGGCGGTCTACCGCCAGTTGCCACGATTGATTCCCAAGTTCACGACCACGTCGACAATGGAATCCGTTTCCGTGCGGCGGACGTCGGCAACCCTCCGCTACCGGCTGCACGAGGGCTATCGCCCGTCGCGCCTCGACTGCCAGTACGCCCAGGGCCTGTTCGCCGCGCTGCCGTCGATGTTCGGACTCAATGCCGCGATCGTGGTCCACCCGGAGTGCCAGTGCGACGGATACGAGTGCTGCATCTACGAAGTGACCTGGTCGACCCGGCGCCGCTGGTGGTCGTTGCGGTCATGGACCCATCCCACCAACCGGTCCCTTGTGCTCCTGCGGGAGAAGGTCAAGGAGGTCCAGCTCGCCGCAGCAGACCTCGTCGGAAGCGACGATGTCGACGACGTTCTCGCCCGCATCGTCGCCCGTGCGTCGTCTGCGGTGCTTGCGCCGGCGTACCTGCTCATCATGACGTCCGACCACGGCGAGCCCGTGCTTCGCTTCCAGGGGCTCGATGCCCCCAAGGCGGCCAGGATCGCCGCGCGAATCCTTCACGGCGACGCCCTCGGCGACCGGGCGGTGATCGTGGACGTGGCCTCGAGCCGGCGCACCTACGGGCGCCTCGCCGCGCTGTATTCCCTCGGCCACACCTCGATGGACGGTGACAGGACCCTGCTCGAGGCCTACGCCGGCCACGCCGCCGCGGCGCTCGACCTGTTCACGGCCCTCGACGACAGCAGGCGGGAAGAGAGCAGGGCGGCCGCCATGCTGGTGCTCGCCCATGAGCTCGCAACGAGCAACGGCAGCGAGGCCGTCGCCGACGCGGTCGCCCTCGCGGTACCGGCGATCGCCGGCTGCGATGCCGCCGCGGTGCTGCTCTGGGACGCCGGACCCGGCGTGATGCAGGCGGTCGCGACGGCCGGCCTCGATGCGCCCCGAAGGGAGCGGATGCTCGCGTCGCCGATTCTCGCCGCGCAGACGCCCGAACTCGTCGAGCTCCTCGCCCACCAGCGGCCGGTCCCGCTTTCGACGCTGACCGCGAGCCCGCAACTCGCCGGCCTCCTCGCGGAATGCGGGATGGCCGCGGCGATCATCGTGCCGCTGCTCGCCGGCGACGTGCTGATGGGCGTCGTGGCGGGCGGGTGGCGTTCCGCACCCGAGTCGGGCATCTCCCCGAGCACACTCGCCCGCATCGAGGGCGTCAGCCACCAGGGCGCCATCGCCTTGCAGAACGCCCGGCTCCTCGCCACGGTCCGTCACCAGTCCCTGCACGACCCGCTGACCGGCCTCGCCAACCGGATGCTGTTCGCGAGTGAGCTCGATTCCGCCGTGTCGACCTGTGCGGAGGGCTCGTGCACCGCCGTGATGTTCTGCGACCTGGACAACTTCAAACAGGTCAATGACGTGCTCGGCCACGGCGCCGGCGACGAACTCCTCCGCCAGATCGCCGTTCGGCTTCGCGGGTGCCTGGGTGCCGAGGCCACCATCGGACGTCTCGGCGGCGACGAATTCGCGGTCCTGGCTCGTGAGCTTCCGGGCCACGAGGAGGCCGTCCACCTCGCCCACCGGGTCGTTGACAGCCTCAATCGGCCGTTCCACGTCTCCGGCCACGACCTGCGCATCACCGCCAGTGTCGGGGTCGCGGTGCACAACGGCCCGGGGGACGGTGGAGAACGCCTGCTCGCCGCCGCGGACACCGCGATGTATGACGCGAAACGGACCGGCCGGAACCAGGTCGCCTTCGCGGACGACAGCAACCGGACCGACCCGGCGACCTCACTTCACAGCGAGCTTGCCGAGGCGCTCGGGCGGTCCCAGATGCGACTGCACTACCAGCCCATCGTCGCGCTGTCCTCACCTGACCGGGTCCTGGGTGCCGAAGCCCTGATCCGCTGGGATCATCCCCGCCTGGGCCTGCTGGCCCCCGCAGCCTTCCTCCCGCTCGCAGAGGAGACCGGCCTCGTCGCCGACCTCGACCTCTGGGTGCTCGGGGAGGCCCTCGCCGACCTCGCGGCCCTCGGCGCCGCCGCCGACCTCGCCGCGGTCGGGGAGGCGCCCCTGCACGTCGCGGTGAACCTCGCGAGTGCCACCCTGGTCGACCCGCGGCTGATACCGACCGTGCGCGCAGCCCTCAACCGCAACCGGCTCCGTCCGGATCGGCTGGTGCTCGAGATCGTCGAGAGCAGGGCGCTCATCGATCTCCCCGGCGTCGTGGAACGGCTCACGGAACTCCGGCGGCTCGGTGTGAGCATCTCGCTCGACGACTTCGGGACCGGGTTCTCGACCCTGGCCTGGCTCAACACCCTGCCCGTCGACCAGATCAAGATCGACAGGACCTTCACCGCGAACCTGCCGGAGCCCGCATCCGTCGCCCTGGTCGAGGGGATCATCGCGCTCGCGCGGAAGCTCGACATCGACGTGGTCGCCGAAGGAGTGGAGACCGAGGAGCAGTTCGCCGCGCTCCGGGAAGCCGGCTGCGCCTTCGCCCAGGGGTACCTGCTCGGCCGGCCGACGCCCCGATTCGCGTCCGTCGCGCAGGCGACGCTCAGCCGCGCGTGAGCTGCTGGGCCCGGTGCGCCGTGAGTGCTTCGACGACGAGGTCGTGATCGAGCTGCTGGGCGAGACCGGAGACACCGACGACACCCATCAGCGCCCCGCGCACCCGCAGTGGAAAGGCGCCGCCGTGCGCGGCGTGCGTTCGTGGGTCGAGCCGGGAGGAGGTGTCGAAGTCGCGGCCCGCTGCGCGGAAGCGGGTGCCGACGGCGAGCGAGGAGCTCGCAAACCGGCGGACGACGCGGAACTTGTTCTCGAGCCAGCCGTCATTGTCCGCGCTCGCCCCCGGCAGGGACGCGTGGAAGACCCGCTGGTCCCCGAACATGATCGCGATGGCGATCGGGTGATCCCGCTCGAGTCCGAGCTCCACGAGCAGGGAGCCCACCGCCCAGGCATCCGCGAAGCCGAAGGAATCGAACTGGATGCTGCGCTCCTGCTCGAGGAGAATCTCCAGCTTCTGGTCCTCTGCGGACAGTGTCGGTGCGTCGGTCATCTCGAGCCCTTCCAGGAAGTGCGGCATGCGCCGCCTCGGACAGTCTTCCACTGCCGAGCCGTCTGTCCACTGCCGAGTCGTCGCCCGGAATGGATCCTGGGGGCGCGGCGGGATTCCGGCCAGGGCCGGTGCCCGCGTTTGACCCAGCGCCGCAGCAGGCAGAGACTGAAGGAGTGAATCGAAAAGAGGAAGACCGCGCGGTCGAGCAGATCATTGTCCGACTGGAAGAGAAGTTTCCCAACGAACCACCGACGAGTATTGAGAAGACCGTGCGCGAGCAGCAACTCGCGCTTGCCCGGAATCCATTGCGGGACTACATCCCCGTGCTGATCGAGCACGCGGTCAAGGAACGGTTGCGCCGGGCCGCACTGCACCTCCCGACCGCGGCCTGATCACCCTCAGGCGAGCAGGGGCGCGAGTTCCCGCGCGCCCATCCTGAGCAGGGCGAGGAATTCGGCGGGCTCGTCGATCCGTGCTGCCGGGGCCGACAGGCACAGCCCTGCGACGAGCAATCCCTCCCGGTTCCGGATCGGGATCGCGAGACAGCCGGTCCCCGGCGCCCCCGGCCTCAGGAAATGCGCGTAGCCGTCGGACCGGATCGTGGCGAGCTGCCCGGCCAGTTCCGGGTCCTCGCCGAGCACCACCGAGTCGGCCGCACCGCGCTCGGCGAGCAGCAGCCGACCCATCGCACTCGTCTCGAGCGCCCGGGCGCTCCTGACGGACACGCTCGGCGGGTAGTCGGGGTCCGGATCGATCACCCGGACGCCCTCACTGTCGTAGCGGACGAGGTGAATGCCCCCACGGATGCGGGACCGCAGCCGGTCGACGACCTCACGCACCGCCTCCGGCGGCTGGGCGGGCGCGACCAGGCGGGCGAGTTCGACGACCTTGCGCCCGAGGGCGAACCCGCGCAGGTCCGGCATCCGCACGAGATACTCGTCCTGGACCAGGAGGTTGAGGAGCCGGTACGCCGTCGCCTTCGGGAGTCCGAGGCTGTCCGAGATTTCCCGCGCGGTGACCCCCGACCCGCAACGGGCGACCTCCTCGAGCACCGTCAGGGCACTCTGGATCGCCTTCGGCTGGCGGGCACCGAGGTGCGCGGCGCCCGTCACGGGCCGGCCCGGTCCGATTCCCGCGCCGCGGCATCCGCCGGGGCCGGCCCGCCGAGAACGTCGCCCGTCACGGGCACGTCGTACACCCCGATCGTGTCCCGCAGCCAGGGCCGCCCGCGCAGTCGCAGGCCGCACCAGGCGAGGCCGAGAGCCATCACGCCGAGAAAGACCCAGACCCCGAGCGCCCTGGCCGAGCCGCTCTCGACGACGAGGTAGGTGATGAGCACGGCCCCGAGCAGCACGGCGGCGAGCACCGCGAACAGCACCGGCCAGAAGGTGGACTCGCCGATCCGCCTGAGGAAGACGGGCGCTGCGACGCAGACGAGCAGGTAGGCGATCATGTAGCCGCCTGCGGCCCCGACGATGAGCACCTCCATGGTCTGCCAGACGCTGCCGGACAACGCGATCGTCGTGAGCAGCACGACCGTGATCACGGTCATCGCGACGAGCGCCGCGCCGAAGGGCGTGCGATACCGCGGGTGAGTGCGCCCGAACCTGCTGGGCAGCAGGCCCTCCCTGCCCATAGTGAAGAGCACCCGCACGAGGGCGGTCGTCGAGGCGATCGCGCAGGCCAGGAACGACGTAGCGATGCTGACGTCGAGGAGCAGGCCGATCGCGTCGATCCCGTATGCGGCGGCGAGATCGTTCACCGGGGATGCGCTCGCCGCGATCGTGCCGCCGAGGGCCGAGAAGCCGACGAGCTGGCTGAACGAGGCGAGCAGGTAGAGCATCCCCGACCCGAGCACGGTGAACACGATCGCGCGCGGGATGCTCGCGTACGGGCGCTTCGCCTCGACACCGAGGGTCGATGCGCTCTCGAAACCGACGAAGGCCGTGAGGGCGAGGGCGGACCCGACCGCGAAGTTGGCGGGGTCGATGCCGCCGGGCGCGAGCTGGGACCAGTCGAGCACCGGCCAGAGCCGCACGAGCAGCGCGACGACGAGCACGACGATGATGAGCACCGAAACTGCCTCGACGAGCAGGGTGATCCTGGTCGAGAGGCGGATGCCGCGGGCCAGCACGAGCAGGCACAGGGCCGCCATGACGATGATGAGCAGGCCCGCGACGAAGACGGACCCGGTGAGCGCCGGCCAGAACCGGGCAACCACGATCGTGAGATAGTACCCGGCGCCGCCGAGGGCGAACATCGAGATGAAGCCGTAGCCGACGAGCAGGCCGACACCGGCGACGAACGACGCAGCGGTGCCGAGCCCACGAGAGACGAAGGTATAGATCGACCCGGCCGCCGCGATGCGCCGGGTGAACTGGTTGATCGTCGTCGCAACGAGGAACGCGAGGAGCATCGCCGTCGCGAGCGACCACACGGTCGCGCCGCCCGCTACGACGGCGACGAGGAGCGGGATCGTGGTGGCAGCCGCCGAGGGGGCGACCGCGGACACGGACTGCGCGAGCACGTCGAGGAATCCGACGCTGCGCCGGTCGAGGCCATCGACGGGCGAGCGGGTTCCGATGCCGTCGACCGGCTGCGGATCGTTGATGGCCCTGGCCAGTGCGGTCATCGGTCCGGCCTCGTTCTCTCTCGTTCACATGCTCACGGTCGGCGGCGGTCTCATGGCCTGCGGCGGTCTCACGGTCGGCGGCGGTGCGGAGCCTCAGGCTAACCAGCCGGCGTTGCGACCGTGCTTCGGGCGTGTTTCGGTCGCGTGACCGCCGAGTGAGACGACGGGCGGCGCGCGTCTCATTCGGGCCGCCCGGACGTTTACCCCGGCGAGACCGGTCGGCAACAGCGGTCGGACAGGCTGGCCGCAGACCTCCCGATCCGCTTTCCCCCGCTTCCCCCGACTTCCCCTGACGAACCCGCCCGAGCTGGAGATGACATGACCGTAACGAAAGAGCCCACGGCATCCGTGGGCACCGCCCCCGCCGAGCGGTCCCTGACCGGGTCCCTCGGCGTCACGTCGATCGTGCTGATGGTCGTCGCCGCCGCGGCGCCGCTCACGGTGATCGGCGGCTCCGCGCCGCTCGGCATCCTGCTCGGCAACGGCGTCGGCTTCCCCTCGATGTTCGCCGTCGCGGCGATCGTCCTGCTCTTCTTCTCTGTCGGCCTCGCCGCGATGACCCGGCACGTACCCAAGCCCGGTGCGTTCTTCACCTTCGTCAACTACGGGCTCGGCAAACCGGCCGGCCTCGCCACGGCGTTTCTCGCCCTGCTCACGTACACGACCATCCAGGTCGCGGTCTACGGGTACGTCGGGTACATCCTGAGCGTCACTCTCACCGGCCTCGGCGCGCCGGACCTGCCCTGGTACCTCTACGCGCTCGCGGCCGTCGCCCTCGTCGGTTTCCTCGGCTACCGGCACATCGACCTGAGCTCAAAGGTGCTCGGGGTGCTTCTCCTCGGCGAGGTCGGCGTCGTGCTCGCGCTCGTCGTCGCCGTGGTCGTCAATGGCGGGCCAGAGGGCCTCTCGCTGGCGCCCTTCGAACCGAACAACGTGCTCACCGGCTCCCCGGCGATCGGCCTGATGTTCGCGATCGCCGCCTTCATCGGCTTCGAGTCCACCGCGATCTTCCGCGACGAGGCGAAGGACCCCGGCCGCACCATCCCGCGGGCCACCTACGTCGCCGTGATCGGCATCGGCGTCTTCTACACGCTCGCCTCCTGGGCGCTCGTGATGGCGTGGGGACCCGGCAGCGTCGTCGCCCAGGCCGCGGAGAACCCGGGCGCGATGATCCTGATCACGACCCTCGCCTACCTCGGTCCGATCGGGCAGGTCGTGATGAACGTGCTGCTCATCACGAGCATGTTCGCGTGCGTGCTGTCGTTCCACAACGTGATCACCCGCTACCAGCACTCGATGTCCAACGCCCGGGTCCTGCCCGACTTCCTCGGCCGGGTGCACACGAAGCACTCCGCACCGCACCTGTCCTCGATCGTGCAGACCGCGACCGCCGGAATCCTCATCGTCGTCTTCGCCGTGCTCGGCCTCGACCCGGTGCTTCAGGTCTTCACGTGGCTCTCCGGCGTCGCGACCCTCGCGATCGCCATCCTGATGGCCGTCACGAGCATCGCGGTCGTCGTCTACTTCGCCCGCACCAAGCAGGACAGGCGGCTCTGGAACACGGTGATCGCGCCGGTCCTCGGGCTGCTCGGGCTGCTCGGCGCCGCGGTGCTCATCGCCACGAACTTCCCCTTCCTCGTCGGCGACGTCGACGCCGACGGCGCGCCCGTCTTCGGCGTCGTGAGCGCGGTCCTGCTCGGCCTGGTCGTGCTCTTCCCGCTCGGCGGCCTCGTGCAGGCGCTCATCCTCAAGCGCACCAACCGGATCGCATACGACCAGATCACGGATGCCATCGGCGGGTGACCCGCTGACCCCGCCCGCAGCATCCGCTCACCTCTCACCACCCTTCGACTGGAGAACCATGACCATCACCGATCTCGACACCCCGCACGGCCACCACGAACACGGCGACCCTCAGCACGGCCAGGACGCGGAGGCGGCACAGAGCCACCCGGTGGGCAGCCTCACCGCCGCAGAGTTCGAGACCGTGCGCGACGTCGTCACGGCGGGCGCAGACTGGAACGCGACCACCCGCTTCGCCTATGTCGGGCTGTGGGAACCGCACAAGCGTGAGGTCCTCGCCTGGCAGGACGGCACCGGGCCGCTTCCGGACCGGCAGGCCCGGGTGATGCTGCTCGACATGGAAACCGGCCGGTCGACGGACAACATCGTCTCCATCACCGGCCGCACGGTGCTCACGACGAGCGTGCTCGACGGCTCGGCCGGCCAGCTGCCGGTGCTGCTCGCCGAGTTCGATGCGATCGCCGGGATCGTCGCCGAGGACCCGCGCTGGGTGGCCGCGCTCGCCGCGCGGGGCACCACGATCGACGAGGTCGTGGTGGTGCCGCTCTCGGCCGGGCACTACGACTACCCGGAAGAGGTCGGCCGCCGGATCGTGCGGGTGCTCGCCTTCCGCCAGGACTACCCGGAGGACCACCCCTGGGCGCACCCGGTCGACGGGCTCTCCGCCTATGTCGACACGGCGTCCCGCACCATCACCCGGCTCATCGACGTCGGCACCCTGGACATCCCGGCCGAGGGCGGCAACTTCGACGACCCGGCCGTGCAGGGCGCCCCGCTCACGACCCTCAAGCCGATCGTGATCTCGCAGCCGGAGGGACCGAGCTTCACGGTCGACGGCGAGTGGGTCAGCTGGGCGAACTGGAAGTTCCAGGTCGGCTTCGACACCCGCGAGGGCCTCGTGCTGCGCCAGCTGTCGTTCACCGATGCGGGCGAAGAGCGCCCGATCATCTACCGGGCCTCGATCAACGAGATGCTCGTGCCGTACGGCGACCCCTCGCCGGTGCGGTTCTGGCAGAACTACTTCGACACCGGAGAATACCTGTTCGGCCGGTTCACCAACTCCCTGGCGCTCGGCTGCGACTGCGTCGGCGAGATCAAGTATTTCGACGCCGTCCTCGCCGACGAACTCGGCAACCCGTTCACGATCAAGAACGGCATCTGCATGCACGAGGAGGACGTCGGAACGCTCTGGAAGCACGGCGACATGTTCACCGGCTCCAACGAGGTGCGCCGGCAGCGCCGCCTCGTGATCAGCTTCTTCACCACGGTCGGCAACTACGACTACGGCTTCTACTGGTACCTCTCCCTCGACGGCACCATCGAGTGCGAGGCCAAGCTCACCGGCATCCTCTTCACCTCCGCGTACCCGGGGATCGGGGAGCCTATCGGAGAGACCGCGATCGAGGGAGACTACGCGTATGCCAGCGAGGTCGCTCCCGGGCTCGGCGCCCCGTACCACCAGCACCTCTTCAGCGCGCGGCTCGACATGATGGTCGACGGGCTGTCCAACGCCGTCGACGAGATCGACGGGGTGCGGCTGCCGATGGGCCCGGGCAACCCGCACGGCAACGCCTTCACCAAGAAGACGACCCGGCTGACCGGCGAGGCCTCCTCCGGGCGGCTCGCCGACGCATCCGTCGCGAGGGCCTGGCACATCATCAACACCGAGAAGACCAACCGGCTCGGACGCCCGACCGGGTACGTGCTGCAGCCGGAACAGTCTCCGACGCTGATGGCCGACCCGGGATCGTCGATCGCGAAGCGCGCCGAATTCGCCACGAAGCACCTCTTCGTCACCCAGTACGACCCGGCAGAGCAGTTCGCGGCCGGCGACTTCGTGCACCAGAACCCGGGCGGAGACGGCATCACGAAGTACATCGCGGGGGACCGGCCGATCGACGGTGAGGACATCGTGCTCTGGCACACCTTCGGGCCGACCCACTTCCCGCGGATCGAGGACTGGCCGGTGATGCCGGTCGACTACGCGAAGTTCACGCTCAAGCCCTACGGCTTCTTCGGCGCGAACCCCGCGATGAACGTGCCGGCCAACGAACCGGTGTCGCACTGCTCGCACGGGCACGACGGCGCGGCCCACGAGCACACGCACCACTAGGACGAGAGGAGAGCGCTGGTGACCTGGGCACTGCACGGAATCATGGTGGCCGGCGCGTCACTCAACCTCTGCTGCGTGCTCGGCAGCCGGCGCTCCCGGTCTGGCCTCGCGGTCGTCTCCACCCTCGTGATGCTCGCGGCGATGACGGACTCCGCGTTCGGCGTCTTCGGCCTCGGGCCCTTGCCCTGGGCGGCGATCCTGATCGCATGGGGGCTGACCTGTTCGGCGCTGCTCCGCCGCGATGCCGTCTTCGCTGAGGGGGCGCGAATCGACGTTCACGAGGCCCGGGAACCTCGATTCGCGACACCTCAGGGCGGGGCGGTACGGGCCGCGGCGCACCGGGGCGGGCAGACCATGCTGCTGCACCACCCGCTCGGTCTCGTGGTCACGGCGGGCCAGCTGATGGCGCACACGGTGATGTCTCCGGGATCCGGTGCGGGCGGGGCGGGGCACACGCACTCGGATTCGCTCCTGCTGCCGCTGGTCTGCGTGGCCGGCGCGGCGTTCGTGGTCTGGTCCCTCGTGCTGCTCGTGACCGAGAGCCGAACCCGGCTCGAACGCGGGAACCTGCTCGGCATGTCGGCGATGACGGCGGCGATGGCCGTGATGCCCTTCGCCTGACCGACGCCGGGTTCGCCCGACCAACGCCGGGGCAGGGCTGGGCGTCAGGCGGGCTCCCAGGGGAGGCGTTCCTCGAAGGGCACCGGCGCGAGCGGGATCATCACGACCGGCCGGTGCTGGCGATGCGCGAGGCGCACGGCGATCGACCCGCTGAAGAATGCCTGCAGGCCCGCCCGGACACTCGACTCCCGGGTGCCGACGACGATCATGGCGGCCCCGAGGGTGTCGGCGAGCCGGCCGATCGCCAGTGCGGGGTCCCCGGCCAATGCCCGGGTGCTCCAGACGACCGGGCTGCCGTCGAGCGCCACCGCGAGTCGCGCGAGTAGCCGTGGCGGGAGCGACTCGTCGGCGAGGTCGACGACATCGGGATCGAACGAGAGCGAGCTCACGGTGCCGTCCGGGTGTTCCTCGATCACGTAGCGCCCGGTGTCGACCCAGGCGCAGACGAGCTCAGCGCCGAAGTGCTCCGCGAAGACGGCGGCCTGCTGCACGACGGCGTCCGGCTGGCCGGTGTCGACCCCGACCACGATCCGCGCGCGGTGCTGGCGGTCATTCGGTTGTCCGGTGGTCACGATGGGCTCCCTCGGCGAAGTGCTGCAGGTACGACGCGACGGCGGATGCTCCACTCGCGAATGAGGATGACGGCTGCGGCGACCATGACGAGCGTCGACGTGACCGCCGCGGGCACCCCGGAAGCGGCCGGAGTCGCCGAGGTGAAGTTGTACGCGGTGTGCCAGGCCGCCACGAGCAGCACGCTTCCCCGCGATCCCCGGAACAGCCAGGCCAGCACGATCGACCCGGAGACCAGGCCCAGCGACCAGCCGGCCAGCGCGCCGGGGCTGAAACCCCGAAAGGTCGACATGATGAAGAACAGCGGGAGGTGCCACGGGATCCAGGCCAGGGCGAGAAGGAGCGCGGTCTCCGTCAGCGACCGGTCGCGCAGCATCCGCCGGGTGGCGAAGCCCCGCCAGCCCGCCTCTTCGCCGACGCCGTTGAACACGAAGACCACGGCCACTGTGAGCACGGGGCCGAGGGCGACCGGCACGCCGGGGTACTCGCTCAGCCCGGCCGCCGAAACGGGCGCGCCCGTCGCCAGCATTCCAATCGCACCCGCGGCGAGCACGACCGGGACTGTGAGCCACCACCAGCCGATCCGCCAGCGGAAGACGCCACGCCAGAACGCCGCGAGGCCGGGCCGGCCGTCGACCACCGCGGTCGTGACGACCGCGGCGAGCAGGGGACCGGCGAGTCCCGGCAGGTCGGTCGGCCAGCCGACTCCCGGTCGCACGGTACCGCCGGACACGAGAATCGGGATCCAGCAGGACCAGGAGAACAGGTAGGCGAGGCCGAAGAACACCGCGAGCGGATGCCGGCGCACCCACGAGCGGGCCGGTTCCGGTGTCATGATCTGGCCTGCCTCTCCGCGCACGCTCTCGCCGGCTGATCTCCGTGGATGGCCCCACCCTAGTCCGGAAGGACGTCACAGGCGCTTCACAGTTTCTCCTTGCCGCACTCATAACCGGGACAGTGCTCCGGCATAGGCCCGCGGCGGAGAGTGGCCACCATGACCCGATCAGCAGCTCTCGCCCTCGACGTCGTCGTGCCTGTGTACAACGAACAGCAGACGCTCGCGCGCAGCATCCGTGTGCTGCACGCGTACCTGACCGACCAGTTCGACGAGCCCTGGCGGATCACCATCGCGAACAACGCGAGCACGGACAACACCGCCGCGATCGCCGATGCGCTCACGGCCGAGCTCCCCGGCGTCCACGCCGTGCACCTCGTCGAGAAGGGCAGGGGCCGGGCGCTCAAGCGGGTCTGGCTCGCCTCGCCGGCCGCGGTCGTCGCCTACGTCGACGTGGACCTCTCGACCGACCTCCGCGCCCTCCCTCCGCTCGTCGCCCCGCTGCTCTCCGGACACTCCGATGTCGCCATCGGCAGCCGGCTGTCGCGCGGCTCCCGCGTCACCCGCGGCGGCAAGCGCGAGTTCATCTCCCGCAGCTACAACGCCCTCGTCCGCACGACGATGGGCGTCGAATTCAGCGACGCCCAGTGCGGCTTCAAGGCGATGCGCCGCGACGTCGCCCAGCGCGTGCTCCCACTGGTGGAGGACAACGGCTGGTTCTTCGACACCGAGATGCTCATCATCGCCGAGCGTGCCGGGCTCCGGATCCACGAGGTGCCCGTCGACTGGATCGACGACCCCGACAGTCGCGTCGACGTGGTCGGCACGGCCGCCGATGATCTCAAGGGGCTCGTGCGGGTGGCGCACTCACTCGTGACCGGCAGGATCCCCGTCGACGAGATCTACGCCGAACTCGGCCGGCCGCCCTATGAGCCGCCGAACCCGCCGACGTTCCTCGGCCAGGTGCTGCGCTTCGGCGTGATCGGGGTGCTCTCGACCGTCGCGTTCGCGTTGCTCTACCTCGTGCTCCAGTACGTGATGCCGGCCCAGCTGGCCAACTTCCTCTCCCTGCTCATCACCGCGATCGCGAACACCTGGGCCAACCGGCGTCTCACCTTCGGCGTGCGCGGGCGGAGAGGCGCGGTCAAGCACCAGGCGCAGGGGCTCGTGATCTTCGGCCTGGCCTGGCTCGTGACGAGCGGTTCCCTCCTCGTGCTACATCTGGTGCGGGCGGATGCCGGGCCTCAGGCCGAGATCATCGTGCTCACGGCCGCAAACCTCCTCGCGACCGTGATGCGGTTCGTGCTGCTGCGGCTCTGGGTCTTCCGGAGCCAGCGGACGCCGGCCCCGACCCGGATCGAACCCCGCACCTCCCGCGACGAAGTGACCTCACGCGATGCAGGATCCCGCACTGACGCTCCCACCCGACAGGAAGTAACCAGTTCATGACGACCCAGGTCTCCCCGCGCCCCGCCCTCTCCCCGCTCGGCGCCCGCTTCGTGGCCCGTCTCACCGCCCTGCCGCGCACCCTCGTGCGCGGCAGGGCCGGCTCCGCGCGCTGGGAACGCCCCGCCCTGCTGGGCCTCCTGCTCGCGACGGCGGTGCTCTATCTCTGGGACCTCGGCGCGAGCGGGTGGGCGAACTCGTTCTACTCCGCCGCCGTGCAGGCAGGATCGGTCGACTGGACCGCGTTCTTCTACGGATCCTCCGACGCCGCGAACGCGATCACCGTCGACAAGCCGCCGGCGAGCCTGTGGCTGATGGCCCTCTCGGTGCGCCTGTTCGGACTCAGTTCGTGGAGCATCCTCGTGCCGGAGGCCCTGATGGGCGTCGCCTCGGTCGGCGTGCTCGTCGCGACCGTGCGCCGCCGCTTCTCGGCAGGCACCGCGCTGCTCGCCGGCGCCACGCTCGCGGTGACCCCGGTCGCCGCGCTGATGTTCCGGTTCAACAATCCGGATGCCTTGCTGGTCCTCCTCCTCAGCCTCGCCACGTACTTCACGCTGCGCGGCATCGAGACCGGTCGGCTGAAATGGGTGCTCTGGGCGGGTGCGATGGTCAGCTTCGGGTTCCTGACGAAGCAGCTGCAGGCGTTCCTGATCCTGCCGCCGCTCGCGGGCGTGTACCTGTACGCGGCCCCGCACCGGTTCCGCACCCGGCTCTGGCACTCGTTCGCGGCGCTCGGCGCCGTGATCGTCTCCGCCGGCTGGTGGGTCGCCATCGTCGAACTCGTCCCGACGAGCTGGCGCCCGTACATCGGAGGCTCGCAGACGAACAGCTTCCTGGAACTGACCTTCGGCTACAACGGATTCGGCCGACTCACCGGGAGCGAGACCGGGAGCGTCACGGGAGGGGCGGGCGGCGCGGGGGCTGCGGCGACCGGCGGCATGTGGGGCGAGACCGGGATCTTCCGGCTCTTCCTCGGCGAGTTCGGCGGCCAGATCACCTGGCTGCTGCCCGCCGCACTGCTGCTCGTCGTCGCTGCCCTCGTCGTGCTCCGTCGCGCCCCGCGGATCTCGCTCCGGAGGGCCACCCTGCTCCTCTTCGCCGGCTACCTGATCCTGACCGCGCTGGCCTTCAGTTTCATGGCCGGGATCTTCCACGCTTACTACACCGTGGCCCTCGCACCCGCGCTCGCCGGAACCGTCGCGATCGGCGCGAGTCTCGTCTGGATGAAACGCACGGCGCTCTGGGCCCGGATCACGGCGGCCGTCGCGATGCTTGCGACGAGCGCCTGGGCGTGGGTGCTGCTCGACCGCGCCGCCGACTGGCTGCCGTGGTTGAAGTTCGTCGTCGTCGCGTTCGGCCTCGTCGCGGCAGCACTGCTGATGGTGCCGCCGCGCGCGGCCTGGCTCGGGCGACTGTCGGGGAAGTGGGGGCGCCGGACGACGGTCGCGATCGCCCTCACCGGCGCACTGCTCGCGCCGGTTGCCTACACGATCGACACCGTGTCGACCGCTCACACCGGTTCGATCGTCACGGCCGGACCGACCGTATCCGGCGGTATGGGCGGGATGGGCGGCGGTGGAATGCCCGGCGGACGGGCCGGCTTCCCGGGCGGCAACGCCGGCGGATTCGCCGGCGGCGGTACTCCGCCGGCCGGCGGGACGGGCGGAAACGGCACTGTCCCGAATGGCACTGTCCCGAACGGCACTGTCCCGAACGGCACCACCGGGACGCTGCCGACCGGTGGGCGACCGGGTGGGGGCACCGGCGGGCCCGCTGGGCTCATGGGCTCAGCGAGCGTGAGTGCCAGCCTCGCCGCACTGCTCTCGGTGGATTCCGGTGACTACACCTGGATCGCCGCGGCCGTCGGGTCGGACTCTGCCGCCGGCTACCAGCTCGCGACCCAGCTGCCGGTGATGGCGATCGGCGGCTTCAACGGGAGTGACCCCGCCCCGACCCTCGCCGAGTTCCAGGCCGATGTGGACGCAGGGAAGATCCACTACTTCATCGGTGGACGGACCGGCCAGGCCAACGGCGGATCGAGTGCCTCGAGTGAGATCGCGGCCTGGGTCGCCGAGAACTTCACCGCGGAGACCGTCGACAGCGTCACGCTCTACGACCTGTCGGCGGGAACGACAGCGGCGGCCTCTGCCTCCTCGTGACATCCGGCGCCGGCCCGTCACTGCCCCTGACGAGATTCTCGGCGGCAGGTTGGTCCCGTCAGCGCCACGGATCCTGTCCCGGGATCCGCTGCGGCAACTGTCGCGCGTTGAGCGTTCTCGAGGCGGAGCGGATGGCCGCTCGCAGCTCGGCCAGCAGTCGTGCGCGCCGGCTCCAATCGATGAGCTGGTTAGACACCAGCATGTCGATCAGCGCGGAGGTCAATCGCAACTGGACCCGCTGGTCCTGTCGATCCTGCTTGTAGGGATCGAGCCAGGGCTCGAGCAGGAACAGGAAAAGCCAGTCAAACAGGTTTTCGGCGTGCATGGTTCTGGCCATCGCGCCAACGGACTGGAACTCGCGCTCGGCAGCGAGCAACACGCGGTCGTCGTCAGCCAGGATGGCTTCGGCTTCGGTTTCCAGGCACTCCAGGAGGCGCTGGTACACGCGCGTGATGCGCTGGCGCGTGACGGGACCGCGGCGCCCGGCGAGCTCATGCTCGAAGAACGCCCGGAGGATTTCGTCGATGTGGGGC
This sequence comes from Cryobacterium algoricola, assembly GCF_004402485.1. GTDB lineage: Bacteria > Actinomycetota > Actinomycetes > Actinomycetales > Microbacteriaceae > Cryobacterium > Cryobacterium algoricola. The sequence continues at coordinate 801,596 of NZ_SOFG01000011.1, read as the reverse complement.
TGAGTCGTATTCATGGCGACAGGGTCGCAGGGACCACCGACATTCGGCCGGTATGCAGGATCGCCCAGAATGCCGGAGCGGAGCGTCGGGTGCGCGCCGCGGCATCCGCTGCGGGTCAGCCGAGGAGGAGCTTGGCGAGCTGGTCGACGGAGTAGACGGTCGCGGTCGCGGCTGCCGCCTCCGCGGGAGAGCCGTAGCCCCACTCGACGAGGATCGTCGGCACGCCGTGGGCTGCGGCGCCCTCCGCGTCGTAGCTGCGGTCGCCGACCATGACGGGGGTGCTGAGGCTCGTGCCGACGGCGGCGAGGCGGTTCAGCGCCTCTTCGACGATGTCGGCCTTGGCGCTGCGGGTCTCCGCATCACTCGCCCCGACGATGACGGTGAAGAACCGGGCCAGGTCGAAGTGCTCGAGGATGGTGATCGCGGCATGCTCCGGCTTGCTCGTGGCGAGGGCGAGGGGGATCCCGGCCTCGTGCACGCGCTGGAGCAGACCGGCGACGCCCGGGTAGACGGCCGTGTCGAGCATGGCTTCGCCGTGATAGTCGGCGCGGTAGACCGCGACGGCCTCCGTTGCCTCCTCTTCCGTCATGCCGGCGTACTCACGGAAGGCGGCGAAGAGGGGCGGGCCGACGTAGGCGAGCAACTCGGCGTCGGTCGGAACCGGTCGGCCGAGAAGGGCGAAGGTCCGGGCGAGGGAGTTGGTGATGGCCGGGGCGGAATCGGTGATGGTTCCGTCGAGGTCAAAAAGTATTGCACTCCAGGTGCGAGTCAATGTCGAATTCACTCGCTAATCCTAGAGGCCAGAGCCCCGATTTCCCACGAAATGGGTAATTTTCTACTTTATGCCGGAATCCCAGGGGCTGCTACCCCTGCCGTCGTGAGAGCGCTCCCTCGAAAGAAAACACTCATCAGGGCCCTCCCTGGCGGCTCAGAACAGGCGGGACTGCGTGTCGTCGAGGCCGCGCATCGCGTCATAGTCGAGCACGAGGCATCGGATGCCACGGTCCTCCGCGAGCATCCGGGCCTGCGGCTTGATGACCTGTGCGGCGAAGACCCCGGCCACCGGCGCCAGGTGCGGGTCGCGGTTCATCAACTCGAGGTACCGGGTGAGCTGCTCGACCCCGTCGATGTCGCCGCGGCGCTTGAGCTCGACCGCGACGGAGTGTCCGGCGGCGTCCCTCGCGAGGATGTCGACGGGGCCGATCGCCGTCATGTACTCGCGGCGGACGAGGGTGTGGCCGTCCCCGAGCAGGTGGATGTGCTCGGCGAGGAGTTTCTGCAGGTGCGCTTCGACGCCGTCCTTGATCAGGCCGGGGTCGATGCCGAGATCGTGGGCGGAGTCGTGCAGGACCTCGTGGATGCTGACGACGAGCTGGTCTTCCGTCTTCGCGTGGGTGACGGTCCAGACCTGCGTGATGCCGGCATCCGTCTGTTCCTCGTCGGGGACCTGCTCGACGAGGGAGCACGGCGGGCTCATCCAGTTCAAGGGTTTGTACGAGAGGGCATCGCTGTGAACGAGCACTGAGCCGTCGGCCTTGAGCATCAGGAGCCTGGTGGCCAGTGGCAAGTGAGCGTTCAGGCGTCCGGCGTAGTCCACTGAGCAGCGGGCGATAACAAGTCTCACCCATTCAGACTACGGGGTCGGCTCAACCCTGAAAGTTGGGGCGGGCTCAGTTGCGGTTCCGCGTGGCTCGCCCACTGAGGAATTCTTCGCAGTATTCCTCTGGCCCACTCGGCGGAGTAGAAGGACCGCCGCGATGGCGACGACGACTGTGGCGATCGCAGTATTGATCGTCCAAAGCAGAGACTCGTCGCCACCTGAGAAGAACACGAGCATCGCTGAGTTCACCAGCCAGTGGAAGAAGGACGCCACGAGAACTCGAGAAGTGAGCGAGCGGCCGGCGGTCAATACGGCCAACGTAACTGACAGGCCTATCGCCGCGACTGCAAACGTGAGGTAGACGATAGGGCCTGCAGCGAACAGGACGTAAAAGTGCCCGAGTCCGAAGAGAAGGCCCGTGAAGATACCGGACCACACTACCGAGAAGCGATTCTCAAGAAGGGGCTGGACCACGCCTCTCCAGCCGACTTCTTCGCCGACCGCACCCAGTAATTGCAGAAAGAGAATGACAGCCAATGAAATGGGAACGGATGACGAGTCGAGCGGAGGCCACAAGTCGCCTTCCGTCGCGTTGAGTGCGAACAAGACCGCGGCCGTCATGGCGGCCAGGAACACGGAGAGCACTACAGCGAGAAATTCACTTCGAACCGGCTGTGGGGGGAACGTGAAGGTCTTCCGCCAGATGAGCCAGACAACGGCTGCGCCAACAGCCGTAGCAAACGTCGGGAAACGGAGCACTTCCGGATCGGCCCCGGTTGTCACCTGTAGGAGGGATAGTAGGGGCGACGCGACCGCCGAGCTTACGAGGAACGTCACGAGTACTAGAACAATGCGCCGGTTTCTCATGCACTTCACTTCCGATGAGGGGAGGAGGACGTAGGTCATTGCAGTGCGGCAGTGGCACCAACCCGGACGAGGTCCGGAGGAGGGCGGTCTCAGTATGCCGCACCCGTGGTGATGATCCGTGCGAACGTGCCTTCAACCCACCGGCTGCGCCGGAAGGGCATCGATATCAGCCGGTCTGGAACGTCCGCTCAACAGGGAGGGGTCAGCGCCGGAGGCGCTCACGGGCGGCCGGCGCGGCGAGGCCGGCCAGGGCCATCAGCCCGAGGATCAGGTACAGGGCGTTGAGGATGCCCCAGGCCTGGCCGAGGATGCCGAGGACCGGCGGCCCGACGAGGAACGCGAAGTAGCCGATCATGGCGACGGCACTCACCCGGGCAGCGGCGTTCTCGGTGTCGTCCGCCGCCGCGGACATCCCGACCGGGAACCCGAGGGAGGCTCCGATGCCCCAGAGCACGGCGCCTCCGTAGAGCATCCACGGGCCCGTCGCGAGGATGAACAGCAGCAGGCCCAGCACGCCGACGACCGCGCACGCGCGCAGCACGGGTACCCTGCCGAACCGGTCGATGACGGGTCCGCCGAGCACCCGGCCCACGGTCATCGCTGCGACGAAGACGCCGAAGACGATCGCGCCACCGGTGTTGCTGAGGCCGTGGCCGTCGACCGAGGCGAGGGCGATCCAGTCGTTCGCCGAACCCTCCGCGAACGTCATTCCGAGCACGATCGCACCGATCAGCAGGATCTTGCCGTCGGTCCAGACCGAGAGGGACGCCGCCAGGCGGGTCCGCCAGGTCGAGCGCGGGGCACCCTGGCCGCCGGACGAGTGGGCAGGCCCCGCTGCAAGCGTGACCTGGGCCTGGGGAAGGGAGCGAACGGCGACGACCACCGTCGCGACCGCGAGAAATGCGATCACGAGCAGGTGCCAGAAGACCGACACCGACAGGGCGGATGCCGCGGCACCGATGAGCGCGCCGACCACGGTGCCGAGGCTGAAGCACGCGTGCATGAGCGGCATCAGGGTCCTGCCGATGGTGCGTTCGACCGCGGCGCCCTCGACGTTCATCATGACGTCGAGCGAGCCCATCCCGAGCCCGACCAGGGCCAGCCCGGCGAACACCAGCGGGGCCGAGAGGAGCAGGGTCGCGCCGAAGCCGACGAGCACGAGACCGATCGCGGAGGTGCTGATGCTGATCGTCATCGCCCGAGGGGTGCCGAAACGGTCGAGCAGGCGCACCGCCGCGCCGAGGCCGAGCACCGAGCCGGCGGAGAGGCCGAAGATCAGGACGCCGACGAGAGCGGTGTCGAGCCGGAGGCTGTCGCGGACCGCGGGGATCCGGGCGACCCAGCTCGCGAGCCCGAGCCCGCTGACGAAGAAGACCGCGAAGACCGCGTTCCGCGCGGCGAGGGCTCCCGCGCGATCGGTCGCACCCGGCCGAGCGCCGGCCGCGGCCGTGGATTCGGAGGGCGCGGTCATGGCAATTCCTTCTCGGACTCGAACAGGGGTGGGTCCCGTCAACGCTAGTCGATCTTCGGCGACGTACGATGGGCTCGTTAGGAGCGCATCGGGGCGCGAGGGGGGGAATCGTGGCAGGACGAACCACCTCACCGGGGCAGACGGTCACCTCGCGCGTGCTGAGCATCCTCGCCGTCTTCGAGTCCAGCCCCTCCGCACGGACCCTCTCCGAGATCTGCGCCGAGAGCGGCCTTCCCCAGAGCACCGTGCACCGGCTGCTCGGCGAGCTCGAGGAGTGGGGCGCCGTGCAGCGTGATGCCCGCGGCCGGTACCAGATCGGCCTCCGGCTCTGGGAACTCGGCCAGCATGCCGGACGGCAGCTACGCGACGTCGTGCGCCCGTACCTGCAGGACCTGTTCGGCCTCACCCAGGAGACCGCCCACTTCGCCATCCGCGACGGCGCGGACGTGCTCTACATCGACCGGGTCTACGGGAGCAGGAGAGTCCCGCAGGCCTCCCGGGTGGGCGGGCGCCTTCCGATGCACGCGACCGCGGTCGGCCGGGCGATCCTCGCCTTCGAGGAGGGCTGGGTGCGTGACGCCGTGCTCGGCGCGGCACTCGTGCAGCGCACCCCGTTCACGAAGGCCGACCCGGAGCAGCTCCGCAAGGAACTCGACAAGGTACGCGGCCAGGGCTTCGCCGTCGCCTCCGAGGAAGTGCGGCTCGGATCGTGCTCGCTCGCCGTCCCGGTGTTCCAGGCCGACGGGCGCATCTTCGGCGGCCTCGGGATCGTGCTGCCGACCTCGCGGGCGCACCAGCTCGAACGCAACCTGCCCATCCTGCTCGGCACGGCCGAGCGCATCCAGGCGGGGATCGCGCACCTGCCGAAAGCCGCACTGCAACCGGCCGCTCGTGCCCGCAAGCCGCAGCAGCCCTGAACCGGCCAGAGCGGGCCCACCCAACCCCACTTCCGCCCAGTGGGACAAGCCCTGCGTTTCCCAGCCACGGGAGCATTAGATGGATCCAGATCCCCGCAGAAGTGGACAGTCCCCGCAGACGTGGACAGAAGGAGCACTCGTGAACGCTCAGCCCGTGACGGCACAGCCCGTCGCAGCCCAGCCCGCCGCAGGGCAGTGCCCGGTCGACCACCGCGCGCTCGCCGCAGCCGCCGCCGCGGAGAGCACCGCCGGCCACCACGGCTATTCACCGTTCGACATGAACGACCCGTTCCCGGCATACGCCGAACTCCGCGAGGAGGAGCCGGTGATGTTCGACGAGCGCATCGGCTACTACGTCGTCTCCCGGTACGCGGACATCAAGGCCGTCTTCGACAACTGGGTCGTCTTCAGCAGTGAGAACGCCCAAGCCCCCGTGCGGCCGCGCGGCGCCGCCGCGACGAAGATCATGGCGGACGGCGGTTTCACCGCATACTCCGGCCTCTCTGCCCGCGTTCCCCCCGAACACACCCGGATGCGCACGATCGTGCAGCAGGAGTTCAGCCCACGACGGTACAAGGCCCTCGAGCCCACCATCCGGGAGAACACCGCCCGGCTGCTCGCGCAGATGCTCGCGCATCCGGATGCCCGGGGCGACTTCCTGAAGGACGTCGCCGTGGACATCCCCACCATCACGATCCTCGGCCTGCTCGGCGTCGGGCCAGACATGGTCCCGACTTACAAGAAGTGGTCGGACTCGCGGGCCGCGATGACCTGGGGCGACCTGAGCGACGAGGAGCAGATCCCGCACGCGCACAACCTCGTCGACTACTGGACGGAGTGCCGGCGGCTGGTCTCCGCCGCCCACGAGGCCATCGGCGCCGGAACGGCGGGCACCGACCTCGTCACCGACCTCGTGCGCGCCCAGCTCGCCGGCGGCGAGATCTCCGACCATGAGATCGCGTCGGTCTGCTACAGCCTGCTCTTCGCCGGCCACGAGACCACGACGACGCTCATCTCCAACACGATCCGGATGCTGCTCAGCCACCCCGACGAGTGGCAGAAGCTCGTCGAAGACCCCAGGCGCATCGCCGGGGCGATCGACGAGACGCTGCGCTACAGCCCCTCGATCGTCGGCTGGCGGCGCAAGGCGCTCGTCGACACCGAGATCGCCGGCACCGCTATCCCGAAGGGCTCGAACATCCTGTTGCTGATGGGAGCGGCCAACCGGGACCCGAGCGTCTTCGAGGATCCGGAGGTCTTCGACATCGAACGCGCCAACGCCCGCACCCACCTCTCCTTCGGCTTTGGCATCCACTACTGCCTCGGCAACATGCTCGCCAAGCTGCAGGACAAGATCGTCGTCGAAGAGACCATCCGGGCCGTCCCCGGCCTGCGGATCGTCGATCCCGAAGCGATCGTCTTCGGAGACAACCTGTCGTTCAGGGCGCCGACGTCGGTTCCCGTCACCTGGGAGGCCAACGCCTGATGGAAACCACAACCCCCGCCGCTACCGCAACACCCGCATCCCACGCCGCATACATCCAGTTCTTCGACGGCGGGCTTCCCCCGCTGCACGAGCAGCTCGGCGGCAAGTGCGCCTCCCTCGTCGCGCTCACCGCGGCCGGGATGCCGGTTCCCCCCGGCTTCGCCATCACGACGGCCGCGTACGACGCGTTCATCCGCGAGGCCGGCATCGAGAAGGACATCCACGAGATGCTCGCGAAGCTCGACCCCGACGACGTGGCCGCCGTCGACCGGGTGTCTGCGCAGCTGCGCCTCGAGATCACCTCACGGCCGGTGCCCGCCGAGCTGCACGCCACGACCATCGAGGCGTACGAGGCGCTTCAGTCGCGCTTCGAGTCCCCTGTCCCTGTCGCCGTGCGGTCCTCCGCGACGGCGGAGGACCTGCCGGATGCGAGCTTCGCCGGCCAGCAGGACACCTACCTTTGGCTCCTCGGCGTGAAAGACGTCACTGAACACATCCGCGCGTGCTGGGCCTCGCTGTACACCTCCCGGGCCATCATCTACCGGCTGAAGAACAAGATCCCGAATGAAGGCCTTTCGATGGCCGTCGCGGTGCAGAAGATGGTGAACGCCCGGGTCGCCGGCGTCGCGATCACGATGGACCCGACCAACGGCGACCGCTCCAAGATCGTGATGGAGGCCTCATACGGGCTCGGCGAGCTCGTCGTCTCCGGGCAGGTGACGCCGGACAACATCACCGTCGACAAGGTCATGCTCATGGTCGTGAAGCACTCGATCGGCGACAAGCACGCCGAACTCGTGCCGGACCCCGCGAGCAGGTCCCTCGTCGAACGCGAGGTCTCGGCAGAGCGCCGGGGGCGGCTCTGCATCAGCGACACGGAGATCACCGCGATCGCCGCGATCGCCAAGCGGGCAGAGAAGCACTTCCGGTGCCCCCAAGACATCGAATGGGCCCTCGACCGGGACCTGCCGGACGGGGAGAACCTGCTCCTCCTGCAGTCGCGCCCCGAGACGGTGTTCTCGTCGACGGCGTCGGGTTCGATCCCGACGCAGTCCGCCGGGTTCGGTATCGAGAGCATCACCCGCTCGCTCATGACGCAGGCCGGCAAGGCCTGATTCGCCGCGGCATCCGCTGCGCTTCATTTTCCCCATTCGTCCCCTCCACCCGCGTTTACCCACACAGAACGGTTGACCCATGACAGAGAAGTCATTCCCCAGCCCGTACGACCAGAAGCCCGCGGTCGCCGCAGAAGGCTGGAAGGACCTCTACGCCTACAACCTGGTCTTCCAGGAGAACCGGCGTGAGGTCGAGGAGGCCAAATTCTGGTTCTGCGACAGCCAGCACTGGCCGACGGTGACCAAGCCCTTCGAGACCATCGGCTTCGAGTTCGCCGTCTCCTGCCTCGGCCAGTACAACTCCCGCCACCTGCTCATCCCGCCGGCCAACGGCATCGAATTCCGCATCCACAACGGCTACGTGTTCATGTCGCCCGTCGGCGTCCCCGAGACGGAGATCGCCGCCCGGGTCCCCGAGTTCATGGCCCGCGCCGGACACTACTTCCAGAACTGGGACGGACTGCTCGCGAAGTGGCAGGACAAGATCCGCGGAACGATCGACGAGCTGGGCGCACTGTCCTTCGAGGCGCTGCCGGACGCTGTACCTCTCGAGGACGTCACGAGCGGAAGGGGTCTCGGCCCGAACGACACGCTCCTCGGCAACTTCGACAAGCTCATCTCGCTGACCTACCGCGCCTGGCAGTACCACTTCGAGTTCCTCAACCTCGGCTACGTCGCCTATCTCGACTTCTTCAGCTTCTGCAAGGAGGTCTTCCCCGGCATCCCGGACCAGGCCGTCGCGAAGATGGTGCAGGGCGTCGACATGGAACTCTTCCGACCGGATGACGAGCTCAAGAAGCTCGCCAAGCTCGCCGTCGAACTCGGCGTCGACGGTCACTTCGGCAATACCGAGGACCCGGAGGCGACCCTCGCCGCGATCGGCGCGGCCGCAGGCGGGGCGGAGTGGCTCGCGGCCTGGACCGAGGCGAAGGACCCCTGGTTCAACTTCACCGTCGGCAACGGCTTCTACGCCCACGACAAGTACTGGCTGGACCACCTCGAGCTGCCGCTCGGCTACATCGCCGACTACATCGTGCGCGTGCAGAACGGTGTCGGCATCGACCGCCCCGTCGCAGAGCTCATCGCGGAACGGGACCGCATCACCGAGGAGTACTCCGAACTTCTCAGCCCCGAACAGCTCGCCGCGTTCCAGGGCAAGCTCGGCCTTGCGCGGCAGGTCTACCCCTACGTGGAGAACCACAACTTCTACATCGAGCACTGGACCATGGGCGTCTTCTGGCGGAAGGCCCGCCAGCTCTCGAAGATGCTCTCAGAGGCCGGGTTCTGGCCGGAGGCGAACGACATGTTCTACCTCCGCCGCGATGAGGTGCGCGAGACGCTCTTCGACTACGTCACCGGCTGGGCCGTCGGCGCTCCCGCGATCGGCCCGGACTACTGGCCTGCCGAGGTCGCCCGGCGCAGGGTCATCGTCGACGCGCTCTCCGAGGAGCGCCCGCAGCCGGCGCTGAACACCCCGCCCGCCGTGATCACCGAACCCTTCACCCTGATGCTCTGGGGCATCACGAGCGACCAGATCAAGAACTGGCTCGGCGACTCCGACGCGCCGGAGGGCGAGTTCCGCGGCATGGCCGCCTCGAGCGGCGTCGCCGAGGGCCCGGCCCGGGTCATCAGCAGCTCCGACCAGCTCTCCGAGGTGCAGGAGGGCGACATCCTCGTCGCTCCCGTCACCGCGCCGTCGTGGGGCCCGATCTTCGGGAAGATCCGCGCGACCGTCACCGACATCGGCGGCATGATGAGCCACGCGGCCATCGTCTGCCGCGAGTACGGGATGCCGGCGGTCACCGGAACCGGAACCGCATCCGCCCAGATCAGGACGGGACAGTGGCTGCGGGTCGACGGGAACAACGGAACCGTGACGATCGTCGACGACCACGGCGCAGGCCAGGACGTTGCCGGCCTGGCCCACGAGCACGACCTCGCCATGGCCCCGGCCGCGGCAGCCCAGCTCGACGCCGTCCTCGCCGAGAGCAGCCATGCCTGAGCGCGGCACGGCCGGGGCCTTGCGGCGGACGGTGCTGATCACCGGCGCCGCCGGCGGCCTGGGCCGTGCCTTCGCCCTGGGCTTCGCGGCCCAGGGCGACCGGGTGGTCGTCGCCGACGTCAACCTCGAGGGCGCACGGGAGACCGTCGCGCTCGTCGAGGCGGCCGGCGGCACCGCCATCGCCCTCCCGGTCGACGTCACCGACCTCGCCTCGGTCACCCGGCTGGCAGCGGATGCCGCCGGCTGGGCCCCCGAGGCCCGGCCCGGCGCATCCGCCCCCGGTCAGGCGCCCCCGGCCCACGCCGGCGTGATCGACGTCGTCATCAACAACGCCGCGATCTACGCGACCGTGACCCGAGCCCCCTTCACCGAGCTCGACCCGGACGAGTGGGACCGGGTGATGGCCGTGAACCTCAAGGGGCCGTGGCTCGTCACCCGGGCCTGCACGCCCTACCTGCCGGACGGCGGAAAGGTGATCAACCTCTCCTCCGCCACGGTGATGAGCGGTTCGGCGCACTGGGCCCACTACGTGGCCTCGAAGGGCGGCGTGATCGCGCTGACCCGGGTGCTCGCCAAGGAACTCGGCGACCGCAACGTGACCGTCAACGCGATCGCCCCGGGCTTCACCCTGACCGAGGCCAGCTACGGGCTCATCGCGGGCGCCGAGAGCTACGGCGTCGACCGCGGCTCGCTCAAGCGGGCCTGCGAACCGGAGGACATCGTCGGCGCAGCCCTGTTCCTCGCCGCACCCGGCAGCGACTACATCACCGGCCAGACCCTCGTGGTCGACGGCGGCCGGCAGTTCCTCTGACCCACCCGTCACCCCGAGAACCGAACCAGGAGACCGAGAAATGCCAACCGTGAGCTACGTCGCCTTCGACGGCACAGAGACCATCGTCACCGGATTCGCGGGCGATTCCGTGATGGAGACCGCGGTGCGCAACGGCGTTCCCGGGATCGTCGCCGAGTGCGGCGGCAGCCTGTCCTGCGCCACCTGCCATGTCTTCCTCTGCGCGGACAGCGCGGGGCTGTTCCCGCCGAAGCTCGATCTCGAGGACGACATGCTCGACGGTACGGCCGTCGACCGGGAGGACAATTCCCGGCTCTCCTGCCAGCTGAAACTCTCCGACGACGTGTCCGTGCACGTGCAGACCCCCGAAACGCAGGTGTGACCGGCATGGGCGACACGACCGAAGCTCCCCGGCTGGGCACCCTCATCATCGGCAACTGCCAGGCCGGGGTGCAACTCGCCTCGACACTGCGCGAACTCGGCGACACCGACCCGATCACGCTCGTCGGAGAGGAGCCGCACGCCCCGTACCAGCGGCCGCCGCTCTCCAAGGCGTTCCTCAAGGGCGAGGCGACCGCAGACTCCCTGGCCTTCCGCACCCACGATTTCTACCGCGAGCATTCCATCGAGCTCGTGCCGCGGGAGCGGATCTTCCGCATCATCCGGAACGCGGACGGCGGCGTCGCGACGGCGGAGTCCGGCCGCACCTTCGCCTTCGCCCGGCTCGCGCTCACCACCGGAGCCGTGCCGCGCACCATCCCGTTCGAGGGCTCCGAGCTCGAGGGCGTCAGCTACCTGCGCACCGCGACGGAGGCGACCGTGCTCGAGCAGCAACTGCGTGAGGCGCGGAACGTCGTTGTTGTCGGCGGCGGCTTCATCGGCCTCGAGGTCGCGGCGGGGGCGCGGTCCGCCGGCAAGAACGTCACCGTGCTCGAGGCGGCTCCCCGCCTCGTCGGGAGGGCGGTCTCCGAGCAGACCAGCGAGTTCTACCTGCAGGCGCACCGGCGCCGCGGCATCCGGGTGGTGCTGAACGCGCAGGTGGTGCGGTTCGTCGGCGAGCACGACCGGGTCACCGGCGTCGAGCTCGGTTCGCGCGACGAAGAAGGCCCCGGCGAGATCGTGGCGGCGGACGTCGTGCTGATCGGCGTCGGCGTCGTGCCGCGCACCGAGCTCGCCGTGCAGCTCGGACTCGAGGTCGAGAACGGCATCGTCGTCGACTCCCGTGCACTCGCCTCCGACGGACTCACCGTCGCCGCCGGGGACTGCGCCAACATGCCGAACCCGTCGATCGGGGACTTCGGTGCCGGCCGCATCCGCCTCGAAAGCGTGCAGAACGCCGTCGAGCAGGCCAAGGTGGCCGCGGCCACCCTGCTCGGGCTGCCCGCAGAGCACCGCACGGTGCCGTGGTTCTGGTCGGACCAGGCCGACCTCAAGCTGCAGATCGCCGGCCTGAGCGGCGGGCACGACCGGGTCGTGCTTCGCGGCGACCCCGACACCGAGAAGTTCTCGGTGCTCTACTACCGGAGCGGGCGGCTCATCGCCGCCGACTGCATCAACAGCCCGCTCGATTTCATGGCCGTGAAGAACGCCCTGCACAAGGGCCTCTCGGCGCCGGCGGATGTCGCAAGCGACACCACCGTCCCGCTCAAGAAACTCTTCGCGGCCGTCGAAGCGGCGGATGCCGGGCGTGCTGAGCCGAGTCCGGTTCCCGTCGTGCTTCCCGCCGTCCCCGTTCCCATTCCCGCCGGCAGTCCGGCCGCTTAGCCCCAGCCTCCGCGCTCCCGCGCCCCGACCTCGAAGTGAGAACGCCATGACCCTGCAGACCGACCAGTCCATCGACACCTCGCCCATCGCCGTCGCCGCGGACGGCCCTGGCGACCTCGACCCGCTCTGGCGCGCCGTCGAGACCGAGATGCGCACGCGCAGCAACGACATCCACGTGCCGATCTCCTTCGCATTCGCCGAGCGGCTCTGCGAGGCATACCCGGAGGCCGACGCCCTCGTCGTGCGGGTGGCCATCCTGCTGCACGACAGCGGCTGGGCCAGGGTCGACGAGACCAAGATCATCTCCGAGGGCTTTGGCGCGAACTGGCGCCAGGCCCAGATCCGCTACGAGCACGAACTCAAGGGCTGCCTCATCGCGAGGGAGGTGCTGCCGGGCCTCGGCTACGACGATGCCTTCATCACCCGGGTCACCGACATCATCGACGGCCACGACACCCGCGTCGAGTCGTACTCCATCGAGGACTCGCTCGTGCGCGACGCGGACCGGCTCTGGCGCTTCACCCCGGCAGGCATAGCCCTCGCCTCGAGCTGGTTCGGCCAGACGCCGTCGTTCTACTGCAGGCGCCTGCGCACCGAGATCCTGCCGGAGCTCATCACCGCCGCCGGCCTCGAGATGGCGACGATCGAACTCGACAGGGCAGAGGCGCTGCTGAAGATCGCGGTGCTCTGATGACGGGTCGGACGACAGACGAGGCAGCGGCGCCGGCAACCGCACCGGCAACAGGCGCCACGGCCGGCAATCCGGCGCAGCCCGCGAGTTTCCCGGCCACCCTGCCATACGGGCACGTCGACGACCTCTTCATCGACGGCGCCTGGCGTGCGGCGAGCGGAACCGGGCGGACCACGGTGACCAACCCGGCGACGGAAGCGGCGTGGGGCAGCGTGCCGGTGGCATCCACTGCCGACGTCGACCTCGCCGTCGCGGCCGCCCGTCGCGCGTTCGCGCGTGCGGGCGCCGACGGCTGGCGCGGGCTGGCCCCCTCTGAGCGTGCCGGCTACCTGGAACGCCTGGCCGGGGAGATCGAGAAGCGGTCGGTGGCGATCTCGCACACCAACACCGCGGAGAACGGCTCGCCGGTCGCAGAGACCGGGCGTGCGGCCTCGAACGCGGCCGCGATCTTCCGCTACTTCGCCGGCCTGGCCGGCTACCTGGAGACCGTGGACGTGCGCCCGTTCCCCGACGGCTCCGCCGAAACCGTCGTGCGGCAGGACCCGGTCGGCGTCTGCGCGCTGATCGCGCCGTGGAACTTCCCGATCAACCTCGTCGTGGCGAAGCTCGCGCCGGCCTTGATGGCCGGGTGCACCGTCGTGATCAAGCCGGCGTCGCCGACGCCGCTCTCGATCCGCTTCATCGCGGATGCGGTCGCAGCGGCGGGCATCCCCGCCGGTGTCGTGAACATCGTCACCGGGAACAGCGCCGTCGGCGACGCCCTCGTGCGGCACCCCGGTGTCGACAAGGTCGCCTTCACCGGCTCGACCCCGGTCGGGCGCCGCATCGCCGGGGCGTGCGGCGAGCTGCTGCGGCCGGTCACCCTCGAGCTCGGCGGCAAGTCCTCCGCACTCGTGCTGCCGGACGTCGACCTCTCGGCGATGCAGCAGGTGCTGATCCGCAGCTGCCTGCGCAACACCGGGCAGACCTGTTACATCTCCACGCGCATCCTCGCGCCGGCCGGGCGCTACGACGAACTCGTCGACATGGTCACGGCCACGGTCCAGGCCGCGCGACAGGGCGACCCGATGGACCCGGACACCGTCTTCGGGCCCGCCGCGACGCGCGCCCAGCGCGACACGGTGCGTGCGTACATCCGCTCCGGCATCGCAGAGGGTGCCAGGGCGACCACCGGCGGGGATGTGCCGAGCGGCTTCGACCGCGGCTACTTCGTGCCGCCGACCGTGTTCACCGGCGTGACGCCGGGGATGCGGATCGCGCGCGAGGAGATCTTCGGGCCCGTGCTGTCGATCCTGCGCTACGACACCCTCGACGAGGCGATCGGCATCGCGAACAACACCGCGTTCGGCCTCGGCGGCACGGTGTTCTCAGCGGATGCCGACGCAGCGTTCGATGCGGCCACCCGGATGGACACCGGTTCCGTCGGACTCGGTTTCTTCGCCTCGAACCACAACGCTCCCTTCGCCGGCCGCCACGACTCCGGACTCGGCGCCGAGTTCGGACGCGAGGGACTGCACGCGTACCTGAAGCCGCAGTCCGTGCACCGCCGCATCCGCTAGCCGCAGCCCTGGGTCCCGACGTGCGCGCGCTACACGTGCGCCGTTTCGCGCCAGGCGTGCCTGGCGCGAAACGGCGCAGAGGGCGCGCGGCCGTGAATCGGGCGGATGCGGGGCGGAGCTGGAGCGGGGCGGCTCAGCGGGCGCCGACGACCATCCAGCGCGCGGCGCGGGCGCGCAGGCCGAGGGTGACGCCGCGTGCGCCGAGATAGCCGAACGCGAACGCCGCCATCAGCCAGGCGAGCCCGATGGCCCCTTGCGGCGCCCAGGCGAGCACCGCCCAGGCCAGCGGGACGAAGACCAGCAGATTGACCATTCCGGTCACGGCGAGGTAGCGGGCGTCACCCGCGCCGATCAGCACGCCGTCGAGCACGAAGACGAGTCCGCAGAGCGGGCCGGACAGGCCGAGGACCACGAGCGTCAGGGGGAGGAGCGAGCTCACCTCTGCCGCCGTCGTGAACAGGCCGCCGAGCAGGGGGCTCGTCACGACGAGCAGCGCGCCGATCGCCGCACCCCCGAGCAGGCCCCACTCGAGGCACCGCCGCAGCACCGCCCGCACTTCGGGGAGGTCGCCGGCCCCGAGGCCGCGCCCGACGAGGGCCTGGGCGGCGATCGCGAGCGCGTCGAGGGCGAACGCCATCGCCGCGAAGACGGTCATCGCGATCTGGAACGCCGCGAGCTGGGGCGAGCCGAGGCTCGTCGCCACGAACACCGCGAGCAGCATCGCCGCACGCAGGCTCGCCGTGCGCAGGAACAGCCAGCCGCCGCTCGACGCTCCCCGCAGCATCCCGCTGCGGTGCGGACGCAGCCGGGCGCCCTCGCGCCGGGCGTGCCGCACGACCACGACGAGGTAGACCGCGACCATCGCCCACTGCGCGACGACGGTGCCGAACGCAGACCCGACCAGCCCGAGCCCGAGGCCGTAGATGAACCAGAGGTTGAGCACGATGTTGACCGCGAAGCCGAGGCCGGCCACCCAGAGCGGCGTGCGGGTGTCCTGCAGTCCGCGGAGCAGCCCCGTCGCCGCGAACACGAGCAGCATCGCCGGGAGGCCGAGCATCGACACGGTGAGGTACCGGGCGGATGCCGCGGCGACGGCAGGCTCCGCGCCGAACGCTCCCACGAGCTGCGGGCTCAGTGCCGCGCCGAGCAGCGCGAGCACCAGCCCGAGGCCGAGCGCCAGCCAGAGCCCGTCGATGCCGACGGACACGGCCCTGCCGCGGTCACCCGCGCCGAGCCAGCGGGCGACGGCGGGGGTCGTGCTGTATGCGAGGAACACCATCAGCCCGACGATGGTCTGCAGCACCGCGCTCGCGAGTCCGAGCCCGGCCAGGTCGACCGCACCGAGGTGCCCGACCATTGCGGAATCGGCGAGCAGGAACAACGGTTCGGCGACGAGGGCGCCGAAGGCCGGAAGGGCGAGGCGCAGGATCTCGCGGTCGATGGGCTGCGTGCGGAAGATGGCGATGCTCCCGACTCTAGCGGCGCCCTCCGACAGGGGTTCTCGGCTCGAATTCCCGGGCACAGCGAATAGCATGGACGCATGACTGACCTGGGGACCGCATCCGGAATCGACCGCGACGAACTCGACACGGGCATCCGCCCGCAGGACGATCTCTTCCGTCACGTGAACGGGAAATGGATCGACCGCACCGAGATCCCGGCGGACAAGGCCCGCTGGGGATCGTTCTACCTTCTCGCCGAGGAATCGGAGAAGGCCGTGCGCGAGATCATCCTCGAGGCGCAGACCGCTGAGCCGGGAACGGAAGCCCGCAAGTTCGGCGACCTCTACTCAAGCTTCATGGACGAGCAGCGGGTGAACGCGCTCGGCGCGACGCCGCTCGTCGCCGACCTCCTGGCCGTCGACGCGATCGACGGGGTCGCCTCCCTGCTCGGCACCCTCGGCCGCCTCGAGCGCGCCGGCGTCGCCGGCGCCTTCCAGCTCTACGTCGACAACGACCCGGGCAACCCGGAGCGTTACCTCGTCTTCATGGAACAGGGTGGCCTCGGCCTGCCGGACGAGTCCTACTATCGCGAGGAGAAGTTCGCCGCCGTCCGCGACGCCTACCGTTCCTTCCTCGAGCGGATGTTCGGCCTCGCCGGCATCGACAACGCCGCGGTGCGCGCCAGCCGGGTCTTCGAACTCGAAACCGCACTCGCCGGGCACCACTGGGACAACGTGCGCTCCCGCGACAGCGAAAAGACCTACAACCTCAAGACCTGGGGCCAGGTCACGGCGCTCGCGGCCGGGGCGGACCTGCACCTCTGGCTCGCGGGACTCGACGCCCCCGCCGGTGCGCTCGACGAGATCGTCGTCCGCCAGCCGAGCTTCGTGACCGGACTGGCCGAGATGCTGACAGAGGACGGGATCGACGGGTGGAAGGACTGGCTGCGCTGGCAGATCATCCGCTCGAGCGCCTCGTACCTCTCCGACGACTTCGTCGAGGCGAGCTTCGACTTCTACGGCCGCACGCTCACCGGCACCCCGCAGCTGCGCGACCGGTGGAAGCGCGGCGTCTCCCTCGTCGAGGGATCGCTCGGCGAGGCCGTCGGCCGGATCTACGTCGAACGGCACTTCCGGCCGAGCGCGAAGGCGAGCATGGACGTGCTCGTCGGCCACCTCGTCGAGGCCTACCGGCAGAGCGTCGCCGAACTCGACTGGATGACCCCGGAGACCCGGGCGCGTGCCCAGGACAAGCTCGAGAAGTTCACCCCCAAGATCGGCTACCCCGACAAGTGGCGCGACTACTCCAGCCTGTCGATGGACGCAGGCGACCTGATCAAGAACGTGCGCGCCGCGAACGAATTCGAGTTCCAGCGCGAACTCGGCAAGATCGGCAAGCCCCTCGACCGCGACGAGTGGTTCATGACGCCGCAGACCATCAACGCCTATTACAACCCCGGCTTCAACGAGATCGTCTTCCCCGCGGCCATCCTGCAGGTCCCGTTCTTCTCCGACGAGCGGGATGCCGCGGCGAACTACGGTGCCATCGGCGCCGTCATCGGGCACGAGATCGGGCACGGCTTCGACGACCAGGGCTCGAAGTACGACGGCGACGGGCTCCTGACCGACTGGTGGACCGCGGAAGACCGTGCGGCCTTCGAAGAGCGCACGAGCTCGCTCATCGAGCAGTTCAATGCCCTCGCCCCCAAGCAGATCCCCGAGCACCACGTCAACGGCGCGCTCACGATCGGCGAGAACATCGGCGACCTCGGCGGCCTGTCGATCGCCTGGAAGGCCTACCTGATCTCCCTCGACGGCGCAGAGCCGCCCGTGATCGACGGTTTCACCGGAGCCCAGCGCTTCTTCCTCTCCTGGGCCCAGGCCTGGCAGCTGAAGATGCGCGACGAGGAGGCCATCCGCCTCATCTCGATCGACCCGCACTCGCCGAACGAGTTCCGCTGCAACCAGATCGTGCGGAACATCGACGAGTTCTACGCGGCCTTCGGCGTCGCGCCCGGCGATGAGCTCTGGCTCGACCCGGACAAGCGCGTCACCATCTGGTAGCCGAGCGGGACGTGCCGGGGCGCCCAGGGGCGTCCCGCTCCGGCGCAGGTCGGGCGTCTGGGCTATGGTGCTGAGGGGAACAAGGAGCCGGAACACGGAGGGACCCGAAAAAGTGTCCACGCCAGCGCGGGAATCGGAGCGACGGTCGCGTCGTGGTGCCCCGAGCAGGGGACGTCACGGCGTCTCGGAGCCGATGGCGAATTTCGGCCGCGGGTTCCAGGCGCTCGGCAACCTCGCCGTCGAGGGCGTCCAGGTCTCGGCCCGCGCCACCGACCTCGCGACGGGCAAGGTCCTCTTCTCCGTCGACGACCACGTCGTGATGCCGACGGCAGGGATCGGAACCGTCCTCCTCCTGGTCGAGGTCGCCGCCCGGCTCCCGAACGCCGAATTCGGCGCCCTCACCATCCTCGACCGCACCCCGGCGGACTCCGTCGGGGGTTCTGGCGTCTGGCAGCACCTGCAGGCCCCGTCGCTGCCCGTCGCAGACCTCGCCGCCCTCGTCGGCGGTGTCGGCGACAACCTCGCCGCGAACGTGCTCCTGCGCGCGGTCGGCCTCGCGGCGGTCCAGGCCCGCACCGAACAGCTCGGCATCTCCCACACCGCGCTGCTCGACCTCGTCCGCGACGAACGCGGCCCCGACCACGCGCCCCAGCTCTCCGTCGGTAGCGCCCAGGAGCTCACGGGCCTCTTCACGTCCCTTGCCCGCGGTGAGGTCGTGGATGCCGCGACGAGCGAACGCGTGATCGGCTGGCTGTCGCTCGGCGCGGATCTCTCCCTCGTCGCGAGCGCGTTCGGGCTCGATCCGTTCGCGCACCGTGGCGGCGACCACGGGTTGCTGCTCGTCAACAAGACCGGAACGGCGCCCGGCGTCCGGAGCGAGGCCGGAGTGCTCCGCGGCCCGCGGGCCGGCGTCGCCTATGCCGTCTCGATGTCCTTCGCCGACACCCGCCTCCCGCTGCGCCTCGCGGTCCTCGACGGGATGCGCGCCGTCGGCCTCGACCTGCTCGAGTACGTGCACTGAAACCGAGTTCCTGAGTACCTGAGTACCTGAAGACCTGAGTCCCGAACGCCTGAACACCTGAACACCGAACACCTGACCGAGACCCGCCGAGGAGAGGGGCAGCGGATGTCCGCGAACGACCGGACGCACGCGCAGACGGACGCCGGACTGCCGGGAGCGAGCCCCGGCATCCGCCCGGTCTTCGAGGTCGAGCTCAACGGCATCAACGCGATCGACCGCGCTGAGCATCGCGGCCGCCCGCGCGAGCTGTTCTGGCCGTGGTTCGCGGCGAACGTCTCTGTTCTCGGCATCAGCTACGGTTCGTTCCTGCTCGGGTTCGGCATTTCGTTCTGGCAGGCCACGATCGTCGGCCTCGTCGGGATCGTGCTCTCCTTCGCGCTGTGCGGTTTCGTGGCGCTCGCGGGCAAGCGCGGCCACGCGCCGACGATGACCCTGAGCCGGGCGGCGTTCGGCGTCGACGGCAACCGGGTGCCGTCTGCGCTGTCGTGGCTGCTCACGGTCGGCTGGGAGACCGTGCTCGCCTCGCTCGCGGTGCTCGCGACGGCGACCGTGTTCACCGAGCTCGGCTGGGACGGCGGGGTGCTCACCCAGGTGGTGGCCCTCGTCGTCGTGGCCGGCCTGATCGTGGCGGGCGGCGTCTTCGGGTTCGACCTGATCATGCGCCTGCAGAAGTGGATCACGATCGTCACGGGCCTGCTCACGGTCGTCTATGTGTTCCTCGTCGTCGACCACATCGATGTCGGAGCAATCGCGGCGATCCCCGGCGGAGACCTTCCGCACGTGATCGGCGCGCTCGTGTTCATGATGACGGGCTTCGGCCTCGGCTGGGTGCAGGCCGCCGCGGACTACTCCCGGTACCTGCCCCGCTCGGCCTCCAGCCGCGGCGTCGTCGGCTGGACGACCCTGGGCGCCTCGCTCGCCCCCGTCGTGCTGCTCCTCTTCGGGCTCCTGCTCGCGGGATCCTCGACCGACCTCAGCGCCGCCATCGCCGTCGACCCGATCGGGGCGCTCACGACGATCCTCCCGGTGTGGTTCCTCGTGCCGTTCGCCCTCGTCGCGGTGCTCGGCCTGATCGGGGGCGCCGTGCTCGACATCTACTCCTCCGGGCTGGCGCTCCTCACCACCGGGCTGCGGGTGCCGCGCTTCGTCGCGGCCGGGATCGACGGGGTGATCATGGTGCTCGGCGCGATCTACGTCGTGTTCTTCGCCGGGAGCTTCCTCGGTCCGTTCCAGGGCTTCCTGATCACCCTCGGCGTCCCCGTCGCGGCCTGGTGCGGCATCTTCCTCGCCGACTTCGCGCTCCGCCGCTCCGACTACGACGCCGGGGCCCTCCTCGACCCGCGCGGGCGCTACGGGAGCGTGCGGGTCGGCGCGCTCGGACTCCTCGGGCTCGGTTCCGTCGTGGGCTGGGGCCTCGTCACCAACGGCTTCGCGGACTGGCTCGCCTGGCAGGGGTACCTGCTCGGCCCCCTCGGCCTCGGCGGCCGGACCGGCGACTGGGCGTTCGCGAACCTCGGCGTGCTCGTCGCCCTCGCGATCGGCTTCTGCGGCACGCTCCTCGTCGGCCGCGGCGCGGTGCGCGCCCAGGAGCAGCAGCCCCTCCGGCGCTGACCCGCCCACGCGCTCAGTCGGCCGCGGGCGGAGGTTTCGGCTTCCACTGGTTCGCCCGCTCGCCCCGGCCGGCGAGCCGGGCGGTCTCGTCGACGCGTTTCGCCCGGGTCGCCGGCGTCTTCGCCTGCACGATCCATTCGAGGATGCCGCGGCGAGCCGAGGGCGGGAACGCGTCCCACTGCGCCCGCGCACCCTCGATCCCGTCAAGCGCGGAGCCGAGGTCTGCGGGAACCGTGAGGTTCTCGACCTCGTCGAGCCGGGTCCAGGAGCCGTCCGCCTCTGCGGCCGCGACGACGGCCTCACCGGCGGGCAGCATCCGCCCCTCGCTCCTGAGCACCTCGATGCGCAGTTTGTTCGGCCGGGCCCAGGCGCTGCCGCGTTTCCGTGGCGAGAAGTAGAGCATGGTCCGGTGCTCGTCCAGCCGGCCCGGCTTGCTGTCGATCCAGCCGACCGCGAGCGCCTCGAGCACGGCGTCCTCGTAGGCGAGGATGGGGCGGCCGGACGCCTTCCGCCAGAACACGAGCCACACGGCCGTCGCCGCCTGGTGGTTCTCCCCGAGCCAGGCCCGCCACTCGTCCACCGACTCCGGGTGGATGCGCGGCACCTCGTCCCCGCTCGCGTCGCCTGTCCTCATGCGAGCGACACTACCCGCGAGGTCAGGAGGGGGGAGGGGCGAGGCCGAGGCGCGGGAAGAGGGCGTCGAAGCCCAGGTCGAGGCCGCCGGTCAGGGCGGACCCTCCATGGTCGGCGCCGGGAACCTCCCGGTAGACCGTGGTGATCCCGGCATCCTGCGCTGCGGCGGCGAGGATCCGTTGGCCGCCGGAGAATTGGGTGTCCAGGGCTCCGACGGTGAAGACCGCGAAGTCCCCGGGGAGCCGGTGGGCGGCGAGCAGGTTGACCGGCTTCTGGGCGTCGTATGCCGCCTGGTCGCCGCCGAAGACGTCGTTGAGCGTCCTCGTCGGAACCTCGGACCCCGGCGAGACCTCGCCGGAGATGTCGAGCACGTTGGACCAGATGTCCGGGTGCTTGGCCGCGAGCGAGATGGCGCACTGGCCGCCGTTCGAGTACCCGGCGATCGTCCAGTACCGGTGGTCCTGGATCACGTTGAGGTTGGCGGATGCCCAACTGACGACATCCCGGGTCAGGTACGTCTCGACCTTGCCGAATCTGGCGGTGTCGAGGCAGAGCGGATCGGCGGCCGGGTTCCCCAGCTGGTCGGCCACCAGGACGATCGGGGCCAGCCCGCCGTGCCGGGCGGCCGCACGGTCGAGGCTCTCCGCTGCCTGCTCGGGGTCCGGGTTGCCCGGTTGACCCATCAGGAGGATCACGAGCGGCAGGGCTGGGGCATTCGGCACCAGGGCCGCCGGCGGCAGGTAGACGCCGGCCGGGCGGGCCACGAAACCGGAGAGCGGGTTCGGGATGGCCTGACTTCCGATGCTCCCCGTCGCGGGGAGTCCGGGCGGGGGTGTCCAGGTCTGCCAGAGCGGTCGGTTGGCGTGCCCGGGACGCTCGTCGCCCACGCTGGGGCGCAATGTCGGCGCCGTGAGGGCGATGGGCGGAAGGACGTTGATCCCGAGGAGGGCGCCGAGCGTGCGATCGAGTCCGTAGCCGGCATTGATGCCGAGCGCGCCGGTCGCCGCGAACAGCAGCACCGAAACCGCCGCGATGCTCCGGCGCAGGGGACGCGTCTTCCAAAGGTTGACCAGGGCGAGCCCGATGGCCCCGCACGCCGCCGCCAGCCAGAGGTAGGTCACGGCGCCGAGACCCACCCCGAACAGGTTGAAAACGCGAACCGTGAGGAACCAGGTCAGCACGGCGGCGAGGAGGCCGGACCCGATCCCGATTCCGACGGTCAGGAGCCAGCGCCTGCGCGGCGGCCTGGCGAGCAGGAAGACGACTGCGGCGGCGGAGAGCACCCACGCCACGAGTGTCACCGGCGGGTGAACGATGTCGAGTCTCAGCAGCCCCCCGAGACCGTCCACGCCCTAGCCGAGCCCGAGTCTGCTCGCGAGCACGCCGAAGGCCCGGGTGAGCCCACCGTCCAGCGCCTCGAGGGAATGGCCCTCGCCGGGCACCTCGTAGTACGTCACCGCTACCCCCGCAGCCTTGGCCGTTCCGCTCAGATCCTTGAGTCCCGGTTCCATCTCCGAGTCCTCCGAGCCGACCGTGAACACGGCCGTGGTGTCAGGGTAGCGTCTCTCGCCGAGCAGTGTGGCCGGTTTCGTGGCGTCATAGGCCGCCTGGTCCCCCCCGAACACGTCAGCGAGCACGTCGGGCTCCGTTTCGAGGCCGGCATACGCGGTGCCGGAGGCGTCGATGAGGCTGCCCCAGACCTCCGGGTACCGGAGCGCGAGCGACAGGGCGCACTGGCCGCCGTTCGAGAACCCTGCGACGGTCCACGAGTCGCGGCCGGTCTGGATGTTCAGGTTGCCGCGCGCCCAGTCGAGAACGTCCCGCTCGAGGTACGTCTCGACCTGGCCGTATTCCGCCGTGTCCAGGCACAGCGAGTCGACGTCGGGATCCCCCAGCTGGTCGGCCACGAGCACGATCGGGGCGAGGCCGTTGTGGGCTGCGGCGAAGGCGTCGAGCACGGATGCGATCGGTCCGGCGTCCGGGTCTCCCGGCTGTCCCATCATCATCAGCACGAACGGCAGGGCCGGGGCATCGGGGACGAGGGCGGCGGGCGGGAGGTAGACCTCCGCGTCGCGCGCGCTGAAGCCGGATACGGTCGCCGGGATCCGCACGCTGCCGAAGCTGCCCGTGGACGGCAGGTCGGCCGGGGGCCGCCAGGTCCCGGGGAGGGGGGATGCAGCATCCGGGGCCCCCGCCGCCATCGGTGCGGAGAGGAGGGGGAGGGACATCGGGGGGACGGCCTCGTCCGGCCGCACGAGTCCCGTCGTGACGTTGAGCGCGACGACGACGGTGGCGACGAGCACAACGACGCCTGCTGCTCCCGCGGCGATCCCGAGACGCCCCGCGGCGGAACGAGTGCCCATTCGACCGCCCTCTCCCGAAGCCAACGCGAGCCCTGCGACTCTGTTGTTTTCGACGTTAGGAAAGCAAGCTGGACATTCGGTGCGAGCGGCGCCGGCCGGAATTCCCCGTCCGGATGCGCGAAAGCGGGTGAGCCGTCTGTTTGCCCCAGTCAAGACGACGATTCACCCGCTTTCGCGAGCCTCAGAGGGTCAGCAGCAGCGGCCCTGCGGGTTGGCGTCCTGGCGGTCGGTCTGGTCCCGCCAGAACTCGCGTTCGGTCATCATCCGCTCCCCGGGATGGGCGGGGTCGGCTGCCCCGTGCGCCGCTTCGTGATGCGCCCGGTACTTGTCCCAGGCGTCCTCTCCCAGCACCCCCTTGACGTACCAGGCCAGACCCCGCGCTGCCCGGCGGATGCCGCTGCGAACCGCAGCGAGCGGTGTCACGCCGGCCGAGGGCATCCGCTGCCCCCGGCCCGCCCCGGATTCCGTCACCGGACCGTCACCGGCCAGGGGCGCCGGCGCCGGTGTCCTGGGCCCTCCTGGCGCTCTTCTCGGCGGCGGCCTGGGCGTCCCAGCGACCCTGCAGTTCCTTTTCGGCCGGGGTCGGCAGGAAGCCGGACGGCGCGAACATCTGCGACGGGAGCGCGGGGTCCTCGTTGGTGCCGAAGTCGCGGCTCTTCCAGGACTTCCAGGTCGCCACGACCGAGGAGACGATCACGATGATCGCGAGGGTGACGAAGAGGATCGACAGGAGTCCCTGCACCATCGTGTTGCGCACGACGGCCTCCATCGCCGCAACGCTCGGCGCCGTGCCGAAGGAGGTCTTCCCGGCGGCGAGGGCGTCGGAGAACGCCTTGTTCTGCGCGAAGTACCCGACGGCCGGGATGGTTGAGAAGATCTTCAGCATCGAGGCATAGATCGTGATGATCGCGGCGAACGCGAGGGGAACGGCGACGATCCAGATGTACTTGAACTTGCCCTGCTTCGCGACGATCGCCATGCACACCGCGAGCGCGATGGCGGCGAGCAGCTGGTTCGCGATGCCGAAGAGCGGGAACAGGGTGTTGATCCCGCCGAGCGGGTCCGTGACGCCCATGATCAGCACCGCGCCCCAGAGGAGCACCATGATGCCCGTGGTGAGCCACGCCCCCGTGCGCCACGAGGTGTTCTTGAACTTCGGGAAGAAGTTGCCGAGGCTGTCCTGGAGCATGAAGCGCGCGACGCGGGTGCCCGCATCGACGGCGGTGAGGATGAACAGGGCTTCGAACATGATCGCGAAGTGGTACCAGAACGCCATCATGCCCGAGCCGCCTGCGACCTGTTGCATGATGTGCGCGAGCCCGACGGAGAGCGTCGGCGCGCCGCCGGAGCGGGAGACGATCGTGGCCTCGCCGACGTCCTTCGCGGTCTGGGTGAGCATCTCGGGGGTGAGGTTGACCCCGGTGAGCCCGAGGCTGTTGACGAACGCGACGGCGCCTTCGACGGTGCCCCCGGTGAGGGCTGCCGAGGAGTTCATCGCGAAGTAGATGCCGCGGTCGATCGAGACGGCGGCGACGAGGGCCATGATCGCGACGAAGCTCTCCATGAGCATGCCGCCGTAGCCGATGAAGCGGGTCTGGCGTTCCTTCTCGATGAGCTTCGGAGTCGTGCCGGAGGCGATCAGGGCGTGGAAACCGGACAGGGCGCCGCAGGCGATCGTGACGAAGAGGAACGGGAAGAGCGACCCGCTCACGACCGGTCCGCCGTTGGCGACGAACTCGCTGAAGGCGGGGACGGTGATCTCCGGGCGCACGATGATGATCGCGATCGCGAGCATCCCGATCGTGCCGATCTTCATGAAGGTCGAGAGGTAGTCGCGCGGGGCGAGCAGCAGCCAGACCGGGAGGATCGCGGCGACGAAGCCGTAGATGATGATGCCGATCGCGAG
The DNA here is from genome assembly GCF_004402485.1 of Cryobacterium algoricola. GTDB lineage: Bacteria > Actinomycetota > Actinomycetes > Actinomycetales > Microbacteriaceae > Cryobacterium > Cryobacterium algoricola. The sequence goes on along the minus strand of NZ_SOFG01000011.1, from coordinate 776,295 downwards.
CGGCACCGGGTCGACGTGGAAGAACGCCGCTCCCCACGCCGTGTTCGAGATGGCGCCGCCGCCGATGATCGCGGCCAGGAGCAGCACGAACCCGATGATCGAGACCTCACTGACCTTGCCCGGCCGGAAGAAGCGCAGGTAGCAGCCCATGAAGAGCGCGATCGGGATGGTCATCCCGACCGAGAAGACGCCCCAGGGGCTCGCAGCGAGGGCGTTGACCACGACGAGGGCGAGGATGGCGACGATGATGACCATGATCGCCATCGTGGCGATCAGGGCGGCGGTGCCGCCGATCTTGCCGAGCTCGTCGCGGGCCATCTGGCCGAGGGAACGGCCGCCGCGACGCATCGAGTAGAACAGCACGATGTAGTCCTGCACCGCCCCGGCGAGAACGACGCCGACGATGATCCAGATCGTGCCGGGCAGGTAGCCCATCTGCGCGGCGAGCACAGGGCCGACGAGCGGTCCCGCCCCGGCGATCGCGGCGAAGTGGTGGCCGAAGAGTACCCGGCGGTCTGTCGCCGCGAAGTCCTTGCCGTCCGCCTTGTACTCCGCGGGGGTCGCCCTGCGGTCGTCCGGCTTCAGCAGGTGCTTCTGGATGTAGTTCGAGTAGAAGCGATAACCGATCAGGTAGGTGCACACCGCGGCGAAGACGAACCAGATGGCGTTGACGGTCTCACCGCGGACGACCGCGAGCATGACCCAGCTCAGTCCGCCGAGGAGGGAGATGCCGGCCCAGAGTGCGATCTTGGCCGGGGTCCAGCGCCGCTCCTGCGCGTCATGTTCTGTCTGGTCGAGGGCGACGGGGAGTAGGGCCGGATCGCGATCGAGCGGATCAGCCCCCGTGAAAGCGTCGTTCGGCGTGCGGGGCCTGGTGCCCATGATCTCTCCTTTGAGGTGGTGCAGATGGTGCTGAGGTGCGGCTCGCGTTCGTGCCGAATCCAAGCTGAGTGTGAGCTGAATTCGTGATGATTCCTTAGCAATGCTAACAGCCTGAGGGTCGCACCGGGACGAGAGCCTAAAATGGGTACGCCTGACCGGGAATTTCCGGAAGCGCCGCCCCACATCCACCCTCGACCATTGGAGCCACCGTGGCCGCACCCTCCCGCCTCGATTCCGTCATCGCCCTCGCCCGCCACCGCGGGTTCGTCTTTCAGGCGGGTGAAATCTACGGCGGATCCCGGTCCGCGTGGGACTACGGGCCCCTCGGCGTCGAGCTCAAGGAGAACATCAAGAAGCAGTGGTGGCGCTTCATGGTCACGAGCCGCGACGACGTGGTCGGCCTCGACTCCTCGGTGATCCTGCCCAGGAAGGTGTGGGAGGCATCCGGTCACGTCGAGGTCTTCAGCGACCCGCTCGTCGAGTGCACGAGCTGCCACAAGCGTTTCCGCGCCGACCACCTCGAGGAGGAGTTCGAGGAGAAGAAGGGGCGTCCCGCCGAGGGCGGCCTCGACGGCATCCCCTGCCCGAACTGCGGCAACCGGCACACCTGGACCGAGCCGCGCGCCTTCTCCGGCCTGCTCAAGACCTACCTCGGCCCCGTCGACGACGAGGCGGGCATGCACTATCTGCGCCCGGAGACCGCGCAGGGCATCTTCGTGAACTTCGCCAACGTGCTCCAGGCGGCCAGGATGAAGCCCCCGTTCGGCATCGGCCAGATCGGCAAGAGCTTCCGCAACGAGATCACACCCGGAAACTTCATCTTCCGCACCCGCGAGTTCGAGCAGATGGAGATGGAATTCTTCGTCGAACCGGGAACGGACGAGACCTGGCACGAGTACTGGCTCGAGCAGCGGATGAGCTGGTACACCGGCCTCGGCATCGAGCCGGAGAACCTGCGCTTCTTCGAGCACCCCGCCGAGAAGCTCTCGCACTACTCCAAGCGCACCGTCGACATCGAGTACCGCTTCGGGTTCAGCGGGAGCGAGTTCGGCGAACTCGAGGGCGTGGCGAACCGCACGGATTTCGACCTCAAGACGCACGCGGCGGCATCCGGCAAGGACCTGTCGTACTTCGACCAGACCAAGAACGAGCGCTGGGTGCCCTACGTGATCGAGCCGGCAGCCGGCCTGACCCGCTCGCTGATGGCATTCCTCGTCGATGCGTACCACGAGGAGGAAGTGCCGAACGCGAAGGGCGGCGTCGACAAGCGCACCGTGCTGAAGCTCGACCCGCGCCTCGCGCCGATCAAGGCCGCCGTGCTGCCGCTCTCCCGCAACGAGGCGCTCTCGCCGATGGCCCGCTCGCTCGCCGCACGCCTGCGCGAGTCGTGGAACGTCGACTTCGACGACGCCGGCGCGATCGGGCGCCGCTACCGCCGCCAGGACGAGATCGGCACCCCGTACTGCATCACGGTCGACTTCGACTCGCTCGAGGACCAGGCCGTCACCGTGCGCGACCGCGACACGATGCAGCAGGAGCGGGTGCCCCTGGACAAGCTCGACGCCTACCTCGCCGAGCGCCTCCGCGGAGCCTGACCCGAGCGCGGGCTTTTCGCCGCTGCGCGTGTGGTCCGCCACCCGCGCAGCGGCGCAGCTCCCGCGCTCGCTGACGAGACGCCGAGACGCCGAGCCCGAGCGCTCAGGATGCCCGGTGCGCCGACCCGGGGAACGGTTCCGTCGGCACGTCGGCCCCGACGCCGGTCGCCGAGGTCGGTAGCTCGACCCGGATGCCGAACAGGGCGTCGAGGCCGCCGGTGAACGCGGCCTGCTCGCCGGCCCTCGCGAGTTCGCGCGAGCGGACCATCGGAGTGTGCAGCAGAACGCTCGCGAGGTGGCGCAGCGCCCGCTCGGTCTGTTCGGTGTCGTCGCCGTGCGCGCGCGCCCGTTCGATCTCGGAATCGAGAAGGTCGAAGACGTGGCTGCGCAACGCGACGACCGCCGGTGCGAGGCTCTGCTCTTCTGCGACCGCCGAGAACTTGCGCGCGGCGCGGCCGACGAGCAGGCGGGCCTCGCTCGTCGCATTGAGCTCTTCGAGCGGGGCGTGGATGCGGATGGTCTCGAGGTCGAGCAGCTCGACGCCCGGGATCTCAGTGACATCGGGGGCGACGTTGCGCGGCAGGCCGAGGTCGATGATGAGTCGCCTGGCAGCAGGAGCTTCCGGCTCTGCGCCGGTGCCGACATCCTCGTTCGCTGCGGCGCCCGCGCGGAGCAGCGCGGCCGTGACGACGTGGTGCTCGACGGTCGTGCAGGTCAGGATCAGGTCTGCACGGTCGGCCTCGAGGGCGAACGCCCGCTCGGAGACGGGCATGATGCCGTGCGAACCCGCGAACTTGGCGGCCCGGCCCGTTGGCGAGTAGACCCGCACGTCCGTGACGCCGAGGTCGCGGAGGGCCGCGAGGCTGGCGCCGGCGTAGCGGCCGGTGCCGACGAGTAGGACGCGGGCGGTCCCCCAGTCTACGATCCGCGTCTCGGCGAGTTGCAGGGCGAGGCGCACGAGTGAGCGTCCGGCGGCGCCGATGCCGGTGCGGTTCTTGACGCCGCGGGAGGTCTGCGACGCGCGCTGGAACAGGCGCTCGAGTTCGGGGGTGGTCGTGCCGCGCTCGCGGGCCTCCTCGAGGGAGCGGCGCACCTGGCCGGCGATCTCGCCCTCGCCGACGACGACGGATTCGAGTCCGCTCGTCACGGCGAACAGGTGCTCGGCGACGCCGTTGCCGTGCACGAAGTCGAGGGTCTCGCGGAGGACGTCTGCGGTGACGCCCGTTCCGGCGCTGACGCCGGCTATCGCGGCCTGGACAGCCTCGAGAGGGGAGGCGCCGTCCGGCTCGTCGAGGTCGAGGTAGGCCTCGAAGCGGTTGCAGGTCGCGACGATGACCGCTCCCGACAGGGTCGGGTACCGCTCGATGATGCCGCCTGCCGTGCCGGGCGCGCCGACGGACAGCTTCTCGAGTACATCGAAACTCGAGTTCTTGTGGTTCGCGGACAGGCAGATCAGCACTCGGTGAGTCTACGTTGTCCATCTGGGAGCGGATCAGATCCGCACGGCATCGGAGTCCTGAAAGTTTGACAGAATTGACACAAATGAACCTCGACGCGCAACACCCCCTCGCCTCCGGACTCACCGCCGATTCCCGCCTCATCCGCGCATACCAGGGCACCCGCCCGGAGGTCACGCCGGTGTGGTTCATGCGCCAGGCCGGGCGTTCCCTTCCCGAGTACCGGTCGCTGCGGGTCGGCACCCGGATGCTCGACGCGTGCCTCGACCCGGAGATGGCCAGTGAGATCACCCTCCAGCCGGTGCACCGGCACCAGGTGGACGCGGGAATCCTCTTCAGCGACATCGTGATCCCGCTCAAGCTCGTCGGCGTCGACGTCGAGATCGTCGCCGGGATGGGGCCGGTGCTCGGCAAGGCCGTCCGCACCGCCCGCGACGTGGAGGAACTCGTCGCGCTCGACCCCGCCGTGCTCGAGACCACCCTCGACCCGATCCGGAAGGCCGTCGCCCGAACGGTCGCCCAGCTCGGCGGCACCCCGCTGATCGGGTTCGCCGGGGCGCCGTTCACCCTCGCGGCCTACCTCGTCGAGGGCGGTCCGTCCAAGGACCACATCCACGCGCGCACCCTGATGCACGCCGATCCGGCGGCCTGGGCCTCCCTGATGGACTGGACCGCGGAGGTGACCGGCCGCTTCCTGCGCGCCCAGGTGCTCGCAGGCGCGAGCGCCGCACAGCTCTTCGATTCCTGGGCCGGTGCGCTCTCCCTCGCCGACTACAGCAGGTTCGTCGCCCCGGCATCCGCTGCGGCGATCGCCCACGTGCGCGACCTCACGTATGCGGAGACGACGCCCGCTGCTGACGCGCCCATCCGCCGCAACGTTCCCGTCGTGCACTTCGGCGTCGGCACCGGCGAACTGCTCCAGGAGATGCACTCCGTCGGCGCCGACGTCGTCGGGGTCGACTACCGGGTGCCGCTCGACGAGGCCAACCGGCGCCTCGGCGGCAACGTGCCCCTGCAGGGCAACCTCGACCCCGCCCTGCTCGCGGCGCCGTGGCCCGTTCTCGAGGCGCACGTCCTCGACGTCCTCGAGCGGGGACGCACCGCTCCGTCCCACGTGCTCAACCTCGGCCACGGCGTCCCGCCGCTGACCGACCCGACCGTGCTCACCCGTCTCGTCGCCTTCGTGCACGAGGTCACGGCCGGCGCTCCCGTGGAGACCGGAGCACCCGGGGCATCCGCCGCCGTACCCAGCGAGCCGGCGACAACGCCGACCGTGTCCTGAGCCGGCGCGCGATGAGCGAAGCAGTGCGGGGCGAGCGGATGAGCGGCGTGCGTGACGTCGTCGTCATCGGCGGCGGGGTGGCCGGCCTCACGGCTGCCCGCGAGTGCGCCCGCGTCGGGCTGAGCGTCACCGTGCTCGAGGCGGGCACCGACCTCGGCGGGGCGCTCGCGAGCCACGAGGTCGCCGGGCTCACCCTGGACAGCGGGGCGGAGAGCTTCGCGGTGCGCCGCAACGCCGTCGCCGAATTCATCGAAGGACTCGGTCTCTCCGACCGGGTCGTGCAGCCGAACCCCGTCGGCGCCTGGCTCTACCTGCCGTCTGAGCGTCCGGGCGGCGCCCCGGTGAGCGCGCCGATGCCCCGGGCCGGCGTGCTCGGCATCCCCGGCTCCCCGCTCGCCGAAGATGTCCGCCGTGTGATCGGCTGGTCGGGAGCGATGCGGGCCTGGCTCGACCGGCTGATGCCCGTGCTCACGATCGGCAGGGAGCACAGCCTCGGCGAACTCGTCCGCAAACGGATGGGCCGCCGCGTCCTCGAACGCCTCGTCGAGCCGGTCACCGCCGGCGTCTACACCTCGTCGGCCGACGACCTCGAGGTCGACGTCGTGGCTCCCGGCCTCAACGCCGCCCTCACCGTGACCGGATCGCTGTCCGGCGCCGTGCTGTCCCTGCGCAGCGCCGCACCCGCCGGCTCCGCCGTGGCCGGGCTTCGCGGCGGCATGGCCGGCCTCGTCGCCGCGCTCCGCTCCGAACTCGACCGCTTCGACGTCGAGGTCGTCACGGAGGCCGTCGTCACCCGCATCCGCCCCACCCCGGCCGAACCCTGGCAGGTCACGATCGCGCCCCGCCCGGAAGCCCCCGAAGAGCCCGGCACCTCCGGAACACCCGACGCCGCGGAAGCGCAGCACCCCGCGGAAACGCCGCATGCCCCCGTCCCGCAGGCGGCGACGGCCGCGCCGGGCGACCTCGAAACCGGGGGCCTGCCGGAGACGCTCTCGGCACGGTTCGTCATCCTGGCGACACCCGGTGCCCAGGCCCTCGCCCTCATCGCGCCCCTCGGCCCGCAGCAGAAGGCGCTCGGCGCCCTGCACTGGCCGAAGCCGACCCCGATCGAACTCGCCACCCTCGTGCTCGCCGCCCCCGAGCTCGACACGCACCCCCGCGGCACCGGGGTCCTCGTCGCAGCGGGCGCGCCCGGTGTGACCGCCAAGGCGCTGACGCACGTCACCGCGAAATGGGACTGGGTCGCCGCGGAAGCGGGTCCCGGCGTGCACGTGCTCCGGTTGTCCTACGGCCGCGCGGGGAAGAAGAATCCGGGCGCCCTCCTCACCGACGACGAATTCCTCGCCCTCGCCCTCGCGGATGCCTCGGCCATCCTCGGCACGCCGCTCTCGGCTGGGCAGGTGCTCGGATTCGACCGCACCCGGTGGGGCGACGCGCTCTCTCCGGCGACCGTCGGCGCCCGCGACCGCGTCGACCAGGTGCGCCGGGCCGTCGCGGCACTCGAAGGGCTCGAGGTCACCGGAGCCTGGCTCTCCGGAACCGGGCTCGCCTCCGTCATCCCCGACGCCCTCGCGACCGCCGGCCGCACCCGCCGCGATGCGCTGGTTCACTGAGCCGTTCTGCCCAGTGGTCCGGCAGTTCGCCCTTCACCGTTTCCGCAGGCGGGATACTCTGAGACGTACGTGAACGACGAAGAATGGAGTGACACATGCGGGGAAAGCTTCTTTTTATCACCGGTGGACTCGTCGGCTACGTCCTGGGCGCACGTGCCGGGCGTAGGCGTTACGACCAGATCGTGGCCTCCGCAGAGAGCCTCTGGAACGCCGACCCCGTGCAGCGCCGCGTGACCGAGGTCCGCGACTTCGCACTCGAGCGGGTCGGCGACGTGCCGGCCGCTCTCATCAACGCCGGCAAGAAACTCGTCGGCACTCTCGCGGACAAGACCGCGAAGGCAACGGATGCCGCCGGCTCGGGCCCGAAGTACGGCACGTCCTGGTCCACGAAACGCCCGGCGCCGTCCGCGCCGTCCGCGCCGTCTGCCGCCTCGTCGGCGACCCCCGCCCACGGCACCCCCGACCCGGGTGCGCCCACATCGGAAGCATCCTCACTGTGACCGGATCGCCGTCGGAGACCGGAACCCCGACAGAGGGCGTCCGCGCGGGCGGGTTCGGCCCGCGGCCGCGCAAGACCCTGATCACCCTCGTCTCCGAGCTGCCGGGGCAGATCGCCGCGCTCATCCACGCGGAGATCGAGGCCTTCAAGTCCGAGATGGCGGGCAAGGCGAAGAACATCGGCCTCGGCATCGGGCTCTTCGTCGTGGCCGGGGTGTTCGCATTCCTCGCGGTCATCGTCTTCGTCGCGCTCGCCGTGATCGCCCTCGCGCTCGTGCTGCCGCTCTGGCTCGCGACGCTCATCGTCGCGGTGGCCCTGCTCCTCGTCGCCGGGATCCTCGTGCTGATCGGGGTCAACCGGGTGAAGGCCGGAACGCGCGCAGACCCGGACGGCCTCGCGGCAAGCATCCGCCGGGACGCAGATGCGATCAAGGGAGTCGGAGACTATGAGCACTGACCAGGGCAAGACGACCGGTGCAGCGGCGACTCCGTCGAAGTCGACGCACGAGTTGCGCGCAGAGGCGACCGCCGCGCGCGCCCAGCTCGCGCTGACCCTCGACGCGATCGAGTACAAGCTCAACGTCCCGAAGCGGTTGCGTGACAAGGAGCGCCTCGCCAGGCGCCGCCTGCACAAGCTCGGCGAGGAGAACCCCACGGCACTGCTCGGGGTCGCTCTCGGCAGCGCCCTCGCGGTCGGCGCCGCCGTCTGGTTCGCGCTCAGGGCCGTCCTCGACGACTGAGACCGCCCGGACGGGCGTGCCCGGCCGGGCGCCGGCTGAGTCTTTTGGCTCTGGTCACAAAAAAGTAGAGACTGTACTCATGACTCAGCCGGCTGCCGGAGAGGCAGTAACCTCTTCCCACCCCGCCCCCGACGCCGACACCCTCACGGGTGGCGCAACGAGCGCGGCATCGCCCCAGGGCTTCACCCTGTTCGCAGTGCTTCGCAAGGACCCGACGAACCCGGACGACCTCGACGGCCGCGACGTCCCGCACGCCGTGCTCGAGCTCGACGACATCGTCGAACTCGTCGAGGCGGAGGGCGTCACCGTCCGCGGTTTCTACGACGTCTCCGGCCTCCGCGCCGACGCGGACCTGATGATCTGGACCCACGCGGCAGAGGCTGAGACCCTGCAGTGGGCCAACCGGGAGCTGCGCCGCAGCCGCCTCCTCAAGAGCCTGCTCCCGACCTGGAACGCGATGGGCGTGCACCGCGACGCCGAGTTCAACAAGAGCCACGTGCCCGGCTTCCTGCGCGGTGTCGAGCCCAAGGCCTGGCTGACCGTCTACCCGTTCGTCCGGAGCTACGAGTGGTACCTGCTCCCGGAGGCGGAGCGCAGCGCCATGCTCGCCGACCACGGCCGCAAGGGCGCGGCCTTCCGCGGCGCGATCGCGAACACCGTCTCCGCGTTCGCCCTCGGCGACTACGAGTGGCTCCTCCCGATCGAGAGCGACGAGCTCACCGAGCTCGTCGACCTGATGCGGGAGCTCCGCAACACCGAGGCCCGCCGCCACGTGCGCGAAGAGGTCCCGTTCTACACCGGCCGCCGCATCTCCACCGCGGAACTCGTCGAGGTGCTCCAGTAGTGACAACATACGACGCCATTCTGCTGGCCGGCTTCGGCGGCCCGGAGGGCCAGGACGACGTGATCCCCTTCCTCCGCAACGTCACGGGCGGCCGCGGCATCCCGGAGGAGCGCCTCGAAGAGGTCGCGACGCACTACCGCCACTTCGGCGGCATCAGCCCGATCAACGCCCAGAACCGCGTCCTCCGGGCCGCGCTCGAGGCCGAACTCGACCGCCGCGGCATCGACATCCCCGTGCTCTGGGGCAACCGCAACTGGGACCCCTACCTCCGCGATGTCATCGCCGAGGCCCACACCAACGGCCAGGACCGCCTGCTCGCGATCGTCACGAGCGCGTACAGCTCGTATTCCGGCTGCCGCCAGTACCGTGAAGACCTCGCGGCCGCGCTCGAGACCACGGGCCTCACCGGCGTCGTGCACATCGACAAGGTCCGTCAGTTCTTCGATCACCCCGGCTTCGTGACCCCGTTCATCACCGGCGTCAGCAAGGGCCTTGCGGATGTCGCAGCCCGGATCCCCGGCATCGACCTCGCCACCGAGGTGGAGGTCCTGTTCTCGACTCATTCGATCCCCTCGACCGATGCGGCGAAGAGCGGACCCGCGGAGCGCGGCTTCGGTGAGGGCGGCGCCTACGAGGCCCAGCACCTCGCCGTCGCGCACACGGTGATGACCGCCGTCGCCGCAGCGGATGCCGCGGCGAGCGAGACCCCGTGGCAGCTCGTCTTCCAGTCCCGGAGCGGGCCGCCGAGCATGCCCTGGCTCGAGCCCGACATCAACGACGCCATCCGGCTGCTCCCGGCCAGGGGCATCCGTGCCGTCGTCATCGTGCCGCTCGGCTTCGTGAGCGACCACATGGAGGTCATGTGGGACCTCGACAACGAGGCGACGGAGACGGCGCAGGAACAGGGACTGTTCTCGGTGCGCGTGCCGACGCCCGGCGTCGACCCGGCCTACGTGAGCGGACTGATCGACCTCGTGGTCGAGCGCCTCGACGACACGCCGGCGGCCGATCGACCGGCGATGACCCCGCTCGGGCCCTGGTACGACGTGTGCCGGCCGGGCTGCTGCGAGAACGTGCGCCTCGGCTTCAAGCCCGCCCTCGCCGGGATCGCACCGTGAGCGCGATCAGGATCGGCACCCGGGGGAGCGCCCTCGCGCTCGCCCAGACCCAGGCGGTCGCCAACCGGATCGCGGCGGCAGCGGGCACCGAGGTCGAGCTCGTCGTGATCACGACCCACGGCGACACCTCGACGGAGCCCCTGTCCGGCCTCGGCGGGACGGGTGTGTTCGCGAGCGCCCTCCGCGAGGCCCTGCTGAACGGTGACTGCGACGCGGTCGTGCACTCCTTCAAGGACCTCCCGACCGCCCGGTATCCCGGGCTCGTCGTCGGCGCCACGCCGCGCCGCGCGGACGCCCGCGACGTGCTCTGCGCACGCGACGGACTGACCCTCGAGACCCTCCCCGAGGGTGCCAGGGTCGGCACCGGGTCTCCCCGCCGGGTGGCCCAGCTCCTGAAAGCCCGCCCGGACCTGACCGTCGTCGACATCCGCGGCAATGTGGACACCCGGCTCGCCCGGGTCACCGCGGGCGACCTCGACGCCGTCGTGCTCGCAGCGGCCGGTCTCAGCAGGCTCGGCCTCCTGAGCGCGGTCGAGGGCGAGTACCTCGAGCTCTCCGACTGGCCGACCGCGGCAGGTCAGGGTTCCCTCGCGATCGAGGTCAGGGAGGGCAGGCTCGATCGCCCGCTCGGCACCGCCCTCGCCGCGATCAACCACGCGACGAGCCAGGCCACCACGACCGCGGAACGGCTCGTGCTCGAGCGGCTGGAGGCCGGCTGTGCCGCCCCGATCGGGGCGATGGCGGCGATCGACGACGGCCTGTTGTTCCTGACGGCGACGGTGTACAGTCCTGATGGTGCCCGAAGTATCGTGAGTTCGCACGCCGCGACGCCCGATTCACATTCCGTCACCCACCTGGTCGAGGCCGCCCAGGACGTCTCCGAGCGTGTGGCCCGTGATCTGATCCAAGGCGGGGCTGCCGATTTTGCCCCCATGAAGGTGACTTCTTAAGAAATGACCTGGCGCTACAAGACCCTCTCCAATCCCACCAAGCCGCTGGCCGGCTGGCGGGTCCTCGTTCCGCGCGGCGGCCCGTGGGGCGACCATGTCGCCGCAGACCTCCGCTCGCGCGGCGCGCAGCCGATCGTGGCCCCGATGATCAACTTCGCCGCGACGGACAATGCCCCGGCCCTCGACGCCGCACTCGCCCGCCTCGCGGACGGGGACTTCGACTGGATGACAATCACGAGTGCGACCACTGTCGACGTCCTCTCCTCGCACCGCGCCGTTGTGGCTCCCGGCACCCGGATCGCCGCGGTCGGCGAGACCACCGCGGCCGCACTCATCGCCGCGGGCTACCGCGTCGACCTCGTTCCCGCTGAAGACAACTCCGCCAGGGGCCTGCTCGCCGAGTGGGAGGCCGCCACCCAGGGTGTCGTCCCCCTGCGCATCCTCACCCTGCGTTCCGAGATCGCCAAGCCCCTGCTGACCGAGGGCCTGCGCCGGATCGGCCACGAGGTCGAGTCGGTCGTCGCCTATCGCACCATCGGGGTGCCCGTCGACCCGCGGGTCGTCGCGGATGTCGCGGCCGGCAAGGTGCAGGCGCTCCTTGTCACGTCGGGGAGTGTCGCAGAACAGGTCCAGGCGCAGTTCGGGCCGGTTCCCGAGACGACCCTCGTCGCCTGCATCGGTCCGCGCACCGCCAAGGACGCCGCGGCGCTCGGCCTCCGCGTCGACCTCGTCGCAGAGGCCCCCAGCGCCGAGGCCCTCATCGAGGCGCTCGCGCACTTCGCTGAACTCCGCTAGCTCCGGTTCCCCCTCCGCCACGCCTCGCGCGGCTCCGCCGAGCCCCGCCCGTTCGCGCCCACCGCCTCCCGCGAGAGCGTAATTTTGGCCCTTAAACCGCGGTCTTAGGGGCCAAAATCGTACTCTCGCGGGACTGCGGGGAACGTGGAGACGGCGTGGGTAGGGTGGATGGGTGATTACTCCAGTTATTCGGCCTCGACGGATGCGTTCGAGTGCCTCGCTCCGCCGGCTCGCCAGTGAGACCCGTCTGCACCCCGCCGAACTCGTGTTGCCGATGTTCGTCCGCGAAGGGCGGGAGTCGGTGGACATCACCTCCATGCCCGGCGTGGTGCAGCACTCGATCGACGGCGCCCGCCGTGCAGCGGCCGAGGCCGCCGCCGCAGGCATCGGTGGTGTGATGCTCTTCGGAGTGCCGGACGTGCGCGACGCCGTCGGCTCCGGCGCGACCGACCCGCGGGGAATCCTCAACGTCGCCACCCGGGCCATCGCCGACGAGGTCGGCGACGCCCTCGTCGTGCAGACCGACCTGTGCCTCGACGAATTCACCGACCACGGCCACTGCGGCGTGCTCGCCCTCGACGGCAGCGTCGACAACGATGCGACCCTCGAGCGGTACAACGAGATGGCGCTCATCCAGGCCGCCTCCGGTTCCCGGCTGCTCGGGCTCAGCGGGATGATGGACGGCCAGGTCGCCTCCGTGCGTGCGGCCCTCGACGGTTCCGGCTTCCAGGACACCGCCGTGCTCGCCTATTCGGCGAAGTACGCCTCCGCGTTCTACGGCCCGTTCCGCGAGGCCGTACAGTCGACGCTCACCGGAGACCGGCGCAGCTACCAGCTCGACCCGGCCAACCGTAGGGAGGGCGTGCGCGAAGCCCTCCTCGACATCGAACAGGGCGCGGATGTCGTGATGGTCAAGCCGGCCGGCAGCTACCTCGATGTGCTCGCGGAGGTCGCCGCCGTGAGCGACGTCCCGGTCTGGGCATACCAGGTGTCCGGTGAATACGCGATGATCGAGGCGGCAGCGGCCCAGGGCTGGATCGACCGCCGCCGTTCGATCGAAGAATCGGTGCTCAGCATCCGCAGGGCCGGCGCAGACGCCGTGCTCACCTACTGGGCCGTCGAGCTCGCCGCGTGGCTCACCGAAGGAAACCAGAAGTGATGACCCGTAACGACGAGTTGTTCGACCGCGCCCAGCGCGCCATCCCCGGCGGAGTGAACTCGCCGGTCCGGGCCTTCCGCTCGGTCGGCGGCACGCCTTTGTTCCTCGTGAAGGCCTCCGGCGCCTATGTCACCGACTCCGACGGCCGCGAGTACGTCGACCTCGTCAGCTCCTGGGGGCCGGCGATCCTCGGCCACGCGCACCCGGAGGTCGTCCACGCCGTCCAGGCCGCTGCGGCACTCGGCCTGTCCTTCGGTGCATCCACTCCGGGCGAGACCGAACTCGCCGAGCTGATTGAGGGCCGCGTCTCGGCCGTCGAGAAGCTGCGCCTCGTGTCGACGGGCACGGAGGCGACCATGACCGCCATCCGCCTCGCCCGCGGCTTCACCGGCCGCGAGCTCCTGATCAAGTTCGCCGGCCACTACCACGGCCACTCCGACGGTCTCCTCGCCCAGGCCGGCTCCGGGCTCGCGACCCTCGCCCTGCCCGGTTCCGCAGGCGTGACCGCTGCGACGGCCGCGCAGACCCTCGTGCTCCCGTACAACGACCTCGAGGCCGTACGCGCCGCGTTCGAGGCCCACCCGGGGCGGATCGCCGCCGTCATCACCGAGGCCGCCGCCGCGAACATGGGCGTCGTCGCGCCGGACCCCGGCTTCAACGCAGCACTCACCGAGCTCGCGCACTCCTACGGGGCGCTGCTCATCATCGACGAGGTGCTCACCGGGTTCCGGGTCGGACCGGCCGGCTACTGGGGCCTCGACAACGCGGGAGCGACTCCCGCGAAGCCGTACACTCCCGACCTCTTCACGTTCGGCAAGGTCATCGGCGGCGGCCTGCCCGTCGCGGCCCTCGGCGGTCGCGCCGAGGTCATGGACTACCTCGCCCCCGCAGGCCCGGTCTACCAGGCCGGCACCCTGTCCGGGAACCCGGTCGCCGTCGCGGCAGGCATCGCCACCCTGCGCGCCCTCGACGACACCGTCTACCCGCGGCTCGATGCGACGGCGCTGCTGCTCTCGAACGCCGTCTCGGCGGCCTTGTCCGCAGAAGGCGTCGCGCACAGCGTGCAAAGGGCGGGCAACCTGTTCAGCTTCGCCTTCGGGGCGGATGCCGCCGCGCACCCCCCGCGGGACTACGCGGCCGTGCAGCGCCAGGAGTCCTTCCGGTACGGCCCGTTCTTCCACGCGATGCTCGACGCCGGGGTGTCCCTGCCGCCCTCGGTGTTCGAGGCCTGGTTCGTCTCGGCGGCCCACGACGAGCAGGCGATCGAGTGGATACTCGACGCCCTGCCCGCCGCGGCGAAGGCCGCGGCGGCCGCTGTGGCCCCCGACTGACGGAGCGCACAGTGCCGCGTTACTGCATTGTGAGGTTTCGGCAGCCGTTTTACCGGCCGAACGGGGCAGACTAGGCCTATGGCTTCCTTGCGCGTTCATCCCGATCGGCTCGAGGTACACCTGACGAAGGCCGAAAAGACGCTGGCCTTCCGCCGCGAGGACATCGTCGTCGCGCGGGACAACATCCGCTCGGTGACGATCACGGACGACCCGTGGATCTGGATCCGCGGGATCCGCGCCCCCGGCCTCGAGGTTCCGCTCGTGCTCGCGGTCGGCACCTGGAAGTTCCACGGCGGCAAGGACTTCCTCGCGATCAAGCGCCGCCGCCAGGCCGTCGTCATCGACCTCGTCGACGAAGACTTCTCGCGCGTCATCCTCACGACGAACCACGCCCCCGACCTGATCGCCTCGCTCAAGCTGTAGCTGTAGCTCCGGCAGGTCGCAGGTCGCAGTTCCGGGGCTATGGGCGCACGCCGCTCGTCGTGACGATCTTCGTCCAGGGCCCCGGCGGCACGTCCGCCGCCTCGACGAACTGCCAGTCGACCGTGTCGTTCTCACCGTTGATGTCGCTGAAGCGCAGGCAGCCGTTCAATGCGGGGGAGACGTCCATGCCTGCGCCATTGAACTTCTTGTTGGCCGGTCGGGCATCGTCGGCACCGAACACATAGGCGGCGTCATGGTACTGGCCGGGCCCGGCGTCCTCGATCTGGCCGTAGCACGTCTGCCCGTTCGAGCGGATGCGCACCCACCGGTTCTTCATCAGACTGACGGTGTCATCGCCCGCCGAACCGGCGTACGCGGACTGGACGGCCCACGGCACCACCTGCTCGCGGGTCGCGAACGCCTGGGCGTCGTTGAGGTCGTCGAACGGCAGGTCGAGGTAGAACGGGTTCTCCTTCGGTGCCAGCTGGGTCGGGAAGTAGTCGTTGGCCGCCGTGCGCACCTCGGTCTGGCAGTCGTCGGCGGTCCGGACGCCGTCGCAGCCGCCGTAGCTCTCCATCCACCCCGAGTCGTAGGTCGAATAGACCTGGCTGCCGTCCGCGGCGTTCGGGTCGAAGATCTCACCGACCCAGAAGGTGGTCGAAACGATCCCGGTGTGCCAGGGGTATGCGCCGGCGGCGGGTGCCGTCGGGCTTGCGCTCACCGGAGGTGTGGGGCTCCCGCCGGGTGTCGGGGTTCCGGGCGACCGGGTGGCCGAGGGGGTCGCCGTGCTCTGGCCGGGGCGGGGAGCGGTCGACAGCACGATCGTGAGCACGGCCAGGATCGCCAGGCCGATCGCGAGGAGGCTGATCAGGAGCGTGCGCCGACGGGGGGTCACGCCCCCTGTCTCATCGTCTTCCGGCATTCACCCTCCTCCAGCACTCAGGACGCCCCAACCGGGTCGGCATCGGACGGCGTTGAGATGTTATCCGGCCACGCGCCCGCTCACGGCTGATCTTCACCACCTTCCCAGCGGACCGGTGGCCGGCTCGGGCCGGCCACCCGTCTGGTGACCCCGCTCAGTCGACGGTGACCGACTTGGCGAGGTTGCGGGGCTTGTCCGCGTCGAAGCCGAGCTCGACGGCGAGGCCGAGTGCGAGCATCTGCAGCGGGACGACGGCCGCGAGCGGTCCGCACGGCGCTGCGAGGGATAACGGGACCTCGATGCTGCTGCCGGCCCGGCCGATCGTGATGATGCGGCCGCCGCGCGCCCGCACCTCCGCGATGTTCCCGGCGAGCCGTGGGTCGCCGTCGTCCACCACGACGACGGGCGTGCCCTGTTCGACGAGGGCGAGTGGACCGTGCTTGAGCTCGCCGGCCGGGTACGCCTCCGCCCAGCGATAGGTGATCTCCTTGAGCTTGAGGGCGCCCTCCGCCGCGTAGGCGACGCCGGCTCCACGGCCCAGGAAGAGGAAGCCCTTCGCGCCGCGCACCTCGTCGACGAGGGGAGGGAGCAGCGCCCGCGCCGCGGCGGCGGCCTCCGCGAGCTGTTCCGGAACGAGGTAGAGGTCGTTGACGAGCCGGCGGGCCTGTGCGGTGTCCATCCGGCCGCTCGCGACGAGCGACGAGATCACCAGCCCCGTGCCGACGAGGATCTGGCAGACGAAGGTCTTGGTCGCCGCGACCCCGATCTCCGGCCCCGCCGAGCAACTCAGCACAGCGTCGACCTTGCGGCCGAGCGTCGAGTGGACGTTGTTGACGAGAGCGAGCACGGGGAACCCCTCCGGACTCTCGTCGAGGGCGCGGAGCACGTCCGCGGTCTCGCCTGACTGGCTCATCATCACCGTCAGGGTGCCCAGCTCGACGACCGAACCGGCCGCCTCGCTCGCGACGACGGAGGAATGCGCGAGCCCGCCCAGACGGCTCAGTGCCGAACCGATCACTTCGCCGGCATTCAGGGAGGTGCCGCACGCGACAACGCGCATCCGGTCGAACCGCGGAAGGCCGAGGTCGTTCCAGAGCGCACCGGTCGCGATTCGTCCGCCGACCTCCTCGAGCAGGCGGGTCGCCGCCTCCGGCTGTTCGAGGATCTCCGCCGCCATGTGGTCGTCGGCCTCGAGGGTGAGCGAGAAGGTCGGCCGCGGCGGCCGAGGAATGGCCGTCGGTACGGCGACGGGGGTACCCGCATGCGTCCAGACCAGGTCGTTCGTCACCTCGATGACGTCGCCGTCCGCGAGGATGTGGAACTCCTCGACCCAGTCGCCGATCGCCGAGATGTCGCTCGCGAGGAAGACGCCGGCCGTGGAGCGCGCGGCGAGCAACGGCGAGCGGTGCGCGGCGGCGACCATCCGCCCCGTCCGGGCGTCGAGGACGACGAGGGCCCACGAGCCGGTCAGCTGGGCGACCGCGCCGCTCACGGCGTGGAGCAGGTCGTCGGAGACGAGGAGCCGGTCTTCGACGAGGTGGCAGATGACTTCGCTGTCGACCTCGGAGGAGAACCGGTGCCCGGCGTGCACGAGCTCGGCACGCAGCCGGTCCGCGTTGTCGAGGATGCCGTTGTGCACGACGCTCACCCGGCCCTCGCAGTCCTGGTGGGGGTGAGCGTTCTGCTCGCTCACCCCGCCGTGGGTCGCCCAGCGGGTGTGGCCGATGCCGGTGCCCGCGAGCAGGGGGCCGGCCCACCCGTCGACGAGCCCGGTCAGGGAATCGACCCGGGAGGTCGTGCGGAAGACGGCCGTCGTGCCGTCTGCCGCGGTCACGGCGATGCCCGCCGAGTCGTAGCCGCGGTATTCGAGCCGCTTCAGTCCCGCGATGAGGTAGCCGGGCGCCGGTTCGATGGCGCGACAGGCGATGATCCCGCACATCAGCGCGCCTCGGGGGTCTGGCCGCCGACGGCGACGAGGCCGGGGTCGTGGGGATGCAGCGGCGAACCCGCGAGGGCCATCGCCTCGTTGCCGTTCCCGCCGGCCACCACAGCGCCGGCCACGTTCCGGATCACGTCGTCGAGCGGGGTCCTCGGTTCGAAGTCCACGAGCTTCCGCGCGAGGCCGTTGTTGGGGACCCGACGACGCATGTCCTCGTAGCCGGGGGCGTACGCCTGCTCGTAGGGGATCAGGCTGATGCTGCTCGTCGAGCCGAGCACGTCGATCACGCGCTCGGCGAGGCCGAGGATCGAGATCTCCTGGGCGCCGCCCATGTTGACGGCGCGGCCGTACGCGGCGGGCGTCTCGGCGAGCCGGACCAGCGCAGGCACGATGTCGCCGACGTAGGAGAAGCACCGGGTCTGGCGTCCGTCGCCGAAGACCGTCAGCGGTTCCCCGCGCTGCGCCTGGCCGACGAGGTTGGGGAAGACCATGCCGTACCGGCCGGTCTGGCGGGGTCCGACGGTGTTGAACAGGCGCACGATGGCGACCGGGAGGCCGTATTCGCGCCAGTATGCGTGAGCGAAGGCCTCGTCGATGCCTTTCGCGGCCGCGTACGTCCACCGGGACTTGAGAGCGGACCCGAGGATGCGGTCGGACTCCTCGTCGAGGCTGTCAGCGGTGTTCTTCCCGTAGACCTCGCTCGTGGACGCGAGCAGCAGGGTCGCCCCGGCCGCGACGCAGGCGTCGAGGACGTTCTCGGTGCCGTGGATGTTGGTGCGCAGGCTCGTCAGGGGCTCCTCGACGATGAGCTTGACGCCGACGGCCGCAGCGAGGTGGAACACCCGGTCGCGTCCGTTCACGAGGCCGGTGACGAGCGCCTTGTCGAGGATGCTGCCCTGGACGAACCGCAACCGGGGGTTGTCGCTGACCCTCGCGAGGTTGCGGAGCGAGCCCGTGGAGAGGTCGTCGAGCACGATGACGTCGTCGCCCTGCTGCAACAGGTATTCGGTGAGGTGGCTGCCGATGAAGCCGGCGCCGCCGGTGATCAATGATTTCACGGTGGTTCTCCGATCGAAAGGGTGGGCAGGGCAACGGATGCCGGGGGCAGGACGTGCCCCCGGCATCCGCCCGGGAATCAAGAGGTCAGAGCTGGACGCGGCGGGGCAGGTCGGTGCGACGGTAGGTCGTGTCGAGCACGAGGACTTCGGGGGACAGCCATTCCCAGTCGACGTTGTCGTGGTCGGTGTGCAGGACAACGAGGTCGGCGCCGAATGCGTCCGGGTCGACCGTCGCGGTGAGCTCACTCCCGTTCCTGAGCCGCACGGCGCCGAAGAACGGGTCGTGGAATCCGACGTCCGCGCCCTGGTCCGACAGCATGCTGAGGATCTCCAGGGCCGGCGACTCGCGGAGGTCGGCGACGTTGGGCTTGTACGAGATCCCGACCACGAGCACGCGTGAGCCGCGGAGCGGCTTGCCCTGGTCTGCGAGGGTTTCGCGCACCCGTTCGAGGACCCGGCGCGGGCGGCCGGCGATCTCGCTCATCGCGTGTTCGATGACCGGCGCGTCGACGTGGGCCTTGCGGAGCTGCCAGAGCAGGTAGTGCGGATCGCACGGGATGCAGTGCCCGCCGACGCCGGCGCCGGGGAAGAAGGGCATGAAGCCGTACGGCTTCGTCGCAGCGGCATTGATGACCTCGATGACCGAGAGCCCGAGCGCGAGGCACGCCTCGGCGAATTCGTTCGCCAGGGCGATGTTCACCGCCCGGAAGGTGTTCTCGAGGAGCTTGCTCATCTCGGCGACCTCGAGGGAGCTGACGCCGTGGATGTTGCGCGCGTAGCGGCCGAGGAGGGCGGCTCCCGCGGCCTGGCAGGCCGGGGTCGCTCCTCCGACCACCCGTGGCACGTCCTCGTGGGCGTAGCGGTCGTTGCCGGGGTCGATGCGTTCCGGGCTGAAGGATACGAAGATGTCCTTGCCTGCGGTCAGGCCGCGCACGAGCAGCGGGGTGACGAGGAGGTCCCTCGTGCAGCCGGGGTACGTCGTGGATGTGAGCATCAGGAGCTGGCCGGGCACGGCGGCATCGACGACCATCGTGCACGCGCTCGCGAGGATCTCGAGGTCGGGCGTGAGGTGTTCGTCGATCGGGGTGGGGACGCAGATGATGACCGCCGCCGCGTCGCCGAGCCGGTAGGTGTCGCCCGTGATCTGGAAGCCGTCGCCCGCCATCGCCGTCTCGAGGCGGTCACGGTCGGACTCGAGCAGGTCGGCTTCGCCGCTGCGGATCACGGCGAGCCGGCGTTCGCTCACGTCGACGCCGAGCACCCGGAGGCCGGCGGCGTGCAGGGACAGCGCCGTCGGCAGCCCGACGTAACCCAGGCCCACGATCGCGACGTCGAAGTCGAACTGGGTGCGGGGGATGACCGGGATGAGCAGGGCGTCCGCGGTCGTGCGCTGGCGACTCTGGTGGGTGAGCGGCAGGGAAGAGTCGTCGACGATTTCGATTGACATTCCAGGTCCTTTGTTTGGGTAAGTCGGTTCGCGGATGCGCCGCTGGCGCCGCGAGGAGTTTCGGGACTCGGCGGGGCGCGGCAGGTGGTGTTCCCGCGGCCAGTCTCTGCAGATGTTGCGATCCGGGCAACCCATGGATCGGACTCTGCGGGTTCGTGTGGGCATCCCGCATCCGGATGTGGTTAACCGCAGTTGTCCGCCGTCGCGGGCGCCCTGTCCCGCGTGTACGGTCGGACCACCGGCGCGACCCCTCCGCCGGCCGGCCGACGGAGAGTCACATGCTGAGCCTGATCGTTGTGCTCGTCCTCGTGGTCGGGGTGAACACGGCGCTGTGGGGCACGGTCGGTCTGGGCCGGGTCGTTGCGCAGGCGTTCCGGAACCGGCCGCGGAGCGCGCGCCACCGGCTCGCGCAGTCGACGGCAGGCACGGCCGGCGTGGGAGCGGCCCGCCGCCTCACCCCGAACGACGTTGCCGTGCTGATCGCGGCGCACAACGAAGAACTCGTGATCCGGAACACGATCCGCTCGGCTGCCCGGCTCGTGCCCGTCGGCAATATCTTCATCGCGTCTGACGCGTCGAAGGACGCGACGGCCGTGATCGCGGAGGAGAGCGGGGCGAACATCGTCGAGCTGCTGCCCAATCGCGGCAAGGCCGGTGCGCTCGTCGCCGCGATCGCGCACTTCCGGCTCGCCGAACGCTTCGAGATCGTGATGCTGCTCGACGCGGACACGCAGCTCGCGGACGACTACATGGAGACGGGCCTGCCCTACTTCGACGATCCGGGGGTCGTCGCCGTCGCCGGCCGTGCCGCGACGGTCACGGACCCGCCGTCGCCGACCCGGCTCGGACGTTTTCTCGTGGCGTACCGCGAACGGTTCTACGTGGTCGTGCAGTTCCTCCTCAAGTACGGTCAGGCCGCCCGCTTCGCGAACGTGGTGTCGATCGTCCCCGGCTTCGCGAGCATGTACCGCAGCCGGATCCTCGCCGATATCGACATCTCCGCCCCCGGGCTCGCGATCGAGGACTTCAACATGACATTCGAGGTGCATGCCAAGCGGCTCGGCCGCATCGCGTTCCACCCCCTCGCGGCGATCGCGTACACCCAGGATCCCGACACCTTCCGGGACTACACGAAACAGCTGCGCCGCTGGACGCTCGGCTTCTGGCAGACGGTCCGCCGGCACGGCTTCCGGTTCGGGACCTTCTGGGGGGCCCTCGCCCTCTACGTCTTCGAACTCGTGACGAGCAGCATCATGATGCTGATCTTCCTTCCGCTGCTCCTCGTGTCGCTGGCTGCGGCGGCCTGGGGAGAGGTCTCGGCCGACCCGGTGTCGATTGCGGTCGCACAGGCGGTTCCCCCGGCCTCCATCGTCATCGGGGTGCTGGTACCGGACTACCTGCTCACGATCCTGGTCGTGATCGTGACCGGGCGGGTGCACTACCTCGTGCTCGGGATCGGCTTCCCGCTCGTGCGCATCGTCGACGCCTTCATCTGCCTGCGGACCATCCCGCAGGCGTTCTTCGGCCGGTCGAGCGGCACCTGGAAGAGCCCGGAACGACGGAGCAACACGGCGGTCGGCTCCGGCATCGCGGTCGTCGACGCCCTTCCGGGATAGCACGACCCCGGCCGGGCGCCCGGCCACACGGGTGGGGCGCCCGTGCGGGGTCGCTGATCAGATCATCCCGCTCGCCGCGCCGTCCGCGAGCATCGCGCCGGAACCGGACAGCAGTGCGATCAGGTGCGACCGGGACTTGGCGCCGAGTTTGTTGTACGTGCGCGTGAGTCGCACCTCGACCGTGCGCAGGGAAACGAACAGCTCCGCGGCGATCTCCTTGTTCCGCTTGCCCTGCTGCACGAGTTCGGCGACGAGCCGTTCGTCGGGGGCGAGGGCCGCGAGGAGGGGATTGACGCTCGGGGCGTGGGTGCCGAGACGGACGGCATCCGCTTTTCTGGCCCACGGGATGGCGCCGAGCTGGGTGAAGATCATCCGCGCGGCCAGGTACTGGTCCGCGCCCTCCCTGCCGTGCCCGAGGCTCACGAGCCGGTCGGCATAGCTCAGGAGGGTGCGGCCCTGCTCGAACTGCGAATCGCCCGGCTGCCAGAGACCCACGGCCTGTTCGAAGACGGCGACGGATGCCTCGCCGGGTGTCAGCAGGGCCTCGGCGCGTGCAGAGGCGAGCGCCGTCCACCGGCTGTGGACGGGCCGGGCCCTCGCCCGGAACTCACGGAACTGGATCACGGCCTCCCGGAGGCGGCCGGAGAGGACGTATGCCTCGATCAGGTCGACCTGGCTCCGGAGCAGCGAGGGGTTGCGGAACGCGGACCCGATGGTGCCGGCCCGGCTCAGGAACGCGATCGCATCGTCGAACCGGCCCTCCATGAGCGCGAACCGGCCCTGGTCGGCCACGAGCCGGGCGGCGAGTGCCGGATGGTCGCTCGTCGCGAAGCTGCGGTTGCAGAGCTCGATCGCCGCGTCCGCGCGCGCGCGGTCTCCGCGAGCCTGCCAGTACCAGGCCGTGAGGAGCTGGAGCGGGCGACGGTGCACCTGTTCCGTGCCGGAACCCGTGAGCGATTCGATGATGGCCATGGCCTCGAACTGGTTGCCGGCGAGGATTTCGTTCTCCGCGAGGTAGTACCGCGCCGTCTGCAGGACGAGGGGCTCCGGCGGAGGTTCGAGGCCGACTACGGTGCGCAGCACCCGCCTAGCGTCGCCGTAGCGGTCGATGAACGTGAGGCTGCGGCCGAGGACGGACAGGGCGCGGGCGCTCGTCTCCTCGGTCCAGCCATGCCGGGAGAGCCTCTCGAACATCCGGGTCGCTGGTCCTGGGTCACCCTCGAGAGCACCGAGCAGCAGGGCGGACAGTTCGTGGAGTTCGCGCGCCTCCGGGGTTGCGCTCTCGAGAAGATGGCGGCCCCTGGCGAGGGCTTCCCGCGCGGCCTCGACCTCCCAGCGTTCGGCATGGCTGAGGGCGCTCATGCCGAGCATGCGGACGAGGTCTTCCGCCCTGCTGCCTGCGTCTCGTGGCCCGGCCCAGTCGTCGAGGTCCGTCGTGAGCAGCTGGTGGGTCGACATGAATTCGATTCCGGTGCGGAGGATGGCCAGCTGTGTGCCCGTGGCGATCGAGCCGGGCCGGCGCTGGCCGAGCCTGGCGTAGCGGGCGGCATAGGAGAGTTCGCCCTGCCGGTACATTGCCTCCGCGACCTCGAGCAGGGCGTCCGGGCTTCCCGTCGCGTCGAGGGCGAGCGCGAGGGCGCGTTCGGCGAGTTCGACGGCCTGCCAGATCAGGCCTCTCCGAGCGAATTCGGCCGCTGAGGCGAGCAGTTCGTCCGAGGACAGGCTGCCGGCATCCGCCCAGCTGCGGTGCCACGCCGCGAGGCCGGGGTCCCCGCCGGGCGCCGCCTCGCTGCGGGCGGCGCGGGCGTGGAATTCGGCGCGGGTGCCTGCGTCGATGGACCAATAGAGGTGGGACCGCAACGCGGAGTCCGAAATCCGGAGGTACCGGCCGTCGCGGATGACGGTTCCCGCCGACAGGAGCTCCTCGAGGGCGCCGCGGAGCGGGTCGTCGCTCTGCCGGATCGGATCCTGGCTGCTCAGGTAGGAGCAGGACAGCATCGCCAGCAGGAGGTGCTGGTCGTCTGGTTCTTCCGAGGTCCGGGTCGAGGGGGCGCGCGAGGCGCGGAACGGCAGCGCGACCGGAGCAGCGTTCCCGAGGTGCCTGCCGGTCAGGAGCCGGGCGTTCCTGGCGAGCTCGGACGGGCTCCCCGACGAGGAGGATGCGAGCATCCGGCGGAGCGCCTCATCGGACTGGGGGCCGAGAAGCTCCGTCGCGAGGATCATCGATTCGGCGAAGCTGAGGCGGTCGAGGGTGATGCGCGGGAGCGAGGCGAGCGGACCGACGGGCGGCTCCGCGCACACGGTGCCCACGAGGCGCATTCCCGTGCCGCCGAGGCGCGCCGCGACCATCGCGAAGACGGTCTGGCTCGCCAGGTCCATCAAGTCGAGGTCGTCGATCAGGAGCAGCGTTGTCGCGGGGGTGAAGTCACGGATCAGGGTGAGGAGTTCCGCCGCGCGGGCGGCGAGCTGGGCATCCGCTTCACCGGGGATAAGGAGTTCGCTGGAGAGCGCGGCCGCGGCCGGGTTCTGGAAGGAGGCGACGAAGGCCGAGAGACCGGAGAGCGGGAAACCGGCTTCCGCGGGATTGATCCTGACCCGGAAGATCTCGACCCCTGCGATCGGTTCAACGGAGGCGAGCAGGCGCGATTTACCGGACCCGGGCTCGCCGACGACCAGCAGGGCCGACTCGTGAGGGGCGGTTGCGAGGTCGAGGATCGCGCCCAGCGTGTCGCGGTGGATGCTGGACTTCATGCGACGGCTCCGGGGAGCTGTCCAGCCCGTTCCGGGGGTCGGTAAAAGACATCATTCATGAGACGGCGCTTCGTTTCGGGTAACGAGTGCGTGCGGATCACTCTATTCGGGGAGTACAGCAGCCGCCTCGGGGATGAGTCGGTGCTCTGCATTACTACCTGTGTGCGGTTCCAGAATGGGTGGTCTGGAGCCGGTCACCCCCGGTGGACGGGGGCTCCTGCTATGCAAGGTACGCTCATTTCTTTCCAAGGTATCCCCCACTAGTGGGGGATTACGGCGCGCCGAAAGTCTGGGGATCTGGTGAGGGGCATCCGCTGTGGTAGTGCTGCCGGGCGGTTCGATCGCGAATAAATCGCGTCTGACCGCGTTATCAGTGGATCGAGACGACCGTGCGCCCGTGCAGTCGACCCGCGAGGATGTCATCGGCCGCCGTGAGGGCTTCCTCGAGCGTGATGCTCGACGTCAGGCCGTCGAGGAGCGTCAGGTCGAGGTCGGATTCCAGCCGAGACCAGGCCTGTTCCCGCAGGGCGACGGGGGCCTCGACGGAATTGATGCCCACGAGGCTCACCCCGCGCAGGATGAAGGGCATCACCGTCGTCGGCAGGTCGGCGCCCTGGGCGAGGCCGCAGGCGGTGATCACGGCGCCGTAGTTCGCCTGTGCGAGCACATTGGCGAGGGTGGCGCTTCCGACGGAGTCGACCGCAGCGGCCCAGCGCTGGGCCTGGAGCGGCTTCCCGGGCTCGGAGAGGGTGTTCCGGTCCAGGATGGTCTCGGCCCCGAGGCCGCGGAGGTATCCGCCGAGCTCGTCGACGCGGCCGGTCGAGGCGGTCACCCGGTAGCCCCTGGCCGAGAGCAGGGCGACCGCGATCGAACCGACGCCGCCGGCGGCACCGGTCACGAGCACGGGACCGGAGTCCGGCGTGATCCCGGCGCGTTCGAGCGCGAGCACGGCGAGCATGGCGGTGAAGCCGGCGGTGCCGATCGCGGCCGCCCGTCGGGCGCTGATCCCGGCGGGCAGTCGCACCAGGGAGGCTCCGGAGACCCTGGCACGCTCGGCGAGGCCGCCGTGGTGGCTCTCGCCCAGGCCGGAGCCGTTCAGGATGACGCGGTCTCCGGGCACCCAGCGCGGGTCCTCGCTCGACTCGACGGTGCCGACGAGGTCGATCCCGGCGATGAGGGGCCAGACGCGGACGACCCCGGGGCGGCCGGCGAGCGCGAGTCCGTCCTTGTAGTTGAGGCTCGAGTATTCGACGGCGATGGTCACGTCGCCCGGCATCAGGAAGGTCTCGTCGACGAGCGTGAGCGCAGCGTGCTGCGTTTTCGTGCCGTCCTCCGCACTGGTCCGTTCGACGACGATGGCGTGGAACCGAGTCTCACTAGTCATGCTCCGAGCCTACTTCCCGCCCCTCGCCCGCCGGCCAACCCCTCCGCGAGAGCGCACTTTCGGCCCTTAAAACGGTGGTTTAGGGGCTACAAGTGTGCTCTCGCGGACCCTCGCCAGCCGGTGGTCGAATCGGTAGCATGAGCGCTATGACCGCCGCCGCCGTGCCAGAGAAGGTGCGGGTCGTGCCGCGCCGGCTCTCGCTGAGCTCCGGCATCGACGCCTTCTTCTTCGTCTTCGCGGGGCTCGCGGCGGTCTGGCTCGCCGTCCTGCTCGTGAACGAGAGCTTCCTGCTCGGCTGGGGTGCGCTCTGGTTCGCGGTGCTCTTCTGGGTGCTGCTCGCCTACCTCGTGCTGCCGAGGCTGCACCGCATCCTGACCCAGCTGTACGTCCCCAACTACTTCATCGGCCGGACCCGCACGAGCGACGGCCTCCTCGGCGACCCGGTCAACCTCGCGATCACCGGCACGGCGGAGCAACTGCAGCACGCGCTCGCCGCGGCGGGCTGGACGAGGGCGGACGACATCACGCCCGGCACGACCTGGAGGATGATCTCGGCGACGCTCGCCAGGCGCAGTTACGACGAGGCGCCGGTCAGCCCGCTGTTCCTGTTTGACAGGATGCAGGACTTCGCCTACCAGCAGGAGGTCGCCGAGAACCCGGCCAAGCGGCACCACGTGCGGTTCTGGCGCTGCCCGGACGGCTGGCTGCTCCCCGGCGGGACCAGGGTCGACTGGCTCGCGGCGGGGACCTTCGATCGCGCCGTCGGCTTCTCGCTGTTCACCCTGCAGATCACGCACAAGATTGACGAGAACACCGACATCGAGCGGGACCACATCGTCGACTCGCTGCTGCAGGCCGGCTCAGGGGCACGGATGCACGTGATCCGGGATTTCTCGAGCGGGTACCACTCGCGCAACGGCGGCGGCGACACGATCCAGACGGACGGGGACCTGCCCGTCGTCGACGTGTCCGGCATCGCGGTGCCCGGCAGCGCGGCCGCACGGGCGGTTTCTGCGGCGTCGCCGTCACCGGGATCGAGCGCGGCACCGATGGGGAGTGCCGCGCCGACCGCGCCCGCTGCCCGGCGGCGGCCGGCCTCGATCACCGTCGGAGCCCTGATGCTCACCGCGCGGGTCCTGTCGGGTCTCGGTGTCATCGTCCTCGCTGCACTCGACTGGCCCGAGTTCGTTTCGGCCGTCGCGATCGACGGGAAGCCGCCGGGCACCGTCGACCCCGCGACGGCCGGGGTCGCTCTCGGGATCCTGCTGACCGGGTACGGGGTCGTCCTCGCCCTCAATGTCGGCTTCGCAGCATTCGTGTTCTTCGGCCGGAACTGGGCGCGCATCGTCGCGATGTCATTCGCGACGGTGAGCATCGTCGCGAGCTTCGTCGACTACGCCGTCAACGGTGCCGCGATTACACTGCGGGCCTCGCTCGTGAGCGTGACCTTCGACATCCTGATCCTGCTCGCCCTCTCGGCCAGGGATGCCAGGGAGTTCGCCCGCGCGCGGCCGGTCAGGCGTGCGCGGGGCAGGCGGGCGCCGTAGCGGCGCAGTCCGGGCAGACGACGAGCTGCACGCGGCAGGACGGCTCGCGGCAGTTCTGCATCTGGTGCGTCGCTGCCGCACAGCAGGCGCAGTGGCCGAGGACCGCGGGGTCCCCGGCGAAGTCGACGGACATCCGCTTGTCGAAGACGTAGAGCGAACCGTCCCAGAGGCCGGAGTTTCCGTAGGCCTCGCCGTACCGCACGATGCCGCCGTCGAGCTGGTAGACCTCGCCGAAACCCCGGTCCTTCATCAGCGAGCTGAGCACCTCGCAGCGGATGCCGCCCGTGCAGTACGTGACGACCGGCCGGCCCTTGAGGTGGTCGTACCGGCCGCTGTCGAGCTCGGCGGCGAAGTCGCGGGTCGTCGCGACGTCGGGAACGACGGCGCCGCGGAAACGTCCGATCTCCGCTTCGAAGGAGTTGCGGCCGTCGAAGAAGACCAGGTCGTCTCCGCGCTCGGCGGCGAGCTCGTGCAGCGCGGCGGGGGAGAGCCGGGTGCCGCCGCCCTGAACGCCGGCCGCGGTGACCGCGAGCTCGCCGGGGGCGCCGAAGCTCACGATCTCCTCGCGCACCTTCACCACCAGGCGGGGAAAGTCCAGGCTCAGGCCGGACTCGTCGAGCCCGGTGCCTTCGCTCCACTTGAAGTCGATGTCTCGGAAGGCCGGGTACTCGCGCGTCTTCCGCACGTAGCGTTTCACGGCGGGGAGGTCGCCGCCGATCGTGCCGTTCAGACCGTCCTTTGAGACCAGGATGCGGCCGCGCAGGCCGAGCGCCTCGCACAGGTCACGCTGCCAGAGCCGCACCGCCTCGGGGTCGGCGAGCGGCGTGAAGACGTAGTACAGCAGGATCTTCGGAATGGCCACCGCGCCATTTTACCGGCCACCAGATGGCATAGCTCCTGCACGTTCCCGAGGCGGGCGGCCGGTGCCCCGGAATCTCGCGGCAGGGATTCCGCCGTCCGGGAATGTGCAGGAGTTATACCCAGGGGTGGGAGGTCAGCCGGGTTTCCTCGAGGTCGAGCATGCGCTGGGCCCTCTCGATGAGGTGCGAGCCGTAGACCCCGGTCTCACGGGCGTCGATCAGGGCGGCGCGCTCACGTGCGAGCACGTGCAGCCGGAGCGCACGGTGCTGGTGGTGCGGGGCTCCGGTGGCCAAGGCCGTCGTCTCGTCGAGCGCCTGTGCGCGGCGGATGCTGTCCGCACGCACCCGGGACAGCGCCTCCGCGGTGAACGGTTCACCACCGTCCTGCGCAAGCGCAGGGTTGCCGAGGCTCTCGAGCCCGGCCGCGCTGATCTGGCCGACGAGGGCTGCGAAGCCACGCTGGTCATCCGCCTCGGCACTTCCGGTGAGTCCGAGCCTGCGGATTAGCAGGGGCAGGGTGCCGCCCTGTACGAGCAGGGTCACGAGGGCAACGGTGAACGCGATGAAGATCAGCTGCGGCCGGTAGGGGATGCCGGTCGGCAGAGACTGCGCGGCGGCGAGCGCGACGACGCCTCGCATCCCCGACCAGCCGAGCACAGCGCCGTCCTTCCACCCGAGGCTCTCGACCGTCTGGAAGTCGAGGTCCGCCCGCTTCCTGGTCAGCCTCCGGTGGGCCCTGGCTCGGGCGACATCCTGATGCCTGGCTGTGCGCAACCGCCGCAGTGCGGAGTCGACCTCCCGGCCGCCGGCGCGGGCCCTCCGCTCTTGTCGTTTGAGCTGGACGATCAGGGGGACGACGAAGGCGCCCCGGACGACGACGAGGACGACGGTCGCGAGAAGCCCGATGCCGACGGCCTCGATGACGCTGACATGGTCCTCGTGCACCTCGCCGACCAGGTACGTCAGTTCGAAGCCCATCAGGAGGAAGACTCCGTTCTCGAGAACGAACTGGATCGTGCGCCAGTTCACCCGTTCACTCATCCGCACCTCCGCCGTGAAGACCAGCGGTCCCCGATGCCCCGTCACGAGCCCGGCGACGACGACGGCGAGCACTCCGGACGCGTGGACGTGGTCGGTCGGGATGAACGCGAGGAATGGCACCGCGAATGAGATCGTCGTGTTGAGCACGACGTTGCCCAGGCGCGATCTCAGCCACACGGTCAGGTGCCCCACGACGAGACCGATCCCGATCGCGACTCCGACGGCGAACACGAAGTCCCCGGCCACGCCGATCAGGGACACCCCGCCGGCCGTCGCCGCGATCGCACAGCGGAGCAGTACGAGGGCCGAGGCGTCGTTAAGTAGCCCCTCACCCTCCAGGAGGGTCACCAACCGGGGTGGCAGGCCAAGCCGGCGTCCCATCGAGGTCGCGGCGACCGCATCCGTCGGACTGACGACCGCACCGAGCGCGAGGGCGGCGGGAGCGCTGAGGCCGGGCAGCAGCCAGTGGAAGAGCGCTCCGCTCGCGACGGCGCTCACGATCACGAGCAGCACAGAAAGCCCCGTGATCGCCGTGGCATTGCGGCGGAAGTCGTGCAACGGCACGTTGACCGCCGCCGAATAGAGGATCGGAGGGAGGACGACCGCGAGGATGAGCTCGGGAGGGAAGTCGAAGGCCGGTACGCCGGGGACGAGGCTCGCCGCGATCCCGATGAGCATGAGGAGGAGCGGGGCGGCGACTCCGAGCCGCGGCGCGATGACGGCAACCGACACGATGGTCAGGATGCCGAAGACGCCGAGAAGGGGATAGTCCATTGCTGGACCGTAGCGAGCCGGGCTGGACCCGACCGCTGCGCGAGCTTGGCGACGCCTGAGGATCTTCGAAGCGGGGATGCCCGGAGCCTAAACTGGGGGCACCCCGCTCGAACCCCCGTCGCCAGGAGGACCCATGACCGCCACAGATCCGCTCGCCGTCTACGGCGAGGTGCCGCTCTTCACGCTCTCGAGCACGGACGTGACCGACGGGTCGCCGCTGTCGGCCGCCCAGTTCGCTGCGGGAGCCGGCGGCCTCGAGCGGTCGCCGCAGCTGTCCTGGGCCGGGTTCCCGGCCGGGACGAAGAGCTTCGCGGTCACTCTCTACGACCCGGATGCCCCGACCGGCTCGGGCTTCTGGCACTGGGCCGTCTTCAACATCCCGGCCTCCGTGACGTCACTGCCCGCCGGAGCCGGCGCCCCCGGCGGCGCGCTGCTGCCCGCCGGCGCGGTCACCCTGCCCAACGAGCTGCGGCTCACCTCTTTCATCGGCGCCAGCCCGCCGCCCGGAACCGGCACCCACCGGTACCAGTTCATCGTGCACGCGGTGGATGTCGCGGCTCTCGACCTCGACCCGGCGTCGACTCCCGCGGTGCTCGGTTTCAATCTGCGGTTCCACACCCTCGGCCGCGCGGTCATCGAGGCGACCGGCGCCTTCGGCGGGGCGGCGCTGCACCCCTGACACCCGCCCATAGCGAAAACATGAGGTCCTCTCAGGTTGCTCACACGCGCGGGCCCTAGGTTCGTGCTGTGAACCAGATCCGCAGCACCCTCGCATGACCGCCGGCACCACCCTGAAAACCCGCGAAACCAGCCTCCGCCGCGTTCCCGTCTGGGTTTGGCGGGCCCTGATGATCCGGCTCTCCCCCGGCGAACTGCACAGGTTCAACCTCCAGCCGATCTCGACGGTGGACTACCACATCGACATCGACTACGTCGGGGACGAGAGCCGCGACCACCGGCTCGACGTGATGGTGCCGCACGGCGCGGCCGGACCGCTCCCGGTCTACGTGTACTTCCACGGCGGCGGCTGGACCTCCGGCGACAAGGCGCCGCTCACCAAGTACTGTGCCAGCCAGGCCGCAGACGGCATGATCGTCGTCAACGCCAACTATCGGATGGCCACCCGGTTCCAGCTCAGGCACATGCTCGAGGACGGCAACGCGGTGCTCGACTGGGTGGCGCGCAACGTCGCCGACTTCGGCGGGGACCCGACCCGGATCGTGCTCGGTGGGGATTCGGCGGGCGGCCACATTGCGGCGCTCCTCGCGGCATCCGCCTTCGAGCCGGAGCTCGCGGCCCACTACGGCATCGAACCCCACATCGAGCCGGGCAATCTCCGCGGGCTCGTGCAGCACTGCAGCATCGCCGACCTCTCGGTGATGTTCGAGCGCGGCTTCGTGCTGAGCCTCAACTTCCTGCGGATGCTGCTGCCCGAGCGGGGCCGCGGAGTCGTGCTGCGGGCCGCGGCGCGGTTCATGAACCCGATCGAATGGCTCGACAGCGGATTTCCGCCCGTCTTCGTCACGACGAGCGAGCGGGACTACTTCTACCGGGCGAACCTGAACTTCATCGCGGCGCTCAAGCGCAGGTCGATCCAGGTGGACAGCCTGATCTACGACCGGCGGCAGGCGAACACCCACCACACCTGGCAGCAGGATGCCCGGCATCCGGAATCCCAGGAGGTCTACCGCCGCCTCGGCGCGTTCGTCCGCCGCGTCGCGGCCCTCCCCGTCGCCGTCCCCGTCGTCGCCTAGGGCGGGGGTCAGCTCTGGGCGCCGGTCGCCGCGAGGACGCCGCCGAGGCCGATCATCATGACCCCGCCGCCCGCGGAGAGCTTCTCGAGCCGCTTCGGCGACTTCGCGAACCACGTCCGCGCCGACCCGGCGGCGATGGCCCAGACGCTGTCGCCCGCGAGGGCGAGCACGACGAAGAGCGTGCCGAGCGTGAGGAGTTGCAGCGGAACGGCTCCCGCGTGATAGTCGACGAACTGGGGAAGAACGGCCACGAAGAACACGATCGACTTGGGGTTCGTGGCGCCGACGACAGACCCCTCGGCGAGCAGCCGCCACCACGGCCGGGCGACGAGACTCGCGCCGCGGGCCGGGGTGACCGCGCCGCGGTGCCGGATCGCGTGGATGCCGAGGTAGACGATGTATGCGGCGCCGACGAACTTGACGATCGTGAAGACCACGACAGACTGGGTCACGATCGCGCCGAGGCCGAGCGCGACGGCCGCGATGAGGGGCAGCATCCCGAGGGCGTTGCCGAGCACGCTCAGGAAGCCGCCGAGACGCCCGAGCGCGAGGGAACGGCCGATCACGAAGAGCACGGTCGGCCCCGGCAGCGCGATGAGGGCGACGGAGGCGAGCGCGAAGGTGAGCAGGTGATCGATCGGGACCATATCGGAATGCTACCCAATCGCAGGACGCGTTAGCATCGCAGAATGCATATGCTGATCCGCACCTTATTCCATGGCTGGCTGTCGAAGCGCGGCCCGCGGGTCGGGCCGTACGACGTCGTCAGGACCCGGTTCGTGACGCTGCCGACCGACCAGGACATCCTGCGGCACATGAACAACGGGGTCTACCTGTCGATCATGGACATCGCCAGGCTCGACCTCCTGCACCGCACCGGCATCTGGCCGATCTTCACCGCACGGGGCTGGTACCCCGTCGTCGTGAGCGAGACCATCAGCTTCCGCAAGTCACTCACCGTCGGCCAGCGGTTCACCGTCGAGTCGCGCATCCTCGGCTTCGACGAGAAGGCCGTCTACGTCGAGCAGCGCTTCGTGCGACCGGATGCCGACGGGAACCCCGAGATCCTCGCGCTCGGCTTCATCCGGGGTCGCTTCCTCAAGCGCAGCGGGGGCGTCGTCGGCATCGAGGAACTGCTCTCCGCCGTCGGACCGGTGCCCGCCGGGATCACCGTTCCGGCCTGGCTGCTCGAGTGGAGCTCGGACGTCGCCCTGCCCGCGACCCGCGCGGCCGCACCGAGCCACTGGGAGTAGTCGCCCGGCAGGACCAGGCGCGCGGCTGCCCGAGTGGACGCGCAGACGCGCAGACGCGCACGCGCCCGGAATCGCTGGCGTCCGGGGTGGTCCCCGCGAGGACTAGGCGCGCGGCGGCGCCGGGACGGGGGTGACCGGGGGCTTGGCCGGGACGATGAGCTCGGAGTAGTAGAGCTCGTGCGCACCGGCATAGTGCTCGTGCGCAGGCAGCGGCTGGCCGGTCCGCGCTGCGACGAGGCGGTCGAGGTAGTAGTCCCAGAACGGCCCGACCCGTGCGGCGTCCGCGGCGGAGTGCAGGCGCTGTCCCAGGGTGAGGGTCGTCATGCCCGCGCCCTCGACGAGGTGCAGGATCACGTGCCTGGCCGCCTCGCCCTCGCCGATGTTGAGGGTGAACCGCTTCGGCGGGATGCACTTGAGGATCGTCACGTACGTCCACTCGGCATCCGCTTCGGAGAGCTTGAAGCGCACGGCGCCGGTCTCCGGCGCACCGGTGTAGGTGCCGATCCACCCGGCGAGGCCGCCGGGACGGCTGACGCTCGCCCAGACGTCGTCGATGGGTGCGGTGAAGAGACGATCGAGCATAAGGTACAGCCCGTCCTCGCGATGGGCGAGGCGACCGGTGGGCTTGGCTGACATGGGAACCTCCGCGGTGAGTGAAACACGAGCCGTGTCTTCAGGCTAAACCCGTTGGGCATCCCCTTGCCACAGTGCCGTGTGTGCCGGCCCGGTCCGCGTGCCCCGGCGCGCCGCATTCGGTCGCCGGGTTCAGCGCGGCGGACTCAGGCGTCGAGCTCCGCCTCGAGCACCGCCATCGCGGCGTTGTGCCCGCCGATGCCGCTGACCCCGCCGCCGCGCCGGGCTCCGGCGCCGCAGACCAGGATGCGGGGATGCCGGGTCGCGACGCCCCAGCGCTCGGCAGGGGTGCCTCTCGGGGCGTCGTCCTCGAGGAACGGCCACTCGAGCGGACCGTGGAAGATGTTGCCGCCCGGCATGTTGAGGGCGTGCTCGAGGTCGAGGGTCGTCTTGGTCTCGATGCAGGGCCGGCCGGCGGCATCCGTCAGCAGCAGGTCTTCGATCGGCTCGGCGAGCACCGAGTTGAGCGAGGCGAGCACGGCCTCCTGCAGCCGCTCCCTCGTCGCGTCGTTGTTCTCGTCGCTCAGCCAGCGATTCGGCGCGTGCAGCCCGAAGACGGTGAGGGTGTGGGCGCCGGATGCCGCGAGTTCCGGCGAGAGGATGCTCGGGTCGCTGAGGGAGTGGCAGTAGATCTCGCACGGCAACCGGTCCGGGATGATCCCGCGGACGGCCTCGTCGTACGCGCCCTCGAGCTGGGTGTACGTCTCGTTGATGTGGAAGGTTCCGCCGAACGCGGCCTCGGGGGAGACCGCCCGGTCGCGGAGCCTCGGCAGCCGGCGCAGCAGCAGGTTGACCTTCACCTGGGCGCCCTCCGGCTTGGGCGCAGGCTCTGCGGGGGTCGGGAGGGAGCCGTCGGGATCGTCCCCGCCGCCGGCATCCGCTGCGAGGAGATGCTCGAGCACCCAGGGCGCGACGCCGGAGAGCACGACCGTTCCGGCGACCTCGCGGATGCTGCCGCCGCGCCGGTAGCGCACGGTTCCGTCCGGGTTGACGCTCGTCACCTCGGCGTCGGTCACGATCCGGGCGCCTGCCTGCCGGGCGGCCTTCTCGAGTTCGCCCGTCACGGCGCCCATCCCGCCGATCGGCACGTCCCAGTCCCCGGTTCCGTTGCCGATCACGTGGTAGAGGAAGCAGCGGTTCGCGGCGAGGTCCGCGGCATCCGTTGCCGTGAACGTGCCGATCAGGCCGTCGGTCGCGACGACGCCGCGCACGAGGTCGTTCGTGAAGGTCTCGGTGATGGTGCGGCCGAGCGGATGCTCGACGAGGCGGTCCCACAGGGCGTCGTCACCGAGCAGGAGCCTGGCCTCCGAACGGGTCGGCAGGGGTTCGCAGACCGTGGGGAAGACCGCCCGGGCGAGCCGTGCGGTGTCGGCGTAGAAGGCGGCCCAGGCGGGGGCGTCTGCGCCGGCGCCGATGCGGTCGAAGCTCGCCAGGGTAGCCGCGGCATCGCCGTTGTCGACGAGGAGGCCGCCGGTCGGGTCGGCCGGGTTCGGCGTGTACGAGGAGAAGCGGCGCCGGGCGAGACCGATCTCGAGACCGAGTTCCTCGACGATCCGCTGCGGCAGCAGGCTGACGAGGTAGGAATAGCGCGAGAGGCGGGCATCGACGCCGGCGAAGGCCTCGGCCGAGACCGCGGCGCCGCCGACATGCTCCGCACGCTCGAGCACGATCACACTGCGGCCGGCGAGGGCGAGGTACGCGGCGGCGGTCAGTCCGTTGTGTCCGCCGCCGACGATGACAACGTCATGAGTGGGTTCCGTCACGCCTCGAGACTAGCAACCGCGCCAGGGCCCTGCCCAGGCGCAACCGGTCGCACGACCGGTCGCGCAAGCGGGGCCGCGGTTCAGGGAACGATGTGTCCGGCGGCGCGGAACAGTTCGTACCACTCTGCCCGGGTGAGCGACACGTCGGAGCCCTGGGCCGCGCCGGCGACGCGCTCGGGGGTGGTGGTGCCGAGCACGACCTGCATCCTCGCGGGGTGCCGGAGGATCCAGGCGGTCGCGATCGCGATCGGCGGGACGCCGTAGTGAGCGGAGAGCCGGTCGATGACGGCGTTGAGTTCGGGGTACTCGGGCGAGCCGAGGAACACCCCCGTGAAGAAGCCGGCCTGGAACGGCGACCAGGCCTGGATGGTGATGTCGTTCAGGCGGCAGTAGTCGACGATGCCGCCCCCGTCGCGGGTGACGGACTGCTCCTGGGCGCTCATGTTCGCGGCAACCCCCTGGGCGATGATCGGTGCATGGGTCAGCGAGAGCTGCAGCTGGTTGACGACGATCGGCTGGCGCACGTACTTCTGCAGCAGGTCGATCTGGCGCGGGGTGTGGTTCGAGACGCCGAACGCCCGCACCTTGCCTGCCGCCTCGAGTTCGTCGAACGCGCGGGCGACCTCCTCCGGTTCGACGAGGGCGTCGGGGCGGTGCAGCAGCAGGATGTCGATGTGGTCCGTCCGCAGGGCGGCGAGCGAACCCTCGACGGACTCGACGATGTGCTCGTAGGAGAAATCGAAGTACGGTCCGTCCCCGACGATTCCCGTCTTCGTCTGGATCGTAATGGCGTCACGCTGTGAGGGGGTGAGCTGCAGCGCCTCGCCGAAGCGGCGTTCGCAACCGTGCAGTTCCGAGCCGTAGATGTCGGCGTGGTCGAGGAAATCGATCCCGGCGTCGCGGGCGGTGCGCACGAGTTCGCGGACCTCGTCGTCGCTCTTCTCCTGGATGCGCATCAGGCCGAGGATGACGTTCGGGGCGACG
The DNA here is from genome assembly GCF_004402485.1 of Cryobacterium algoricola. Lineage (GTDB taxonomy): Bacteria > Actinomycetota > Actinomycetes > Actinomycetales > Microbacteriaceae > Cryobacterium > Cryobacterium algoricola. The sequence continues at coordinate 739,882 of NZ_SOFG01000011.1, read as the reverse complement.
ATATCGGTGCCGGGCAGGGTGAAAGTCTTCATGTCGGTTCACGCTAGGCGAGGCGCGTGCAGAAGTAAAACAACTGACAGCGATGCGATTGAGAAGGGCAAGCGCTCAATGGCTCGAGTGGGGCCACTTGTCCGTCTCCACCGCCTGCACGGTGTGTCGGCCGCGGTGCCGGTCAGCTCGGGCTGCTCGTCGGCTGGCGCTCGAGGGTGCCGATCTTCTTCCCACCCTGGTCCGTGAGAGTCATCGTCGACCCGTCGATGGTCGCGGCCGTCGCGGATCCCAGCCAGGTGTCGACACCCTCGCAGGCCATCAGGGTCGAGGCGAGGGGACCGAACTCTATCCGGTCACCGCTCATCTTCCAGGTGCTCACGAGCCGGTTGCAGCCGTCGGTTCCGGAGAGCGAACGGTCTTCGTGGAGCTCGAGGCTCGGCGTCCGGGCGGCACCGGGGTCGCCCCAGACTCCGGTCGCGGCGCTTCCGGCGGATGCCCCGCACCCGGACAGCGCGACGGCGACGCTGGCCGCCGCGACGGCGACGAGGATGCGGCGGGCGAGGTGAGTGCTCACGGGGGCTCCCATTCCGCACGCGGCTCCTGGCGTGCTTCACCCATTGAAAGCCCGCCCGTGCTCCCCGTCAAGGCTCGACGGAGCGGGCGAGCGCATCGCGCACGGCGACGACGCCCGGCCGCCTCGTGCTCGAGCGGCGCGCGGCCGAGAAGAGGGTGCGGCGCGGGTTGCCGGGCAGGTCGACGAGGTGCACCGTGGGGGCGGCACCCGCCCAGACCAGGTCGGGCAGGATACCGACGGCATTCCCCGATTCGATCAGGCGGATGTGCGCGATCAGGTCGGCGGTCTCGAACCGGACGTCGGGTTCGAACCCGGCTTCGCGGCAGAGCTGGGTCGCCCACGAGCGGGAGACGGTCCCGAGCGGTTCCATGACCCACGGCAGCCGCGCCATCTCGGCGAGAGTCGCGGAGGCATCCACGGCGACGCCCGCGGTCACGCCCCCGCTCGCGGGCGGCAGCGCGAGCCGCAGCGCATCCGTCGTCAGGTTCACCCGGTCGAGGTCGGCCCGGTGCGCCCGCCCGTGCCCCGGGTACTGCTCGGCGAGGACGAGGTCGAAGTCACGGGCGCTCACTTCGAAGAGGCCGCGCTCGGGCTCGCGCTCGGTCACCTCGATGCGCAGTTCGGGGAACTCGGCGGCGAGGAGGGTCAGGGCGCGGGGGATCACGGCGTGCGACGCGGACTGGAAGACGGCCACCCGTACGGTTCCGGAGACGGTCGTGAGCGAGGCCATCATCTCGGCCTCCGCGATTTCGAGCCGTTCGAGCAGGTGGGTGGTGTGCTCGACGAGGATCTCGGCCTGCGCGGTGAGCTGCACGCGGCGGCCGACCTTGTGCAGGAGCTCGACGCCCGTTTCCTTCTCGAGCAGGGCGAGTTGCTGGGACACCGCGGACGGGCTGTAGGAGAGCGCCTCGGCGACCCCGGCGAGGGTGCCGCGGATCTTCAGTTCGCGCAGCAGGCGCAGGCGTCGGATGTCCAACATCCCGTCACCTCCCGCTCGGCTCCAATGCACACAAATACTAACCAATACCCTGCACTAACGTTCGCTTTTGCTTATCGGAAGTTCCCGCGACACTGGACTCAGATTCCGTCCCCCCGGAACGGCTCCCGGCCGTTGCGCGAGCGAAAGACTACCCTCGTGACCATGAGCAACTCACCGTCCGTCGTGCACCAGGCCCAGAGCGCGGAGGTCGTCACGCTCGTCAGGAAGTGGCTCGCCGAGAGCACCGCCATTCCGGCCGACGTCTCGGCCGAACGCCTCGCGGGCGTGCTCAAGGACCCGAACGGCCTCGACTTCACGGTCGGCTTCGTCGACGGCGTCATGCGCCCCCAGGACCTCATGGTCGCCGGCTACAACCTCCAGGCCGTCGCGAAGAAGGCCCCCGGCTTCCTGCCCGGGTACCTGCGCGGCGCCATCGGCCTCGGCGGCGTGCTCGGCCCGGTGCTGCCGTGGGTCGTCATCCCCGCCGCGCGCAAGGTGCTGCGGCAGATGGTCGGGCACCTCGTCGTCGACGCGACGCCGGACAAGCTCGGGCCCGCGATCGCGAGCCTGCGCGAATCCGGCAACCGGCTCAACATCAACCTGCTCGGTGAGGCCGTGCTCGGCGAGAAGGAAGCCCTGCGCCGGCTCGAGGGCACCAGGGCGCTGCTCGCCCGCCCCGACGTCGACTACGTCTCGATCAAGGTGTCGTCGATCGCGAGCCAGCTCTCGATGTGGTCATTCGACGAGGCCGTGACGCGGGTCGTCGAGAGGCTGACGCCGCTGTACGAGCTCGCTGCGGCATCCGCCGTGCCGAAATTCATCAACCTCGACATGGAGGAATACCGCGACCTCGACCTCACGATCGCGGTCTTCGAACGCATCCTGGACCAGCCCCGACTGCTCGGCCTCGAGGCCGGGATCGTACTCCAGGCCTACCTGCCCGACGCCCTGGGCGCCCTGCAGGGCCTGACCCACTGGGCGCAGAGCCGGCGCGCGGCAGGGGGAGGCCCGATCAAGGTGCGCGTCGTCAAGGGCGCCAACCTCGCCATGGAGCACGTCGACGCGATCGTGCACGACTGGCCGCTCGCGACCTACGGCACCAAGCAGGACGCGGACACGAACTACAAGCGGGTGCTCAACTGGGCGCTGACCCCGCAGAACACGGATGCCGTCCGCATCGGCGTCGCCGGGCACAACCTCTTCGACGTGGCGTGGGCCCACCTCCTCGCCAAGCGGCGCGGCGTCGACGACCGGGTCGAGTTCGAGATGCTGCTGGGCATGGCGACGAGCCAGGCGGAAGCCGTGAGTCGGGACGTCGGCAAGCTGCTGCTCTACACGCCCGTCGTCAACCCTGCCGAGTTCGACGTGGCGATCAGCTACCTGATCCGCCGCCTCGAGGAGAACGCGAGCCAGGACAACTTCATGTCGGCCGTGTTCGAGCTCACCACCTCGCCGCCGCTCTTCGAACGCGAGAAGGAACGCTTCCTCGCCTCGCTCGGGGCCCTCGAATCGTCGGTCGGGCCGGAGGCCTTCGTGCCGGCACCGAACCGCAGCCAGGACCGGTCGGCGGTCGCCCAGCTCGAGGCGACGGAGTCTGCGGCCGAAGCGGCGCAGCACACCGACGACGACCTCGGCCTCACCAACGCCGTGCTCGGCTTCACCCGCGGCTCGCTCAGCGACACCGCCGCGCTTCTGACGCACGCGGGGGCCGGAGCCGGCGCGGGGAACGGGGCCGCCGGCCGCCGGTTCCACAACGAGCCGGACACCGACCCCTCCCTGCCCGCCAACCGGGCGTGGGGGCGCCGGATCCTCAGCCAGGTTGAGGGCTCACGGCTCGGGATCGACACGATCCTCGCCGCCCGAGTCGACACCGAGGAGCAGCTCGACGCCATCATCGACACCGTTGCCGCAAGCGGCAACGAGTGGGGCCAGCGCCCCGGCGGGGAGCGGGCCGCGATCCTGCACCGGGCCGGCCTCGCGCTCGCCGCGAACCGCGACCGCCTGATCGAGGTGATGGCCGCGGAGACCGGAAAGACCATCGCGGAGGGCGACCCCGAGGTGAGCGAGGCCATCGACTTCGCCCACTACTACGCCGAACGCGCCCGTGACCTCGACGCCGTTCAGGGCGCCATCTTCGTACCGCCGCGCCTCACCGTCGTCACGCCGCCGTGGAACTTCCCGGTCGCGATCTCCGCAGGCGGGGTGCTCGCGGCGCTCGCCGCAGGCTCCGGCGTCATCGTCAAGCCGGCGAAACTCGCCCAGCGCTCCGGAGCAGTCATGGTCGAGGCGCTCTGGGAGGCCGGCGTGCCCCGCGAGCTGCTCGCGCTCGTCGACCTCGCCGACCGGGAACTCGGCACCCGCCTGATCGGCCACCCCGCCGTCGACCGGGTCATCCTGACCGGGGCATACGAGACGGCGGAGCTGTTCCGGAGCTTCCGCGAGGACCTGCCGCTGCTCGCGGAGACGAGCGGCAAGAACGCGATCATCGTCACCCCGTCCGCAGACCTCGACCTCGCGGCGGCCGACGTCGTCAAGAGCGCCTTCGGTCACGCGGGTCAGAAGTGCTCCGCGGCGAGCCTCGTCATCCTCGTCGGGTCCGTCGCGCGCTCCGAGCGGTTCCTCGGCCAGCTCGTCGACGCCGCGACGAGCCTGCGGGTCGGTCGCCCCTCCGACCCGGTCACCCAGATGGGCCCGCTCATCGAACCCGCGAACGGCAAGCTCCTGCACGCCCTCACCGAGCTCGGCGTCGGCGAGAGCTGGCTCGTCGAACCGAAACAGCTGGACGAGGACGGCGCGCTGTGGTCGCCGGGCATCCGCACCGGCGTCGCCCCCGGTTCCTACTTCCACCTCACCGAGTTCTTCGGTCCCGTGCTGGGAGTCATGCATGCGCGCACGCTCGAGGAAGCCATCCGCTTTCAGAACGCGGTCGACTTCGGACTCACCTCCGGCCTGCATTCGCTCGACCCCGAGGAACTCGCGACCTGGCTCGAGACGATCGAGGCCGGCAACCTGTACGTCAACCGGGGGATCACGGGTGCGATCGTGCAGCGCCAGCCGTTCGGCGGCTGGAAGCGCTCGTCGGTGGGAGCCGGCACGAAGGCCGGCGGACCGAACTATCTCTACGGCCTCGGCAGCTGGGTGACCAACCCGGGCAGGAACAGCTCGACACTGCACCTGCGCGGCCTCGAACCGAGGGTCACGCAACTCATCGAGGGCTCGCAGCCCGTGCTCGACTATGCCGACTTCGACGTGCTGCGCCGCTCGGCCCTCAGCGACGCCCTGGCCTGGCGCGAGGAGTTCGGAGCGGTCAAGGACGTCTCGGCGCTCGGCGTCGAACGCAACCTGTTCCGCTATCGGGCCCTGCCGGTCACAGTGCGCCTCGCCGAGGACGGCACCCTGTCCAACCTGCTGCGGGTGCTCATCGCAGCGACCCTCTCGAAGTCGCGGTTCGTCGTCTCGAGTGCGCTCCCGATCCCGCCGATCGTGCGGGGCGCCCTCGCCGAGCGTGAGATCCCGGTCACGGTCGAGAGCGACGCCGAATGGCTCGCCCGCGCCGCGGCGGGCGGCATCACGACGAGCCGCGTGCGGCTCATCGGCGGCGACCCGCTGACCGGGGCGACGGATGCCGCGGTGCAGCTCGCGCACGCCCTCCGCGGCAGTCCCGACGTCGCCGTCTACGCCCACCCGGTCACCCAGGCCGGCCGGGTCGAGTTGCTTCCGTTCCTGCGGGAGCAGGCGATCTCGATCACGGCGCACCGCTTCGGCAACCCGAGCACCCTCTCCGCCGGCATCATCTGACCGCCCCTCCCACCCCGCGCGCTCACCCGCGCCCGCGAGAGCGGAGATTTGGCCCTTAAACCACGGCGTTAAGGGCCAAACCTCCGCTCTCGCGGATGGGGCGGGCGGTCAGGGGAGCGCGGCACACAGCGCGTGCACGAGGAACGACCAGTTGAGTGGGGGATAATACCGGGGACCGTGGCGTGACAGCGGCGCCATAACTCGACAGGGGATCAGCACTTGGACGGAAACGCAAAGACGTCGCACAAAAACGTCGCGCTCTTGGCGGTAGCGAGCACCCTCGCGCCGATCGTCACGACCTCGATCGAGATCGACCGTCGCCTGCAGCCGGCCCTGAAACGCCTGCGCCTCCCGAGCGGCCTGCTCCAGCGCGTCGCCGGTGTCCACGAACGCCGCAACTGGGGTGGCGACCTCGCCTTCGACGACGCGGCGGTGTCCGCGGGCAAGCGCGCCCTGAGCGAGGCGGGCGTCGAGCCTGGCCAGGTCGGTCTCCTGATCAACACCTCGGTCACCCGCAAGCACCTCGAGCCCTCCGTCGCCGTGCGGATCCACCACGGCCTCGGTCTGCCCTCGTCCGCGACCAACTTCGACATCGCCAACGCATGCCTCGGTTTCGTGAACGGGATGACCCTCGCCGCACAGCTGATCGACTCCGGCCAGGTCGACTACGCCGTGGTGATCGACGGCGAAGACGCCGACGAGATCCAGGCCAACACGATCGACCGGCTCGGACGGCCCGACATCGGCCGCAAGGACTTCATGAGCGAATTCGCCAGCCTGACCCTCGGGTCAGGGGCGGCGGCGGCGGTCCTCGGGCGTGCCGACCGGCATCCCGAGGGCCATCGCATGCTCGGCGGCGTCACACGCGCCGCGACCCAGTTCAACGGGCTCTGCGTCGGAAGCGTCGACGGCATGTTCACCGACGCCAAGGCGCTGCTCAAGGGCGGCATGGAACTCGTCGTCTCGGCCTGGACGGAAGCCAAGCGCGACTGGAACTGGTCGAGCATGGACCGCTACATCCTGCACCAGGTCTCGGACGTGCACACCGACGCGATCGTGAAGGCCACCGGGCTCGACCGGGCGAGGGTGCCCCTTACCTACCCGTTGTTCGGCAACGTCGGGCCGGCGTCGATCCCGATCACTCTCGCCGAAGAGGCGAAGTCCCTGCGCCGCGGTGACCGGGTGCTGCTCATGGGGGTCGGCTCCGGCCTCAACACCGCCATGATGGAACTGGCCTGGTGACCGGCCGCACCATGACCCACCCCCGGCAACAGCACCAGTACCGCCTGCCGCGCGCCGCGGCGACACCCGCGCCGGCGGCCCTGCCGCCCGAGGGACTGCCGGGGCTCGACCCCGCGTTCTCGAGACTGGTCGAGGCCGAGGAACCGGGCGCCGGCATCCGCACCTGGCACCTGCTCGACAACGGGCCCCTGCTCGCCTCCCGCGGCATCGCCCCGGTCGGCACGATCCTGTGCGTGCACGGCAACCCGACCTGGTCGTACCTGTGGCGGTCGCTCGTGACGCAGGCGACGGATGCCGCAACGCGCGGCGCAGAGGCCTGGCGCGTGATCGCCGTCGACCAGCTCGAGATGGGCTTCTCCGAGCGCACCGGGACCGTCCGTCCCCTCGCGCGCCGGGTCGCAGACCTCGGCGACCTCACGGATGCACTCGGCCTGGCCGGCCCGGTCGTCACCTTCGGCCACGACTGGGGCGGAGTCGTCTCGCTCGGCTGGGCCGTCGACCACCCGGACCTGCTCGCAGGCGTTCTGCTGCTCAACACCGCCGTGCACCAGCCGGAAGACGCTGCGATTCCAGCGCCCCTGCGGCTGGCCCTGCAGGGCGGCGTGCTCGGCACCGCGACCGTCACGACGCCCGCGTTCCTCGACACGACGCTCGCGCTCGCGCATCCGCCCCTGTCCGCCGCCGTCAAACGCGCCTACCGGGCGCCGTACCGCGGTGCCGCCCGCCGCGGCGGGATCGGCGCGTTCGTCGCCGACATCCCGGTCGGTCCCGGATCCGTCAGCACGCCGGAACTCGACCGCATCGCCTCCGGAATCCGCCGACTCGGCGTGCCGGCGCTGCTGCTCTGGGGCCCCACCGACCCGATCTTCAGCGACCGGTATCTCGACGACCTCCTCGACCGGCTCACCGATGCCGACGTGCACCGCTTCGAGGGCGCCGGGCACCTGGTGGCCGAGGACGTCGACTACGCCGCGGCCGCGCTGACCTGGCTCGCCGACCGTGCCCCCGTCGCGGCCGTGTCCGCCCCCGTGTCCGCCCCCGTGACCGCCGCAGTCCCCGCCGCCGTGCCCGTTCCGGTCGAGAGTGACCGCTCTTCCGGTCACTCTCGACCGGAAAAGGACATCTCGGACGCGGAAACCGCTCCCGGGTCCGGGTCCGGGGCCGGTGGGGACGGGTACCAGCCGCTCTGGCACTACCTCGATGAATTCCGGGAGAGCGACGACATCGCCCTCGTCGACATGGCGCCAGGCCACGGCGCCGCTCAGCTCAGCGTCACCTGGCGCGAGCTGTCCACCCGTGTGCGCCGGCTGGCCACCGGGCTCTATCAGATCGGCGTCCGCAAGGGCGACCGGGTTTCGCTCCTCGTTCCTCCGGGCGCCGACCTCACGGCGGTGCTGTATGCCTGCGTACGCATCGGCGCCGTCGTCGTGGTCGCGGATGCCGGCCTCGGCCTCCGTGGCCTGACCAGGGCCGTCCGCGGCGCGCGTCCAGACCACGTCATCGGAGCGACCCCCGGGTTGCTCGCCGCCAGGGCGCTCGGCTGGCCGGGGCAGAAGATCGCCGCGGTCACTCTCGCCAGGCCGCTTGCCCGGCTCCTCGACGTCTCGTTCACCCTCGCAGAGCTGGAGTCGCTCGGCGCGGAGGAGGAACTGCCGCAGGAGCCCACCGCGGCCGATACGGCAGCGGTGCTCTTCACCTCCGGTTCGACGGGGCCCGCCAAGGGCGTCGTCTACACGAACGGCCAGCTCGCCGCGGTCAGCCGGGCGCTCCGCGCCCAGTACGGCGTCGGCCCCGGCACGGGCCTCGTCGCCGGTTTCGCACCGTTCGCCCTCCTCGGCCCCGCGCTCGGCGCCCGATCGGTCACCCCCGACATGGACGTCACCTCGCCTAAGACGCTCACCGCGACCGCCGTGGCCGCCGCCGTCGCCGCGATCGACGCATCCGTCGTCTTCCTGTCGCCGGCAGCGCTCACGAACGTCGTCGCGACCGCAGGGAGCCTCAGCCCCGCCGACTGGGCATCCCTCGCCGGGGTGCGCAGCTTCCTGTCCGCCGGTGCGCCGGTCGCCGAGCCGCTCCTCGCCGCGGCCGCGCGGCTGATGCCGGGCGCGACAGCCCATACCCCGTACGGCATGACCGAGGGACTCCTGATGACGGACATCACCCTCGAGGGCATCCGGGCCGCGACGGGCGACCGCCTGCGCGTCCCGTTGCCGGCCGCAACGGATGCCGTGAACGGCATACGCAATCCCGGTCGCCCCGCCACCAGTGACGTCGAGACGACGGCTGCCCCCGGCGGCGTCTGCGTCGGCTGTCCCACCGGGACCACCCGGATCCGGATCAGCGCACTCGACGACCGGGGTGCTGCCACCGGAGAGCTCTCAGAGCAGACCGGCGTGACCGGTGAGATCGTCGTCTCCGCCCCCCACGTCGAAGACCACTACGACCGGCTCTGGCTCACCGACCGGGCGGCCAGGCGCGGCGCGATCACGGGCGAACGCTGGCACCGCACCGGCGACGTCGGCCACCTCGACGTCGACGGCAGGCTCTGGGTCGAGGGCCGGCTGCCGCACGTCATCGTGACGAGCGCCGGAGTGGTCACTCCCGTCGGCCCCGAACAGGCCATCGAGCGCATCCGGTCCACACCCCGGGCTGCGGTCACCGGTGACACCCGCGGCCGGCCCGCGCAGGGCCATGCCGGGGTGGCGCGGGCCGCCGTCGTCGGAATCGGGCCGGTCGGCACCCAGCAACTCGTCGCCGTCGTCGAGACCACGCCAGCCGCGCGCCGGGTGCGACTCGCGTCCAGCGAGCTCGCCGCCGCGGTCCGGCTCGCGTCGACCGCGCCGATCGCGGCCGTGCTCGTCGTCCCGCACCTGCCGACAGACATCCGGCACAATTCCAAGATCGACCGCAGCAGGCTCGCCCGCTGGGCGGGCGGCATCCTCTCCGGTGGGCGGATGACGCGGCCGTGACCGCCCTCCGGGTGCTCGTCACCGGGGCAAGCGGCTTCCTCGGTCGTGCGGTCGCGGCAGAGCTCGTCGCGGCCGGGCACGACGTGAGCTGCTTCCAGCGGCGGCCGTCCGGCGTGGCCGGGGCGCGCGACCTGCTCGGTTCCGTGACGACCGAGGTCGACCTGAAACATGCCGTCGTCGGCATGGATGCCGTCGTGCACCTCGCCGCCAAGGTGTCCCTCGCCGGTGACCCGCGCGACTTCGAGGCGGTCAACGTCGAAGGCACCCGCTCGCTCCTCGGTGCGGCAGCGGATGCCGGGGTCTCGCGCTTCGTGTTCGTCTCCTCTCCCTCGGTCGCCCACGCCGGCGCATCCATCGTCGGCAGCGATGCCGGCCCGGCCGATCCGGCCCGCGCCCGCGGTGACTACGCCCGCACCAAGGCCAGGGCCGAACTGCTCGCGCTCGACGCCGACTCTCCGCTCATGCGCGTCGTCGCCGTGCGCCCGCACCTGGTCTGGGGCCCGGGGGACACCCAGCTCGTCGCCCGCATCGTCGACCGGGCCAGGGCGGGCCGCCTCCCGTTGCTCGGACACGGCGCGGCGCTCATCGACACGACCTACGTGGACAACGCGGCCACGGCGATCAGCGCCGCCCTCGACCGGGTGCCCGACGTGCACGGCAACGCCTACGTCATCACCAATGGCGAGCCCCGACCGGTCGCCGAGCTGCTCGACGGCATGTGCCGGGCCGCCGGCGTGCGCCCACCGGCCTGGTCGGTTCCCGCGGCCCTCGCGCGCGCCGGCGGCTCCGCCATCGAGGCCGCCTGGCGGGTGCGCCCCGGAGTCGACGAACCCCCGATGACCCGCTTCCTCGCCGAACAGCTCTCCACCGCCCACTGGTTCGACCAGCGTCGCACGCGTGCGGACCTGCACTGGACCCCGCGGGTGACCCTCGACGAGGGCTTCCGCCGCCTCGCCGCCGCCTACGCCCAGCTCCCCGCACCCGGTGGCCGCGAAAGCGGCTGAGTCGTCGGTATGACGGGTTCACACCGACGATTCGCCCGCTTTCGCGGCGGGGCGGGGTGCGTTCGGAGAGATCAGGGGCGGATGCCGAGCGCGGCTGCCGCAAGCGCGAGCGCGTCCTGCGCGTCCAGGCCGAGCCCGCGCATCCGCTCGGCGAATTCGGCCGCGGCGCGTTGCGCCTGTCGCCTGGTCGGGTCTCCCGTCGCCGCGATGAAGGAGCCGAGCCGGCCGCGGGTCTCGATCACCTCGCCCTGCTCGAGCTCGCGGTAGGCCCTTGCCACGGTGTTCGGCGCGAGCCCGAGTTCGTCGGCGAGCCTGCGCACGGTCGGCAGCTTGTCGCCGGGTGCGGCGGTCCCGGTTCGCACGGCGTCGACGACCTGCTGGCGCAGCTGCTCGAAGGGCGGCGTCGAGGAGTGCTCGTCGATGATCAGCTTCATGATGCCCGCACCGCCTCTCTTTGTGTCGGTTATGTACCAAGCTAGTCCGCGGGGGCACTCGCGCGAAACCGCCGGCCGCGCCATACTCGGATCCATGAAATTCACTACCGTCCTCGAACTGTCCGGAAAGTCGGCAACGGGCATCCGCGTTCCGGAGGACGTCGTCGCGGGCCTCGGCCCCGGCAAACGCCACGCCATCAGGGTCACGATCGCCGGCCACACCTACCGCAGCTCGGTCGCGCCCTACCGTGGCGCGTACATGATCGCGCTCAGTGCGGAGAACCGCGAGCAGGCCGGCGTCGCGGCGGGTGACGAGATCGAGGTCGACGTCGAGCTCGACACCGAACCCCGGGTGGTCGAGGTGCCCGCGGACTTCGCCGCCGCGCTCGACGACCAACCGGGTGCCCGGGCGGCCTTCGGGGCGCTGTCCTACAGCAACCAGCGCGCCCACGTCCTCGCCATCGAGGGTGCGAAAACGCCGGAGACCCGGCGGCGCCGGATCGACGCGGCCCGTGCCGCACTTGCGCCGGCCGCGCCGACTCCGTGACCTCTCAATCTCGGTCTGGTCCATCCCGGCGGCAGCGAGATTCGTTCCCGTTCACTGGCCCTGTCGCTCACTGACTTTTCACTGAGCGGGACCGACTTCGTTTCGGAACGACCCCGAACAGGGCAGCTCGCTACGCTCGCTAGGCTCAGAAGGTGACGTGGCCCGCCGACCTCCCCGCTGAACTGGGCGGACTGCTGCCCAGCCTCGTCGGGGTTCTGCTGCTGATCGCGGTCGTCACGGCCCTGCTTCGCGGCTTCCACGTGCCGCGCCCGTATGCCCCTGCGCTCGCGATCCTCCGGGGCACGCTCCAGCTCGCGGCGATCAGCCTCATCCTGAGCGGCATCATCTCCGACCCGCTCTGGGTCGCCGTCGGCCTCAGCGTGATGTTCGTCGCCGCCGTGAGCACCGTCAACCGTCGCCTCGGGGCGACCCGGCAGCACTTCGGCTGGATCGTCGTCGCCATGGGGATCGGTATCCTCGCGACGCTCACCGTGGTCTTCTCGGTCGGCGCGATCGAATTCTCCCCGCGGTATGTGCTCTCCTACGGCGGCATCATTATCGGAAACGCGATGTCGATCGCCACCCTCACCGGCCGGCGCTTCGGCGAGGCGGTCACCGAGCACTGGGACGAGGTCGAGGGCTGGATGGCGCTCGGGGCGACCCCGCGGCAGTCGACGCTCGACCTGGCGCGCCGAGCGGTGTACTTCGCGATCATCCCCACGACCGACCAGACCAAGACCACGGGTCTCGTCACCCTGCCCGGGGCATTCGTCGGTGCGATCTTCGGCGGAGCCTCGCCGCTCGAGGCCGGGCGCTTCCAGATCGTCGTGCTCGCCGGCATCCTCTGCGCCGGTGCGATCACGGCGGTCACCCTGATCCAGTTCCTCGCGCCGATCCGGATGAAGCCCGTCCCGATCCCCACCTAATCACGACCGACAAAGACCGCTCGCTCGTCCCGCGAGAGCGCACTTGTGGCCCTTAAACTGCTCGTTTAAGGGCCAAAAACGTACTCTCGCGGGCGGCGGTGAGGGTTGGACGGGCGACGGGCAGCGGATGCCGCGGCGCGGCTACTCGGCCGCGCGGTGGATGAGCCGGGAGAGCACGATCGCGCTGCGGGTGTGATCGACGTTGGGTGCGAGGCGCACCTTCTCGAGGGCCGCCTCGAGCCCGGGGATGTCGCGCGCCCGGATGTGCACGATCGCGTCAGCGCTTCCCGTGACGGTGCCTGCGTCGACGACCTCCGGCACGCCGGAGAGGATGCGGAGGAGTTCGTCGGGAGCGACAGTTCCTCGGCAGAAGAGCTCGACATATGCCTCGGTGCTCATGCCGTCGATCGCGGGGTCGACCTGGATCGTGAAGCCGCGGATGATCCCGTCGAGGACGAGCCGGTCGACCCGGCGCTTGACCGCGGAGGCGGACAGCCCGACGACAGAGCCGATGTCTCCGTAGCCGGCCCGTGCATTCTGTCGCAGAAGGTCGAGTATGCCGCGGTCGAGGTTGTCCATTCCGAGAGTCTAGGGGGAATTCGGCGCAGCGACGTGGAAATCCTGCGCACAAGGCGACAATCACGCCGATTATGCGCGCATATTGGCGTGCAACGTTGATTCACGCTGTGTGAGAATGGGCACGGCGTCTCTGTGCGGTGCCGATCGGCAGTCAGTGGGCTGTCGTCCAGCCGCGCAGAGCTCTCATGAGTGACCTGGTCCGCCATCCACCCCGCGTTCCGATTCCGGCAGAAGCCGACGGAGCGCAGACGAAGGAGACCTCATGACCATCGATCTCGACCCCACGACGACGCCAGCGACCTCGGCGCTCGCCCCGGTGCGCACGGCCGTCAAGCGCACGGTGCTGATGTGCAAGCCCGACTACTTCACCGTCGTGTACCGGATCAACCCGTGGATGGACCCGGCCATCCCCACCGACACGAGCCTCGCCGTCGCCCAGTGGCAGACCCTCTACGACACCTACGTCGGCCTCGGCTTCGACGTGCACCTGATCGACCCGATCGACGGCCTGCCCGACATGGTCTACGCCGCCAACGGCGGATTCGTCATCGACAACATCGCCTACGGCGCCGCGTTCACGTACCCGGAGCGCCAGCCGGAGGGCCCCGCGTACATGGACTGGTTCCGCGCCAACGGCTTCGACGTGCGCGTGCCCGTCGAGATCAACGAGGGCGAGGGCGATTTCCTGCTCGTCGGAGACGTCATCCTCGCCGGCACCGGCTTCCGCAGCGCCTCGAACAGCCACGAGGAGGTCTCCGCGATCTACGGCCGTCCGGTCATCACGCTCAACCTCGTCAACCCGAGCTTCTACCACCTCGATACCGCGATCGCCGTGCTCGACGACACCAACATCGCGTACCTGCCGAGCGCCTTCGACGAACCGAGCCTCGCCGTGCTGCGTGAACGCTACCCCGACGCGATCATCGTCACCGAGGAGGACGCCGCGATCCTCGGCCTCAACTCCTACTCGGACGGCTACAACGTCGTCATCGCCGCCCGTGCGAAGGACTTCGAGCGCCAACTCCGCGAACGCGGCTACAACCCGATCGGCGTCGACCTCTCCGAGCTCCTCCTCGGCGGCGGCGGCGTCAAGTGCTGCACCCTGGAGCTGCGCCGATGAGCGCCCCCACGAACACCCGGCCGGGCGCGCACCGCGCCGAGCAGACGACGGATGCCGCCCCCGGCGCCCCGACGCAGGCATCCGCAACGCCCGCCGCCTTCATCGCCCTCGAAGAGGAGCACGCCGCCCACAACTACCACCCGCTGCCCGTCGTGGTCGCGACCGGTGACGGTGCCTGGGTGACGGATGTCGACGGCAAGCGTTACCTGGACTGTCTCGCCGCGTACTCCGCGGTCAACTTCGGCCACTCGAACCCCGTGCTGCTCGACGCCGCCCGCGCCCAGCTCGGCCGGATCACCCTCACGAGCCGCGCCTTCCACAACGACCAGCTCGGCCCGTTCGTCACGGCCCTCGCCGAGCTCGCCCACAAGGACATGGTGCTTCCGATGAACACGGGAGCCGAGGCCGTCGAGTCCGGCATCAAGGTCGCCCGCGCCTGGGGCTACCGCGTGAAGGGCGTCGCGGCCGACCGGGCGAACATCATCGTCGCCGGCGGCAACTTCCACGGCCGCACCACCACGATCATCAGCTTCTCCGACGATGAGTCCGCCCGCGCGGGCTTCGGCCCGTTCACGCCCGGATTCCGCACCGTGCCGTTCGGCGACGCCGCGGCGCTCGAGGCCGCGATCGACGAGAACACCGTCGCCGTGCTGCTCGAGCCGATCCAGGGCGAGGCCGGCATCGTCGTGCCGCCCGCCGGCTACCTCCCCGCGGTGCGCGAGATCACCACGCGCCACAACGTGCTCTTCATCGCGGATGAGATCCAGTCCGGTCTCGGCCGCACCGGCGCCACGTTCGCGTGCGACCTCGTGGGCGTCGTGCCCGACCTGTACCTCCTGGGCAAGGCCCTCGGCGGCGGCATCGTTCCGGTGTCCGCGGTCGTCGGCAACCGCGACGTGCTCGGCGTCCTGCACCCGGGCGAGCACGGCTCGACGTTCGGCGGCAACCCGCTCGCCGCCGCCGTCGGCCTCGCCGTCGTGCGGATGCTGGCCGAGGGCGACTACCAGGAGCGCGCCCGCGTGCTCGGCGCCCACCTCCACGAAGCGCTGAACGGCCTCATCGGGCACGGGGTCGTCGCGGTCCGCGGCGCCGGGCTGTGGGCCGGAATCGACATCGACCCGAATCTCGCAAGCGGTCGCGCGGTCTGCGAGGCGCTCATGGTCCGCGGGGTCCTGGCCAAGGACACCCACGGCTCCACGATCCGGCTCGCCCCGCCGCTCTGCGTCTCCGAAGCCGACCTCGACTGGGCCGTCGCCCAGCTCGCCGCCGTGCTCGACGGGTTCGCCACCGCATAGCTCGCCGCCGGCCGCTGACCTGTGCCGTTTTCGCCGAGTCGACCCGTCCCAGCGGGTCGGTTCGGCGGACATGGGCACTCTCGACGTGGTGGTACCACAGTGGTACCATTTCGGCATGGCTATGACCGTCAGACTCCCCCCAGAGCTCGACTCCGCGCTGGAGTCCCTCGCCCGCCTGCGCCATACCTCCAAGCACGCGTTGCTCATCGAGGCGGCCGATCGCTTCGCACGACAGGAATCAAAGACAGCGCGCGTGCTGACGAGCGTGGACGAGATCTCTGCGGAATACGCTGACCTGCTGACCCGGCTCGAAGACGCCTGAGTCCGCGGGCGCGATGGTGATCGAGTACATCGAGCCGGAGCAGGCCTTGGCTGTCGTGGCACACCTCGGACTTCACATTCGCGACCAGGGACTGCTCTTCTCCGCGCTCGCCCGGCCATCGGCGGGCATGTTCGGTGAGGATGCCTATGCGACGCTCGAGCTGAAGGCCGCCGCGCTCATGTCGTCACTGGCCCAGAACCACCCACTGTTCGACGGGAACAAGCGGCTGTCCTGGATCCTCACCCTCGCGTTCCTGCGGCTCAACGGCTTTCGCGTGGTCATGTCGACGGATGACGCGTTCCACCTCGTGATCGCGGTCGCGCAGAGTGAGCTCGACCTCGACGGGATCGCAACGATGCTCGCGCGCCATCTCGTCCCGGCACCCTGAGCGTCCCAGCGTCCCAGCGTCCCAGCGTCCCAGCGTCCCAGCGTCCCAGCGCCCTGAGTGACGGAGCGCGGCACACTGGCGTCCGGCGTCGAGTCGACCCGTTTTCGCCGAGTCGGCCCGTTGCAGCGGGTCGGTTCGGCGGAAACGGGCCATCTCGGCGCTAGGGCCGTGTCGCGGGCACGCCCTCCGGACGGGCGATGCGGCTCAGGCGGGAGAGCTGGGTGACGTGCCCCGGCTCGAGTTCCTCGAGCGACGTCACGCCGAGCAGCCGCATGGTGCGGGTGATCTGCTCCGCGAGGATCTGCACAGCCCGGTCGACGCCGGCCTCGCCGCCGGCCATCAGCCCATAGAGGTAGGCCCGGCCGACGAGGGTGAACCGAGCGCCGAGGGCGACGGCTGCGACGATGTCGGCACCGCTCATGATGCCCGTGTCGAGGTGCACCTCGAGGTCGTTGCCCACTTCGCGAGCGACCTCGGGCAGCAGGTGGAACGGGATCGGGGCGCGGTCGAGCTGGCGGCCCCCGTGGTTGGAGAGGATGATCGCGTCGACGCCCATTTCGGCGAGCCTGGCGGCATCCGCCACGTTCTGCACGCCCTTGACGACGACCTTGCCCGGCCACTGCGCCTTGATCCAGGCGAGGTCCTCGAAGGTGACGGTCGGGTCGAACATGGTGTCGAGCAGTTCCCCGACGGTGCCGCTCCAGCGGTCGAGGGACGCGAAGGCGAGCGGTTCCGTCGTGAGGAAGTTGATCCACCATTCCGGGCGCGGGAGTGCGTTGACCACGGTGCCGAGGGTGAGCTGCGGCGGGATCGAGAACCCGTTGCGCTTGTCGCGCAGGCGCGCGCCGGCGACGGGCACGTCGACCGTCACGAGCAGGGTGTCGAAGCCGGCCTTCGCGGCCCGGTCGACGAGGGCCATCGAGCGGTCGCGGTCCTTCCACATGTAGAGCTGGAACCAGTTGCGCCCGTGCGGGTTGGCGGCCTTGACGTCCTCGATCGCGGTCGTGCCCATCGTCGAGAGCGAGAACGGGATGCCGGCCTTCGCGGCCGCGTGCGCGCCGGCGATCTCGCCCTCGGTCTGCATCATCCGGGTGAATCCGGTCGGCGCGATCCCGAACGGGAGGGCGACGGGCGCCCCGAGCACGTCCCAGCCGGTCGAGACCGTCGAGACGTCGCGCAGGATCGCCGGGTGGAACTCGATGTCCTCGAAGGCCTGGCGGGCGCGGGCGAGTGAGATCTCCGCCTCTGCGGCTCCCTCGGTGTAGTCGAACGCGGCCTTCGGCGTGCGCCGCTTGGCGATCGCGCGCAGGTCGTAGATGGTGAGGGCGCTCTCGAGGCGGCGCTTCTTCGCGTTGAGCTCCGGCGCCTTGAACTGCATGAGCGGGGCAAGGTCCTTGATTTTGGGGATGCGTCGTTGAACCATGGTCTGGAATTCCGTTCTGGGGCTGGGGGCTGGCAGGGCGGGGTCGGGGGCTCGGTCGGTGTTTCCGGCGAGTCGGTCGGCTGGGCGGGTCGCGTCGGTCCGGGTCGCGCCGGGTCGCGTCGGTTCAGGTCATGTCGGTTCGGGTCGGCTCGGCTCGCGTCGGGACGGCGGGCGGAATTTCGGCACTGCCCGGATCTCCCGGTGTCTCCGTCAGCCGGGTCTCGGCGTAGTACCCCGCGATATGCGACTGCACCGCCCGTCGGGCCGCTGCGGGGTCTGCCGCGCGAATGCACGCGACGATCTCCCGGTGTTCGAGCCTGAGGCGAGCGGATGCCTCCGCCCACGACCCGAGTCGGGCCACGCCCGCGCGGGCATACGCTTCGATCGCGCTGCGGAGTCCGGCCATGGTCGCCGTGATGACCTGGTTCCCGGACGCCTCGGCGAGGGCGAGGTGGAACTGCGCATCGAGCGCCAGGAACTCGGCCTCCGTCCGGCCCTGCGCATCCATCGCGTCGAGGAGCTGTTCCGCGCGGGCCAGGGACCCGGTGCCGACCCCGGTCTGGCCGCCGGCCGGCGTTGGTACGGTCGTCCCGGCATCCGTGGCCGCCGCGGCCGCCGGGGAGGCCGGCACCGGCACCGGCACGGACATCGGCACGGGCACCGAAGTCGGCACGGAGGTCGGCACGGGCACCGACGTCGACGCGCGAGCCGGGCTGCCGTGCGCCTCGGCGAGCTCGGTCACGACGGCCGCCTCGAGCACGAGCCGGGTCTTCACGACGTCCGCGACCGGGAAGCCCCGGGCCGCGACCTGCAGCCGCATCAGCGCCGACATCCCGCCGCCGGGCAGCGCGACGATGATCGCCCCCGAGGTCGGCCCTGAGCCCGTCGCGGTGCGCACGAGCCCGAGCACCTCGAGCACCCGGATCGCCTCGCGCACGCTCGACCGGCCGACACCGAGGGAGGCGGCGAGGGCGCGTTCGGGGGCGAGGCGATCCCCGGGCCGCAGCCGACCCGAGAGCAGATCGCGCTCGATCGACTCGAGCACGAGCTCCCAGGCCCGGGGTTCGTCCGGGAGTGCGCCCGGTACGGGCACGGCGTCAACGGTCACGGGCTCCTCCTCGGCAGTGGGGTGGTGCCGGTCGTTGGGCGGCAGCTGTAAGACGGCGCCGCTGTGGTCTGACCACACACTACACGGCGACGCCTACCCGGGTCCACCCCGTCCCCAACCCGCCCCTCCCGCCGCGAGAGTACGAAAAAGGCCCCTTCGCGTCGTCCGGAGGGGCCGATTTCGTACTCTCGCGGATTCGTTGGCGGGTGCCATTGCGATATGGTTCCTCCAACCCGAGCACGCCCAGGCCAGGAGGCCCCATGACCGCGCACCCCGCCCCGCAGCTGATCGACCTCGAACTCCCGGCCGCGAGCGGCGGAAGCGCGGGGCTCCGGGCGGTGCTGGGCGTTCCGGCCGGCCCCGGCCCCTGGCCAGGGGTCGTCCTTGTGCACGAGGCCTTCGGGATCAGCGACGTGATGCGCCGCCAGGTCGAGCGGCTGGCTTCGGCGGGCTACCTCGCCCTGATGCCCGACCTCTTCACGGAGGGCGGCGCCCGGAAGTGCCTCGTTGCGACCTTCCGCGCCCTGTCCGCGGGCGAAGGGCGTGCCTTCGTCGACATCGAGAACGCGCGCCAGGCGCTCATCGCCCGGCCGGACTGCACGGGTGAGGTGGGGGTGCTCGGCTTCTGCATGGGCGGCGGCTTCGCGCTCGCGGCCGCCACGCGGGGGTTCGCCGTGGCATCCGTCAATTACGGCCGGCTTCCGAAGGATCTCGACGCCGCGCTCGAGGGCGCCTGCCCGATCGTGGGCAGCTACGGCGGGCGGGACCGTTCGCTCGTCGGCGCCGCGGCCAGGCTCGAGGACGGACTCGTGCGTTCCGGCGTGCCGCACGACGTCAAGGAATACCCAAGCGCCGGACACTCCTTCCTCAACGACGCCGAAACGGGCCCGGCCGCCGTGCGTTTCCTCACGCAGCGTATCCTCGGCGCCGGCCCCGACCCGGAGGCCGCCGCCGACGCCTGGACCCGCATCGAGTCCTTCTTCGGCGAGCACCTCGCCCCTGGCCCGCACGCAGAGCCCGCCCCTGCCGACTGACCCGAACCAATTCGACGGAGTTTTCGGGTTGTGAGTATGTGAGAGCGCGGTTCAAGCGCTTTCCGGACAGAATCTCCGTCGAAGTGGTTCGGGGTGCCGGCGACGGCGGTGAGTGCCGGTCTCAGTGGGCAGACGCGAGGGCGGGCTCGGTGGGGGTGACGCCGGATGCCGCGAGCAGCTTCATGAATTCGCGCATCCAGGAGGGGTGGTCCGGCCAGGCCCTGCCGGAGACGAGGTTGCCGTCGACGACGCCGGCGCCGTTCTCGAACACGCCACCGCCGAGCTCGACGTCGATCTGAAGTGCGGGGTATGCCGAGCTCGTGCGGCCGTGGAGTACCCCGGCGGCGGCGAGGAGCATCGGGCCGTGGCAGAGCGCGGCGACGGGGGCGTTCCGCTCGAAGAAGTGCCGGACGATCCGCTTCGCGTCCTCGTCGTTGCGGATGTACTCCGGGGCTCTCCCGCCCGGGACGACGATCGCGGCGTAGTCGGCCGGGTCGACGTCCTTGAAGGCCACGTCGGCGTCCCAGGTGTGGCCGAGCTTCTCGGTGTACGTGTCGAAGCCGTCCACGAAGTCGTGCACGACGAACTGGAGCTTCCTCTTCTCCGGGGCGCCGATATGCACCTCGAAGCCCTCCTCGAGCAGCCGCTGGTAGGGATAGAACACCTCGAGGGTCTCGGCGGCGTCGCCGGTGAGAATGAGGATCTTGGTCATGACGTTCCTCTCTGAACGATGCTGAATTCAGTGCACGGGTCGTGCGCGGACGCCTTCAGTGTTCCCCCGACCGGCGCGCCGGGCAAGTGCCGCGGGCGCAGTCCGGCGCAGAACCGCCGAGAACCGCTCAGAACCGCTCAGAACCGCCGAGAACCGCCGAGAACCGCTGGAAACCGCCGAGAACCGCTGCAGCCCGGCTCAGACGAACATCAGCACGATGCCGAGGACCGCAGACACGAGCCCGGTGCCGAGCAGGATCAGCCCGGTCAGGCGCAGGGCCTTGCCCTCCGACTCCGGGGCGTGCGTCACCCCGCGGGAGGCGTCGCGGGAGTGGTACCAGACCGGCACGTCGTCGCCGGGGGCGAGTCGGTGGCTCTCGTGCGTGTTCGCGGCCCGCTCGTGCACATCCCCCGAGCGGTCGAACCAGCGGATGACCGTGTGCGATCCCGAGGACGCGATCACGCCATCCGTGGCCACCCACCCGCCCTTGACGCCGCGAATGGCAAGGCCGAGGGCATACAGGACGGCGCCGACGACGAACCCGACGAGGGTCAGGACCTCGCTGATCAGCCCGATGAGGTCGTGCGTGTCCATTCGCCCCTCTCGCGCCGAGTGCCTGGTGCTCGTTCTTCGCTCGACCACGATCGTATCGTGCCGTGGCGGCAGCGCCGTGAGATGCGCCGATGCCCCCGATCCAGGGGGCACCCGATACAGTCGAGAGATGACCACGGTCGAAAAACCCGTCCCCGCCCACAAAGACCGCAGCTTCTTCGGGCAACCGCGGGCTCTCGCCAATATCTTCGGCGTCGAGATGTGGGAGCGGTTCTCCTTCTATGGGATGCAGGGCATCCTGCTCCTGTACCTGTACTACTCGGCGGCCGACGGCGGCCTGGGGATCGAGCAGGCGACGGCCGCCGGCATCGTCGGCGCGTACGGCGGAGGGGTCTATCTCTCGACGATCCTGGGGGCGTGGATCGCCGACCGGGTGCTCGGCAGCGAGCGGGTGCTGTTCTACAGCGCCATCGTGATCATGCTCGGGCATATCGCCCTCGCCCTTGTTCCCGGTGTCGCCGGCGTGACCGCAGGCCTCCTCCTGATCGCGGTCGGCAGCGGCGGCCTCAAGGCCAACGCGACGAGCGTCGTCGGTTCGCTCTACACGCGGGACGACCCCCGCCTCGACGCCGGCTTCTCCCTCTTCTACCTCGGGATCAACCTCGGCGCGTTCTTCGGCCCCATCCTGACCGGGCTCCTGCAGACGACGGCCGGCTTCCACTTCGGCTTCGGCCTCGCGGCCGTCGGCATGGCGATCGGGCTCACCCAGTACTCGTTCGGACGGAAGGGCCTCCCCGAGGTCGTGCACCAGGTCCCGAACCCGCTCCCGCGCTCACGCTGGACCCGGTACCTCGTCGGCGCAATCGCCGCCGTCGTGCTCGTCGTGGTGCTCGTGCTCGCCGGCGTGATCACGGCGGACGGCCTCGTCACCCTCGTCATCGCGCTGACGGTCGTCGCGACGATCAGCTACTTCGTCGTCATCCTGCGCAACCGCCAGATCAGCATCGTCGAGCGCAAGCAGGTCTACGCCTTCATCCCGCTCTTCCTCGCGAGCGCCGTGTTCTGGTCGCTCTCCCAGCAGCAGTTCACGGTCGTCACGATCTATACGGACGAGCGCCTCGACCGGCACCTGTTCGGCTGGGAGATCCCGGTGTCCTGGATCCAGTCCTTCAACCCGGTGTTCATCATCCTGCTCTCCGGCGTCTTCGCCGCGCTCTGGACCCGCTGGGGAAGCCGCCAGCCGTCGACGCCGGTCAAGTTCGCGCTCGGCACCGCGGTCATGGGTGTCGCGTTCCTCGGCTTCCTGCCGTTCGTGGGCGGCGGGGCCAACTCCACGCCGATGCTCGCGATGATCGGCATCCTCTTCGTGCTCACGGTCGCCGAGCTCCTGATCGGCCCGGTCGGCCTCGCGCTCACCACCAAGCTCGCGCCGGCGCCGTTCCGCACCCAGATGGTCGCGCTGTTCTTCCTGTCGATCGCGCTCGGCACCGCCGTGTCCGGTTGGCTCGCCCAGTGGTACACCGAGGTCCCCGAGACGCTCTACTTCAGCGTGATCGGCGGCGTCGCGATCCTGTTCGGCATCGGCCTCGCGGTCTTCGCCCGGCCGGTGCTCCGCCTCATGGGCGGGGTGCGCTAGCGAGGTCCCTGCCCGCCGCACGACTCGGCGAGCGGATGCCGGTGGCCGGGCTGCCGGCATCCGTCGCCCGGCCGTCGCGGTCGGTGAGCGGATACCGCTGGCCGGTCGCTCGGCATCCGTCGCCCCCGTTTCGGCAGCCCGCTCCCGAAACGGCGGGTGCGGGCTGCGGAAACCGGCGCGGGCGCGGCTCGGCACGGGCGCGGCCTGCCGAAACCGGCGCCGGCGCGATCCGACCTAGCGGGTCGCCTCGATGATCGCGATCTCGCGGGTGGCGGTTTCTCTGTCGATCGGGTCGCGGTCGCGTCCGTCGCCGTCGTGGTGCACCTGCACGTGGGGCACGACCCCGCGGCGGTACCGCACGCGCAGGCTGCGGTACCTGACCAGCCAGAACAGCATGGCCCCTGCCGCGAGGACTCCCGAGAGCGCCGCGACGCCCAGGGCCCAGCGTGGGCCGAACCGGTCCGCCACCCAGCCCACGAACGGGGCGCCGAGCGGGGTGCCGCCGGCGAAGATGGCCATGTAGAGCGCCATCACCCGGCCGCGCATCGCGGGCTTCGTCGTGGTCTGCACATAGGCGTTCGCGGTCGTCATCAGCGTGAGCGAGAACAGTCCGACGAAGACGAGGGAGACCGCGAAGCTGAGATAGGTCGGCATCACCGCGGCGATTCCGCAGGATACGCCGAAGAGCGCGGCGCCGGCGACGACGAGGCGCAGCCGGGGGCGGCTGCGGCGGGCCGAGAGCAGCGCTCCCGCGACCGAGCCGATCGCCATGATGGAGCTCAGCAGCCCGAATTCCCCGGCGCCCATGTGGAACTCGACTGTCGCCATGGTCGCGGTGAAAATCGCGAAGTTGAGCCCGAAGGTGCCGATCAGGAAGACCGCGATCAGGACGACGATGATGTCCGGTCGATGCGAGACGTAGCGGAAGCCGGCCAGCAGCTGGCCGCGCTTCCGGGGCGCCCGCGGCTGGACGCGTAGCTCGTTCGTGTGCAGCAGGGTCATCGCGAAGACGGTGGCGGCGAAGGTGACGGCGTTGATCAGGAAGACCCAGCCGGCGCCGACGGCGACCGTCAGCAGGCCGGCCACGGCCGGGCCGATCAGGCGGGCTCCGTTGAACGAGGCCGAATTCAGTGCGACAGCGTTGGACAGGTTGCTGTCGGGGACGAGCTCGGAGACGAAGGTCTGTCGAGCGGGCGAGTCGATCGCGGCGACGATGCCGAGCCCGAGCGCGAAGAGGTAGACGTGCCAGAGCTGGGCGACGCCCGTCACCACGATCAGGCCGAGGCCGAGGGCAAGCACGCCCATCAGGCTCTGGGTCGCGATGAGGAGCTTGCGCCGGTTGAACCGGTCGGCGATGAGGCCGGACCACGGCATCAGCACGAGTTGCGGCCCGAACTGCAGGGCCATCACGATCCCGACGGCCGTTGCGTTGTGGTCGGTCAGCATCGTCAGGACGATCCAGTCCTGGGCGGTGCGCTGCATCCAGGTTCCGATGTTCGACACCAGGGCGCCGGCGAACCAGATCCGGTAGTTCGCGACGCTCAGGGAGCGGAACATGGCACTCAACTGTCGGTGAGCTCCTTCATGACGGTGATGGCTTCGGTGAGCACGGTGCGCTGCGCGGGGCTGAGCTTGGCGATGCGCAGGGCGAGCCAGGCATCCCGCCGGTTGCGAGTCTCGTGCATCAGGGTGCGACCGGAGTCGGTCACGGTCAGGATGATCTTTCGGCCGTCGTCCGTGGATCCCGCCCGGTGGACAAGTCCGGCCGACACGAGCACCCCGACGGTGCGGCTCATCGAGGGCGGAGTGACCCGCTCGTGCTCGCTGAGTTCGCGCAGGGTGAAGGGGCCGTTGAAGAAGAGCGAGCCGAGGGCGGAGAACTGGCTCGCACTCAGTTCGTTGTCCGCTTTTTCCTGGCGCAGGCGGCGCGCGAGGCGGCCGTTGGCCACGCGGAAGTCGTGGCTGAGCTCGGCAATCGTCGGCCGATGACCGGCGGGGGCGTCCGGCGGGGTCGAGGCCGGAGCGATCGTGGATTCCATAACTGATAACTGTAACCGTTTAGCGAGGCTAAGTATTCCCCGGAAATCGTGCATTCTGACAGACTGGCCCCGTGCCTACCTTCACGGATGACTACGGCGTCACCTTCGAGTACTACGTCTGGCCGGTTCCGCGCCCGCGGGCGGTCGTCCAGGTGGTGCACGGCTTCGGCGAACACGCCAACCGCTACACCGAGCTCGTGGGCCGGTTGAACGCGGCCGGCTACACCGTCTACGCGGACGACCATCGCGGCCACGGACGAACCGGGATGCGGCAGTACGCGGGTGACACGACCAAGATCGGGCGGCTCGGTCCCGGCGGTTTGCGGGCCGCGGTCGCCGGCGTGCATCAGCTGAGCGGCATCATCCGCTCGGAGCACCCGCACCTCCCGCTCGTCCTGCTCGGGCACAGCTGGGGCTCGTTCATGGCGCAGATGATCGTCAACGAGCACGCGGATGACTATGCGGCCGTGGTCCTGACCGGCACGGCCTATCGCTGGCCGGGATACCTCAACGGCGGGGACCTGAACGCGCGGCACAAGCACCTGGGTACGACGGGCGTCGAATGGCTCAGCCGCGATCCCGCGGTCGCCGAGGCCTTCATCGCCGATCCGCTCACGACAGTGACCCCGCTCGCGAAGCTCTTCGGCGTGCGCGAGGCCGCACGGCTCTTCGGTCGCCCGGCGCGCGGGCTGCCATCGGACCTCCCGCTCCTGATCCTCGTCGGTGGGGACGACACCGTCGGCGGGGAGCGCAGCGCAACCATGCTCAAGAATGCATACGCACGTCGCTCAGGCCTGCGAGACATTCGCCTGGTGGTATATCCCGGTGCCCGGCATGAAGTCTTCAACGAAACCAACCGTGCCGAGGTCTTCGCCGAACTGATCGGCTGGCTCGACGGGCAGTTACCCCCGGGGCTCGGTGGAATCGACGGTTAGGCTGGCCTCATGCATGGTGAATACAAGGTCCCTGGTGGCAAGCTCGTGGTCGTCGACCTGGACGTCGTCGATGACACGATCGTTAATTTCCGGCTCGCGGGGGACTTCTTCCTCGAACCCGACGATGCCCTCGGGGCGATCAACGCGGCCGTGACCGGCCTTCCCGCTGGCACGGATGCTGCCGGCCTCGCCGCCGCCGTGCGCGCGGCGCTGCCTGCCCAGGCCACGCTGCTCGGATTCTCCCCCGAGGCCGTCGCGGTTGCGATCCGCAGGTCCCTCGCCCAGGCGAGCGGGTGGCGTGACTACGACTGGCAGCTCGTGCACTCCAAGGCCGTGCCACCGGTGATGCAGATGGCGCTCGACGAGGTGCTCGCGATCGAGGTCGGTGAGGGCAGGCGCAAGCCGACGCTGCGGATCTGGGAGTGGACGGAGCCCGCCGTCGTCATCGGCAGCTTCCAGTCGCTCCGGAACGAGGTCGACGCCGAGCAGGCGGAGGCCCACGGGTTCACCGTCGTCCGCCGGATCAGCGGTGGCGGCGCCATGTTCATGGAGGCCGGCTCTGTGATCACGTACTCGATCTACGCGCCCACGGCGCTCGTGCAGGGAATGACCTTCGCGGACTCCTACGCCTTCCTCGACGAATGGGTGCTCACGGCGCTGCGCTCCCTCGGCATCGACGCGCACTACCAGCCGCTCAACGACATCACGAGCCCGACCGGCAAGATCGGCGGGGCCGCGCAGAAGCGGCTCGGCAGCGGTGCCGTGCTGCACCACGTCACCATGAGCTACGACATGGACGGCGAGAAGATGGTGCAGGTGCTGCGCATAGGTCGCGAAAAGCTCAGCGACAAGGGCATCACGAGCGCCGTCAAGCGGGTCGACCCGCTCCGCAGCCAGACCGGCCTCAGCCGTGCCGAGATCATCGACCGGATGAAGCAGACCTTCACGTCCCTGTACGGCGCGGTGGAGGGCGACATCACCGAAGCGGAATACGCCGCGGCCGCCGCCCTCGTCGAGAGCAAGTTCGGCACCGACGAGTGGATCGCCCGCGTCCCCTAGCCTGCCGCCCTCTTCTCCCCGCGAAAGTGCACTTTCGCGGAAGGGGGTTGCCGGAACGAGCGGGGCTCGCGGGCGGGGCCGGCGCGCGGGCTACTGGCCGCGGGTCAGGAGGTCCTGGTATTCGGCGTGCTTGTCGATCCACGCGACGACGTAGGGGCAGACCGCGACGACCGTGAGGTCGGTGCGCTCGCGCATGTCGTCAAGCGCCTGCTCGACGAGGATGCTGGCGAGTCCTTCGCCGCGGTGCCGCGGGTCCACCTCGACGTGCGTGAACAGCACGCGCGAGCCGTCGACCTCATAGTCGGCGAAACCCGCCGTCGCATCCCCGATCAGCAGGGTGTACCGGGACAGGGCCGGCTCGTGCCGGACGACGGGACGCGCGGCATCCTGCGTCGTCGCATCCGCCGGAGTCGTCGTCGATTCGGTCGTCGGGGAGTCTGTAGTCATCCCCATAGAGTAAGCCGACTGACACAATGAGGGAATGCCAACCGCGTGGTCACCGTCATCCCCCAACCGTGTCATCCGTGCAGACAACCTCGAAATCCTGCCGGCCCTTCCCGACGGTGCGTTCACGCTGATCTACCTCGACCCGCCCTTTAACACCGGTCGGAAGCAGAATCGGCGCACGACGACGTCCGTGAGGGTCGTCCAGGCGGGCGAATCCAGCTCCGAAACGGGCGCGGTCCCCGTCCCCCCGATTGGGGTCACTGGGACTTCGCCGCGCGCGGGCGGTTTGGCGGCGACCGGCACCATCACGGGGTTCAAGGGGCAGCTCTACGAGCGGATCAAGGGCGACCTGCTCGGCTACGACGATCAGTTCGAGGACTACTGGGCGTTCCTCGAGCCGCGACTGATCGAGGCCTGGCGTCTCCTCGCCGAAGACGGCACGCTCTACCTGCACCTCGACTACCGTGAGGCGCACTACGCGAAGGTGCTCCTCGACGCGCTCTTCGGCCGCGACTGCTTCCTCAACGAGCTGATCTGGGCGTACGACTACGGCGCGAAGTCCAAGAATCGCTGGCCGACCAAGCACGACACGATCCTCGTCTACGTGAAGAACCCGCAGCAGTACTACTTCGACTCGACGACGGTCGACCGCGAGCCCTACATGGCCCCCGGCCTCGTCACGCCGGAGAAGGTCGCCAAGGGCAAGCTGCCCACGGATGTCTGGTGGCACACGATCGTGTCGCCGACGGGCAAGGAGAAGACCGGATACCCCACCCAGAAGCCGGTCGGCATCCTGCGGCGGATGATCCAGGCCTCGAGTCGTGAGGGTGACTGGGTGCTCGACTTCTTCGCCGGCAGCGGCACGACCGGTGCCGTCGCGGAGTCCCTCGGCCGTCGTTTCCTGCTCGTCGACCAGAACCCGGAGTCCATCCAGGTGATGCGCACCCGGTTCGCGGCTCTGCCGGAGGTCGAGTTCCTCGACGTGTCCTAGGGAAGGCGCTTCCGGGCGATCTGGAAGACTGGAGGGATGAGACTCCGCATCTTCACCGAACCCCAGCAGGGCGCCAGCTACGACGATATCCTCGCGGTCGCGCAGGCAACGGAGACGCTCGGGTTCGACGCGTTCTTCCGCTCCGACCACTACCTGGCCATGGGCGGCAGCGGGCTTCCCGGCCCGACGGATGCCTGGACGACGCTCGCCGGACTTGCTCGCGAGACCAGCCGCATCCGCCTGGGCACCCTCGTCTCCTCGGTGACCTACCGCGCGCCGGGGATCCTCGCGATCCAGGTCGCCCAGGTCGACCAGATGTCGGGCGGGCGGGTCGAGCTCGGCCTCGGCACCGGCTGGTTCGAGGAGGAGCACCTCGCCTACGGGATCCCGTTCCCGGCCAAACGCTTCGGCATGCTCGAGGAGCAGCTCGAGATCGTCACCGGACTCTGGGAGACCCCGGTCGGCGACCGCCACAACTTTGCCGGCGAGCACTACACGCTCGTCGACTCGCCCGCCCTGCCGAAACCCGCCCAGGCGCGGGTTCCCGTGATCGTCGGCGGCGGCGGAGCGAAGCGCACACCGGCCCTCGCGGCACGGTTCGCGACCGAGTTCAACCTGCCGTTCCCCGAGTTCGCCGACGTTCCCGGCAAATTCGCCGGGGTGCGGGCGGCGTGCACGGCGATCGGGCGCGACCCGGGGGAGTTGCACTATTCGGTTGCGCTCATCGCGGTCGCCGGGCGTGACGAGGCCGAATTCGCGCGCCGTGCCGCCGCGGTCGGCCGGGAACCCGCCGAGCTGCGCGAGCACGGCCTCGCAGGCACGGCCGCAGAGGTCGTCGACCGGCTCGGCGCCCTCGCCGAGGCCGGCGTCGACACGGTCTACCTGCAGATCATGGACCTCGCCGACCTCGACCACCTGGACTTCATCGCCCGTGAGGTCGTGCCCCAGCTGCCCTGAGCTCCCCAGACCCCGTTCGCCCCTCAGCTGAGGTGTCGCATAGCTGAGGTGTCGCATATCGAGGTTCCGGGGCGCCGGGAACATCGATCTGCGACACCTCACGTAGCTCGTGAGTGAGCGGGCGGATGTCGCGGCGCGGGTCAGGCGGATTCGCGCAGGATCAGGCGGGTCGGCATGATGTTGCGGTGCGGCACGGTCTCGTCGTCCGCGAGCAGGCGCAGGAGCAGGTCCGCCATCGCGAAGCCCATCTCCTTCGAGGGCTGGCTCACGGTGGTCATCCCGATCGGCCCCGAGGTGGCCGCGGGGCTGTCGTCGAATGCGACCACCGCGATGTCCCCCGGCACGGCACGGCCCTGCTCAGCGAGGACGCCGAGCGCGCCGGTCGCCATCAGGTCGCTCGCCACGAAGATGGCGTCGACGTCCGGGAAGCGCTCGAGCAGGCGGCGGGTGGCCGCCGCGGCCCCGGAGGCCGTGAAGTCGGCGTGTTCGACGGCATCCGTGGGCAGGCCCGCGCTCTCGAGCACCTGGCGGAACCCGGTCAGGCGGTCGATGCCGGCCGGCATGTCGACGGGCCCGGTGATCGTGCCGATCCGGTGCCTGCCGATGTCGACAAGGTGCTGGACGCCGCTCATGGAGCCCGCGATGTTGTCGACGTCGACGAAGTAGTTGTTCGCGCCGGAATCGTTGGTGGGGCGTCCACCGAAGACCACCGGCATCGTGGATTCGAGATCGGCGACGAAGTTGTCCCCGGTGTGGTGCGAGATCACCAGGGCACCGTCGACGTTCCCGGCGCGGAGGTAACGCATGGTCTTGTGTCGCGGGTCGCTCGAGGCGACCAGAAGGTTGAGCGTGTAATCGCTCTCGTCGAGGCGCTGGGTGATGCCCTGCACGACCGCGGCGAAGTAGGGATCGCCGAAGAACTTCGTCATGTCTTCCGGAACGACGAGGGCGACGGACTGGGTCTGCCGGCTCGCGAGCGAGCGGGCGGCGCGGTTGGGGACGTAGTTGAGGCGCTCGATCGCGGCCGTGACGGATACGACGACCTCCGGACGCACCTTGGGCGATCCGTTGACGACGCGGCTCACGGTGGCGCGGGAAACGCCTGCCTCTGCCGCCACCATTTCGAGCGTCGGCTGCGGCGGACGCGCGTTGCGGACTCCCGTTGTCATGGGGTCATTCTATTTGGATGCGCGCGACGTGCCGGTACGCCTGGCCCGGGCGCCGTCATGAGGCGTGCACGGCGCGGTCCGCGGGCCCCCGGCCGACGGGTGCCGTGTCGCCTTGACAAGGACTCGGTGGAGGACCTAGTGTTGCGTTGATCAGTGAGAGCGCTCTCATACCCAAAATGAGAGCGCTCTCACAACCCGTTCGATGTCTGCCTCACCCTGAGTGCCGCACATCGGGCGCCGGTCGCCTGCAGTACACATTTCACGCAGTACACACACGCGCGCAAACACGCACACAAAGGAGTGACAGTGAAGTTCTCACGACGCACCAAGGTTGGGGCAGCAGTAGCCTGCGCCGCATCCTTCGCCCTCATTGCAACGGGCTGTTCATCGGCAGGAACCGGCACCACTGCCAGTGCCTCGCCGGTCGAACTGACCGTCACGACGTTCGGCACCATGGGCATGGACGCTCTCTACGCACAGTACGAGGCTTCTCACCCCGGCATCACCATCAAGGCCAACAACATCGACACCGGCGGCAACGCACAGACGGATGCCTTCACCAAGATCGCGGCAGGCAGCGGCCTCTCCGACGTGACCGCGGTCGAGGAAGGCTGGCTGGGCGCGATTCAGAACGTCTCGAGCCAGTTCACCGACCTCAAGGCTTACGGCGCCGACGCGGTCAAGGACCGCTGGGTGTCGTGGAAGGTCGACCAGGCCACCGACAAGGACGGCCGCATCATCGGATACGGCACGGACATCGGCCCGGAGGGCATCTGCTACAACAGCAAGGCCTTCGCAGCAGCCGGTCTCCCGACCGACCGCGCCGCGGTCGCCACCCTGCTCGGGGGCAGCGGCTCGACCTGGGACAACTACTTCTCCGTAGGCGAGAAGTACCAGAAGGCAACCGGCAAGGCATGGTTCGACCAGTCCGGCTTCATCTGGAACTCGATGGTCAACCAGCTTCCCGAGGGTTACTACACCAAGGACGGCAAGCTCAACGTTGAGAACAACGCAGCACTGAAGTCCGCCTGGACGAAGCTCGCCTCCGCAAACGCGGCCGGCCTCTCCGCCAAGCAGTCCCAGTGGGACTGGAACAAGGGCACGTCGTTCACCGACGGCACCTTCGCGACCTTCATGTGCCCGGGCTGGATGCTCGGAGTCGTCCAGGGCCAGGTCAAGACCGCCGGCGGCGACGCCGTTGGCGCGACGGCCGGCTGGGACTTCGCCGACGTCTTCCCCGGCGGTGCCACCAACTGGGGCGGAACCTTCCTGACCGTTCCGACACAGTCGAAGCACCCGAAGGAAGCCGCTGAACTGGCCACCTGGTTGACCGACGCCAAGCAGGAAGTCGCCGAATTCCAGGCTTCCGGCGCATTCCCGAGCGTCAAGGCCGCTCAGACCGATCCCGCGCTTGCCGCGAGCACCGGAATCTCGGCCTTCTTCAACGACGCACCGATCGCAGCCATCCTGAGCAAGCGCGCCGAAGGCGTGAAGGCTCAGTACAAGGGCCCGGACGACTCGACGATCCAGGAGAAGGTCTTCGGACCGTCCGCGATCTCGCTCGACCAGGGCGTGTCAGGCGACAAGGCCTGGGCCGACGCCATGACGCTGTTCAACCAGCTCATCGTCAACAAGTAGGCACGTAGCCAGCATCCGCTTGCCGGGCTCTCCCACGCCGCGCTCCGGCGCAGGAGGGCCCGGCTTGAATGCAGAAAGCCACCATGACACTCACACGTGAACCAGAACTCAGCAGCCCGCCGCGGCCCGACCGCACCGGTCGGAAGAGCGCCCTCACCTACAAGCATCGGCTCAGCCGCCTGGACGTGAAGCTCTCGCCCTACCTGTACATCTCGCCGTTCTTCGTGCTCTTCGGCGTCGTCGGCCTGTTCCCGCTGGTGTACACCTTCGTGGTGTCGCTCAATAAGTGGAACCTGCTGAGCGGACCGGGGGAGTGGATCGGCTTCGACAACTACGTCGCCGAGCTGAACGACCCGCTGTTCTGGAACTCGCTGTTCAACACGATGAGCATCTTCCTGCTCTCGAGCATCCCGCAGCTGATCGCCGCCACCTTCATCGCCGCGGTTCTCGACCAGAACCTGCGGGCCAAGACCTTCTGGCGCATGAGCGTCCTGATCCCGTACGTGGTGACCCCGGTGGCCGTCGCCCTGATCTTCTCGAACATGTTCAGCGAGCAGAACGGCATGATCAACCACCTCCTCAGCTTCGTCGGCGTCGATCCGGTCATGTGGAAGACGGATGTCTTCCCCAGCCACATCGCGATCGCGAGCATGGTGAACTGGCGCTGGACCGGGTACAACGCCCTCATCCTGCTCGCCGCCATGCAGTCGGTGCCGCGTGATATCCACGAATCGGCAGCCCTCGACGGTGCCGGATTCTTCCGCCGGTTCTTCTCGATCACGCTGCCGAGCATCCGCCCCACGATGATCTTCGTG
The DNA here is from genome assembly GCF_004402485.1 of Cryobacterium algoricola. Classification (GTDB taxonomy): domain Bacteria; phylum Actinomycetota; class Actinomycetes; order Actinomycetales; family Microbacteriaceae; genus Cryobacterium; species Cryobacterium algoricola. The sequence continues at coordinate 707,199 of NZ_SOFG01000011.1, read as the reverse complement.
ATCATCACGGCCACCATCGGCGGCCTGCAGATCTTCACGGAACCCCGCCTGTACGATGCGACGACCCCGACGCCCGGCGGCGCCCACCGGCAATTCCAGACCACCGTGCTCTATCTCTGGGAGATGGCGTTCCAGCGGCAGAACTTCGGCAAGGCCTCGGCCGTCGCGTTCATCCTGTTCATCATCATCGTGGCGTTCGGCGTGCTGAACTTCCTGATCTCGCAGCGCATCGCCACCACTGATTCCCGCACGGACGTCAAGACCGCGAAACGGGTGCTGCGGCGCAAGGCCGCGGCCGACCGGGAGGCTGCCCTGGCGTCCTCCGCAGCGGGCGAACCCCTTGATTCCCCGCCATCCAGCACGCTCCCCACCGGCGCGAAGGAGCCCAGATCATGACCGGCACACTCACCCCCACTCCCACCGAACCGGTGCGGCCGGCCCGGCCCGTCAAGGTCCGCGCCGAGAAGAACCCCGCCGGGCGGATGAAGGGCCACAAGGGCCTCGGGATCGACAGACGACCCGGTTTCCTCACGTACGGCATCCTGCTCGCCCTGTTCATCGGTGGTGCATACCCGCTCTGGTGGTCGGTCGTCGTCGGCTCGAGCTCGTCATCCGTCCTGAGCCAGGAATGGCCGCCGCTCCTCCCGGGCGGACAGTTCTGGATCAACGTCGCCGCCGTCTTCGACACGATTCCGTTCTGGCAGGCGCTGCTCAACAGCATCGTGATCTCGACCATCATCACCGTCTCGGTGGTCTCCTTCTCCACCCTCGCCGGCTATGCCTTCGCCAAGCTCCGCTTCCGCGGCAGCAACGGGCTGATGGTCTTCGTCGTCGGCACCATGGCGATCCCCACCCAGCTCGGCATCATCCCGCTGTTCATCCTGATGCGCCAGTTCGGCTGGACCGGTACCGTCGGTGCCGTCATCATCCCGACCCTCGTCACCGCATTCGGCGTCTTCTTCATGCGGCAGTACCTCGTCGACGTCATCCCCGACGAACTCATCGAAGCCGCCCGTGTCGACGGCGCGAACATGATCACGACCTTCTGGAACGTGGCCGTTCCCGCAGCCCGCCCGGCGATGGCGATCCTGTCTCTGTTCACCTTCATGATGGCCTGGACGGACTTCCTCTGGCCGATGATCGTTTCTCCGCAGAACCCGACGCTCCAGGTGGCGCTCAGCCAGCTCCAGTCCGCCAAGTACGTGGACTATTCCGTCGTCCTCGCGGGCGCCGTGCTGGCGACGCTGCCCCTGCTGATCCTGTTCGTCCTGGCCGGCAAGCAGCTCATCTCCGGCATCATGGCGGGTGCCGTCAAGGGCTGATCGCCGCTCCCGACCGCCCCCTCCCGCACTGCCCCGTTCCGAATTCAGGAGTTGACCCTGTTCTCGGGCCAAAACACCCCGGAAACGGGAAAAAACCGGCTCACCTCCTGAATTCGGAACAGGGGTGGGCCGGTTTGCGTGTGCGAGTCTGTGCGTGCGGCTCCGGGTCAGGCCAGGGCGGCGACCGCGGAATCGACCGGCGTGCGGCCGGAGACCAGGTAGAGGGTTTCCAGGGCGCCGGAGCCCGAGAGGATGAGCGCCGCCAGTACCGCCGCGACGTCCGCGCGCGGGACCGTGCCGCGTACCTCGGGAATGCCCGGTCCGGTGTGCTGGAGGCTGACGAGCCCGGTCGCCGCTTCGTCGGTGAGGGTACCGGGGCGCACGATGGTCCAGGTGAGGTCGCGGCGCACGAGATCCTCTTCGGCGGCGAGCTTGGCCTGAAGGTAGGCGAGCATATCGTCGGGCACTTCGGCCGGCTCGGCCCCGGCGCGCACGAGGTCCACCCCGGTCGATGAGACCTGCACGAGGCGGGGGACTCCGGCGGCCTGGGCGGCATCGGCGAGCAGAACGGATGCGCCCAGGTCGACGGTCGTCTTGCGCCCGTCGCCGCTGCCCCCGCCCGCGCCTGCGGCGAAGACGGCCACATCGGCCCCGGACAGGACCTCCGCGAGTTCGGCCGGCGTCGTCGCCTCGAGGTCGAGCACGACCGGGGTCGCGCCGTCGGTGCGGAGGTCGTCCGCCTGGTTCGGGTTCCGGATCAGTCCGATCACGTCATGGCCGTCAGCCGTGAGGTCCCGGGTCAGAAGCCGGGCGATCTTTCCGTGTCCACCTGCAATTACAATACGCATCTCAAGGACAACGCCACCGGGCGCTCCCGAATTCCCGCGCCCGGCATCCGCCCGGCAACCGCCCGCGTCAGGCGCGGCCCGGGCGCTCGAATTCGTCGCTGTCGAGCCCCGGCTCGACGAGGGCGCCCATCGTGTCTGCGGCGTGCTGCGCGATCATGGCCTCGGAGGCCCGCTCGGTCTCCTGGGCCGCGGCGTGCTCGTCTGCGGCTTCCTGCAGGGCGCTCGTCTTGCGCAGCGGATCGACCTTGAGGAAGAGGCTCAGCACGAAGGCGATCAGCACGACGACGAGGCTCACCCAGAACACCGTGACCGTGGCGTCGTTGAACCCGACGAGGAACGGCTGCGAGAGCCGCGGGTCCGCCGCGTTCAGGAACGACGTATCGCCGTCGAGCGCCGTGCCGAGCCCGGCCGGGTTCTGCAGCAGGGCCAGGATGCCGGCGTTCGCGGGGTCGGCGAGCACGGCGGGATCGGAGGCGGCCGCCTTGACGCCGGCGACGATCGTCGGATTGCCGAACGCGGCGCCCAGGGTGTCGGGGATGCGCGTGAACAGCACCGAGAACAGCACGGCGGTGCCGAGCGTGCCACCGATCTGGCGGAAGAACGTCGAAGCGGATGTCGCAACGCCGATATCCCGCGGCCCCACCGAGTTCTGGCTCGCGATCGTGAGGGTCTGCATGAGCTGGCCGAGGCCGAGGCCCACGAGGAGCATGCCCGCCATCATGAACCAGACCGGCTTGTCCGCGGTCGCGAACGTGAAGAGCAGGAAGCCGGCGGCCATGAACGCGGTGCCGAGCGTGGGGAAGAGCCGGTACTTGCCGGTGCGCGCGATGACCTGGCCGCTCGCGATCGAGGAGATCATCAGGCCGAGGATCATCGGGAGCATCATGAAGCCGCTCTCGGTCGGGGTGGCACCGTTGACGAGCTGCAGGTAGAGCGGGACGGTCATCATCGCGCCGAACATGCCGAATCCGACGAAGACGCCGAGCACGGTCGCCATGGAGAAGGTCGAGGACCGGAAGAGCTTCAGCGGGATGAGTGCGTCGTCTCCCATCAGCCGCTCGGCGACGATGAATAGCACGATGCCGAGCACGCCGGTGACGTAGCAGGCGACCGAGGTGAACGACCACCAGCCCCAGGTTCGGCCCTGTTCGGCGACGAGCAGCAGCGGGACCGCGGCGACGATGACCGTGACGGCGCCCCACCAGTCGATCCGCACCGGTCGCTTGAAGTGCGGGATGTGCAGGAAGCGGATCACGATGAAGAGAGCGACGATGCCGATCGGGATGTTGATCAGGAACACCCAGCGCCAGCCGGTGATGCCGAGGATCGTCGTCGCCCCGGAGAGCACGCCGCCGATGAGCGGGCCGATCACGCTCGAGATGCCGAAGACGGCGAGGAAGTAGCCCTGGTACTTGGCCCGCTCCCGTGGGGCGAGCATGTCGCCCATGATCGTGAGCGGCAGGGCCATCAGGCCGCCGGCGCCGAGACCCTGGATGGCCCGGAACACCGCGAGCTCGTACATCGAGTGTGACATCCCGGCGAGGAGCGACCCGATCAGGAAGACGGTGATCGCGATCAGGAACAGCGGCCGGCGACCGAAGATGTCGCTGAGCTTGCCGTAGATCGGCGTGCTGATGCACGAGACGATGAGGTACGCGGTCGTCACCCAGGCCTGCAGCGACATGCCGTCGAGGTCGTCGGCGATCGTGCGCATCGACGTCCCGACGATGGTCTGGTCGAGGGCCGAGAGGAACATCCCGGCCATCAGGCCGAAGATGACGAACAGGATCTGCCGGTGCGTCATCAGGGGCGCAGAGGTCGGCGAGGGGGCGGAGGCGGGAGGAGTTTGCATTGTCTGCAAAGTTACACGACGGGCAGGAGATCCTCAACAGATTTCTCGGGCCCCGCTTCCGGCCGTCGGGGTGGTGCCGTCCCCGCATCGGACGGGTCCCGGGACTAGGCTCATGAGCGTGCGTACAGAACGACAAACGGGGGAGTCACACGGGATGGGTTGGCGACGGGTCACAGCTCTCTCCCTCGCTGCCGTTCTCGTGGCCGGCGGGGCCGTCGCGATCGGTTTCTTCGCGACGCACGCCCCGGCATCCGTCGCGACGGCGCTTCCCGGAGCGACGCACACGCCCGGCGACCGGTCGGCACCCACGGATGCCGCGCGTCCGGCGCCGACCGCATCGCCGACCCCGATAGCGCTGGTTCCGCGCTTCGACAAGGCGGCACGTTCGCACGATGACCCGGCCAGCATCTGGGTCGTCGTCGACAAGTACCGGCCCCTGCAGCCGGTCGATTTCACCCCGCCGGACCTCGTCGTCGTACCCGTGCCGCACGTCTGGGAACCGCAGCTCCGCCGGGAGGCATCCGACGCCGTCGTGGCGCTTTTCGCCGCGTTCACGGCCGAAACCGGGCTGCAACTCCAGTCGCAGAGCTCCTACCGCAGTTATCCCACCCAGGTCTCGGTGTACAACGACGATGTCTCCGCGCACGGTCAGGCCGTCGCGGACACGAGCACGGCCCGCCCGGGCACGAGCGAACACCAGACCGGACTCGCGATCGACATCAGCGCGCTGCCGTCGAAGTGCTCCCTCGACGCGTGCTTCGGCGCGACTCCCCAGGGAACCTGGCTCGCGCAGAACGCCTGGAAGTACGGTTTCCTGCTCCGCTATCCGGAGGACAAGGTTGCCGTGACCGGCTACGCGTATGAACCGTGGCATTTCCGCTACATCGGCATCGATCTCGCAACCGAAATGCACACGGAGGGCGTGACCACGCTCGAGGAATTCTTCGGTCTCCCGGCGGCCCCGACCTATCACTAGTTCCATGCTCATGCATGGGTTTCGGAGGCTCTGCACAGGGTTCTGGCATGTGCGCGTGTTCGCATGTCGGGTCCCCGTTCGCCGTCCAGAAACGATTTTGTGCGCCCCACTACACGTCCTGAAAGTCCCGTCCGCTCCCGCCATCGCCGGGAAGATCCACTGCCCCTCCGCTCCACCAGTCCGGCCCCGTCCACCCCGAACGCCACCCCGGACACCCCCGCGACCCGCTCCCGGCACCGCCTCGAGAAGGCGCCAAGCGGTCACCGCCCGCTGATCTGGCTGGCGGGCGCGGCCGCAACCGCCAGCCTGTGCTTCGGCCTCTTCGTGCCGCTCTCGAGCCAGGCGTCCCCCGGGGCCGCCGCCGGGGCATCCGCCCCCCTCGCCGTCTCCCGACCGGTGCCGGCGAGCGTCGCCCCCGCCGTACCCGTCGTGGCAGGCAGCCCCGTGATCTACAGCGCCGTGAGCGCCGGAGACGGCGGGTCTGCCGGGCCGGTCACCGGTGGAACGATCGTGAGCGTCACCGGTTCCGGGCTCGCGGGTGTGTCGGGCGTGAGCTTCGGCGGCAACGCCGGCACCGTGCTGTCGGCGACCGACACGACCGTCACCATCTCGACGCCCGCGTCGACGGACTACGGCACGGGTTCCGTACCGGTCTCGCTCGTCGACGGCACCGGCGCGGTCGTTCCCGTCGCAAGCACTCCCGCGAACGCCGCGAACGCGGCTGCCCAGGCCGCCACGGCAGCCGCAGCGGCGAAGTCATCGTCGGTCGCCTCGTTGTCGCAGGCGATCACGCCCCTGGCGGATGCCGCGGCACCACTCGTCGCCCCGACCCCGGCCCCGAGCAGCGCACCGGGCGCCCTCGCGAGCACCGGCACCACGGCCGCCGAGACCACGGCCGCAGTGGCCACCCCCAGCGTGAGCGCACTCACCTTCCAGTACGTCCCCGACCCGCGCATCACCGCCCAGGTCGATTACGTGCGTGCCCACTGGAGCTCATACAACTCCGCCGTCTACGGCTCCATCGGCGGAAACGACTGCGTCAATTTCACGAGCCAGTCGCTGATCGCCCGCGGCTGGACGATGGATGCCGAGTGGTCGTACAACGCGACCGGAGCCGGGTACAGCACCGCCTGGTCGAGCTCGACCGCGTTCGCCGCGTACCTGGCCGCCCACCCCGAGCGTGCCACGCCGCTCGCCGCCGGTCAGAGCGACCGGGTCAAAGTCGGAGATATCGTGCAATTCGACTGGGACCGTTCCGGTGATAAAGACCACACCGGAATCGTCACCCGAGTCGTCAAGGATTCCTCGGGAACCCACGTCTATTACGCAGGTCACACCGAAGATAGCCTCGACAAGTCCGTCGAGGAATCCCTCGCGAACACCGGCGGAACGGTGAGCTACTGGAGCGTCGCCTAGCCCCGCGATTCAGCGACACTTCATAGCTTGAGGGACGTATTTCCCATTTAAGTGTGTTTATCTGGATGTACCCCTACCCCCCGAATGAGACGAGGAATTCGTGCAGTTCACCCGACGCTTTCGCATCAGCGCCGCCGCGCTCGCGTTCGCCGTTCTCGTGATCGGCACCGCCGCCGTCGCCTCATGGGGCACCGACGATTCGGACTCAGCGCGGGCGGAGATCGCCACGTCGGCGGCCCCGACCGACACCGCGACCTCCCGGGCGACGCCGGCGGATGCCGGTGCTCCCGTCGCCGTCGATACCGCGCCTGTCGCCACCGCAACGCCGACACCCGCTCCGGCGCCCGCCACGACCGCGGCGCCGGCCCCCGTCGCGGCGGCCTCGACCGGCGGAGTGCAGGCCCAGGTCGACTACATGATCAAGTACTGGACCGACTACAACACGGCGGATTACGGCATCATCACCGACAACGACTGCGTCAACTTCACCAGCCAGTCCCTGATCCAGCGCGGCTGGGCCATGGACGGCAGCTGGTGGTCAAAGGGCACCGGCTCGTCCTTCACCCACTCGAACGCGTGGGTCAGCTCGACCGCGTTCCGCAATTACCTCGCGAGCTCGGGGCGCGCGACCGTGCTCACCGACCAGCAGCGCGACCAGGTCAAGGTCGGCGACGTCGTGCAGTTCGACTGGGACAATTCGGGCGACCGTGACCACACCGGCGTCGTGACCCGCATCGAGGGCAGCGGCGACGACATCGTCATCTACTACGCCGGCCACACCGACGACACCGACTATCTTTCCGTCGACTACGCGATCACCGTGAAGCACCCGGGCGCCACCGCCTACTACTGGAGCATCCCCTAACCACCGGTCGTCTCACACGACGGATGCCGCCGCCCGCGCCCGCCGGCCGGCGAACGTGGGCGACGGCATCCGTCGTCGAACGCGTCTACGCGATGGCGGCGTCGACGATCGCCTTCGCCTCGAGCTGCACCTGGCGCAGGTGCTCCGGGCCCTTGAAAGACTCGGCGTAGATCTTGTAGACGTCCTCTGTTCCGCTCGGGCGAGCCGCGAACCAGGCGTTCTCGGTGACGACCTTGAGTCCGCCGATCGCGGCACCGTTGCCGGGGGCGTGGCTGAGTTTCGCGAGGATCTTCTCGCCGGCCAGTTCGGTCGCGGTGATCGCGTCGCCGTCGAGCTTGCCGAGCTGGGCCTTCTGGGCGGGCGTCGCAGCGGCATCCACGCGGGCGTACGCCGGGTCGCCGAAGTGCTCGACGAGCTCGGCATAGCGCTGGCTCGGGGTCTTGCCGGTGACGGCGAGGATCTCTGAGGCGAGGAGGGCGAGCAGGATGCCGTCCTTGTCCGTCGTCCAGACCGTTCCGTCGAAGCGCACGAAGCTCGCGCCCGCGCTCTCCTCGCCACCGAAGGCGACCGAGCCGTCGATGAGGCCGGGAACGAACCACTTGAAGCCGACGGGAACTTCCCACAGGTCGCGGCCGAGGAAGCCGGCGACCCGGTCGATCATGGTTGAAGAGACGAGCGTCTTGCCGATCGCGGCATCCGCCCGCCAGCCTTCGCGGTGGCTGTAGAGGTAGTCGATCGCGACGGCGAGGAAGTGGTTCGGGTTCATCAGGCCGCCGTCCGGCGTGACGATGCCGTGCCGGTCGGCGTCGGCGTCATTGCCGGTGAGGATGTCGAAGTCGCCCTTGTGCGCGATCACCGAGGCCATCGCCGACGGGCTCGACGGGTCCATCCGGATCTTCGAGTCCCAGTCGAGCGTCATGAAGCGCCAGGTCGGGTCGACCTTGGGGTTCGTGACCGTCAGGTTGAGGCCGTAGCGGTCGCGGATCGCTCCCCAGTAGCCGACGCTCGCGCCGCCGAGCGGGTCCGCGCCGATGCGGATGCCGCTGGCCTTGATCGCGGCCATGTCGATGATGTTCTCGAGGTCGTCCACATAGGCGCCGCGGAAGTCGTAGGTCTCGACCGCGCTCGGCTCGCTCATCTTCACGTCGACGAGGCCGCCGGCGATGAGCTCGTTGGCGCGGGCGGCGATCCAGGAGGTCGCGTCGCTGTCGGCCGGTCCGCCGTGCGGGGGGTTGTACTTGAAGCCGCCGTCTGTCGGCGGGTTGTGGCTCGGGGTGACGACGATGCCGTCGGCCTCGTCGGTGTTCCCGGCCCGGTTGTACGCCAGGATCGCGTGCGACAGGGACGGGGTGGGCACGTAGTCGTCGAACTGGTCGACGAGCACGCGCACGCCGTTGCCGACGAGGACCTCGAGCGCGGTCGTGTACGCGGGCGCGCTCAGTGCGTGTGGGTCCGTCCCGATGAACAGCGGCCCCGTGATGCCCTGTTTGGTGCGGTATTCGACGATGGCCTGCGTCGTCGCGATGATGTGGTTCTCGTTGAAGGCCGTGTTCAGCGAACTGCCACGATGCCCGGAGGTACCGAACGCCACCCGCTGCTCGGGCACCGTCACATCGGGTTTCAAATCGTAGTACGCCTTGACCAGCGCGTCGACATCGATCAGGTCGGATTCCAGGGCCGGAGTGCCCGCACGTTCATTCATGTCCCCAGTCTGGCACTGCAAGTAGGCTGTGAGCCATGTCCGAGACGCGCAAACTCAGCTACAGCTTCCTGGGGCCGGCGGGCACCTTCACCGAAGCGGCACTCGCCCAGGTTCCCGAGGCACGCGGCCAGGCGTGGCGCTCGGTCAACAACGTGGGCGAGGCGCTCGCCGACGTCGTCTCCGGCCGGAGCATCGCCGCGATGATCGCGATCGAGAATTCCGTCGACGGCGGCGTGTCCGCGACCCAGGACGCGCTCGCGAAGGTACCGGACCTGCGGATCATCGGCGAGTATCTCGTGCCGGTGAACTTCGTCCTCGTGGCCAGGCCGGGCACGGAGCTCGCCGACGTGAAGATCGTCGCCGCGCATCCGGTCGCATACGCCCAGTGCCGCGACTGGCTCGAGACGCACGTGCCGCACCACGGCCACATTCCCGCCTCGAGCAATGTGGCGGCGCCGGCGTCGCTGCTCGAGACCGAGCAGGCGGATGCCGCGGTCGCACCGCCCGGGATCGAGAACCATCTCGACCTCACCGTTCTCGCCACCGATATCGGCGACAACCCGAACGCCGTCACCCGGTTCGTGCTGGTCAGCCGGACCACCGCGATCCCCGAGCGGACCGGCGCGGACAAGACGAGCCTCATCGTCGAGCTGCCGGAGGACCGCTCCGGGGCGCTGCTCGAACTGCTCGAGCAGTTCGCGACCCGCGGCGTCAATCTCTCGCTGATCCAGTCGCGCCCGATCGGTGATGCGCTCGGCCGGTACCGGTTCGTGATCGACGCCGACGGGCACATCCACGACGAACGTGTCGCCGATGCCCTGCTCGGCCTGCGCCGGTTCAGCCCCAAGGTGATCTTCCTCGGCTCATACCCCCGCGCCGACCTGCAGCAGAACGAGTACACCAAGCGCTACGACGATGACGTCTACATCGGCGCGCGCGCGTGGCTCGACGCCCTCCTTCGCGGCGCCTGACCCCGCCCGTCGCCCCGCCGGCCCCCGCCCGCCCCGGGAGGGTTCGCGAGAGTACACTTTTGGCCCTTAAACCCGCGGTTTAGGGGCCAAAAGTGCGCTCTCGCGAGGAAGAAGGCGGGCGAAGAGGGGCGGGGCCGGGCGCTAGGCGGAAGGGGAAGCGGGCGCGGGCATCCGCACCGTGAGCGCGCCGGGGTCCGCCCGCAGGGAGACCGCGCGCACCGGGCCGAACTCGTCGCCGTCGATCTCGAACTCCTGGGGGTGCTCGAGCACGATCCTGATGCGTGAGCCGCGCAGCGTCGTCATCACCCGTTCGTTGTTCGACTCGCTCTGGGCGATGATCCGGCGCCCGACCGCCGAGCGGCGCAGCACGCCGTTCTCCCAGGTCACCCGGCGCCAGATGGTCAGCCAGCCGAGCACGCCCTTGGGCTGCAGCACGGCGATGTCGAGGATCCCGTCGTCCACCTGGGCGTCGGGGAGGAACTGGATGTTGCCCGGCAGCACCCCGCAGTTCGCGACCAGGATCGTGCTCACGTGGGCCGGGCGGTCGGTGCGACCCTCGAGGCTGTACCGGATCCGGAACGGCTTCGACTTCGGCAGCACCCGCATTCCGGCGTCGACGTAGGCGAGCCAGCCGACCTGCTTCTTGAGGTCGGCGCTCGTGTTCGCGATCATCTGGGCGTCGAGGCCGAGGCCGGCCATCACCAGGAAGACGTGTTCGGCCTTCTCACCGTCGGTGTCCGTGAGCACTGCGACGCCCAGGTCGATCGCCCGGTCGACGCCGCCGAACGCGATCTCCACCGCGGCATCGAGGCTCGCGAGCGGCAACTGCAGGTTGCGGGCCAGCAGGTTCCCGGTGCCGGATGGCACGATCGCGAGCGCCACGCCCGTGTCGCGCAGGGCCTCGGCGACCGCGCGCACGGTGCCGTCCCCGCCCGCCGCGAGCACCACGGATGCCCCCTGCTCGATCGCCGTCCGGGTCGCCCGTTGCCCGGCATCCGTCTCGGTCGTCGAGAGCCACACCGTGCCCGCCCACCCGGCGGCGGACTCCGCCGCTGCGACGCTCGCGCGGAGCTTGTCCACGTCGACCTTGATCGGGTTGTACACGACGGCCGCTCGGCGACCGCTCGGAGTTTCACCGGGAGTATTCACGGGTTCAGGCTAGCAAGGCGTTCCGGCGGGCGCTTGTAGACTGGCACGGTGATTGATCCTGTACTGCTGCGAGAGAATCCCGATCTGATCAAGCGTTCGCAGAAGGCGCGGGGTGCTTCGGTCGAGGCGGTCGACGCCGCGCTCGCCGCCGACACCGCCCGACGCACGTCGATCAAGGCCTACGAAGACCTGCGCGCCGCCCAGAACCAGTTCGGCAAGCAGGTCGCGAGCGCGCCGCCCGCCGAGAAGAAGGCCCTCGTCGCCGAGGCCCAGGCGCTCGCCGCCCGGGTCAAGGCCGCTGCCGCGACCGCGACGGATGCCGAGACGCACTTCACCGGGATCGTCCGCACCCTCGCCAACCCCATCATCGATGGCGTCCCGGCCGGTGGCGAAGAGAACTTCACGACGCTCCGCACCCACGGCGAGATCCCCACCTTCGACTTCGAGGCGCGGGACCACCTCGAGCTGGGCGAGATGCTCGGCGCGATCGACATGGCCCGCGGCGCCAAGGTCTCCGGTGCCCGGTTCTACTTCATGCGCGGCATCGGAGCCCGGCTCGAGATCGCCCTGATGAACATGGCCCTCGACCGGGCGCTCCAGGCCGGCTTCATCCCGTTGATCACCCCGACCCTCGTGCGCCCGGAGATCATGGACGGCACCGGCTTCCTCGGCGAGCACGCCGACGAGATCTACTACCTCCCCGCCGACGACCTCTACCTCACCGGCACGAGCGAGGTCGCGCTCGCCGGGTACCACTCCGACGAGATCCTCGACCTGACCGACGGCCCGCTACGCTACGCCGGCTGGTCCACCTGTTACCGCCGCGAGGCCGGCTCCGGTGGCAAGGACACCCGGGGCATCATCCGTGTGCACCAGTTCAACAAGCTCGAGATGTTCACCTACGTGCTCCCCGAGAACGCCGAGGCCGAGCACGACCGCCTCGTCGCCCTGCAGGAGGGCATGCTGCAGTCCCTCGGCCTCAGCTACCGCGTGATCGACGTCGCGGCGGGCGACCTCGGGTCGAGCGCGGCCCGCAAGTTCGACATCGAGGCGTGGGTGCCCACCCAGAACGCCTACCGCGAGCTGACCAGCACGAGCAACTGCACCACGTACCAGGCTCGCCGCCTGGACATCCGCTATCGCACCGAATCGGGCAAGACCGCGCCGGTCGCCACCCTCAATGGCACCCTAGCCACCACGCGCTGGATCGTCGCGATCCTCGAGACGCACCAGCGAGCGGATGGCTCGGTGCTCGTCCCGGAGGCGCTCCGGCCCTGGCTCGGCGGCCTCGAAATCCTCGAGCCGATCCGATGAGCGCGACCGTCTCGCCCTGGCTCGTCGCCCTCGACATCGACGGAACCACCGTGCACGAAGACGGTTCGATCAGCCCGGCGGTCCTGGCCGAGGTGCAGCGACTCACCCGCACGGGGCACGAGATCATGCTCGCTACGGGTCGTTCGGCGGCGGCCACGCTGCCGGTGCTCGAGCGCCTCGACATCACGCCGCGATACGTGGTCTGCTCGAACGGCGCGATCACCCTGCGCCGCGACCTGACCGCGCCGATGGGGTACCGCCGTGAATGGGTCGAGACCTTCGACCCGAGCGAGGTCCTGCTCTCGATCCGCTCGCACCTCGGCGATGCGCGCTTCGCCGTCGAAGACGAGCACGGCTTCTACCGGTACACCGAGCCCTTCCCCGACGCCACCATCGGCCTCGACAGCGAACACGTCGACTTCGACGAGTTGCTCCGCCATGAGGCCACCCGCGTCGTCGTCATCTCGCCCGACCACGAGATGGAAGACTTCCTGCAGGTCGTCGAGCAGATGGGCCTCAACCGGGTGAGTTATTCGATCGGCTGGACGGCGTGGCTCGACATCGCCCCTGACGGCGTCAACAAGGCCACCGCGATGGAGCGGGTCCGGGCTGAGCTCGACATCCCCCGTGCCCGGGTGATGGCGGTCGGCGACGGGCGCAACGACATCGAAATGCTCGAGTGGGCGGGACTCGAGGGCCGCGGCGTGGCCATGGGCCAGTCCCCCCGCGAGGTGCTCGAGGCGGCAGGGGAGATCACCGGTGCGGTGCTCGACGACGGCCTCGCCACGGTTCTCGCGTCGCTCTGACGAGACTCCGACACTCCTCCGGAACCGCTCCACAACGGCTCCGAACCGTTCCGTGGCGGCCGTCCCAGCCGGCTGGCAGGGTGGGCAAGGTGTGATCGGCTAGAATCGGTCGGTATTCGTGTGTTGTCGACCGGGCGTTCTTCGCCGGACCTGACTGCGAACGGGAGGGCTGTCCGAGCGGCCGATGGAGCCAGTCTTGAAAACTGGTGGACAGAAATGTCTCGTGGGTTCGAATCCCACGCCCTCCGCACGAACCCGTTAGCGGCCCGCACCACAGAAGGGATCTGAGTGAGCGACCAACCGATTCTCCGTTCCGCACGATCGCACAAGCTCAGTACCATCGCGCGGCATGGCCGGTTGAAGCACTCGAATCCCGTCGTCACCGTCGTCAAGTTCCTCGCTGCCGCGATGGCCGTCGTGCTCGTCAGCGGTGTCTCCGTCGCCGCGATCGCCACCCTCGACGTCGCGTCGAGCGCGCAGCCCGGTGTGCACCTCGTCAATGAGACGAACGGCCCCGTTCCGCAGATCGGTGCCATCACGGGCGGCGTCAACCTCCTGATCGTCGGCAGCGACAGCCGGAAGGGCCAGGACGCCGCATTCGGACCGGACGACTCCACCGGCGACCTCAACGACGTGACCATGCTCCTGCACATCTCGCAGGACCACACCAATGCCTCCGTGATCAGCTTCCCGCGCGACATGTTCGTCCCGATCCCGGCCTGCCCCGACCCGAGCGGCGGCACGTTCAACTCGATGAGCCGCCAGAAGATCAACACCACGCTCACCTATGGCGGACTCGCCTGCACCGTGCTCACCGTCGAGAAGCTCACCGGCCTCACCATCCCGTTCGCGGCCGAGGTCCAGTTCAGCGGCGTGATGGCGATGTCCACCGCCGTCGGCGGCGTCCCGGTCTGCGTCGCCGAAGAAATCCAGGACGAGTACACCGGCACTTTCCTCAAGCCCGGGATGCACACCCTCGAGGGTGTTGCGGCCCTGCAGTTCCTCCGCACCCGCCACGGCGTGGGCGACGGCAGTGACCTGACCCGGATCAACAACCAGCAGGTCTTCATGTCGGCCCTCGTGCGCACCATCAAGAGCGCGAGCACGCTGTCTGACCCGCTCAAGGTGTACTCGCTCGCGAAGGCCGTGACCGCCAACATGAAGCTGTCCGACAGCCTCAACAACGTCTCCGTGATCGCGTCGATCGCCGTCGCGCTCAAGGACATCGACCTGAATCAGGTCGTGTTCGTGCAGGTGCCCACCGGCGGTACGACCGGCGGAGTGCTCCCGCTCCAGCCCGACTTCAAGGAACTCTTCACCGCGGTCGCGGCCGACAAGGCACTGAAGCTCGGCGGCACGACAGGGCGCGGCGCGACGCTCGACCCGAGCGCCACCGCGACTCCGGCCCCCGCCGCGACGACGGATGCGTCCGCGCCGCCCGCTCCCACGGCATCCGCTCCCACGGCATCTGCCGGCGCCACCCCGACCCCCACCCCCACGGATGCCGCCACCCTGTCGGAGTCGGCGACCGGCCAGACCGCAGGGGAACTGACCTGCTCCGTCGGACGTACCCTCAGCAACCAGTAAGCGCGGGCCTTCGGGCCCTGTGCAAACGGATGCCGCCGGTACGGTTATGATTACACTCGTGTGTTTGCTCGGTGAATTCTGCCGCAGACGCCAAGGAGACGTCGCATAGTACGGCTTAGTGCACCACCCTGCTAAGGTGGAGTACCCTTCACGGGGTACCGTGGGTTCAAATCCCACCGTCTCCGCACGTGTCTTCCCCCTACATCCCAGTGTTTTCAAGGGATGTGGGGGTTTTTTCTTGGCCGAAATCCTCCCGTGGCAACACTTTGGCAACACTTGAGAACGTGGCGGCCTGATTCAGGAGGGTGGCAACGGCGTCCAGGTCGGCATCGAAGAGGTCCGCGTAGATGTCCAGGGTCATCGCAGCGGAGGCGTGGCCGAGCATCCGCTGCACCGATTTCACGTTCGCGCCGACGCTCACGGCGAGACTCGCGGCCGTGTGCCGGAGGTCGTGGAGGGTCATCCGCGGTAGGCCCGCCGTGGTCAAGGCCGTCAGGAACCAGCTGCGGGTTCCCACACTCACCCGCGTGCGCTTGAGGTGCTGCCCGAACCGGTCCGAGAACACCAGGTCGGTTGGCTGCTTTTCTGCACAGGCGTCGGCCAGTCCCGGAGTCAGAAACTCGGGGAAGGGCACCGAGCGGCGCTTCGATGACTTCGGGGAACCGACTTCGATGCGCCCGCCGACTTCGACGGCGTTCCGGTAGATGTTGATCCTGCGTCGCGCAAGGTCGAGGTCTCGCACTTCGAGGCCGATTGCTTCGCCCCAGCGCAGGCCGCAGTACGCGAGCACCAGCACGAGGGTGGACCGATCGCCGGAGGCTCGCGCCAGAGCGGCCACCTGGTCGTGGTTCAAGTACCGGTGATCCTTCTGCACCTTCCGGGGCAGGTTCACGCCGCGCGCCGGATTCGAGCTGATCCGTCGATCCTTCACGGCGATATCCAACAGCGCCGCGAGGATCCCGTAGGCGCGAAGCACTGTCGTGGCTCCCTTGCGACCGGTCAGCTCGGTGACCCAGGCCTGGACCTCGCTGTGCCGGATGGTCCCCACGGCACGCCCGCCCCAGACGGGCTCGACGTGCAACCGCCACGCAGACTCGACCGGGCGGAGACTCGACGGCTTCAAGTGCGATTGATGGGTCAACCACTCAGCGCCAAGGACGCCCACGGTGGCACGCCCCGCGGTTGCGTCGATGAACTCGCCCGTCGCCTTCGACATCTCCACCGACGACAGAAACAGGGCCGCGTCGCGTTTGGACGTGAACCCGCGCTTCTGACCCTGCACGTGGTCGGGCTTGCGATAGATCACCCGATAGCGTTTGCCCGCGATCGTCGTGTACGCGTGAATGCTGCCCATGGCTCCATCTCGATGTCGTCGTCGGTCGGGATCGTGAGGTGCTGAGAATTCTTGACTCTGGAATTATCGCCTCAACGTCCGACGTCGACCGATGGTGTGACCGATCGCATGACGACCGCGTCAGCCGGCCCAGCCGTCGAGTTTCCACCCGGCCGAGGTTAGATATGAGGACAGTTGGTTGATGCGTCGGTTGGCTTCGTCCAGCCGTTCCTGAGTGGTGTTCCACGGCTGGCCGGTGTCGTTGTCGCCGGCGGCCACGTTCAGTGCGGTTTCGATCTGGAGGTTGCTGACGAGCCGGTTGCGTTCTCTGATGAGCGCGTCGAGCTCGCGCATGGCTTGTAGTTGGGTGCGTTCGGAGCGTTCGTCGGTGGTGGTCCAGCGGTAGGCGCCGTCAGTCTCGCCGGAGATCCAGGCGTCGAACTCAACGACGTTCATGGCGGCGAACGCCGGGCTGAGGTTGGGAAGGTCGAGGGTGTCGAGGGGACGGCCGACGGGGGCGAGGAGGAACAGGGGGGAGACGCCGAGGGCGTGGGCGATGTTCAGCAGCTGGCTGACGGCGAGGTCGGTCTTCCGGCCGGCTTCGATGTTCTGCAGAATCGCCTCGGTCACGTTATCGCCCGGGATCGTGTCGGCGAGTTCTTTCGTGGTGCGAATGCCGCGGTGCTTCCGGACGGCTTGGATGCGGTCGCCGATGCTCGTCTCAGTCCGAAAATCTGTCATGCGGACAAGATACTACGCAAACTCTTGTCAAACGCGAGAAATCACCATATTGTGACCTCAACATTGGAACAACCGAAAGGTTGTCATCGAGACAGGATGATCATGGACGACGACTATATCCTCCCCGCCACCGTGGGCGAGATCACCGGCATGAAGACCGGCGCCCTCGCCCAGCTGCGCTACTTGGGTAGGGGGCCCCGGTTCTACAAGCCCACACCCCGGACCGTGCTCTACAAGAGATCCGAAGTCCTCGCCTGGATCGAAGCCAGCGCCACCACCCGCACCTCGGAGCCCCCAACACGGCACTGAACCATCGTCACGGGCGCGGCACTCGTTCGCGCCGGTGGAAGGCCCGGGTCCACGCCCGGGCCAGGGAGCGTCACCAGCAGAGGAGTCGATCGATGTGCAGACGAGCGTGCACGGCTGACACGTCGTCTCCCGCTCGTAGGGGTGGGTGAGGTCTCGTGGGCTTGTATGCGGCGAAGAACGCTGTACTGGTCGCCGCCCAGCTGGGCTTGGGTCATGCGTCGAGAGTGTTGCTGATCCACATGGCACTGGAGTGCTGGGACGACGAGCACAATCCGGGCGGGCAGCCGCCCCGACGCTACTTCGCCGGCCGGGAAGCGTCCGCTCTCGCCCTCGGGTTCCTCGCCCCGTCCAACGGGAGCGGTGCGGCCCACCAGGCCGTCAAACGCGCCGTGACCGAACTCACCAAGACCGGCGCGATCACCCGGGTTCGGTCGGGCCGGAACGGGTGTGCAGCGGAGTTCGAGTTGAACCTCAACAGCACCAAACCGCCGACGCCAGGTCGCCGGCTTCCGGAGTTCCGGGACCGGGCAGCGGATGTCTAGGGGGTCACTCAGCGTCCCCCTCAGGGGTACGGTCACCGTCCCCTTCAGGGGTACGAAAACTGACCCAGCAAGGGGACGCTCACCGTCCCCTTTAACAGTAAGGAACAGGAAGAACAAAACTGGAGCAGTACGCGCGCGCGAGACGAGCCTGTGGATAACTCCTCCGAGAACGTTGGCCCAGGCACAAGTGGGGCCCCGAACGGGGGCATTGCTTATCGGAATGTATCTTCCTATAGTGGCGTATATGGCACGCAGACGACCAGGGACTCTCTTCCCGATCGAGGTTGATATTTTGGAGACCGGTCTCGCGCTCCAAGCGAGGGATGGCAGTTTTTACGGCTTCGCTTTGGCTCGGCAGATCTCAGAAAGTGACAGTTCCGCGCTCACGGCGCATGGCACTCTCTACAAGGCGCTGTCTCGGATGGCGGAATCCGGCAGTCTCGAAGCATCCTGGGAAGACCCGTCCAGTGCCGAGTCCGAAGGGCGGCCTCGCCGCAGGCTCTACACCGTGACGGCGGAAGGTGAACGCGCCCTCGCTAAAGCACAAGCCGACATGAAGGCACAGGAAGCCAACCTGCCGCGGATCGCGCGGGCAGGGGCAACCTTCGCATGAGCGTTCTGACCTCCAAGTCCTACCTTTCGGCCGTTGATCGTGTGTCTCGTTGGTGCTTGTGGTACACCCGGGCAATTAACGTGGATGCCGCTGCGGGGCGGCGCGATGAACTGGCCTCGGACCTGTACGAGCACGCGATGTGGGCCGATCGATCGGGAGCGTCGCCGCGCGCGGTCGCTCGGTCAATCCTCAGCCGTGCGCTCAGGGGCGCTCCCGCCGACCTGAGCTGGCGATACGCACAGCGACGGCAGGTCGCTCTCGCAGACCCGACCGGTTTTCGCCTGCGTCGAGTTGAGGGAGCCGTATCGGCGCTTGTTCTCGTCGTCGCTTCCGCGGTGCTGGGCTGGGGGCTCTTCGTCCTCACCAGGATTACGCTCGGCGTGATCGAGGGAGGGATCCGACCAGGCTCCGCCACCGCGGTGACCATCATCTCGTTCACTGCCCTTGCCATCGGCGCGTTAGTACTACTGGTCCGCCGACGAACGCGATTCCTGGGTGCGCTCATCATGGTGGTTGCGAGCTTCGGCTTGGTCCACTTCGGACTTTTCCAGCTCTACTCCCTCAGCGTCACGGTGGGAGCGCTGACAAACTCGATGCCGAGTCTGACCGCCACGGTTGGCGCCTGGACTCTGACTCTGCAGGCTTGGGATCTCGCCAGCAACACCCTCATTGCCGGACTCGGCTTGTTCTTTACCGCGGCCGCGATCTGGTGGTGGCCGGAACACAATACGTCTCATGGCGCACGACCGCTCAACTCATTGGCAACCGGAAGTAGGGCTCGATGAAAAAGAAACTGGCCCTCGGTATCGGCCTCGTCGGAGCGGCACTTCTGGCCTTGTCGATGACGGTCTTCGGGATGGGCGCGGCGGCCACGATCAACCTTGCAGCCCCGGACTCACCTTCCACGAGCTCGGTCGAATCCGCCGTTGTCCCTGTGGACACGACTGTTCCGGCGTCAACTGCTGCTTCGAATGTGCCGGTTCGAACTGCGATCAAGTCGACCGACCCTGCCGTTTCGATGGCAACCGACAGATTCAAAGCGATGACCCCCGCTGAACAGGCTAACGGCAGGGTTTGGATGCAGACCCAGGCCCTCGCGGCGACCTGTATGAAGGACAAGGGATACGCGTACACCTTTGAACCATTCTGGGAAATTGGACCCGGCGAGTTTCCCATGAGCTGGGAGGACACGCTTCCGGAATCCGACCGGGCGGCGGCTCATCTTGCGCTTTACGGTGACACAGGGGCAGCCGCCGACTACCACTGGGATGAGGCCGGATGCTGGGGATACGCCGTCCACGTGATGGGCAACGACAACAACAACTGAGAGATTCGCAGCTCTGAGGGCGCTAATAGCGTCGGCCGGGGCCGTGAGCTTTTGACAGGAGGCTCCTCGCGCAAGGGCCCCGAGATCACTCCGATTTCGTTCATGGAGACGACCGGATCGGACCCGAGGTGCGAGACCCAAAAGTGTCACAGCCTCGAACAAGTTTAGAAATTAGGGGAGACATGGGGGAAACATTGGTGAGGCGCAACGTCGGAGTGTTGGGTGGATTTCTGGGCTTCGTGGGGATGAGTGCGGTGGCTGGCGTTCTTGTCGCGGCTGCGGTGACTCCCGCTCTCGCTTTGTCGGGCATGGCTGCGACGAACACGATCAACGTCTTCGAGAACCTGCCCGACTATCTGAAGATCGACCAGCTCTCGCAGAAGAGCAACATCTACGCGACCCGCTCCGACGGATCCGAGGCTCTTCTGGCGTCGTTCTACGACCAGAACCGGGTCGAGGTCGGGTCCGACGCGATCAACCAGTTCGTCAAGGACGCCGCGACCTCCGGTGAAGACCCCCGGTTCTACGACCACGGCGGCGTCGACCTGCAGGGCACCGTCGGCGGACTCGTCTCCACTCTCGCCGGCGGCGGCACCCGCGGTGGCTCCTCGATCACGCAGCAGTATGTGAAGAACGTCCTCGTGCAGAAGTGCGAAGTGCTCACGGATGCGCAGAAGAAGTCGGACTGCTATGACGCAGCGACCGCAACTACTCCCGACCGCAAGCTCAAGGAGATGCGGCTCGCGATCGGCGTGGAGAAGAAGTACGCGAAGGACGACATCCTCCGCTCGTACCTGAACATCACCGGTTTCGGCGGCACCGTCTACGGCATCGAATCGGCCGCGGAGTACTACTTCGGTGCGACCGCGCTCACGCTGACGCTCCCGCAGGCGGCGAGCCTCGTCGCGATCGTGAACAACCCGGTCAAGTTCCAGCTCGACCAGCCGGACAGCGCGACCAACGGCGCCGCGAACGGCTACGCCGCGAACAAGGACCGCCGCGACTACATCCTCGACGAGATGCTCAAGTACGGCAAGATCAACCAGGCCGACCACGATGCCGCAATCGCCGCCCCGATCGAGCCGAGCATCCACGAGCCCTCGACCGGCTGCCAGACCGCCGCCGGCAGCGCGTACTTCTGCGACCTCGTCGTGAACATCCTGCAGACCAACACGACCTTCGGAGCGGATGAGGCCACCCGCCTCGCGAACTTCCGTCGCGGCGGCTACAACGTGTACACGACCCTCGACCTCGACCTCCAGAACGCCGCCGAGACCACGATGAAGGCCAACGTTCCCGACACCTACCCCGGCTGGGACGTGGGTGGCGTGATCGTCTCCGTCGGCGTCGGCACCGGCAAGGTGCTCGCGATGACGCAGAACAAGGACTACAGCCAGGACCCGGCCGTGCAGGCCACTGGTGCCAACTACACCGGCATCAACTACAACACCAACGTCGACCAGGGCGGCTCGCACGGCTTCCAGCCCGGATCGACGTACAAGGTCTTCACGCTCGCCGAATGGCTCACCGAGGGTCACTCCCTCAACGAACGGGTCGACTCGCGGCGCAAAAGCGACTGGGGCGTGTTCCGGGACAGCTGCCTCGGCAACCAGAGCTTCGTCTTCAACCCCAAGAACGACTCCGGCGAGGCCGGCGCCAACTACAGCGCCCTCGAGTCCACGATCGGGTCGATCAACACCGGCTACATCGGCATGGCCAAGAAACTCGACCTGTGCGGCATCCGCAAGACCGCAGAGGCCTTCGGTGTGACCCGAGCCGACGGTGACCCCCTGCAGGAGGGTGCCTCCGCGGTGCTCGGCACCAACGAGGTCGCACCGCTGAGCATGGCGGTCGCCTTCGCCGGCATCGCCAACAAGGGCACCACCTGCAGCCCCATCGTGATCGACCACATCACCGGCACGGACGGAGCCGCGATCCCGGTGCCCGCGAGCACGTGCACCCAGTCCGTCGATCCGGCCGTCGCAGCGGGCATGACGACGGCGATGCAGCAGGTCATGACCAGCGGTAATGGAACCGCGCATGCTTCCTATGTCTCGACGAGTCCGAAAGTCTCGATGATCGGTAAGACCGGAACCACGGACGGCAACAAGGACACCTGGATGAGCGGTGCCTCGACCAAGGTCGCCACTGTCGTCGGCGTGATGAGCGTCACCGGAGACCGCGACCAGCGCACTACCCGGTTCGACAGCGGTCGGGCGGCGGACGCCCGGCACCGGATGTGGCCCGTCGTGATGAGCGTCGCCAACGCCAAGTACGGCGGAGACGCCTTCCCGGTCGCGTCCGGCGCGATCGTCAACGCCGTGCAGGTCCCGATCCCCGACCTCCGCGGCAAGAGCATCGCCGAAGCCCAGACCACCCTCGAGGCCGCTGGATTCCTGTTCATCAACGGCGGGATCACCGACTCCGAGCTCCCTGCCGGCGTTGTCGCGAAGACCGACCCGGCCGGCGGCACCAGCACCAACCGCGGTTCGACCGTGACGGTGTACACGAGCAACGCCGCGCTGATCGTGGTCCCCGACGTCGCCGGCAAGAGCGAGGCCGAGGCGAGAACGACGCTCGGCAAGTTCGCCATCGCGACGACCGACGGCGACATCACCGATCCGAAACAAGTGGGCAAGGTCATCTCCATGTCGCCGGCCGCCGGCGCGGGAGCCAAGCCCGGTGACACCATCACGATCGTGATTGGAAAGCTCGCGGCCACACCCAAGGCCGGCGGATAGCTCATCTTCCCTTTGTCGGAGGCACGAGCGGAATGATCTGGACAAGCCCGAATCGGGCAGGAAATCGATGAATGACCAATGATCGCTCGGGAGGCTAGCGCATTGCCGATCTGGTGTCCGACGGACGTGGACTGGCCAAGCATGGGGCTGCTCATCCGCACGATGATGGGCGCCGATGGACCCGACATTCATGATGTGCTGTCGTGAACAAGCGCGGAGAAGATGTCGTGTCGCAGCTAACTGCGGCCGTTGTCGTCCTGGCTGTTCTGCCAGCAGTATTTGTGGCCGGCCAAGCGTCGTCTGACATGCGAAACGCGATCCTGGGGAGCGATGGTCCTGTCATTGCTCAGGCCGCGCTGACGTACTGGGTCGTTACCGCTGTCCTCGGTGGGTGCCTCACGGTACTCGGGCAAATGCGTTTTCACCAGAGCCGACGACGGATAAGCGCGGCATGGGGTGCATCGCTTGCGATTATCGTCCTGTTCATATTCATGGGTCTTCTGGTATTCCTCACACTCGCTCTTCTGCCGGTCCAGGGAGCGTACTCGTCTACTGAAAGGCAAGATCGTGCTCGGATAGCCGGAAGCTGGTTGCCGGTACTCACACTCCTCACGTACATTGCCGCGCTCAGCTACGGTCTATTCACACGTGCGAGAACCGTTTCCAGGGGCAAAGGGCGATTACGGCTGGCGATAGTAGCCATCGTCATCGCTTTGCCGGGCTGCATTGCAGCGGGATGGTTTGTCGCGCAGTGCTGACCGGGTCGCTATCGGGAGTGGAGTGAAGGTCGAGCGAAGCCTGCGAGCGCGGCCCGAACGGTGAGCTATTCACTCGAAGTTCGAGTGCGAACAGCCTCGTTCGGACGACCATTTCGCCGTTCACGGTTCGTCTGGCCGGTCGTTTCCCCCGTCATCGAGAGCGAATAGGTAAACGACTACCTGAGGGCGCTCTTTCCCTGTCCCACCGCCTCCCCCTCGCTGCGCTCGCTTCCCAACCCCCCACACCCAACGGCATTGTGTGGGGGGTTGGGAAGTAAAGGGGAGGTGGTGGGACAGGGAAAGAGTCAGAGGTAGATGAAAGAAATATGAATGAAAGAAGAAGGAAAAAAACAAAGAGAAAAGACAAGAAGAAGAAGATGGTGAGTGGCTGAAGTTCTGAGGGACGGGGAGCAGCATGGTGCAGGTGACAGAGCGTGATCTGGTGATGGTCGAGTGGCTGGGCACGGTGCGTCTGGCTGAGGTCGATGCGATCCGATGGGCTTTGGGCGCTATGTCAGGTTCAGCGGATCCGATCAGCACCAGGAAGGCGCAGCACTGGATCATGCGGATGGTCGACGCGGGTCTCGTTGACCGGGCACGGCCGACGTTCCAGGGTGCGTCGATCGTCTGGGCGACGCGCGACGCGATCGGGAGACAGCCACCAAACCTGTTCCGGCAAACCACCCGGCATGAGGTCGCTGTCGCGACGGTCTCGGCCCGGTATCTCGCTCTCGGCTACACCTGGCAACGCGATCGTCGGCCCGTCGGCCTGTTGGATCACCAGGCGGATGGTGTCGCAACGCGTGATGGCCAGGCGGAACTCGTTGAAGTGGAGCTGACCGCGAAGTCGTCACCGCGCTACAAGCACATCTACGAGAACCACTCGAGGCGCCTCACTCAGGAGGGGATATCGAAGGTCTTCTACTTCTGCACAGTGGACGCGGACCGGATCGTGACTCGGGAGGCAGACAGGCTCATTTTCCGCACAGAACGCCCGCGGCTTGTCTCAACAATCGCTTTTGATAGGCGGGGGCACTGGCTCGGCAGCGCACTCGACCCTCGCGCCACAATCGGACCTTCGGGTGCATGACGGCGCAGGGGCGATGTTGCAATCAACCGGAAGCTTTGGAAGACGACGTCCGCGACGTCTATTGCACAGTTTCGGACCAGCATAGCGGTAGGTAATCGTACAGCGAGGGCAGGGGATACTTGACCCCGTGACCAACTCACTGCTGACATTCAACATCGTCGACGGACAGATCGTGTTGGTCTTCAGCGCACTCAGTCTCGCAGCGTTGATCTATCTCGTAGTGCGCCGAGAACCACGATCGCTCGGTGGCCGGAGAGCGCTTCGACGACGTGCTGCCGTCCGACGGGTGCGTACCCTTATTGTGGCCGCTGGGCTCGGGGCGATCGCTGCGATTGTCACTCTGATCATCACCGAACTTGGTCTCAACGTATTCGGAACACCATTGCAATCCGATACGCGTTACTGGGTAACCGGGGCCTTCGCTGCCGTTGGGGTCGCGATCGTGAATCTGTGGCGTTCACGAGGGTGGAGAAGAGTCATTGCCGCAACCACGATCCCTCTCTTTCTCGTGACGGCGATGTTCGGTATCAACGCCGGGTATGGGCTCAACCCGACACTGGCGTCACTGTTCAATATTGACGTCGGGCAACGGCTGACGGTGCCGCCTCAGACTGCCCCGACATCCCAGGTCCCGTCCGAGCCCGCGGCGCCGCTCTGGACGACATGGAAGGCGCCGGCCGGGATGCCGGCCAAGGGACAGTACGGAACAGTGACGATTCCGAACAAGGCGTCGGGGTTCGCGGCTAGGCCGGCATATTTATACTTGCCGCCGGCGGCCCTTGTGCCCAACCCGCCGGCTCTGCCGATTTTGATCATGATGATGGGCCAGCCGGGCGGCCCCGATCAGAGTTCCCTGTTTGTCCAGACCGTGGATTCAATGGCGGCTGCCAACGGCGGCCTTGCACCGATCGTGCTCACGATTGACCAGATAGGAAGTCCCGAGAAGAATCCTTTGTGCATAGACTCGCCCGCCGGGCGAGTGCACACGTATGTCATGAGCGACGTTCTCGACTACATTCATGTCACCTTGCACGTGGCCGATGGGCGCCAGAACTGGGCCATTGGAGGTTACTCCAACGGCGGCACATGCGCCCTATCATTCGGCGCCAAACACCCGGACGTCTTCGGATCGCTGCTGGACATCTCAGGGGAGATCGAACCCTCGCTGGGCGCAGAGAGCGCAACCCTTCGCAACGGCTTCGCAGGAAATCAAGCCGCGTACGACGTCGAGAAGCCGGTCAACATTATGAAGGCCCATCACTACACCGACATGTATGCGATCTTCACATCCGGAGAGAAGGACCCGACCTACACCGCCGAGGCAACGACAGCCGAAGCAGCAGCAAAGACAGCCGGTATGACAACGGTCCGGCTAACCGGGCCCGGGGTCACGCACGGAGCAGACGCGGTCAAGTTCGGATTCCCCACAGGACTTACCTTGCTCTACCCACGATTCGGACTTCAGAAACCCTCCTCGTGAATGCATCGTGACAGGCGGTCACGATCCGCGTTCGCCATCGAGGACCCAGCCGCATGTCGCGGGCCCAAAGCTGGCCGAACTGGGTTGATCTTGGGCGGGCCTGAGAGATGCCGGTGTCGTGTTGGCCGCAGACGTCGCGAGTGGCAGCGGCTATTTGTACTGCGGTGCTGCGGGGAGTCCGAAGTACTCTTCTAGCGTGCTGACGCCGTTTGAGTGCATTTCTGTGGCCAGCTCGATCCCCACGAATCGGAAGTGCCATGGCTCATAGGTGTAGCCGGTGATGGGTACTTTGTCAGCCGGGTACCGAAGTAGGAATCCGAACCGCCATGCGTTTGTTGCCAGCCATGTTCCCTGAGTGGTTTCGCCAAAGCAAGCTGCGAGCGAACACTTGGCTGGCAGGGCGCTGATGTCGATCGCGAGTCCTGTCTGATGTTCGCTCGTGCCGGGCCGTGCTGTGTCGGTATCAGCGGCTGCTTGGCCACTGGCCGTGACGTCTTGGTCGTAGACCCCGCGTTGGGTGGCATAGCTGCGAAACGCGCTTTGGGACTGCATCTTGAGCCCTGTTTCAGCCGTGAACGCGGCGAACATGGCAACCACTGCGTCAGCTGCCGGCTTCCGGAGTTGCGGTTCCCACACATGAGGCACACCCACGACGACGAGATCTGGAGGGGTGAAGTCGAGGGGCTTGAACGGTCTCGCCTTATTGACGACGACCCATATGCTGCTGGGGTCGTCGGCTGAGTGCGCGGTCCGGTTGAACGGGGCCCCTGCATCGGGCGTGGACGGAGACGACGCAGACGGCCCCGTCGAAGTCGGGCCCGCCGTGGGAGTTCGCGAGGAACCAGCTGGTGCGCCCCCCGGGTCCACCGAACAAGCGTTCAGTGTCAGGACCAGCGCCGACACGAATGCGACGCCGGCGACTCCTGTGGTCAGTCGCCGCAGCAGAGTTCGCGCCTTGAGTGAAGATGATCTTGCCCGCATTCCTCTGACCATATTCTGACTGACTGGGAAGAGTGTCCTCGGCCTCGAGGGCGGACCTGATTTTTTGCCTTGGCTTGCGCGGCCACCGCGCTGGAACGACTTCCTCAGGGTCGACGTTGGCTTCCGGACTATTCGCCCGCGTCAATCCGCTTCGCGATGAGTCGAAATGCCTCCCACGTGAGGGTGCTGTCGGCCGCGACCATCTTCATGAATCCGTCCAAGGGCAGGCCAACGTCGACGAGTAACCACTTGGCGCGCACTTCTTCCGCCAAGGCATCGATCTCTTCGGTGAGCGTCATGACTGTCTCCTCTTATCTATCGTGAACGTAGTCTCCACGTGTTCCTGCCCCGGGTTGGGGCGCAGACGTCGACGGTGGGGACTGATCTGATCCTGCTGACTAGGGAACGTGATGGTGGGCATTCGGTTTACGCTCAGCACCGCCTTGATGAGCGTTGTCAGTATTTCGCCGCCAATGTGGGCGGGTTCAGTCTTCGTCGGTGAGTGGAGGCTGAGAGCTGTGTGCCTGGGCTTCTCTGCGGCGCCAGTCTTCTGGTAGTGCGGCTTCGAGTGCATCGTCGACGGTGATGATGCCGAGGATATGCCCGTCTTCATCCAGCACCGGCAGGGTGAGGAGGTTGAAGTCCGCCATCCGAGTTGTGACGTCGATGATGTCGTCTTCGGGGGCTGCATGAACTGGCTCGGGGTCGACGATCTCCCTCAGTGTGAGGTCTGCGTCGGCTTGGAGAGCGCGGATGATGCTGATCGCTCCGGTTAGGCGCTTCTCGCTGTCGAGGGTGTAAATGGTGGTGAGTGCTTCGGGTTGTTCGGTGGTGGAGGTCCGGATGACTTCGAGGGCGTCCCGTATGGTGGCGTTTTCGGACAGGGCGAGGTACTCCACACCCATGAGCCCTCCGGCCGTTGCGTTGTGGTACCCCAAGAGTGTGAGGACTTTGGTGCGATGAGGTTCGGGGAGGAGTGAAAGTACCTCCCGGCGCCTCTCCTGGGGCAGGTCGGTAATGGCGTCAGCGGCATCGTCGGCGCGCATGCGGGATAGGACCGAGGCGACATCCGTGGTGCTTCTGGACTTGAGGAGTTGGGAGAGACTGTCTTCCTCGAGTTCCTCGAAAACGTCCGCTTCGAATTCTGGGTCCGCGTGGACCTGGGCGAGGAGCTCGTCTTGTTCCTTGGCATCAGCTGTTTCGATGATGTCCGCCATCTGCGCGGCCTTCAGCCGGCGCAGCTTCCCGAACGACGTGCGAACGAGTACGGATGGTTGGTGTCCGATCAGGGCTTCGAAGGAGCGCCAGTCCCGCACAGGGTGATTGCCCTTGTCGCGGCGTGAGGACCACCAGTGCGACTGGTGGACGTTGAGCCCGGTGACGACCCAGACGCCCGGGGTAGGGCTCAGGTACACGTCGTGGGCGTGGACCAGCCGGGTGAGGTACACATCGTGGGCGCGGACTAGGGAAGCGAGGTCCACATCGATGAGCCGATGGCCGAGGACATCGGCGTTCAAGAGGACCTCGCCTGGCCGGCGTTCGAAGGCCCGGACGTCGAGACGGGCGCTGGCCAGCTCAATGCGATCGGGCTCCAGAGCCTCGACGTCGGCGATAGGGACGAACACCGTTTCGGAGCCGACCCGGACCACGAGCGCGGTCAGGAGCGGATAATCGTCTCCTCGGAGGCGGACGATAACGTCAGCGAGCCTGCCGAGGGCTTTCCCTTGGCCGTCGACGACGGTATGCCGGAGCAACTGCGAGAGGCCGACCTCGGAATCGGTCATGCCGCGGATCGTCGTGTTCACTGTAGGTCTTCTTTCCCGATCGTTGCTTGGTTTCTTGGGGGAGTTGACGGTGTTGACTTGAGCGTAGGACTCATTTGGTCAGTGGCCGAGAGCGAGTTGAACTACCCGCACGACGACCAAGGCCATCGCCAGGAGCAGGTAGGTGCGCAGGACAGCAAGACCGATGCGCCGGCCGGTTGAGAGCTCGGGTCTGGACAGAAGGGCCAAGGGTGGCATCCTCCAGCGCAAACGCTGGGCGTGCTCCATCTTCGGGACGGGCTCACGAGCGGGGCGTCGGCGGCGCAGCACACCCACGATCACACCGGTGGCCAGGCCGAGGAAGGTGCCCCCGCCGAGGATCCACAGGATCGCACCGGCCGTTATCTCCGGGAACAACACGCTGGCCGTGAGGACGATGGAGAGCATGACCAGGATGGCGACGACCACCGAGGTGAACAGGTTCAGCCACTTGCCGTTGACCCAGGGTCCGAGGACTTCCTTGTCGTTACAGAGCAACAGGAGAAAGACCGTAGCGGAGGGCAGCAGAACTCCGGCGAGGGTTTGCACACCGACGGTCAAGAGCCCGAGCGGGCTACCGGGGATGAGGACGACGGTGGCAGCGATCACGAGCAGGCCCGCGAATACGGCGTAGAACCCTTTGGCTTCCCACGGTTTGCGGTGCAGTGAATGCTTCAATCCCAACACGTCGCCCAGGGCGTATGACGTGGAGAGGCCGACGGCAGCCGCCCCGATGATCGATGCGTCGATCAGCGCGATTGCGAACATGATTCCGACGCTTGGCCCCACATACTTACCGAGGCCTTCGGCCACTCCTAAGGCGTCGGTGAAGTTGCCGAATTCTGGTCGCCCCGTGAAGGTCGCCGAGGTGAAGCCGATGATCGCGGCCGCGCCGACGATCACCATCAGAATCCCGATCCACAGGTCGACCTTTTCATAGTTCATGAAGCGCGGGGTGATGCGTTTGTCGATGACATAAGACTGTTGGAAGAACAATTGCCACGGGGCGACGGTAGTTCCAACGATTCCGATGATCAGCAGCATCACTGTCGAGAGTTGTGAACCTGCGGGCATTCCCGGAATGATGAAGTTCCTGGCCATCTCACCCAGATTCGGGCGAGAGAGCACGAAAACGGGAACGAGAAGCAGTGACCCAGCCACCAGGAACAGGCTGACGCGTTCGAATCTTTTGAAGGATCCAGTACTCACGGCGCCTAACACGAGCAGGGCTGCGACGATGACGCCGGGGACCTGGGGGATGCCCAGGTATTGGAGCCCCAGACTGATCCCGATGAATTCGGTGACGATGGTGAGCGCGTTCAGGATGAACAGGTCGATGACGCTGAACGCACCCCAGAACTTTCCGAACCGTTCCAGGATTAACCGGGCATGGCCCACTCCTGTCACCACGCCCAGCCGCAACACCATCTCCTGATTCACATACAGAACCGGAACCAGCAAGAGCAGCGTCCACAAGAGTGAGGTGCCGTAATTTTGTCCGGCCTCGGTGTAGGTCCCGAAGGCGCCGGCATCGTTATCGCCGACCATCACGATGAGCCCGGGGCCGAGGATCGCTAGCAGGGTACGGAACTTGGCCGGGAACCCTCGGCGGGGTGCATCATCACCCAGACGAATGGTGCCCATTGCACCTTCAATATCGCCGAGATGGGCTGAGTCGAGCACGGCGGAAAGCGGCCCCGTCGGGGTCGGGCCGGTTTCAGAGCTGGTGACGCTTTCGCTGCTGTTCGTCATCGTGTGCGGCTTTCTGCGCAGGGAGCGAGTATGTGTACGCGTGGGAAGTCCGGAGGCGTTGCCGGAAGAGCGCGGGCCAGGGGCCGTGCGCGGGGAAGAGCGAGTGTCTAACGGGCAAGGACGGGCAGGGGGAGACAGGGTCTATGGCTTTCGCTCATCGGCGTTCTCCCTCCACTTCGTTAAGCGCACGAAGAGTCCGACCTGACCGGCCGAGGTGACCTCTTCTCATAAGACCTTTGGCACTTTGCGGCGTTAACCCGGGAATCGGGAGCCAATCGGGGAAATCCCTTGTTCCGGGAAAACCTGTCCTGACCCGGGGCGTCTCTGGACGTTGGGGGTCGCTGGCTTGTATCCGCAAAGGAGCCTCAGCTAACAACTGGCGCCTTGCGAGAGTCACGTTACGCGGCTGATTTACCACTCCGCAAGCAAGGTGTGGCTACGCTCAAACCCGTAGGAGAAGAGAGAGTGAGTCCACCGCGCACTGGCGAATAACGATGCCGTGAGCCAGGACAAGGCCCCGGATCCAACCCGTGGTAGGACATGCTGGCCTTCCTAGATTGCCCGGCTGCATGGTGTTTGACTGTGGTCATCCTGCACAACCGTCGCCTCGAAGTCGAGGGACGCCCCATGCTGCAGCATCCCTCTGTGGAAGGAGCGCGAGGCGGATGAGTGAATTCGGTGTACTGATTCTGTTGGGATTCGGGGACACTATCGACTCTGTCCCTGCTCACAACGAGACCGCCATCGAGACGCCCGGCAGAACCGACGTAGACGATTTGGCCGTCACCCTGGCTCGACGCGCGGCGGATCTGCTGGCCGCGGCCAGGCTCTCTCCCGACGTCGTGTTCACCCCGCCCCGAACAAACAGTATTCGATTCGTCAATACGCTCCTGTGTGAACTACACAAGCTCCCGCGCACGGTCATCTCAGATCGTCGCCTCGACGTAGAGCCCGCTTGGCCCCGTGCTCGCGCCAACCTGCGGCACGATCGCAGTCACCCGGATGGCTGGCTCAGCCGGACCGAAAGGTCTCTGGACCCAAGCGACGCCGGTGGACACAGGGGGTCGCTATGGGAAGGCAACGTTCGCGCTCCCGATACGGAGGCAGCCATCCCGAATTCCTTCGCGACGCCGGTGATGTCTGATTTCTACTCCGAGCGTGTCGTTTCCTTCCTCCTCGCCCACCAAACGGTCCTGATTGTCGCGAGCCCCACGTCGATCCGGGGCCTTCGTTCCACACTGAGCGGAAACGCGGCTCAGCTCGGTGACGAACTTCCCGCCGGTCAACCGCTCGCCTTCACCTTCGACCGTCATCTGCGACCAACCGATCCGGAGGGCCGCAACTTGTGAATGTGCACGCCGCCACCAGTGACCGCGACCCGCAACCTGGGCGACCCGAAAACGATCCGAGCGGAACCTCAGGGTGCACGGCCGCCATCCAGTCACCGTTCAGCGGGGATTGCGTAGGCTTCCGTCGAAACAGACGGCGACGCGCCAAAGTAGTTCAGCGCTGAGGAAAAAGTGAGGGCGATGCACAACCCAAAACTACGTGC
Source organism: Cryobacterium algoricola (assembly GCF_004402485.1). Classification (GTDB taxonomy): domain Bacteria; phylum Actinomycetota; class Actinomycetes; order Actinomycetales; family Microbacteriaceae; genus Cryobacterium; species Cryobacterium algoricola. Next base: position 675,370 of record NZ_SOFG01000011.1, on the reverse strand, counting down.
TCACGCCCGTTCTGCTGGGGTGCCGGTCAGGCACGGGCGACTCGCCCGACGTGGCCCATGGCGATCCGTCGGCACGATTCTGGCGTTCACAACCGGTGTACTCATTGTCAGCGGGGGAGCCGTCGCAGGAGTAGCTGCCTGGGATCTCGCCGGCAGCGTGAAGCCAGGAGTGCATCTCGCACACATTGCGGATCCCTCGGGTAGCACGACGGCTCCGGCTGCGGATGTCGCCGCGATCAGCGGAGGGGTGAACCTTCTCCTAACTGGCACGGATACCCGCACCGGACAGGGCGGTGCCTACTCGACGAGCGCAGAGCTCGCCGCGAGTGCCGGAGCGGGCAACAACGACGTCACCATGCTTTTGCACATTGCGCAGGATCACCACAGTGCGAGCGTGATCAGCTTTCCGCGCGACCTGATGGTCGCCGTCCCGACCTGCCCCCAGACGGACGGGTCGACCGCATCCGCGTCGAACCGGGTGATGCTGAACACGACGCTCGCGCGCGGGGGACTCTCCTGCGTCGTGGTCACGATCGAGAAGCTCACCGGACTCCAGATCCCCTTCGCCGCGCAGATCAGTTTCGATGGCGTCACGGCCATGTCCAACGCCGTCGGTGGCGTCACGGTCTGTATCGCGTCCCCGATCAATGACCTCTACACGAATCCGCCCCTGCACCTGGCTGCGGGCCAACAGACCATTTTGGGCGACGAAGCGCTGTCGTTTCTGCGGAGCCGGCATGGAGTCGGTGACGGCAGTGACCTCGGCCGGATCAGCAACCAGCAGGTCTTCATGGCTGCCCTGGCCCGGAAGGTGGAAAGCGGCGGAGTGCTCGGGAACCCGGTCGCGCTGTATGCCCTGGCCAAAGCCGCGACGGGTAACATGCTGCTGTCCGACACCCTGACAAACCCGACGACCCTGGTTCAGATCGCACTCGCCCTCAAAGACACGGGCCTGGCCAACATGGTCTTCCTCCAGTACCCGACCGTCGCTGACCCCCAGGACGTGAACCGGGTCATCCCGCAATCGACCGGGGCCACCATCGTGAACGCCGCGCTCGTCGCCGATCAGCCCATCGTCCTCAGCGGGCTGCCCGGCCGCGCAGCGGTCATCGATAAATCGGCAGCCACAGCCACAGCCACGCCGCCGCCGACGCCGAGCACGTCCGCCTCGGCCAGGACACCCGGGGTCGCGACGCCAACCACGACAACGCCCACGCCGACAGGTGCAGTTCTTCCGTCCACCGTCACCGGGCAGACCGCCGCCGAACAAACCTGCAGCAAGGGCAACTAGAGCCATTCAGGGTGGTGCCACACCTCGAGCGAGGGGGTATACGTAGCTGCCGCCGAGCCCGGAGCGAGCTCCAAGTGGGATGGGTCCTCCGTGGGGCTGCACATGATGAGGCATCCTCCTCGGTCCCGTCGGAGCGGGGGGGTGCCCCTATGTTGTTGTCAAGCGGCGAGCTGGTGGTCGGCTTGATAAAGGGTGCCGTCGCGGAGCATGGCGTAGAGGACGTCGCAACACCTGCGCGCGAGGGCGACGAGGGCTTGGTTGTGGCGTTTGCCTTGGGCGATCTTTCGGTCGTAGTAGGCACGGGAGAGCGGGTCACGGAGCGCGGCGAACGCGGAGAGGAACAGTGCCCGTTTGAGGATCTTGTTCCCGCGTCTGGATGGGTGTTCGCCGCGGATGGAGCTGCCGGAGCGTCGGGTCACCGGCGCCAGGCCGGCGTATGCGGCGAGGTGGCCGGCCGTGGCGAAGTCCTTCCCGGAGACTTCGGTGAGGAGTCTGGCGGCGGTCCTGATCCCGACTCCGGGCACGCTGATCAGGACGGGGTGAAGAGGGTGTGCCTCCACGAGCCGTTCAACCTCGACTGCGATCTCGTCGCGTTGGCGTCGGAGCGCGGTGAGCTGTTCGGCGAGTTTGGGGAGTACGATGCTGGTCGCGTTGGTTCCGGTCACCACGACAGTCTGCTCACTGAGCGCCTGGGTAATTTCGTCTGCGAGACGGCGGCCCATGCGCGGTACCAACTTGACCAGCCGGTTGCCGAGGCGGGTCGTGCCGGCAGCCCTCATCGCCGTCGGTGACGGGTAACGCTGCAGCAAATCGAGTACCGCCGGGTGGTCCAGGCGCGGGCCGATAACCCGTTCCAACGCGGGGTGGATCTGGGTGAGGAGCCCGCGGATGCGGTTGCTCGTGGCCGTGATCTGGCCGACGACGTCGTCGTCGAAGCCGCAGAGCATCGAGAGCTCAGCGACCTGCTCATCGGCCAGCTGCAGCGACCGCAAAGCGTGCGGGAGGCTTCTCGCGGCTTGGGCAATGATCGCGGCGTCGCGGGCATCTGTCTTGGCTTCGCCCGCGTGCAGGTCCGCGATGCGGCGCATAGCCAGACCTGGCAGATAGCCCACGAGCACGTCCTCTGCCTGGGCGACGGCGATTGGTAAGGCGCCAATGGTCGCGGGCTGATCGACGACGAACAAGACTTGGCCGTGCCGTTTCAACTGCCCGATCAGGTCCCGCAGCTTCGCTTCGTCATTGGGCAGGGCCTTGTCGAAGAGTTGATTGCCAGCCCGGTCGAGAGCGACCGCGTGGTGTTCTCCTTTGCCGACGTCCACGCCGATGAAGACGTCGACGCTGTCGTAGTTCTCGATCATGAATCCTCCGTCTCAGGTTCCACAAAGTCGGCCCGAACAGCGGCATCAAGTCTCGGCATCCACGTTACGAACGGCCTGGGTTACGTCCCGGTCCAGCCCCTATCAGCGATCACCTGATGCCAGTCAGGCCCGGTGACAACACCCCCCGGATCATGGGCGACTGGGGGCAAGAACCATGCCGGGCCTGACAGGCCAACACCCTCACATAACTACACGATCAAGGGCTACGAAGAAAGTAACGGGGGGCGAGCAACACAGCCCAGGGTTCCTTTTGGCCCGTCGCTCGTGCTCCGCGGAATTGCGCTTCCTGATTGCCCGCGTTAACGTCAGGTTTCCGGGGGATGTGCAAGTCGGTGCACCTTGTCAGGTTCGATTTCCTGAATCCTCCACTATCGGTGGCCGAGAACAGTGAGCGTGACCCGCGTCGTACCGGCAGTAAATCTGTTCCAAGGCTCAGTCGCTCCGAGGCTCCTTGGCGTCAGTCCGCGGCAGGAGCATCGGCGATCGGAGGTCATCGGGCGGACCTACACTTCAGATTGTGACAGTTGTGACGGAACCCCCAAAGCGACACGAGCACCGGTGGCCTGTACTGGCCGCTGTGATCGTGAGCCTCGTCCTCTACCTGCTCATTCCTGAGAAGGTCCAGCTCGTCCCACGCTGGGTGGTTCCCTCGCTCGGTGTTCTCCTGGTCATCCCACTCACGATTCTGAACCCGCGCCGCCTCTCCAAGGAGACGACGTGGTCCCGCTGGCTGTCAATCGGACTGGCAACCCTGCTGACGTTGGCGAACCAAGTGACCGTTGTTTTTACCGTAGGCCAACTTCTTTATGGTCACGTCAGCGGCCCGGATGTACTGCTGACCGCCGGGCAAGTGTGGATCACCAATGTGCTCGCCTTTTCGCTGGTCTACTGGGAGCTCGACCGTTCGGGCCCGATCGCTCGCCGGGACGCGATTCTCTGGTCGACGGCGACAGCTGACTTCCGCTTCCCTCAACACGATGGAGCTCCCGGAGGCGAGGATTGGCGCCCGGGCTACTTTGACTACGCCTACCTCTCGCTGAATAACATGATGGCTTTCAGCCCCACTGATGTGATGCCACTCACGGTTCGGGCCAAAGCCTTGATGGGATATCAAGCGCTCACGGGCTTCGTCCTGCTCGCACTCGTGATCTCCCGTGCCGTGAATATCCTGAACTGAAACGCGATCAAGACTTTTCGATGCGGTGGTGCCGTCGTATTGAACCGCAGTGAGGGCGATGATCGTCGCCTCGGGAGCGTCCGATCACGGTGCAGATGGCATGGGTGCTCGTCTGACGTTACGAGCAAAGGAGAGCACCACACCGATCCCAATTAGGGTCGTCAACAGGGCGGTGCCGCCCGCGGAGATCAACGGTAAGGGGACGCCGAGGACCGGGACGAAGCCCAGGACGACTCCCATGTTGACGAGAGCTTGCCCGACGACCCAGACCATCACGGCGGCAGTTGTCACACGGACCTGCAAGTGCGAGGTCGTGCTCATGATGCGAAGGAAGGCGATCGCGAGGACGATGAAGAGGAGGAGGACGACAATGGCGCCGATAAGGCCGAGCTCTTCGCCGATGATGGCGTAAATGTAATCGTTGTCGGCGGCAGGCAACCAGGACCACTTGGCTTTGGAGTTACCGAGACCCACGCCGAAGATCCCGCCATCAGCCATGGCCCACGTGCCGTGGAGGGGCTGCCAGCACGCAGCTGAGATGTTCTTCGAACTGCTATCGCATCCTGTCCCGAAGAACGCCAGAACGCGTATCAGCCGGTTGGCGCTCGCTGCTGCTGCTGCGACCGCGCCCACCGCTCCGACTCCTAGCGGGATCGCGAGCATCCGCATCCGCACCCCGGCGAAAACCAAGGCGCCAAACAGGATCGCGCCCAGGATCACCGTTGTTCCCAGGTCGCCGCGGATCATTACAAGGAGTACGGCGGCACCGCCAACGCCAAAGACTGGAATGAGCACGTGGCGCCAGTCACTGAGCAGGTTCTGCTTTTGGGCGAGAATCGTGCCCAGCCAGATGACCAGGGCGACCTTGATGGCTTCGGAGGGCTGAAATTGGAAACTTCCGACCGATAACCAGTTCGTATTCCCAGCAACAGTCACGCCCAATGGCGTGAAGACAAGGCACTGGACTAGGCACGTCACGATGAGAGCCGGCCAGGCGATGCGTTGCCAGAACTTCAATGGTGCCCGGCTCACAACGAGCATCAACGGGATACCAACGATCGCGATGAAGCCTTGATGGAGGAGGACCCCGAAGAACCCGCCATTGCTCACATATGAATCGACAGACGATGAGGACAACACCATGGCGAGGCCGAACAGGACAAGAAACAGAGTCACGCCCAACAGGAGAAAGTAATCAGCTGACGGCGTGCGCACCAATCGTCCCAGGCTGATCCTCGTGGCCGGTACGGTCCTCGGCCGCTCGCTGGCGGAGCTTGATGATGTGTCGAGCGTGCGCTGGCGAAAAGGAGTTTCCATAGGTCTCACGTATCCCTGCCGGGGTCAGCAGGGACGGCCGGCGCGAATGCTCCGGATCCCTGGGAATTTGAAGAATGGGGGACAACTGTTGAGCGGTGACTTGAGCCGCCCCGTCGGCCAACGAGTCAGCGAACGACGGGATGAACGCCTGGCGAGCATGGATGAAAATGGTGTGGCATGAGGATGTTTCGGTTCACCTGTCGAGCATTCCAGACGCATTCCGATGTAAACGGCACCGAATCCTGAAAACCTTCTGAGGCCTGGACTCGTGCCCAGTGCAGTTTCACAGGTTCACGCCCGCTGCGAATGGGCTCCGGATTGCGAGGCCGCGCACAGTTCACGTTCGCACCGACAATCTGCGTATCCATCGCTCCGAGGCAGCACTCTCCGGCAATTTCGCCGCATCCGCGCGGCCCGGCCGACCGGGTCATCGCCCTGAGCTTTACATCTAGGGCTGAGGTGCGACTTCTTGAAATCCGAGGCGTAGGGCCAGAACGTCGAAGGCCTTCGTGAGTCCTCCGAGGAGGGCCCCGATGGTGTGGCCTTCGCCGGGGACTTCGTAGTAGCTGGTCGCCATGCCGGCGCCTAGGGCGACGGTACTCAGTTCCTTCTGGGGTGGCCCGATCACGGAGTCATCCGCACCGACGGTGAACACGGCGTCGGTATCGGGGTAGGACGTTGACGACATGATGGTCGCTGGTTTCGTGGCGTCGTAGGCGGCTTGGTCTCCGCCGAAGACATCGGCAAGAACCGTGGGTTCGGATTCAGTTCCCGCGAAGGTCGTCCCGGACGCACTGATCACGTTTCCCCAGACATCCGGGAATCTGGCAGCCAGGGAGATTGCGCACTGGCCGCCATTGGAGAACCCTGCAACGGTCCAGTCGATGCGGTTGCTCATGATGCGCAGGTTTGCGCGCGCCCAGTTCACGACATCCTGCTCAATGTAGGTCTGCACGTTGCCGTGTTCCGCTGTGTCCAGGCAGAGGGAATCAACGCTCGGGTCGCCGAGCTGGTCGGCGACGACGACGATCGGGGCCTGACCGTCATGGGTGAGCGCGAACGTGTCGAGGACGGATCCGATGTACGAAGCGTCGGGGTTTCCGGGCTGGCCCATCATCATCAGCACGAATGGTAAGGCCGGGGCGTTAGCTATCTGAGCCGCCGGCGGGAGATACACCTCTGCGTCTCGAGCAGTGAAACCGGAGGCCGTCGCCGGAATGTGTACCGCCTCCACGGTCCCGGTGATCGGCAGGGCGGATGCCGCCATGGACACACCCGGGTCGGGCTGCGAATCCGGACTCGTGGCTGATGCGGGATGGTCCAGGAGGACGAAGCCCCCGGCTCCGAGGGCCACGCCGATCAGAGCCACACTCGCGATACGGGTCTTATTGCGTCTGGCAGTCATTCTCACTGGTCGTATCTCTGTCCTATGAATAGCTTGAAGACCAAACGGCCGTGCATCTGCGGCCATTGGAATTCCTGGCAGAAGACGATTCTGCCCGGGCGGATCGGGAGTGAGTGCGGGGCGCCCGATTCGGACGCTGCATCGGGCAGGAACGCTTCAGGCAATGCCGTGGTCGGGACGGCAGCTCAACGGCGGATCTTTGGCCACGGTCGCGCTGCCGGGTCGGAGTTACTTGAGTGCTGCTCGGATGGTCTTGGCGTCGGTCTGTGCCTGCTTGAGTGCGGCGCGCGCGGTGGTCGCGGATGCCTTGAAGGCTTTCATGATGTCGTGGTTGGCGGCGTATTGCTCCGGTGTGACGGCGAGCGATCCGGTGGCCAGCCCGGTTGCGGCGCTGGTGGCCTTGCTGATCTGGGCGGCCATGTCCGTGAGGTCTTCCTGCAGCGCCGCAGTGGATTTGGATGCGTCCTTTCCTGAGAGAAGGCCCGAGAGCCGTGTCTGTTCAGCGGTGAGCTTCACCGCCGATTTGGAGACCACAGTGTCCGCAAACGTCGTGTACGCCGCCTGGGGAAGAGAGACCGAAGAGACACGGTAGGTGTTGAAGATGGCGGCGTAGTCGATTTTGGCCTGAGCGAAGTCGGTGTCCGCGGCGATTTTCGTCGCGAGGGTGTTCATGCCGTCGAGGTCGCCAGTGAGTGTCCCCAGGAGTGCACTCTTGTCGGAGCTGACAAGTGAGGTGTTGGCGGTGACTTTCGCTATCGCAGCGTTCAAGGAGGTGATTCGTTTACCGGTCGCCGTCGCGGCGGACGCCTGCACATTCGTGAGGGTGGGTGGCGTTTTCGAGTGGACAGCAGTGGAGGGAGGGGCCGGGGTGGACGTCGAAGCGGCGAACGCGGGTGCGGCACCCAGCACCGCGAGTGCGGTGAGGGCTGCGGCGCCAAGGATGGTTGGTCGAATGGTTCGATTCATTGGAAGCACTCCCGGCTCGGTCATTGATGTCGACGAGACGTCGACATGGTCAACACTGCCTGCGCCCTGTTCGAGTTGTGTGAGGTCAATGTTCGGGTTTGGTAAGGCCGACGCTCGAACCGGGCGCGCCCTAAGAGCAGATCCGTCGCCGCGGGGGTTAATGGATCTTGTGACCGACGACAGGGGACTGGTGCTGGTCGTCGAGGACGATCCGGCCATCGCGGATATCGAGCGCCTATTTCTCGTGCGATCCGGGTTCACGGTGCATCTGGAGACCGATGGCCGCGGGGGACTTGATCGCGTCCGGAGCCTTCGCCCGGCGGCAGTGCTCCTGGATGTTGGTTTGCCTGTTTTGGACGGGATCGAAGTCTGCCGTGCCATGCGGGATTCCGGAGACTGGACTCCTGTTCTATTCGTCACGGCCAGAGACGACGAAATTGATCGAGTCCTGGGCATGGAGCTTGGGGCAGATGATTACGTGACGAAGCCCTTCTCGCCCCGTGAACTGGTGGCGCGGGTCAAGAGCATCATCCGGCGCTCGTCCGGCCTCGGTGGAACCGCCGTTCTCCGGGTTGACGACCTGGTCCTCGACCCTGTTTCCCGGACCGTCGTGCGCGGGAACACGCCCGTCACATTGACGGCGACAGAATTCGATCTTCTTGCCCAGCTGATGGCTCGACCTGGACGTGTGTACTCGAGAGAGGAGCTCCTTTCTGCGGTGTGGGGAATCGCTGATTACAGTGCGAGCCGCACCGTTGATGTGCACATCGCCCAGGTCCGCGGAAAGCTCGGCCCGACGTGTCCGATCCGAACCGTACGCGGTTTCGGGTACTGCGTCACGGGCAAGGCGACTTGAATGTCGCTTCAACGGTGGCTCCGCTCCCTGGGCGGCCGGATCATGCTCGTCACGGTGGGCGTCGCTTGTGTGGCCGTGCTGATCACCACGGTGGTCTCGTTGCAACTGCTCACCGTGCTTGTGACCGGTCAAGCGCAGTCGGCGTTAGCCGCTCAGACGAGTGCGCTCAGCCAGCAGCCGTTCGCCTCGCTGCGCGCGCTCATGCAGGACGACAAAATCCTCGGCGCGCACGGAGAGCGATTCCTGCTCATCGGTCCGGATGGCAAAGTACTGGGTGCGGTGGGCGCCGAGGTCAAGAGAACGATGATCGGTGTTCTGGGCTCTGATCGGTCCGCTTCCACAACGGTGCAAGTCGGCGGCGATACTTACGTCGTCGAAGGCCGTCCGCGCCCGGGCGGCGGAGGGCTAGTCGGCTTCCTGCGCGTCGCTGACGTCACCGAATCGAGTGGCCTCATCGCCGGACGTATTCTGATCGCAGTCGCGATCGGCCTGGTTGCCGCCATCGTGGCGGGCGTTTTCCTGTCGCGCAGGCTTGCCCGTCCGCTCCAGGCCATGGCTCGAGACGCTCGTCGGCTGGCTGGCGGCGAACGTGGCCTCGTCGTTGTGTCCCATGGGATCCCCGAGATCGATGACGTCTCGACCTCCCTGACAGCTCTGGATCGAGCGCTCGCGACGAGCGAGGACCGTCAGCGGGAGTTTCTGCTTTCGGTTTCGCACGAGATCCGTACCCCCTTGACCGCGATCCGCGGTTATGCGGAGGCGCTTGCAGACGGCGTCATTTCCGAGACTGGTGGTTCTGCTGTCGGAGTGATTCTGGTGGCTGAAGCGAAGCGGTTAGACCGGTTTGTCAGCGATCTACTCGAACTGGCGCGATTGGAAGCTGACGATTTCACCCTGGAGTTGCGTCCGACCGACGCGACGGCGGTGTTGTGCGAGGTCGAGCGAGCGTGGCGCGGTCAGTGCGCTCAATTGGGAGTCACTCTTCAAGTGGACAGTTCTGCCAGCGATCCAGCCCCGATCCTGACCGATCCGATGCGCCTGCGACAGATCGTGGACGGACTGGTCGAGAACGCACTCCGTGCAACTCCCTCGGGGGGAGTGGTCTTGCTCACTGCGAAACGTGTCGGGGATGACACCGTGCGGATTGAGGTTCGAGACAGTGGACCTGGGCTCACGGACGCTGACGCGGCCGTCGCGTTCGAGCGGGGGATTCTGCGGGCGCGCTACAGGGATCTGCGTCCGGTGAATACGGGCCTCGGACTCTCGATCGCAGCGCAACTGGTTGGCCGTCTCGGCGGAACTATCTTCGTGCGGTCGTCAATCGGTGACGGTACTTGCTTTGCCGTTGACCTCATCTCGGCCGGTACGTCATAGCTCACCAGGTTCAGGCCAGAGGCTGCGGATTCGCAGCCATGCGGGCACGACCCTTCGGTTCGCCCGGCGGATCGCGAATGGGGTCGTGGGAGTTCGGCAGTACGTTGCATCGATGGCGTGATCCCAACGTCGCAAGCGTGGACAAGGAGTGTCATGTCGCACGACATCGGTGACAGTTCTGTATCAGAACATCGGTGACACTTACGGTGGTCGTCGTAGTGACACTTCAGGTCCACCCAGCAGCCCCTTACCCACCGGCGATTCGCTCTGCCGGGGCAATGGTCTGTGTCGTTGCTCTTGGGCTGCCGTCGATCAGCTGCTGGGAATGCTGGTGCTTTGGTGAAAGCGCAGCACCGGACCTGCAAGCTCCCACAGCGACGAATGTCGGCTGTCGTGATCGGTGCCATGAAGTCGATAGGTGACAAGGATCAGTTCTGAGGAAAGCCGATAGAACAGCCACTCCGACGTCACAGGGGTGGCGCGAGGACCCTCGACTTGCAATGCCGCGACCGTTTCGCCGTAGGTCCAACGGCGACCTGAGCGACCGATTTCGGCGAAGTCATCGGCGAGAAGGGATGACACATGCTCCGCGTCGCTCCGCACCGTTGACGATAACAACGCAAGCTCTGCATCCTGCACAGCCAAGAACTCGGACGCGTCAGATTGCCACATGTACCGAACCTAGCCCGTCACATCGACTGTCACCGATGTCCTGATGCAGAACTGTCACCGGTGTCCTGAGACATCACGAGCGTGGACAAGGAGCGGTCGTGGCAACAAAATGGCAACACTTGTGAAAAAACCACGTGATTCGAGGCCGTCCGGATGATCCAACTTCCGCGTAATTACGCGGATCGTGAGCGCAGAACAGCCCGAATGATTGCATGGGCAGAGTTCAAATCCCACCGTCTCCGCACTGTTCGGCCCCCGAGATCCGCGTCATCACGCGGATGTCCGGGGGTCTTTTCCATTACCCGGGCTAGTCCGATTCGGAATCGGGAGTGCGGCCACTGGTGTCACCGTCCCGGAGCTGGGCCCAGTGGTGCAGCCGTGCGGAGATTGCTCGCTCGTATCCTGCGTCGGTGGGTTCGTAGAAGGTTTGTCGGGCTAAGCCCTCTGGGAAGAAGTTCGCGCCTGAGAACCCGTTCTCGGTGTCCGGGTCGTATTGATAGCCGTCGCCGTAGCCGAGGTCTTTCATGAGACGGGTCGGGGCATTGAGGATGTGCGCGGGCGGCATCAGCGATCCGCTCCGCTTCGCGGCGGCGCGCGCCTTGTTGAATCCGCGGTACACGCCGATCGACTTTGGTGCGGTCGCCAGGTAGATGACGGCTTGCGCGAGTGCGAGTTCTCCCTCGGGTGAACCGAGGCGGTCATAAACATCCCAGGCGGCGAGGGCCTGTTGAACGGCGTTCGGGTCGGCCATGCCGATGTCCTCGGTGGCGAATCGGGTGATGCGGCGGGCGATGAACAGGGGGTCTTCGCCGCCGTCGAGCATCCGTGCCAACCAGTACAGGGCCGCGTCTGGGTCGGAGGCACGCATCGACTTGTGGAGCGCGGAGATGAGGTTGTAGTGGCCTTCCTGTGCTTTGTCGTACAGCGGTGCCCGTCTCTGCACGGCGGCGGCGAGGGCGGCCGGGTCGACGGGTGCGGGCAGGGCTTGGACCTGCTCGATCATGTTCAGCAGGTACCGGCCGTCACCGTCCGCCATCGCGATCAGCGCCTGGCGAGCCTCATCGGTCAACGGTAGCGGATGACCAATGAGCGCTTCGGCTCGGGTGATGAGGGTGCTGAGCGCAACATCGTCGAGGCGTTTCAGAACGAAGACCTGGGTGCGGGAGAGCAGCGCTCCGTTGAGTTCGAAGCTGGGGTTCTCCGTGGTCGCGCCGACGAGGATGACGGTGCCGTCTTCGACGTAAGGAAGGAATGAGTCTTGCTGGGCGCGGTTGAAGCGGTGGATCTCGTCGATGAACAGCAGCGTGCCCTGACCGATCTCGCGCCGGCGCCGCGCTGATTGAAACACCTTTCGAAGGTCGGCGACGCCGGCGAAGGTGGCAGAGAGGGGTTCGAATGCGAGGCTGGTCTGCTCGGCGAGAAGCCGCGCGATCGTGGTCTTGCCGCACCCGGGTGGCCCCCAGAGCACCATCGACATCAGTCTCTGTGCGTTGACCATTCGCCCGATCGGTGCGTCCGCCCCGAGAACATGGTCCTGCCCGAGGACGTCGTGCAGGGTGCGCGGCCTGAGCCGATCAGCAAGCGGTCGTGAGTCGTCGTCGATGTCGAAGAGTGACGGTGTCTCGCTCACGGCTGCCGCCCCAGTTCGCGGTCGTCTGCGAGGTCGTAGGAGGCGTGCACCAGGTATTCGATCAGCTGTTTCGTGATCCCGGCACCGGGTCCGATAGAGATCCAATGCCGCTTGTCAAGATAGCGACCGCTCGTGATTGTGTCGACGTCACGACGGAGCGCGTCCGCCTGGTGGGGATCAACTTTCACGGTAATGATCTGCAGATCCGGATCATCGTCGGTGACGATGAGGAAAACCTTCTCGTGCACCTTCCACACTTCGAGGTGCGGAGTGAACGGGTGCCCACTGGTGACGCCCTCGAGCGACGCCGCGACATCACGGGCGTGTTGCTGGAGTGTGTCGCCCTGCATGTCGTCCTCCTGGGGTCACTGCCCGTTTCTGGGCTATCTGAATCTGCGTACAATGGTACATACTTTGTCTGGCATCGAGGAGGGCGCGTGAGGAAGGGTAAGCCGAATGACCCGGAGCGCCGAACCCGGATCCTTCGTGCAGCGCTGGAGGTCATTGCGACAGAAGGCGTGCACGCGGCGTCGTATCGACGCATCGCAGCGCAGGCCGGCGTGCCGCTCGGATCGACGACGTACTATTTCGCCGACCTGGAGACGTTGATCGTCAGCGCGTTCGAGACCTTGCGAGACGGACTCGAGCCGCGATACGCGGCCCCGATGCGCAGCTCCCGTACCGACGCTGACGTCGTTGAGGCCCTTGTGTCCGCGACGTGTGGCTCAACCGCTCCAGCGCTCGCGGACATCCGCTTGTATGAAGAGATGCACCTCTACGGGGCGCGGAGTCCGCGGGTTGCGGAAATCCTCCGTGGCCTCCAGAAGGACTCCATCATGATTCTTCGTCGCTCTCTGTCGGAGGCCACGGCCCGCGCTGTCGACGCCCTGATGTGGGGGTGGTGGGGTTACCGCTCCCTCCACCCGGACGATCCGCTCGATGCCGTCATAGTGCGCAACGCCTATCGAGCCCTGGTCGATATGGCCGTCACCCGCATGGAACGCAGCGACCGGGGCGGAGTCTCCGACAGCAGTCCGGGCCTCTAACGGCGGGCGTGTACCGCGAGGACGGTCTTCCCGACAGCCCGTCGTTCGTCAAGAGCGGCGACTGCTTCGGCGGCCTCCTCGAACGCCACCACCTCGTGGATCACCGGGGCGAGTGCGCCTCGAGCGACGGAGGGTGCCAGACGTTCCCATTGGGCCGTAAGCGAGACGGAGCAGGTCGGCATCAGGCCCTCCCACGCGACGCCGATGATGGTCGTGTTGTTCAGGAGCAGGCGGTTCACCTTCACAGTGGGGATGCTGCCGCCCGTGAACCCGAGAACGAGAAGCCGGCCGCGGGTCGCCAGCGCACGCAGCGAGTCGGTGAACCGTTCGCCACCGACTGGATCGAGCACCATGTCCACCCCGCGGCCGTTCGTGATCCTGCGAGTCTCGCTGAGGAAGTCGTGTGGCCGGATGACGTGGTCTGCCCCGACGTCTCGCGCCAGTTGGGCCTTTTCCGGCGTGGAGACGACGGCGATGACCTCGGCGCCGCGCAACTTCGCCTGTTGGGTGAGTGCGACTCCGAGCCCGCCGGCGGCGCCGTGGATGAGCACCGTCTCGCCCGCACGCAGATTGCCGCGTTCCCCCAGGGCGAATTCTGCGCTCAGGACATTGATGGGCATGGCCGCCGCCGTTATGAAGTCGATCTCATCCGGAAGCGGCAGGACACGATCCGCAGGCGTGACCACAAAGTCTGCGAACGCGCCAGAACCGGCAACGCCGAGAACGCGGTCCCCGGCCGCAAATCCCGAATTGGCGTCGGCGTCGGCGACGACCCCGGAGAACTCGCTCCCAATGGTGAACGGAACAGGGACGCGCAGCTGGTATTCGCCTCGAGATTGGAGCACGTCGGGGTAGGCGACCCCGGCGGCATGAACTTCAACGAGGACTTCGCCTTGTGCGCGGACGGGAATCGGGATCGTGTGTGTTTCGAGGAGCCGAGGTCCACCGTGTGTGGTGTTCCGCACTGCCCGCATTGTCGTCGCACGTGAGTTCATAGGTCCAATCATGCCGACAAGTGACTTTACGTCGGCCCCAACACCGAGGATCTTCCGCACCAACAGGGGCTGGGGTGTAGTTCATTCCTGAAGCGGCACGGATCCAGCGGGGACAGTCCCGACACTTCAGGCGGCAGATTGGCGAATCTCCCTAGCCAGCTGCGTCGACCTGACGCAGTTGCGTGCCCACGATCAGAAAGAAGGCGCCGAGCCCGCCGGCGAAGGCGCTGACCCCGTACGCGAGCACCGACGTCAGCAGCGAGGTGCGCAGCGACGCGCCCGTTGACAACGCCGCGCTCTGTTTGCGCAGCTCGACTGCCTCGTCGCTGCTCGCATCAACACCTCTCAGCGCCGCACTGATGTCGGCGAATGTGCGCCCGCCTGCTCCGCGCTCGGCATTGCCCTTGATGACGAGCGCTTCGACGTAGGCCGTCACCGGACCCTGCACCGGCTTGCCCGCGAGAATGGGGGCATTGCCGGGCACTGTGATCTTTTCATCGCGGAGTTGCTTCGTGACCGTGATCCACGCACCTGCTCCGACCGCGACGAACAGCGAACCGGCCGCAACGGTGAGACCTGCGGTGCGGCGAAGTGCGAATGCAGTGGGCACTGACGACATCGATCATCCTTTCGTGGAGCGGAACACTCGAGTGTCACACAGTTCTGCATGTCACCTCTCAGCGGAACTCGCTGGACGCGAGTCGTCCGACTGGTCAACAGGATGCGGACGGGAAGAAGCCGCGAATCACACGGTCTCGTACGCGTTGCGGTCCATTCGAATCGACGACGAGAGAGTATCCTCGCAATTATCCCGTGTGAACTGGATATTTTCCTCGGCTGGCGACGGCCACGATGACAATTTGTGAATGGCGATCAGGACGGCGTGCACATGCCCAGACCCTCCGGAACGGCGAGGCGCGCGTGGCAACGCCACCTGGACATCCCATACGTGCAGGGCATCGGGCTGGTCGTCCTGGGACTCTTCAGCCTCTCCCAGGCCGCAGGAAATCTCGGGATCGTGCTGATCGCCGCGGTGATGTTCGCTCTCGCTGCGGCGGGGATGTTCGTTCATTCCGTGAATCGCAAGGCTGGTCGGTAGGTTCGACATGAGCACCGCACGGCTTGCGTCGCGGATCGCACTTCGTGAAGTGAAGCGTGAGGTGGCGCGAACCGCGCTGATCGCAACCCTGATCGCGATTCCGGTCAGCATCCTCGCCGTTGGCAGCGTGGTCCTCGTGAGCCCCGGAGCGCCCCGGCTCACGGATCGGGGTATCGCCGCCGGGGCCGAGGGCGGTGTCCTCGTCCTGGTGCTTGCGTTCGTGGTCGGTTTGGTCTGTCTGCTCGCCGGCTCGGCCTTCCTCGTCGCGGCACAGGCGCAACAGCGGTCACTGGGCATCGTCGCGAGTGTCGGCACGAGCCGTGCGGTCCTCGTCGCGATAGTGAGCCTGACCGGCCCGCTGATTGGCGGGCTCGGAGGTGCTGTCGGAGTGCTGGCAGGTACGGGCATCGGGTGCGTGCTCGTCACGACCTCCGGCGGCGAGCCGACGGTCTCGGCGCTCCTCATCGCTGTGCTGATCGCCTTCGCCGCCGGTCTCGGCTGGCTCGCGGCCCTGCCTCCCGCCTTCGCCGCCTCCCGACCGGACGTGGTGATGGCCATTCGCGGGAGCACCCTGCCCGCACCTCGCCCGCGGCATCTGGTCCTCAGCGTCGTCTGTTGCGTGGGCGGCGGCATCGTCGCACTGGGTTCCGGCATCCTCGGGGTCAGTGCGCGGCAGTCGGCAGCGGGCACGTTCCCGTGGCTCAGTGCCGTCACGGGTCCCGCACCTTTCGTGGCGGCGATCGTTCTGCTCACTGGTGCCATCACTGCGACGCCTTTCCTCCTCCGGCGCTGGGGCGTCGAATCCGGGAAATGGGGTCTTGCCGCGCGACTTGCAGCGCGCGACGCCGACCGCAATCGAGCCCGTCACCAGCCGGTCATCGCCGCGATCATGGGCACGACGTTTCTGGCGGTCTTCGTGTTGTGCTCCCAGGGCACCGCGGACGCCACCAACCGGGTCGCGTATCCGTATCTGATGATGCCGGGCGGTGTGCAGGCGGCCCTGATCTCCTACCCGGGAGAGCAGAACACCACGTTGGGTCCGACTCTCGCCCCAGGAACGGATGGCGACGGTCTTGCGAAAGCCGTCGAGACCGCGTTCGCGGACCAATTGCCTGTCGGTCGCCTGACCATCGTCGAGACCGCCCGGACGGCCGCGATGGATGGCACCGTGAAGCGGATGTCGGGGGTGCTCACGCCCCCTGCCAACCGGTGCACGAGTGATGCGCCCGGGAACGACCGGTTCACGCCGCTCGCCCCGGACCCGCACTGTCGGGACTGGTACACCGCGGGACATGAGGTCGGTGCTGTTCCTGCGGACATCGTCGTCGGCGACTCATCGACTCTCGCGGCGATTCTCGGCAGGGAGCCGAGTCCGGCAGCCCTCGCCGCCCTGGACCAGGGCGAAGCCGTGGCCCTGCACTCGCAGCTCGTCGACGCTGACGGGTCGATCGAACTCGCCGTGTCGGGCGGCTCCGCGACGAGCGGGCTGAAGTCTGTGCACCTCGAGGCGGTCGTCGCGGACGTGACTCATGTGCTCCCGTACGGAGTCGTGATCTCGCGGGAGACAGCAGAGCGTCTGGGGCTCCCCACCGAGCCCAGCCAGATCCTCGCCACAACAACTCGGAACCCCACGGACGCGGAACTGCGCGCACTCGCCGACGGGCTGGCAGGCATCCCGGGAGCCGCAGGGCTCGCAGCATATTTCGAGGCCGGTCCGGCCGAGGACGGAGCGTCCGCATGGCTGACGCTCGTCTCCAGCCTGGCAATCGTCTTCGCTGCCGCTGTCGTGGCCATGACCCTGGCTCGAACGGAAGGTCGTCGCGATTCGCAGACGCTCCACTCCATCGGGGCAGCTCCATCGACGCTGCGCACGGTCGCAGCATGGCAGGCGTTGACCGTGGTGGGGACCGGGTCGGCCCTCGGGGCGGTCATCGGTCTGGTGAGCGTGTTCGCGATGGATCTCCCCGGGTCGGGCAGTGTATTCGCCCCGCCCTGGGCTCTGCTGGTCATCGTGGCGGGCGCAACGCCGCTCGCCTGTGCGGCGGGCGCCTGGTTGCTGACGCCGTCCCTCGCACGATACCGCTGACGCATGAGATGAGCGCCACCGAGACGGCTTGCCGAAGCGTTCCACCGTCGTCGAACACGGTCATAGGCTTGTAAGCGGTCCGCCTCGCTGAATTGCGGGAGTCGCGGGCGATTTACCGATCCATAGTCCAGGAGGAATCCATGACCGAATTCGCCCCCGTTGATCCCACGTCCACCGACGCGTGGAGTCAGCTCGCCGGCATCGCCGAGGGATTCTCGCCTGATCTCCGCGAGTGGTTCGCCACCGACCCGGGACGAGCCGGTCGCTATACGTTTCAGGCGGGGGACCTCACGGTCGACCTGTCGAAGAACCTCCTGACGGATGAGATCCTTGCCCAGCTCCTGCAGCTCGCACAGGACGTCGACGTCCCCGGCCGTTTCAGTGCCATGATCTCCGGCGAACACATCAACGTGACCGAAGACCGCGCGGTTCTCCACACCGCCCTCCGCCGCCCGAAGGACGGCGTGGGCCTCGTGCCGCCGGCCGGCTTCGTCGTCGACGGTGCGGACATCGACGCCGACGTCCACGCCACCCTCGACAAGGTCTACGCATTCGCCGACAAGGTGAGGTCTGGCGCGTGGACCGGTATAAGCGGCAAAGCCATTAAGACCGTCGTCAACATCGGGATCGGCGGGTCCGACCTCGGCCCCGTCATGGTCTACGAAGCACTGAAGCCGTATGTGCAGGCGGGCCTCGAGTGCCGCTTTGTCTCCAACATCGACCCGACGGATGTCTACGAGAAGACGGCGAACCTCGACCCGGAGACTACTCTCTTCATCGTCGCCTCCAAGACGTTCGGCACCCTCGAGACGCTCACGAACGCCCGCCTCGCCCGCGAGTGGCTCTGGAACCAGCTGCTCGCCTCCGGCGCCATCGCGGACACCGACGCCGCCCGTTCCGACGCCGTCGCCAAGCACTTCGTCGCCGTGTCGACCGCCCTCGACAAGGTCGCCGCCTTCGGCATTGACCCGGAGAACGCGTTCGGCTTCTGGGACTGGGTCGGGGGCCGGTTCTCGATCGACGCCGCCATCGGGACATCCGTGGTCGTCGCCATCGGCCCCGACAACTGGCGCGCATTCCTCTCCGGTTTCCACACCGTCGACGAGCACATGCGCACAGCGCCCCTCGAACAGAACGTGCCCGTGCTGATGGGGCTTCTCAACGTCTGGTATTCCAACTTCCTCAAGGCTCAGAGTCACGCCGTGCTCCCATACGCACAGTACCTGCACCGCTTCCCGGCCTACCTCCAGCAGCTCACGATGGAGTCGAACGGGAAGAGCGTCCGCTGGGACGGGACCCCCGTCACGACAGACACCGGCGAGATCTTCTGGGGCGAACCGGGCACGAACGGCCAGCACGCGTTCTACCAGCTCATCCACCAGGGCACGCGCCTGGTTCCGGCTGACTTCATCGCCGTCGCGAATCCCGCGCACCCGCTGAAGGACGAGACGGGCGACGGCGCCGCCGTCGAGCCAGGCCAGGACGTCCACGGGCTGTTCATGGCGAACTTCTTCGCCCAGACCAAGGCGCTCGCCTTCGGCAAGACGGCCGCGGAGGTGCGGGCAGAAGGCACCGATGAGTCCGTGGTTCCGGCTCGCTCGTTCAGCGGGAACCGTCCGACCACGTCGATCCTCGCGCCGGCCCTGACTCCGAGCGTCGTCGGCCAGCTCATCGCGCTCTACGAGCACATCGTGTTCACCGAAGGCACGATCTGGGGCATCGACTCGTTCGACCAGTGGGGCGTCGAACTGGGAAAGCAGCTGGCGCTTCAGGTCGCTCCCGCCGTCGACGGGGATGCGGACGCTCTCGCGGCCCAGGACTCCTCGACGAAGGCCCTGATCTCGAAGTACCTCGAGCTGCGCAACTGAGGCGCCCGGGTACGTCACGCGCGGTGACGTACCCGGTGCGGGGCCCTGGTGCTCCTAGTCGTCGATGACCGCGAGGCCCCGACGCTTCAGCTCGGCGAGGCCGTCGCGCATGGCCTGCAACCGATCGGGGGAGTGTCCCGTCCAGTCCATGAGCTCGCCGACAATCGTGACCGGTTCCGTGGTGCGGTACGACCGGGTCGGGTTGCCGGGGAACTTCTTGTCCGTCACGTTGGGGTCGTCTTCGAGGGCACCCGTCGGTTCCACGATGTAGATGTGGCCGCGGCCGTCTCCCGCGGCCAGTTCGGCCCCCCACGTCGCGGCATCCAGTGTCGCCGTCAGGTAGACGTAGTTCGTCGTCCGTCCCGCCTCGAAGTTCGAGCCGCGCCCGGGCACCAACAGGTCCCCCACGGCGAGGTTCGCTTTCGTTCCGTGGAACAGTGCCCCCGATTCGTGGACTTCGAAGGGCCTGGGTTCATCGGTCATGCGCACTCCCTGAGACGTCGATTCACGACCGTAGCCCGACCGACCCCGGGTGACAACAGGGCATCAGGCGAAGGTCCGGATGGCGCTCACCTTCAGCAGGTCGAGCCTGGCGGCATCCGCTGAGCCGGGAACCACGGTGTACACGACGATCTTCAGGTCGCCCCCTGGGATGGCCAGCACATCGCAGTCGAAGGTGATCGGTCCGACGAGGGCGTTCTGCACGGTCTTCCGGGACTCGCGGTGTTCCCCGAATGTCGCCGAGCTCCACAACCGTTCGAACTCGGCCGAGGTCGCGCGCAGGTCGGCGATGAGATCGGAGAGCGCGGTGTCGTCCGGGTACCGGGTCGAGGCCACGTGCACGTCGGCGACGAGGTCGCGGTGGAACTCGGCCAGATGCTCCGGGCTGTGCTCGACGAACGACGGGCCACCGGCGAACCGGTTCCAGAGCAGGTTGGAACCGCGTCCCGCCGCCCGAACCTCACCGAACAAGGTCAGCCAGAGGTCGTTGACCAGAAGGGTGTCCCAAGCGGCAGAGAAGACCGCAACCGGCACTTCACTGAGCCGGTCGACGATGTGCTGAACTCCCGGCGTCACGTGCCGGGGGACCATGGTCTTCGTCGGCACCGCCACTCCACCTATCCGGAAGAGGTGGTCCCGTTCGTCGTCGGTGAGTCGAAGCGCGCGGGCGAGGGAACCGAGCACCTGCGTTGACGGATGCGTGGCGCGGCCCTGCTCGAGACGCACGATGTAGTCCACGCTGAGGTTGGCCAGCATCGCGAGCTCCTCACGGCGCAACCCCGGAGAACGTCGGTCTCCACCGGAGGGCAGTCCCGCCTCGACGGGAGTGATTCGGTCGCGCCAGGCGCGGAGCAGGGAAGCGAGTTCTGGCATGGCTCCACTCTGGCCTTCCTGGCTGGACGGCGGGTGGTACTGACAGTGCCAGCAAGTGTCGCGGCCACGACCGCAGGCTGGATTCATGACAACAACACTCATCACCGGCGCCAACAAGGGCCTCGGACTCGAAACCACGCGCCGTCTCCTCGAGGCCGGCCACACGGTCTATGCGGGCATGCGCGATCTCTCGAAGGGAACGGAGGCCGCCGCACTCGGTGCCCATGTCGTGCACCTGGACGTGACGAACGACGAGTCGGTCGCATCCGCCCTCGCCTCACTGCCCGCACTGGACGTGCTGATAAACAATGCCGGGATCGTCGGCTCGCACGCCGGAGTCGACGAATTCGGTGCGGAGGACCTGGCCGCGGTCTTCGACACCAACGTCTACTCGATCGTGCGTGTCACCAGGGCCGCCCTGCCGCTGCTGAGGGCGTCCGGCAACCCCGTGATCGTCAACGTCGCGAGTGGCCTCGGGTTCCCGCGTTTTGTCACAGACCCCGCCCGCGTCGAATCGACGATCACCGGCCTCGGCTACATGACGTCCAAGGCCGCGGTGATCATGCTGACCCTTCAGTACAGCAAAATGCTGCCGTCCATGCGGGTGAACGCGATCGATCCCGGCTACACGTCCACAGATCTCAACGGTCACAGTGGACACCAGACCGTGACAGAGGGCACGGATGCCGTGATCGCGATGGCGACAATCGATGCAGCCGGTCCGAGCGGATTGTTCAGCGACCGCGATGGTGTCATCGTCTACTGACGTTCCGGGTACTGGCGGGATCTCCCGTCCTGCCCACGACGCCTGAGTATGGCATGGGCACTCTTACCTATAGCCCGCTTGCCGGCGGGGGTCGATCACGACCCCGTAGCCCGTAGCCGCGAGAGCGGAGTTTTGGCCCTTAAACCATGGGTTTAAGGGCCAAAACTCCGCTCTCGCGGCAGGGCGGATGCCGCTGGGGCGAGAGTGAGACCGTGCGGTCAGACCGTGCGCGGGTCAGACCGTGCGCGGGGCCTTCGCGAGGTTGGCCTCGAGCTCGGCGATGTTCTGGCGGATGACGTAGGCCGGGCGGTCGCGCTCGACGCGCCAGCTCTCGGAGAGCGGGCCGATGTTGACGGTGTCGAAGCCGAACTCGTCATAGAGCTTCGTGACGAAGTCGGAGGCGTCCGCGAAGTCTGACGCGGTCGCGAGAGCGCGCCGCGCCGGGTCGCCGGCCGGGTGCGCGTCTCCCGTGATGTCGACGGCCGGGATGTGGTTGAAGCCCTTCGCCACGCGGGAGGTGGGCAGGTGCGCCTGCAGCATGCCGCTCACGGTCGCCTCGCCCTTGTCGAGGGCCTCGATGTGGCCGTCTCGTTCGAAGTAGTAGTTGTTGGTGTCGATCACGATCTTGTCGGCGAGCGGCCCGACGGGCACGTCCGCGTATGCCTTGAGCGGCACCGTGACCACGGCGACGTCTGCGGCCTCCGCGGCCTGGACGGCGGTTCCGGCCGTCGCCTTCGGGCCGAGTTCGGCCACGAGGTCCGCGAGGGTCTCCGGGCCGCGAGAGTTACTGATTACGACGTCGTAGCCGCTCTCGATCGCCTTGCGGGCGACCTGGCTGCCGATGTTTCCTGCTCCGATGATTCCAATAGTTGTCATGATGGCGACAACGAGGTTGCGTCGGAAAATGTTCCCGCATCAGCGGAAAGTACGCGCCTGGCGAAATCCGTCACACGGCGAATCGGGTGATGGCCGCGGCCGGACCGCCGCCGGGAACGTCGGCGGCGCGGACCGCGAGCACCCGCGCACCGGAGAGCAGGGCCCGGCGGGCGATCTCGTCCACGACGCCGTAGTTGTGAGCGTCGTCGACGTCGTCGAAGGTGATCGCACCGGATGCCTCGTCGACGTACCCCGGGATCCTCCGGTCGATGTCGACAACGAGGGTGTCGATGGCGCCGTAGGTGGCGGCGCGGGCGATATCGCTGAGGTCGGTGGCGCCGCGGCCCTCGTTGAAACGCGCCTCGATCAGATCGGAGAGTTCACCGAGCTGGGCGGCGTAGAGCCGGTCCAGCACGGGACGAGCGACGGCCGCGAGCTCCTCGGGCGTCCGTTCGTCCGGGTTTCCTTCGATGGTCGGGGCGGCGAGGAGGGGATACGCGCTGACACCGCGGAAGATGCCGTTCAACGGTTCCGCGGTGGCCAGGATGAGTGGCAGGCCCGAACCGGTCACGAGCGGCCTGATCGCGGCATCCACCGAGCGGGAATACTGGGCGAGGCGCACCTTCTGTCCCTCTGAGCCCTGGAGGCGCCCGGAGGGTGACCGGCCGCTGATCGACGGAAGACCGACGGCGCTCGCCGCGTCGGCAGGCAGGCCGGGCACGTCGACGACATAGGCTCCCGCGTCCGGCGAGACCTCGACCAGCCGGGCCGCATTCTGCGACAGGGCGAGCACGAACGCCGTCTGTGGGAAGGTGATCGCCCGGAGCAGCGGCTTGATGTAGAGACGATCGGCCACCTCGAGCACGGAGGGCAGCACGTTGGGCACCCGGAAGGTCTGCAGGTGGCCCGAATAGTGGAAGATCGCGAGCGACCGCGACAGGTAGGACCAGAACTGGCGGTCCTGGATGAGATCGGCGATCGCGTCCTCGAGTTCTTCGACGACGGCCCGTCCCGCCCCGGCCTCGGTGAGCTGGCGGGCGGCGGCCGCGACCTGGTTGCGGAGCTCGATCCGGGACGGTTCGGATTCGGTCGGGACCGGACTCGTGGGCAGATAGATCGACACGCAGAAGGGTTCCCGCACGGCCGCCAGCTGGCGGATCGACGTTGGAGTGGGGATGTCTGTGTGCAGCATGTCTGGCCCGTGCCTTCCGGAGTCGGTGTCTGGTTTCTCGTGCGTCCCCCGCGACGACGACAGTGTAGCCCCGGCTCCGGATGGCCGCGCGGCGCATCCGTGCAGCTGCGGACCGTAGTGTTCCAGTGAGGGTTCGATCGCCGCGACGCGTGGTGCGGGCCGATCACGACAGAGAGGGATTCACCATGGAGTATCGCCGTTTGGGCAAGTCCGGACTGCAGGTCAGCGAGGTCTCCCTCGGGTCGTGGGTGACGTTCGGCAAGCAGGTGCGCGAGGACGACGCGCTCGCGTTGTTGACGCTCGCCTATGACTCGGGGATCAACTTCTTCGACAACGCCGAAGGCTATGAAGCCGGGGCCTCGGAGGCGCTGATGGGGGCCGCGCTGGAGAAGCTCGGCTGGGACCGTGATTCCTACGCCGTGTCGTCGAAGGTATTCTGGGGCGGATCGAAGCCCACGCAGCGAGGCCTGTCGCGCAAGCACGTGACCGAAGCCTGCCATGCCGCACTGAAGCGCCTGCGGGTGGACTACCTCGACCTCTACTTCTGTCACCGCCCGGACATCGATACGCCGATCGAAGAGACGGTCTGGGCGATGCACAACCTCGTGACGCAGGGCAAGGTGCTGTACTGGGGCACCTCGGAGTGGAGTGCCCAGCAGATCACCGAGGCGCACGCGGTCGCCCGGGCGCTGCACATCACGCCGCCGACCATGGAACAGCCGCAGTACAACATGTTCTCGCGCGACAAGGTGGAGGGCGAGTTCCTGCCGCTGTACGACACCTTCGGCCTCGGCACGACCATCTGGTCGCCGCTGGCCTCAGGGGTCCTCACCGGCAAGTACAACGACGGGGTCCCCGCCGACAGCCGGATGAACCTCCCTGGCTACGAGTGGCTCAGGGCGGAGTGGGAATCCGAGGCCGGGAAGGCCAAACTCGAGAAGGTCCGCAGGCTGGCGACCGTCGCCTCGGATGCCGGGCTGCCGTTGACGCACCTGGCGCTGCTCTGGTGCCTGCGCAACCCGCGGGTATCGACGGTGATCCTGGGAGCGAGCAAGAGGGCGCAACTGGCCGCCAACCTGGCCGCCCTGGACTCGAAGGCCGCTCTGACACCGGAAGTGCTCGCTGCGATCGAGGAGATCCTCGGCAACGAACCATCGGCCCCTCAGCGGTACTGAGCTCACCGGCGGAATTCGCCCGGGGTTGTCCATGCGGCATACCCCGGGCGGCGCTTGCCTGGCCTGACGGATCGACTTAGGCTCACTCTGCGATGACAGGTGCACCTGAATCGAGGGGATGATGCTGCGGAAGATTGTTCATTTCGTGCCCGTCGCGCTGGCCTGCCTCGTGCTCGCCGGGTGCTCCGCCCCGGTGCCGACCGCGACCTCGGCTCCTGTCCAACTTACGTTCGCCTCGTACTCGGGGATATCGGACGACCAGCAGGCTTTCATCGACGACCTCGAGAAACTCACGGACAACTCCGTGACACTCCGGGTGATCGAGAATTGGACGCCGCACGACGACGGCGTCGAGTCGATCAGCGACGAGGTCACTCTGACAAAGGCGGTCGCTCACGGGGACGTCGACCTGATGTTCACCTCCAACCGGGCATTCTCCGCATTGGGGATCGATGGGTTTCGCTCGCTCGAGGCGCCGATGCTGATCACCAGTCGTGCCGCGGAGAAGGCAATCGTCGGGGGTGCCCTCGGGCAGCGAATCCGGGACTCGGTGGGCCCGTCTGGCCTGACCGGCCTTGCGGTGTTGCCCGGCCTCCTCAGGTATCCGCTGACCGCGGATGCTCCCCTCGTCGATCCGACGGGCTGGGCGGGCAAGCGAATCGTGTTCGCGCACGAACCGGCCGAGGAATCGGTGCAGGCCCGTACGATCGCGGCGCTCGGCGGTTCGCCCGCCTCTGTGGGGTTGCACGTGATCGACGACATCAACGCCGACGTGGTGCAGGGCGGCACGGACAGCATCAACGATCTCGCGGAGGGAGGAGCCACCCCGCAGGGGCCGTTCATGACCAGCAATGTCGTGCTGTGGCCGAACCTTCGCGTGGTGATCGCGAACACCGCCATGATGTCGCGACTGTCCTTAGCCCAGCGGTCGGCCGTCGAGGCCGCAGGCCGCGATGCATTCGACGCGGCGATGGCCGCGGACCCCGCCGTCGGACTCGGCGAAGCGGCCTGCGCTGCGGCCGCCCGGTTCGGCACGGCGACCCCCGATCAACTCGCGGCGCTGAGGGCGGCCGTGCAACCGGTGTACGACTGGCTGAGCGCCGACCCGGCAGAGGCCGCAACCCTCACTGATCTTGAACGAATCGTGAGGGATCACCCGGATGCCGATGTGATCGACGTGCCGGAGGGCTGCGCCTGGACTCCGTGACGGTGCCACGGCCGTGCCTGTCCCTGGTGCTACGGAGTGCTCGGCGCCGGTTCGACACTGCCGATCAGGTCCGGACCGAGCGCAGCGCCCGAAATGTCCGGCTGAGGCCGCGCGAAGAGGTAGCCCTGGCCGTACCGGCAGCCCATGTCACGGAGGATTTCGTACTGTTCGCTGGTTTCGATTCCCTCGGCCACGACGTCGAGTCCGAGGGAATCGGCCAGGTGCAGGATTCCCCGCACGATCGACTGATCCCGGTCGGACGAGACAAGGTCGTTGATGAAGGTCATGTCGATCTTGAGGAGATCGACCTCCAGGGAACGGAGCTGGGCGAATGAGGAATAGCCGGTCCCGAAATCATCGATGGCGAGGCGAACGCCGAGATCGCGCAGCTCGTCGAACGTGCGCGTCGCCGAATCCATCACGTCGATGACGGCGCTCTCGGTCAGTTCGAGCCAGAGCTGGCCGGGTGCCAGTCCGGACTCGAGAAGGGCCCGGCGCACCACCGAGCCAAAGTCCGAGCGCACGAACTGGCGCGCGGACACGTTGACGCTGACGGCTTGGTCGGGGCGGAGGGAGGTCGCCGCCGAACACGCCTGCTGCAACACGGTGCGGCCGATGTCCTTGATCAGCCCGGTCTCCTCGGCGATCGGGATGAAATCGCCCGGCGCAACGATTCCGATTCCCGGTCGCCGCCAGCGTGCCAGGGCCTCTGCCGCCGCCACCCGCGGGTTCTGCAGGTCGATGATCGGCTGGTACCAGGTCTCGATCTCTCCGCGGGCCACAGCGGTGCGCAGCCCGATCTCCGTGTCGACCCGGCGGCGGATGCGCCCGCGCAGGTCGTCATTGAAGACCTCATACCGGGCACGGCCCTGCTCCTTCGCGAGGTACATCGCCTGGTCGGCGTGCCGGAGCATGGTCTCGGCGTCCTCCGCGCCGAGACTGAAGGCGATGCCGATGCTGGTGTCGACCAGCGCGGTCTGGTCGCCGATCGCGATCGGCTGGGCCACGGCGGCCTGCACCGCCTGCGCGATCTGGCGCGCCTCTGCGGCCGTGCCGATGTCGGGACAGAGCACGACGAACTCGTCGCCGCCGATCCGGGCGACCGTGTCAGAGGCTCGCACCGCCGCGCGCAGCCGCACCGCGATCTGGGCGAGCACCGCATCGCCGGCGTGGTGGCCGAGGCTGTCGTTGACGACCTTGAAACGGTCGAGGTCGATGAAGAGCACGCCGACCCCGCGGTGCGTCCTGGCAGCGAAGAGAAGCGCCTGGTCGAGTCGGTCGAGCAGGAGCAGGCGGTTCGGCAGGTCCGTCAGGGGGTCATGGTAGGCGAGGTGCTCCACGCGTGCCTCGGCTGCGCGCACGGCGGTGACGTCGGTGACGCTCAACAGATAGCCGGTGATGCCGGTCGCGTCGAGAATCCGGGTGGCACTCGCCTGCACCCATTTCGGCTCACCGATGACGGTCTGGAATCGGAACGTCGATTCAAAGGCGACCCCGTCCGCGATGGTGGTCCGCCACGCGTCGATCACCCGCTCCGCATCGTCGGCGTGGATGTTTCGGCCCCAGCCGTCTCCCCGTGCCGCCTCGACGCTCAGGCCGGTCATCCGCATCCACTGCTCGTTGGTCGTGACAACGCGGCCGTGTGCGTCGAATTGCACGATGCCGACGGGCGCGATGCGGATGAGCGCGTGCAGGCGCTCGGCCGTCCTGGCCAGTTCGCGGGTGCGGTCGTGCACCGCGTTCTCCAGGGTCGCATTGGCCACGGCGAGGGCGTCGAACGCGCCGTCGCGTTGGATGTCGAGCGCTCGCAACTGGACGGCCGCCATCCAGGCGATGCCCAGGACGAGCCCGATGGTCGATGCGACGAGGAGCGCTGTGCCCAGGTCCGTGTCGAACCAGCCCTTTCGCTGGGCCCAGAGGCGGAGCCACCCCAGAAAGAACGGGCCGAGAATGATGACGGGGAGGCCGCTTCGGAGCAGCCGTCCCGCACTCCGGTCGTCGCGGACCAGGGCGACCAGCCCGATATCCGGCCGTTCGACCAGGATGGCCGCTGCGATCGCGCTCACGCACAGGACGGAGAGCGTGGAGATATTCAACGGCCGACCGGCATCACTCACTGCCGAGACCCCGTACGCGGCGCTGAGGATCGTCAGAAGCACCAGCAGCAGGGTGAGGACAGCGAAGCCGGCGGTCACGGCGGCGCCGGCCACACCGCGGAGGCAGAAGGCGAGTCCGAGCAACACCAGGGAGAGTGCGGTCCCGATCGCCATCCTGGGCGGTGTGTCGCCGAGGCGGAGCCCCGGCAGGAGAGCGTCGACGCCCAGGCCCAGGCCGGAGGCGTACTCGGCGAGGGTCAGCACACCGATGAGCGTCACGACGGCGCCCAGAGTGGTCGCGACCGCCGGCCGGTTGGAGAGGGCGAGCGCAACGGCGAGCAGGAGCAGCGCGACAATCGCCGTCGGCTTCATGACGTCGTGCGGCAACGCCGCCCCGGCGGAGAGATCGAGCGTGTACCACCGGATGAGTGAGCCCAGGGTCACCAGGGCAACGAGTGCGGAAACACCACGACCCCAGAAACTGACCCGCACCACCGCACTCCCTACGGCCGGGCATTGGTGCCTATCGCCACTTGAACAGTACTGGCTTCCGCCCTGGTCACGAACACGCAGCCCGTTTCCCGTCCGCGAAAGCGGGCGAATCGTCGCTTCACGGCGCTTATACCGACGGCTCACCCGCTTTCGCGAGGCAGGAGGAGGTGTGGCGGGTGGGCTCAGGCCGGCGACTCCCAGATTTCCAGCTGAATGCCGTCCGGGTCGCGCAGGTAGGCCCATTTGGAACCGATCAGGGCACCGGAATCGAGAGTGACGGGCGGGGCGTTGAACACCGCGCCCTTCTCGGTCAGGTCCCGGTATGCCGCGTCGAGGTCCGACACCTCGAGGCACACGTGGGCGCTGCCGACATCGCCATTGCTGCGGTCGAAGTCGCGCCCCTCCGGGTGGTGGTATTCGAGGAATTCCAGGCGGGTGTTCCCGATCATGATCATCGAGAAGGCCAGGGCTGCATCCTCGACCTGGACGCTGCGGGAGAGAGCCTCGCCAGATCCCTCGCTGACGGGGCCCGGAGCGAGCCCGAACATCCGTGAATACCACTCGAACGAACGTTTCATGTCGCGCACCGTCACTCCGACGTGGTGCACGCCGAGAACCTGGAAGGCCATCTGACTCTCTCCTCTGCGTCCCCGCAGCGCTGCGGGTGGCGGTCGTTTGTTGTCGCTCGATTCACATTCTGCTGCGTCTGATGTGATCTGTACAGTGTCACTACACAGGTGTGCACAGTCAACGGTCACCGGATCGGGGGGGAATGCTTGCCCGCGCTGTGCCTGCGGAAAATAGATCGCACCCAGGCCCGCTGCGAGCCATTCCGAATTGTTACCGGCAACCACTTGTGAACAGCCCAGGACTTTTGTAAAGTGACGCTCAACACACACCGCGTGACATCGATGTTGCCCGGTGAGAATTGTTGGGAGAAAGCATGATCGACGCAACGGTGCGTGAGCCCGCGAAGCTACTCAGTTCGCGGCTTGTCGTCTCCAAGGGATTCGTCACCGTCGGCGTATCCACGGTTCTGCTCTTCGTCGTCTGCGCCCTGGTCGCTCCGACGAGCGTCTCTGGCGGGGCCGTGCTCGGGATGATCCCGTTCGCCGCGGTCCTCGCGATCGTCGGCCTCGGCCAGATGCTCGTCGTGCAGCAGGGCGGCATCGACCTCTCCATTCCCGGCGCAGTGTCCCTGGCCATCGTGATCGTGAGTCACGAACCCGATGGCGACAACAGCCGGCTGCTGCCCGCGGTCATCCTGGCCCTGGCATACGCGATCGGGGCGGGCCTGCTCAATGGCTTCATGGTCGGCCGTCTCGGGCTCAACTCGATCATCGCCACCCTGGGAACGAACGCACTCCTCTTCGGGGCCGTCCTGGGCATTTCCGGCGGCACGCCGCGCAGTACCACCAGCCTGCTGGCCGGAATCGCCGGCGGCCTGACCTGGGGCATCCCGAACTCGGCCTTCTTCGCTCTCGCCGCGCTGGCGATCGTGACCGTCGTGGTCAAGCGCACCGTCGCCGGGCGGCGTTTTGAAGCCGTCGGGGCGAACCCGCTCACTGCCCGTGCGACGGGCCTGCGCGTGACGATCCATCAGTCCCTGGCTTTCGTGTGGGCGCAGCTTCTGTACTGCCTGGCCGGAATCCTGCTCGCCGGCATCACCAACCAGCCCACCGCGTTCCAGGGCGACGCATACCTGCTGCCGGCGGTCGCGGTCGTCGTCCTGGGCGGGACCTCCCTGCTCGGCGGCCGCGGGTATCCGATCGCCACGGTGATCGCGGCGTTGTTTCTCAGCCAGCTCGACCAGTTCGTGCTGTCGCTCGGCGTGCCATACGCGGTGCGCACCCTCGTGCAGGCGGCGGCGCTCGCCGTGGGCGTTGCGCTGTACACGGTGGACTGGGCGGCGTTCCGCCAGAGGTTCATCCGCAGATCCCCCCGGATCGGCACCCCGGCATGACGCAACACACCGGGGACAAGGTTTTCGACGGAGCGGTCGAAATAGTGCGACAGAGGCGTCGCTCTCACAATGGAGGAAAGTAAACATGAAACGTCCCAAGAGTCTCGCAATGCTCGTCATGTCCCTCGCCGCCGCGTCGCTGGCGCTCGCGGGTTGCAGCGGAACGTCATCCAACTCGGGCTCCGGCTCGACGGCGGATGCCGGAACCTCTGTGGCAGGAGCACCGTCCTGGTGCGGTCCCAAGAAGATCTCCCTCGGTCTTCTCGACGGCTTCGGCGGAAACAGCTGGCGCCTCGTGACCACCGCGGCCGGTGCCGACGAGGCCAAGCTGTGCCCGAGCGTCACAAGCTATGAATACGCCGACGGCCAGGGCGACACCCAGAAGGCCATCTCGGACATCCAGGGCATGGTCGCCAAGGGCGTCAACGCGCTCGTCGTCTTCCCGGACGCCGGCCAGGCGATGCTGCCGGCCCTGCGCAGCGCGTACAAAGCGGGCGTCGTGACCGTTCCCTACCGGGTCGACCCGGGCGGCAAGGACGGAGTGGACTACGACGCCTGGATCGGCGCGGACTTCGTGACCGACGGCAAGAACTGGGGCAATTGGCTCAAGACCAACCTTCCCGACGGCGGCAACATCCTCTTCATCAGCGGCCCGAAGGGCAACAGCCAGGCGGTCGACGAGCTGAAGGGCATGAAGACGGTCATCACCGACTCGAAGTACGTCTTCATCGGTGAGACGCCCGAGGTCACGAACTGGGACCCGGCGCTCACCCAGCAGGTGCTCACCGCGGACATCGCGAAGTACCCGAAGATCGATGCCATCGTCTCCGACTTCGGTCCTTCGCTCGTGGGGGCCCTCCCGGCCTTCGCGAAGAGCGGACGGTCCGTTCCGGCCATCGTCACCTCTGACGGAAACTCCCTCGGGTGCTTCTACGCGGACAACAGCGCGACCAACCCGGACTTCAAGCTGATGACGGTCGCCACCGGAAACGACAACGTGCGCCTCGCCGTCGACTACGCGGTCGCGAAGGCGACCGGCGGCGTGCTCCCGACCGACACGGTCTTCAAGGCCCCGGCCTTCGAAGACTCCGTGAGCGGAAAGCCGAGCACGGTGCAGTGCAAGAAGGACCTGCCCGGTGACATCTACCTCTCGGCGAAGATGTCGCCTGAGGACCAGGCGGCCCTGCTCAAGAAGTAGGCCAACCGGTGCCGCCGTCGGGTCGGTCGCGACTGTCGCGACCGACCCGGCGGCTGGTTCGTTTCCCCACATTGCACAGACAGGAAAAGGTCAAACTGTGAACAACCAGGACACCGTCGACGTGACGACGCCGGACAAGGTCGAGCCCGCCGCCCCCGCAACCCTCGTGATGTCCAACATCTCGAAGCTCTACTCCGGCGTCGCGGCCCTCTCGGACGTTTCCGTCGAGATCCTGCCGGGCGAAGTCCACGCCATCCTCGGTGAGAACGGCGCGGGCAAGTCGACGCTGATGAACGTGGCTTCGGGTACTGCGCAGCCCGATGGGGGCAGCATCACCTTCGAGGGCACCCCGATCGGCGTGCTGACACCGGCCATCGCCGTGCAGCTCGGAATCGCGATCGTCCACCAGCATCCCGCAGTGCTCCCGGACATGACCGTACTGGAGAATCTGCAGGTCGCACTGCCCGCCGAGGTCCTCTCGTCCGGCACGTCGCTGGAAGCCACCGCGACGGCGCTGCTCGCCGACGCCGGCCTGAGCGTGCACCTTCAGGATCGCGTGGAACTCCTGTCCGTCGCCCAGAAGCACCTCCTCGAGATCGCCAAGGCCCTTGCCCTCAAGCCGAAACTCCTCATCCTCGACGAACCGACCGCGCCCCTCGGCCAGGCATCCGTCGACCTCCTGTTCGAACGTGTGCGCCGGTCCGTGTCGAATGGAACGGCCGTGGTCTACATCACCCACCGCCTGGCCGAAGTCCGCGAACTCGCGGACAAAGTGACCGTGCTGCGGGACGGCCGCGTGCGGGGCAGTGCACGGGTGGTCGACATCACGGATGACGAACTGCTCGCGATGATCGTGGGACGCAAGCTCGAATCGACGTTCCCGCCCAAACACATCAGCTCGCCGGACGACGAGGCGAACTTCTCGATCAACGGGCTGAGCGGCTCTGGATTCGCGAACATCTCGATCAGCGCTCGTCCTGGCGAGATCATCGGCATCGCCGGGGTCGTCGGAAACGGCCAGAGCGAATTGATGCGCGCCCTCGCCGGTCTCGACTACTTCACGGGAACGGTCGCCATCGCAGGCACGACCCTGAACTCCCGGCAACTCCTCCAGGAGGCGGCATACATGCCCGCCGACCGGCACCGCGAGGGCCTCCTGATGTCCCTCTCGGTGCGCGAGAATGCCGCCGTCTCTGCGCTGGCGAAGTTCAAACGAGGCCCACTGCTCAGCCGCAAGCGCGAGCTGGGCACCGTCGCCGAGACGCTCGGTTCGCTCGCGGTGAAGGCCGCGTCGATGG
Source organism: Cryobacterium algoricola (assembly GCF_004402485.1). GTDB lineage: Bacteria > Actinomycetota > Actinomycetes > Actinomycetales > Microbacteriaceae > Cryobacterium > Cryobacterium algoricola. The sequence goes on along the minus strand of NZ_SOFG01000011.1, from coordinate 642,572 downwards.
ATTCGGTCGTCTCCTCCCTGTCCGGCGGCAACCAGCAGAAGGTGGTCCTCGCGCGGGCGCTGCTCTCCGAGCCGTTGCTGGTCGTGGCCGATGAGCCCACACAGGGCGTCGATGTGGGTGCCCGGGCGGAGATCTACCGGATCCTGCGCGAGGTCTCGGCCTCCGGCATCCCCGTCGTGGTCGCGTCCTCAGACGCCAAGGAGCTCGAGGGTCTGTGCGACCAGGTCATCGTGATGTCGCGGGGGCACGCTCTCGAGGTGCTCCAGGGTGCTGCGATCAGCGAAGAACGCATGATCCACGCCGCCGTCCGCTCGACGACCCGATCCGTGTCTGTCGTCGCGGATGCCGAGGCCTCGAAGCACTCCGGGCTTCGTCGTTTCCTGCAGGGCGACTATGCGCCCGCGGTGCTCCTGGTCGGTGTCATCGCCCTGCTCGGGTCGTTCCTGTTCAGCCAGAACGCCCGCTATCTTTCCGACTTCAATATCTACTCTGTACTCACCCTCGTCACAGCCCTGGGCTTCATCGCCCTCGGTCAGACCATTTCGCTCCTGATCGGCGGCATCGATCTCTCCGTCGGGCCCCTGGCCGGGTTCCTCGTGGTGATCGGGTCGTTCTTCATCAACGATGACAAGTCCGTGCTGATGATCGTCCTCGGCGTCGTGCTGATGATCGTCGTGGCGGCGGTCGTCGGCGTGGTCAACGGATCGTTGATCAGGTTCGCCCGGTTCACCCCCATCGCCGCCACCCTGACCGTGTACATCGCGTTGCAGGGATTCAGCTTCCTGCTCAGGAGTTCCCCGGACGGGTACATCAACTCGACGGTGACCGGAATCATCGGGTCGCAGCTCGGGCCGGTTCCCGTTGCCTTCATCGTGCTGGTCGCCGCGACCCTCGTGACCGAGTACTGCCTGAAGAAGCGACGCTGGGGCTGGCGGCTGCGAGCGACGGGGTCCAATGAGGAATCGGCGCGCAGGAACGGCATCAACATCAACCGGACCGTCGTGCTCGCCTACGTGGCGACCTCCCTGTTCGCGTTCGTCGGGGCCGTGATGCTGATGGCGCAGATCGGGGTTGGCGACCCGGCCCAGGGCGTCGGGTACACGCTCACGAGCATCACCGCGGTCGTGCTCGGCGGAACGAGCCTGCTCGGCGGCCGGGGTACCTTCATCGGCACGCTCCTCGGTTCCATCCTGCTTGTCCAGGTGCTCAATGCGACGTCGTTCCTCGGGCTGTCCCAGATGTGGCAGTACCTGTTCCAGGGGCTGCTCATCCTGGTGGCGGCGATCGTCTACTCGGTCGCACGACGCAACAACAAGCGCAGGAAGACGTCCTTCGCGCTGAGGTAGGCCGCAGGGGCCCTGGTCCCTGGGACGCAGAACCGCCGGGCACGAATCGTGCCCGGCGGTTCGTCGTGCCAGAGAGGCATCAGTCCGAGGCGCTGAGCCCTCGCGTGATCTCGGCGATGGCCGACCAGTCGAGCGGTGCGAGGTCGGGATCGGCGAGCGCACGCTCGAACATGTCGCGCAGGACGGGCGCCGTCGAGAGCACGACGCCGCTGTCGGCAGCGGCCCGTTCCGCGAGGGACAGGTCCTTGAGGCCGAGCCCGACGGTGAAACCGGGCGGACTGTATGCCTTGCGGGCGATCAGGCTGCCGTAGCCCGTGTAGACGCTGCCCGTGAACGCGGCATCCGTCAGGATCTCGACGAAGGTCAGGCCATCGACGCCACCGTGTTCGACCAGGGTCAGCGATTCTGCGAGGGCCTGGAGGGCGTGGATGAGGGTGTAGTTCGCCCCGATCTTGACCAGGCTCGCCGTGCTCGGTCGCTCCCCGACGACCCAGGTGCGCTTGCCGATCGCATCGAGCCAGGGCTGCGCCCTGGCGGTGGCGCTCTTCGTTCCCGCAGCGATCACGTTGAGTTTCCCGGCCGCCGCCACGTTGGACCGGCCGAGCACCGGAGCGGCCACATACTCCACTCCGGCGAGGGCGTGCCGCTCGGCCAGCCGGTCCGTGGCGTCGACGCTGAGGGTGGCGCAGTTGATGTGCAGGGTGCCGGCCGGTACGCCCGCGAGGGACTCCGCGCTGAAGACGGCCTCGGCGGCCTCGTCATTGGCGAGCATGGAGATCACGGTTCCGACGCCGAGGGCGTCGGCGATGGAGGCCGCCCGGGTGGCGCCGGATGCGACGAGGGCGTCCGCAGCACCGGGTGACCGGTTCCAGACCCGCACCGAATGACCGGTCTCGAGGAGGCGGCCCGCCAGGGCAGAGCCCATTTCGCCGAGGCCGATGAAGCTGATGTCCGACATGCGCTCACGCCTTCCAGATCGTCTTGAGGTTGCAGAATTCCCGGATCCCGGCCGCGGCCAATTCTCGTCCATAGCCGGAGTCCTTGATCCCGCCGAAGGGGAGTTCCGGGTAGGACACGGTCATGCCGTTGATGAAGACGGCTCCGGCGTCGAGTTCCCGCGAGAACCGGTCCTGCTCGGCAGGGTCGGCGCTCCACACCGCCGAGCTGAGGCCGAACCTCGTCCCGTTGGCCAGGGCGATCGCCTCGCTCGCCGACGACACCCGGTAGACGGATGCGACGGGTCCGAAGGCCTCCTCCTGGTGGAGCCGCATGCTCCCGGTGATCCCGGTGAGCACCGTCGGCGGGTAGAACCAGCCCGGCCCGTCCGGTGTGGTGCCTCCGACGACGGACGTCGCACCGTGGGCGACGGCGTCGTCGACGAGTTCCGCCAGCTCGTCCCTGCCGCTGCGGGTGGCGAGCGGGCCGACGTCGGTGGAATCGAGAAGCGGATCGCCGACCCGCAGGGCGCGCATCCGCTCGCTGAATGCGGCCACGAATTCGTCGAAGACGTCGGCGTGCACGATGAACCTTTTCGCGGCGATGCAGGATTGTCCGCTGTTTCCGGTGCGGGAGGTCGTGGCCACGGCAGCGGCGGCGTCGATGTCCGCGCTCGGCATCACGACGAACGGGTCGGAACCGCCGAGCTCGAGCACGGCTTTCTTGATGCTCTCGCCCGCGGTTCGGGCGACCGAGCGGCCGGCCGGCTCTGAGCCGGTCAGGGTGACGGCCTTGACGCGCGGATCCGCGATCACCGCGGCGACGGCCGATGCGTCGATCAGCAGGGTGGAAAACGCGCCGGCCGGGAACCCGCCCCTGGTGAACAGGGTGTCGAGGTACAGTGCCGACTGCGGCACGTTGGAGGCATGCTTGAGCACGCCGACGTTGCCGGCCATCAGGGCCGGTGCGGCGAACCGGATCACCTGCCACAGCGGGTAGTTCCATGGCATGACCGCCAGGACGACGCCGAGCGGTTCGTAGCGGGCGAAGGCCGAGCTCGCGCCGACCGTCGACGGATCGGCCAGCGGCTCGTCGGCGAGGAACGATTCGGCGTGCTCGGCGTAGAAACGCATGTTCTTCGCGCACTTCTGCACTTCGGCGCGTGCCGACCGCAGGGTCTTGCCCATCTCCGTCGTCAGCACGACCGCGACCGCCTCCACCTCTGACTCGAGGATCTCGGCCGACCGGACCATCCAGGCCGCCCGCGTGGCGAAGTCGGTGGAGCGCAGGGCGGAGACAGCGTCCTCCGCCCGGGCCAGGGCCCGCTCGACGTGTTCTGGCGAATGGGGCTCGAAGCTCCGCTCGGTGATTCCCGTGGTGGGATTGACGGTTGCGATGGCCATTGGATCTTCCTCGATTCGAACGGAATTCGGTACAGGCCGCCGTGTCGGACCGGGGCTTCTTCGCTCCAGCCCGAGGCACACCCGGTCGCTGTGTACAGTTTCAGTGAACACTACCGCGAGATATCGGCCGGCTCAACGTGATTCCCTCGCGATCGCAGCATCCGCTTGACAAGCACAACCCCGCTGAGTTGAATGTCAAGCAACACCTTGTGCAGTGAGACTGTACAAAATAGTATTACTGCGAGACCCCGGCCCCGGCCGGACACCAGACTTCGTACTGCAAAGGAGCAGAACACGTGGGCACTCGACTCGCCGAAAAGACCGTCGTGGTCACCGGGGGCGCATCCGGAATCGGAGCCGCCATCGCCAGGGGCCTGGCCGCCGAAGGCGCCAACGTGATGATCGCCGACCTCGACCTGGCGGCAGGCCAGCGAATCGCGGACGACATCGTCGCCGGTGGCGGCGCGGCGGCGGCAGTTCAGGCGGACGTCACCGACCGCGCGGCGGTACGGTCCGCCATCGAGTCGACCGTCGCCCGTTTCGGCCGCCTCGACGTCTACTTCAACAACGCCGGCATGAACTCGCCGATGCGGTTCCTCGACATCACCGAACGGAACTTCGAGACCGTGATGAAGGTCAACGCACTCGGCGTGCTGATCGGAACGCAGGAGGCCGCGAAGCAGTACATCGCCCAGGGCGGGACCGGCAAGGTGATCAACACCGCGTCGATCGCCGGCCGGACCGGCTTCCCCAACTTCGCACCGTACAGCGCGGCCAAGGCGGCCGTGATCTCCCTCACCCAGGCTGCGGCACGTGCCCTGGCCCCCGAGGGCATCACCGTCAACGCGTTCGCGTCGGGCGTCGTCGCCACGCCGCTCTGGACGAAACTCGACGCCGAACTCGCCGAGATGGGCGCCGGTGACTCCGGCTTCGACTCGATGGCCGGCGACATCCTGCTGGGACGGCCCGCCGTGCCCGAAGACATCGTGCCCACCGCGGTGTTCCTCGCGGCGAGCGATTCCGACTACATCACGGGTCAGGTCATCCCCATCGAGGGCGGCATGATCCTCGTCTGATCCGCACAGCCCGCCCCACCGACATCCTGCACGACACTCAGCAAAGGAATGACACGACCGTGACCACAGCCACTTTCGGAACCAACGCCGTCGACTGGGAGGAACGCATCCAGTTCGATCGCCTCCGCACAGACAGGCTCGCCAAGCTCCGGCGCGAGCTGGCCACCTCCGACCTCGGGGCCGTGCTCGCCTTCGACTTCTCCAACATCCGCTACATGTCGTCGACGCACATCGGCACCTGGGCCATGGACAAGCTGATCCGCTTCTCGCTGCTCACCCGGCATAGCGACCCGATCGTCTGGGACTTCGGTTCCGCGGCCAAGCACCACCAGCTCTACAACCCCTGGCTGCAGACCACGACGGCCGAGGCGGATGCCGACCCGCACGCCCCGCACCACGGCGCCGTCAGGCCGCGGGCCGAGAACGGCGCCAGGGCCGGCATCTCCACCCTCCGTGGGGCCTTCCACCCCGACGCGGGGATCGCAGAGGGCGTCGCCAAGAAAATCAAGCGCGAACTGGAGAAGTTCGGCCTGCAGAACGAGCCGCTCGGCGTCGACGTCATCGAGCTGCCCATCCTGATGGCCCTGCAGAAGGAGGGGATCCGGGTCGTCGACGGCCAGCAGGTGTTCCTCAACGCCCGGGCGGTCAAGACCGGAGACGAGATCGCGCTGCTCACGCAGGCCGCGTCGATGGTGGATGCCGCGTACGAATCCCTCTATGAATTCCTGCGGCCGGGCGTGCGCGAGAACGAGGCCGTCGGTCTCGTGTCCAAGGTGCTCTACGACCTCGGGTCCGAGTACGTCGAGGGCGTGAACGCCATCTCGGGCGAGCGCTGCTCCCCGCACCCGCACGTCTTCTCCGACCGGCTGATCCGGCCGGGCGACCCCGCCTTCTTCGACATCCTGCACAGCTACCAGGGCTACCGCACCTGCTACTACCGCACCTTCGCGGTCGGGTCGGCGAGCCGGGCGCAGCACGACGCCTACAAGATCGCCCGCCAGTACATGGACAGGGCGATCGCGCTCGTGCGCCCGGGGGCCACCACCGCCGACATCGTCAAGGTCTGGCCGACCGCCCAGGAATTCGGTTTCCCCGACGAAGAGGCCGCCTTCGCGTTGCAGTACGGCCACGGCGTCGGCCTCTCTATCTGGGAGAAGCCGATCTTCTCCCGGCTTGTCTCCCTCGACCACCCCGAAGTGCTCGTGGAGGGCATGGTCTTCGCCCTCGAGACCTACTGGCCGTCCGCCGACGGCATCGGGGCGGCCCGCATCGAGGAAGAAGTCGTCGTCACCGCCACCGGGTGCCAGGTGATCACCAAGTTCCCGGCAGAGGACCTGCTCGTCGCCGGCCAGCGCTATTACAGCGTCGGCGGACCGTTGTCCCTCGTGCGCGACTCCCAGTCGCACCTCAACACCGCCGCCGGTCGCGGCGAAGCCGAGTAGGGCGCTGATGCGCGCCGCCGTCTACCACGCCGATCACGATGTCCGCCTCGAGGAGGTGCCCGTGCCCGCCCGGGCTCCGGGCGAAGCCCTGCTCGAGGTGCTCCGCAGCGGCATGTGCGGAACGGACGCCACCGAGTGGAAGGCCGGCCCGCTGACCTTCCCGGTGCAGCACCGCCACCCCGTCACCGGCCAGGCCGGCCCGATGATTCCCGGCCACGAATTCGTCGGGAAGGTCCTCGAGGTCGACGAGTCGAGTCGCTTCTCCGTCGGCGACGTCGTCGCGAGCGGTGCGGGAGTGTCCTGCGGCGTGTGCGATCGGTGCGTGGAAGGCCGCACGAACCTCTGCGACCGGTACTACACGCTGGGGCTCAACACCGACGGCGGCATGGCCGAGTTCGTCTCCTGCCCCGAGAGCACGCTTGTCCTCGTTCCCGAGGGACTCTCGATCGACCTCGCCGGCCTGGCCCAGCCGCTCGCCGTCGGCCTGCACGCGGCCCGCCGGTCCGGGGTGCGTGACGGCGACCGGGTGGTCCTGATCGGGGCCGGGGCGATCGGTTCCTTCGTGCTCGCCGGGCTGAACTCACTCGTGTCTGCCGAGGTGACCGTCATCGACTTCCCCGGCGCGCGCCTCGAACGGGCCCGCCGCCTCGGTGCGACACGGGTGGTCGAGGCGGGTGCGGATGCCGTAGCCCGCGTCGCCGAGGCCATCGGGCCGTTCGGTGCTGACGTCGTCATCGAGGCCAGCGGAGCACCCGGGCAGCTGAACAACGCCCTCTCGATGGTGCGCAGGGGCGGCACTATCCTGCAGGTCGGCCTGCCGTCCACGGAGCAGTCCGTGGACATCCATGCGCTCGTCATGCGCGAGATCACCGTTCAGACGACCCTCGCGCACGTCTGCGGCACCGACCTCGCCCCGGCGCTCGGTATTCTGGCGACGACCACTCTGGGCACCGAACTCCTCGACTCTGTCCTGCCTCTCGACGACCTCGCCGAACAGCTCGAGCGACTCGCGACGGGCCGGCTCGAGGGCAAGGTTCTCTTCGATCCACGACAAGGGGCAGCAGTATGAAGGCAGCAGTTTTCCACGGCGCGCACGACATCCGCATCGAAGAGGTGGACGGGCCGCCGCCCCTCGGCAGCCTGGACGTGCTGCTGCGGCCGTACTGGTGCGGCATCTGCGGCACCGACCTCCACGAATACGCCATGGGGCCGATCGTCATTCCCTCGCACCCGCATCCGCTCACCGGCGCCACCGCCCCGCAGATTCTCGGGCACGAGTTCTCGGCGGAAGTGCTCGAGGTGGGTTCGGGCGTGCGTTCGGTGCGCGTCGGCCAGCGGGTATCCGTAATGCCGCTGCTGTTCTGCGGCAGCTGCTACTACTGCCGCCGCGGCCTGAACCACCTCTGCCAGTCGATGGCCTGCGTCGGCCTGAGCTTCGCCTCCGGCGGGATCTCGGAACTCGCGGTCGTCCCGGCCAGCCACGTGAGCGTACTGCCCGATTCCGTCACCGATCTCCAGGGCGCCCTCGTCGAACCGGGAGCCGTGGCCGCCTACGGAGTCGACACCGCGCAGGTGCGGCCGGGGGACACCGTGCTCATCACCGGCGCCGGTCCGATCGGCGCGCTCGCCTCCCTCTATGCCTCGGCGCTCGGTGCCCGCGTGTTCATCTCCGAGGTCAACCCGACCCGTGTCGCGCTCGCGCGGAGCCTGGACGTCGGCGAGGTGATTGATCCGTCCAAGATCGACGTGGCCGCCTGGGTCAAGGATCAGACCGAGGGAATCGGTGTCGACGCGGTGATCGAGTGCTCGGGTAACGAGCGAGCCCTCCAGACCGCCATCGCCTCGGTGCGCTCGGCCGGGCGCATCTCGCAGACCGGCCTGCACACCCGGCAGGCGGCCATCGACCCCATGGTGCTCTCCGAGCACGACATCACCCTCGCAGGCACCTGGTGCTATCCGGTCACGGACTGGCCGCGCATCATCGACCTGATCGCCCGCGGCCGGTACCCGGTCGAGAAGGTCGTGAGCGCGCAGATCAGCATGGCGGATGTCGTCGAGAAGGGCTTCGAGACCCTGCTCTCGCCGACCGGCGACCAGGTCAAGGTCCTCGTCAACGCTCGCTGACGTCCATCCGCGCTGACCTTCATTCACGCTGGCGCACGCACCCCGCGCGTCCCGCGCACCCGGCCTCGTCCCCACGATTGGAATCCCCACTATGAAAGCGTTGCGCTTCGCGGAACAGGATGTTCCCCGCATCGATGAGCTGCCCATCCCCGCGATCGGAGCCGACGAAGTGCTCGTCGCCGCACGCTCCGTCGGGGTCTGCCACTCCGACATCGACCTGCTCGAGGGTCGGTACATCATCCCCTTCGAGTACCCGATCATTCCCGGCCACGAATGGTCCGGAGAGGTCGTCGCGGTCGGCAGCCGGGTGCAGGACTTCGCCGCCGGCGATCGCGTCGTCGGAGAGTGCGTCATCGGAGACGACCACTTCGGATTCTCGATCAGCGGCGCCGCCGCCGAGTTCTTCGTGGCCAGGCCCGAATGGCTGCACACACTGCCGGCGAGCGTGTCATACACGAACGGCGCCCTCGTCGAGCCGTTCAGCGTCGCCTACTACGCGCTGATGCGGGTCGGCAACGTCAACGCGAGCGACACCCTCGTCGTACTCGGAGCCGGACCGATCGGACTCGCCGTCACCGCGGCATCCGCCGCCCTCGGCGCCGTGACGATCGTCGTGGAGCCCTCGCCCGAACGGCGCGACGCCGCGCTGCGCCTCGGCGCCCGCCACGCCGTGCACCCCGACGACATCGTCGAGTTCCTGAACGAGCAGACGGACGGGCGCGGAGCGGATGTCGTCGTCGAGGCCAGCGGACGGCCGGCCGTGATGGCCCAGGCGCTCGAACTCGCCGCCTTCCGGGGCAGGGTCGCCTACATCGGCATCGACGTCGGGCGCGAGGCGCCGGCGAAGCTCGGGCTCATCCAGTCCAAGGAGCTCAAGATCACCGGTTCGGTCGGCTCGCCGGGAGTGTGGCCGGAAACCCTGCGCTTCCTGGCCCACACCGGAATCGACCTGAGTCCCCTCGTCACGCAGCGATTCGGGGTCGACGACGCCCTGGGTGCCCTCGAGGCCGCACACCACCCGGCGACCACGATCAAGGCGCATATCGAATTCGACGCCGTGCTGCCGGCATAGCGAAGCGACCCGAACGACGGATGTCCCGGACGAGCGCTGCTTGTCCGGGACATCCGTCGTTGGGTGGGGGTAACGGCCTAGGGGATGATCCTCGCCGCGCGGTAGCGCTCGACCTTGTCGAGAAAGCTGTCCGGGGTGGACCGGAAACCCAGGAATCCGGCCTGACGGCTCTTGTTCATGTCGGTGAAGCACTCGATGTTCCGGCCGAGGTCACTGTCCGTGTGCCACCAGGATGCCAGGCGGGTGACGTCCGTCTCGACGAGTCCCTCCCGTTCGGCGATGGCGCTCCACACCTGGTCCTTGCCGGCCATCTGCACGGTCAGCGGGCGGGGTTCTCCTTCGAAGCCGGCCCAGGGCACGTCGAAGATCGCCGCGACCCGCGGCCACAGCCACCGCCAGCGGAAGACGTCGCCGTTGGCGATGTTGAATGCTTCGTTGGCGCCCTCCGGGTGCGTGCCTGCCCAGATGATCTGTTCGGCGAGCAGGTCGACGTCGGTGACGTCGGTGACGCCGTTCCATTGGGTGGCCGAGCCGGGGAAGGTGAACGTCAGCCCGAGTTCCTTGCAGATCGCGGCGTAGACGGAGAGGGTGAGCACCATGTTCATCGCGTTGTCCGTGGCAAACCCGAAGACCGTGTGGGCGCGGTGCACGCTCCAGGTGAAGCCGTTCCGGGCGGCGGACCCGAACAGCTCGTCCTCCTGCGCATAGTAGAAGTTCGGCTGCGGGAGTCGTGGTTCGTCCTCGTGGAACGGGGTCTCCGCGGTGACGCCGGTCGCATAGTTGTCGAACGGGCCGAGGTAGTGCTTGAGCCCGGTCATCAGGGCCACGTGCCTGACGGACTTCTCTCCTTCGAGGGCTGCGAGCACGTTCCGCACCAGGGCGCTGTTGACCTCGATGTTCTCGGTCTCCGTGTCCCGTTTCACCCAGGCCGTGATCACGACGAGTTCCGGGCGAGTTCCGGTGAGGGCGGTGGCAAGAGACGCGGGGTCGAGGAGGTCAGCCGTCACGGATGTCACGCCCGCGGTCTCGGAATGACCTCGCCTCGACAGTCCGGTCACGTCCCAGCCCGCGTCGACCAGTTGTTTCGCGACCGTCTGGCCCGTGATGCCCGTTGCTCCGACGATGAGCGCGCGTTGCCGGGGAATTGTTGAGGGGGATGTCACAAGTCGATCCTTTCCTGATGGACGGGGACTTCCTTGTCGCCGTCCTGAGGTGTTCAATGATACTTAACAAAGAACGCCCCGGCAAGCCGCATCGGCTCTGCCGGAACCGCCGAAATAGCCCGAATGACGGGGTAACTGGGCCTCATGCTGTGTATATTTGACCATACTCACCTTTTTCCGGAGCGTGAGGTGTACAGCCGGGCTTCAATGATGATGCGAGGCCAGTCCTCGTCGTCGTCATGCTGATGTGTGACAGAGGAACATGATGGACAATTTAGGGTCTCGGCTGAAAGACATCCGGCTCAAAGCCGGCCTGACGTTGCGTGAGCTGGCCAGGCAGGTCGACGTATCACCGTCATTCGTCTCCCAGATCGAGAACGGCAAGTCGCAGCCCTCCGTCGCCACCCTCTACGCCTTCGCTCAGCTGTTGAACGTCTCCGTCGATGACCTGTTCGAGAGCAAACCGGCCGCGGAACCCCACCCGCACGCTGTCGAGGACGGGGGGCAACTGAACCGGGGCGACGTGAGGAACCCCTCCGATGCGTGGCATCCGTCGGAGTATGCCAACCGGGTGTCCGTTGTGCACCCGTCCCACCGGTCGCGGCTCAACATGGCGGCCGGCGTCAACTGGGAACGCCTCGCGGCCACGCCCGAACGCGACGTCAACTTCATGAAGATCAGCTACGCGCCGGGGGCGACCTCCACGGACGGCGGGGACACGGTCACCCACGCGGGCTACGAGTACGGCTACGTGATCTCCGGCGAGCTGGAGATCACGATCGGCGACGAGGCATTCACCTTGCACGAAGGCGAGTCGCTCGGCTTCGATTCCTCCATCCCGCACAGCCTGAAGAACACCGGCGTCGTCGACTTCCACGGAATCTGGTTCGTGCACGGCAAGCACGACTAGCCCGCCGCCGGAGCCCGGGACGTCGTCGTGGTTGACAGCGACCGAAGGGCCGTCATAGCCTGTCTGTTAAGGAATACTTAACAGGTGTTCAGTCTCGCCTTCAGCGCTGGCCGCCCGTTCCTTGAATCACAACGATGTGAGCCGGGCGACCGGCAGAAAAGGACCAGACCTGATGGATCTCGGACACGGCCTCGGCCATCTCTCGTATTCCACACTTGTGCACGCGGGTGACACCTGGGCCGAGATGAAGGAGAGCCTCCACACCTTCGTTCCCGCCGTCAAGGCCCGGGTCTCACCGGGCCAGCGGTTCGGAGTGTCGCTGCGGATCTCGGCCGATTCGGCCAGGACCCTGACCGACAGCCCTGCCGAAAGGGCGGAGCTCCGGACATTCCTCGACGACAACGACATGTACGTCTATACCGTCAACGCCTTCCCGTACGGGCCGTTCAAGGGCGACGTCGTGATGGAGCGGGTCTACGAGCCGGACTGGTCGACCGATGACCGGGTCGCGTACACGAACTCGGTCGCGGACATCCTCGCCGAGATCGCGCCGGCGGGCGTGAGCCCGAGCATCCAGACGGCCCCGCTCGCGTTCGCCCCCAACGTCACCGACGACGACTACATCGCCCGGTTCACCACCAACCTGTTCCAGGTCGTTGCCCACCTCGTCGACCTCGAGGCGCGCACGGGACGCCGGGTCAAGCTCGCGCTCGAGCCGGAACCCGCCTGCTTTCTCGAGACCACGGCGGAGACCGTCGCGTTCTTCGCCGAACGGGTTTACTCGCCGCAGGGAATCGCCGAGCTCGCCCGGCTCGCCGGGCTACCGCTGTCCGAGGCCGAGGGCGCGATGCGCCGCTACCTCGGCATCGTCTTCGACATCGGCCACCAGTCCGTCGGCTTCGAGGACATCCCGGGTTCGCTGCGCAGCCTGGTCGACGCCGGGATTCCGATCTTCAAGCTCCAGGAGGCTGCCGCACTTTGGGTCAGGGACCTCACCCCGGGGGTCGTGCCTCAGCTGCGCGTCTTCACCGACACGATCTACCTGAGCCAGACGACGATGCGCCAGGATGGCGCGGTCACGAAGTTCCTCACCCTCGGCGACGCGCTCGACGCGTACGAGGCGAACCCGGTGCCCACCGAGATCCGCACCCACTTCCACGTTCCGGTCTTCCTCGAGGAACTCGGCCCGTTCGTCACGACGCGGTTCGCGGTGCAGCAGGCGCTGCAGCTGCACCGCGAGACACCGCTCTCCGACCACCTGGAGATCGAGACATATACCTGGGACGTGCTCCCGGCTCATCTCAAGACCGGTGACATCACCGACTACGTGACCCGCGAACTCGAGTTCGTCCGCGGCGAGCTGCTGGACCCCCGGCCGTGAGGGCCGCCGTCTTCCACGGAGCCGGGGACATTCGCGTCGAGGAAATCACGGCTCCCGCCGCGCCTCGCGCCGGCGAGGTGCTGGTCAGGCCGCTGTGGTGCGGTATCTGCGGCACCGACCTGCACGAATACGCGCAGGGCCCGATCGTGATCCCGCGTGAGCCGCATCCGCTCACCGGGGCGTGCGGCTCGCAGATTCTCGGCCACGAATTCTCGGCCGAAGTGGTCGAGGTCGGTGACGGGGTGACCGCGGTGCGACCGGGCGAGCGGGTGTCGGTGATGCCGCTGCTGTCGTGCGGGACCTGCTACTTCTGCCGCAGGGGACTGAACCACCTCTGCCGCACCATGGCCGCGGTCGGGCTCAGCTATCAGTGGGGCGGCATCGCCGACCTCGCCATCGTTCCCGCCGCGAACGTGACCGTGCTCCCCGACGGCGTCTCCGACCTGCAGGGCGCGGTCGTCGAACCTGGCGCTGTCGCGGCCTACGGGGTGGACACCGCCGGCGTGCGCCCCGGAGATAACGTGCTCATCACCGGGGCCGGTCCGATCGGGGCGCTTGCCTCGCTCTACGCCGCCACGCTCGGGGCGAACGTCTTCGTCTCGGAGGTCAATCCCGTGCGGGCGGCGCTCGTGCGCAGCTTCGACGTCGGGGTGGTGCTCGATCCGACGGCCGTCGACGTGCCGGGCTGGCTTCGCGACCGGACCGACGGCATCGGTGTGGACGCCGTGATCGAATGCTCGGGGAACGAGCGGGCGCTGCAGGCGGCGATCGCCTCGGTGCGCTCGGCCGGGCGGATCTCCCAGACCGGGCTGCACACCCAGGCCGCGGCCATCGACCCGATGGTCGTCTCCGAGCATGACATCACGATCTCGGGCACCTGGTGCTTCCCGGTCACCGACTGGCCGCGCATCATCGACCTGATCGACAGGGGCCGGTACCCGGTGGAGAAGGTCGTCACGGCCCAGATCGCACTGGAGGACGTCGTGGCTCAGGGCTTCGACACGCTGCTGTCGCCGACCGGCGACCAGGTCAAGGTACTCGTGCGCGCCGGAGGGGAGTGACGCCACGTCCCGGGCGGCCGCCTATTGAGCGAAGAGCGAGGGATGCTGGGACAGCTCGAGCCGGGTGCGGCGGATGTGGCCGGCCAGCATCCGCTCGGCCTCCTCCCCGTCGCCGCGCCGCAGGGCCCCGACGAGCAACTGGTGTTCGTAGTGCACGGCGCGGTTGACGTCTGGCCCGATCAGGGTCGTGAAGGCGCGTCGATAGTGCTGGGTCGAGTTCCACAGCCGGTGAATGGTCTCGCCGAGGATGGACGTGACGGCACCGGAGTACGACAGCAGGTGGAACTCGCGGTCGAGGCGCAGGAAGGTCTCGACGTCGGTGCCGGCTTGCATATCATCGGCGAGGTGCTGCAGGCGGCCGAGCGTCTCCGGCGACAGCTGGGGCAGGCTGTAGCGCAGCAACAGGGGTTCGATGCGCTCGCGGATCTGGTACATCTCCTCGCACTCCGCGAGGCTCAGGTGGGAGACCCAGGCGCCGGTGTTCGCCACAAGGGTGACGAGGCCGTCGGACTCCAGGATGCGCAGGGCCTCACGAACGGGGAGCCGGCTCGCGCCGAACTGTTCGGCGACGTCTTCCTGCCGGATCCGGGCGCCGGGGGCGTAGGCGCCGGACAGGATCTCGTCCCGCAGTCGCGTGGCGATCCGGCTGCCGGCGCTGCCGTCGCGGCTGGGGGCGCTGGCCATGGGGTCCGTCCGGTCGGTGGTGGTGGTCATTCGGCCGGGTGGGCCGGATGCCACAGTTTAGTGGGAGCATCCTTCTCGTAGGCCTTGCCGTCCGGATAGCTCACGAGCTCGAACTGCATGCCCCAGGGGCTGCGGAAGTAGACCCAGCGCTGGCCGGTGCTCCAGCTGGAGCTCGCGGTCGGGGCGCCCATGATCTCGACGCCGTGCCCCCGCAGGTGTTCGAGGGCGGCATCGAAGTCGTCCACGTAGAAGGCCAGGTGATGCCCGCCGATGTCGCTGTTCCGGGGTTCGGGGGCTGCTTCAGTGGCCGGTTCATACTGGAAGACCTCGAAATTGGGGCCGTGGCCGCAGCGGAAGAAGCGGAGCTCGCGCATGACTGTGCGCGGGTGCACGCCGAGGTGTTCGAGCATCCACTCGTCGTCGGGGTGCGCGAACGGGCCGAGTGAATAGACGAGCTCGCAGCCGATCACGTCGACGAGGAAATGCTCGGCCTCGTCGAGGTCGGGGACCGTGAAACCGATGTGCTCCGTGCCGCGCAGACCCGGGATGCCAGTGACCATCGAGAACTCCTTCGTTCGACGCTGATTTCTTTCATTGTATCCAAAGACCTGAATTGAGCGCGTCTTAATCGGATATGTTGCGGCCAATCCTTGGCATTGGATTCAATCGACGATACAGTGTTCCTCACATGTAGTCGATCCCCGCGATCGACACGACCAATGGAGACCGGCACATGCCTGAACGACGACGTTTGGATCCCCTGGCCCCCTGGGTCGAGCTCAGCACCACGGCACAGGACTGGGAGAGTGCCGACCCGGCGCTCCTGGCCACCATGCTCGGCCAGCTGCACCTCATCCGCGCCTTCGAAGAAACCGTGCTCGAACTCGCCGGCGAGGGCCTCGTCCACGGGCCGGCTCACTCCAGCATCGGCCAGGAGGGCGGGGCGGTCGGCTCGATCGTCGGCCTCGGGTCGACGGATGCGATCAACGGCTCGCACCGCGGACATCACCAGTTCCTCGCCAAGGCGATCAACCACGTCTCCGGCGGTGCCCTCGATCCGGCCGCGCTGGTGACCGCGGACATCCAGACCGTGCTGCAGCGCACCCTCGCCGAGATCCTCGGGCTCGCCCAGGGCTACTGCCGGGGCCGCGGCGGCTCGATGCACCTGCAGTGGTTCGAGGCCGGCGCGCTCGGCACCAATGCGATCGTCGGCGGCGGCGTTCCGCTCGCGGCCGGCAACGCCTGGGCCCAGAAGCACGCGGGCACGACGGATGTCACGGTGAGCTACTTCGGGGACGGCGCGACCAACATCGGCTCGGTCCTCGAAACCATGAACCTCGCTTCGGCGTGGAAGCTGCCGCTCGCCTTCTTCATCGAGAACAACCTCTACGCCGTGTCGACCACGGTGGCCGAGTCGACCGGCGAGCCGCGGCTCTCGGCCAGGGCGCTGGGCTTCGGAATCCCCAGCTGGCGCGTCGACGGCATGGACCCGCTCGCCGTGCACCTCGCGACGAAGGAGGCCGAGCAGGTGATGCGGTCCGGCAACGGGCCCGCGGTCGTCGAGGTCGAGGTCTACCGGTTCTTCCACCAGAACGGACCATACCCGGGCAGCGCCTTCGGCTACCGCTCCAAAGAGGAAGAGGCGGCCTGGCGCGCCCGCGACCCGCTGGACCGGGTCGCCCGCGAGATGATCGCGCTCGGCCAGATCGATCCGGCGAGCATCGCCGCGGTGCGCGAGCAGGCCCAGTCCGCAATGAGGGATGCCGTGGCCCAGCTTCTCGAGGCAGACCCGGAGTCGGCGGGCAAGCGCCGCATCCGCCCGGAGCTGTGGCCGGACGTGGACTTCGTCAATGTCGGCGTGCGGGGCGACGCGAGCGAGCTGAACGGCCTGCGCACACTCGAGCCGACCGACTACCGGGGCGAGCTCGAAACGAAGAAGTTCGTCGATACCGTCGCCGGCGTCATGGACCGCCGCATGGCGGAGGACGCCCGGATCGTCGTGCTCGGCGAGGATGTGCACCGCCTCAACGGCGGCACGAATGGCGCCACCAAGGGGTTGGCGAAGAAGTTCGAGGGCCGGGTGCTCGGCACCCCGATCAGCGAGAACGCGTTCGCCGGCCTCGGCGGCGGGATGGCACTCGACGGGCGCTACCGCCCGGTCGTCGAGTTCATGTACCCGGACTTCATGTGGGTGGCCGCCGACCAGGTCTTCAATCAGATCGGAAAGGCGCGGCACATGTTCGGCGGCGAGAACCCGGTGCCCCTCGTGCTGCGCACGAAGGTCGCGATGGGAAGCGGCTACGGCTCGCAGCACCTGATGGACCCGGCCGGCATCTTCGCGACCAGCCCCGGCTGGCGCATCGTCGCACCGTCGAACGCGGCCGACTACGTCGGTCTGATGAACACCGCGCTCGCCCTGCAGGATCCCGTGCTCGTCATCGAGCACGTCGACCTCTATGCCGAAACCGGCGAGGTGCCCGCTGGCGACCTCGACTACTGCATCCCGCTGGGGAAGGCGGCCCTGCGCCGCGAAGGCACCGACGTCACCGTGATCAGCTACCTGTCCATGGTCAAACACTCCCTCGAGGCCGTCGAACTGACCGGCATGAGCGCCGACGTCATCGACCTGCGCTGGCTCGACCGGGCCTCGATCGACTGGGACACCATCGGCACGAGCATCCGCAAGACCAACAGCGTTCTCATCGTCGAGCAGGGGGCCCGCGGCACGTCGTACGGCGCCTGGCTGTCCGACGAAATCCAGCGCCGGTTCTTCGACTACCTCGACCAGCCGGTCGAACGCGTGACCGGCGGCGAGGCGAGCCCGAGCATCTCACGGGTGCTCGAGCGCGCCGCCATCGCCCGCACCGAGGACGTCGTCGCCGGCCTCGAGGTCATCAAGCTCGGTCTGGGCACCCGCTGATGGCCACGCTCGTGCGTATGCCGGAAGTGCTCGCCAACGCTGCGGAAGCCGCCATCCAGACCTGGCTGGTGCAGGTGGGCGAAACCGTGGCGATCGGCCAGCCGCTCGCCGAGATCGAGACCGAGAAGGCCGTCGTCGAGTACCGTGCAGAGACGGACGGGGTGCTCGCGCGGGTCATCGTCCCCGAGGGTGTTCCCGTCGAAGTGGGCGTGCCGATCGGCGTGATCGCCGCCGTCGGTGAAGCGGAGGCGGACATCGACGCCTTCCTCGCCGGGGAAGTGCCGGAGCGCGCGGGGGCCGCGAACCCGGATTCGGCAAACCTGAATTCGGCTACCCCGCAGGCGCCAACCCCGGACACGGCAAGCCCGGACACGGCAACGCCGGTGGCGGCGGCTCCGGCCGGGGTAGTCCCGGTCGAATCAGCCCCGGGCGGGCAGGCACCGCTCGCCGCAGCCACCGGCGGGCGTCAATTCGCCAGTCCGCTCGTGCGGCGCATCGCCAGGGAACGCGCACTCGACCTGTCCCGTGTCGTGGGCAGTGGCCCGAACGGGCGGATCGTGCGCAGAGACCTCGACAACCTCCAGCCCGCGCCCGCGCCTGTCGCTGCAGCTGCCACCGAGCCGGAGCCCGTCACGCCCGTGGCGTCTCCGCCGGTCTCCGCACCGGCGGCATCCACGGGTGGCGTCACCGCCGTATCCGTGGTCGATGCCTCCGGGTTCACCGATGTTCCGCACACCGGGATGCGACGGGCCATCGCGCGCCGCCTGACCGAGAGCAAGTCGACCGTTCCGCACTTCTACATCACGGCGGACTGCCGTGTCGAGCGCCTGCTCGCCCTCCGCAGCGAGATCAACGCGACCTCGCCGCGGAGGATCTCGGTCAACGACTTCATCATCAAGGCCGTCGCGGTGGCGCTGGTCCGGGTGCCCGCGGCGAACGTCATCTGGACCGAGACCGCCACGAGGCGATTCGAGCATGTCGATCTCTCGGTCGCGGTGTCCACCGAAACGGGACTGCTCACGCCGGTCCTGCGTGGCGTCGAGGGCCTCACGCTGACGAACATCAGCGAACGGGTCGCCGACCTCGCCGGACGGGCGCGACAGGGGAAGCTGCGGCAGCAGGAGCTCGAGGGCGGCAGCTTTGCCGTCTCGAATCTCGGCATGTTCGGGGTCGACCAGTTCTCGGCCATCCTGAACCCGCCGCAGTCGGGCATCCTCGCCGTCGGTGCCGCGAAACAACGGCCGGTCGTCGATTCCGGGCAGCTTTCGGTCGGCACGGTGATGACGGTGACGCTGTCGGCCGACCACCGGGTGGTCGACGGGGCGGTGGCGGCAGAATGGATGGCGCAGTTCGTGGCCTGCATCGAGAATCCACTCTCTATAATCATTTGACATTGACGGCACACGAGGCCGTCAATCCTCCCGTGAGCAAAGGCGCGCATATGGATCCCCGACTCGAACATCTCGCAGCAGAGCGGGCGTCACTGGCCGCTGAATCGGAGCGACTGGCGGTGATCCTCGCCGCCGAACGGAGCGGCCGGGCGCTGCGGGCGATCGCCCTCGCCTACGGCACGGGGTGCAGGGACGACTTCGACCGGGAGCGCCAATGCCGCGAAGATGAAGAGCAGATGAAGCTCGTGCGTTCGCGCGCCCGCGCCCTCGACCGGCAGTACCACCAGCTGACCGCGAGCACTCACTCCGTCCGCGAAAGCGGGTGAATCGTCGTTCTGGCGCCGTCAGAACGACGATTCGCCCGCTTTCGCGAGAGGGAAAGCCGGTGCCCCGGTGATCTCGTCGGCGTTGTCGGCTATCCAGTCCATGAGGGGGACTAGGCGGTCGGCTAGCTGGTGGCCCCTGGCGGTCAGCTCGTAGTCGACCCGCGGCGGGATCGTCGCCTGCGCTTCGCGGTTCACGAAGCCGTCTGACTCGAGGGTGCGCAGCGTCGACGCGAGCATCTTCTCGCTGATGCCCTCGATGGACCGCCGCAGCTCGCCCCAGCGGAGCGAGTCCTGCTGCAGTGCGAGCAGCACCAGCACGCCCCACTTGCTCGTAACGTGGTCGAGCACCGTGCGCGTCGCGCACTTGGCTGGGTAGACCCCCGCAACGGCGCCGGGACGCACCCGCGAGACATCAAAACTAATCTTCATGCAGGTAGCTTACCTAAAGGTGGGTACCCGCGCGCGGGAAGGTACTCGGCTGGTTCGTGGTTGACTCTGACACGCCACCGAAAGGACAACACATGTCATACATCGTCACCGCCACCTCAGGTCACCTCGGCCGCCTCATCGTCGAGACCCTCCTCGCCCGCGGTGCGGCCCCGGACAGCATCGTCGCGACGGCCCGCAACGCCGACAGGCTTTCCGCTCTCGCCGCGCTCGGTGTGCGCACCGCGGTCCTCGACTACAGCAAGCCCGAGACCGTGACGGCCGTGGTCGAACCGGGCGATGTGCTGATGCTCGTCTCCGGTTCCGAGGTCGGCCAGCGCGTCCCGCAGCACACCGCAGTCATCGCGGCCGCACAGGCCGCCGGAGTCGGCCGCATCGTCTACACGAGCGCCCCGAAGGCCACGACGTCCGCGCTCCTGCTGGCGCCGGAGCACAAGGCCACCGAGGAGTTCCTCATCGCCTCAGGGGTCCCCTTCACCATCCTGCGCAACGGCTGGTACACCGAGAACTACACCGGTGAGATCGAGAAGGCGCGCCAGTCCGGCGAGATCGTCGCGAGCGTCGGCGACGGCCGGGTCGCGAGCGCAAGCCGGGCAGACTACGCGGATGCCGCGGCCGCGGCCATCCTCGACGACTCGCTCGCGGGCCAGACCTTCGAGCTCTCGGGCGACCACGCCTGGGACTTCGCCGAACTCGCCGCCACGACCGGCACGCTGATCGGTTCGCCCGTCACGTTCCGGAACCTGGCCCCCGCCGAGCACGCGGAGCTGCTCACGTCCTTCGGCCTCGACGCGGGCACGGTGGGCTTCGTCGTGGGACTCGACGCCAACATCCGCGACGGGCTGCTCGGCGAGACGAGCGGCGACCTGGCCCGCCTGACCGGCCGGCCGACGACCCCGCTCGCTGAGGGCCTCGCCGCGAGCCTGTAACTCGCATCTCTCCGACCTGGCCATGCCCGGGGGTGGAAGCGACAGCATCCGCCCCCGGCTCGGTAGGCTGTGCGTCTGCGACGATTGCGCGGCAGACGGCCAAAACACCCAGTCGAGCCGGACACCCGAGCCGGACACCCGAGCCGGACACCCGAGCCAGACACCCGAGGGATTCACCATGAGTGGCAGTACCGAACGCCCGTTCCGTTTCGAACAGGTGGAGTGGACCGACCCGCGCGCCGCCCTGCTGCGCGCGCGGATGGACGTGGAGATGACCGCGCGCTACGCCGGCCCGAGCAGCCCCGAACTCGACGATGCCGTGACCGAGGCGCTCAGGATCGACCCGGCCGACATCCTCGCGACCGTGCTCGCGCTCGATTCCGACGGAACCCCGATCGCCCACGCGGCCCTGCGCACCCACGACGGCGACTGGGAGGTCAAGCGCGTGATCGTCGCCGGCGACCAGCGCGGCCGCGGGGTCGGCCGTGCGCTGATGAACGAGCTCGAGCGCATCGCCCGGGCCGCCGGCGTACCGCGCCTCATCCTGCAGACCGGAAGCAAACAACCGGATGCCGTCGCCCTCTACGAGAAGATCGGCTACACGCCGATCCCGATCTACGAACCGTACATCGAGGCGATCCCGCACTCCTTCTGCTTCGAAAAGCTCCTCGCCTGACCCGCCCTCCCCACCATTCCGCGTCGCCCGCGGCATCCGCTCGCCCTGCCGCGAGAGCGCACTTGTGGCCCTTAAAACCGCGTCTTAAGGGCCAAAAACGTACTCTCGCGGGAGCCCGCGACGGGTATTTCGTCGAGTCGGGGCCGGCTACTCGGGGACGCGGGCGGACGCGGCGTCGAGGGCTGCGTTCTCCTCGGAGGTGAGGGTGAGGGTCGCAGAGGCCATCAGGTCGGGCAGCTGCCCGACCGTGCGGGCACTCGCGAGAGGGGCGACGACGCCGGGCCGGGCGCGGAGCCAGGCGAGGGCGATGGTCGCGAGCGACACCCCGTGGGCCTGGGCGACGGTGTCGAGCACCGCGACGACGGCGAGTCCCGCCGCGTTGAGGTAGCCGCCGGCCATCTTCTGGCGGGCGCTGCCCTCGAGGTCGGCCAGGGTGCGGTACTTTCCGGTCAGGAATCCGCTCGCGAGGGCGAAGTACGGCACAACGCCGAGGTGGTTCTGCTGCACGACGGGCAGCTGTTCGCGTTCAAAGGGCTGGCGGTGCACGAGGTTGTAGTGCGGCTGCAGCGCCACCGGCAGGGCGAAGCCGTTGCGGGTGGCGATGTCGATCCACTCGCTCACCCGGGCGGCGCTGAAGTTCGAGACGCCCACGTAGCGGATGCTGCCGGCGACGACGAGATCGTTGAACGCGGTCACGGTCTCCTCGAGTGGGGTGTTGGCGTCGTCGAAGTGCGCGTAGTACAGGTCGATCCGGTCCGTGCCGAGGCGGGTGAGGGATGCCGCGGCGGCCGCGGCGACGTTGCGTGCGGAGAGTCCGCGGAAGTCGGGGTGCTGACTGACCTTGGTGCCGATCACGACGTCGTCGCGGTGGCCCCTGGCCGCAAGCCAGCTGCCGATGATGGTCTCGGACTCGCCGCCGTGGTTGCCGGGAGCCCAGGCCGAATAGCCGTCCGCGGTGTCGATGAAGTTGCCTCCGGCCCCGACGAAGGCGTCGAGTACGGCGTGGGAGGCGGCCTCGTCCGAGGTCCAGCCGAAGGTGTTGCCGCCGAGGGCGAGCGGGAAGACGTCGAGGTCTGATGTACCGATGCGGGTCATGGGATTCCTTACTGCGTGGTGCGGTGATGAGGACTGGGTGCGGTGATGAGTGCCTGGGGAGGTCTCGGTCATCGGGAGGGGGCCGAGGTCAGGCGAGCCGGGGATCGACGTGCAGCTTGGGGCCGAGCCCGGCGCCGGCGGGGCGACTCCCGGCCAGGATCTCGCGGGTGCCGCTGAGTCCGACCGTCGCGGCGACGAGCGGGCGCGGGTCGACGGCGCCGCTCGCGTAGAGGTCGATCGCGCCCCTGAGCCCCGGGGAGGCGCTCAGGATTCCGACGGCTGTCACGTCCTTGAGGGCGAGAGTGCGGGTATCGACGAGGCTCGGGCTGCCGGCGAGGCCCACGTAGACCACGCGCTTTCCCGGCTCGACCAGGTCGAGCGCACGGGCGGGGAGGGTTGCCGCGTTCGAGGCGTCGATGACGGCGTCGAACGGCAGGTCCGGCAGGTCGGCGTCGGTCCAGACGCCGTCGAAGCCGAGGCTTCGCGCGTAGTCCAGCGACCGGGCGGATCGCCCCATCAGGTGCACCTCTGCGCCCTGTTGCCTTGCGAAGAGCGCGATCAGCAGGCCGATCGTGCCCGCGCCGAGAACGAGCGCCCGGTCGCCGGGCTCGAGGGCGGCACCCCGCACCGCGCGCAGTGCGTTGCCGCCCGGTTCGACGAGTGCGCCGAGCACGTCGTCGACGGTGTCGGGAAGCTCGAACAGTGACGTGACGGGCACGGCGAGCTGTTCGGCGAGAGCTCCGGGGAAGCCACCGAGGATGCCGACCTCGAAGCGGAACTCACAGACGTGCTGCAGTCCGCGGAGGCACCGACGGCACACACCGCAACCGAGCATGGTGTCTCCGGTCACCCGGCGCCCGAGCCACCGCCGGTCGACGCCCGCGCCGAGGGCGGTCACGGTCCCGGTCCACTCGTGGCCGATCCGGATCGGATACCGGGCCTTGCCGTCGAGCAGGTACTGCATCTCGCCGGTGAAGAACTCCACGTCGGTGCCGCAGACGCCGACTTTCGCGACATCGACCACGACCTGGCCCGGCCCGGCAACCGGTGGGGCGACATCCTGCACGGATGCTTCCCCGGGCGCGGTGATGACGAAGGCCTTCATGGTGCTTCCTTTCGGCGTGGATCACGGGATCAGCCTGGGAAACTCCACGAGCTGGTGCGAAGTGGGTTCTGGCGGGGTCAGGCAGGCTTCGCGTACTGGCCGATCTCCTGCAGCGCCCAGGAATTCCCGTCGGGGTCACTGAAGTAGGCGTACTTGACGCCGCCCATGTCATGGATCTCGGTGATCTGCAGGCCCCGGGCCAGGAGGTGCTCCCTCGAGGCGGCGATGTCCGAGACGACCAGGTGCAGGTTCTTGACCGTGCCCTGCTCAGGGCCGTTGCCCATGCCGGTCCCGATGACCACGGAGCACGCCGAGCCCGGCGGGGTCAGCTGCACGATCCGCATCCCGTTGCCGGGCTGCACATCGTGATCCAGGTGGAAACCGACGACATCCACGTAGAAGGCCTTGCTCCGTTCGACGTCCGCAACGGGCAACGGCACGAGCTCCAGTCGCATGTCCATGGTCGTCACTGTATCAAGGTGCGGCAGGCACTCGCAGCGGGAGGCGGCGTGGCGTAGCGTGTGCTGTTCACACCGTAGACAGCCTCAGAGGAGGAACAGTGACCACGCTCGACAACCGGCCGAACACCGCCCTGGTCATCATCGACGTCCAGATCGGTTTCGTGAAGGACGCCTACGATCGGGACGCGATCGTCGGGAACGTCGGCACCGTCGTCGACAAGGCGCGCGCGGCCGGCGCCGACGTCGTCTGGGTGCAGCACCACGATGACGACCAGCCGCAGGGCAGCGCGCCCTGGCAGCTCGTGCCCGAACTCGAACGCCTCGACGCCGAACCGCTCGTGCACAAGGCGTATGCCGACGCTTTCGAGGACACCGACCTCGAGTCCGTGCTCGCCGAACGCGGCATCGGTCGGCTCGTGATCGCCGGGGCGCAAACGGATGAGTGCATCCGGTCGACGCTTCACGGCGCGATCGTCCGCGGTTACGACGCCCTCCTCGTCAGCGACGCCCACACCACCGAAGACCTCCAGGAGTATGGTGCGCCGGCTCCGGAGCTCGTGATCGCCCACACCAACCTGTACTGGGAGTACCACACGGCGCCGGGGCGGACCGCGGGCACGGTGACCACGGCCGACCTCGACTTCACGGAGCCGGTTCCGGCCGCCGCCGATGAGGGCGCCGAAGAGACCGCCCCCGTGCCGAATTCAGGAGAATCGGCCGACCGGAGCACGGGCGCCCCCGGTATTCCGGGGCAGTGACGGCGACCGGACCCGGATCTCCTGAATTCGGCACGTCGCTCTCCTGACTGGGCCAGGTCGACGGGCGGGAGCGTCGCGGCGCGGGAGCCTGTGAGGTCGCCGGGACGGCCTTTCGTGGTCCGCCGGGCCGCGGCAGAATCGAGACCGACAGAAGTAGCTCAGACCTCGCACAAGCCGAACACGGAGTGACGAATGGGCAGGCATAATCGGGCCTCGGCGACGTGGTCGGGCCGTCAGATCGGGTGGAGAGCCGGCGTCGGCATCCTGGCGGCGCTGCTCAGCGTCGCAGGCATCACGACGGCGGCGCCGCGGGCGGACGCCGAAGTCCCCGCAGCGGTGGCCGCAGCGACCAGCTCCCCCGATTCCGCGGCCATCCCCTCGGTGAAGGCCCTCGATTCCGACCAGGTCATCACCGACCCGGCCTGGTTCGCCGCCGCGTACGCCGAGGGATTCCGCCTCTACATTCTCGCCACGACCGAGTGGGGCACCTGCACACCCGCGGCTCGCACCCAGCCGCAACTGCAGCTGGCGCTCGATGCCGGGCTGAAGGTCGCCGCGTACACCCGTGACCCCGCCTGCTGGCAGGCCGGCATCGCGGCAACCGGTCCGTACAGCACGGTGCTCCAGTTCTTTGCCCTCGACATCGAAACCGGCAGCCCGCCGCTCACCCGCGACATGATCACCGGGGTGCAGGGTCTCGGGGTGCGCCCGGTCATCTACAGCGGGGCCGCGATGTGGCCGCTCCTGATGGGGACCTCGACCGAGTTCTCCGACGTCGCGCTCTGGGACACGTCGACGGGCCCGCTCGACTATCCGAGTGGGACCGCCGACGTCCTCGCCCCCCGACCGGTGCCCTACGGCGGCTGGAACGACCCGGAGAATCTCCGGATCGGCGTGCAGCAGGAGTTCGAGCGCACGCTGAACGGTGTCAGGGTGGACCTCAATTCCTTCGACGCCGCGTTCCTTTACTGATTACTGATCTGTTCGTCTACTGATCTACTGACGCGAGAAAGCGGATGCCGCCAGGACCTGCTCCGGCGTCGGCCGCACCCCGGTGTACAGCTCGAACTGGTGCGCGGCCTGCAGCGCGATGACCTCTGCCCCGGTCACGACCCGCTTCCCCGCCGCCCGGGCGGCCCGGATCAGCGGCGTCTCGGCCGGAAGGGCGACCACGTCGAAGACGGTCGTGGCCGCGTCGACGGTGCCGAGGGGGTACGCGAGGCTCGAGGACTCCGCGCCACCGCTCATCCCGATCGGTGTCACGTTGACGATGAGCGGAGCGGTCTCGGCTCCCGGGTCGGGCAGCCACCGATAGCCGAGCTCGTCGGCCAGCCGTCGGCCGCTGGTCTCGTTACGGGCGATGACGACGCCGTCGGCGAAGCCGGCATCGCGGAACGCCGCACCGACGGCCTTCGCCATTCCGCCGCTGCCGCGGAGCAGGAACGAAGTGCCCGGATCGATGCCGTGCTCCGCGATGAGGGCGGCGACGGCCAGGTAGTCGGTGTTCGACGCCCGCAGGAAACCGTTGTCGTTGACGATGGTGTTCACCGACCGGATCGCGGTCGCGGAGGCATCCATCTCGTCGACGAGTGCAATGACGTCCTCCTTGAAGGGCATCGACACGGAGCAGCCGCGGATGCCGAGCGCCCGCACGCCGCCGATCGCCGCCGTGATGTCTGTCGTCGTGAACGCCTTGTAGATGAAGTCGAGGCCGAGCTCGTCGTAGAGGTAGTTGTGGAAGCGGGTGCCGATGTTGCTCGGGCGGGCCGCGAGCGAGATGCACAACTGTGTGTCTTTGTTGAGGGCTGGTTTCATGGTTCTACTCCCGGGATGAGGTTCGGTCTTTCCACGGTAACCCGGTCGTGCCGTCCGGACGTCCGGGACGGTGGCCGGGGTCGGACGCCCGGGGTGGAGGTCGGGGAGACCGGGCTCAGGAGATGACCGTTGCGGTCCCGGACACCACGATGCCGCCCGTCGCCGGGATGTCGACGGTGAGCAGGCTCGGACGCCCGACGTGGCGGCCCTGCCGGATCAGCACCCGCGCCGGGGGGTCGACGAGGCCGAGCGCCCGGAGGTACCCGCCGACGGAGGCCGCAGCCGAACCCGTCGCCGGGTCCTCCGTCATGGTGCCGACGGGGAAGAGGTTCCGCGCCTCGAATTCGAGCGGGCCCAGCACGCGGAGGGTCGTCACGGTGCCCGCCCAGCCCTCCGCATCCATCAGGGCACGCACCTCGGCCGGGTCGAATCGGAAGTCGTCGAAGGTCGCCGTCTCCGCGAAGACGAGCACCGGGTGCACGTTGCCGGCGAAGGCGAGCCGGGGCGGGTAGTCCGGGTGCAGGTCGGTGGCGTCGACGCCGAGGAGCCGCAGCAGGTGCTCGAGCACGGATGCCCCGATCGGCTCCACCCGCGGCTCGACACTCGTGAACGAGGCCACGATCCCGTCAGCGGTGCGCCGGGTGTCGATCCGCACCTCCCCGATCTTCGTCTCGAACACGAAGGCATCGGCGTCACCGCGACCGGCGAGCGCGACGGCGGTCGCGATCGTCGCGTGACCGCAGAACGGCACTTCCGCCGTGGGGGAGAAGTAACGGATGCCGGCCCGGCCCGGATACTCCCGGGTCGGCGGCCGGGTCAGGAACGCGGTCTCCGCATAGCCGAGCGATGCCGCGATGCGCTGCATCTCGGCGTCGGGAAGTGCGCTCGCATCGAGCACGACACCGGCCGGGTTTCCGCCGGAGGGGTCGGCAGCGAAGGCGGTCAGGCGCAGGATCTCGGTCTGGTCGGACATGCTCAATACCCTAGGCCACCGGTGCGACGCCGCCCGGGGGAGTGCAAAGCTGAGAGACATGATGATCAGCAACGCGGATGCCGCCGGGCGAGTCGAACCCGACTGGGTGCGCCACGCGATCTGGTGGCAGCTCTACCCGCTCGGATTCGTCGGCAGCTACCCGATCGCCCCCGGCGGAACCGTCCCGACGGCCGGCGAGCATCGCCTGCTCCGGATCGTGGCCTGGCTCGACCACGCGATCGAGCTCGGCGCCTCCGGCATCGCGCTCGGCCCGATCTTCGCATCGTCGACCCACGGGTACGACACGAGCGACTTCTACCTCATCGACCCGCGGCTCGGCGACGAGGCCGACTTCGACACCCTCGTCGCCGAAGCGCATGCCCGCGGGTTGCGGGTGCTCCTCGACGGGGTGTTCAACCATGTCGGGCCGGACTTCCCGCGCTACCGCGAGGCGCTCGAGCAGGGCCCGGGCAGCGCGGCCGCCGCGTGGTTCCAGGGCGGGGCAGAGAGCGGCACCCCGGCCGGAACCACGGGAGGCGGGGCGGGCTTCGGAACCTTCGAAGGGCATCCGGGGCTCATCGCCCTCGACCACGGCAACCCGGAGGTCGCCGACTACGTGACCGGAGTGCTCGAGCACTGGCTCGACCGCGGCGCGGACGGCTGGCGGCTCGACGCCGCGTATGCCGTCCCCGCCGAATTCTGGGCCAGGGTCCTGCCGAGGGTGCGGGAGCAGCACCCGCAGGTGTGGTTCCTCGGAGAGGTCATCCACGGTGACTACCCGGAGATCGTCTCGGAGACCACCCTCGATTCCGTCACGCAGTACGAGCTCTGGAAGGCGATCTGGAGCAGCATCAACGATCACAACCCGCACGAGCTTGCCTGGTCGCTCGGCCGGCACAACGGCTTCCTCGACAGCTTCACCCCGGCGACCTTCGTCGGCAACCACGACGTCACGCGAATCGAAAGCCGCCTCGACGACCCCCGGCACCTCGCGCACGCTCTCGCCGTCTTGTTCACAACCGGGGGGACCCCCTCGGTCTACGCGGGCGACGAATACGGCTACTCGGGCCTGAAGACCGAGGAGTACGGCGGCGACGATGCGATCCGGCCGGAGTTCCCTGCGGACGGCCCGCCGGCGCTGACCGACACCGAACGTGCGGTCTACCGGTTGCACCAGGACCTGATCGGCCTGCGCCGACGGCATCCGTGGCTGCATGAGGCCCGCACCCGCATCCTCGACGTCGGCACCGACCACCTCGTGTACGAGGCGAGGGCCGGCGACGATGCCCTCGTCGTCGCGCTCAACCTCGGCGATCAGCCGTGCGGCGTCAACGTGGGCCGGTCCGGGCTGGTCGCGCTCGTCCCCGGCGGTACGCCGACGCCCGAGGGGTCGCGTGTCACGATCGCGCCGCATGGCTGGCAGGTGCTCGCGCCGGCGGCCGACGACCCGGCACGATAGACCCGATGCGATAGACGCGAAGCGGCGCGGCCCCGGTCAGCGACGCCGCTCGAGGCGGAGCGTGGCCAGCGGCACGTTCAGGAAGCCGATCAGGGGCGTCAGCGCCTCGAAGCGTTCGGTCACGAGCGTGAGGAAGGCATCCGTTTCGGCGACGGATGCCGGCAGGGTCGCGAAGGTGGCCCACTGGCGGCGGCGCAACAGGTCGACCGCGGGGTGATCGACGGGGTATCCGCGCGGCGGACGCACGAGCGGATTGCCGTCCGCGGGGTCGAACATCCCCGTGAGGCGGGGATCGGCCAGCAGGGCGCGAAGCTCGCCGTGGTGCGCAACGATGTGGTCGCGAATCGCCGTGAGCTGCTCGGGGGAGGGTGCGTAGCAGCCGCCCGCGATGAGGACCTCATGGCCGGACACGCTGAGGAAGTAACTCGCACCGGTCTTCTCCGAACCCGCGAGCGGCCAGGACGCGGCGACGTTCGTCTTGTACGGCGACTTGTCCTTCGAGAACCGCACGTCGCGGTAGATGCGCATCATCGCCTTCTGCGGCGGTCGCACGTGCCCGGGCGCGAACCCGGCGAGGGACTCGTTGACCCGGTCGATCAGGTCGAGCATCGGCTCCCGGACCTCGCTCAGGTACACCGGCTTGTGGTCGTCGAACCAGCCCCGGTCGTTGTGGCCTTCCAACTCGCGCAGGAACTGCAGTGCCTCACCGGAAAAGTGTGTCGTCATACTCGTGCCTCCTCTCGTAGTCTGGCAGCTTCGCTGGTCGGTCCTCTGTCCGATCACGGCCGAACGCTGGTCAGCGTCAGTGGCCCGTGCTACTTTTTGCGGCATGGAGCAGAGAGAGCTATTTCTTCAGTCGGATGCCGCGTTGCGCTCCGTCATCGACCGGATCACGCCGGAGCAGTTGAGCCTGCCGGCTCCCGCGGATTGGACCAGTAAAGAGAATCCCACGATCAGGGATATCCTCGCCGCGCACGCACGCGACGAGGCCTGGGTCGGGGACGTGCTCGCGGGCCGCACCATCGAGGAGGTCGGTGACCGCTTCAACGGCGACCTGCTCGGGTCGGACCCGATCGCGAGCTACGACCGGATCAACGACGAGGCCACAGCCGTCGTGCTGCAGGACCACGATCCCGCCGCGATCGTGCACCTTCAGTATGGCGATTACCCGCTCGCCGAGTACCTGCAGCACACGAGCATCTACCGGGCGTTCCAGGCCTGGTCGATCGCGAACTACCTCGGCCTGGAGTACGCGCTGCCGGCTTCGCTCGTCGACCTGCTCTGGGAGCAGATCCTGCCGCAGGTGGACGAGTGGCGCCAGTATGGTGTCTTCCCTCCCGCGGTCGAGGTTCCTGCAGACGCCGACAAGGAGACCCGGCTGCTCGGGATGACCGGCTTCTGGAAGCCCACCAGCATCACGGACTGACCAGACCGACCGGCGCGGCCGACCGGCACGAACCGGCGGGGTTCCGCGGCGCCCGGTTGCTACTTGCCCGAGGAGAGCCCGTTGTAGTGGTGCTCGAAGACCAGGCTCGTGCGCGTCGAGGCGACCGCGGGGTTCGCCGACAGGTTCTCGAGCACGAAGTCGCGCACGTCGTCGGAGTCGCGCGCCACGAGATGGATGATGAAGTCCTCGGTGCCGCCGAGGAAGAAGACCTGCACGACGCGCGGCATCGCCCGGATCTCGTCCCGGAACGCCGGGATCTGCGTGCGCGCCCCCGAGCGGATGCTGACGCTGATCAGTGCCTGCAGGCCGAGTCCGAGAGCCTTCGGGTCGACGAGCGTCGTGAACCGGGTGATGATGCCCCGCGTGACGAGGGAGCGCACCCGGGCGATGCACGTCGATTCCGCGATCCCTGCCGCGGTCGCGAGGCGGCTGTTGCTCATCCGGGAGTCGGCCTGGAGCAGTGCCACGAGCGTATTGTCCACGGTATCGAGCTCATCGCGGCCCCGAATCCTCTTCGTTTCCGTCATGCGTGGGCCCCTCTCAACTGAATATCGCGCTGTCTTTCGACCAAGTATCGCGGATTCCACGCTTGTCACGTGTACGAAACGAATACCAAGCATTATTTTCCCTATCCACCGGTAAGTCCGGCCATCCACCGCAGACGGAGCTCCCCATGAAGGTCGGCATCCCCACCGAGATCAAGAACAACGAGAATCGCGTGGCCATCACCCCGGCCGGGGTGCACGAGCTCGCCATCCGCGGCCACGAGGTCCTCGTGCAGGAGGGCGCGGGCGTCGGCTCGGGATTCAGCGACGACGCCTTCCGCGTCGCGGGCGCGGCCATCCTCGGCACGGCCGCCGAGGTCTGGGCGGCCGCCGACCTGCTGCTCAAGGTCAAGGAGCCGATCGAGGCCGAATACCCCCTGATGCGTGCGGGGCAGGTGCTCTTCACCTACCTGCACCTCGCCGCGTCCCGCCCGACCACGGATGCCCTCCTCACCTCGGGCACCACGGCGATCGCCTACGAGACGGTCCAGCTCGCCGACCGCAGCCTGCCGCTGCTGTCCCCGATGAGCGAGGTCGCCGGGCGACTCTCCGTGCAGGTCGGCGCGTACCACCTGATGAGCGCGAACGGCGGAAACGGCATCCTGCTCGGCGGCGTCGCCGGCACGCCCAAGGCGAAGGTCGTCATCATCGGCGGCGGCGTCGCCGGTGAGCACGCCGCCGCGAACGCCCTCGGCATGGGCGCCGACGTCACGATCATCGACCTGTCGATCGCCCGGCTGCGGCAGCTGGAGAACCGGTTCGCCGGAGCCATCCAGACCCGCGCATCCACCCGGTACGAGATCGCGGAGCAGGTCCGGGGCGCCGACCTCGTGATCGGCTCCGTGCTGATCCCGGGCGCCCAGGCACCGAAGCTCGTCACCGACGCCATGGTCGCCACGATGAAGCCGGGTTCCGTGCTCGTGGACATCGCGATCGACCAGGGCGGCTGCTTCGAGGGCTCGCACGCCACGACCCACGACAACCCGACATTCGCCGTGCACGACAGCATCTACTACTGCGTCGCCAACATGCCGGGCGCCGTCCCCGCGACCTCGACCCGGGCACTCACCAACGCGACCCTGCCCTATGTGATCGCGCTCGCCGACAAGGGCTGGAAGCAGGCCGTCGCCGACGACGCCGCGCTCGCCAAGGGCCTGAACGTGCACGCCGGCCGCATCACCAACGAGCATGTGGCCGCCGCGTTCAGTGCCCCCGTGCTGACCCTCGCCGAGATCATCGGCTAGCCGCCCGCCCGCCGCGCCCACCGCATCCGCCCCCGCACGTCGGCGCACCGCCCGCCTGTCCTGTCGCGAGAGTACGTTTTTGGCCCTCAAGACCGCGCTTTGAGGGCCAAAATCGTACTCTCGCGGGCAGCCGTGAGCGAGGTGCTCCGGCGGGGCGGGGCAGGGTCAGGGGGCGTTTGGGGTCCAGGCCGCGAGGGACTCGACCGTGTCGAGGACCTCGCTGCCGTCGGCATCCGCGAGCTGGATGCGGAAACTCGTCGCGCCCGGCGCGGTGCACACTGTCAGGACCGCGCGGGCGCTGCGGGCAGCATCCACCCAGCGCAGCTCGAGCACGTCCCTGCCGTAGACCGACCAGGTGAACTGGCCGTCGAACGCGGGATGGGCGGAGCGGAGCCGCACGAGGCCGAGCTGGGCGCGGGTCACCTCGCTCGCGAGCGCAGCCTCCACCTCCGCGGCCGGGTAGCGGTGCCGGTTCACGTCGCGCCCGCTCCCGGTCTCGGCGAAGAGCTCCCGGTCGTCGAGACCGCCGAGCAGACCGACGTAATAGGTCTGCGGGCGTCCGGGCAGGAAGTGCTGCACGGCCCGCGCGACCAGGTAGGCGACGACGTCGCCGCCGAGGGTGCTGAAGAAGGTCGCGTTGATCTGGTGCGGGAGCGTTGCCCATTCCGGCACCACGGAGGCGACGGATGAGTGCCCGTTCGTGGCTTCGGCGGCTCGCGCGAACACCTCCGCCATTTCCGCCTCGCTCAGCAGCCCCGGCCGTCCTCCGGCCGGGCCGGCGTCGATCACGCCGATGCCGTCGTGGGTATCGAGCACCGTGACCGCGTTGGCCGGACGGATCTCGAACCAGTTCGCGAGGCGGTCGACCGTACCGGTGCCCAGGGAATGCAGCAGGAGCGGCGCGAGCGCGAAATCGTAGACCCAGTCGACGAGGGGCGCGATCGCGAGCTGCTCGGTGTAGTGCCCGTGCACCTCGACGAGCACCGCCAGGTTCTCCGTGCGGGCGAGGTCCCCGATGACCTCGACGAAGGCGAGCGTCTCCGGGGTCATGAAACTGTCGGTTCCCGGGGTCTTCACGGCGTAGCCGACCGCGTCGAGCCGCACCGTCGTGACGCCGCCGGCGGCGAGCACGCGGAGCACCCGGCGCAGGTAGGCGATGGCGACAGGGTGGGCGACGTCGAGGTCGATCTGGCTCGGCAGGAACGTCGTCCAGACGAGGTGTCGGGAGCCGTCGGCCCCACGGTACCCCGTGAAGGGCAGCCCCGGCCGGGGTCGGTAGAACGCAGTGAGCTCTGCCTCGGTCGCGCCGTGGGGGAAGACGGTTCCATAGGTGAGGAACATGCCGTCCCAGGGCGATTCCGCGCCGCGCGCGAGCCAGTCGGTGAATTCCACCGAGGACGCCGAGACGTGATTGACGACGAGGTCGGCGGTCAGTCCGCGGCTGCCGGCCAGGTCCCGTACCTCGGGCCAGCCGCCGAGGCGGGGATCGACCGCGGTGTGGTCGACCGGGTCGAAGCCGGCATCCGCCCCATCGAACGGGACGTAGAACGGCAGAACGTGCACGCTGCCGAAGGCCTGCAGCGGCCCGTCGAGGAGCGCGGTCAGCGCGGGGAACGTACCGCCGATGCGGTCGGCGTAGACGAGGAGTTCAACGTCGGTCATGGTGGTATGCCTTCCCTAGAGCCGCCACCCTACGCCGCGAGGTCAACTCGTGGGTGAACCGAGGGGAGCCGTGGCGACCGTGGCGGTGTCCGCGGTCGTTCCGACGGCCGGGGTGACTCCGACGATGTGAGCGTGGATCTCCTTGGTGAGCTCGTGCACGCGCCGGGTGAGCTCGGTGTTGGTGAGCAGCTCCTGGTCGCTCATCCTGAAGTCGTGATCCGCCTTCGCCTGCTGGAAACCGGCCTGGCGGTTCTGGCCGATCATCACGAACGTCGAGAGGAAGATGGCCTCGAGTGACACCACGAGGGTCAGGGTCGGCCAGGGGCTCGGTTCGAAGAACAGCATCCACGCGGCGAAGACGACGGCATGCAGGTACACGAACCGCATCGAACCGGCGAAGGCGGTGACGGCATCCGCGATGCGCAGTTGCACGCTCGCGGCACGTCGCTTCGCCTCTGCGAGCACGATCGGGTGGTGGTCGCCGCTGGTCAGGATGTGCTTCGGGAGGACGGACGACAGGTGCGGGGTAGCCGCGGTACTGGTGCTCATGCCCCGAGGCTACCCGGCGCGGCTGTTACTCGGGAACGACCAGTGCGGGGGTGTCCTGGCGCAGGGTCTCCCCGCGGAAGAAGCTCGGCCGGGCCAGGAAGGTGAGGCCCATCACGGCGAGCCCGAGCACGAGGAGCCCGACGCCGATCACGAAGACCAGTCCCACGCCGAAGAGCTCGGAGCCGCTGCCGAAGTCGGGGCTCCACGCGCTTACGGCCGTCTGCACGAACACGATCGTGAGGATCAGGCCGCCGGCCGCCGGCACCAGGAGGCGCATGAAGAAATTGCGCACGCTCGAGAAGAGGCTCTGGCGGAAGTACCAGACGCACGCGAAGGAGGTGAGCGCGTAGTAGAAGCAGATCATCAGCCCGAGCGACTGGATGGTGTCGTTGAGCACGTTGACGCTGATGAGCGTCATGACGGCGTAGAACCCGGCGGCGATGGACCCGGCCGCGATCGTGGCGAAGCCGGGCGAGCCGAAGCGCTTGCTGACGCCGGCGAACTGGGGCGGGAGCGCGTGGTAGTGCGCCATCGACAGCAGGGTGCGGGCCGGGGAGGCCATCGTCGACTGCAGCGAGGACGCGGAGCTCGCCAGAACGGCCATCGACATCAGGATGGCGATGGGCCCCATCACGGGTCCGGCGATCGCTGCGAAGATGTTGCCCTGGTTGTCCGGGTTGCTCAGGCCGATTCCCTCTGTCCCGACACCGGACACCATCATGGTGGCCACGATGAGCACGAGGTAGAGGCCGAGCACGACGAGAGCGGTGAGGGTTCCCGCCTTTCCCGCCGTGCCCTTCTTTCCCTTCGTCTCCTCGTTCACGGTGAGGCAGACATCCCAGCCCCAGTAGACGAAGATCGCGAGGGAGATCCCGGCGGCGAACTGGCTGAAGCTGCCGACCTGGGTCGGGTCGAACCAGGACCAGTCGAAGGCGAGCGCGGTCGTGGATGCTCCGTTGGTCGCGTTGACGACGGCGGAGACGCTGAAGATGAGCAGGACCAGGATCTGGAAACCGACCATGCTGTACTGCACGAGTTTGGTGGCGTGCAGGCCGCGGTAGCTCACCCAGACGGCGAGGGCGACGAAGGCGAGGCAGGTGACGATGTTGATGCCGGTGTTGTCGGCGAGTGCAGCGAGGTCCGGGTTGGCGAAGACCTCACCAAGGAAGACGTAGAAGAAGCTGACGGCAACGCCGGCGAGGCTCGAGAGCACGATGATGTTGGCCGCGAGCATCCCCCAGCCGCTCATCCAGCCGACGAACGGCCCGAAGGCCTTGGTGGTCCAGGTGAACGATGTGCCACTGTCCGGGGAATCGGCATTGAGTTCCCGGTAGGCGAGCGCGACGAGGATCATCGGGATGAACGCGACGATGAAAACGGCCGGCAGTTGCTTGCCAACCTCGGCCACGGTCGCTCCGAGCGAGCTCGTGAGGCTGTACGCGGGGGCGACAGAGGAGATGCCGAGCACGACGACGGCGAGCAGTCCGAGCTGGCCGCCCTTGAGGCCCTTCTTGGTGATGCCGTGCTTGCTGCCGGCCTCGTCATGCGTCGTGGCGCTGTGCACGAGGTGGATGTCGGTGAACGGCTGCGATGAGGTCGGTGCCGACCCTCGCGTGGACTGTTCCGTCATGTGTGGTCCCTTTCCTCGGGTCGGGCGCATCGATGCGCGAACGGCCCGTTCGGGTACTGCGGTGTATCCGATGGACTAAATGAATTGAGTTCGTTTATTCTGGGGGTGCATCGGGCCGATTGCAAGCACTTAGCGCAGATTCACCGGCAGACGCGGGCGCCGCGCGTGTGGTTAACCGCATACTTGCGTGGTAATTCGCAGGTAAACCGCCTTTTTGGGGCGCACCCGTTGTTCGGCTGCGATTCGCTCAGCACACTTAGCGCGGGTGCTGGGATTCCAGGATCACTCACGATTCACGAGGAGTTCCTCCATGACCGGATCTTCGCTGGCTCCCGCACGCGTGCTCACGGCGATCGCCGTCCTCGCCACCGTCGCCCTGGGCATCCCCCTGGGTGCGACCTCGGCGCGGGCCGCGGTCACGGACCCGCCGACCGTCGTCAGCCTGACGTTCGATGACGGCAACGCCGACCAGCTCGCCGCGGTGGCCACCCTGGATCAGTTCGGAATGAAGGGCACCTTCTTCATCACGACCGGCTTCATCGACAACCCCGGTTGGTTGACCAGGTCAGACCTGACGACCATGGCCGCCGCCGGTCACGAGATCGCCGGCCACACGGTCACCCACCCCGATCTCATCACCCTGACCGCCGACGAAGCGACCCGGCAGGTCTGCCAGGGCCGGGCGACCCTCGCCGACTGGGGCTTCCCGACGAGAAGTTTCGCCTACCCCTTCGCAACGACGGATGCCGCGACCGAGGCGATCGTCCAGGCCTGCGGTTTCAACAGCGCCCGCGGCCTCGGCGACATCGACACCCGGTTCGGCTGCACGGGCTGCGGATTCGCCGAAACCCTTCCGCCGGCCGACCCCTATCTCACCCGCGCCCCGGACGAGGTCGACACGACCTGGACCCTCGCGGACCTCGAGAACACGGTCACGAACGCCGAGACGGCGGGCGGGGGCTGGGTGCAGCTCACCTTCCACCACGTCTGCGCGGGCACCTGTGACGCGCTCTCGGTCGATCCGGCGATCTTCGCCCAGTTCGCCGCCTGGCTCTCCCTGAGAGCAGCCTCCAACAACACCACGGTCAAGACCGTCGGAGACGTCATCGGCGACGCCGTCAAGCCGGTGGTTCCCGTGGCGACGACGTCGACCGCGGCCCCCGGCCCCGGCGTGAACGGAGTCGTCAACCCGAGCCTCGAGACCGCGGGCACCAACGGCCTCCCGCAGTGCTGGGCGGTCGGCGGTTTCGGCACCAACACCGCGAGCTTCAGCACGGTCTCCACCGCACACACCGACACCAGGGCCGAGCAACTGGTCGTGAGCAACCTCGTCAGCGGCGACTCCAAACTCATCCTCACCCAGGACCTGGGCGCGTGCGCCCCGACCGTAACCCCTGGCCACACCTACTCGCTCCGCGCCTGGTACACCTCGACGGTCACGACCCAGTTCGACGTCTACCTGCGCAACGCGATCGGCAGCTGGAGCTACTGGACATCGAGCCCGTACTTCCCGGCCGGCACCGACTATGCCCAAGCGCTCTACACGACGGCCGCCATTCCGGCGGGCACGACCGGCCTGAGCTTCGGCCTCAACCTGATCCTCAACGGAACCCTCGTTACCGACGACTACGCCCTCTACGACAGCGTCGGCGCCCCGGGGATCCTGGTGCCTGCCACCCCGACCGTGACGGGTTCCGCCGTCGTCGGCGGCACCCTGACCGCGGATCCCGGCGCCTGGTCGCCGGCCGACACCGCCTTCGCCTATCAGTGGCTGGCGGGCGGGGTCGAGATCGTGGGCTCTTCGTCCGCCACGTACTCGCCCGTCGCAGGTGACCTGGGCAAGGCTCTGTCCGTGCGCGTCACCGGATCGGCCTCCGGCTACCTGCCGCCCGCCGCCGCGGTGACTTCGGCACCGACAGCGGTCGTCGTCGCCGGCGCACTCGGCGTCGGCGCTCCGGCGATCACCGGGACGGCCGCCGTCGGCGCGCTGCTGACCGCGTCACCGGGCACCTGGACTCCGGCCGGGGTGAGCCTCGCGTATCAGTGGTTCGCAAACGGCACGCCCATCGCGGGCGCCACCTCCGCCGGCTACACGCCGGTCGCAGCGGATGCCGGCACGACACTGACCGTCCGGGTCACCGGAACGGCGCCCGGCTACCAGTCCGCGTCAGCGGTCTCTGCACCCACCGGCGCGGTCGCGACCGGCGGGATCGGAACGGCGACACCGGTGATTTCCGGAACGGCTTCGGTCGGCGCGCTCCTGACCGCGAGCCCGGGAACCTGGACGCCCGTCGGGGTGAGCTTCGCCTACCAGTGGCTCGCGAACGGCACGCCCATCGTGGGGGCCACCGCCGCGGGGTACACCCCGGTCGCCGCGGATGCCGGCAAGGCCCTCACCGTCCGGGTCACCGGAACCGCTCCCGGCTATCAGCCGGCGTCAGCGGTCTCGGCGCCCACAGCCCCGGTCTCCCTCTCGACGGTCACCCGGATCGCGGGAACCGACCCGTACTCGACGGCGATATCCGTCTCCCAGGGCTTCGCGCCCGGAGTCTCCCGCGTCTATCTCGTCAGTGGCACGAGCTTCGCCGACGCCCTCAGCGCCGGGCCCGCCGCTGCGCACTTCGGCGGCCCCGTGCTCCTGACCACGCTCACGGCGCTTCCGGCCGGGGTCAGGGCCGAACTGGTCCGGCTGCACCCGGGCAAGATCGTCATCGTCGGCGGAACCGCAAGCGTCTCCGCGGCGGTCGCGGTCCAGCTCGCGGGCATCGCCCCCGTCGCACGGCTCGCCGGCGCCGACCGGTACGCCACCTCCCGCCTCGTGGCAGCGGATGCCTTCGGCAGCCTCGCGGCGACGGCCTACGTCGCGACCGGCGCCGACTACCCCGGAGCGCTCGCGGCAGCATCCGCCGCCGCCCGGGCGGGAGCACCGGTCGTGCTCGTGCCGGCCGGCGGCTTCCTGCCCGACCTTGCGACGGCCGGACTGCTCCGCGCGCTGCACACCAAGAGCGTGAAGATCGCGGGCGGGACGGCGGACGTGACGGGCCTCACCGAGTTCTGGCTGAAGCTGCAACTCGGCGGCGCCTCGGTGAGCAGGTACAGCGGCGCAGATCGCTACGCGACGAACGCGGCGCTCAACCTGAACGCCTTCACTTCCGCGACGACCGTGTACCTCGCGAGCGGCACGAGCTACCAGGACGCCCTGGTCGGCTCGGCGCTCGCCGGGGCGAAGTCGGCGCCGCTGTATCTCACGCCCGCGACGTGTGTGCCGCGGGCGACGCTTGCCGCGATCACGCGTCTCGGCGCGACCCGGGTGGTCCTGATCGGGACGGCGACCGCGCTCACGGGCGACGTCGCGGCCCTCAAACCCTGCGCCTGAGCGGTCGCCGCCCCGAGGTCCGCACGACCGGTGGCACCCGCGGCACCGTGCACAGCATGACAAGCCGGGTGGATGCTCAGGGTCGGCGCAGGCGGCCGATCCGGTCAACGAGGGCCTCCAGCCCGAAGTCGAACGCGACATCCGCCCGCGCCCTGCCCTGAATCTGCTCCCCCTGCCGCACCGCCGCGCTGAAGATCGGGCTCGACTCGGCGAGCGCACCGGTCTCGAAGATGTCAGCAGGGGCCGCTACATCGAACGCCGAGCCGAAGATGAACGACTCGAGGGCGACGATCGAGGGCACGATCTGTGCCGTAGGCACCCGGGCGGAGGCTAGTCCGGCCGCGACGGTCTCGTACATGCGCAGGGTCTGCGGGGCGCCCGTCACCGGGAGCACCGCCATGATCGAGATCAACGGAACGTGCGTCGCGAAGATGTCACGGTACGACCAGGCCCAGCGGCGCAGGGCCGTGTCCCACGGTTCTGCGCCGAAGCCGGCCACATCGACCATCGTCATCACGTGGTCCTGCAACCACTGCAGCACGACCTGCTTCGATGCCGCGTGGTTGTACAGCGCGGACGGAGCGACTCCGAGGCTCCTGGCCAGGCCGGACATCGTGAAGCTTTCGTAGCCGGTCGCCCCGATCAGCCGGAGGGCCGCAGCGGTGATGCGCGGTCTTGTCAGAACCGTCTCAAGCGGCCTTCCGGCCCTGCGGTGACCGGCGTCGTCTGCGTCGCTCATCGGGCTCTTCTCTCGGTGGGCAGTCTCGGTGGATGGCGTCGTTACAGTACATCACCCTGGTGCCAGATCACCCTGTCGACGACACGGGGTCAGAACTCACTGTCACGCAGGACCTGGACGAGTTCGCCGTAGCGGATCGGCCGGGAGTAGAGGAAGCCCTGCGCGAAATAACAGCCGCGTTCGACCAGCCACTGTGCCTGTACCGGTGTTTCCACCCCCTCGGCGACGATCCCGAGCGACAGGGCAGTTGCGAGGCCGATCGCGAGGTCGATGACAGGGGCCTCCGACGGCGACCTCCGAGCGGCCGGCAGGCAAGCCCCGGTTCCAGCCGGCCGCCGCGGCGATCGCCTGACCGAGCACCCAGTCGCCCAGAATCATGATCGATCCGCTGGCCTCGCACAGCGGGATGAACTCGACGGGAGAGATCGCACCCCTGGTCGGGTGGTGCCAGCGGGCGAGGGCCTCAACCCCGACGATGGCTCCCGTTCGCATGTCGACGCAGGGTTGGTACACCACGAAGATCTCACCGGTCTCGATGCCATGACGCACCTCGATGGGCGACGCGTAGTAGCCGCCGTGGACGGTGATTCGGCCGAGGCCGCCGCGCTTTGCCTCGTAGAGCGCGGCGCCGGCCCGGCCGAACAGTTCAGAGGCGGACTCGTCCCCCTCGTGCTGGGCGATACCGGCCGAGAACCCCCGGACGGTGGACCGCGCCTTCCGGAGCAGGCCCCGGACGTCGTCCGCGGTGCTCCCGGAGATCAGGACGGCGAAGGCGTCCCCCTCGATCCGGCCGAAGACGGCGTCGGCGGGGAGGAGCGAGGCGAGATCGGTCGCGAACTCGCCGAGGGCGTCATCACCGGCATCCGCCCCGAAGCGCTGGTTGACGAGGGCGAACTCGTCGATGTCGAGGCGGGCGAGGGTGAGCGGTACGCCTGTTCGTGCGTTCGCGCGGGCATCCTGCACGGTGGTCGCGGTCGCACGCTCGAAGCCGCCGAAATTGAGGATGCCGGTGAGCCAGTCCGTGTCGAAGGCGGACGCACTGCGCACGAACCAGGTGAGCACCGAGGTGGTCACAACGGCGAGGAGACCGGTCAACACGACGTCGCCTGCCTGCGCTCCCGGCTGCCACGCCGTTGCGGCAATGCCGAGGGGGATAACGACGAGGGGATACCAGAGCATCGCGCGGGACCGGATGACCGCGAAGGCGAGCAGGATCGTGACACCGAGGCCTCCGGAGAACGTGGACGCGATGGGAGTGCCGGTGGTCGCCACAACGCTCGCGACGGCGAGGGCGATGAGCCCGCAGAGGATGACGTGACGCAGCGGGAGCGTGATGCGCCTCCGAAGAACGAGGATGGCGAATCCGCCGACCAGGAGGGCGGAGGCGACACTCCGAAGGGTCGTGAGCCCGACAGGCCCCAGGCTGGCGACGTCCCGGAGGGTATAGACCGCGACGGTCGTTCCCGTGAGCAGAGCGATTCCGCCGAGCAACAGGGCCACGGACCGGGAGGTGTCGAACAGGTCGGGACGGAAGCCGAGATTGCGCCCACGACGTGGGCGAGGGCGGCGCGTGGTCGTCATTCGGGTGTGCCCCCTGGGTGCTCGTGCAACTCCGTTGTCGGGGAGTCCGCTGACCCCGGTTTCTGCGGCGTGCGCGTGCGCCGAAGGCGACGGGCCCACAGCAGCGCCCCGGCGGCGGCGAGCAGGACCGCGACCACCAGGATCCAGAACTTCGAGGTGGCGTAGTCGAGCACGCCCGGTGCCGGAATCGTGGTGAGGGGGGCGCCGGCCTCGAAGAGCGCGGCGGCGGGCTTGGCAGAGCCGTCTGTGCGGAGCAGCCCACCGGCATCCGTTTTCGTGTCGGTCAAGGTCGCCACGCTGAGGTGGGACAGCCCGGCCCGCTCCGCGGCCAGGAGGACCCGGGCGACGTCGGAGGCCTGTCGGGTCTCGGTCTTCGGCAGGGGTCCCCAGCCGCCCTCGGTGCTGAGCCCGGTCAGCGTCAGCAGCATGGCCCGGTCGGGGAGCGCGGTGCGCACAGCCTCGATCGCTGCGGTCGGGTCGCCGCCGCCGGTCAGGTGCAGGGACACGGCGTCGACCAGGCCCGCCATCGAGGGATCGGCCGCGGCCGTGCTCGTCGCCCAGGAGATGGTCTGCGGCGTGCCCGGGTCGAGCTCCCGCAGGGTGGCACCGATGTGCAGGAGGAACGCGCGGATCTCGGCGGGGCTCGGAGACCCGGTCGTGCGCTGCTCCGGCCGGTCGGCGAGGTCCCAGAGGGCGAGGGCCGGTTGGCCGCGCACCGCGGTCGCGATGGCCGTGAGGTGGGCGTCGGCAGCGAGCCAGTTCGCTGGGGTGAGGTCCGGGAAGCCGTCGAAGAGGACGAGCTGGACCCGCAGTCCGTGCCGGTCAGCCTGCTCGAGCAACGTGATCAGGCCCGTGATGGCGTCATCGGTGGGTGTCGCGCCGCCCAGCTCGGTGTACGGGAGCGGAACCCGGATGGTGTCGAAACCGAGAGCCCGCAGGCGGGCGAAGTCGGCCCCCAGAGTGGCCGGGGCGAGCAGAGTCGGTGCGGGTGCGGGTGCGGGAGTGACGGAGGGCGCAGGGGTCAGGGTCGCACCGGGAGTCGGAGTCGGCGTGGCTGTCGCCTTGACGGCGACCGGCACAACGGGCGCCCAGCCGGCCGGCCGGTATTCGGTGGCCAGGCTCGCCGGGATGGCGCGGGGGGTCGTCGCCGCGGCGCCGGTGATCGCGGTCGCACCGGCGGCATCCGTCGTCAGTGTGGCGGTGTCGCTCCCCGCGGAGCGCCGAAGCTGGCGGATGCGCCAGAACCCGTCCTCGAGCACCATCACGACGTCGTAGCTCTCGTGGCTGAGCAGAACCGTCTCGCTCACCCCGGTGCCGACCGTGCGTGCGATGTTCGCACCCCCGTCGTGGAACGCGACGGTGGCGCCGTCGAGGGCGTAGAACTCGAGCTCGAGGGAGTGGCGCAGGTCCCAGGTCGCGCTCGGGCCGGTGCGCGGCAGTTCGAGCACGGCCCGCCTGGCCGCACCGCTGAAGGTGTCTATGACGGCAGGCCGCTCGCCCGTGGACTGGAAGCGCCCGATCGCCGCCCAGGCCCGGATATAGCTGGCTGCGATCATCATCCGCGTCGCCGGCTCGAGGACACGTTCGCGCTGCCACGCATCGGGCAGCCAGGTGACGAGCTGGCTCGCGTTGACCGGTACCGTCGCGACTTCGTGAAGTCCGGACGAGACCTTGGCCCCCGTCGAACTCTGCAGGGTGATCTGCCCGCTGAGCACGAGGAACCCCATGGTCGCGGCGATGAGGCCGAGGCCGAGAAGCGCGGCGATCAGCCGTTTGATGCGGCTGCGCCGGAAGTTACGCGCTGTGCGGAACGGGAGCCTGGGCCTCGTCATCGAAGCGTCTCCACGTCTTCTGCTCCGAGCACCGAGACGGTGA
Organism: Cryobacterium algoricola; assembly: GCF_004402485.1. GTDB lineage: Bacteria > Actinomycetota > Actinomycetes > Actinomycetales > Microbacteriaceae > Cryobacterium > Cryobacterium algoricola. The sequence continues at coordinate 598,971 of NZ_SOFG01000011.1, read as the reverse complement.
CGGTGACGGGACTGACGAGCGGCCTGGTCGCGACGAGGATGTCGAGCAGCCCGTCCACGAGACCGGCGCTCGCGAAGCCGGCCTCGCCGTCGGCGTCGGCCACGGAGACGCGGGCCGTCGTGCCATCCGGTACGAAGGTGCCGCCAAAGCGGTTGACCGGGCCGATGCTCACGAAGACGCCGGCGTCGACGAGGCGCGCACTCATCTTCACTGTGCCGACGGTGGCCGCGAACGGCAGCGTGAGGGCGCTCGCCGAGTGTACGCCGCGGCAGAACCCGGTGATCTGGAACGCGCCGGGCATCGCCGGCGCCTGCAGCGAGAGCTGGGCGACGCCAGAGATCGTGGCCGCGGTCGTGCGCCCCGCGCCCTCAGGGCCCGTCCATTCCACCGTGACCTGGGTGCCGTCCGGCTCGACATTGCCGTAGCGATCCCGCAGCACGGATGTCCGGATCGGGACGAGCGTCTGGCCGTCGGCCCCGGCCTTTGCGGCAAGCACGGGCTCAACGGGTTCGAGGGAAAAGGGCAGCGGCGGCCCGGCGACTTCGTCGAGGCTGACGCTTGGCCCGGTGACGGGGCCGGTGGCGACCCAGACCAGGCCTCGACCGGCGAGGGTGCCCGAATAGAGTTCCTGGAACGCGAGCAGGTGCGACACGACCGCTCCGCTCGAACTCTGCACTCCGACGGGATTCTCGCGGGAGACCAGCACCGGTGAACCCTCCGCGATGGAATTGCCCCAGGCATCGACCGGGATAGTGACGACCATGGACATGTCTGCGGCGTCGGCCACGATGGAGCGGGCGCCGACGACAGCCTGCACAGGGCCGACCGCATCCCCGGGGGTGAGTTCGGCCGTCCCCCGCCCGATCGAGCCTGCGGAACTCGCCACGAGTGTGACGGACCCTGCGCTGCGGGTCAGGGCGACGGGAAGCCGGAAGTCCGCCGTGCCGTCCCTGCTCACGGCGGTGAGCACGAGCTGGCCGAGGGAACCGACCGCGACGAGCTGCACCGGGGCGCCGTCGGCGGCCCCTGCGACGGTCACCGGAAGCTCCACGCCGGCGGGCGCGGTCGGCGCAACCTGCAACACGAGGGCGGCCGCGGCGTCCTGGTCGGCTCGCGCGTCCGCGCGGAAGCCGGTGCCGGATTCCGTGGCGAGCCCGATCGCCAGGCCGAGGGAAAGGGCGACCATCATGCCGGCGGTGCGGCGCGTGCCCGGCCGCGTCACGGCTGGCTCGCTCTGGCGTATGTCGTCGCCGTGAGGGACAGCCCGGAAAAGCCCGTGTCGGCGGGCAGGGCGATCGAGGCGGCGAGCGCGGACACCGGCGGAGAGTGGGCAGGCCCGGCGTAGCCGGTCGTCGCCACCCCGGAGGCCGCTATCGGGGTGCTCGACGCGAGCGGAATGCGGAAATCGCTGACCGATTGCGGAGCGATGCTGTGCTCGAGATAGGCGTGGTCGACCCACGCCAGGCTGCCGTCCGCTGCTGTATAGGACACCAGGAGGTGCGGAACGGCGGCTTCGACCGTGCCGTCATTGCGCAGCTCGCCGACAACGGCGTAGCCGTCGGCGGCCGAGCCGGTGAGCCGCAGGTGCTGCACCTGAAGGCCGCGCGCGCTCGCCCGTGGGGTCACAACGGCGCGCGCGTAGACGGCCACCGACGACACCTTGGCGCCGGCGGCGAGCACGAAGGGCGTGATCGTCTGCGGGTCGAACTCGACAGGGCCGCGAATATTGGAGGACGTGGCCGGTGCTGCGACGGTGACGCTTGTCGCAGAGGGGGGCGTTACCGCCGTGGTGTTCTTCAGGCCACCGTCGGCTTCGAGGCCGTAGTCGCCGGTGCCGGCGATGCTCTGGAACTCGATGCGGAAGGGGCTCGTCGCTCCGGGCAACAGTTTGTGAACGAGTACCTGGGAGGCGTCCCAGCTGGCGAGCAGCGCGCCGTCCGGATCGCGCAGCTGTGCTTCGACGGTGACGTCTGCGGGGTCGACGTCGGTGTTCGTCACCTCGCCGATCACGACCCAGCGACCATTCACGAGCAGGGAGCTGACGTTGTCGAGGGTCAGTTCCGGCCGGTCGAGCACATCCATCGTGGAGGTCCCGTCCGAGCTGAGCGCGCGACGACCCTGCGAGAGGAAGCCGACGGCGGGTCGGCTGGTGAATTGGTCGGGCGGAGATGTCGCGTCTGCGGCGGGCAGGTCGATGAACCATCCGGTCGGCTCCTGGATCAGGGTCACGGGCGAGGTCACCCGATAGGACTGCAGGGAGGTGAGGTAATCGAGGGTTGCGGTCATCACCTGTCTGCCCGGCGTGCTCGAGGCCGGCACTGCGGTGACGGATGCGAGCTTGGCGAAGGAAGCGACAAGGCCTCCGTCCCTGCCGAGTTCCTGTTGGTACACCGTGAAGTCCGGCCGGGTCGAGGGGTCGAGCAGGGCGTATGCGGCGGCGAAGCGGCGGAAATCGAGGTGCCCGTAGTAGTCCTCGACCACTTCGGCAGCCGTGGGCTGTCGCGGTTTCGCCACCGCGAGGGCGCCGCCGGCAGCGACAATGACGAGCATCACGGTCACGACGGCGGCCTGCCAGCGGCGGCGGCGCTTCCGCACCCGGGCGCGTGCCCGCGTGCGCAGGCGCGGAAGCGCCGCACCCCAGGGCAGCCAGCCGCCGGCCGGGGGCGCGGGCTCCTCGGTGTGCGGGATGCGGTCGCTCGCCCTGGCGAGGGCGGCGTCGAGTGTGCCGACCGCTCGGTTCACCGGGCTCGTGAGCCTCCTCAGCGCAGAGTGCACGAGGTGGGCTGCCGTGCGGGGCGGGCGTGACAGCATCCGTCGCAGCCTGGCCGGCACGACACGGCGCACGACGGCGCCGACGCCGGGCACCCGCGTGGGCGCTCCGATCAACGACCACACCATGAGCACGAGCGCGAGGGCGATGGACGCGGGCGGGATCAGTCCCCACCACAGGCGCTCCCAGAGCGGCGCCTGATGCGAGACCTCGTTCGTCGGTAGCGGGGCAACGTCGGAGCGCTCCCAGATTTCGATGCCGTTCTCGAGGGGACCCAGGTCGGTCCACCCGCTCGCGTCGAGCAGCGGGGAGTAGAAGGCGTCATTGCTGAAGACGTATTTGAGCGAGTACCGGCCGGGCACCGCGAGGAACTGTTGCAGGCTCCCGATCCCGGGCACACCCGAGTACTTTGCGCCCTCGAGGCGCTCGATGGGCCGGGACGTCAGCTCGGGCAGCTGCCGGGCGGAGTGATAGTCGCCGTCGACGGTTCCGGCCGTCATATTGGCGCCGAGCCACGCCATCTGGTCGCCGAATCCCAGCGTGAGGTATCGCCACTGGGAGTGCTGGTCCTTGTCCATGAAGGTGGTGATCGGGGTGACGTCGATCGGGGCCGGCTGGAATGCCCGGTATTGCGTGAGGTTCGCCGCATAGAGGGTCGTTGTGAGGTGTGCGGCGAGCAGGAGGGCCGGCAGGACCACCGAAAGCGTCCGTCCGACATGCGCGAGGAGCCACGCTCGGATCGAACCGTTCGTGACGCTCGATATGAACTGCCCGACGAGCGGCAGGATGGAGATGGTCGCCCAGAAGGTGAAGCGGTCGAGCGTGAGAATGTCGTACGCGCCGCCCAGGAGGATCTTGGGGAACGGTGTGGTGCCGCCGGTGCCGAGGAACGCGAGCACGCCGAGCGAGAGGGTGAGCGGCCACGCCTTGCCCGCCATGCCGCGAATCAATGCGTATGGCAGCACGAGCAGCGTCGTGCCCCACGGGACCAGCCAGAAGACCAGGCCGGCATTGACATTGACCAGGAAATTGTCGCGGCTGGCGTGCGGGATGGAGACCTGGGTGATCGGGTCGCTCTTGGAGTAGAGCCAGTACGGCAGGACGACGCAGAGCAGGGCCGTGACCACCAGCGCACCGAGGATCCCGGTCCGCACCAGGGAAGGCATCACCCGGCGAATCCGACGGGCGATCAACGGCCAGAGCAGCCGGAAACTGAACCGGGGCGGGTGTCCGTCCTTTTCGCCGGCGAGCGGGGTGCGCACGGCGAACACGAGTGCCCCGAGCAGCACGGGCCCGAGGAAGAAGAGCGATCCGAACAGGGTCGTCACGTGGTGACAGGCCGTGGTGGCCATGATGCAGCCGACCCCGGCGAGGAGGGCCTTCCGGTTGCCCGTGCGCACCCAGGTATTCGCGAAAGGCAGCCCGTTGAGTAGGAACCCGAGAGAGAGCGTGGTGGGAAGCTGGCCGAAGACGTGCACGGTTTCGGCGATGGACGACGCCAGCACGAGGGCGATGGCCGCCCAGCCGGCTGAGGTGCGGTTGACCCAGATCCCGCTCCAGCGGTAGACCCCGATGGTGAGGTTCAGGAGGGCGAAGACCTGAACGACCACGAAGCCGGGGCGCAACCCGATGATCTTGCTCAGGGCCGCGATCAGGAAGTGGCCGCCCGGCGGGTAGCTCAGGGTGGAGAATCCGGTGTACCAGCGGGTGTCCCAGCTCGAGAACCAGTCTCTGGCGTAGTGGTCGGCGAAGAAGATGTGCACGTAGGCGTCGTACGTGCGCTGGTAGCTTCCGGCAAGCAGCAAAGAGCCGTGGAACACGAGCACGAGGATGAGCGCGATGAAGAGCAGGCGGTGGCGGCGCACGAAGCCCTTGCGCGAGCGCCCGTCCGGCGCTTCTTCCGGCCGGTGCACCTTCGCCTTCTCCGCCGCCGGCACGGGGACCGGGGCCGGCTCCGCGACCAGGGTCATGGCGTCGGGGTTTTCAGCGACGAAGGACCCTGCGGCTGCGGAAGGGCGAGGTCGACAACGAGCCGGCGGTGGTCGCTCCCCGCGCTCATCTGGTCGGTCACGGCGACGACCGTGACCTGCTGGCTCACGAGCACGTGGTCGATCCGCATCAGCGGCGGTACGAGGCCGTCCCAGCGCGGCCAGGTCGCCCCGAAACCGCGGCCGGACTCCATAAAAGCGTCCCGCAGCCCGGTGGCGACGAGCCGGCGCAGCGGCCCATGGTCGAGGGTCGCGTTGAAATCGCCCGCGAGGATGAGGGTGCCGGTGTCACGTGCCGCGATCCGGGCCAGCTCGGCGTACTGTCCCCGCCAGAGCACGGTGTTCTCAACGGTGACGGGCGCTACCGCGTGCACATCGATGACCCGTACGAGCCCCGCGGGCGTGCGGATGCGCGCCTCGAGCATCGGGGACCCGGCCACGTCGATCGGACCGCCGTCTTCGATCGGCAGACGGGAGAAGATCGCCGAGCCCTGGTATCCGGGCAGGGCGTCGAGCAGCCGTTCCGGGTAGGCCGCCCAGAGCGGCGAGGCCGCGAGCGTGGCGAGGTGTTCGGGGGTGACCTCTTCGAGTACGATCACGTCGGCATCCGTCGCAACGAGCTCGCCGGCGAGCGAGGCGAGCTCGGTGTTGTCGAGGAGGACGTTGGCGCTCACGATCCGGAGCGGAGTGGCGCCGACGGGTGCCGTGCGCGGGCCGTTCCAGCCGATGGCCGGGACGAGCAGGGTGGCCTGCGCGACCGCGAGGGCAAGCGCAACCGTGCCGAGGGCGAGCGGCCATCGGAGGGGAGCCGCGCCGTCGGAACGTCTGCGGGCCCGCCGTACGGCCACGATTCCCGCGCACGCGAGCAGAGGGTACGCCGGGAGGAGCAGCCATGCCGCGATCCCTTGCACCCCGATCAGCAGCGGTTCGGTTTCACTGGAGAGCGCCCGGGCCAGGGCGATCGCGGTCATGCCGCCTGCCGCCAGCCAGCCGAGGCCGCACGCAGTCCGGGTCAGGGCACGCGTGACGCCGCGAGTCACCGGTCCCTTTGGCGCGGCAAGATCGCCGCGAGGCACTCGGAGAGCGCGCGGGAGCTGATCGGCTTGATCAGGTGCCCATCGATCATGCTCGCGAGGTCGAGTCCGACGGAGGAGTGCTCCACGATGCCGGTTACGAGCACGAAGAGCGGGCGAGCCGGCGTCGGTGGCAACGCGTCCAGGAGGTCGACACCGGTGCCGCCCGGCATGGAGAAGTCGGAGAAGATCGCCGTGAAGGTGCCCGATCGGGCGAGCGCGATCGCCGGGGCGACATCGTCTGCCTCGGTGACGTCCCAGCCCGCCCTGCGCAACATGTGGGAGAGCACGAGGCGGGACACTGTTTCATCGTCGACGACCAGGGCGGTCTTCGACAGGGGTTCGGCGTTCATGGGGCGTCCTCAGTCGTTCTGCTGCTGCGGCAGCATCCGGAAGATCTGGTCGAACTGGGTGAGCCGGAACACCCGCATCGCATTGTCCGAGTCCGGACGCACGAGCACAACGTCGCCGCCGTGCGCCCGGCAGGTACGCCGCTGCCAGACGAGCACGGCCAGGCCGGCACTGTCCACGAAATCGACGGCGGCGAGGTCGAACACGATCTGGGGGCATCCGGCCACGTCGGATTCGTCGAGCCTGGCGCGCAGGTCGGGCGCGGCGACAGCGTCGAGTCGACCGCCGAGCGTCACGATGGAGAGTCCCGCTGCCGGCGTCGCGACGCCGACCGTGAGGCCAGTGTGACGAGATGTGTGGAAGGTGTCTGGGTCGATCATGGCTGGTGCTCATTTCCGGTCTGCTGAGGGTCGGCCGGCGCGGTGCGGTTGACACGAAGGGTCCATCGGTTCCCGGCGTCGAGCCGGCGGTAGTCGAGATCGTCGACGAGTTTGCGGACGAGCATGAGGCCGTATCCGCGTTCCTGGGGGACCCCGGCAACAGGGATCCTGACCCCGGTGGGGTCGAAGGGCCGGCCGGGATCGGACACGCAGATCTCGACGGCGGAATCGGTGATTCCCGCGGTGAAGCGGATCTCCGCGGCGACCGGCAAGCCGGCGTGGTCGATGATGTTCATCGCGACCTCGTGTACGGCCAGTTCCAGGCGTGCGGCGATCGCGCCGGCCTCATCGTCGGGGAGTTCGCCGAGCACCCCGTGCAGCCACGGACCGATCTTGCGGACCATCGCGGTGGTGCCCTCGATGACGAGGTCGATCGGGTCAGCTGTCGCGGTCATGAATCGCCTCCACTGCTCGGAGGATGACGAGGGTGCGGTCATCGGAGGGCGGGATCCCATCCGCGTGCGTTTCCACGGCATCCAGAATATGGTGTCCGAGCCGCTCGGCGGACTCTTCCGGGAGTTCGGCACAGAGTTCGGCCAGGCGGTCGTAGCCGAGCATCACCCCGCCGGAGTCCTCCTGTTCGGCGAGTCCGTCGGAACCGAGCACCAGCGCGTCGTTCCGCTGCAGGTCGAAGCGCACTGTCCGACCCCGTGGCTCGGGCAACACGCCGAGCGGCGGCATGGACGCCGGGATCAGCGTGACGGTGCCGCCCAGCACGAGCATCACCGGGGAATGGCCGGCGTTGCACACGTGCAGGGCGCCCGAGCTGGGCCGGTATGTGCCGAGGGCGACGGTGATGAACAGGCCGACATCGTCGAGATAGTCGTAGAGTTCGATACCCATCGCCCGCATCGCCCCCGCAGGATCGTCTGCGTCGTGGGTGAGGAAGGCCACCCGGGCGGCGCTGACGGCGCGCGTCATCACCATCGCCGCGGGAAGACCCTTTCCAGCGACGTCGCCCACGGTGAACCACAGCACGTCGCCCACTACGGCGAAGGCGAAGAAGTCCCCGCCGGCGAGGCTCGCAGGAGTGGTGTGGGAGAACACCTCGACCCCAGAGAGGGTCGGCGCCGGCTGGGAGAAGACCGCCTGGGCAAGGCTTGATGCGACCTGGTGCTCGCGCTCGAACGTAGCGCGCTTGATCTCCTGGAGATGCAGCCGGGTGAGCGTGAACTGCATGTCGGTGGCGGCAACGGCCGCCCTGACGAGGCGCAGGTCGCCCGTGCTGTAGACCGGTCCGTTCGTCCTGACGAATGCGAGGGCGCGGATGCCTCCACTCTGGTCGCTGAGGGGTGCGATCACGGCGTTCCCCTGGCCGACGAGCCTCGGCTCCGGGTCGTCTGTTCCCTTCGTCGCCTCGCGGATGACCGCCGTGAGCTCGGGCGAGTCCGCGGACCGGCCTCCCGTGGTGTGCACCAGGCGATCGTCGACCATCGCGACGAGGTCCGACGCGGTCAGCGCCCTGGCTTGCTCGAGCAGGTCGTCAATGGCCTCGGACCTGCCGAGGGTGCTCAGGTTCACCTGGGTGAGCGCCCGAAGGGCACTCAGATGGTCCTGGCTTGTGATCAGGGCTTCCGTGACGTCGTCCTGCGCAGAGTAGATCCCGTGGATCGCGCGGCGGATGGCGTTGGCTGCGTCGATGGCATCGGGGGCCGTATCCCCGGAGACGGTCCAGTCGGAACCGGGTGACCGGTGGATCTCGCCGGCCCCTGCCGCCACCAGCAAACGTTCGAGAGCGGCGTCGGCGAGGTCGCTCTCGATCAGGTGGGTTTCGGTGGAAGCCGGCGTCATGATGTGGTCGTGGTCGGGTCCGTCCGGGACTCCAGGGTGAACACCTGCTGGAGTTCGGTCAGCTCGAGAATGATCCGGACGGGGTCTGAGACGTTCACGAGAATGACTTCGCCGCCGACCGCCTTGGCTGCCTTCTGGGAGCGCAACATCTCGGCGAGCGCGCTCGAGTCGACGAACACGACGTTCGAGAGGTCGAGTCGCAGGGTTGCGTTACCCGGGCCGATCAGAAGGTCCACGACCTTGCGGAAGTCCCCGATTTCGTGGGCGTCGAAACGACCGGCAAGGCTGACGGTCGTGTGGCCGATTCCGGATTCGGTGCGTATTCTCATCGTGGTTTCCTATTTGATCGATGCGACGGATGCGGGGGAGGAGGCGCGCGAGACCGGCGAATGGCCGGTGACGGTATACCCGCCGCGCAGATCGTGGACCTTGATCTTGACGAGGTCCGCAACGAACTGCAGGCTCACCTTGGCGGCGTCGACTGTGGAGCCTGGCGCGTCGATCCATTCGACGGGGACTTCGGCCGTGCTCAGCCCGAGACGTCCGGCGAGGTAGATCACCTCGAGATCGAAGGAGAAGCCGTCGACGACCTGGAGGTTGAACAGCGACAGGGCCGCCGGGGCCGTGAAGAGCTTGAAGCCGCACTGCGTGTCGGCGATCTCGATGCCGAACCCGACGGAGACCACGAGGTGAAGGCCCCGGCTCAGGACCTTGCGCAGGGCGCTCTTGCCGCTCACTGCGGCGCCTGCGGCCGCGCGGGAGCCGACGACGACGTCGTAGCCGACATCGATCTTCTCCATCAGACGGTCGAATTGCTCGATCGGCGTCGACTGGTCCGCATCCGCGAACAGGATGAATTCGCCGCGGGCCGCGAGGATTCCCCGGCGGACGGCGTCGCCCTTGCCCGTGTTCTTGGCTGCGACGAGCACGGTCATGTTCGGAAAGCGGAGGTCCTGCAGGAGGGAGACCGTCGTGTCCGTCGAGCCGTCATCAGCGATGATCAATTCCCAGGGCTCGCCCCTCGAACACATGTGGGTGGCGATCGCACCGACGGTCGGCAGGATCCGCCATTCCTCGTTGTAGGCGGGGATGACAACGGAGACGCGCGGCGGCACCGTCGACTTCTCGGTGACCCACCTGCGGTACGCCTGGTAGGTGCTGGTCTCCGCGCTCATCTGGGCAGCCCTTCTTCGGTGGGGATATAGGGAGAGGATCTGGTGAGAAGGTGCCGGGCGACCATCACGCCGAGCAGGAGCACCATCGCCACGAATTGCACGATGATCAGTTGCGCGGTCGACTCGTGCCAGACCAGCAGCAGCATGAGCTGCACGAGCGAGGCTCCGAGCAGCAGCCACGATTGGGTGTTCCGTCCCTGCGACAACTCGTGGCTGGCCACGAGGTTCGCGATGGCGAAGAGAGTCGTCATCCCCGCGTATGCGGCGAGGGGCGCAGCAAGGTCACCATAGGCCGGGCCGAGGATGAAGCCCAGCACGGGGCCGCCGAGGAGTAGCGCACCGAGTGTGCACGCCGCACCGATTCCAGCGACGGCCGCGATGCCGCCGGTCAGGAGCGACCCGGTGTCACCACCGCTCGCGTGGCGTCGCGCCACGACCGGGAACACGACAGTCGCGACCGACCACGCCAGGAAGAACACCGCCCGGCCGACGAGGGCTATCGCGGCATAGATCCCGGCGGCATCGGGGGAAAAGAATGCCTTTGCAACGAGGACGTCGCTGTTGTTGGCGATGATCTGACCGAGCAGGAGCACGGACACCAGGACCGCGTAGCCGCGCACCGCGACCAGGTCGGGGGCGACCCCGGTCCGCCCTGGTCCGGTCCTGGCGAGCAGTTTCACGGCGAGCCAGGTCGCGACGAACGATGCAGTGAGACCGACGGTCGCGCCGTTGACGCCGAAGCCGAGCGCCACGAGGGCCACGCCACAGCCGAGACGCACGACCATCTCCACCACGAAGGACGTGGCGAGGCCGGGGAAGCGCAGCCGCCCCTGCATCACGCCCCGGCCGACAGACTGCACGAGGTAGAACGGCATCCCGGCGCCGAGGATGACGAATGGCCAGAATGAGGCGGTGTGGAATACCTGCGACCAGAGTGCACTCCCTCCCGCGAGGACCAACCCGGTCAGAATCCCGGCGCCGAGCGCATAGCCGCGCAGGGTGCGGGCGAGCCGGTCGGAGCGGTCCGGCTGGCCCGACTCGTCATAGATCCCGACGAACCGGGCCGCCACGAGCTGCAGGCAGAGCGCGATCGAGGTGATCGTGAGCATGAGCGTCACCATTAGATTGGCATCCGAGAACTCGGCAGGTGTCAGTACCCGGCCAAGGAACAGGTTGAGCACATAATTCCCGGCATTGGCCACGATCATGGCCACCGCAAGAGCGGTTCCGCCACCCACCAGGGAGGGGCGTGTAGAGGAAGATTCCTTCGTCATCGCATGGTCCGCCTGTCGATCAGGCGCTGGATGTGGATCAGGTGCCAGTGCACGACCTCGGACATCGGGATGCCCGAGGCGGCCGCGAAATTGCGGCGGCCGAGGGACACCCGCTGTTCGGGGTCGTCGAGCACCTCGGCAAGGGCGTCGGCGAGGCTGGTCGCGTCGCCCGGTTCGAAGTAGACGCCGAGGAAGCCCTCTTCTTCGATGATGTCGACCAGGTCGCCGATGCGGGGCAGCACGGCGGCGCGACCGTACTCGCCGGCCTGGTGCAGCACACCCGAACTCCCGGTCGTCGACGTGTATGGGAAGGCGACGACGGTCGCTGAGGAGAAAAGCGGCGCCACCTCCTCCTCCGCGACATAGCCCGTGAAGACGAGGTCGGGCAGGTCGGAGAAGCGTTCAGCGACCGACTGCATGTAGCCGGCGGAATTCGGGCTGTCCGTGCCCGCGAGTACGAGTTCGAGGTCTCCGTACCCGCGGTCGAGGAGCTCCTGGTATGCCTCGACGAGCACGTCGACGGTCTTGTACGTGCCCCACTTTCCGAACGCGAGGATGCGCCGGCGTCCGGCCGGTACGCCGAAGGACGGGAGGGCGACCTCCTCGAAACTCCCGTGCGGTGCGAGGAGGGCGTTCGTCGCGCCATAGCTCTCCTGCAGGTATTCGACATAGCGCGGGATGGTCAGCGCCACGAGGTCCGCGCGAAGCAGGGCGCGGGTGAGGATGCGTCCCGCGAACTTCATCAGGCGCGCCGTCGCCGCGGAGCCTGCGAAGCCGGCATCCTGCATGTCGACGTTGTCCGCGAGGTTGTGCAGCACGACGATGGTCGGCACCCGGAACATCCGGAGCACCGCAGGAATCAGCAGTCCGAGTGCCCCGGGGATGCGCTTGTCCCCGAACGTGGCGAACTGGAGGTTGAACAGCACGGCGTCCGGGCGAGTGCGTCGGATCTCCCGGGTGAGTCGCACGATGTTCGCCACACTGTTGAAGGTCCAGCTCGGGTACACCGTCACGCCGTCGAGGGGGGAGGGAGTGCCGGCATCCGTCACGTCGGCGTACAGCAGAACCTCTGCGACCTCGGCCTGCCGGGCGAGGTGTTTGACGAGGTGGAAGCCGAACTCGTTCAGGCTGTTGCGGCCCGGGGGAAAAGCCGTGACGACACCGACCCGCAGTTTCCCGCTCATCGGGCCGGTACCGGGCCCGACGACGTTGGAGCGTCTGGGTTCATGCGTACCCCCTGTGGATCGTGAAAACCGGAACGGCGCTCGCCGGCGGTCGTGTTGTACTCAATTGCCTGCCCAACGAGCTCGGAACCGAGCACGTCTCGTGGTGAAACCGGGCACTGCACCACCTGACTTGCTCCTGTGTTCGCGCGGCATCTTCGGGGGTACCGTGCAGAGACAGTATGACGTATCCTCAGGGTAATTTGTATGCAAATCTGGTCGATCCGGAATGTGCACATACCTACCCGTTTCCTCGTTCGACCAAGAAGAGAGGCCCCAGACATGGGACCTGACCGCACCGGCTCCGACCCATCGCGCTCGTCGCCGCGCGACGCGTTCGTGATGCCTCGACTGATGCTTGTTGTCTTCGTCGCGGTGAGCCTGGGAATCGCCGCCTATGCCTGGGCAACCGTGGCCACCAACGTGGCCGAACGTCCGGTCTGGGTTGACTACGCGTACTACCTCGGCCTGGAATTCGCGGTGGCGGGCCTGGTGCTGGCTCGCGTCATTCTCGTTAAGGCCGAACGGCTCGCCTGGGCGTTGCTCGGCGCGGCGATGCTGTGCATCGCCGCGGCAGACACGGTCGAGTCGATTCTCTTCCCGCCGCGGGCTCCCCATGCGGCTTCCCTGACGGCCATCATTTTCTTCGCCCTCTTCCTGGTGTTGTCGGTGTCGTTCCTGCTCGTTCTGATGCGGCGACGGCTGAACCCGACGTCGGCGACAGTGTGGCTGGACGGTGTCATTGCCGGCCTCGGGCTCGTGGCGGTTGCGGCGGCGGTCCTGTTCCGACCGGTGTCGGACATCGTCCTGGACGATATCCTGGGCCTCGCCTACCCGGTCTCGCCTCTCATCCTCGTGGCCCTGCTCGTGTGCGCCCTCACCGTCTACGGCCGACGCCCGAGCCGGGCGTGGTACCTCCTAGTCATCGCTTTCCTGGGCTTCGCACTGGCCAACACCTTCCTGGTGGCCGGCGTCGCCGACGGCAGCTATGTCCGGGGCGGAATCGTCGATGTCGCGTGGCCCATTGTCGGCGTCCTGCTCGGTCTTGCCGCATGGAGCCCGGGCGTTTCGGCCCTGCCCGACCGCGCGAGCGCCACGCTCGCTCTCGCCGCACCCGCGATTTTCAGCATCGGCGCACTCGGCGTGATCGTCGTGAACGAGTTCGTGCCGCTCGCCTCGCTTGCCGTCTTCGTCTCGTTCTGCACTCTGTTGGTCGGTGCGGTGCGCCTGGTGCTCGCGGTGCGGGATGCGGATCGGTTGCGGGTGCGGCAGGTGGAGTTGAATGTGAGTCTGGGGTTGGCTCGGGATGCGGCGTTGGCGGCGACGACGGCGAAGTCGGCGTTTCTGGCGACGATGAGTCACGAGATCCGGACGCCGATGAATGCGGTGATCGGGATGACGGGGTTGTTGCTGGATACCCGGTTGGATGCGGTGCAGCGTGATTATGTGGAGACGGTGCGGCGCAGTGGGGATCTGTTGCTGGACTTGATCAATGACATCCTGGATTTTTCGAAGATCGAGTCGGGTGGGCTGGAGTTGGAGGATCGTCCGTTCGATTTGATTTCGGCGGTGGAGGATTCGGTGGGTTTGTTGGCTGTCGCGGCCGATAAAAAGGGTGTGGCGTTGTTGTGTGATTTCGCGGATGGGTGTCCGTCGTGGGTGAGCGGGGATGTGACGCGGTTGCGTCAGGTTCTGGTGAATCTGGTGGGTAATGCGGTGAAGTTCACGGAGTCGGGCACGATCATGGTGCGGATCGAGCCCGCGGTGCCGGCGCTTCCGGTGTCGTCGGTGGTTCCGGTGGTGCCGGGGGAGCCGGGGACGGTGGCGCTCCGGTTCCTGGTGTCGGATACCGGGATCGGGATTCCGGCGGATCGGATGCCGCGGTTGTTCCAGTCGTTCAGTCAGGTGGACGCGTCGACGACGCGGGTGTACGGCGGGTCGGGTTTGGGGTTGGCGATCAGTCAGGCCCTGGTGGAGATCATGGGGGGCCGGATCGAGGTGACGAGCACGGTCGGGGTCGGCTCGACCTTCGCATTCACCATCGCCTGGCGGGAAAGCCCGTCTCCGGAGCGCCGCGTGACCGAAACAATCTCACTTGCGGGACTCCGCGCACTGATGGTGGACGACAACGAGGCCAACCGTCGGATCCTGTCCGGTCAGCTCTCCCGGTGGGGGATGAAATGTACCGTGACCGCGACATCCGATGAGATGATCGCGGACGCCAGGAACAGCCCGGTTCCCGATATCGCGATCCTGGATATGCAACTGCCGGGAATGGACGGCGCTGCCGTCGCCCGGGTTCTGCAGGACCTCCCGGGCTGGCAGGACACCCCGATGATCCTGCTCACGAGTATGAGCGCGACACTGAGCAAGGCGCGCAAGGCGCCGTTCGCCGCGGTCCTGACGAAGCCGGTGCGCAGCGCCCAGCTGCAACGTGTCGTGATCGAAGTGCTCTCCGGCCAGGTCGCTGCGGGTGACGAAACGCCCGCTCGTGCGGACGCCGTTTCCGGATTGCGGATCCTCCTGGCGGAGGACAACCTCGTCAATCAGAAGGTTGCGCAATTGATGCTCGCCAAGGGCGGCCACCGCGTCGACACCGTCAGTAACGGACTGGAAGCCGTTCACGCAGCTCAACTGGGCGACTTCGACGTCGTGTTGATGGACGTGCACATGCCGATCGTGGACGGCCTCGAGGCCACGCGATTGATCCGGGTGCTGGGCGACAGCATCCGCCAGCCCATGATCATCGCCCTGACGGCGAGTGTGACGGCGGAAGCTCGCCGGGCCTGTCTCGATGCGGGCATGGACCAGTACCTGAGCAAACCGATCCGCGTCGAAGAACTCGCGGACGCCCTGGCCCTCACCATCAGGGTTCCGGCGCGTCAGTCCGTCCCGGCCGTGACCGTGGGCGCGTTCAGCGAGTGGAAAGACGACTCGGCGCCGTTGCCGAGTCCGACGCCGGAACCCGCAGCCAGCGTCCTCGCGACGCCGACGGCCGAGAGCGCGCCGGTGCTCGATCCCGAGTTGTACGGCTACCTCGACGAGATGGGCGCCGAAACCAAGGCCGTCCTGCTGCAGCACTTCCTCGACGAGAGCGGCGGCCACCTGGTGGCCCTTCGGGCCGAGCTCGACCGCGACAACCTGGTTCAGGCAGCATTCGTCGCCCACCGGCTGCGCGGGAGCAGTGCCACGATCGGTGCCAGCGAACTGGCCGCCGTGTGCGGGGAGATCGAAGCGCGCGCCAACGAGGGCGGACGCATCACGGAGGATCAGCTGACCCGGTTGGAGGCGGCCATCGCCGAGGTGACGGCCGTGCTCGTGACCGACCTCGCGGCCACTCTCGACGCGGGGTGATCCTGCTCGTCGAGCAGGACCAGCTGTTCTCCTCACCGCGCCGGGCCGGCCACCGTGGACCGGCATCGGTCAGAGTCTGTTCACCGGGGTGACCCGTCGCTGTTACCGGCGCGCCATACGGTGTGAGCAGTGGCAACATGAGCTGCCGCTCCGAACGCTCCATCGCACAGCTTTGGGAGAATCCTCATGAAGAGACAGACCTCCGTTCTCACGTCGACCAGCCTCGTGACCGCACTCGTCGCGAGCGTCATCCTCACCGGACTCGGCGGTGCCGCGTTGACGGCCTCGGCCGATGACGGAAACGACAGGACACGCGCCACCAACGTCATCTACCTCCTG
This sequence comes from Cryobacterium algoricola, assembly GCF_004402485.1. Lineage (GTDB taxonomy): Bacteria > Actinomycetota > Actinomycetes > Actinomycetales > Microbacteriaceae > Cryobacterium > Cryobacterium algoricola. The sequence goes on along the minus strand of NZ_SOFG01000011.1, from coordinate 583,193 downwards.
GGCGATGGCATGGGCCGTACCCACGTCACGGCCGCCCGCGAACGCTATTACGGCGCCGCTGGGAAGCTGGCCATGGAGACCCTGCCTGCTCAGGGCTTTGTCAGCACCTACGCCGTCGAGAAGCTCTCCGGGCAGCCGGGCGCCGCCGACTTCAAGCCCAATCCCGTCACCGATTCGGCCTCCGCCGCGACGGCCTGGTCCTCCGGTGTCAAGACCTACAACGCGGCACTCGGCGTCGACGCCAAGGGTGCTGTCGTTCCCACGATGATGGAACTGGCCAAGAAGGCCGGCTACCGCACCGGCAACGTCTCGACCGCTGAGATCACGGATGCCACTCCCGCCGGCCAGATGAGCCACGCCCTCGCCAGGGGGTGCCAGGGCCCGGTGTACTCCGATGCGGCCTGCCAGGACCTGTCCATCACAGGAGCCGCCCTCCCGACGAGCGACGTGCGGGTCACCCCCATCGCCGACCAGATCGCCCGCAACGGAACGGCGGACGTCATCCTGGGTGGTGGGCTCAGCCGGTTCGACGCCGCCGATGAGACGGCGCTCAAGGGACAGGGCTACTCGGTCCTCGGCTCCATCGCCGGCCAGTCGACCGCCACGAAGGCAGATCTGGCCTCCGCCTCCGGCGCCAAGGTCTTCGGACTCTTCAACAAGGGCAACCTGACCGTCGAGAAGACCAAACAGGACAACCCGTCTTCGGTCCAGGCACAGGAACCGACCCTGTCGGAGATGGCGAGCAAGGCCATCGACCTGCTGCAGAAGGGCAAGAGCAACGGAAACAAGGACGACCGGAGCGGAAAGGGCGGCAAGGGGTTCTACCTCCAGATCGAAGGCGCACTCATCGACAAGCGCTCGCATGCCAACGATGCCGCCCAGACCCTCGGCGAAATGAAGGCGTTCGATGACGCGGTCGCGGTCGTCAAGGACTTCGCCAAGCGCGACGGAAACACCCTGGTCATTGTGACCGCGGACCACGAGTGCGCCGGATTCAACATCATCGAGAAGGGCACCTTCACGAACGCCGAGGCCGGGACCCCGCCGGCCAACGTCGACAGCGGGAACACCGCGAACAACTCCACCCCGACCCGGCCGTCCAATTCGAAGGATGCCGCGCGTTCAACGGGCATCGTGAACGGTGCCGGCGCTGCAGACCCGAAGAACTTCGGGCCGGCGACCTTCCGCACCCCCACGGATGCGGCGGGTGTCGTCGACGGATCTCCGGATGCCGGACTCTGGTTGACCTATCTCTCCGGTAACCACACCGGGGCGGATGTCCCGGTGTTCGCCACCGGACCGGGGTCGGAACAGCTCCAGGGCACGGTCGACAACACGGCGCTCTTCGGAATCGTCGGACGCGCGCTCCGCGTCGTGTAGTCGGACCCGGTATGAAGACCCGAACCGGAATCGCCGCGGCGCTGAGCGTCGTCGCCCTCTGTGCTGTCGTCGGAGTCACCGTGTATGCGGCGGCCGCCGGAGCAAACGGTGACGCGCGAACGGTCGCCGCGATGGAGGGACCCGTGACGCCGTTCACTCCCCAGGCGACGTTCGCCGGACTGTCGCCGGCGACCGGGGACCCCGAGCTGGAGAGCCTGGTCCAGGTGCACCCGAGCCCGGGGGCGATCGTTGCGGCGGCCGGTCCGTTCGACGACCGGTTCGTGCTCGAGGACCTCGCCTTCGACGGGGGTTCGGTCTCGGGTGCCGTACGCGTGACGAGCGACGTGAGTGACGTGCTCGACCTCGAGGTGCTGGCCGGGTTCTATGACGCCAAGGGTGTTCTGGTCGGCAACGCGCGTTTCGTCCACCACCTGGTCGAGGACGCCACTCACGCGGAGCCACCCGAAGAGCGCTTGGAGTTCACAATCGCGGTACCCGCGGACGTGTCCGGTCGGGCCGTGGCTGCGTCGATCGGGGTCCCGGTCCTCGTCAACGAATGACCTGCGACCGAATGACCCGCCACCGAACGACCCGTCACCGGATGGGTCGAGAGTAACCGAGTCGACTGCGAACGCTCCATCTACGAACGCGGCCGGGCCGGGTGCCTGTGCACCCGTTCCGGCCGTCGTCGTCGATTCTCGCAGCGTGCGTCCGCCTGGTGCCGTGGACCTGACGACGTGAGCCTGGCCAGGATCAGGGCTGGCCCTCCTCGGGCCGGATCGGGCTCGTGCTGGTGAGGAGGATGGGTGTCTGGTCGGGGTCGAGTCGGGGTGGTGGGGTGAGCCAGTAGCGGTCGGTGTCGTCGCGGGTGATGCGCCAGTGTTCGTTGTGAAGTCGGAGGTGGTCGGCCCGGCAGAGCAGAACGCCGTGGTCGAGGTTGGTCTGCCCGGTGTCGTCTTTCCAGTGCTCGATGTGATGGGTTTCGGTCCAGGAGGGTGGGCGGTCGCAGCCGGGCCACATGCAGCCGCCGTCGCGGATGGCGAGGGCGGTGCGTTGGGCGGGGCTGAAGGTGCGTTGCTCGCGGCCGAGGTCGAGGCCGTGTCCGTGGTCGTCGAAGGTGACGTCGAGGAGTCCGCTGTCGCAGAGGCTCCGCTCCATGGTCTCGGAGGAGACCGTGACCGCGGTCCCCTCGATCACGCCGGGCTGGAGCGTTGGCGTCGGGGCGCGGTGGCCTACTCCGGCATCGACGCTGGTATCGGTTGTGGGAGCGGCCGAGGGTTCGGGAGCTGGCCCGCTCGGTTCGGTCCCGGTGGCCGCGACCCCGGTGGATGTGGTCCCGGCCGACGTGGCCTCGGCGGGTGTGCTCCCGGCCGTCGGGCTGGTCGGTGAGGTCCCTGCGGGTGTGGTGCCGGTGGGGCGGATGGTGACCATGCGGACGGCGGGGTTGCGGCCGCCGGCGATGCGCTTGGGGTCCGCTTTCACGCCGAGTTTGGTCAGGGCGAGGAACGCGTCCGCGGTGAGCTGCTCGGTGCTGCGTGGGTCGTCATGCACGCGCTTGGCCCAGGCGGCCTATGCCTTGTCGACGAAGCGGACCCCGCCGCGGCGGGGGCTGGTGATGGCGTCGTAGGTGCTCATCAGGTATTCGCCGTCTTCCGGGGCGAACAGGCCGACCATGCGCACCTGCCCCGTGTGGAGGCGGTAGAACCGCAGAGACCGGTCGTCGTAGGCGGCCTTCTCGCGGGCGGCGATGCCGGCCTCATCGAGCACGTCCCGCATCCGGCGGGCCCGCTTGAACAGTTGGTCGGCGTTCAGGGTTCGTGCTTCGGTGAGGAGGCGGGCGAGGGCTGTGGCGAGTTTCTCCGGAGTGATCGCTTTGTCCAGGTCGCCCAGACCCTTCCGGAGCGCGTCGGCTTTCTCCACGCTGAGCCAGCCCTCGCCGAGGGCCCGGCCGATCGGGGCGTGCCAGGGCGCCACAGCGGCGGCCGGCACCGGCGGCAGGTGCGGGGTGGTCCCGTCGGGGGGCGGCTGCCCGCCGGTCCTGTCGGGGCCGTCGGGTCCAGCCTGACCGTCGATCCCGTCGCTCCCGTCACGCCCGTCCCTCCCGTCACGTCCGCCATGCCCGTCGAGAGTCGGGGTCCCGTCGAGTCGTTTCTATGCCTCGGCGGCTTCCCGGGCGGCTTTCTCGGCGGCGTCGGCCTCGACGAGCAGCCGGCCCACGCCGAGCAATTTGACCGCGTCGATCTTGCTCGACCCGGAGATGGCCTGGAGCAGGTCTTCCGGGGTCCGGTACCCCTGCCGGGCGGCGAGGCCCTTCCCGCCGAGTTCGGCCCGGGACCGGCGGGCGAGGGTCGCCGCCATCCACGCGGCACACGTCTCCAGCGCCCGCCGGGAATTCGCGATCAACGCGTGCCCGGCGAGCACCTGCTCGTCGCTGAGCGCGTCATAGTCCGCCGATGACCCGCCCAGCGCCGCGACAGCATCCGGCACCAGCACGGTGAAGGATGCACGGGGAGATGCACCGACCTGCGGCTGATCCGGTGAAGCGGGCGACTCCGGGAGGTTTGTCATGCCCCCACGTTACGACCGACCGCCGACACTCTCTGAGCATGGCTCAGGTCTGTGGAAACTCTCGGTGATCAAGTGTCTGTTGAGGACAAAACCGTTCGATCACCCGCCGGTTATTGGTCGTCGCTCTCGGCGCGCGGGTGCCGCTGGGTGTCGGTCGGGGGCAGTGCGCCGGGTCTGGTGACCTCTTCGCCGGTTTCGGCATTGACGGCCGTCTGGCCGGGCGGAAGGTTCGACAGGTCCGGCGCGATCATGGTCGGCATCAGCTTGGAATCCGGCAGGCCGAACCGTGGAATCGACTCCGCTTCGGTCGTGGCGAGCACGAGATCGTCTGTCTGGCGCGGCAGGGTGCGGCCACGGAAGAAATTCGGGTTGACCGCCCACCAGACCAGCATCACGACCACACCGAGCACCAGCGCGCCGATCCCGACGACGGCGACGGCGCCGATGCCGAAGATCGTGACGTTGTCCCCGTTATCGTCGGTGAGCCAGTCGACCGTGGCGTACTGCTGCAGCCCGTAGACGAAGGCCGCGGTCAGCATCAGGCCGCCGAGCAGGGGGAACAGGCCCCGCATGATCACGTTCCGGAACGACGACCACATCGACCTGCGGTAATACCAGACGCACGCGAAACCGGTGAGCCCGTAGTAGAAGGCGATCATCAGACCGACGGAACCGATCAGCGCCCCGAGCAGCTGGACACTGATCAGGGTGAAGAGCAGGTAGAACCCGATCGAAACGCCGCCCATGGCGATGGTCGCCCAGGTCGGGGTGAGGAACTGCGGGTGGATCTTCGCGAAGCGTGCGGGCAAAGCGCGATAGACGCCCATCGACAGCGCCGTGCGGGCGGTGGGCAGGATCGTGGTCTGCGTCGATGCGGAGGCCGAGGTGAGGATCGACGCCGAGAGGAGGAGCATCGCGAGGTTGCCGAGGGTGCTGTCACCGAACAGGGCCGGCCCGATCGCGGCGAAGACGTCCGCCGAGTTCGCGTCGTTGCCGAGGCCCACGCCGTCGGTGCCGACGCCGGCGAAGGCGACCGCCGCGACGGTCACGAGGGCGTAGGTGCCGAGCAGAAGCAGGGTGCTGATGATGGCGGCCCGGCCAGGCGTCTTGCTCGGGTCGGCCGTCTCCTCGTTGACGGAGACGGCTGTGTCCCAGCCCCAGTAGATGAATACGGCGGTCAGCACGGCCGGGGCGATCACGCTGCCGAAGTCGAGCGTGAACGGGTTGAACCAGTCGAGCGTCGGGGTCAGCGAGTAGCTTTCCGCGCTCCCGGTGTAGACGCGAATGAGCGCGAACACGGCGAACATGATCAGTACGACGACCTCGATGCCCAGGAGCACGTACTGGATGCGGGCCGAGAGCTCGATGCCGCGGTAGCAGATCCAGGTCATGATGACGATCCAGATCACCCCGGCGACCGTCGACCAGAACTGGTCGTTCGCGAGGTCGGCGACGCCGGTCAGCCCGAGGTCGCCCATGAAGGTGAAGGAGTACGAGCCGGCGACCTGGGCGAGGTTGGCCATCACGATGACGTCCGCTGCGATGATGCCCCAGCCGCCGAGCCAGCCGGTGATCGGGCCGAACGCCCGGGTCGCCCACGTGAAGGTCGTCCCGCAGTCCGGCTCCGCCTTGTTGAGTTCCTGGTACGCGACGGCGATGAGGTACATCGGCACGAAGGCGAGCAACACGATGCCCGGTGCCTTGACACCCGCGAGGAGGGCGCCGCCGCTCGCGACGATGAACCCGAGGCTCGCGGCGAGGCTGTAGGCGGGGGCCGTCGACGCCATCCCGACGACCACGCTCGACAGCAGGCCGAGCGCTCCGCCTTTCAACCCCTTGCTGTCGACCTGGTCTGAACGTTTCTCGCCGGCGTGGGACGAAGCGCTATCGGTCATCAGTACTCCCCAGATGAGGGCCGACCGGGGCCGGCAACAGTGCGGAACAGGGCGAACGCGGTCCCTCAGCGGTGAGCGATCGTGATTGACACCGTTCTACCCCCGTTTCTCACGGCCCGCACCTGCAGAATGTTCCGGTTTCGCATGTCTTCGAGCCGCGGGCGGATCCCACGATCACCAGTCGGGTAGGAATTCCTGCCACACGGCACGCCGGTCCCCGCGGGGATCCGACTCGACGCGGTCCTCCGCGTCAATGATCAGGGTCAGTCGGTCGTCTTCGGTGTAGCGGGGCCAACCGGTATCGGGACGGCCGGTGACCGCGAAGTGCAGCCAGTGCCGGCGCATCCGTTCGCCCGCGTTGATGAAGGGCTCGCGACCGCCGAGCATGCTCATGATCCGCGCGACGGGCAGGTCCGCCTGATCGAACAGGGCGAAGAGCTCGATGCCGTGGGTCGCGCCGAAGCCGAGCATGTGCATCAGGCGCGGAGCGAGGTCGAAGCGGTAGACGTAGACCGGCGCGACCCGGGAGTGCAGCTCCCCGAGCTGCAGGCTCGGGTACCAGAACACGAAGTCGCTGCCGAAATCGACGGAGCCGCGCAGCGGTGACAACCCCGCGTATGCCGCACGCATCGCCTCGTGCGAGCTCTGCGGCGCCTGCCCGAAGATGGCGCTGATCCGGGGAGCCGAGCGCGGCAGGATGTCGACCCTGCCGCGGAAGAGGGTGCCTTCCCGCTCGTTGGAACCGATGATGAGCGGGACCCGGTGTTCGCGGCCGGCGCGGAAGGCGTCGACCGGTCGTTCCGGCAGGAAGTCGCCGTCGACGACCGGCACGAGGCAGAAGGTGCCCGGGTTCGAGTCCGGGGTCCGGGTCTGCACCGCGACGACGGCTTGGGAGATCACGTCGGCGGGCGCCAGAGCGAGCAGCTCGTCCGGAGAAAGGCCGACCGCTCCGGCGTCGGCTTCCGTGAGCGTCCGCACCTCCTCGAGGGCCTCCTCGGCCCAGGCCTCCGTGAGTTCGCGCGAGAACGCGGCGTTGGACGGCGAGCTCTGGGCGATCGCACGCGCGAAGAGACCCTCGGCCGACGGTGTCGCCATCAGCGTGACGACCGCGTTCCCGCCGGCGGATTCCCCGAACACCGTCACGTTGTTCGGGTCGCCGCCGAAGGCACGGATGTTGTCCCGCACCCAACGGAGGGCGGCGACCTGGTCGCGCAACCCGAGATTGCTCTCGAAGGGGTGCTCGGGTGTCGAATACCTGGTGAAGTCGATGTAGCCGAGCGCACCCAGGCGGTAGTTGAAGCTGACGTAGACGACGTGGCCGCTCCGCACGAAGCGCTCGCCGCGGCCCGTGAAGTCCTGCGAGGACCCCACGCTGTAGCCACCGCCGTGGATGAACACCATCACCGGCAGGCCAAGGCGGCGCCGGTGTGCCGCGGCAGGGCGCATCACATTGATCGTGAGGCAGTCTTCCCCCGAGGCACTGCGCGGCCCGTGGGCGCGAAACTGACCGCGATGCGGTTGCGAGGCGATCGTGCCGAACCTCGAGGCATCGCGGATGCCCTCCCACGGTTCCACCGGACGCGGTGCCCGGAGCCGACCGTCACCGACCGGTGGTGCCGCATACGGGATCCCCCGCCAGGCCAGGATCCTGTCCTCGTGCACCCCGCGCACGACCCCGCCGGTGACGCGGACGTCGAGGCGACCGCGGGGGAGGGGAACGGAGCGGACGGGTGCTCCCAGGCCGGGGTTGGGGCCTGGATGCGGCTCGTCGTCGAGGGTCACTGCTGTGGACATGCGGTCCTCCTCGTGGGAATCTTCTGGAGTTGTCTGGGTCCTTCGTCTGGCTGGCGATCGCGTGTGTTGCTGGTGATCGTGTGGGGTGCGGGGTCTGGGGCTGGCCGGCTGCCGGGTCAGCGGTATTCGGGATTGGGCTCGAAACCGAAACGCTCTCCGGTGTCCCACTCCTTGCGGAGATTCCCATAGGCGGGGAAGCCGCCGTTGGCCTTCAGGATCGCCGCGAGGTGCATCAGATTCCAGGTCATGAAGGTCGTGTTGCGATTGGTGAAGTCATTGTCGGGGCCGCCGGACCCGGAGTCCAGGTAGCTCGGCCCCGGCCCGATCTCGCCGATCCAGCCCGCATCAGCGGCCGGCGGGATCGAGTAGCCGATGTGCTGCAGGCTGTAGAGGATGTTCGACGAGCAGTGCTTCACGCCGTCCTCGTTGCCGGTGATGATGGCGCCGCCGACCTTGCCGTAGTAGACGTACTGACCCTTCTCGTTGAATTCCCCGCTCATCGCGTAGAGCCGCTCGATCACGCGCTTCGTCACCGAACTGTTGTCGCCGAGCCAGATCGGGCCGCCGATGACGAGGATGTCCGCGGTCTGCACCTTGTCGAAGAGCGCCGGCCAGGCATCCGTCTTCCAGCCGTGCTCGGTCATGTCGGGATAGACACCGGTCGCGATATCGTGGTCGACCGCCCGGATCGTCTCGGCGTAGACGCCCTGCTCGTGCATCAGGTTCATGCTCAGGTCGATGATCGCCTGGGTGTTGCTGGCTTCGGGGCTGCGCTTGAGCGTGCAGTTGATGAAGAGCGCACGCAGTCCGGAGTAGTCGTATGAGGCCTGGGTGTTGCGGCTCGGCGGGGTCATGGCGCCAGTGTTGCACCCGCTCCGCGCACCGGCTACCCCGGGTTCGGGTTCACTTTGCCCCGGATCCGGGGTTGAATTGCCGGGTGACTCCTCGCGAACGCCGGATCCTGATCGTTGCCATCCTCTCCTCCTTCGTCGCGTTCCTCGACGGTTCGATCGTCAACGTCGCGCTCCCCGCGATCTCCCGCGAACTCGGCGGCGGCCTCACGCTGCAGCAGTGGGTCGTCGACGGCTACCTGCTCTCCCTCGGCGCCCTGATCCTCGTTGCCGGCTCGCTCTCCGACACCTTCGGCCGGGTGCGCGTGCTGCGCGTCGGGCTGATCTGGTTCGGGGTCACCTCGCTCGCCTGCGCCGTCGCACCCTGGGGCGCCGCGCTCGTCGTCGCGCGGATCCTGCAGGGTGCCGCAGCCGCCCTGCTCGTCCCGAGCTCCCTCGCCCTCATCACCTCGACGTTCACCGGACCGGCGCAGGGCCGCGCGATCGGAGCCTGGACCGGCTGGACCGGCATCGCGGGCATCGCCGGCCCCATCCTCGGCGGCGTCCTCGTCGACACGAGCAGCTGGCGACTCGTCTTCGCGATCAACGTACTGCCGATCGCGGCGACGCTCATCGTGCTCGCCGGGGTCCGGGAACCGGAACGCACCGGTCCGACCGCCCGGATCGACGTCGCCGGGGCGTGCCTCGCCGTCGTCGGCCTCGGCGGTCCCGTCTTCGCGCTCATCGAGCAGGGCAGGCTCGGCTGGGGCAGTCCCATCGTCTACCTGCCCCTGATCGTCGGGCTGCTCTCCCTCGCCGCCTTCCTCTGGTGGGAGGCCCGCGCCCCGCACCCGATGATGCCCCTCGGCCTCTTCCGGGCGCGCAACTTCTGGGCGGGCAACCTCGCGACCGTCGGCATCTACGGCGCGCTGAGCCTCGGCTTCTTCATCTTCGCCGTCTACCTGCAACAGGTCGGCGGCCTCTCGGCGACGAGCGCGGGACTCGCGGGCATCCCGGCGACCCTGATGATGCTGTTCTTCTCGACCCTGTTCGGCGGGCTCGCGGCCCGGTTCGGCCCGCGGCTCTTCATGACTCTGGGCCCGATCGTGGCCGGCAGCGGCTTCCTCCTCCTCACCCTGGCCGTTCCCCCGGTGGATGTCTGGCGCACCGTGATCCCCGGCATCGCCGTCGTGGGTCTCGGGCTCTCGATCACGGTTGCACCCCTGACCGGCGCCGTGCTCGGTTCCATCCACCCCGAGCAGGCCGGAATCGGCTCGGCGATCAACAACGCCGTCTCCCGGGTCGCCGGCCTCATCATGATCGCGCTCGCCGGCACGATCGCGGGCGAACAGCTCGGCGTCGCCGGGTTCCAGCGGGTCCTGGTGGTCACCGCCGCGCTCATGTTCGCCGGCGCCCTCGTCTCCTGGCTCGGCATCCGCACCCCGAAGAGCATGACGGATGCCGGGACCCCGGCGGCCGGAGAGCACACCTGAGCGCAGCATCCGTGTGTCTCTCGCAAGCCCTCGAACGGGAGGGGCCCGGAAATCTGTTATAGTTTCTAAGTTGTCTTCGCGAAGGATTTCGCCTGGCACATGCGCTCGTAGCTCAACGGATAGAGCATCTGACTACGGATCAGAAGGTTGGGGGTTCGAATCCCTTCGGGCGCACAGTACAAAAGCCCCGTGCAGAGGAGAAATCCTGTTCACGGGGCTTTTTGCATGTCCAGCCACCGGTCGGGAGCGCCTTCGAGCTCTCAGGGAATCCTTGTACGCTAAACCCCGTCATCAGGACTGTGATCGTACCGGGGGGAAGTGTGTTGGACGTCTGCAGGTTGTGCGTTCGGGTCGGCGGTTGTTGTGCCCGTTCCGGGGACGAGACGTGAAGCACGCTCGGCGTTACGTCGGCCGTTATCTGATGTCGATGCCGGTGAGTCTGCTGTTCCTGTGCTCTGTTCTCGTCGCATCCGGAATCGCGGGCACGCTGTTCGGTCCCCTCTCCCCGATAACGGCGCAGTCGTGGGGCGCCGACGCGGATTCGACGATCGGCTCCGGTCGTTGGTGGTCGATCGTCTCATCACTCGTCATGGTGGACAGCCCGGCCCAACTCATCGTCGTCGTCTTCGCGTGCCTCGTGATCCTGCCCCAGGCTGAGCGCTCCCTTGGCCATGCCCGACTACTGCTGGCCATGACGGTCACGGGTCTCCTCGGTGTCGGTCTCGGGGTGCTCCTCCAGTGGGGCGGCGGACGCATCGGCGAGTGGTGGTCGACTGACATGAATTTCGCGGCGACTCTGGACCCCGTGATCCCGATCGCGGGAGCAGCGTTGGCCGCGAGCGCCTTCGCAGGGCCGCTGGTGCGGAGGAGGATTCGTGTCTGGGGTTTCGCGACTCTTCTCGTCCTGGCGCTGTACGGGGGAACCTCCGCCGACGCCTATCGGCTGATCGCCGCCGTTCTCGGACTCTTCCTCGGCGAGATCCTGCACGAGCGTCGGGCGCGGTTCAATCTCCACAGGAGCACGCACACGGAGACCAGGACTCTGGTTTCCCTGGCGGTGGCGATCAGTGCGATCGGACCCGCAATCTCAGCGGCGTCGAACGGCTCAGGGGTGTTGTCCCTGTTCGGCTGGATTTTCGGCGACCCGTTCCCCGCGATCGAGGACGTCCGCGATGCCTGTGCACAGGAGACCGTGCTGGCCTGCGCGCACGACCAGGCCTTTCTGGCGATTCACAGCCCCGGATCCGTCGTCATGCTCTTCGTTCCCCTCGTCCTGCTGCTCGTGTCCGCCTATGGTCTCCGGCAGGGGAAGCGGGCGGCCTGGTGGCTCGCGATCATCATGAATGTCGTCCTCGCCGTCCTCTCGACCGTCTATGTGGCCAGCGCCCTGGATCAGGGGGATGGGTCGGCGACCGCGTCCTCCATCGACATCGTCGAGATCATCGTCTGGATCGGCGGCCCGATCCTTATCCCGGTCAGCGTGGCGGTTGTGCTCATCGTCACGCGCCGGAACTTCCGCCTGGTCTCGACTTCGCGTCGAATCGGTCAGTTCTGGGTTGTGAGCGGGGCGGCACTCGTCGCGCTCTCGGCGAGCTATTTCGTGGTGGCCCGCGCCACCATCGACAGCTTCGCGCCCGCACTCGAACCCGGGAACCTCGCCCTCGGCATCCCCCTTCGATTCGTACCGGTGAACTTCGTCCTCTCACGCGACGTGTTCTTCATGTCGAGGGACCCCCTCACCCAGTTCGTGTCCCAGTGGATGGGACCGGTCTTCTGGGCCATCGTGTGTGTCTGCCTCATTCGCCTGCTGATCTCGACCGTCGTCCCTGCGGATGCGACGATGGGGCAGGACACGATCCGTCGCTTCATCAGGCGCGGGGCCGGCACCTACGGATTCATGGCCACGTGGGACGGCAACCGCTACTGGTTCAGCGACACAACCGACTCCGCCGTCGCCTACCGACTCGTCGGGGGAGTGGCGATCACGGTGTCCGACCCGCTCTGCGCCAGCGGAACGGAACGAGACGCCATCCTCGAATTCATAGCGTATTGCGACAGCCAGAACTGGGTCGTGGCCTTCTACAGCATTCACGAGGAGTATCTCTCCTACTTCGACGAACTCGGGTGGTCCTCGGTGCCCGTCGGCGTGGAGACGCTCATCGATCCACTCACCCTCTCCCTCACGGGCAAGTCGTGGCAGAACGTGCGAACACCGCTCAATCGCGCACTGAAGCAGGGCATCACGGCGCAGTGGGTGACTTATACCGACCTCTCCAGCGACTCGCAAACCCAGGTGCGGGCGATCTCAGAGCAGTGGGTGAGCGAGAAGGCGCTCCCGGAGATGGGCTTCACCCTGGGCGGTCTGGAGCAGCTCAAGGACCCGGACGTGCGGCTCATGCTCGCCGTCGACGCAGACCATCGCATCCAGGCGATCACGAGTTGGCTGCCGGTCTACCGGGATGGCGCACCAGTCGGATGGACGCTCGACTTCATGCGGCGAGCGGACGACAGCATGCCCGGAATCATGGAATTCCTGATCGCCTCCGCCGCCCTGCGCATGCAGAAGGACGGTCTCGCGACCCTCAGCCTCTCCGGCGCACCGCTCGCGACCATGCCGCCGTCGGCTGGGGAGGAACCCGGTACGCCGACCCCGTTGGCCGATTTCATGAACCTGGTGTCGCGGATGCTGGAGCCCTCCTACGGATTCGCCTCCCTGTTCAGATACAAGTCGAAGTTCCACCCGTCTTACCGGAGTCTCCACCTGGCGTACCGTGACCCGCTCACGCTCCCCCTCATCGGCCGCTCACTGGCCAACGCCTACCTTCCTGACCTGACAACGGCCCAGACAATGGAGTTGCTGCGCAACACCGGGGCGCGGTGAGAGGCTCGCGGCCGCGAGTCACTCGCCCAGGCGTCCGGGCGGAGCCGCGCGCACGTGCATCCGCTCGCCCTGCCGGCCGAAGAGGGTGAGGAACTCGACGTCGCCCGGCCCGACCCTGCCGAACCAATGCGGCGTGCGGGTGTCGAACTCGGCGGCCTCCCCGGCCGGGAGCACGAGGTCGTGCGCGCCGAGCACGAGGCGCAGGCGGCCGCGCAGCACGTAGATCCACTCGTACCCCTCGTGCACCCTCGGATCCGGCTCCCGCTCTGCCACCGAGGCGGGGATCAGGTGCTTGAAGGCCTGCGGTCCGCCGCTGCTACCGCGGGACAGCGGCACGATCGTCTGGTCGCGGTGCCGCGTCGGCCGCAAGTGGATGCGCGGGTCACCCGTCTCCGGCGCCCCGACCAGTTCGTCGAGCGGAACGGCATAGGCCCGGGCCAGCGGCAGGAGCAGCTCGAGCGCGGGACGCCGTTGCCCGGATTCGAGCCGCGACAGCGTGCTGACCGAGATGCCCGTGATGCCGGACAGCTCGGCGAGTGTCATGCCTTGTTCGGTGCGCCGGGCCCGCAGCAGCGGGCCGACGGCCGCGAGCATCGATTCTGTCGAAGCGGATGTGTCTTCCATGGGTCGATCTTGCCACTTCGGCAAACGGGCTTGGCGATTCCGTTTCTCCTGGCCGAGCATCGGTGCAGGAGGTCTGCCATGACACACGAGGAACACCCGTTCGGCCGCGACTACTGGGAGGACCGCTACGCCGCCCCCGGGCTGGCGTGGAGCGGCGACCCGAATCCCGTGCTGGTGTCCGAAGCCACCTCGCTCGCACCGGGCCGGGCACTCGACATCGGCAGCGGGGAGGGCGGTGACGCGCTCTGGCTGGCGCTGCGCCGGTGGCAGGTCACCGGCGTCGACATCTCGACGAACGCGCTCGCCAAGGCGCGCGCCCGGGCGGAGTCCGTCGACGGACCGGCCGCGGCGCGCATCCGCTGGGAACAGCACGACCTGACCGCCTGGTCGCCTGAGCCCCGCTCATTCGACCTCGTCACGTCGCAGTTCATGCACCTGCCCGGGCCCGCCAGGAGCCAGCTGTTCCGGGCGCTCGCGGCGGCCGTCGCGCCGGGCGGCACCCTGCTCATCGTCGGCCACGACGTCTCAGAAGCCGATGCCGGCGAGCACCGGGCGCACTTCCGCGAGCTGATGTTCGGGGTCGACGACGTGCTTGCCGCGATCGCCGGCGAGGACCTCGAGGTCGAGGTCGCCGAATCGCGCGGACGGGAGGCGCCCGCCGCTCACGACGACGCGACCCCCGTGCGCGACGTCGTGGTCAGGGCGATCCGGCCGGTCAGGCCTCCGGCAGCAGGGTGAAGGGTGTCTTGCCCGACGGCACGCCGTTCACCTGCAGTTCGACGGCGTGCTCTCCGGGGTAGTACCTGCGCGTGGTGATCGCCCGCAGCGAGTGCCCCTTGGTCAGGAGCACGACCTCGCCGGGCTCCAGGGTCAGGGTCGTGAGCTTGAACGTCTTGCCGCTGAGGGTGCCGTTCGCCTTCTGGTGGTGCATGACATAGTCGACCACCAGGCGGGTGGTGACCCGGGCATCGTTGCGGATGCTGGCGGTGAAGTTCACCGTTCCGCCGAACGGCACGTTCGTCTCGTTCAGCACCGGGCCGGCCACCGTCACGTCGGCGGCATGGAAACCGAGCTGTGCGAGCGCGGCCGGGTTGCCCCGTTTCACGAGGGTGCGCAGCGCGTGTCGCACGAGCCGGGCGGTGTTCGCGTCCGGGTCGGCGAGCCAGGCGGCCGTCGTGGCGACCACGAGCTCCGGCTGCTGCCTGCTGAGGTCGTTGAGGTGGTTGGCGACGGACCGGCGCACGACCTCGTCCTCGTCGCGGTACAGCGCGTGCAGGATCGGCAGCGTCGCGGTCGGCTCGGCGAGGATGCCCGGCACCCGGCGTGCCCACGGCAGGAACGGCCGGGTGCCCTCCGACGCCAGCCGGCGCACGTCGGCGTCGCTCGAGGCGGTCCAGCCCAGCACGACCGGGAGCGCCCGGTCGAGGTCGTGTTCGAGCAGGATCCGGATGGCGAATTCGGAGCTGAGCCGGCCGGTGAGCTCGGCGAGCATACCCAGGGCGTCGTCGAAGGCGGTATCCGTGCCCGCCTCGATGCCCTTGACCGCGATCGCGGTCGACACCGGCCAGATCAGCCAGCCCGTGAACGGCGCGGGTCCCGACGCGGCGGCGCGGATGGTCGCGGCGAACGAGGTGTAGTCGCCGGGCAGGTCGGCCAGCAGGGCGTCGCGCAGCAGGTCGCTCCGCTCACGAAGCGAGAAGGGGGCGAGCATCCCGGTGGCTTCGTGCAGGGCGGTGAGCGGCGCGTGCGGCGTGACGGCCTGGATCGCCGTGGTGAGGGCGACCGCGGTCGGCATTCCGATGAGTTGGTCGGCGAAAGGCATGGAACTCCTGGTGCTGGTGCTGGTGCAGCGGTGTACCCCTCCAGCGTGCCAGATCGCGGCCGGGACCGACACCGCACCGGTTTCGGCAGGGCGCGCCCGAAACGGCGGGCGCGGTGTGCGGAAACCGGCGCGGGCGCGGTCGCGGGCCGCCGAAACCGGCGCGGGCGCGGTGCCGGCCCCGGTGCGAAGCGGATGCTTCAGGCCCGGAGGACGGGTACGCTCGCGCGGCGGCGCCGAAGGGCCGCACCACCCTCACGGATGCCGAGGAACACGACGGCGGTGCAGAGGACGAAGAACCAGTCGAGGACACCGAGCCCGCTCGTGCCGAAGAAGCCCGCGACCAACGGCACGTACACGATGACGAGCATGATCGTGAGCGCGAGCGCGATGGCGTACCAGAACGAGGCGTTGGTGAACTGGTACCTCGTGAAGAACCCGTGCACGCTGCGGCGCTGGATGATGCTGACCAGCTGGCAGACCATGATCGTGACGTAGGTGATCGACATAGCCTGGGCGAGCGGCACGGCGGGCACCGCCTGGCTGAACGGGTCGATTCCGTTCCGCGTGAAGAAGGCCAGGTAGTTGACCATGGCGAAGGCGCCGATCAGCGACCCGCACCAGAGTACGTCGACGATCGACCGCCCGTTCAGGATCCGCGCGCGGGAATCCCGCGGCGGGTCCTTCATCGTCTCCCCTTCTGCGGGGTCCTTGCCGAGCGCCGCGATCGGGAAGATCTCCCCGAGTAGGTCGATCGCGAGGAACTGCAGCACGTTCAGGGCGAGGGGCACGCCGAACAGGGAGGCCAGGGCCAGGCTTGCGGTGTTCACCACGAACTCGGCGATGTTCGAGGTCAGGCAGCTCAGCACGCCCTTGGTGATGTTGCGGTAGATCGTCCGGCCCTCGGCGATCGCGTTGACGAGGGTCGCGAAGCTGTCGTCGAGCAGCACGATCTCGGCGGCCTGCTTGGCGACATCCGTCCCGGAGGCGCCCATCGCGACCCCGATGTTCGCGTGCCGCAACGCCGGCGCATCGTTGATGCCGTCGCCGGTGACGGCGACGATGTGGCCGGAGGCCTTGACGAGGTCGACGATGCGCACCTTGTCCTCCGGTGCGACCCTGCTGAAGACGGTGCCGCCGCCGAGCGCGTGACGGAGCACCTCGGCATCGGGCATCTCCGCGAGCTCGGCGCCGGTGACGATGCTGAGACCGTCGTCGCCCGACAGTCCGGCCTGGTGCGCGATGGCCTCGGCCGTGAGGGAGAAGTCGCCCGTGACGATGTTGACCTTCACCCCGGCGGCGAGCACGGTCGTCATGGCGGCGGGGACGGCGTCGCGGATCGGGTCCTGCATCGAGACGAGGCCCAGGACGGTCAGATTGCGTTCGATGACGGTGATGTCGCCACTGGCGGCATCCGCTTCGGTGAGCACCCGCGTCGCGAAGACGAGGTTGCGCAGCGCGCGGCTCGCCTTCTCGGTGTGCCGGGCGAGAAGGACGGTACGGTCGGCGTCCGTGAGCGAGCGGACGGTGCTGCCGTCGTCGATCAGGGTGGCCCGGGCGAGAAGGCTCTCCGGGGCGCCCTTCGAGTATGCGGTGATGACTCCGTCCGGGCCCCGACGGATGCTGGTCATCAGTTTCCGGGTGGAATCGAACGGCAACTCGCTGATTTCGGGGGAGCCGGCGCGCAAAGCCTCGAGGTCGATTCCGGCCTTGCCTGCCGCGACCAGGAGGGCGCCTTCCGTCGGGTCGCCGAGGATTCGCCAGTCGTCGTCTCCGGTCGGGGCGACCAGCCGGGCGTTGTTCGCAAAGACCCCCGCGGTGAGGAACGCGCGCAACCGGTCCGTTGCCGCGCCGCTCCGCGGCTCCGGCTCGAAGACGCCGAGCGGCGCGTAGCCGATTCCGGTGACCCGGTAGTCGGCGCCGCCGACGACGAGCTCGCTGACCGTCATCTCGTTCTTGGTGAGCGTGCCGGTCTTGTCGGTGCAGATCACGTGCGTCGCCCCGAGCGTCTCCACCGAGCTGAGCTTCTTGACAAGGGCATTCTGTCGGGCGAGGGTGCCTGCGGCCGCGGCGAGGGCGGTGTTGACCTCCGCGGGCAGCCCCTGGGGGATGAGGGCGCAGGCGAATCCGACGGCGAAGAGCATCGCTTCGCGGAGCGGAAGTTCGGACTGCACGGCGATGACGAGCACGACGAGAGACACCACGGCGACGCCGTACGTGACGTACTTCGCGATCTTGCCCGTCTCGACCTGCAGCGGGCTCCGGGTCTGCGGGGCCGACTGGCTGAGCCGGGCGATCCGCCCCAGCTCGGTGTGCATCCCGGTGGCGGTGACGAGGCCGAGCGCCTCGCCGGTCGCAACGCTGGTGCCCGCGAACGCCAGGTTGTGGCGGTCCGCGAGCGGAACCTCGTGTGGGATCGGCCGGGCGAACTTCCGGGTCGGGTCGCTCTCGCCGGTCAGGGCGAAGTCGTTGGTGGAGAAGGCGGTGGTGTCGACCAGCCGCACGTCGGCGGGCACGGAGGCGCCTTCGGTGAGTCGCACTACGTCGCCTGGCACGAGTGCACGGGACTCGATCTCGGTCAGGACGCCGTCCCGATAGACCTGGGTGGTCGGGTCGACGAGCCTCTCGAGCGCCTCCATGGTCTTCTCCGCGCGGTTCTCCTGCACGAAACCGATCAGGGTGTTGAAGCCGACGAGGGCGACGAGGACGCCCGCGGTGCCCAGGTCGCCGAGGAACCCCGTGATGGCGGCGCTCGCGAGGAGCAACACGATCATCCAGTCCGCGAACTGGCGCAGGTAGCGCCTCAGCGTGGACTCCTTCTTGAGGGCGACGATCGCGTTGCTGCCCGAGCGGATGCGCCGCTCGTCCGCCGCGCCGGTCGTCAGCCCTGAGCGCGAGCTGCCGAATGCGCTGAGCACCTCATCAGCCGTTTCCCGATAGATCGACGCGACGGGGTCAGTGGAATCGGCAGGGTGGAGCTGCGGCAAGCTCATGGTTCAAGGCTACGCTTCGCCCCGGTCACCGAATTCCCGCGCCCACCGGCCAGAGGCATCCGCGCTCAGTCTCCGCGGGCGGTGATCTCCTGCGTCAGCGGGGCCGCGTGCACGAGGTATCCTTCGGTGCGTCGGTGGGGAAAAGATGCCTGCCGTGGACCTGCATCGAGGAGGGAGTCCTCTTCCCCGATCACGACCAGACCGGCGGAACTGTTCGCCGATTCGCTCAGGCAGTGCAGCCATCTCTCGTTGAGGCTCGGAGCGTGCCCACCACTGAACCGGAAGTAAAGCGGGATCGACGGGTGCAACCACGCCGAACTGTGACCGCCGGATTTCCCGGCATCGGGCCAGGAGAGCAGGAAACTCTCGCCCCTGCGGAGCTTCTGCACGATCACGATCTGCAGGTGAGCGAGAAGCCGATCGTCGAAATCGACGATCATCCCCTTGTACATCAGGTATCCCATGGCTCGCCATTCCCGATCGGCCTGAGGCTCAGCGCCATCGATGTCGCCTCGAAGCATATTGCCCAGTTATACGCGTGAGATTTTCTCAATACAACCAATCAAGCGAGCTTCTAAGCAACCTGCGGATCACGGGGATGTCGGCCTGGCAGGGCGTGCGGGCGGGGCCGGCGGACCGGGCGTACGCTGTGGTCGTCGGCTGCCGCAGAGGGCGGCACCGGGGGAGGATCGTATGACATCGGCCAGGAAGACCATCTCGAAGCGATCGGCGCGGAAACGGGCCTGGAGCGACCTCAGTCCCAGGGAGCAGACCGGCGTCCTCGTCGCCGGATCGGTGCAGCTGGCGCTCGCCGCGACCGCGTGGGCGGACCTGGCGAAGCGGCCCGCCGCACTCGTCAACGGACCCAAGCTCCTGTGGGCCGCCGTCATCGGACTGAACTTCGTGGGGCCGATCACCTACTTCGTCTGCGGAAGGCGGAAGGCGCCCGCGGCAGGCGCTGTGCCGGCAGCGGTGACCACGCCCTCGGCGCCCGCGGAGCCCGAAGTGGCTCCAGCGCCCGCAGCGCCGCCGGCAACCGAAGTGCCTCCAGCATCCGCAGCGGCTGCAGAACCCGGGTCCGCCTCAGTGACCCCTGTGGTCGACGAAGGCGAGCCGGGGCCCGTGACGGGGCTTGCCTAGGGTCCCGGAGGCCTCGAGCAGGCGGACGACCCGGTAGCGGTGCGGCTGCCAGATGCGCATCGCGGCGACCATGAGCGCGTCGTCGAAATCCGCGTCGAACAGGGTGTGGCCGATCGCCCCGGCGAGATGATAGTCGCCGACCGAGAGCGCATCGGCGTCACCGAAGGCCCGCTGGGCGACTTCCGCCGCCGTCCATTCGCCGATCCCCGGCACCGCGCGCAACCGTGCGCTCGCCTCGGCCGCCGTCAGGTCGCTCGCCGCTTCCAGCTGCCGCGCCACGGCAAGGCAGACCATCACCGTGCGGGACCGCTGCGGGTCGACACCGGCCCGATGCCATTCCCAGGAGGGGATGAGCTGCCAGGCCCTGGCCGACGGCGGCACGCGCATCCCCGCAGGTGCTGGACCGGGCGCCGGCGTTCCATGCGCGCGGACGAGGGCGCGGAACGAGGCCGTCGCTTGCAGGCTGATGACCTTCTGTTCGAGGATCGCGGGGATGAGCGATTCGATGACCCGCCCGGTGCGGGGGATCCGCAGGCCGGGCCAGCGCCGGTGCGCGTCTCGCACGAGCGGATGCTGCGCGACGAACCCCGAGGGATCGTCGCGTTCCCCGAGAAGGTCCGGAGCGCCTTCGAGGGCCTCCCGCGCGCCCTCGCCCCACGCCTCGCAGTGTAGCTCGGTCAGGCCGGACTGGGTGAGGCGGAGGGTCGCCGGCCCGGACTTGGTGAGCGTGGTGCGCCACACGGCACCGTCCTGGCTCACCTGGAAGGTGGGGTCTGACCGGCCTCGGCGCAGGCGCGAGAGGGTGAGACCGACATCCGTCGGATGGGCCGGCCGCCACCGGCTCGAGCAGTCCGGGGACGGCGCGCGTTCCGGCGCCTCCCGCTGCGTCAGGTCCGGCGCGACTGCGGGCATGCCGGGCCCTGTGGGCGCGGCGATTGACGGCGCCGTTCCCTCGTCACTCCCTGCAGCTGTTCCCACCCTGACAGCCTAGGGAGTGCGTCCGACAGGGCGGACACATCCGCACGATTACGACCGGATGCTCAGGGCGCTTCGGGTGCGCTTCGAGCCTCGGGTCCTGGACCGTCGAACACCGGGTTCCGGGTCAGTGCGCCCCGACCGTGAGGTGCTGCTTGCGAACCGGCTCGATCCGCACACTCGTGCGTTCGCAGCCCGAGCACTTGAGCACGTAGAGCGGCAGGGTGATCTGCTTCGCGTGCGCGGCGTTCGGCGTGAGCTGCGCCGGCGAATGACAGAACGGACACGTGATCAGCATGGTTAGGTCCCCTAATCCTCTTACCCGCCACGGTTTGTAACGTGTACTTCAACGCTAACTCTCGAAACCCGTCGCGGTACCCCCTAGACGGATGTGTCGAAGTATGTATCCGTACAGGAAAGGAACCCCGCCGCCGCTCGTGCCCGCCTGTGGTTCGCCGTCAGGGGCGTCAGTCCGTGTCGGAGCGCTCGACAACGAAATCGGCGCCGGGGTAGACGACACTCTGGTGGCCCTCGCCGAAGCGGACCAGGTACGGCGGCTCACCGTCGGGCCCGCGCACCTCGACGATCTCCCCGTGTTTGTCCGGTGTCTCGACCGTCCGGCCGCGAATGATGATCCTGTCGCCGATGATTGCGCGCATGTCCACGCACCTCCTGCGGTTCAAACTACGCCCGGGCCGCCATTCTCAACAGGGCAGGTCTTCCGGCGGCGGGCAACCCGCCGGCCCGATCCTGAGCCGGTCGCAGAGGGCGGTGAGCTGCTCGAGTTCCTCGTTGGAGAGGGCGTCGCCGAACCGGGCGGAGATCGAGCCCATGTGATCGACCGCGACACTGCGGAACAACGCGTACCCGGCATCCGTCAGCTCGACGATGGCACCGCGCCCGTCGTTCGGGTCGGTGACCTTGTGGATGTACCCACGCGAGGCCAGGCGGTCGATCAGCCGGCTCACGCTCGGCTGGGTGAGTAGAACGTGCTGGTTCAGGTCGCGTAGGCGGATGCGCCGATCCGGCTCCCTGGACAGGTTGAAGAGCACGTCGTACTCGTTGAAGGAAATCTCGCGGGACGGAAAGTCGCTCGCGAGGCTGCGCATGATCGCCACTTGCGCGCGAAACAGCGATTCCCAGGCGGATACTGCGGCCGCTCGATCCGTCACCGGTCCTCCTCAGTCGTGTCTCTCCAGACTAGAGAATCTACGCCAGCCCTCGCTGCACGGCTCTTGGCGAATTCGCAGAAAGAATACAGCCGCACAGCTAGCTTTCCGTTACCGGTTCGTTATATATTCGTTGTGCGTCAACCGTTTGCTGTGGCGGAAGACGCGAAATGTGATTGCAGGACACTCTTGGTGCAAGGGAAGAGGGTCGGTCGTTAAGCCTCTACGACCGGCCCTCAATCACGTTAACGCCCGGTCCGCGTCACGAATCCGCCCACGCCCGCGCAGAGGCCTCGGGCATTCTCAGTTGCGGTGAAGACACGTTCGTGCGCGCGGCGACGGTGCTGTGTCCGCAACTCACTGCGGATGAGAGTCGGTGCGGGGCCCGGGGCCCGGGGTACGGGGGAGAACCTAGAAGACGTCGGGGCTCGGCGTCGTCGACTGGCGGATCGAGACATCCGCGTGACGGTCGAAGCGGTAGCCGACGCCGCGCACGGTACGCACGATGTCTTCGTAGCGGCCGAGCTTGGCGCGCAGGCGGCGCACGTGCACGTCGATGGTGCGCTCGTTGGGAGCGTCTTCCTCGTCGGCGGCGTCCCAGAGCTTTTCGATGAGCTCGGCACGCTCGATCGTGCGGCCTTCACGCAGCACGAGGTACTGCAGGAGTTCGAATTCCTTGTAGGTCAAGGCCGCGGTCTCGTTGTCGAGCACCACGCGCTTGCGGGAGATGTCCACGACCACGCCGCCGGCGGCACGGTCCGGGTCGGCCACCGTACGGTGGCGGGCCAGGGCGGCCGGGTCCTGGAGGGCGAGGCGCACGACGTCGACGTCGCGGCCGCCTGCCCCCGCCGGGGCGAGTGCCACTGCGGCGTGGGTCTCTGCGTTCGGGGCCAGTTCCTCGGTGAGGGCCTTGAGCGCCTCGACGATGCGGTGCAGCGAGGTGCCGGCGGCGGCGGCCTTGGCCTCGTCGATGCCGACGTAGAGCACGAAGCCTCTGGCCTCTGTGCCCTCCGGCACGGCGCGGATGCGGGGAGCGGCGGGGGCCGGCGCCAGGGCGAGTGCCGGGCGGGCGTTGTGGATGGAGCGGGCGGTGTCAATGTGTGCGAGCGACATGGCAGGAGTCCTTGGGGTGATGATGCTGGGGTGAACCCGGCGCTCTGCGCGGTTGCGGGTTCGGCAATGGTCGTTGTGACCGGGTGCGGAGCGTTGGAGAGGCTCCGGGAGTTCAACCGACCGACTCAGAACCGCGGGGTGCTACTGCACGGGGTTCGGAGGCGAGAGGGGAGCTCGGCGAGGGTGTCGCGGTTCAGCGGCACATTCGGCAACACTCGGCGCGCATGCCGGGCATCATCATGCCGGCAGTCCCAAGGGCCTCGAGGGAGGTCAGGGGGCGGTGAGTGGTTGTCATAACTGTGAGTAAAGCCCACTGTTACGGCGTGTGTCAACTTTGTGACGCAGGAAGCCGGGAAGCCTGCTGCATCACGTTCGGCCCGGTCGGGTCGAGCGGGAGGATCCGTGCCCGATGGGCACTTCGTCACATGTTCCTCGATGAAAAGGCACTTCATCAAAGATTCGTGAACCTGCTGCGCTGCAACGCTCGATGGTCGCAGGACCTGCGCGTTCCGCCGGCGTGGTGTCAACCGGCGGAACGGGCGGAGTGTGTTCTAGACGAGTCCGTAGAGACGGTCGCCGGCGTCGCCGAGTCCGGGAACGATGTAACCGAGCTCGTTGAGGCGTTCGTCGACGGCGCCGAGGATGATCGAGACCTCACGACCGGGGAACGCCGCCTCGACGGCGGCGAGGCCCTCGGGCGCCGCCAGGATGCAGATGGCCGTGACGTCGACGGCGCCGCGGTCGAAGAGGAACTGGATGGCCGCGATCAACGAGCCGCCGGTGGCGAGCATCGGGTCGAGCACGAAGCACTGGCGGTCGGAGAGATCGTCGGGCAGGCGCTCCGCGTACGTGGTCGGCTGGAGGGTCTCCTCGTTGCGGGCCATGCCGAGGAATCCGACCTCTGCGGTCGGCAGTAACTTGACCATGCCCTCGAGCATGCCGAGACCGGCGCGCAGGATCGGCACGACGAGCGGCTTCGGGTCGCTGATCTGCACCCCGTGGGCCAGCCCGACCGGGGTCTCGACGGTAATGTCTTCGACCCGTACCCCGCGGGTTCCCTCGTAGGCGAGGAGCGTCATCAGCTCCTCCACGAGGGACCGGAAGAGCGGTGAGGAGGTGCGTTTGTCCCGCAGAACCGTCAGTTTATGGGTGATGAGCGGATGGTCGGCTACATGGACTCGCATAGGCTCAATCTACTAGCTGGGGGAGGTATCCGGATGGGCGAGCAGGATCGCGAGCACCGCGAATGGATGCGGCTTGCCCTCCGGGAGGCCCGCGCGGCCCTCAAGACGGGCGATGTCCCGGTCGGCGCGGTCGTGCTCGATCCCGACGGCGTCGTCATCGGCCGCGGCCGGAACGACAGGGAGGCACGGCAGGATCCGACCGGTCACGCCGAGATCGTCGCCATCCGGGCAGCGGCTGCCGCCCTCGGCGACTGGCACCTGACCGGCTGCACTCTGGTCGTCACGCTCGAGCCCTGCGTGATGTGCGCCGGTGCGATCCTCGCCGCACGGATCCCGGTCGTCGTCTTCGGCGCCTGGGACGAGAAGGCGGGCGCAGCGGGTTCCGTCTACGACGTGCTGCGCGACCGCAGGCTCAACCATCGCGCCGAGGTCTACGGGGAGGTCGACGCCGAGGAGTGCGGCGCCCTGCTCCGGGAATTCTTCAGCGATTCAGCCCGTCGAGCCATTCGCTGAACAAGGCGCGGGAGGCATCCTGCATCGAACCGGCGTAGAGGTCGCGCTCGGCGCGCAGGGTTTCCGGGTCGAGGCCTGCCTCGGTGAGTTCCGCGGCGGATGCGCGCAGCCAGACCTCGTGCATGGCCGGTGTCACCTCGGGGTGGAACTGCACCGCGAGCGCCCAGTCGCCGATGCCGAACGCCTCGTTACCGTACTGCGGCGAACCGGCCAGGCGCGTCACGCCCTCCGGAAGGTCGAAGGTGTCGCTGTGCCACTGCAGCACCGGGACGCCGGCCACATGGCGGAGCGGCCCGGTGGCGCCGAGACCCGTCGGTTCAACCGTTCGGAAGCCGATCTCGTTCGTCGGCCCGGGGTAGACCTTGGCGCCGAGCGCGTTGGCCATCAGCTGGGCGCCGAGGCACACGCCGAACACCGGTCGTTCGGCCGCGAGCCGGTTCCGCAGGATCGAGATCTCGTCGGCGAGGGCGGGGAAGGCCTCGGTCTCGTACGCGCCCATCTCCCCGCCGAGCACGACGACGAGGTCGGCGGCGGTCGGGTCGATCGTGCCGAGGTCGTCGCTGAGGATCTCGACGTAGTCCACGGTGTAGCCGTGCTCGCGGAGCACGGGTTCGAGGTTGCCGAGGTGGATGGTGGC
This sequence comes from Cryobacterium algoricola, assembly GCF_004402485.1. Classification (GTDB taxonomy): domain Bacteria; phylum Actinomycetota; class Actinomycetes; order Actinomycetales; family Microbacteriaceae; genus Cryobacterium; species Cryobacterium algoricola. Next base: position 558,185 of record NZ_SOFG01000011.1, on the reverse strand, counting down.
GTCGTGGCGCAGCACGAGCGCCGTCTTCACCGCGACCGGCGCGGCATCCGTGGCCGGTGCGGCGTGGACTGCGCTCATTCCCGGCCCCGGATGATGATGGTGTCCGTTAGCGGGCCGGGCTGGCTCGGGTCGTGGAACACGTCGGGCTCGAGGTAGATCGCGCGGGCGCTCGGCATCGCCGCCCGCACGCGTTCCTCGATCACGTCGATGGACGCCGCGACGTCGGAGAAGGGCAACTCGGCGTCGAAGGCGAGCTTCGCGGCCACGAGCAGTTCGTCCGGTCCGAGGTAGAGCGTCTTCATGTGGATGATGCGCTGCGTCTCCGGGCCGTCCAGGATCGCGCGCTGGATCGTCGCGGTGTCGGCCGGCCGGGCGCCCTCGCCGACGAGGAGGCTCTTCGTCTCGACGCCGAGCACGATCGCGACGAGCACGAGGAGGACACCGATGCAGATAGTCCCGATCGCGTCCCAGATCGGGTCGCCGGTCACGATGGTCAGGCCGACGCCGAGGAACGCGAGCACGAGCCCACTGAGTGCCGCGACGTCCTCGAGCAGCACGACGGGCAGCTCCGGAGCCTTCGCGTGTCGAATGAACTGCACCCAGGTCTCCCCGCCCCTGGTGTGGTTCGATTCCTTGATCGCGGTGCGGAGCGAGAACGATTCGAGGGCCATCGCGACGAGCAGCACGAGGATCGGCAGCCACGGCACGTCGAGGTGATGCGGGTCCTGCAGCTTCTGCACCCCTTCATAGAGGGAGAAGACGCCACCGATGGAGAACAGGATGATCGAGACCACGAAGGCGTAGACGTAACGCTCGCGGCCGTAGCCGAACGGATGCTCGGTGTCGGCGTCCTTCCGCGACTTGCGGCCCCCGAGGAGCAGCAGCAACTGGTTGCCCGAATCGGCGAGGGAGTGCACGCCCTCAGCGAGCATCGAGGACGAACCCGAGAGCCCCCAGGCGATCAGTTTTGTCGCGGCGATGCCCAGGTTCGCCCCGAGTGCCGCGATGATGGCCTTGTTCCCCGACGATGCGCTCATGGAGCAATTGTAGAAGGCCCCCGAGACTCCGAAACGCCCCGAAAAGTAGACTGGCCGCATGACCGAGACTGCCGCCACTGCGGCGACCCCCACCGTCCTGCCCACCATCGCGTTCCTCGGAGCCGGATCGATGGCGCGTGCCGTCCTGACCGGGCTGCTGACCCCCGCCGTCACGGTCGAGGGCGGCATCCGGGCCACCAACCGCACCGCGGAGAAGGCCGCAGAGCTGCGCGACCTGCCCGGCGTCACCGCGTGGGCCACCGCGATCGATCCGGACGCCAACCGCACCGCGGTTGCCGGGGCCCGCATCGTCGTCATCGCGGTGAAGCCGGCCATGGTGCCCGACCTGCTCCGCGAGATCGCGCCGTCCCTCGCACCGGGCACCCTGGTGGTGAGCGTCGCGGCCGGCGTCACGATCGCCACCTTCGAGGCGCTGCTGCCGGCATCCGTCGCCGTGATCCGGTCGATGCCCAACACCCCCGCCCTCGTCGGCAAAGCCGTGACCGGCCTGAGCGCAGGCACCCGCTCCACTCCGGCCGACCTCGATCTGGCCCAGGCCCTGTTCGGCACCGTGGGCTCGGTGCTCGTCGTCCCGGAGGACAAGCTCGACGCCCTGAGCACGATCAGCGGCTCCGGCCCGGCCTACGTGTTCTACCTGATCGAGGAGTTCACCCGCACGGCCATCGACAAGGGCTTCACCCCTGAGGAGGCCGCCGTGCTCGTCAACGGGACCTTCCTCGGCGCGAGCACCCTCCTCGAGGCAAGCCCGCTGTCGCCCGGTGAACTCCGCCGCCAGGTCACGAGCCCTCACGGCACCACCGAGCGCGCGGTCTGGGAACTCGAGAAGGGCGGCCTCAAGGACCTCTTCGACCGGGCGACGGATGCCGCACTCGCCCGCGCTCGCGAACTCGCCGCCCCCACCGACTGACCCCGTATGTTGGCCGTCGTAGTATCCCTTCGCGGGAATGACTAGCCTAAAGGTATGGCAGACATCTTCGGCGTGGTGGCGGACTCGACTCGACGCGAAATATTACGCATTCTCCTCGAGCGATACAACCAGTCCGGGGCGGTCGGCGGCGAGCTCAGCGTGTCTGACATCGTCGTGCAACTCGGCCTCAGTCAGCCGACCGTCTCCAAGCACCTCAAGGTGTTGCGTGAGGCTGGACTCGTCGGCGTACGTGAAGCAGGGCAGCACCGTTATTACCATCTCGACTATGCCCCCCTGGAGGAGATCGAAGACTGGCTGATTCCATTCCTGAGCGTTGATTTCGACGCCGCAACGGAGGAGGAAGCCGAAGAGGCCGAGGGCCTCAAGGAAGAACAGCGGGCGTTCGCGACCGCGATCGGCAAGGTCTTCGCCGACACCTCATTCCAGGTCGCGCATGCGGTCAAAGACGTTAAACCGCGCAAATGGCGGAAGAACGAACAGTAGAACCAGCAGTACTCGACCGGCAACCGCCGGTCGAGCGTCGAGCGTCGCGCTTATCCGCTAGACTGGCACTTTCGTGTCTGTCGCGAATCTCGCGGCGAAATCAAATCTTGTGAGGTCCGTGTGGGTTCTGTAATTAAGAAGCGACGCAAGCGTATGGCGAAGAAGAAGCACCGCAAGCTGCTTCGTAAGACCCGCCATCAGCGTCGCAACAAGAAGTAGGACGGCTTAGCCCGTCCCCAAGCGTGAGCGTTAGGTCCTTTCGGGCCTAGCGCTTTTTGCTTGTGCGGACCCGGTTCGCGCGCGCCGCCCTGCGGATGCTCGCACGCTTCATCCGCATCACGGGCCAGTCGCGCGCCGCCGCGTATCGCGCGAGCGCGGCATCCGGGTTCACCACGACCGGGTGGCCGACCAGCTCGAGCAGCGGAATGTCGTTGTGCGAGTCCGAGTATGCCCAGCAGTCGGCGAGGTCGACCCCGCTCGCCTCCGCGCGTGCACGGGCCGCGTCGGACTTGAGCGCGCCGTGACAGACGCCGGCGGTCAGCCGACCTGTGAAGATGCCGTCGTCCGCCTCGAGCACGGTGCCGACCGCGCCCGTGAAGCCCAGGCGCGCGGCGATGACGTCGGCGACCTCCTGCACGCTCGCGGTGAGCAGCCAGACCTCGTGGCCGGTCTCGAGGTGCCGTCTGGCCACCGCGACCGTCTCCGGCCAGAGCCGACGGGTGAGCTTCGTGTCGAAGATCTCCTCGCTCAAGCGGATGAGCTCGGCCTGCTCGAACCCGACGGCCACTTCGAGGGCGCGCAGCAGCACGGTGGAGAGGTGGTCGCGGTTCTCGCCGACCGCGAGGAACCGGGCCTGCTTCCAGCCGAACGAGGTGATGTCGCGCCGGGTGATCAGGCCGCATCGCCACGCGGCGACGCCCAGATGATAGAGGCTGGCCCCTCGCATCAGGGTGTTGTCGACATCGAAGAACGCGATGGCGCGCGGGGGAGTGGCTTGGAACATCTCCCTTGGAGTCTAGTTGGGTCACCATGCCGTGCCCGGCTTAGGGTGGGAGCATGGCCACTGCACTCCTCACCCTGATCGGCAAGCCCGGTTGTCACCTCTGCGACGATGCACGTGAGGTCGTGACGGGCGTCGTCCGCACCCTGGACGGAACGCCGGGAGCGCCCGAGATGGCGATCGAGGAGCGTTCGATCCTGGACGACGCGGCCCTCAGCGACCTGTATCTGGAGGACATTCCCGTGCTGATGATCAACGGCACGGTGCACAACTACTGGCGGATCGATCCCGACCGGCTCCGCACGGCGCTTCTGGCCGTGAAATGATCCGGCACGTGGTGTCGTGGCGGCTCGCCGCGACCGAGCCCGCCGCCCGTGCGGCCGATGCGGCCGCCATCGTCGAGCGCCTCGAGTCCCTCGTCGGCGTCGTCCCCGAGATTCGCACCCTGCAGGTCGGCACGGATGTCGTCGGGAACCCCAACTGGGACGTCGTGCTGATCGCGGACTACGAAGACCTCGACGCGCTCGCGCGCTACCAGGTGCACCCGGCCCACGAGGCCGTCGGCGCGTTCATCCGCTCCGTCGTCGCCGAGAAGTCCACCGTCGACGTGCAGTTCTGAGCCTTCCGGAACCACAAAACGGAGGAGATCCGGGCTGCTGAGGCTGGGTGAGCCTTAGGGCGCCGGATCTCCTCCGTCTATCGAGCTATCGAGTGGGACTGGCCTACGGCTCGAGGCGGGTCGGGCCGCGGAACAGGTAGGTGACCTCGCGGATGCTGGCCTGGTGCAGCATCAGCATCAGCACCCTGGCGAGGCCCATGCCGAAGCCGCCGTGGGCGGGAACGCCGTAGCGGAAGAAGTCCAGGTACCCGCCGAGCTCTTCCGGGTCGAGGCCCTTCTCGATCGCCTGGGCGGTGAGCACGTCGATGCGGTGCTCGCGCTGCGCGCCGGTCGAGATCTCGGTGCCGTTGAAGATCAGGTCGTAGCTGTTGGTGATGGTCTGGTCGTTCTCCGGTCGCATGTGGTAGAACGGGCGGATGCTCGCGGCGTAGTCGGTGAGGAACACGAACTCGTGCCCGTAGGTCTCGAGCACATACGCGGCGATCTGGCGCTCGCCCTCCGGGTCCATGTCGTCGTCGTCGCGCGGCACCTCATAGCCGCGGCTCTTGACGATTTCCTTGGCCTCGGCGAGGGGGATGCGCGGGAACGGCTGCGTCGGAACGGTAACCTCGACTCCGAACAGGGCCAGAACTTCCTCGCCGTGCTTGGCCTTGACGGCTGTGAAGCCGGCGACGAGGAGCTCCTCGTGCAGCTGCATGACGTCTTCGTGGCTGTCGATCCAGCTGATCTCGGCGTCGACGCTCGTGAACTCGGTCGCGTGGCGGCTCGTGAAGGAGGGGTCGGCGCGGAACGCCGGTCCGACCTCGAAGACCTTGCCGAAGCCGGCTGACTGCGCCATCTGCTTGAAGAACTGCGGGCTCTGCGCGAGGTAGGCCTTGGTGTCGAAGTAGTCGACCTCGAAGAGCTCTGCGCGGGACTCGCTCGCGCTCGCCATCAGCTTCGGGGTGTGCAGCTCGATGAAGTCGTGCTCGATCCAGTAGGTGCGCAGCGCGTGCTCGAAGGTGGTCTGGATGCGGAAGATGAGGTTCTGCTTCGGCTGGCGCAGGTCGAGGAAGCGCCAGTCGAGGCGCTTGTCGAGGCTCGAGTCTGCGGCGATCGGCGTCTCGGGGATGGCGGCGGTGACGACGGTGAGGCTCGCGAGCTTGATCTCGATGCCGCCGAGCTTGACCCGCTCGTCGTGCTTGAGTTCACCGGTCACGGTGATGAAGCTGCCCTGGGCGAGCGCGGAGATCGTGGTGGCCGGCTCGTCGGCGACGACGGCACCGTCGGCATCCGTCGTACGGGGGTTCACGAGCTGCACCGCACCCGACTCGTCGCGCAGCACGACGAACTGCACCTTCTTCTGGTCGCGCACCGTATCGACCCACCCCGAGACCGTCACGGTTCCGTTGGAGAGGGCGGCCAGGTTCTTGATCAATACGCGCGAAGTCACCGCATAAGTTTAGCTGCACCGGCTCTCGGCTAATTCATGGGCACCTCCTCCGTAGAATGAGCGGGTGGTAGCCAGCCAGATCCATCTCGTCCGTCACGGTGAAGTGTTCAATCCCGAGCGCGTTCTGTACGGCAGGCTGCCCGAATTCCGGCTCTCCGACCTCGGCTCGGCTATGGCCGCGACCGCCGCCGTCGACCTCGTGGAGCGCGGCCGGCCGGTGCGCCGCGTCATCGCCTCCCCTCTCCAGCGCACGCGCGAGTCCGCGGCTCCGATCGCTGCGGCCTTCGGCCTGCCCGTCGAAATCGACGAGCGCATCATCGAACCGACCAACAGGTTCGAGGGCAAACGGATGTCCGGCGAGCACAGCGCCCTCCGCGACCCCCGCAACTGGCCGGCCATGCTCAACCCGCTGCGACCGAGCTGGGGCGAACCGTACCGGGCGATCTCCGCACGGATGCTCGCCGCCATCGACGAGGCCTACAACTCCGTGACCGACGGCGACGTCGTGCTCGTCAGCCACCAGCTGCCGATCTGGATGGTGCACCGCGCCCTCGCCGGCGAACGGCTCGTCCATGACCCGCGCGGCCGCCGCTGCGCCCTGTCCAGCATCACCACACTGTCCTGGCGGGGTGAGGGGCTCGTGGAGATCAGCTACGCGAACCCGGCAGCCGACCTGCAGGCCGGTGCCACGGACGTAGGAGCGGTGTGAAGGCCGGTCCGGGAATCGAAACGCGCCCGCGGCGGCGCCGCGCCGCCGGGCTGACGCGCCTGGTCGGTCTGCTCGCGCTCGCCCTGGTGCTCACCGGTTGTTCGACCGACCCCCTCGCCGACCAGTACCGCGCCGGCAGCAACAAGGGCTTCATCGCCGGAGACGGCAGCGTCACGGAGATCGCAGCCGCCGATCGCGGAGCCGCCGTGGCGTGGAGCGGTGTCGACGAGACCGGCGCCGCCGTGTCGAACACCGACTACGCCGGAAAAGTGCTCGTGGTCAACTTCTGGTACGCGAGCTGCGCACCCTGCCGGGTCGAGGCCCCGGCCCTGCAGAAGCTCAACGCCGAGTTCTCCGGCAGGGGAGCCGAGTGGCTCGGCGTGAACGTGCGCGACCAGGCCGCGAACGCGATCGCGTTCAACCAGAGCTACGGCATCACCTATCCCTCGATCATGGACGTCGACGGCGGGGCCATGCAGCTCGCCTTCAGCGGCAGTATCCCGCCGAACGCGGTGCCGACCACGCTCGTGCTCGACAAGAGCGGCCGGGTCGCCGCGCGCATCCTCGGTGCCCTGTCGACGCCGTCGATCCTCGAGACCATTGTGCGCGACGCCATCGCCGAGGTCCCCGCGGCGTGAACAATCCCTTCGGCGAAATCGTCTTCAGCGGCCAGCTCCTGTTTGCGATTCCCATCGCGGTACTCGCCGGGCTCGTCTCGTTCGCGTCCCCGTGCATCCTGCCGCTCGTGCCCGGCTATCTGGCCTACATCGGCGGGTTCACCGACGGTCGGTCGACGGCCGGGCGTGGCGACCGGCGCGGCCGGAACCGGCTCCTGGCCGGCGTCGGCCTCTTCGTGCTTGGCTTCACCCTCGTCTTCGTGCTGACCGGGGTCGTCTTCGGCGCGGCCGGTTTCTGGCTCAACCAGTACCGCGACCTCGTCACCCGGATCGCCGGCGTTGTCGTGATCCTGCTCGGGCTGGTCTTCGTCGGCCAGTTCGCCGCCCTGCAGCGCACGGTGAAGACGACCTGGCGCCCGCGCGCCGGGCTGGCCGGCGCCCCCGTGCTCGGCGCGGTCTTCGCGGTCGGCTGGACACCGTGCACCGGTCCGACCCTCACCGCGATCAACTCGCTCAGCCTCACCACGGGCTCCCCGTGGCAGGGCGGCATCCTCGCGTTGTTCTACGCCCTCGGCCTCGGCATCCCGTTCCTGCTCATCGCGCTCGGCCTCAACTGGGCGACCGGGGCGGTGTCGTTCCTGAAGCGGCACGTCCGCGCGATCAATCTGTTCGGGGGCGTGCTCCTCGTCGTCATCGGCGTCCTCATGGTGACCGGCGTCTGGAATGCCTGGCTCCTCGACCTGCAAGGAGTGATCGGCAGTTATGTCCCGGCCATCTGACCACTACGATTCCCCCGCGCCGGCCCCGGCGTCCGACGATGTCACCCAGCCCAGGCTCGGCCTGATCGGCTGGCTGCGCTGGTTCTGGCGCCAGCTCACCAACATGCGCACCGCCCTGTTCCTGCTGCTCCTGCTCGCGATCGCCGCCGTGCCCGGCTCGCTCGTTCCCCAGCGCAGCTCGGACCCGAACGGCGTCACCCAGTACTTCGCGGACAACCCCGACCTCGCTCCCGTGCTCGACAAGATCCAGGCCTTCGACGTCTACTCCTCGGCGTGGTTCTCCGCGATCTACCTCCTCCTCTTCATCTCGCTCATCGGCTGCGTGATCCCGCGCACGAAGCACCACTTCCAGGCGCTCAGGGCCCAGCCGCCGCGCACCCCCGCCCGGCTCGTCCGGCTGGCCGGCTTCACCGAGCGCACCGCTCCTGCGGGCACGGATGCCGCGGCCGCGGTCGACTCCGCGCGCTCGCTCCTGAAGAAGAGCGGCTACCGCGTCGCCCTGTTCGACAGCGCCCCGCGCGGCGGTTCCCGGGAATTCTCGGCCTCCGCCGAGCGCGGCTACCTGCGCGAGACCGGCAACCTGGTGTTCCACTTCGCGCTCGTCGGCATCCTGATCACGGTCGGCTTCGGCAGCGGCTTCGGCTTCAGCGGCCAGCGGGTGCTCGTCGAGGGCCAGACCTTCGTGAACACCCTGCTCGCCTACGACTCGTTCAGCCCCGGCCGGTTCTTCACCGACTCGAGCCTCGAGCCGTACAAGCTCACCCTCGACGACTTCAGCGTCACCTACGAAACCCAGAACCTCAAGGCGTACGGCCAGGCGATCGACTACTCCGCCGCCGTGAGCGTCACCCGCCGCGGCGAGGCCCTCCAGACCGGCGTCGTCAAGGTGAACGCCCCGATGCGCACCGGCGGCACCGACGTCTACCTGCTCGGCAACGGCTACGCGCCCTCGATCACCGTCAAGGACCCCAACGGGGTCGTCGTCTTCACCGACGCGGTTCCGTTCCTGCCGCAGGATGCGAACCTCACCTCGCTCGGCGTGATCAAGGTTCCGGACGGCCTCAGCGAACAGCTCGGCATGATCGGCTTCTTCTACCCGACCCAGGCGGCGAGTTCGACGGGCGCCTTCTACTCCTCGTACCCGGACCTCGAGTATCCGATGCTCACCCTGAACATCTACTCGGGCGACCTCGGGCTGAATGCCGGGGTGCCGACATCCGTCTACTCGCTCAACACCGACAAGATGACCCGGCTCACCGGCGGCAAGACCGGCGTGAAGTCGCTCGAGCTCAAGCCGGGGGAGACCCAGCAGCTGCCGAACGGACTCGGCTCGGTCACGTTCAACGACGCGCACCCCGGCGCCGCCGCGAACGACTTCTCCGGGTCGGTGCTGCGCTTCGCGTCCTTCGACATCCACCACGACCCGACCCAGGTCTGGGTGCTGTCCTTCGCGGTCCTCGCGCTGCTCGGGCTCCTCACGAGCCTCTTCGTGCCGCGGCGCCGGGTCTGGGTCAAGGCGATCGAGCACGACGACGGCACACTGACCCTCGAGTACGCGGGGCTCGCCCGCGGCGAGGACCCCGCTCTCGAAGCCGCCGTGACCGACATCGCAGACCGTCATGGGCGACTGCTGGTATCCTCCACATCAGCCGTCCCGGCGACCGAACAGAATTAGGCTGACCACGTGAATCTCAACGAGCTCTCGATCCTGAGCCTGTACTCGGCGATGGCCGTCTACGCGCTCGCCTTCATTTCCTTCGCGTTCGACCTCGCCAAGCGCTCAGCGGCCGTGAAGACCGCCGACGAGGCCGCGGGCCTCGCGGCGCTCAGCGCCGTTCCGGTCGGTGTCGGCGCGGTCAACGGGATGCAGACGGCGGGCTCGACCGGAAACCTCGATTCGGGGAAGCCCGCGGGCACGATCGTCAACCGCATCAGCGCCCGGATCGCGAACGACGCGGCCACGCCGTACGGCCGCTCGAAGAGCCTGCGGATCGGCGTCTCGCTGACCGTGCTGGCCTGGGCGATCCACCTGATGGCGGACGTGCTGCGCGGCTTCGCGGCCGGCCGGGTGCCGTGGGCCAACATGTACGAGTTCGCGATGACGGGCACGCTGCTCATCGTCACGGTGTTCCTGATCGTGCTCACCCGCGCGGACCTGCGCTTCCTCGGCACCTTCGTGACCGGCATGGTGCTCGTTCTGCTCGGCATCGCGGCGCTGCGCTTCTACGTCGAGGTCGCCCCGCTGCCGCCGGCGCTCCAGTCGGCGTGGCTCGTGATCCACGTCTTCGTCGCCTCGCTCGGCACCGGGTTCTTCGCGCTCGGCTTCGCCCTCTCCGTGGTGCAACTGCTGCAGTTCCGGCGGGAGGCGCTCGTCGCGACCGCCGGCCGCGTGCGGCTGCGCTTCCTCGCGACGCTGCCCTCGGCCGCGACACTCGAGAACCTGGCGTACCGGGTGCACATCATCGGCTTCATCCTCTGGACGTTCACCCTGATGGCCGGCTCGATCTGGGCGGAGAAGGCCTGGGGCCGTTACTGGGGCTGGGACACCAAGGAGGTCTGGACCTTCATCATCTGGACCATCTACGCCGGGTACATCCACGCGCGGGCCACCCGCGGCTGGCGCGGCTCACGCTCGGCGTGGCTCGCGATCGTCGGGTTCAGCGCCGTGATGTTCAACTTCGGCGTCGTCAACGTCTTCTTCAAGGGACTGCACGCCTACTCCGGCCTCTAGCCCGGCATCCGCCCGCCTCGTCTCGCCCGACCGGCCCGTCAGTCGGCGAGCGGGGTTTCGGGGGTCTCTGCGGGCTCCGCGGCGAGCAGGGCGTGGCAGCGGGTGAGGCGGGCGAGCCACCAGTCGCGCCGTTCGGCGGATGCCGCGTAGCGGTCGAGCAGGTCGGCGTCCGGTACGACGCGGCGCACCGGGATGCGGCCGTCGACGGGCAACAGCGGGTCGTGGGTGACGTCGGCCGCGAGCAGCGAGGCCGTGCCGAGGCCGCAATCGAACTCGAGGCCGGGGATCGCGGCGGCGAGGTAGGCGCCCATCGCGATGCCGACCGAGGTGTCGAGGGCGCTCGAGACCACGACGGGCAGGCCGGCCTGCGCGACGAGGTCGAGTGCGACGTGGATTCCGCCGAGCGGCGCCGCCTTGATCACGAGGATGTCGGCGGAGCCGGTCGTCGCGACGAGCAGCGGGTCCTCCGCGCGACGCACGCTCTCGTCGGCGGCGACGGGGATGCCGAGGTAGTCGGCGGAACGGCGGCGGATCTCCGCGAGTTCTTCGATGCTCGCGCACGGCTGCTCGACGTACTCGAGGTCGAACTCGCCGAGGGCGTTCAGGGCATGTTCGGCCTCGTCGAGGTTCCAGAGACCGTTCGCGTCCACACGGATGCGGCCCTCCGGGCCCAGGACCCGGCGCACGGCGCGCACGCGGGCGACGTCGTCCGCGAGGGTCTGCCCGGGGGCGGCGACCTTCACCTTGGCCGTGCGGCACCCGGGAAAGCGGGCGAGGACATCCGCGACGAGCTCGGCGTCGATCGCAGGGACGGTCGCGTTGACCGGGATGCTTTCGCGCAGGAGCGCGGGGGTGGGAGTCCAGCCGAAGTCGATCGCGGCGCGCAGCCAGGCGACGGACTCTGCGTCGTCGTACTCGGCGAACGGCGCGAACTCCGTCCACCCCTCCGGACCGCGGAGGAGGAGTGCCTCTCGGGTATCGATTCCGCGGAATCGGGTGATGAGCGGCAACGCGACAATGCGGGCCGTTCCGAGCAACTCTGCGAGTGGGGGAAGCATGGTTCCAGTCTGCCAGCCGGGCGCGGGTGCGGCCGACCGGTCGCGACGCGGGCGTGGAGCCGCGCAGTGCGTCGCGCGCCAGATCCGCCGGTCCGCGCCAGGCATACCAGGCGCGAAGCGGCGCACGTGGTGCGCGGCCGGATCGCCGAGGCGGGCGGTGCGCCGGGTACGCGCGGTTAGAGGGAGTCGTGGTTGAAGGCGCCGTCGACCTCGAGGTCGAGGTCGTCCCCGTTGGTGGGTTTGACATCGAGGACCGCGAACGCGATGCCGGGCGCGATCAGGAGGTAGGCATCCTCGAAGCGGCCGCCGCCGCTGTTGACGGACAGCCAGTACGGCTGCCCGGACGTGACGGCCGCGCTGACCTCGTTGCGGACAGACTCGGCCGACCGCCCGCCGAGGGAGTACTGCTGGCCGCCATAGACGATGTCGATGCGAATCATGGTTCCTCCTTGGTCGCGAGCACGGATGTCGGCCGGTGCGGCTCCGGGACGAGCTGCAGGCCGCCCGAGGAGTTGGCGGTGAGCATGAGAGCCTCGACCCAGTCGCGGTTGAGGCTCGGCGAGCGTCCGCCGAAGTATTTGAAGGCGAGCGGGATGGCCGGATGCAGCCAGATCGTGCTTCGGCCGTCGCCTCCGGACGGGTCGTCCCTCCACGTGAAGTAGAAGCACTCTCCCCGGCGCAGCTTCGCTCCGATGACAACCTGGATGTGCGCCAGGATGCGATCATCAAAGTCGGCCGTCACCGTCGAGTTATAGGTGAGCTTTCCCATGATTCCCTCGTTGGCGCGTCATACAGAATTATCACTAATAATCGAGTCGCTGCCAACGCTCAATTCGGGGGGTACTGGAGAGCCGTGGAGTGGGTTCGGTCACGTGCGTGCCGACTGTCCGGGTGCTCCCGCACAGTCGGCACGCGCGCATCTGTGCGCGGGTCTAGTCGCGCAAGTACCGCTCGAGCCTGGGCACGTGCAGGAGGGCCAGCGCGCGCTTCTCTATTTGGCGGACCCGCTCCCGGGTGACGCCCTGGATGACGGCGATCTGGTCGAGGGTGCGCGGCTCGTCGCCGTCGAGCCCGAACCGGGCCTTCAGGATCGACCGCTCCCGCGGCGGCAGGGCGTCGAGGTAGAAGCAGATGTCCGCGGCACGCAGCGTGACCGTCGCGTACTCGTCGGGCTGGGGCAGGTCGTCGTCGATGATGAGTTCCGAGATGTCCCCGACGCCGTCGCCGACCGGGGAGTGCAGGGAGATCGGCTCGTTGTCGTACTGCAGCAGCCGCGAGACGTCGCGGATGGGGATCTGTGCGGCCTCGGAGAGCTCCTTGAGCGAGGGGTCCCTGTCGAGGGTGCTCGTGAGGTCGCGGCGGATGCGCTTGATCTTGTTGAGCTTCTCCGCGGTGTGCACGGGGATGCGGATCATCCGGGACTTGTCTGCCATGCCGCGGTGGATCGCCTGGCGGATCCACCAGGTCGCGTAGGTGGAGAACTTGTAGCCGGTCATGAAGTCGTACTTCTCGACCGCTCGCACGAGGCCGATGTTGCCGTCCTGGACGAGGTCCATGATCGGCACGCCGCGGCCGGAGTAGTGCTTCGCGATGCTGACGACGAGGCGAAGGTTGGCTTCGATGAAGTGGTTCTTCGCCCGGCCGCCGTCGTGGGCGAGCCAGGCCAGTTCCCGGGAGAGCTCCGGGTCGTCGATCCCGTGCGCGAGCTTCTCGGCGGCGAACAGGCCGACCTCGATGCGCCTGGCGAGGTTGACTTCGTCCTCTGCGCTCAGGAGCGGGCCCTTGCCGATGCGACGCAGGTAGTCGCCGAAGGCGTCCGTGGACGCCCGGCTATAGCGGGAGGCTGCGGTGCTGCCGGCCGAACGCGCGGATGAGCCGGCCGGGTTGATCGAGGGAAGTGGGGCGCGGTAGGAGTCGGGGGAGTCGAAGTGTTCGTGGGTCGGTGCGGACGTGTGCATGGTCACGGTCATGAGTGCACCGCCGTTCCGAGGGCATTCGGGCGTTTTCTGGTCTCATCTGCTGGGGCCGTGCGGATGTCGGTGGTGCTGCGGGTTCGGGTTGCCACGTCGTTGTGGAGTGGCAGGTCGTTCAGGGCTCTTGACGGTGTGTCTAGGTCTTTCATGACTACCTCCGGGTCTCACTCAGATCACAAGTACACATGGTGAAAATGGGGCGCTCAAGGGGGTTGACTTTGCCTCCACAAAAGGGGTATTTCTCATTTTTACCGGCGTGTCGCGTGATTTTCCGGGTTCCGGTATGTGAGAGCGCGGCCATCAGGGCTCGCGCCGTAGCTGCGCCCGCGCATCCGCCCCGGAACGCCCGCGCAGGGTGCGCCGCGTAGGCTTGCTGCATGATCGAACAGGTGTCTGAAATCTTCGACCCGAGCCAGTGGCAACTCGTACCGGGCTTCGAGGCCCTGACCGACGTGACGTACCACCACGACCTCACCGGGCAGATTGCGCGCGTCGCTTTCAACCGGCCGGAGGTGCGCAACGCCTTCCGGCCGCACACCGTCGACGAGCTGCAGGCCACCCTCGAAGACGCCAGGATGAACCCGCGCATCGGAGTCGTGCTTCTCACCGGGAACGGCCCGAGCCCGCGGGACGGCGGCTGGGCGTTCTGCTCGGGAGGCGACCAGCGCATCCGTGGCCGTGACGGCTACAAGTACGCGGAGGGCGACACCGCAACCGGCATCGACAAGGCCCGTGGCGGTCGACTGCACATCCTCGAGATCCAGCGACTGATCCGCTTCATGCCCAAGGTCGTCATCGCCGTCATCCCCGGCTGGGCCGCGGGTGGCGGCCACTCCCTGCACGTGGTCTGCGACCTCAGTATCGCGAGCGCCGAGCACGCCAAGTTCAAGCAGACGGATGCCAATGTCGGTTCCTTCGACGCCGGTTACGGCAGCGCATACTTTGCCCGTCAGGTGGGGCAGAAGGCCGCGCGCGAGGTCTTCTTCCTCGCCCGTGAGTACTCCGCCCAGCGCGCCCTCGAGATGGGCGCGATCAACGCGGTCGTCCCGCACGCGGATCTCGAGAACGAAGCCATCGACTGGGCCCGCACGATCCTGACCAAGTCGCCCACCGCCATCCGCATGCTCAAGTTCGCCTTCAATGCCGTCGACGACGGTCTGGTCGGCCAGCAGGTCTTCGCGGGAGAGGCGACGCGCCTCGCCTACGGCACCGACGAGGCCGTCGAGGGGCGCGACGCCTTCCTGCAGAAACGCGATCCCGACTGGGGTCCGTACGACTGGCAGTTCTAGTCCCGCTGTGACACGGATGCTCCGGGTCGTCCCCGTCGATCGGCCGCTCGACCTGCTCGACCTGCTCCGCGAGGCCCTCTCCGGGCGCGGCGACGCCCTGCTGCCCGTGCCCGTGCTCACGCCGACCCTGCCCGAAACCGACGCCTCGCGCGCCAGCAGCGCCGAATCCGATGCTTCCCGCGCCAGTTTCGCCGGTACGCACCAGGCACGCCTGGCGCGAAACGGCGCAACGGGAGCGCGCGTCCCCGTTTCTGCTTCGCTGCCCGTGACCTCGCCAGTGCCCGGGACCGTTCCGGACGGCACGGTCGTCGTCATCGAGACGAGCGGCTCGACCGGCGTGCCCAAGCGGGTTCTGCTCGGCGCGCCCGCCCTTCGCGCGAGCGCCGCGGCGTCGAGTGCGGCGCTCGGAGGACCGGGCCAGTGGCTACTCGCCCTGCCCGCCCACTATGTCGCGGGCGTCCAGGTGCTCATCCGCTCGCTCGAGGCGGGGACGACGCCGGTCGTACTCGCGCCGGGACACTTCGACCCGGCCGAGTTCTTGGCCGCGGCGACCCGGCTGACCGCGCCGCTGCGCTACACCTCCCTTGTTCCCGTGCAGCTCGCGCGCCTGCTCGACGCGGTCGACGCCGCCGCTGCTGACGCGGCGCCGCACGACGGTGGTGCCGTCGGCGCCGCGGACGAGGCCGCGGGACCCCTCGCGCTCCTGCGCCGCTTCACGGCGATCCTCGTCGGCGGCCAGGCCGTGCCTCCCGAACTCATTGCACGTTCCGCCGCCCACGGCATCACGGTCGTGCGCACCTACGGCTCCTCGGAAACGGCCGGCGGATGCTGCTACAACGGTCGCCCGATCGGCGACACGGTCGTGCGGGTCGTCGCCGGCGAACTCGAGATCTCCGGCTCCGTGCTCGCCGACGGGTACCTCGACGACCCGCTGCGCACCCACGACCGCTTCACCGAGGAGGACGGCGTGCGCTGGTACCGCACCGGCGACCTCGGCGAGGTCGACGCCGTGACCGGCCTCGTGCGCGTGCTCGGCCGCGCGGACAACGTGATCATCTCCGGCGGCGAGAAGGTCTCCCTCGACGCCGTCGAACGCGTGGTGCGCGCGCTGCCCGGTTTCGCCGATGCGGTTGTGATCGGGGCGACGGATGCCCGGTGGGGCCAGGTCCCGGTCGTCGCTGTCCCGGGGTTGCACGCCGAGGCGCCGACCCGGTCTGGGGTCGAGGACTCGCCCGCGTCGCGGGCCGCAGCTCCGTCCGTCTCCCCGGAGGCGTCTGCGGCCAGGCTCGCGGTCGTGAAGGAAGCCGTCGCATCCGTGCTCGGCAAGGCGGCCCGGCCCGCCCAACTGCTCCTCGTCGCCGAGATCCCCGTGCTTGCCTCCGGCAAGCCGGACCGGCGCGCCCTGCAGCGCCTCGCCGAGACCGGCAGCTGAACCCTGGCGCACTCGCGGCATCCTCTGATCAAGCGCCCGGTAACATGAAAACGTGGCACAGGGAGCGCGGCCGGTCAGGCCCAAAATGCAGCGATTGAATCCTTCGGAGACCCTCGGGGCGGCGGCGTCCGGTGGACAGCCGACCGGAAAGCAGACGGGGAAGCCCGCGGGCAAGCCCGCCGGGACCGGTCGATCGGGCAACCCCGCGAAGCGGAACGCCCCACAGGCGCACGGCCGTTCCGGATCGGCGACGGGATCGGCGACGGCCGGCGACTGGATCTCCGGCGCGCGCCTTCGCACCCTTCCCCTCGCGATCGCACCGGTCGCCCTCGGCACCGGCGCGGCCATCGTCGCGAGCGAGCCCGGCGTCTTCCACCCGGTGCGCGCCCTGCTCGCGCTCATCGTGGCACTCTGCCTGCAGATCGGCGTGAACTACGCGAACGACTACTCCGACGGTATCCGCGGCACCGACGCCTATCGCGTCGGCCCCGCCAGGCTCACCGGCGGCGGAGCGGCCAGGCCCCGGTCCGTGCTCACGGTCGCGCTCGCGTTCTTCGCGCTCGCGGCGCTCGCCGGACTCGTGCTCGTGATCCTGAGCGGCCAGTGGTGGCTGCTACTCGTCGGCGCGGCCGCGATCGTCGCCGCCTGGTTCTACACCGGCGGCAAGCGCCCGTACGGCTACTTCGGCCTCGGCGAGCTCTTCGTGTTCGTGTTCTTCGGACTCGTCGCAACCGCGGGCACGACCTTCGTGCAGGTCGGAACGGTGAACCTCGAGAGCTGGCTCGGCGGGGTCGCGATCGGCCTGATCGCCTGCGCCGTGCTCATGGTCAACAACCTCCGAGACATCGTCCCGGACAAGGCCTCCGGCAAGCGCACCCTCGCGGTGCTGATCGGCAACCTGCCCGGCCGCATCGTTTTCTGCGTGCTGCTGCTCGTGCCGTTCCTGATCGCGGCCTTCTTCGCCCTGTTCTACCCGCTGGCCTGGTTCGTGCTCTTCGTGCTCCTGCTCGCCCTTCCGGCGTGCCTGATCACCGTCACGGCGAAGACCGCCGCCGAGCTCATCCTGGCGCTCAAGCTCACGAGCTTCAGCGCGCTCCTGTACGGCCTGCTACTGGGCGCTGCCTTCGCGTTCTGAGGCCGGTGACGTTGCTGCCGGTACGGACGTTGCTGACGCAGCGGTCGTGACGGGCGCAGCGGATGCCGCGGCCGGCGTCGTCGCCTGGCCGGCGGCATCCGCTGCCTCGGCAGACTCTGCGATCTCTGCTGCCTCCGCGGCGTCGGCTGCGCGGTCGATGGCGGCGTCTTCCGACTCCGCGTCCGGGTGCACGACCTCAGCGGTCGGGTGCCGGGCCGTGTAGAGGTCGCGGGCGACCTGCTCCCGGGGCTTCCGCAGGAAGATATACGACAGGCAGAGGCCGATCAGTGCCGCGACGATGGCGGAGATCCACCAGACGATCGAAAGCATCAGCAGCACCGCGAGCGGGACTGCGAACATGAGGATGCGGTAGACCGAGTAGCTCAGCCAGGACGGGACAGCTTTCATGCTTTCAGCATAGATTGTGGTTCCGATCGTCAGATTTACCGACCTCTGCGTACTCACCGATCTCTCGGGTGACATACGTAGAATGAGCGGATGGTAAAGGTGTGGCTTGTCGTAGGAATTGCGGTCATTCTCGTGACCGTCTATGCGCTCGTCGAGTGTGTCACCTTCGACCGCAGCCGGATCCGCGGTTTGCCGCGCTGGGTCTGGGTTTTTGTGATCGTCCTGGTCCCCGTCGTCGGCGCTCTGCTCTGGCTGTTCATCGGCCGCGGCAGCAACCAGCGTTCGGCGCCCGGTCGCGGCGCAACGCGGCAGCTCGCCCCCGATGACGATCCCGACTTCCTGAAGAGCCTCGGCCGTGACCGTCTCCAGGAGGAGCGCATCAGCCAGCTGGAGCAGGAGCTCGCCGACCTCGACAAGCCTGACCCGAGCGACAAGCCCGATCGACCGGGCAAGGGCCAGAGCTCCGGTCCCGGCACGGGGCAGGCCGCCGGTCCGGCGAAGGGTCCTGCCGCAGCGGAGCCGAAGAAGACGACCGACCCTGGCGAGGGCGAACTGCCTGGCCGCCGGGATGCCTGACCCGATCCTGACCGACACCGCGGCCGTGGGCGGCACCGTGCTGCCGGGTGGCCCCGTGTCCTCGGGTGCCTCGGCGCCGCCGGACGGCACTGTACCCTCGGGTGCCTCGGCGCCAGCGGATACCTCCGCGTCCTTCAGCGATCCCGGGCCTTCCGGCAGTCCGGCGACCGATTTCAGCGTCGCCCTCCTCCGCGCGTTCGTGAGCCTCGGCATCCGTGACATCGTCGTGAGCCCCGGGTCCCGCTCGCAGGCGCTCGCGCTGGTCGCCGCGGAACTCGAACGCCTCGGACTGGTCCGCCTGCACGTGCGCATCGACGAACGCGGCGCCGGCTTCCTCGCGCTCGGCCTCGCAGTCGAGACCGACGTTCCCGCCCTCGTGATCTGCACCTCCGGAACCGCCGTCGCCAACCTGCACCCCGCGGTGCTCGAGGCCCATCACTCCGGGGTGCCCGTCATCGTGCTGACGGCCGATCGTCCCGTCGAGCTCCGCGGCATCCGCTCGAACCAGACCACCGTGCAGACCGGACTCTTCGGCGTCGCGACCCGGCTCTGCCTCGACGTGCCCGCCCCCGGTGCTGCCGCTGACGACGCCGGTTCTGCCGGTGCCGTTCGCGCTGCCGACGCCGTCCGGGCCGTCGAACTCGCCACCCGGGCGATGGATGCCGCGACCGGCGTCCGCTCGCTCGACCCCGGTCCCGTGCAGCTCAACCTCGCCTTCCGGGAGCCCCTCTCCGCCCCCGTGACCCTCGAGCGCTCCGCCGCCCCGCTCGCGACAGCCGGTGAGCCGTCGGTCGACGGCGGCCAGTCCGACGACGCGCCGACATTCGCGGCGTCGGGCAACGACGCTGCTGCGGGTGCTGCCGCTGCGGGCGACACTGCTCTGGGCGCTGCCACCCCAGCCGCCGCGAACGTTGCGGGTTCGAGCTCCGTTGCGTCGGGCACTGCGGTGGTGGGCGACGCGGCCGTTCTCGTTGTCGACGCGGGACCGCGCACTGTTGTGGTCGCCGGCACCGGCGCGGGGAGCGCCGCAGAGGAGTTCGCGCGGGCCGGTGGCTGGCCGCTGCTCGCCGAGGTGTCGAGCAACGCCCGCTTCGGGCCGAACCTCGTGGCCGCCTACCGCGAGCTGCTGCAGGCCGAGGACTTCGGCGGGCGGGTCGAACGCGTGATCGTGTTCGGGCATCCGTCGCTGAGCCGGGAGATCCCGGCCCTCATCCAGCGTGAGGACGTCGAGACGATCGTCGTCGCCCCGACCGGCGCCGAGTGGTACAACCCGGGGCACCGGGTGCGCACGTTCGCCCGCGCGGCGCGCGTCGGCGCATCCGCAACGGCTGCGGCGGAGACCCGCGACGGCCGGGCCTGGCTCGGCAGCTGGGTGATGACGAGCCGGCGGGTTCTCGACGCCGCGACCGACGAAGCGGATGTCCCCTTCGGCGCCCACGGGATGACCCGCGCCGAATTCGCCGCACTCCGCGCGCCCGTCACCCGGAGCATGCTCGTCGACGCCGTCTGGCGGGCTTCGTGGCCGCACGACCGGCTCGTGCTCGGCGCGTCCCGGCTGGTCCGCGAGGCGGACCGGCGCGTGCCGGGCAAGAAGATCGCCGTGCACGCGAACCGCGGCCTTGCGGGCATCGACGGCACGATCGCGACCGCGACGGGCATCGCGCTCGCGAGCCAGGCGTTCCTGGACGGCAGCGAGCCGCGCTCGACCGGCACGACCCGGCTGCTCCTCGGCGACCTCGCCCTGCTGCACGACGCGGGGTCGATGCTCCTGGTCCCGGGTGAGGCCCGGGCGCGGCTGCAGGTCATCGTCGGCAACGACGGCGGCGGAACCATTTTCGACGGGCTCGAGGTCGCGGCATCCGCCCCCGCAGACCAGATCAGCAGGGTGCTCTACACGCCGCAGAGTGTCGACCTTTCCGCGCTCGCCGCGGCGTACGGCTGGGAGTACGGCCGGGCAGCGACCCGGAGCGAGCTCGAGCGGGCGCTCACCGCACCGCCGCTCGGCCCGAGTCTGCTCGAGGTGCCGCTCACGCGCTAGGTTTTTCGGTGGGACCCCGCGCGGGTCCGGCTGGAGAGTGTCTGTTTCCTGCAGTTTCCGACGAAGGGTGCATCATGAGCGGACTCAACCGAAAGTTCTGGGACTCCGACCCGATCGAGAAGCTCCGGGTCGGACCGGGATTCCGGCTCGCCTCCGTCGACCCGGACGCGACGCCCGGCTTCGACGGCGTCGTGAAGAAGAACGCCGACGAGGCGCTCGCCTCCGGTGTCGGCCTGCTCGATTCGCTGCAGGAGAAGCTCTACGCCAACAGCAAGGCCGCGGCGGCCGACGGCGGCGGACGCAAGGTGCTCCTCGTCCTGCAGGCCATGGACACCGCGGGCAAGGGCGGCATCGTGCGGCACGTCGTCGGGTCCGTCGATCCCCAGGGCGTGCGCCTCACCGCGTTCAAGGCGCCCACGCCCGAGGAACGCGCGCACGACTTCCTCTGGCGGGTGCGCAGTCGCGTGCCGGGTCCCGGCCTGATCGGAGTATTCGACCGCTCGCACTACGAGGACGTGCTGATCGCCCGCGTGCACGAGCTCGCCCCCGCCGAGGAGATCGAGGCCCGGTACGGGCAGATCCGCCAGTTCGAGCAGGACCTCGTCGACGACGGCACCACGATCGTCAAGGTCATGCTGCAGATCAGCTCGGCCGACCAGAAGGAGCGCCTGCTCGAGCGCCTCGACCGCCCGGACAAGCACTGGAAGTACAACCCCGGCGACGTCGACGAGCGGATGCGCTGGGCCGACTACCAGACGGCCTACCAGATCGCCCTCGAACGCACCTCGACCCCCGACGCACCGTGGTTCGTCGTTCCCGCCGGCAAGAAGTGGTACGCGCGCCTGGCCGTGCAGCACCTGCTGATCGACGCCCTCGAGCGCCTGAATCTCGACTGGCCGCCCGCCGCCTTCGACGTCGCCGCCGAAAAGCTGCGCCTCGCCGCCACCTGACCCGCCTCATCCGTGCGCCCCGCCCCGCCCCAGCCCCGCCCGCTCCTCCCGTTCTGCCCGCGAGAGTACGAAATCGGCCCTTATGGAGCCGTTTTAAGGGCCATAATCGTGCTCTCGCGGTTCACAGCGCTGAGCGCTGAGCGAAGCGGAAGGGGTGGGGCTAGCCGAAGGCCTCGACGATGGGGCGGAACTTCATCCGGGTTTCGGCGAGCTCGCGGTCGGGTTCGGAGCCGAGCACGATGCCGCAGCCGGCGTATGCCGTGACGTCGCCGGTCGGCGTGACCTGGGCGCAGCGCAGCGCGATCGCCCATTCGCCGTCGCCATCCGCGCCGACCCAGCCGACCGGGCCGGCGTACCGGCCGCGGTCGAAGGGCTCGAGTTCGCGGATCAGCGCGAGTGCGGCCTGCGTCGGCGTTCCCGCGACCGCCGCGGTCGGGTGCATGGCGGCGATGAGGTCGAGGGAGGTCGATCCGTCGGAGAGGGTGCCCTCGACATCCGTTGCGAGGTGCCAGAGGTTCGGGAGCTTGACGGTGAACGGCAGCTCGCTCGTGAGCAGGTGCGAGGTGTGCGGGCGCAGCGAGGCGAGCACGCTCTGCACGGCGAAGGCGTGTTCGTCACCGTCCTTCGCACTCGTCGCGAGCGCGGCTGCGGCCTCGAGGTCCGCGGCGGCGTCGGCACCCCGGGAGACGGTCCCGGCGAGCACCCGGGCATTGACCTCGCCGTGGTCGGCGCGGATCAGGGTTTCGGGGCTCGACCCGACGAGGCCGTCGACGGCGTAGGTCCAGCAGTCCGGGTAGCCGAGTGCGAGCTCGCTGATCGTGCGGCGCAGGTCCGACTTCGCCGGAAGGTGCCCGCGCAGGTCGCGAGCGAGCACGACCTTGTTCACCTCCCCGGCGGAGAGCCGAACGACCGCCTCATCGACGGCCGCCTTGTAGGCCTCGGGCCGCAGCGTGCCCGAGAGCAGCGAGATGCGGTATTCCGTGCCGAGCGGATGCAGCGCCACGGGAATTTCCGGAGGGGTTCCGCCGGTCGGCCAGATCCGGGTGACCCAGCAGAGTCCGTCCTCACGCCCGACGATGACCTCAGGTACGAGCAGCACGCTCGTCTCGGCGGATTCGTCGTCGAAGGCGAAGGTTCCGAACGCCAACAGGCCGGTGCCCGTTCGCGCGAGCGGGTCGGTCACCGTCGCGGCGGCGACCACGTCCCGCCACGCGCTCGCGGCATCCGTCATGCGGGTCGGGCCGGAGAATTCGAGCCGCAGCGCCGAGCCGAGGCCGGCGAGGCCCTGATTGCGGCGCATCCAGAGCAGCGGCTTCTGGGCGTCGAGAAGAAGGACCAGTTGTCGAATGTCGGCAATGGGAGTGGTTTCAACCGTTAGGGCCTGCACATTCACTTGCCCAGCCTATGCCAGCCGCCGCGTGCACCCGCTTCCGGGGCCAGAACGGCGCTATCACCGGCTTCGCAGGATGACCGGGGAGCGGCAACCTAGACTGTTGGAGTGAACAGAGCAGACCTCAGTAAGCAGCCGGAGCAGGTCGCTGCCATGTTCGATCAGGTGTCGACGCATTACGACCGCACGAACGCGGTGCTTTCGGTCGGAAACGCCGCCCTGTGGCGGCTCCAGGCGACCCGTGCCGTCAACCCGCAGGCGGGCGAGCGCATCCTCGACATCGCCGCGGGCACCGGCACCTCGAGCGTCGCGCTGACCCACACCGGCGCCCACGTCGTCGCCGCCGATTTCTCCGCCGGCATGATCAAGGTCGGCCGCGAACGCCACGCCGGCAACCCGCTCATTGAGTTCGTCCAGGCCGACGCGACAGCGCTGCCCTTCGCCGACAACGAATTCGACGCCGTCACCATTTCCTTCGGCCTCCGCAACGTCGTGGAACCGCGCAAGGCGCTCGCCGAGTTCTTCCGGGTCACCAAGCCCGGCGGCAGGGTCGTCATCTGCGAGTTCTCCACCCCGCCGAACCCGGTCATCCGCGGCGCATATTTCGCCTACCTCAACCAGGTGATGCCCCGGGTGGTCAAGCTCGCCTCCTCGAACGCCGAGGCGTACGACTACCTCGGCGAATCGATCGCCGCCTGGCCGACCCAGCCCGTGCTGAGCGGATGGCTCCGCGACGTCGGGTACGAGTCCGTTGCCTACAAGAACCTCACCCTCGGAATCGTGGCGCTGCACCGCGGCGTCAAGGCCGCCCCTGCGGCAGTCCCCGCCGACTGAAACTCCCCACCCAATGGATAGGCTGTCAGAGTGAAACCGAGCGTTCCCCTGTTCCGGCGCGGCTCCTCCGTGACGAGCCAGATCGGCCTCAGCGATCGAATCTTCTCGACAGCGGATGACCGGGGCCTGGCCGCCGGCATCGACGCCGGTCTCGAGCGGGTCGAGGCGAGCCTCTTCGCCGAGATCGTCTTCGCCGACGAGATCGCGAGCGTCACCACCCGGTATCTGCTCGAAGCCGGCGGCAAGCGGGTTCGCCCGATGCTCGCCCTCCTCACCGCCCACCTCGGCAGCGGTGGGATCACCGACGTCGTGACCGCGTCGACAGCCATCGAGATCACCCACCTCGCCTCGCTCTACCACGACGACGTCATGGACGACTCCGGTCAGCGTCGCGGAGTGCCGAGCGCCCAGACGGTCTGGGGAAACTCGGTCGCGATCCTCACCGGCGACCTGTTGTTCGCCCGGGCGAGCCAGCTGATGGCCAAACTCGGCGAGCGGGCCATCCGCCTGCAGGCGGACACCTTCGAACGCCTCGTCATGGGGCAGCTGCACGAAACCGTCGGCCCGCACGCGGGCGACGACCCGATCGAGCACTACATCTCGGTGCTCGCCGACAAAACGGGTTCGCTCATTGCGGCGGCGGCCCAGGCCGGCATCATCTTCTCGGATGCGCCCGACGAATTCGAACAGCCGCTCGTGAGCTTCGGCGAGAAGATCGGCGTCGCGTTCCAGCTCATCGACGACGTG
Organism: Cryobacterium algoricola; assembly: GCF_004402485.1. Lineage (GTDB taxonomy): Bacteria > Actinomycetota > Actinomycetes > Actinomycetales > Microbacteriaceae > Cryobacterium > Cryobacterium algoricola. The sequence goes on along the minus strand of NZ_SOFG01000011.1, from coordinate 533,999 downwards.
CTCGACCTGTCCCCGCAGCCCGAGGCGACCGGGAAGGTCCCCGGAACCGACCTGCGCGCCGGGGTTGCGACCCTGCCCGTGCTCAGGCTCCGCGAGCGCGCCGGCGACGACCCGGCATCCGCCGCCCTGCTCGAACGCCTCGAACGCGACGTCATGAGCAGCCAGGGCACCCGGTTGGAAGCGGCCGACTCCGCGATCGCCGCGCTCCGCGACCACGACGTGACCGCGCAGACCCTCTCCGAAGCGCACGGCTGGGCACACGACGCCGTCGCCTCACTCGACCCCCTCCCAGACGGGTCCGTCAAGAAGGCGCTGACCCGATTCGCCGACACGATCGTCGAGCGATCAAGTTAGAAAGGTCGTCATGACCGAGAAGCGCCCCACCGACCAGCGACCCGCGAAGCTGCGCCTGGCGATCGTCGGCGCAGGACCCGCCGGCATCTACGCCGCGGACATCCTGCTCAAGGCGGAACGCAACTTCGACGTCTCGATCGACCTGTTCGACCACCTTCCCGCGCCGTACGGGCTCGTGCGCTACGGCGTCGCACCGGACCACCCGCGGATCAAGGGCATCATCTCCGCCCTGCGCGACGTGCTCGACCGCGGCGACATCCGCATCTTCGGCAACGTGCGCTTCGGCGAGGACATCACCCTCGACGACCTCCGGAAGCACTACAACGCCGTCATCTTCGCGACCGGCGCCGTGCGCGACGCCGACCTGAGGATCCCCGGCATCGACCTCGTCGGCTCCTATGGTGCCGCCCGCTTCGTCAGCTGGTTCGACGGCCACCCCGACTACCCGCGCACCTGGCCGCTCGAGGCGAAGCAGGTCGCCGTGATCGGCAACGGCAACGTCGCCCTCGACGTCGCACGGATCCTCGCGAAGCACGCTGACGACCTGCTGCCCACCGAGATCCCGGCCAACGTCTACGACGGGCTCAAGGCCTCACCCGTGACCGACGTGCACATCTTCGGACGCCGCGGACCGACATCCGTGAAGTTCACCCCCCTCGAACTGCGCGAGCTTGGCGAACTGCCCGACGTCGACATCGTCGTCTACGACGAGGACTTCGACTACGACGACGCCGCGCGCGCGGCCGTGGCCAGCAACAAGCAGGTCTTCGTGATCGACAAGGTGCTCGGCAAGTGGCGCGAACGCGCGCACAAGCTCGCCGAGGACCCGCAGGCCGGTGCGAGCCGCCGGCTGCACCTGCACTTCTTCGCCAAGCCCCTGGAACTGATCGACGACGGCACCGGCCGGGTCGGCGGCATCCGCTACGAACGCACCGCGCCGGACGGCCAGGGCGGCGTCGTGGGCACCGGGGAGATCCGCGAGCTGCCGGTGCAGGCCGTGTACCGTGCGGTCGGGTATTTCGGCTCGCCGCTGCCCGGAGTGCCGTTCGACAAGAAGCACGGCGTGATCCCGAACCGCGAAGGGCAGGTGCTCTCCAAGGGCGACCCGTCGTCCGGTGCGGGCAGCGCCAACCAGCAGCTCTACGGCGTGTACGCGACCGGGTGGATCAAGCGCGGGCCGGTCGGCCTGATCGGGCACACCAAGTCCGACGCGATGGAGACCGTGCGGCACCTGATCAACGACCTCGGCAACTGGTGGCGGCCGGAATCCCCGTCGGAAGAGAGCATCGTCGCGCTCCTCGACGAACGCGGCGTCGAATACACGAACCTCGACGGCTGGCACCGCCTCGACCAGCACGAGCAGGCGCTCGGTGCGGCCGAGGGCCGGGTGCGGATCAAGGTCGTGCCCCGCGACGAGATGGTCGCCATTTCCCGCGCCGTCGCGCCGGCAGCAGCGACCGCCTCCGCCTAGGACGCGAGGAGTTCGCCGACCGCCTCGCCGAACATGGTGAGGCGGCCGTCGGCGTCCGCAGTAGTGGTGTTCGGGCTCAGCAGCGCCAGCTTGTGGAACGGCGTCACGAGGATGCCCGGATGCCTACCGGAAGTTGACGAACTGCAGGGCGACGTCGAGGTCCTTGCCCTTGAGCAGCGCCATCGTGGCCTGCAGGTCGTCGCGGCTCTTCGAGCTCACCCGGAGCTCGTCGCCCTGGATCTGGCTCTTGACGCCCTTGGGGCCTTCGTCGCGGATGATCTTGCCGATCTTCTTCGCGTTCTCCTGGTCGATGCCGGCCTTCATCGAGGCCTCGATCCGGAATTCCTTGCCCGAGGCGTACGGGTCGCCCGCATCGAGGCTGCGCAGCGAGATGCCGCGCTTGATGAGCTTGGATTCGAAGACCTCGAGGATCGCCTTGACGCGCTCCTCCGAGCTCGCCTTCATGAGCACCTTTTCGCCGCTCATCTCGATCGAGGCGCCGACATTCTTGAAGTCGTAGCGCTGCGCGACTTCCTTGTGGGCCTGGTTGAGGGCGTTGTCGACCTCCATCGGGTCGACCTTGCTGACGATGTCGAACGTTGAGTCTGCCATGACAGCAATGTTATCGGCGGATGCTTCGCCCGGCATCCGCGCCCGGCTCGCGCACGACCCGTGCCTCGCTCCTCAGCCCGCTCCGGGGCTCATCGGGAACTGATAGCCGGTGGATGCCGGGGCCATAGCCCTGCTGCGTACCGTTGCCGACGCGGCAGTCGAAAGGCCGCGCACGAGCTATCGAGGAGACCATGAAACGGCCACAGTTTCTCACGCACATCCGCCCACGAACCTGGGTGGTTGCCGGCGTCGTCGTGCTCGCCCTCGCGGGCGGCAGCATCTACTGGTTCGGTTTCGCCGTCCCCGCGAACACCAAGACCAAGGTCGCCGCTCCGATCACCGTCGCCGCGAGCCTCACGACCATGCAGCAGACCGTCGACAGCGACGGCACCGCGACCCCGACCGTGAACGACTCGGTCAGCTTCGCCGTGTCCGGCACCGTCACGGCCGTCCCGGTCGTGGCGGGGACCACCGTGACCGCCGGCCAGGTGCTCGCGACGGTCGACACGCTCAGCCTCGATGCCGCCGTGCTCGAAGCGCAGGCGACGCTCGCAACCGCCCGGGCCAAACTCGCGTCGAGCGTGAGCGACAGTGACGGCACCTCGGCCGCCGTCGCGCAGATCGCGGCCCAGACGGCATCCGTCGCCGTGGATGAGGCGGCCGTCGTGACCGCGCAGGCCGCGGTCGCCGGTGCGACCCTCACCGCCCCGTCGGCCGGCCTCGTCACCGCGGTCAACGTCGCCGTCGGCGACGTGATCTCCTCGGGCAGCTCGGGCAGTGCAGGGGCCGGTGGCGGCGCAACCGCCTCGACAGCCTCGACCTCGTCCAGCTCCTCGACGAGCACCGCCGACTTCAGCATCGTCGGCACCGACTCGTGGTCGCTGTCCCTCGACATCGGCGAGTCGGACATCGCCCAGGTCGCGGTCAACGACCAGGTCGAGCTCGCCCTCGACGACGGCACCGCGTTCTTCGGGACCGTGCAGTCCGTCGGCATCCTGCCGTCCACCACCTCCGGCGCGGTCACCTACCCCGTCGTCGTCGCCGTCACCGGCGATCCGGACGGACTCTACGACGGAGTGGCCGTCACGGCCAAGATCGTCTACGAGCGCCGCACCAACGTGCTCACGATTCCGAGCGCCGCGGTCACGACCGCGGACGGCGTGTCGACCGTGAAGACCCTCGACGCCGCCGGCACCGCCGTCGCGACGACCGTCACGGTCGGCGAGACCGTCGGCAACCTCACCGAGATCCTCACCGGGATCGCGGAGGGCGACGACGTCGTGGTCGTGACGTTCACCCCGGGCTCCGGCAACAGCGGCTCGACGACCAACCGGCAGAGCGGCGGCAGCGGCGGATTCCCGACCGGCGGCCCGCCCGCCGGGTTCACCCAGGGAAGCGGGTCGAACGGTGGTTGAGCCGCTCACGAACCCGCTCGAAGCGGATGCCCCGGGCCCCGTGATCGAGCTCATCGACGCAGGGAAGACCTATACCTCGGGCACCATCGAATTCGAAGCGCTGAAAGGGATCAACCTCGCCATCCACGAGGGCGAATACGTCGCCATCATGGGGCCGTCCGGCTCCGGGAAATCCACCATCATGAACATCCTCGGCTGCCTCGACACCCTCACCCGCGGCCAGTACCGCCTCGGCGGCACCGACGTCGAGGAGCTCGACGAGATCGAACTCGCGAGCGTGCGCAACCAGCAGATCGGCTTCGTCTTCCAGGGCTTCAACCTGCTGTCCTCGCTCCCGGCCTGGCGCAACGTCGAACTTCCCCTCGTCTATGGGCACGTGCCGCGCGAGGAACGCAAGAAGCGCGCGAGCCGCGCCCTCGAACGCGTCGGCCTCGGCGACCGCCTCGACAACAAACCGGGAGAGATGAGCGGCGGCCAGCAGCAGCGCGTCGCCGTGGCGAGGGCCCTCGTCGGGGAACCGACGATGATCCTCGCCGACGAACCGACCGGAAACCTGGACTCGGTGTCGACCCGCGACGTGCTCAGCCTGTTCGACGAGCTCAACAACCTGGGCCGCACGATCGTCCTGATCACCCACGAACTCGAGGTCGCCCAGCGCGCCCGCCGGATCGTCTGGGTCAAGGACGGCGCCATCGTCAGGGACGAGGTGAACGCAGCATGACCTGGATGGAGAGTTTCCGCACCAGCTGGAGTGCCGTCTACTCCCACGCCCTGCGCTCGATGCTCACGATCCTCGGCATCCTGATCGGCATCGCCGCGGTCATCCTGACCGTCGGCCTCGGCCTCGGCACCCAGCTCGACGTGAGCGCCCAGATCAGCTCCCTCGGCAGCAACCTGCTCATCGTCGCCCCCGGCAGCAGCACGAGCACCACGGGAGCCCGCGGCGGTTTCGGCACGAGTGCGACCTTGACGATCAAGGATGCCGAGGCACTCACGTCAACGGTGAACGCTCCCGACATCTCCGGGGTCGCCCCGGAGAGCACCACCTCGCTGTCACTCACGGCCAACGACACCAACTGGACGACGACCGTCACGGGAACGACGACCGCGTGGACATCCGTGCGGCAGCGCACCCTCGCCCGCGGGGCCTTCTTCACCCAGGCCCAAGCGGATGCCTCCGCCGCGGTCGTCGTGCTCGGCTCGGAGACCGCAAACGAACTCTTCGGCACTCAGAACGTGGTCGGCCAGTCCGTCGTGATCAGCGACAAGACCTTCCAGGTGGTCGGAGTGCTTGCCACGGCGGGGTCGGACTCGTCGAGCAACCTCGACGACGTGGCCATCGTGCCCTTCAGCACGGCGGCCACCGACCTCGTCGGCGGCACCGCGAGCAACGCGGTGTCGACGATCTACCTGCAGGCCGCCTCGGACACCCAGCTCTCCGCGGCCTACCAGGAGGCCGACGCGCTCCTGCTCAACCTGCACTCGATCTCCTCGACGGACGACGCCGACTTCACGATCAGCAGCCAGGACGCCCTGGTCAGCACCGCGACAGCGGTCTACCAGACCCTGACGATCCTGCTCACCGGTGTGGCCGGGCTGTCGCTCCTCGTCGGCGGCATCGGCGTGATGAACATCATGCTCGTCTCGGTTTCCGAACGCACCAGGGAGATCGGGCTCCGCAAGGCGCTCGGCGCCCCGCCGTGGGCGATCCGGCGCCAGTTCCTGATCGAGGCGGCCATCCTCGGGCTGTCCGGCGGGATCCTCGGCGCCGTGATCGGCGTCGTCGCGGCCCTGACCCTGCCCGCGGTGATCGGCAGCTCGATCGTGGTGTCCCCGCTCGCGGTCGGACTGTCCATCGGGGTGGCAATCGCCATCGGCATCGTCTTCGGGGTCTACCCGGCCACCCGGGCGGCCAAGCTCGCGCCGATCGATGCGCTCAGGAGCGAGTAGCCGTGCGCGTCACCCGAACCTTCGCCCAGAACGCCTCGCCCGGCGGCCAGAACCCGCCGCGGACATCCGCTTCAGCCACCGTTTCACGTCCTGTTCCACGTCCATTGGAGACCTCATGACCCACACTCGACCGACCACCCGTTTCGCCACCAACTTCGGAGTCCTGCTCGCCCTCGGCGGGGTGCTGCTCCTGACCGGGTGCGCCGCGGGGGCGAGCACGGCAGCGGTCCCGGCCGCGTCGTCTGCCCCGGCGGCATCGGCAGGCGGGCAGGGCGACGGGGGCATCAACGGCACCATCGCCTCGGTGGCCGCCGGCATCCTGCAGGTGCAGGATTCCAGCACCCAGACCGCCGTGTCCTACACGGCGGCGACGACGATCACCGCGACCGTGACCGGCGCGCTGACGGATGTCTCCGTCGGCCGCTGTGTCACCGTCGCCGGCTTCACCGCGGCGAGCGGCACGACCGTGGCCACCGCGGCGACGACCGTGACCGTGACCGACGCCGTGGACGGTGCCTGCACGACGGGTAACCGCGGCGGAGGCGCAGGAGGAATGGGCGGGGCGGACGGCACGATGCCGAGCGGTGCCCCCGACGGAACTGCACCGACCGACATGCCGACCGACATGCCGACCGACATGCCGAGCGACGGCGCCACCGGCGCTCCGGGCGGGATGGCCGGCGGCTTCCCGGTCAGCGGACTCGTCACCGCGGTTGCCGCTGACTCGATCACCGTCGACGCAGCAGGCATGGGCAGCACGGACACGACCTCGACCGTGGTCACCGTCGCGTCCACGACCACCTACCTCAATACGGTCGCCTCCGACTCGAGCGCCCTCGTCGTCGGCGCGTGCGCCGTGGCAACCGGCGCCTCCGACACGAGCGGCGGCTTCGCCGCGACAGCCCTGAAGATCTCGACCGCCACCGCGGACGGCTGCGTCTCGCGGTCGGGCTTCGGCGGCGGCACCCGCCCGGGTGGGAGCACCTCCCATGAGTAGGACTCCCTTCGGCGCCTCTCGCAGGGCGGCCCGCGCCGAGGCCGCAGCGGCAGCCGCGGCCGCAGCGGCGCTGTCGACCGCATCGGCAATCGCCGCCCAAGACGCCCAGCAGGATGCGACGGAGCCGGCACGCGAATACCTGGCGGCGTCGGCCGCGTCCGGCGCGTCGCCCACGAACGCGAAGTCCGCCACGACGGCCCGGTCGGCCAAGGCCGTCGCGACACGCCTGACGGAGCCGGCAAGCGCATCCTTGGCGACACCGGCCGAGTCCGGCGCGTCGCCCATGACCGCGAAGTCCGCCACGACGGCTCGGTCGGCCAAGGCCGTTGCGAAGCGCCGCCGGCGCCTGATCGCCCTCGGCGCGGTCACCGCGGTGCTGTGCGCCTCGGGCGGCGGGGTCGTCTATGCGATGAACCGCACGGACAGCGGTAACTTCCGCACCGTCATCGCCGCGACGGGGACGGTCAGTCAGTCCCTCGCCGTGACCGGCACCGTCGCGCCGACCACGAGGAAAGACGCCGCCTTCTCCGTCGGAGGGACCGTCGCTACGGTCGACGTCGCCGCCGGGGCAACCGTGGCAGCAGGCCAGACCCTCGCAACGCTCGACGCGGCCGACCTGGCCGCCGCCGTCACGAAGGCGGAGGAGACCGTCACGAACGCCGAGCAGGCCCTCACCGACGACCTCGACTCCCAGACCGCCACCACCACGTCGTCGTCGACCTCAACGACCGCCACGACCGGGTCGACAGGGACGACGTCGACCGGCTCGTCGACCGGAACGACCGCGGCAACCGGCACGGGCACGACGACCGGTTCGACAGGCTCGACCGGCTCGACCTCGACCGTTCCCAACGCGGCGGTAATGTCCGCCGTGACCGCGGTCACCGCGGCCCAGGCCGCGCTGCTCGCGAGATACACCGACGCGCAGGCCGCGCTCGCCGCGAGCGACGCGACCCTGGCCTCGACCGACGCGACCTGCAAGCCGTTCATCGACGCGGCCCTCGATGACGCCGCGACGATCGATGCGAACGCAACCGGTACCAACTTGACCGGCACGAGCGCCGGCACGACGGATGCCGCGGCCACGCCGACCGAAACCGCGACCCCCACCCCGACGGCGACCGCGGATCCGACGACCACAGCCGAGCGACTCGCCGCAGCTAAGGCCGACCTGGCCGCCTGCCAGACCGCGATCACCGCGGTTCTCTCCGGCCAGAAGACCGTCGACACGGCCCAGCAGGACGTGCTGACCCTCGTGACCGCGTTGAACACAGCCATCACCGGCCTCACCGACGCCGTCACCGCCGCGAACGCCGCACCGACGATCGGCACGACGGGCACGAACGGCGGTGCGACCGCGACCACGGGGGCCACCGGCACGAGTACCGGCGCAACAGGCGCAACAGGCACGACAACCGGTTCCGCCGCAGCAACCACAGGCAGCACGTCCGGGACCACGACGGGGACGGCATCCGCCGTCACGGGCGCGACCGGGACTGCCGCCGGCAACGCCGGCACCGGCACCGGGTCGACGGCGACGGCGACGGCAACGGTCGCGTCCGCTGAGACGATCGTCGCCGACAGGGCCGACATCGCGGCGGCGGAGGCCCAGCTCGCCATCGCCCAGAAGCAGGCCACCCTCGCCACCCTCACGGCCCCCTATGCCGGAACCGTCGCCGCGGTCTCGATCGTCGCCGGCGACACCGTCTCGGCGGCGTCGAGCACCGCCGTGATCACGATCCTCGGTAACGACGGCTACGTCGTCGACTCGACCGTGTCCCTCGCGAGCGTCGCGAGCCTCGCCGTCGGCCAGACCGCGACGATCGAACTCGCCACGACGAAAACGGAACTGACCGGGGTCGTCAGCTCCATCGGCATCCTGAACGTCTCGACGTCGTCGACGCCGAAGTATGCGGTCACCCTCGCCGTCGACTCGACGGACGCCACGATCCTCACCGGAGCCTCCGCCCAGGTCACGGTCGCGATCGAGAGCACGGATGCCGTGCTCACCGTGCCGACCTCGGCCGTGCACCGCGACGGGTCGGCGTACACCGTCGACCTGCTCGTGAACGGGGTCTCGACCTCGACGACCGTCACGGTCGGCGCCGTCGGCGCCGAGCTCACCGAGATCGCCTCCGGCCTCGCGGCCGGCGACGTCGTGATCCTCGCCGACCTGAGCGACGCGATCCCGGGGACCGCGGCCGACACGAGCTCGAGCCTTACCAACCTCGGCGGTTCGAGCAACGGAAGCAGCGCCGATTTCCAGGGCGGCCCGCCCTCCGGCGACTTCAGCGGGTTCAGCGGCGGCACCCCGCCCCAGGGCTGATCCCGCGTTCCGAATTCAGGAGACGGCCTCGGAAACCGGTCCGGAACCGGTCAGAAAACCGGTTCAGCCGGGCGCAACTCCTGAATTCGGAACGGGTACGGCGGCGGAGTCGACGCGGGGCGAGCCGGGGGGAGTAGGGGGAAGTGGGGGCGAGAGTCAGCCCTGGGGCGGACGGGCGGTGCTGGAGCGCACGATCAGGTCGAACGGGATGGCGGTGTCGAGCCCGACCGGGTCGTGCTTGCCCGGCTGCAGTTCGTCGAGGAGGATCTCGACGGCCTTCTCGCCCTGCCACTGCGGGAACTGGGCGATCGTGGTGAGCCCGAAGAAGTCCGCGAGATCGTGGTCGTCCGTGCCGACGACGGACACGTCCCGCGGCACGACCAGCCCGAGGTCGCGTGCGGCGAGAATGCTGCCGATCGCCATCTCGTCCGACGCGGCGAAGATCGCACTCGGCCGCTCGTGCGGGTTGCCGAGCAATTGCTTCGCGGCCTGGTACCCGCCGCGCACAGTGAAGTCCGCCGCCTGGAACAGGGCGGGGGAGGGCGCGATGCCCGCGGCGGACAGCGCGAGCTCGTAGCCGAGGCGCCGGTTCGTCGGAAGGTGGAAGTCGAGGTCGAGCTCGAGGTTGCCGCCGATGTGCGCGATCCGGGTGTGCCCGAGCGCGAGCAGGTGCTCCGTCGCGAGGCGGGCGACGGCGACGTCGTCGATCGTGAGGGTCCGCACCCCGGCGATCGGGCCGCCGATGCCGACGAGCGGCTTCTTGAGCGCGTGCAACCGGGCCACCTCGTCCGGGTTCAGTTCGAGGGAGACCGCGATGACGGCATCCACTCTCTGGCGCAGCAGGAAGTGCTCGAACACGCTGCGGCGTTCGTCGTCGTCGCCGGCGAGGCTGTAGAGGGTGAGGTCGAAGCCGCCGCGGAGAAGGGCCTTCTGGGCGCCTTCGACAACGTTGGAGAAGAACCACCGGTCGAGGAACGGCACGACGACGCCGATGTTCTTCATGCGACCGGATGCGAGGCTCGAGGCGTTCGAGGACACGACGTAGCCGAGTTCCCCCGCAACGGCCTCGACCCGGAGCCGGGTGGCCGGGGAGACGTGGCCGTTGCCGCTCAGGGCGCGGGAGACCGTCGCTGTGGACACGCCCGCCTGACGGGCGACGTCGTCGATGCCGACCATGCGGCTCCTCACAAGTCAGGGGGAAATGGCCCTTCTGCGATCATATCGAGCGGGCGCATCCGCCAGCCGACACCGGCGGTTCCGGACGCAATTTCGCACGGGGGCAATTCCCTTGTATTCTGTCTGAGCGTCTCCGGTCAGGTGGTTTCACATGGTCGGGTGCGCAATGGCAAGTTACCCAAGTGGCCAAAGGGATCTGACTGTAAATCAGCCGTCGTAGACTTCGGGGGTTCGAATCCCTCACTTGCCACCACACGAGAACCCCGGAAGCCCTGGCTTCCGGGGTTTTTGCGTCTCCTCTCCTGCTGTCTCCCGCATCCTCTAGCGTGGAAGCATGACTGTTCCCGCCCCGACCGAACTGCTCCGCCTCGCCCAGGACACCGCGCTCGTCGCGGGGGAGCTGGCCGCCCGGCGACGCGCCGAGGGCGTCGAGGTTGCCGCGTCCAAGTCCTCGCCGGAGGACATCGTCACCTTCGCCGACCGGGAGACCGAAAACCTGATCCGGGCGCTCCTCGCCGAGGCGCGGCCGAATGACGGCTTCTTCGGGGAGGAGTCCGCGGCGACCCCCGGCACCTCCGGCCTGACCTGGGTCGTCGACCCGATCGACGGCACCGTCAACTTCCTCTACGGCATTCCCGCCTGGGGCGTCAGCATCGCCGTCGTCGAGGGCGACGACCCGGCGACCTGGACCACTCTGGCCGGTGCCGTCTTCAACCCCGCGCTCGGTGAACTCTTCACCGCCTCCACGGGCGGCGGCTCGCACCTCAACGGCACCAGGCTCCAGGTGGCGACCGGCGTTCCGCTCAACCTCGCGTTGGTCGGCACCGGCTTCTCCTACCGCGCGGCCATGCGGCTGCGCCAGGCGAACGTCGTGCACGGCCTGATCGACCGGGTGCGGGACATCCGTCGCATCGGTTCGGCCGCGCTCGACCTCTGTTCCGTTGCCGCCGGTCGCCTCGACCTCTATTACGAACGCGGGCTCAACCCCTGGGACCAGGCCGCGGGTGCGCTCGTCGCCCGCGAGGCCGGCGCGCGCGTCGGAGCCTTCGGCGAGGACCGGGAGGGAATCGACCTCCTCATCGCCGGGGCTCCCGACCTGTACGCCGACTTCGAGCCGATCCTGGCGCCGCTCTTCACCCAATTTATGAGTTCTCAGGAACGGTAGCCCTGCGGGAGCCGAGCCCCCGCCGATGCCGGGGTGACAGCGGAAATCCGACCGTGACGGTGCCCCCAGTATTGACGGCAAAATACCCCGTTTTGGGGTGTCATTACGTGCAAAGGAATGGAATATTCGCGTCTCCCGGGCTAGCCTGTAGTGATTCGTTACTTTGGCCAGGCCAAGACGACCACGCTCGCCACTGTCAGCCGCGCCGAAAGAATCCACCCGACTTTGTCATCTCACTCCTCCACACCGCGCGATCGTGCGCGTGCCGCGAGTGACTCCGAAAGCCCGGTAGTGAGCGATACTTCTACTCCGGTCCAGCCCGCCCAGAGTGCTGTGCCCGTGCATCCGGCCGCCCTCACCCGCCGTGAACTGCGCGAGCAGGAACGCCTCGCCGCGGCCCCCCTGGCGGCAGCGCACCGCGCCGCAGCAGCCGACGCGCCCGCCGTCCCCGCCGTTCCTACTACGTCCCGACCGATCGAACTCAGCACGGACGCCGTGCAGGTTCTCGCCGATGAACTCGCCGAACCCGCGCTCGCCACGGTGACCGTCAACGATTCCGACCGCCTGATCGCGGCCCCCGCCGCCGAAGACGCGCCGCTCACCGACCTCGACCGGCTCCAGACGGATGCCGCGGCGCCGATCGCGTCGAGCCCGCTGCCGAGCAGGTCCCGGGTTCGTGCCTCGAAGTCAGGTTCCCACGGCTCCGCCGGTGCCGCCCGGGCGATCCGGGCCCTGGACGAAGCCGGACAGCCGGTTCGCCCGTCGCGCACCGAAGCGCGGAACGCGTCACGCGCCCTCCGCAGCGGCACGATGAAGCAGCCGTCCCAGCGTCCCGCCACCGCCCAGACGGCGTCCCCGCGGCCTGCCCCGAAGTTCCGTCGCCTCGCGACAACGGGCGTCACGGTCGTCGCGATGGCCTTCGTCGCCCTGATGGCCGTGTCCACCTCGCTTCCCGCGGAAGCGTTGCTCTCCTCGGCCGACGTGCAGGCCGCAGCCCGGCTCTCCACGCAGACCTCGCAGGTCGAACCGGCGCAGACGCTCAGCATGGATGGCGGCACCGACACGATCTCCGTGACCCGTGACGGCTTCGAATCGAAGTCGATCGCCGAGGTCGCCGCGGCGAGCGGCATCCGCATGGAAGCGACCTTCACCAACAACCCGAACGGCACGATCCAGTGGCCGTTCGCGGTCGGCGTGCACATCGGCGACCGGTTCGGCTATCGCAACTGCGCCGGCTGTTCCGCCGACCACCAGGGTCAGGACTTCAACCCCGGCATCGGCGCCCCGATCCAGTCCGTCGCCGACGGCGTCGTGAGCTTCACCGAAGACGGCGAAGGCAGCCTCGGCGTGCACATGATCATCGACCACGTCATCGACGGCAAGGTCGTCTCGAGCGTCTACGCGCACATGATCCACGGCTCGATGCTCTTCAAGACCGGCGACGTCGTCAAGGTCGGCCAGGTCATCGGCAAGGTCGGCAATACCGGAATGTCCACCGGCCCGCACCTGCACTTCGAAATCCGCCTCGGCGGCAAGGACGGCGTCCACGTCGACCCGCTCGTCTGGCTCCGCGCCAACACGAACTAGCGCGATCGCTAGTCGCTAGGTGTAATTCCCAGGGTTCTTGTGAACGCGGTTGATGGGTGGAGTGTTTCCGATGCCGCTGTGGGGTCTGTGGTGATCGTAGTCATGGACCCGCTGCTGGCAGGTGGCGGCGCGGGCTTCGTCTGACGTGTAGGCGGCGGCGTAGGCCGAGTCGTGAGTGGTCTTCGCGGCCCGCCGGAGGTTCCAGCCGTGATCAACGACGCGGCGGGCGAGCAGCAATCGGCCTTTCGGGGACAACAAAGCGTTGGCGTGGGACACGAGGACTTCCTTGAAATCGAGTGAGTGTGGTTGCCCACTTCGATACCGGAGGTCCTCGCCCTGTAAATCAAGCCACGCCGTTCACAACGTCCCTGGAGTTACAGCTAGTCGCTAGTCGGATTTTCAGCGAAAACCAAAAGCTATGGCACGGCGGTCCGGTAGGACGTGACGTTCGGAATGCCTGATTAGGCCCTTTCTTGGGGGTGACGAAGACACGCAAACGCCGGCGAATTCTGACTATGCTGAACGCGAGACTGGGGGGGAGTCGTTGGCAGATTTGCTGGTGAGCGTCGCATTGCTGGAAGGCTTGAGGACGTCGATGTCGCGGGCCGCCGAGGTGATGCGGGCCGACCCGAGGTTTGGTTCCGGGGAGGCCGTGTTGCAGTCGGATGTCGTTTCCGATGCGCTTTCCGGTGGTACGGCCCAGTATTCGGCGCGGGGTCAGATCCTTGCCGACGTAGCCTCAGATGTCGCGTCTTTCCCAGCGACTGCCGCGCATGAGCTGCAGGCTGCGGATGCGCGCCTCGCGTCGGGCACGATGTTCTGATGATGTGGACGAGGGAGACGCCCGGCGCTGGGGAACCGTGGGGTATCCGCAACGAGGCGAGCGTTCGTGAACGACGGGCGGACGACCTCCGAACAGTTCAAAGCCAGTTGGCCGACGTGCTTGCCGATGCGGGGAGCGCAGACTGGACGGCCCAGTCGCGGGACGCCTTCGTGGCGAGAGTGGAGACTTTGGGCCCCGGTCTCGCCCTCCTCATTGATGGTTTGGAGGAGCAGGGGGCTGCTCTGCGCCGTTATGGCGCCGACGTCGAACAGATCCAAGACGAGCAGCGGTCGTTGGAGTATCGACGAGGAGAGGCTCACTCCCGGTATTGGGCCTTTCAGAGGCAGCTCCAGGCGCTGCCGATGGACGATCCTGTGTTCACGGTAGACGCCTCCATCCCTGTCGAGCGTGCGCGCTTGGGTGCCCACATGGACTCGGAACGTTCGATTCTCAGGAACGTTGATGCCCAGTGGAATGAGCTGGTCGTGCGGCGTCGCGCCGCGGACTCGTTCTGCGCCCAGCAATTGGGGTCTGTTGCGGTGTTGGGCGGCCTCTCCTCCGTGACTGCTGCTGTCGGTCGAGGAGCGACCGCCACTGAGATATTGGTCAGCCTCGCTGCCCTGAGCGCTGAGGATCTGCAGGTCTTCCTCCGGTCCCATCCCGACCTGGTCCGCGGCTTCCAGGACAACGAGCCCACGCCCTCCGTGGTCAAGGGATGGTGGGACGCGCTTGATCCCGGCCAGCAGACTGCACTCCTTGCGGGCGCGCCCGCGATCATCGGTGCGCTCGACGGCGTGCCGTGGCCGGCACGGTTCACCGCGAACAAGACCAACATCGCCCAAGCGAGAAGAGACAATGCGGCCACCATCGCGAGTCTGCGCGAACAGATCGCCGCGGTTCCGCAAGGCAAGTCGTTTGTTCCCCAAAAGGTGGATCTCCAAAACGCTCTCGCTGCTGCGCTCAAACGAGAGTTGACCTATCAGGTGATGGCCGGCGATGATCATCAGGTTCTACTCTTCGACCCCGCCGGGAACGGTCGCTACGCGGAAGTGCACGGCACGCTATCCGAGAAAACCGCGAACATCGCAGTGATCGTGAACGGAACGACACTGGACATGGACACAGTCCTCGACTACGACGATCGCGCCAGGTTATTGTTCGATGAATCAGTGCGCCGAGGATCGGCACCGTTGGTGACCATCACCTGGATGGGCACGGATTTCCCGAGCTGGGAAACCTATTTCCCGTCGAACCGGGACCAGTTTGCGATTGACGGTGGTCCACGATTGGCCCGGTTTGTCTCTGGACTTGACGAACTGTCTGCGGCACCTATCGGCGTGGTCGGGCATAGCGCGGGGGGTGCCATCGTCGGGAGTGCTGAAGTTACGGGAATGCCTGCTGCTTATGTCATGCACATCGAGAGTGCCGGGGCGGGACCTGGGGTGCACACCATTGAGGACTACGCAAACCCGGCCATCGAGCGTTTCTCAATGACATCCCCTGATGATCCGATTCAGGACGTTCAAGAGTCGCACGTATTGGGAGCCGACCCCGACACGCTGGCTGGAGTCAGGACCCTAGACTCGGGGTATTCCAGCATCAGCGAAATGAGTCCGGTCGTCGGCCTCATCGTCGGCAGCCAGGCTCACAACGACGTATTCAATCAAGACTCAAGAGGGTGGACCGAAATCTTCACGAGGCTCACGGATGAGAGAATGCGGTAAATGCCCAATTCGAGGAACGCCATAAGAGGGCGGTACCGGCCTTTGGCCGCCGTGCTCGGCGCAGCGCTAACCCTTCTTGCACTTTCCGGGTGTTCTCTTCCCACTGGAAGAACTGACCTGACATTGCGTGACGGGGCTCTGCTCACCCAGCGGGAAGTGACGACGCTGATGTCGAAGGTTCCAGCCGGGTGGTTGGTTAGTAATAACGATGGTTCGAGGTGGAATGACTCTGCCTATTGCGGCGACGTTATTGAGACGGGTCCCACGGGTAGTGCCTACTGGTCGTATGCGCTTGCCTATGATCTGACGAAGCCCGTCGCAAATGCTGAGTTGCTCAAGCTTCTAGCACCGTCCGGTGCAGAGTGGGTGTTGCGACCTGACTCGTCAACAGCGAGCGGCACGGGCGACGCGACCGTCGTTGACCTCTACTACGACGGACCTGATATGACCGTCAGCGTCTATCTGAATGGGGAGAGCCCTACGCGGCCCCACATCTCTGTTGCTGCGACGAGCAAGTGCATCGGCAACGGCGAGACCGGCCCTGGTACTTTCCCGACGCCAATCCCGACCGCTGTTCCGGCCCAGTCAGCGAAGCCGTGAGTCAGGCCAAGACGATTCACTGTGAAATGCTGCACGAGTTCCAGCCGTGATCAACGACGCGGCGGGCGAGCAGCAATCGGCCTTCCGGGGACAACAAAGCGTCAACGTGGGACACGAGGACCTCCTGGAAATCGAGTGAGTGTGGTTACCCACTGCGATACCGGAGGTCCTCGCCCGTTAACTCAAGCCACACCGTTCACAACGTCCCTGGTGGTTACAGCTAGTCGCTAGTCGGTGACGTCGCTCGCACGGCCGCGATCGATGGCCTCGAGCAGACTCGTCGGCACGGCGAACGGGGTCAGCCCCGCGATGCTCAGCAGGTCGTCCCCTGCCCGCGCGGCGGGTTCGAGGGCGACGACCTGGTTGTGCAGGCGCTCCATCTGGATGTCCAGGCGATTGGCGACATCCGCCGCCTCTTTGAGTTCGGCGACGAGGTTCGCCGGCACGACCCCGCGGTACTTGTAGAAGATCTTGTGCTCGAGGCTCGCCCAGAAGTCCATCGCCACGGTGCGGATCTGGATCTCGACGGTGACGGGTTCGACCCGGTCGGACATGAACACCGGGATCGCGACGATCAGGTGCAGGCTCTTGTAGCCGTTCGACTTCGGGTTGGTGACGTAGTCCTTGACCTCGAGGACGGTGACGTCCTCCTGGCTCGTGAGCATGTCGAGCACCCGGTAGGTGTCGGAGATGAAGCTGCACGTGACCCGGATGCCGGCGATGTCCTGGATCTGCCGGCGGATGTCCTCGAGGTCGAGCGGGCAGCCCTTGCGCAGAGCCTTGTTGAGGATCCCCTCCGGCGACTTGATCCGCGAGCTGACGTGCTCGATCGGGCTGTAGTCGTGGATGGACGCGAACTCTTCCTTGAGGATGTTGATCTTCGTCATCATCTCGTCGGTCGCGAACTTGTACGACATCATGAAGCGCGTGAGCTCGGTCTTGATCTCGTGGTGGCGCGCCTTCTCGGCGTCGCTCTCGGCCTGAAGTTCGGACGGTGTCGCGTCGTGGGCAACGGCGCGGGTGTCGCCGTAGTTCCCTGAACCGGGTTCGACCACGACGAGGTCGGTATCGGTGCTCTCCTGCGCGACCACGTCGGTATCCGTGCTCTGCTGGGTGCCGGCGACGCTGTCGGTCTGTGGGGCGGTCACGGTGTGCTCCTTCTGCGGGCGCCGAATCGGCGCCGCTCCCTCAATCCTCCCACTTCGGGCTGAAAGGCAGCCGCTGAGGTGCCGCACATCGACGTTCGCGCGGGTTGCGAACAGCGATCTGCGACACCTCAGCGGAGGGTCGGTGGCGCTAGGCGCGCAACCAGGCCGTGGTGTCGCCGGGCAGGGTGCGTCCGGTGAGCGGTTCGCTCGCGAGCAGCACCTCGCCGGCGGGCAGGGTGATGGATGCCGCCCCCGTGTTCGCGACGACGGTCACGCTGCCGTTCGTGAACGCGACGACCGCGTCACCGAGCCCGTTCAGCCAGGACACGGATCCGAGTCCGAGGCCGTGCTCCCGCCGGAGCCGCAGGGCGAGCTTGTAGAGCTCGAGGGTCGAGGTCGGCACGCCCTCCTGCACGTCTCGGGCGAGTTCGCCCCAGATGGCCGGCTGCGGCAACCAGCTGGCCGCGGTCGGCCCGAAGCCGTAGGACGGCGCAGAGCCGACCCAGGGCAGCGGCACGCGGCATCCGTCTCGGCCATAGCGCTCGCCGTTCGTGCGGAACCAGGTCGGGTCCTCGCGGGCGGAGTCCGGCAGGTCGACGACCTCGGGCAATCCGAGTTCCTCGCCCTGGTACAGGTAGCTCGAGCCGGGCAGGGCGAGCATGAGAGCGGATGCCGCCCGTGCGCGGCGCAGGCCGACGACGGCATCGGGTAGGCCGACCGTCTTCGGGCCGATGCCGTGGCCCTGCAGGTTGTCGCCCGTGAGCGCGAGGCGCGAGGCGTGCCGGACGACGTCGTGGTTGGAGAGCACCCAGGTGCTCGGCGCCCCGACGGCGCTGAACGCGGCGAGGGAGTCGTCGATCACGCGGCGGAGGGCCGGGCCACCCCAGAGGGTCTCGAGGTAGGCGAAGTTGAACGCCTGGTGCATCTCGTCGGGACGCACCCACTCGGCGACGTGGCTGAGCGGGTCGACCCAGGCCTCCGCGGCCAGGATCCGGTCGCCGGGGTACTCGTCGAGCACGAGCCGCCAGTCGCGGTAGATCTCGTGCACTCCGGGCTGCGCCCAGTACGGCGCGGTCGCGGCGGGGTCGGCGACGACGCCCGGCTCGAGAACCGTTGCCCCGCCCATGCTGCCGCCATCGGCGGGTGGGGTGTAGTCGGGGAGGCCTGCGGCCTTGATCATTCCGTGAGCGACATCGACCCGGAAGCCGTCTGCGCCGCGGTCGAGCCAGAAACGCAGCACGTCGCGGAACTGTTCGCGCACCCACGGGCTCTGCCAGTCGAAGTCCGGCTGGCTCGAGTCGAAGAGGTGCAGGTACCACTGGCCGGGAGTGCCGTCGGCCTCCATGACGCGGGTCCACGCGAGGCCGCCGAAGACGGATTCCCAGTTGTTCGGCGGCAACTGCCCGTTGACGCCCTTGCCGTCGCGGAAGATGTAGTGTCCGCGCTCGGCGCTTCCGGGGCCGGCCGCGAGGGCGGCCTGGAACCACGGGTGGTCGCTCGAGGAGTGGTTGGGCACGAGATCGACGATGACCCGGATGCCGAGATTGTGTGCCGTTGCCTGCAGGCTGGCGAAATCGTCGAGGGTTCCGAAGAGCGGATCGACATCGCAGTAGTCGGCGACGTCGTACCCCGCGTCGCGCTGGGGCGACGTATAGAACGGTGAGAGCCAGATCGCATCGATGCCGAGATCGCGCAAGGCGGGGAGCCGGCTTTCGATTCCGGCGAGGTCGCCCATGCCGTCGCCGTTCGAGTCAGCGAACGAGCGCGGATAGATCTGGTAGATAACGGCGGTACGCCACCATTCGGAGCCTGTCATGACGAAAACTTTACTGCATGGAATACCAAATGAAAGCGCTTCCATAAATCTATGCTTAAACGATTCCGACAATCTTTCAAATACCTGCGCACTTTGAATTGCCAATCAACAGTCCATCGGCTAGACATGTAAACGCTTGCACTTTTGATTTGTTCGTTCTACGAGAGGCACACCAATGATGGTGAAGAAGAAAGCCCTGCTTGCCGCCGGCGCCGTACTGGCGGCCGCGACACTGGTTCTGACCGGCTGTTCAGGTGGAGGAGCTGCCTCGACGGCGAGCGCAACCGCCGCCGCAGGGTCCGGGAGCCTGACCGTCTGGGTCGACGCCGATCGCGCGCCCGTGCTGAAGGATGCCGCCGCCGCGTTCACCCAGGAGACCGGCGTCGAGGTGAAGCTCGTGCAGAAAGACTTCACCAAGATCCAGGACGAATTCATCGCCCAGGTCCCGACCGACAAGGGCCCGGACATCACCATCGCCGCCCACGACTGGCTCGGCAACTTCGTCGCCAACGGCGTCGTGCAGCCGGTCGAACTCGGCGACACCGCCGCCAACTACCAGAAGGTCGCGGTCACGGCGATGAGCGTCGAGGGTAAGACCTATGGCGTGCCGTACTCGATCGAGAACATCGCGCTGCTCCGCAACACCGCGCTCGCGCCGACCGCTCCCGCCACCTACGACGACATGGTCGCAGCGGGCAAGGCAGCCGGCACCGAGTTCCCCTACCTCGTGCAGCTCGGCCCGGACGCCGACCCGTACCACCTGTACCCCTTCCAGACGTCCTTCGGCGCTCCGGTCTTCGGCACCAACGCCGACGGCAGCTACAACGCGAACGACCTGTCCATCGGCAACGCCGGCGGAGAGGGCTTCGCAACCTGGCTCGGTGCCCAGGGCGCAGCGGGCAACCTGAGCCTCAACGTCACGAGCGATATCGCCAAGGAGAAGTTCCTCGCCGGCGCCTCGCCCTTCCTGATCACCGGCCCGTGGAACGTCCCGGACGCCCAGAAGGCCGGCATCACCGTCGCGGTCGACCCGATCCCCTCGGCCGGTGGCCAGACCGCGCAGCCGTTCGTCGGCGTGCAGGGCTTCGTCGTGAGCGCCAAGAGCAAGAACGCCCTCGCCGCGAACGAATTCCTCGTCAACTACATCGGCAGCGAAAAGGTGCAGACCGCCCTCTACAAGGTCGGCGGGCGGGCTCCGGCCAACACCGCGGCCTTCGAGGCGGCCAGCTCCGACCCGATCACCGCCGGCTTCGGCAAGGTTGCGGCCACGGCCGTCCCGATGCCGAGCATCCCGCAGATGGGCAAGGTCTGGCAGTTCTGGGGCGTCACCGAAGCCGCGATCATCTCGCAGCAGGGTGACCCGGTCGGCCTGTGGCAGAAGATGACGGCCGACATCCAGACCGCCATCAAGTAACACCACAGCAGCACAGCACCACAGCACGACGGATGCCCGTCCCCGGCCCCCCGCGGACGGGCATCCGCTCACCAGCACCACCTGCACCCGAGAAAGCGGACGACGATGACCACACCACGCACCGAGCAGGACGCGGCGCAGCTCCGGCAGACGAAACGCTCCCGGCGGGCCGCCCGGGTCGCCGAGGCCGCCTCCGCCGGGGTCAAAGTGCTGCTCGTCAAGATCGTGCTGCTCGGCATCGTCGACGCGATCAGCGTCTACGCCCTCTTCGTGCTCGTGATGAAGCAGGACTGGGTCGTCACCGGCCTCGTCGCCTTCGTCACCCTGGTCGTCAACTGGATCTACTTCAGCCACCAGAAGCTCCCGGCCAAGTACCTCGCGCCCGGACTGATCTTCCTGCTCATCTTCCAGATCTTCGTGATCGGCTACTCCGGCTATATCGCTTTCACCAACTACGGCACCGGGCACAACAGCACCAAGGCCGACGCCGTGAACGCCCTGATCGTCTCCTCGCAGGAACGCGTCCCCGACTCGCCGAGCTACGGGCTCACCGTGCTCGAGCAGTCCGGGGAGTTCAGCTTCCTCGTCACCGACCCCGATGGCAGCGTCAGCGTCGGCTCGGCGACGAGCCCCCTCCGGGTCGTCACCGACGCGACGACGGATGCCGCGGGCAAGGCCACCGGCCTCGCCGGCTACACCTCGCTCCGCTTCGCCGACATCGTCGCCCAGCAGCAGGCCATCGCCGCCCTCTCCGTTCCGGTCTCGGACGACCCGAACGACGGGTCGCTCCGCACTCCGGACGGGTCGAGCGCCTACCTCTACGTCTCCGACCTCGTCTACTCCGCCGCCGACGGCACCATGACCAACACCAGCACCGGCGTCGTCTACAGCGACAACGGCAAGACCGGCTCCTTCGTGGCGCCGGGCGGAGAGGAACTGCTCCCGGGCTGGAAGGTCGAGGTGGGCTTCGCGAACTTCGTGCACGCCTTCGGCTCCGAGTCGATCCGCGGCCCGCTGATCAGCGTCACCCTCTGGACCTTCGCCTTCGCACTGCTCTCGGTGCTGACCACCTTCGGGCTCGGCCTGTTCCTCGCGATCGTGTTCAACGACCTGCGGATGCGCGGACGGAACGTCTACCGGGTGGTGATGATCCTGCCATATGCCTTCCCGGCCTTCCTCTCGGCACTGGTCTGGGCGGGCATGCTCAACCCGCAGTTCGGCTTCGTGAACCAGGTGCTCTTCGGCGGGGCGGACATCCCGTGGCTGACCAACGAGTGGCTAGCCAAGTTCAGCATCATCTTCGTCAACCTCTGGCTCGGCTTCCCGTACATGTTCCTGGTCTGCACCGGCGCATTGCAATCCATCCCGACCGAGATCCAGGAAGCCGCGACCGTGGACGGGGCGAGGCCCTGGCAGGTGTTCCGGCTGATTAAACTCCCGCTGCTGCTCGTGTCCGTCGCGCCGCTCCTGATCTCCTCGTTCGCGTTCAACTTCAACAACTTCAACCTGATCTACATGCTCACCGGCGGCGGTCCCCGCGACGTCACGGCCGGCGTGAACGTCGGGGCCACCGACATCCTGATCTCGATGGTCTACAAGGTCGCCTTCGTCGGCGCGAGCCGCGACTACGGCCTTGCGAGCGCGTTCTCGATCATCATCTTCCTGCTGGTCGCCCTCGTGTCGGTCATCAGCTTCAAACAGACCAAGGCGCTAGAGGAGTTGAACTGAGATGCGTATCGCAGCCCCCGAAACCAGCGACCAGTACATCCCGACCAAACGACCGTTCAACTTCGGCCGGTGGTTCTCCCGCACCGGCTGGCGCCACCTCGTCGGCGTGGTCATGGTCGTGTTCTCCGCCTTCCCGCTGCTCTACGTGCTCTCCGCGTCGCTGCACCCGGGCGGCACCCTGATCACCGCGAACGGCCTCTTCAACGAGATCGACCTCGGCAGCTACTCGACCCTGTTCAACCTGCCGCAGCAGCCCTACGCCGCCTGGTACGGCAACACGCTCCTGATCGGCACGATCACCTCGGTGTGCACCGTCTTCCTCGGAGCGCTCGCCGCATATTCCTTCTCCCGCATGCGCTTCCGCGGGCGTCGGGCGGGGCTGCTGATGCTCGTCCTCGTGCAGATGTTCCCGCAGTTGCTCGCGGTCGTGGCGATCTTCCTGCTGCTCAGCGGCATCTCGGACATCTTCCCCGCGATCGGCCTCGACACCCAGATCGGCCTGATCATGGTCTACCTCGGCGGCGCCCTCGGCGTGAACACCTACCTGATGTACGGCTTCTTCAATACGATCCCGGCCTCGATCGACGAGGCGGCCAAGATCGACGGGGCCGGGCATGCCCGGATCTTCTTCACGATCATCCTGCGGCTCGTCGCTCCGATCCTCGCGGTCGTCGGCCTCCTCTCCTTCGTCGGCACGACCAACGAGTTCGTGATCGCGAGCATCGTGCTCATCACGCCCGAGAAGCAGACGCTCGCCGTCGGCCTCTACCAGTTCGTGTCCCAGGAATTCTCAAGCAACTACTCGGTGTTCGCCGCCGGGGCCGTGCTCGCTGCTCTCCCGGTGATGGCACTGTTCCTCTTCCTGCAGAAGTACATCGTCGGCGGCTTGACCGCCGGGTCGGTCAAGTAACCGGCACGATGCGCCCGCAGTCCTACGCCGAGCTCTACGCCGAGCCCCATCACGACGGGTCGCCGCTCTACGTCTCCACGCAGACTCCCGCGCTCGGGGACAGGGTGCGGGTGCGCGTGCGCGTCCCCCGGCAGTTCGGCACCGTCGTTGCCGTGTACGCACGGTCCAACCCCGACCGGGAGCCGCGGTTCAGTGTCGCGCGACTGTTCGGCACCGTCGACGACGCCCAGTGGTGGGAGGCCGAGGTGCTCGTCGAGAATCCGGTGCACGGCTACCGGTTTCTCCTCACGCTCGGCGACGGCGGCCACGCCTGGCTGAACGCGAGCGGTGTGCATTCCATCGAGACACTCGACTCGGAGGACTTCAAGCTCGTCACGTACGCACCGCCGCCCGAGTGGGCGCGGTCGACCGTGATGTATCAGGTCTTCCCGGACCGGTTCGGCCGGTCCGCCGCGGCGGACGAGCGGGAGGCGCCCGCATGGGCCATTCCGGCGGACTGGAGCGACGACGTCGACCGGGACCAGCCCGGTCGGTCGCACCAGTTCTTCGGCGGTGACCTCGACGGTGTGATCGAGCACCTAGACCACCTCATCCGGCTCGGTGTCACCCTGCTCTACCTGACCCCGGTCTTCCCCGGCGCCTCCAACCACCGCTACGACGCCGCGAGCTTCACCGAGGTCGATCCCCTGCTCGGCGGAAACGAGGCCCTGGTCAGGCTTGTCGGTGCCGCGCACGCGCGCGGCCTCCGGGTGATCGGCGACCTCACCACCAACCACTCCGGCGACCGGCACGAGTGGTTCCGGGCCGCGCACCGCACCCCGAAGGCACCCGAGAGTGCCTTCTACTACTGGCTCGACGACGAGCAGCAGGACTACGCCTCCTGGCTCGGCGCCCGCAGCCTGCCCAAGTTCAACTGGGCCTCGGCAGAGCTCCGCAGGCGTTTCATCGAGGGCCCAGACTCCGTTGTCGCGCACTGGCTCGAACCGCCGTACAGCCTCGACGGCTGGCGCATCGACGTGGCCAACATGACCGGGCGGATGCTCGGCGACGACCTCAACGCCGAGGTGCGCCAGACGATCCGCCGCACCATGATCGACGTCAACCCCGACACGATCCTGCTCGGCGAGAGCACCAACGACGCCGCGAGCGATTTCCAGGGCGACGCGTGGCACGGCGCGATGACGTACACCCACTTCACCCGACCGCTCTGGGGCTGGCTCTCAAAACCGAACAGTCCGTCCTCGTTCTTCGGCCTGCCATACGGCACGATCCCGCAATACACCGGGCCGCAGTTCTTCGAGGCGCACCGCAGGTTCGCCGCCGGATTCCCGTGGCGCACCCGCCTCGCGACCATGAATGCGCTCGACACGCACGACACGCCCCGGTTCCGCACCCACGCCCTGGGCGGTGCCGTGCCGGTGGCGTTCGGTCTCTCGGTGACATTGCCGGGCATCCCGGTGGTCTTCGCCGGGGACGAGTTCGGCCTCATGGGGGACGACGGCGAGCACTCGCGCACGCCGATGCCCTGGGCGAGCACGGGGGAGCCGGCGGTCGCCGAGACTATCGACCTCTACGCGGCCCTGATTCACCTGCGCACCGGTCACCCGGCCCTCAACGGTGGCTCGATGCGCTGGCTGCACGTGGACGACGACGTGCTCGTCTTCGTGCGCGAAACGGCCGACGAGTCCGTGCTCGTGCTGGCGGCGCGGGCGTCCGGTGCGGTGTCCCTGCCAGCCGGAACGCTGGCGGGGGCGGTTGCCGCGACAAGGCTGATCGGTGACGCCGAACTCATCGGCACGGCCGCCGGCATCCGCCTGGAAGCACCCGGCCCGTCGTTCACGGCGTGGGCCCTTCCCGGGGTGCTCGTGCCGGTTGGGTGAAACGGTCACGGGGAGGGCGGCGGAGATGATAATGTTTACCGGTTGCCGAAATTCAGGGCGCAACTTCTGAAGAGAAGTTCTGCCCCCTTAGCTCATTGGTAGAGCACTTCCTTGGTAAGGAAGAGGTAGTGGGTCCGATTCCCACAGGGGGCTCAGGCTTGGGCGGTCGTGAGGCCGGCAGGTCGTGGCGGGGTAGCTCAGTTGGTTAGAGCACACGGCTCATAATCGTGGTGTCGCGGGTTCAATTCCCGCTCCCGCTACAAAAACCCCGGATTTCTGCGGAAGTCCGGGGTATTTTTTCGCCCTCCAGAGGCCAACCCCGCATAAACCCCGCACTTTGAAAGCCACTAACCCCGCACTTTGGATTTAGGGACAATCATCACGTCTAGTGCCTTGGCCGCTTTCGTGCCCCCGGTGCTCTTGGCCATGTAGACGTCCTGCGTCAGCGACGGGTTCTCATGACCGAGGTAATCGGCGATCTCGCGGGCGCTCAATCCGGAGTGATCAAGTGCCGTCGCGACCGTCTTCCGGAAGCTGTGCGTCGTCACCGTCGGGTAGCCGAGGCGGTCGCGCGCGTCGCGCCAGTCCCGTGACGTGTTCCGCGGATCGCGGATGTTTCCGCGCACCGTCGGGAAGACGAGGTCATACTCGCTGCGCACCCGGATCCGCCCCTGACGCTCCATCAGGAGGTGCCGGAGCGAGTTCGGGATCGAGATCGTGCGCGCGCCGGCCTTCGTCTTCGGGTGGTCCTGAAGCAGGAGGCCCCTGCCGTGGGCGCGCACGACGTTCGCCTCGATGCTGATCGTGCCCGCGGCGGGATCGAAGGCCGACCATCTCAGGGCCAGTGCCTCGCCCAGACGACATCCTGTGCCTGCGAGGAACACGATCACGTCGGCCTGATCCAGTTCGTTGAGACGCGCGTCACGCCGGACGGCCTCGAGCAGGTCGGGTAGATCCTGGACGGGGATCGCCGTGGCGCCCTGGCGACGCCGGGTGATGTTGCCGATCTCCCGGACGGGATTGACGACGACCGCGTCGGACCGTGCGGCCACGCCCATCATGCCCGAGAGCACGGCGCGGCAGGCCTTTGCGGCGCCCGGCCCACACGATGACGTGATCTCGCTGATGAACCGTCCAAGCCGCTCCGTCGTCGCCTCAGACACGGTGAGAGCACCGATCTTCGGCTTGATGTGGTGGGCGATGGTCTGGCGGTAGGTGTCTATCGTGCGGGGCGCGCAGTCCTCCTTCGTGGCCAGGAACCGATCGGCCAGGTGGGCCAGCGACGTCTGTCGATTCACCTCGAGGGACCTGCTCGCCGTCGCGGTGTCCAGCGCCGTCTGCAGCGCGATCCTGGCCCGCGCTCGAGTGGTTGCGAACCGTTCGATCTGGCGGAGTGTTCCATCGTCGAATCGGTAGCGAGTGCGCGCCCGCCACCTACCGGGGGACACCTCCTTCACGCTCAGTGTCCCGTAATTGCTGATTGGTGTTCGCGGTCGAACCATCCTCGGCCTCCTAGAAGATCCGCACTCTGCTCGTGTCAGCTACGTCGGAGAGCCGCTGGTGCCGTCTCCGCGTATTACCGACGATTTTGCCTCACGCGGGCGACATAGGGCCGCCCCCGTCGTGTGCCAACCATGCTGCCGGTCGTGACTCCCGTCCCACATCACTGCGCCCAGCCGTCAAATTTCCAGCCTGCCGAGGTCAAGTACGAGGACAATTGCGTGATGCGTCGGTTGGCTTCGTTCAGGCGTTCTTGGGTGGTGTTCCACGGCTGGCCGGTGTCGTTGTCGCCGGCGGCCGTGTTCAGTGTGGTTTCGACCTGGAGGTTGCTGGCGAGGCGGTTGCGTTCGCGGATGAGGGCGTCCAGTTCGCGCATGGTTTGCAGCTGGGTGCGTTCGGAGCGTTCGTCGGTGGTGGTCCACCGGTAGGCTCCGTCGGTCTCGCCGGAGATCCAGGCGTCGAACTCGACGACGGTCATGCCGTCGACGGCCGGGCTGAGGTTGGGCAGGTCGAGGGTGTCGAGGGGACGGCCCACGGGGGCCAGGAGGAACAGGGGGGAGACGCCGAGGGCGTGGGCGATGTTGAGCAGTTGGCTGACGGCGAGGTCGCTCTTCCGGCCGGCTTCGATGTTCTGCAGGATCGCCTCGGTGACGTTGTCGCCAGGGATCTTATCGGCGAGCTCTTTCGTGGTGCGGATGCCGCGGTGCTTCCGGATGGCCTGGATGCGGTCGCCGATGCTCGCCTCAGTTCGAAAATCTGTCATGCGGACAAGATACTACGCAAACTCTTGTCAAATGCTAGAAGTCGCCATATTGTGACCTCAACATTGGAACAACTGAAAGGTTGTCATCGAGACAGGATGATCATGGACGACGACTATATCCTCCCCGCCACCGTGGGCGAGATCACCGGAATGAAGACCAGCGCCCTGGCCCAACTCCGCTACACAGGCCGGGGTCCGCGGTTCTACAAGCCCACACCCCGGACGGTGCTCTACAAGAGATCCGAAGTCCTCGCCTGGATCGAAGCCAGCGCCACCACCCGCACCTCCGAGCCCCCCACACTGCACTGACCCATCGTCACGGGCGCAGCACTCAGTCGCCCAGTGGAGGCCCGGGTGGACGCCCGGGACCAGTGAGCGTCACCAGGAGAGGAGTCGATCGATGCGCAGACGAGCGAGCACGGCCGACACGTCGCCTCCCGACCGTAGAGGTGGGTGAGGTCTCGTGGGCTTGTATGCGGCGAAGAACGCCGTCCTGGTCGCCGCCCAGCTGGGCCTGGGCCATGCGGCGAGAGCGTTGCTGATCCACATGGCACTGGAATGCTGGGACGACGAGCACAATCCCGGCGGGCAGCCCCCCCGACGCTACTTCGCCGGCCGGGAAGCGTCCGCTCTCGCCCTCGGGTTCCTCGCTCCGTCCAACGGGAGCGCCGCGGCCCACCAGGCCGTCAAACGCGCCGTCACGGAACTCACCCACACCGGCGCGATCACGCGGCTCCGGTCGGGGCGGAACGGGCGTGCCGCGGAGTTCGAGTTGAACCTCAACAGCACCAAGCCGCCGACGCGAGGTCGCCGGCTTCCGGAGTTCCGGGACCGGGTCACGGATGTTTAGGGGGTCACTCAGCGTCCCCCTCAGGGGTACGGTCACCGTCCCCTTCAGGGGTACGAAAACTGACCCAGCAAGGGGACGCTCACCGTCCCCTTTAACAGTAAGGAGCAGGAAGAACAAAACTGGAGCAGTACGCGCGCGCGAGACGACCCTGTGGATAACTCCTCCGAGAGCACCGGATGTCCCGGCCAGTGCGGGCAGCCCGAACGAAGAAAAAGCGCTGAAGATCGTTGGCTCGAGATCCTCTTCGGAGGGAGCTCGAGCCGTGTACGCGAGTACCTGCCTGGTCGTTTGCCCCGTCATCGAGAGCGAATAGGTAAACGACTACCCGAGGGCACTCTTTCCCTGTCCCACCGCCTCCCCCTCGCTGCGCTCGCTTCCCAACCCCCCACACTCAACGGCATTGTGTGGGGGGTTGGGAAGTAAAGGGGAGGTGGTGGGACAGGGAAAAAGTCAGAGGTAGATGAGAGAAATATGAATGAAAGAAAAGACAAGAAGAAGAACAAAAAGGAAAACAAAAAGGAAAACAAAAAGGAAAAACGGTGAGTGGCTGAAGTTCGAGGGAGGGGGTGCAGCATGGTGCAGGTGACAGACCGTGATGAGGCGATGGTCAACTGGCTGGGCACGGTGCGACTGGCTGACGTCGATGCGATCCGGTGGGCCCTGGGCGCGATGTCAGGTTCAGCGGAGCCGATCAGTACAAGGAAGGCTCAGCACTGGGTGATGCGGATGGTCGAGGCCGGCCTCGTCGCACGGGCGCGGCCGACGTTCCAGGGCGCGTCGATCGTGTGGGCGACGCACGATGCGGTCGGGAGGCAACCGCCGAATCTGTTCCGGCAGACCACTCGGCATGAGGTCGCTGTTGCGACGGTTTCAGCACGGTATCTCGTTCTCGGCTACGCCTGGCAGCGCGATCGACGTCCGTTGGGTGTGTTCGATCACCAAGCGGACGGCGTCGCAACCTATGGCGACCGTGTGGAGCTCGTCGAAGTTGAGCTGACAGCGAAGTCCAAGCAGCGTTACAGACAGATCTACGAGAATCACTCCAAGCGGCTTAGGCAAGACGGAGTTTCGAGGGTCGTCTACTTCTGCACGGCGGATGCCGACCGGATCGTGAATCGGGAAGCGGATAAGTTCATCTTCCGCACGGAACGCCTGCACCTCGTGTCGCTGATCGCGTTCGATAGGCGTGGGCGCTGGGTCGGTTCTCATCTCGACTTTGATGAGTCGACGCCAAGCGAATTAGGCGCTCGGACCATTGTGAGGTGACAGGAGGTCCTTGAAGTCTCGACAGCCTATGTGCAATCGGGAAATCCAGGCTTCGATTCACGGGTCTACTTGGGTGGGCGGGTCATTCAGCCGCAATCTCAGGTTTCTGGTCATGGCGGCGCGGCCGGCCTTTCTGCTGGACGTCTTCCGGTTTTCGTATCCAGGAGCAACGTGGAGCCTAGATTATTGCCGTGCCTATATCGAAAACGAAGGTTGCTTCAGGTCGGACGATTCGTCGAATTCGAGTGGCACCGCTCTCCCCGTCTGGTCTAACAGTCTCTCCTCCTCGACCGTGACGAGCCGGGTCGACAGCGTGTACGCCGCTACCATCGCTGTCCCGATCATCGTTAGGGAAAATGACCAAAGTCCTATGGTTACAGCGATTCCCAGGTGCAGGACAATCACACCCACCAGGGCATACCGCTTGTATCGAGACTTGGAGAGGAAGAACACCCCGATTGCACATTCCAGGATGCAGGTCCCCCACGTAAGAACTGCCGAGCCCAGAGGTATTTGGGTCACCCAATTCATTAGTGAGCCAAGGAGACCAGACGCGCCAAAGTACGGGTCGCGAATAACGTAGTACATTGCCGTACCGCTTACCCAGTCACTGACCGCGAGCTTGGCTAGTCCGCTCTCAAGATAGATACCAGCGATCTGCAAGCAAAGAGCTATTGATGCAGCGTACGAAATTGCTCCGAGATATGGATTAACCGGCGCGCTGCTTCTGAGCCACGCGCACGCGCGGTTGTCAGCAATCAGGATCGGGATCAGGAGGATCGTCGCGAAGGCGGCCACTGCCTCACCGCCGTCGGGGAGCGACAGAGAAGCATTCATCGAAATTGCGAGCCAGACGTGCAGGGGTGCAACAAACCTGGGGTAGACACCCGCCACCACCATTGCGGCGATGACAAGACCGACCCACAAACCAACGACGTTGGGAGTATCTGAGCCAATGCAGAATAAGGAGGCTCTTCGAATTGATGAACAGTAAGACGCGGCGTCCCGGCCTGCCACTTCCGTGGTCAGGTTTGGCCAGGTCGTCAGGGACAGCGTGGCAAACTCGCCCACTGCGATAATTGACCGCCCAACCTGAATCTGATATGACCGAGGGTTGAATCGGGCGATGTTGTTCGAAAGACCTAGGAACCCCGAACGCATGTCGTAGAAGATACTCATGGTGCCTTCCCACAGGAAATATCGATGTCCACGAATTGCTCCGCACGCACTTCTTCAGGAGTCTCGTTGCGGAAAGACCATTTCACTGGTGTCTGCAGAACTACTCGCAGTGGCCCGCAGAAGAACTGGGAACTTGTCGGATTCGCGAAGCTGTAAGAGTGCGCTACCGGCATCGCCAGGCACTCGCTCAGATAGTCATCGCATGCGGTTAGCTTGGGTACTCGAGACACGATAAGAGCCAGTTCTGTGCCCTGCGCACGCTGGTTTCGGCTCAGGCCGAAGAGGTTGGTCACGGAACCCTGCGGAAGGGTATCGGCTCGATTCCAAGTGCCGTCAGATCCCGTAACGTACGGGACCAACGACGGGTCCTCAGGGCTGCGCGTAAAGAACGCCCAGCCCTGAGGAAGAGCGGCTTGGATGGCGCCTTTGGCGCCATCCAAGCCTGCCGTGCTGGACAGGATATTTGCCGGCCAAGACGCCCCAAGTGTTACCGCGAGCAACAGGACAACGAAGCTCAACGCGATTCCGAATGTGACGCGAACTGATTTGACCAAAGTCCTATCGTCAGTACGAGCTCCTGACCGATTTGATGAGGGCCTCAGAGCGCACCCAGCGCGGAGGCGTCATCCTGCATGATCAGCGTCGAACCGTCCTTCGGGTGCTGGTATAGGAAGACGACCAGGGCCGCCAGGACAGCAAGGACACTGACAGCTGCGGCCGCGGTGACAGCGACCTGGGTGCTGACGACGTAGTTAGTGAAGGCCCAGACTGAACCGTTTCCGGCGGCGGCCGTTGAGAGACTCCTCAACTGGTCAGGATGAAGGGCCTGTTCCTTCTCCGTGAGCGCCGTCATATCAGTGCTGAAGTTCGTCAGGGCCAATTGCGCCTTGTACGGATCGCGTGCCTGAGCATTCACGGTCACGTTCTTGTGGAAGTCCGGATCCACTGACTGCAGTCCTGTCAGCAGCGTCTTGATCGTTGCAGCAGGTGCCTGCGGCACACGCGTGATGTTCAGCTTGGTCAGAAGCTCTGGCCGGTCCTGGGCAATAGGTCCGACCCCGAAGACCAGGAATCCGACTACGTCGACGTCCTGGTACTTGACTGTCGAAGTGGCCGAAGTTGACGCTGCGGCACTGATTGGCACTGCGCTCGCAGGGATCGCGGCCAGGGTGATCGACGCGGCAAGAATGCCTATTCCGATCGTTGCGAGTAGTCCAATTTTCTTGTTCATTTTCCCCCCAATGGGCCAACGATTGGCCTGTTCATGCACACTATTTAGGGGGATAGATCACCGTCAATCCCCCGAAAGGGGAAGGTGGATCATCGCGATAACACTTTTAGGCACAGTGCCGATGGGTGGAGCTCAGGGACGTGAACGGCTCGTTCGCCTGTGGTTACGGCGCCTGCGCCTTGTCGCTACTGAGTCTTTTCAGATAGCGATTCGTCGCTATTCTTGCCCTCTGTTTCTGGAAAATGTTTGCCAATCGTTCCAGCCGCGTACACGACAAGTCCCCATCCAATAGCAAGCAGATACAGCAGAAATGGTGCGCCAATGCGGTTGGTCTCGATGGTTTGAGCATCAATGGCGGTGCGCACGTCAACGGCCCATTGCAAACTGACTGCGGCGGCGACGGTAGCGATCGCTGCGAACGCCAAAGCTCCTTGGATTCGGCGCAGCCCAGACCCTGCGAGCGCAACGCAGATCGCGATGACGCCACAGATCACCGACGGTACGAGTGACAACCAGAAGACGTTTGTTGGGCTATCGAATCCGTCGGCTGATCCCGTACCGTCCCAATGTACGGGGATGAGATCCGGTGGGATCTGTAGCGCGTGCGCAGTGAGTAGCGCCGCCGCTGGGATCCACGTGAGGATAGCGGCGATGATAAATCCTGATGGTACGCGTTGCTTGCCTGTCATGTCAGCTGCCTTGGGTCAGAGGGTCGAAGACTATGCCGTATCAATCGGCAAGGTCGAGAATATATGTGCGCTCCTGGCGCGCTCGGGGATGACGGAAGATCTCAACTGCGTCCGCCAAGGGGCCGAATCTATTGGCCTTGACGGCTGCACCTTGATGCGGACGCTCTCGCTTTTGATCTGACCACGTCTGGAACCATCCGGTGCGTGACCTACCTCGCTGTTCGGTTAGCCCGAAATACTGCCCAAGCAAGCGGCGCGACAAGAGTAAGTGTCACCAAGGCTGGTCCGTAGGATTGCAGTGATGGCTGGACGAGGCACGCAATTGCCATTGCAACGGACGCGAAGGCTCCGACTGCAGTGGGTAGGATCGCCGATCTGTGCCCCCTCCGCCAACCTTCATCGCTTGCGAGCAACGCTGGGATTCTAATGCCCGCCGCTCTGTTTCGCGGAACGATTCCGACGGCGCACAAGATCGTCACCAGAAGAACAAGGACAGCCACACTTGCGAGAACCATAACTGGGATCATGCGCCGAGACTAGCATTGCAGGCAAGTATTGTTCTAGATAATATAGAACATGTTCATTCGGCTGGAACCCCAGAGCACCTGGTCGCTTAAGGCGCAGATTGCGCAGCAAATTCGGCGGGAGATTGCTAAGGGTTCCCTTTATGCCGGAGAACGGTTGCCGAGTGCTCGAACGCTGGGAACAACGTTAGGCGTCAATATTCACACGGTGTTGAGCGCATACGCGGAGTTACGGGATGAGGGATTCATTGAACTGCGCCGCGGTCGGGGCGCTGTAGTAAGAGAAGCTGAAAGTACGGGGTCGGCCAACGTAATTTCCCTGGCCCGTGAATTCGTGCGTGAGGCCCAACGGATGGGCATGGCGCAAGACGAGGCTGTTCGAGTGATGTTGGAGGTCGACGAATGGATGGACTGAACATGCCCTTTTGGACTGCTCTCGGACTTTCGCTGGCCGGCACGCTTTTGCCTGTTGGTGCTGTTGTCGGATGTAGTTTGGCGGGGCTGGATGATGGGGCGGGGGGGCTTGGCGTGCATTGGTCTGACTCCGGTGTCGCGGATGGATTCGCGCCGACTGGAGTGATGTTCACTGTCACGTTGGCTATTTCACTGCTTGCTGTTGTAGTTGCCACCCTTGCGCTTCTAACTCCGCGCTGCACGCAATCAGCGTCTGCTCACATTAGTGGGATAGCCGCCGGGGTATCTTTTTTCTCGCAGGGGATGCTGTTGCTATCGCTTATCGCGGGAGGTGCATCCGGATCAGACGGGGGAACGATCGTCGCAGTCGGGTCGTCGCTGAGCTTTGCTTTGGCCCTCGCTTGGTCATTCCTTTTCGATTCGATGCTTATTCTCAGCAGGGGCGTACGGATCCATCGACTGAAGAGGCGTGTTGATGAGTCGAAGAGTGGGTTTGCATGGATTGAACAGATCCGTGGGGACGCCTACTTCGAAGGCGGCGTGCTTCTTTTAGGGGTGGCGGTCGCAGCGCTGGTGGTTTGGCTCTTCGTCCCGTGGCCGGGGCTTCTGGTCCTTACGATCGCTTCATTTGCCATCGCGTGCACGCAGATCCTTTTTACGCGCGTTCGTGTCGTCGCGGGCGCCTCCGGAATTCGAATCCAGTCCTTGGCGCAAACAGTGATTTTCAGCATCCCTTGGGAACGGGTGAGCTCCGTTCGATCCGAACAAATCCGGGCCGAGGACTGGGCTGGCTGGGGACTTGCCCTCGGAGGGAAACGCTCCTCCTATATTTTGCGCAATGGCCCGGCGCTCATTATTTGCGAAGACGATGGGCATGAGCTTGCTTTGACGGTTGGTGACCCCATCGGTGAGGCCAAGGCTCTCCAAGCTATTCTCAGCAAGCGTTGACCGATGTGAAGACGGGCTCGACGAGCCTGACCCGAGCGCCTGTCCGGTTTCTAGAGATGCAAGAGAGGCCCAAAACGGGGACATAGTGGTCGGTCTAAATTTGTTATTTCCGTTCTGGAAGGTAATTAAGTGATCGGGCGGGATGATCTGGAGGATCATTAGGCCTTCTAAGTGGGACCCGCGACAATCCAATTCAGGATTAGAAGACCGGAAACCGCAATACCGGGGAACGCAGAACGCTGAGAGGCCCAAATCATGAGTACTGCCATTGTTGTCGGCGCAGGCCCGAACGGCCTGACTGCTGCCGCTGTCCTTGCTGTTAAAGGTATGAAGGTGACAGTCATCGAGGGCGCCGAGATCATTGGCGGGGGAACGCGCACGAGTGAGCTGGTCACATCAGGCGTTTGGCACGATGAGTGTTCTGCTGTGCACCCTATGGCGGCAGCATCTCCTGCTTTTCGACTGCTCGGGCTAGAGCGCCATGGCTTAACATGGGCGTATCCGGACATAGACGTCTCGCACCCTCTTGACGGAGGCAATGGTGCCGCTCTTCATCGATCGATTGAGGAGACGGCCGCGAACCTTGGCGTCGACGGCAAGCGATGGCGATCGGATTTTGGCCCCCTGTCGGATCGTATCGACCAGGTACTTAGTGAATTTCTTCAGCCATTGCTGCACATACCGCAACATCCGATTGACTTAGCGCTATTTGGGATGCGGGCATTGCCCCCTGCGACGTGGACTGCGCACCGGTGGAAGGGTGAGGGCACCCGGGCGCTCTTTGCTGGAATTTCGGCGCATTCGATGTACCCCCTAGGTAGTCCCACGACCTCGGCCATCGGAACAATGATGATAGCGATAGGCCACCAATATGGGTGGCCTATCGCTGTGGGCGGTTCTCGGTCCATAACGGACGCCCTGGCTGGAATTGTCCTCGAACATGGCGGCAAAATAGAAACTGGCCGCACCGTTGTCTCTCTCAAGGAGCTTCCAAGAGCCGATATCGTGATGCTCGATTTGACCCCGCAAGCCGTAGCTCGTCTGGCCGGCAATATGCTTCCCCGACGAGTAGCTAAGTCCTACGGGCGGTGGAAATATGGTCCTGCGGCCTTCAAACTCGACCTTGTCGTTGAGGAGGGGATCCCTTGGTTGAATGCCGAGAGCAGATCGGCCGGGACGGTTCACCTCGGAGGAACGCTTGACGAGATTGTGCAGACAGAACTCGACGTGTCCCGCGGAATTATGCCTGAGAAGCCTTTCGTACTTGTCGGTCAGCAGTACCTCGCTGACTCAAGCCGGTCTAACGGGAATCAGCATCCGATTTGGGCATATGCCCATGTTCCACACGGATTCTCGGGCGATGCGACTTCAGGGATTCTGAATCAGTTGGAGCGTTTCGCTCCTGGCGTGCGAGAGCGAATCGTGGGCATGGCCACGCGCTCCCCCCGCGATTTCGAAATTCACAATCCGAATTATGTGGGAGGGAATATCGTTTCGGGCGCGAACAGCCCGATTCAAGTGCTATTCCGCCCCAGTCTTGGGCTGAACCCCTACGCTACGGGCATTCCAGGGGTGTTTATCTGTTCGGCGGCGACGCCGCCAGGTGGCGGTGTTCACGGGATGGGAGGATTCAATGCCGCAGAGACGGCGTTCCGCTCTCTAGTCAGATAGGGAATGGAGATGATGATCACGATGCGCTCGTTCAGAGCGAGCTTCGCCATCGACGGGGACCTCGCTCAGCTCGATTGCCTGCTTGCGGGAGGTCTCCTGCGTTGATCCAGGACCCATCGTCGAGAGTTAGCAAGTCTCCAACGGATCTTCCGCTACGCAAGGCAATCCAAACGCCGCGAAGTCACCCAACGGAATCATGATTAAGGGAACAAGCACAGCCACGTAGCTCACTGCTTCTACCCCTCTGTCACCGAGGCGACGACGCAGCCAATTCGGAGACGGCCTACAACGCGAATTCGTCCAAGTCTTACGCCAATCGTTGTGGCAACATACGTGGCGGTTGCTAAGGCGAGAGGGACTATTAGACCCTGAAAGATGAGCGATAGGAGAAGGTCATTCAGTAGTGGTTCCTTCCTGGCGCAGGATTTCCAGCAGCGCTGTCGACGCTCGTTGAATAGTAGGCCGTTGGTGCTGACAAGCGCAGTATCGAGAGCCAAGCGTGGGACTGCTGCCTAGCATCCCGCAATGCCAGCAAGAGGGCCCAAATCACATGTCGTAAAGACATCTGGCTTGGGCTACGGCGCCGCCTGCGACGGCCGTCGCTAGTGCGCGAGTTGCGAGAGCCGCTGCACCCAAGACCATGACATCCACCGCCACCGCCACCGTGTTCGGGACAGAACGTACGTTGGAGGCCGATAGGGCGTCCCGAGGCCGGCGATGTTGCACACTCAACGTGCGCCTCGGGCTTCAGGAAGCGAGCTCATGGCCCGTCGGCACAAGGTTGCGCTGGCGTCACAAATTCACAGTGCGGGGTGGCACATAATCACTGCATTGATCGGACCGACCCCGCTTTTACCCCGCACATTGAGTGATGTCATCCCATACCGCAGTGATCTCCGCTGAGAAAATATGCTGGTCAGCGTGACGCAGGCGAATCCCAGTGATTGGTCAAAACTCGCTAATTCAGAATCGTGGTGTCGCGGGTTCAATTCCCGCTCCCGCTACACGGTATTCATCAACATCGCCCCGGGCTTCTGCGGAAGTCCGGGGTTTTTTCTTGCCTTCCAGAGGCCCAACCCGCAGGAACCCTGCGTTGCGACCGGCTCCTGAAAAGCACCGTGGCAATCTGCGCGCCGGGAGGAGTCGGCCTCCTGGCGTCAGCTACTGCGAGAGTGACGCGGTGCGGCGGATGAGCAGCCGCCAGGGCTGTGCGGCAATGACGAAGGCGACGAGTCCGACGGCCAGGCAAACCCAGCCGAAGTTGATCGAGAGGCTGAAGCCGTCGGCGGATGGGCTGTAGGCGAGGGTCGACCCCGGGAAGAACGTCAGCGACCCGGAGACCGGGCTTTCGGGAGTTGCAGCCCGTGCACCGTCGACCCAGCTCAATGCTGCGAGTGTCTCGGCTAACACCGAGAGTCCAAAAAGGCTCATGCCGATCGTGAATGCTACCGTCCAGTGTGGGCGCGTGGGATCTGGGGCGCTTGCAGCTGCGGCCATCGCGCGGGTGCTGCCCAAACCGCGGACGGCCTCGCGTGACCCGACGAGCGCGGCGGCGTCACTCAGGTTGGCCCTGAGCTCACGCCTCAGATCGCGTCGTCTCCGGCCCGGGACGCCAGCGAAGTCAAGCCACGCGTCGTATGACAGGGTGGCGCGAATGATGCGGGCGTGGTCGAGGAGGTTCATGGTGCATTCCTTCCGTCAAGGACATGGTCAACGGTGGCCGTGAGTAGGGTCCACGAGTCGAGCGCGCGAGCCGCCTCTGCCTCTCCAGCCGCCGTGAGCGTGTAATACTTTCGAGCCGGTCCGGAGGTGGACCGCACGAGGTGCGAATCAAGCAGCCCGGCCGACTCGAGACGAGTCAGTGCGGGATAGACGGTGCCCTCTGCCAGCTCCGTGAACCCGGCCACTCGAAGACGAACCACGAGAGCGTATCCGTAGTCGTCATGGTCCCCGACAAGGCGCAGCAGGAGGAGGGAGAGGACCCCTTTGAGCATCTGCGCATCGTGTGACATGGCGTCAGCATATGACCTAGTACTGGGCATACACAAGTACCAAGTTCGTTGACACGCCCGTCGCAGTTTGCCTTTTGGGCCGGCCGTGCTTTCGGTCAGGTCGTCCGGTCGAGGGGTGGCGGGGTTTCCGCGAACAGGTCCGCCAACCGGTTCTCGCCTCGCGGGGTGTCCTCTTTCACTGTGCCGACGAGTGGGGTGTCCATATCTTCGCTGGCGGAATTTCTCGCTCGCAGCGGGGGTAGAGACGGTGGTCGGCCTGGACGACGGCGGGTGTCCGCGAGGGCGATGACCTTATCCAGTTCCCCGCGGTCCAGCCACACCCCCTTGCAGATTGGACAAACATCGATCTCGATGCCGGTGCGGTTAGCGACCACCAGCACGGCTCCGTCTTGAGGGCAGTTCATGCGTGCTCCTTCCCGTGGTTGAAGAACACGTACGCGGGCGATGCGGGCGAAGACCCCAAGGCCGTTCGTGGAGCTCGACTGGCTCTCCGCGCTGTCTGGGGATCAGAGGCCAGGGTCACCGAGGGGTCACGAAATGGGATGTCGTTCCTCGCC
The DNA here is from genome assembly GCF_004402485.1 of Cryobacterium algoricola. Lineage (GTDB taxonomy): Bacteria > Actinomycetota > Actinomycetes > Actinomycetales > Microbacteriaceae > Cryobacterium > Cryobacterium algoricola. The sequence continues at coordinate 495,299 of NZ_SOFG01000011.1, read as the reverse complement.
AGCGAATTGACGTCAACTCGATGTTCTGGCTTATTCCGGACTTCTCGCAGTGTGACGTAGCCCGAGCATCCAGCCGGCGCCGAAGGCCAGCACCACCAGCCCGACGATGAGCACCACTATCCCGATCTGACTGTGTGGCGAGAGCAGCCCGCCTGGCGGGAGGAATGTCGAATCGCTGAGTGGTGCATACGCGAACCAGCCGAAGCTCGCTTGATTGCCCGGCAGGAGAAGAAGCACGATTCCGATGAGGGCTGCCACGGCGCCGAGGATGACCAGGGACACGCTCACCCGACGCGAGACGGTTGAGTGTGAACCTCCGCTGTGCCCAGCCTCTATCTCGCCCATGTGGCCATGCTAGGGGACCGATCCCGGGCGTCGATCTCGGCCGTCGACTCTGCCGATGCGGATGGTGGATCACCGGTCTTGTCATGAACTGGCCGGGAGTGACATTCAATAGGTAGGGGGTGGAAGTAGATTCTGCAGAGGATGCCGACTGGGACTTGGTCCGACGGGCGGCGGCGGGGGATCGCCGCGCCTTTGGTGTGCTCTTCGATCGTCACTCTCGAGCAGTCACTCGCTACGTCTGGGTGCTGCTTTCCGATCAGATGGATGTCGAGGAAGTCGTTCAGGACACGTTCGTGACGGCGTGGGCGAAAGCCGGCAAGGTCCAGGGCTACGTGCTGCGCTCTGATGCCGCGACCCCTGAGCTCTTCCCCGCGGGCGGTTGGACCGCCTGGCTGGCCCAGGTGCACGCGCGGTATCCGAACGGGCAGCCACTGCCGCTGTACAGCAGCACTGGAACGACCGTCCTGGGCACATTCACCCTTTACCGCTGAATCGAGAGGCCACCATGAAGAAACTGATGAATACCGCGGCGCTGGTTGCTGCCGTCCTCCTGACCAGCGGATGCGCCCAAACGCCCGGTGGACAAGCCGGACCAATCACGCTGCCAACAATGGACAGTTTCACCAACGCAGAACTCGCAGCGCTGGCCGCCCAGGATCAAGCCAGAACCCTCCAGGACCTGGTCGGAGAGTTCCCCGACGCGATCGTCCCGGCCGTCGAGCGAGCGCGGTTCATCGAACCCGAGGAGATCGCGACGGTCATGGCCGCTTGCTACACCGACCATGGATTCCCCTCGGTCGCATCCGCGGACGGGGGCTGGAGCGGCGGCCACCTCGACTCTGATGCAGAGGATTTCGCTCTCGTCAGTTACACGTGCAGGACCAGGTTTCCGACCAACCCTGCGTATTCGGTCCCGTTGAACGATTCCCAGATCACCTACATCTACGACTACCAAACCCAGGTCCTCACTCCCTGTCTCGAGGATGCCGGCTACGCAGTCGACACGCCTCCATCACGTGAGGACTTCCTGGCCCGCTACCGAAGCGACGGCGGTAGCTGGTTCCCCTACGAGCACGTGACCGGCAGCGACCTTGCGATCAGCATCAACGTGCAATGCCCGCAGATGCCCGACCACCTCTATGGATAGTGCGCTCCGACGTGGGGGTCGAAAGGAATGCTTGTTCGCGTGCTCGGAAGTGACCCCAATGACCGTGAGCCGCTTCAGATCGCCTCTCGTAAGCGGGTAGGTGGCTGCCCTCGTGGAGAGGGGCCCACACTATTTCGGGGCGGGTCCGGCCGCTGTGAGCTCCTGGATAAAGGACGGCGATGACCGGCGTCGACCCGTGCACAATTTTGGACCCGATCAGGGGCAATTTGTCATGATTCGCCCGCGGGTGACATTCAATAGACAAGGGGGGCGATCGTGGACAGTGTGGGGGAGCCAGACCGGGTGCTGGTGCACAGGTCCGCGACGGGCGACCGACGAGCGTTCGCAGCGCTCTTCGACCGGCATTCGCGAGCGGTCACGCGCTATGCCTGGGCGCTGGTCTCGGACGGGTTGGATGTGCAGGAAATCGTGCAGGACACGTTTACGACGGCGTGGAGCAAGGCTGGCTCGTTAGCGATCGCCGAGTCCTCCGCGTTGCCCTGGCTGTTGGTGACCTGCCGCAACCACGCACTGAATCTCCGACGGAAGAAGGCGCCTCACCGCGCCGAGCCTCTCCCGGAGGGTCTCGCGGGTCTGGCGGATGTTGCGGCGAACGAGGACCGCGCCCTCGCGGTGCAGCGTCTGCGCTGGGTGCAGACGGACATCGAGGCTCTCGACGGTCTGGACCGACGCATCTGCGAGTTGTGCCTGGTCGAGGGTCGTTCCTACGTGGAGGCGGCCGCCATCGTGGGGGCGAGCGCGGGAGCGATGGGCACACGACGCGCGAGTGCCCGAAACCGAAACCGAGTCAGAAGGGCGGTGAGCAATCATGATGAGTGAACCCGGCATCCGTCGCGCGCACCCGGAGGAACCGCCCGCCGGTGCAGAGCTCGACGCATTCATCGCCGAGATGAAGGCCACGGTGCTCACGCGCATTGAGCGCACACCCCGCAGGCGATTCGGTCTCGGTCGCGGCGGCACGATCGCCGTGATCGTCACGTTGCTCGGTGTGGGTACCGCGGCGGGCACGGCGGTCGCGACCGGTGTGCTGAATACCGGTGAACCGAGCTCCGGGCCGGCCACCATCCCCCTCACGGCTCCCGACTTCCCCGCGAACGCGCTGCGAGTCACGTTCACCACGTTGTCCGCGGGCAGCTTTACCCTGACCGTGCCGGGACTGCCCGGGGCGGAGATGACGATGAAGTACCAGGAGGGGTCAGGCGCAGGTCTCACGACCCAGACGGCCGAATTCCCGCTGGTCGACGCGGCGGTGCCGAGGGAACTCGTGATCACGGCGACCCCCGGCGGCAAGTATGCGGTGGACGCCAACTACGTCGACCACGTCCCCACCGACTACCCCACCAACGGCCGAGGCCAGACCTTCGGCACGCCGGGTGCAGAGGCCACGAACCTGCCCGACCTGCTCTTCGCCGTCGGCGACGACAACGGCCAGCCGGTCTACGGGTACGTGGCGCGAACGACACTCACCGCGACCCCGAGCGACCTCAGAGGTGCTGCCGTGCTCGACTGGCTCATCGCCTTCCGGGCCAGATACCCCACCGGTCAGCCGTTTCCGCTCTACGGCAGCGACGGAACCACCATCCTCGGCACCTTCCACCTCTACCTCTGACAGGAGACAACCGTTATTACGTCACACGTCACACGCGCACGACGCCCGCTGCCGACGGCCGCGAAGTGTCTCGCGCTTGCCCTGGGCCTCCTTCTGCTGAGCGGATGCGCCGCCGCACCAGTTCTCGCACCAACGTCCACGCCCATCCCGGCACCCACCCCGCCGGTGATGACCGCGGCCGCACTTCAGGAGCTGGCCGATCAGGCCCAAACGGCCTTACGCGACGGATTCGTCGCCAGCTATCCCGACGTGGCCGTGCCGACGGCAACGCGGGAACGATTCGTGAGTCTGGAGGAGCTCCCGCCGGTGATCGCGGCCTGCCTGACCGAGGCAGGAGTCCCCGCATCCGCCACCGCGGACGGCGGCATCGAGACCTTCGTGGCGAAGGGCGACGAAGAGCGCCATGCGATCGCGGACTATGTCTGCAACACCCGTTTCCCCAGTGACCCGACGAACTCGGTGCCGCTGAACGAGTCTCAGCTCACCTACCTGTACGAGTATCAGACGACGGTGCTCATGCGGTGCCTCGAGGCCGCCCACGTCCCGGTCGATCCGCCGCCCACGCTCGGTTCGTTCATGGGCAACTACACCGGCCAGGGCCCGGCCACTGTCGCGTGGCAGCCCTACGCGCACGTGGACCCCGGACCCCTTGGCCAGGGCATCTACAAACAGTGCCCACAAACGCCGGAGCACCTCTATGGCTGACGACATGACGGATGATTCCCGCCGACGCACACGGATCATCGTCCCGGACGCGACCCGGTGAACACACGCGAGGATTCGTCTGCTCACCCCCGCTGGTCATCGCGAGGTGACCGGGCTATCGGACCGAACCGGCCGTTGTCGCCGCGGGCACCTCGACCAGGCGGCCGGTGGCCACGTCGTAGATGAAACCGTAGACCGGGATTCCCGAGGGCACGAGCGGATGCGCCTTGATGCGTTCGACGTCCTCCAGCACGCTCGACGCCTGGTCGGAGATCGTCAACCAGTCGATGTACTTCGCCTCCGCTGAGCCCGGGCCCGTGCCGACGTCGTAGAAGCCCGCTTCGCCGAGGGCCGCGGTCTCCAGACTGTTGGCGAGCAGGCCGCGCATGACCTCGTCCGTGAAGAACTCCATGCCGCAGTTGGTGTGGTGGATCACGAACCACTCCCTGGTGCCCAGCAACTTGTAGGAGATCACGAGCGAGCGGATCGCGTCGTCGGAGGCGCGCCCGCCGGCGTTGCGGATCACGTGCGCATCGCCTTCGCTCAGCCCCGCGTACTTGGCCGGATCCAGACGCGCGTCCATGCAGGTGAGGATCGCAAAGCCTCTGGCCGGTGGCAGGGCAAGGGCCGATTTGTCGCCGAATGCTGCGGCGTAGGCGTCGTTTGCGGACAGGACTTCTTCGAGCACGGTCATGGATGCGTCCTTCACGATGGGGGTAAGCGGCCTCGGCTGGCGGACCTTTCGAAAAGCGTAGTCAGCGACGCCCGAGCGGGGAACCTATGTTGCGCTTTGTTCCGTCGTCTTCATCGTCTTCATCGACTTCATCGACTTCATCATCTTCATCGTCTGGACAGTGGGCGCCGGCTCCGGTCGTCCGGTGGTCCGGTGTCGATCGTCGAGTGCGCGCCGAGGCCGCGCCAGGTGCGGTTGTGAGAGAAGGGCGGGCGGATGCCTCAGCGTCCTCAGTGGTCCTGAACTCCAGGGCGTGACGGAGCCCGGACGTCCCCGGACGTCCCTGGACGTCCCTGGACGTCCGGGCTCTGTCGACCTCGAGGTGGGTCAGTACGCCCCGGCTGCTCCGGTCGGGGTGGCGCCGGCGAGCAGCGCCGCGCTGCCGGAGACGCCGAGGCGGCTCGCGCCCGCTTCGATCATGGCGAGGGCATCGTCGAAGCTGCGGACTCCGCCCGACGCCTTCACCTGCGCCCGGTCGCCGACCGTCTGCTTCATCAGCCGCACCGCATGCACAGTGGCGCCGCCGGCCGGGTGGAAGCCGGTCGAGGTCTTGACGAAGTCAGCGCCCGCGGATACCGCGGCTTCGCAGACGGCGACGATCTCGGCATCGGTCAGGGCGGCAGATTCGATGATGACCTTGAGCACCTTCGGCGCGGGGACGCTCGCTCGAACGGCGGAGATATCGGCCTGGACGTCGGCGAAGCGGCCCTCCTTGGCGGAGCCGATGTCGATGACCATATCGACCTCGTCGGCGCCTTGCGCGATGGAGAGGGCGGCCTCGGCGGCCTTGATGATGCTGTGGTGCTTTCCGCTGGGGAAACCGCAGACGACCGCGACCTTGAGGTCGGCACCGGCGGGAATGGTGAGAGGCAGCATCGACGGGGAGACGCAGACCGAGTAGGTGCCGAGCGCGATGGCCTCGGTGACAAGGGCGGCGACGTCCGCGGTGGTGGCCTCGGGCTTGAGCAGGGTGTGGTCGATGTAGCTGGCGATGCTGACGGTGTCAACGAGGGGCGTGGTCATGGGTGGGTCCTTAGCTGGTGACGAGTTCGGGGGAGCCGTGTGACCAGGCATCACCCCGACCGGCCTCGATGGCGATCTGGGAGCGGAATGCTGTGTGCAGAACCGACGCCCCCAGTCGGTGGTCCGCTCAGGCATCCACTCTACGCCGGGTGTCGCACAGGTGCCGGGAATTGGCGGGTGCTGAAAGAATGACGGCATGCGTTCAACCCGTGCCGTCGATACCCCGGCGGCTCTCCTCCGGCGAGGACGGCTGCTCGAGTACATCACCCTGGGCTGGAATGTGGTTGGGGTCGTCGTCCTGGCCGTTCTCGCCGCGATGGCGTCGTCCGTCGCCCTCCTCGGGTTCGGCCTGGACAGCCTCATCGAGATCGGTGCCAGCACGGTCGTGCTCTGGGAGCTCTCCGGCACCGGCGAGGACCGGCAGCACCGGGCGCTGCGGTGGATCGGTATCGCGTTCGTCGCGCTCGCCGCGTACCTCTCTGTGCAATCGACCGTGGCCCTGGTGTCCCGGCAGCACGCATCGCCCAGTGTCGCCGGAATCGCCTGGACGGGCGTCACGGCCGTCGTCATGTTCGCGCTGGCATTCGGGAAGGCCCGCACCGGACGCGCCCTGGGAAATCCGGTGCTGGTCACGGAAGGGCGGGTGACGTTTATCGACGGCTTGCTCGCCGTTGCCGTGCTCGGCGGACTCGTGCTCGACCTGGTTCTCGGCTGGTGGTGGGCCGATCCCCTTGCCGGGTATCTGATCGTCTACTACGCGGTGCGCGAAGCGATCCACATCTTCCGGCCGGAAGCGCGGCCTCAGCCATGACCTCGGCCATGACCTCGGCCAGTCGACCCGTTCAGAAGGGTGTCGGGTTGTCGGGGTCTTCGGGTTCGGGGTTGACGTTCCAGACGTCGACGATCGGGGTCGGGGGTCTTGGTGCGGGTTGGGGTGTCCGGGGTGGTCTCATGTCGGCGGAGGGTTCGACGATGTAGCGGTACCCGGCCGGTGAGGTCCATTCGATGCGACCGTCACCGAGGTGTCGTGGTGTCCACCGGGTGTAGCTCTTGACCGCGTGGTGGTAGGGGCAGAGGTGGGCGAGATTCATCGCGTCGGTTTGGCCGCCGTGTTGCCATTCGACGCTGTGGTCCACGTCGGAGCGTTTCGCGGAGCGGCGGCAGCCGGGGAAGGTGCAGGTTTCGTCCCGCACCTCGAGCCACTTCTTGAGCGCGGCCGGGACCTTGTAGGTGTCGCGTCCCATGGAGAGCACGACCCCGGTCTCGGGGTGAGTGAGTAGCCGGGTGAAGCTCGGCGCACCGGCCGCCAGGCGCCGTGCGGTGTCGGGGTCGATCGGCCCGTACCCGGCGAGGTAGCCGGGTTCTTCACTCTTCCCCAACAGGGTCAGCACGGGGACGGTCACATTGACCTGCGCGGCGACCCCGGCACCGGTCCCGTCCGGGGTGACCCCGCCGATCAACACGTCTGTGAGTACGTCCGCGGCGAGCTGGGTCAGGGTGCGTTCTTCGTCCGGGCGTTGCAAGGTCAGGGCGGTGTCGAGGGTGCGGTGGTAGGCGGCCTGGATCTTCTCGGCGTCGCCGGTCACATACAGGGATGCCATGTTGTCGTTGAGGGCCTGGAACACTACGTGTCGGTCTTCGACGCTTTTCTGGTGTCGGGCGGTGATGGTTTCCGGGTGGGTGCGTTCCCGCACCCGGCGGGCCCGGTCGGCGAGCTTCGCGACGGTCAGCACTTCCGCGTCGGGCACGAGGACGTCTTCGAACACGGCGCGGGCCCGGGCGGCCGCAACCGGGTCGCCATCGACGGTGATGCCCCACGCCTGATCCATGATCACCTGCGCGTGCCGGTAACTGATCGACCCGGTTGCAAGGGCTTCCCGGGTTGCGGGGAGTTCCTCGGCCAGGGTGCGGCTGGCTTCGATCAGGGTCTCCGTCATGCGCCGCGGGAGCCGGAGCAGGGCGGCGACCTCGCAGGTGAACTCTTCCTTCGTGGCCTCCTCCGGCGACCACGGCGGGCGCCGCCCGCCGGCCCGCACGGCGGCCTCGGCCCGGGCCCGCCCGACGTCGGCCAGTACCCGCTGCGCGGTATAGATCGCCGCCGCCCGCTTCGCCGCGGCCCGGTTCATTTCCCGGTCCGCCTCCTTGATCGCGTCATAGACCTCGGCGAGGGATTGTTCCACGAGGTTCAGGTGCGGGGCGTTGAGGTAGGTGTCGGGAGGGGTGTCGGGTGGGGGTTCCGCAGTGCTGTTCACACTGCTGTCCGCGGGGCTGTCCAGGTGAGTTTCTGAGGGTTCTTCAGCTGTCATGGGGGCACTCTACGGACCACCACCGACATTCCACCGGCATCCGCACGCCCACAGCTGGCCTGTGGAAAACCCGGTCAGATGAACTTTGTTGAGGACAGGCGAGCCGAAACCGTACGTGCGCAGTCTGCTGCCGAAGCAAGTTCGCGCCGTCTTCTGGGACACTGTGTGGATGACGACACGATCGAATTCGAACGGCTCGAGGGCGGGCGCCCTCGCTAACCGCGGGGTCCAGGCGGCTCTGGTGTCGGCGGTGCTGTTCGGTGCCGGAACGCCTCTGGCCAAACTTCTCCTCGGTGAGGTCAGCCCGTGGATGCTGGCCGGCCTGCTGTACTGCGGGTCCGGGATCGGCCTCGGCCTGATCCGGCTCATTCGCCGCTCGCCCCGGGTGCGGCTCAGCCGGGTCGAGTGGGTGCCGCTGTCCGGTGCGATCCTCTTCGGCGGGATCTTCGGCCCGGTCCTCCTGATGCTCGGGCTCTCGAACATGCCGGCATCGGGCGCGTCGCTGCTGCTGAACGCCGAAGGAGTCTTCACCGCGGTACTGGCGTGGTTCGTCTTCAAGGAGAATTTCGATCGGCGCATCGCCCTCGGAATGCTGGCGATCGTAGCCGGCGCTGTCATCCTGAGCACTCCCGGCGGCGCGAACTTCGGCAGCGCCTGGCCGTCCCTGGCCATCCTGGGCGCGTGCCTGTGCTGGGGACTCGACAACAACCTCACGCGCAAGATCGCGCTGACGGATGCGACGTGGCTCGCCGCGATCAAGGGTTCCGTCGCCGGGCCGGTCAACCTGGCCCTCGCCTTCCTCCTCGGTGCACAGCTCCCGGCGGCCGGCAACATCGCCGCGGCACTCGTCGTCGGGTTCTTCGCCTACGGCATCAGCCTGGTTCTGTTCATCGTGGCGATGCGCCACGTCGGTACGGCGCGGGCCGGGGCATACTTCTCGGTCGCCCCGTTCTTCGGTGCCGTGCTCGCCATCATCCTCGGCGACGCCGTGACGTGGCCGCTCGTCATCGCCGGCCTCCTGATGGCCGTCGGGATCTGGCTGCACCTCACCGAACGCCATGAGCACGAACACACCCACGAACCGATCACGCACGACCATTGGCACACTCACGACGAGCATCACCAGCACGAGCATGCCGAACCGGTGTCATCGGGGACCTGGCACAAGCACGAACACACCCACGAAGCCCTCACCCACACGCACGAGCACTACCCCGACATGCACCACCGCCACGAGCACTGAGCTGAAAGCGTCTGACCGGCCGTTTCGTCGGGCTCCCCGGCCGTGCCGAGCGTACCGTGGGGAGGGAGGGACCGTCGCGGCTTCTCCGTAGAAGTCGCACCCTTGACAACGATGTTGGCGGATCCACTCAACCAAGGAGGATACCGCTACGTCAATCCTGACTGTCCCAACGATTAAGACTGCACCACCAGCATCCGCTGCACCCACCTCTCCGGCGGCGCCCCGCGCATCCGTTCGGTATCGCCGGCTGTTCGAGCCGACGAACATCGGCTCGATGGAGCTCAAGAACCGCTTCGCGATGGCGCCGATGGGGCCCCTCGGTTTCTCCGATGCGGAGGGCGGCTGGAATTCGCGCGGCATCGAGTACTACGTCGCGCGAGCCCGCGGCGGCGTCGGGCTCATCATCACGGGGATTACGCCCGTCACGAACCCGGCGGAGAAGTTTCCGAACGGCAGCGTGCCGATGCCGATGCGGAACCCCGGTGCGTTCCTGCGGACGAGCCGCGAACTCGTCGAACGGGTGCACGCCTACGACGCGAAGATCATGCTCCAGCTCGGCGCCGGCTTCGGGCGGGTCATCATGACCTCCTTCCTGCAGGGCGGCGCGCAGCCCGTCGCCCCGTCGCCGATCAAGCATCGCTGGTCTGAAGCCATCTGCCGCGAGATGACGGTCGAGGAGATCCATGCGACGGTACGCAGCATGGGAGATTCCGCGGTTCTCGCCCAGCGCGCCGGATTCGACGGCATACAGATCCACGCCGTGCACGAGGGCTACCTGCTCGACCAGTTCGCAACGTCGTTCTATAACCAGCGCACCGACGAGTACGGCGGAAGCCTCGACAACCGGCTGCGCTTCGCCCGCGAGATCGTCGACGAGATCAAGGAACGCTGCGGCGCCGACTACCCAGTGACGCTGCGATTCAGCCCCAAGTCGTTCGTGAAGGACTGGCGAGAGGGCGGCCTTCCCGGAGAGGACTTCGTCGAGAAGGGCCGCGATCTCCCGGAGGGCCTGGAGGCCGCGCGCCTCTTCGAGGAGTACGGCTACGACGCCCTTGACATCGATGTGGGCACGTACGACTCCTGGTTCTGGAACCACCCGCCGATGTACCAGAAGAAGGGTCTCTACGTGCCCTTCGCCAAGGCGGTCAGCGACGCGGTCGGCATCAAGGTCATCTGCGCCGGTCGGATGGACGACCCGGACATCGCGCTCGCCGCGGTCGAGGACGGTGCGACGGACCTCGTCTCGCTCGGCCGCCCGCTGCTCGCCGACGCCGACTACGTTAACAAGCTGCACAGCGGGCACCAGAACCTGATTCGCCCATGCCTCTCCTGCCAGGAGGGCTGCATCGGCCGGATCGAAGCGTTCGCCGCCATAAACTGCGCGGTCAACCCACAGTGCGGACGCGAGGCCGAGTGGCGCCTGCACCCGGCGCTCCGGTCGAAGACCGTGATGATCGTCGGCGGCGGAGTCGCCGGTTGCGAGGCGGCCAGGGTGCTCGCGCTCCGCGGGCACGTGCCCATCATCTACGAGGCCTCCGTGGCGCTCGGCGGAAACCTGATCCCCGGCGGTGTCCCTGATTTCAAGGAGGACGACCTCGCGCTGATCCGCTGGTACGAGGCGACGCTGGCCGACCTTGGAGTCGAGGTGCACCTGAATTCACCGGTCGACGAGAAGGTGATCGCGGCATCCGCTGCGGACGAGATCATCGTCGCAACCGGTTCGGTACCACGTCTCTTCGCGCTTCCGGGCGGTGTCCCGGTGTTCTCTGCCGCCGATGTGCTCGAGGGGGTCTCGGACCCGGGCGCGAGGACGGTGATCGTCGGCGGCGGTCTCGTCGGGTGCGAGCTCGCCCTGCACCTCGCCGACCACGGGGTGAACGTCACGATCGTCGAGCAGGCCGAGGACATCCTCGAGGTGTCCGGTCCGCTCTGTGAAGCGAACCACATGATGTTGCACGAGCTGATGCCGTTCAAGGGAATCGCGACGGTGACCTCCGCCACGGTGCTGCGCGCGACACCACGCGGTGTCGTCGTGGCCGTCGGCGGCAGCGAGCGGGAGATCGCGAGCGAATCGGTGATCCTCTCGGTCGGCTACACCTCGAACAGGACGCTCTATGAGGCCGTCCGTGACTCGGGCAAGGAACTCCACTTGCTCGGAGATGCGCGGAAGGTGTCGAACATCATGTACGGGATCTGGGACGCCTTCGAGGTGGCGTCCGGCCTGTAGTCGGCGACCGTCGCGCACCGAGCGCGGGTATTGCGCCGTTCCGCTGGTGGTCCGCCACCCGCGCTGCGGCGCACCACCCGCGCTCGCCGTCGTTGTGGCCGCCGCGCGTTGTCCAGAAATGGAGTGCAGCTGCATGAGAACACTAGTATGGTAGTAGTCAACGCAACCAGGGGCCATCCGTCCCCGGACGAGCTCCATCCCCAGGAAGGTGGCGACAATGACCGTCGCACACGCACCAGCACAACCCCAAGCACACGCCGGCACGTACAAGCTCGTCCCGGAGAATAAGGGCAAGACGCTCGAGCAGATCCAGGTCGAACTGACAACGGCGGGAGCCAAGAACTGATGCTGACGCTCACGACTGAAACCATGCAGAACCTCGCGGCGTTCGAAGCGGCCGGCATCGCCGTGCCGCGTTTCGACCGCGCCGCGGTCACGCGAGCCACCACGGCGAACCCGGCCTGGATCCACTTCGGCGGCGGGAACCTGTTCCGCTGCCTGCACGCCTCGCTGCAGCAGCGACTGCTCAACGAGGGTGAGAGCGACACCGGAATCGTCGTCGTCGACACCTACGACGATGAACTGATCGAGACGATCTACCAGGGTCGCGACAACCTCTCGCTGACCGTCGTGATGAAGGCGAACGGTGCCATCGAAAAGGAACTGATCGCGAGCATCACCGAGAGCCACTACCTCGCGGAGTCGAATCCGGCCGCCACCGCGCGGGTCAGGGCGATCTTCGCCAACCCGAGCCTGCAGCTCGCCACTGTCACGATCACCGAGAAGGGCTACAACCTGAAGGGCCCGGACGGTGAGCTCTCCCAGCTTGTGCTCGGGGACATCGAGGCGGGCCCCGACCACGCGCGGCACACCATGGCGCATCTCGCCTCACTCCTCCTCGAGCGCTATCGGGCCGGCGCGGCCCCGATCGCGATGGTCAGCACCGACAACTTCTCCCACAACGGCGAGAAGCTCCGCGACGCGATCGTCGTGGTCGCCCGCGCCTGGAAAGGCCGCGGCTTCGTCGACGACGGGTTCCTCGGCTACCTCACCGACCCGGCCAAGGTCGCCTTCCCCTGGAGCATGATCGACCGGATCACACCGAGCCCGTCTGCCTCCGTCGCCGGCGAGCTGCGGGCAGCGGGATTCGGCGACACCGAGATCCTGGTCACGCAGAAGCACACCACGACGGCGCCCTTCGTGAACACCGAGGAGGTCAACTACCTCGTCATCGAAGACACCTTCCCGAACGGCCGGCCGCCGCTCGAGAAGGCCGGCGTGTACTTCACCGACCGGGACACCGTCAACAAGGTGGAACGCATGAAGGTGTGCACGTGCCTCAACCCGCTGCACACGGCCATGGCGATCTACGGATGCCTGCTGGGCTTCACCTCGATCGCCGACGAAACCGCAGATGCCGACATTTCGGCCCTGATCAACGGGATCGGCTATGCCGAGGGACTTCCCGTCGTGACGAACCCCGGCATCATCGATCCGAAGAGCTTCCTCGACCAGGTCGTCGGGGAACGGCTGCCGAACAAGCGCATCCCGGACACCCCGCAGAGGATCGCCTCCGATACCTCGCAGAAGGTCGGCATCCGCTTCGGCGAGACGATCAAGCTCTACCGCAACAGCGACACCGTCGACGAGCTGACGTTCATCCCGCTCGCGATCGCCGGCTGGTGCCGCTACCTGCTCGGGCTCGACGACAACGGAGAGCCGTTCGAACTGAGCCCCGACCCGATGAACGAGCACCTGCGCCGGTACGTGAGCGACATCCGTCTCGGCGACCCGGCGAGCGTCGGCAGGCGGCTGCACCCGATCCTGTCCAACCGGGACATCTTCGGGCTGAACCTGTACGACACCGCACTCGGTGCGCGGATCGAGGGGTACGTCGAAGAACTCGTCGCGGGCCCCGGAGCGGTCCGCAACACGCTGCACAAGTACGCGAGCACCACAAGCAACGGCACCACAAGCAAGACAGAGGAGACAGCATCATGCAAATGACATTCCGGTGGTTCGGACCCGACGATGACAAGATCACGCTCGGGCAGGTCCGGCAGATTCCCGGCGTCCAGGGTGTCGTCGGCGCCCTCTACGACGTCCCGGTCGGCGAGGTCTGGCCGAAGGCCAAGATCGCTGAGCTGAAAGCCCAGATCGAAGACGCCGGGATGAGCCTCGAGGTGATCGAGAGCGTCAACATCCACGACGACATCAAGATCGGGCTCCCGAGCCGCGACCAGTACATCGAGAACTACAAGGAGACCATCAGGAACCTCTCCGAGTTCGGGATCAAGGTCATCTGCTACAACTTCATGCCGGTCTTCGACTGGGTGCGCACCGAGCTGGCCAGGACGCTTCCCGACGGTTCGACGACGATGGCCTACGACCAGTCGATCGTGGACACCATGGACCCCGAGGGCATGGCCGCGTCGGTCGAGGGCGACTCGAACGGCTACGTCATGCCGGGCTGGGAGCCCGAGCGCATGAAGGGCCTCAAGGCACTCTTCGCCCAGTACGCGGACGTCGACGAGAAGAAGCTCTCCGACAACCTGCGCTACTTCCTCGAGGCGATCATCCCGACGTGCGAGCAGTACGACGTGAAGATGGCGATCCACCCGGACGACCCGCCCCGCCCGATCTTCGGCCTGCCCCGGATCGTGAAGAATTTCGACGACCTCAAGGCCATCGTCGAGATGGTGGACAGCCCGCACAACGCGCTGACCCTCTGCACCGGCAGCCTCGGTGAGAATCCGGAGAACGACGTTCCCGCGCTCATCCGCTACTTCGCCGGACGCGACCGGGTGCCGTTCGCCCACGTGCGCAACATCAAGCACCTCGGAAACGACAACTTCGAGGAGGCCGCGCACCTCTCCGAGATGGGCTCGCTCGACATCTACGAGATCATGAAGGCCTTCCACGACGTCGGTTTCGACGGGTACATCCGTCCCGACCACGGCCGGATGATCTGGGGCGAGACCGGCCGCCCGGGCTACGGCCTGTACGACCGTGCGCTCGGAATCGCGTACCTGAACGGGCTGTGGGAAGCCATCGACAAGGGCTCCAAGGCCTGAATCGCCTGATGGGGCGAGCCCGCACCTCCGGGCCCGCCCCACTGCGCTGTACCATGCAACAACACCAGCGCCCCATACTAGAAAGATGACGATGGATTCGGGAGCGTTGCGGGCCAGGCCCGCGGCCACACGGCGTAACGCCCGCACGCACGCACTCGAGATCATTCGCCAGAAGATCATCACCCTCGAGCTGGCGCCTGGCGCCCGGCTGTCCGAGAACGAGCTCGCCGGCCAGCTCGGGCTATCCCGCACTCCGATCCGCGAGAGCCTCATCCTCCTCGCCGAGGAGCAGCTCGTCTTCGTAGTTCCCCAGGTCGGAACTCTCGTCGCGCCGATCCTGCTCTCGGAGATCGAGACGGCCCAGTTCGTTCGGGAATCCCTCGAGCTCGCGGCCCTGAGCGAGTCCGTGGCCCGGGCGACGCCGGACGACATCGCCGAGCTGAACGCGATCATCGACGCGCAGCGGATCGCGGACAGTCGCAAGACTCAGGCCGGCTTCTTCACCCTCGACGAGGAGTTCCACGCGACCCTGATGGGCATCAGTGGCCACGGCTCCGCCTGGCGGACGGTCGCGCAGGCCAAGGCGCACCTCGACAGGGCGCGGCACCTGTCGCTCTCCTTCACCGGAATGAGCGTGCTGATCGACCAGCATCAGGTCATCACCGACTCGCTCGCGGCGGGCAACGGGGATGCTGCCGCGAGCGCCATGCGGGAACACCTGCGTCGGGTCTTCAACGACATTGCCGCGGTGCGGCAGACCAACCCGGAGCTGTTCACCCTCGACCCGTCCCAGTAAGGCTCGGCCTGCCCGGGGCATCCACCCGGCCGCGCGCCTCCCGGGTCGCGCGCCTCCCGGGTCGCGCGCCCCTTGCGCCGCTTCGCGCCAGGCATGCCTGGCTCGAAGCGGCGGACATGGCGCGTGGGCTGGTGAGGCGGTGGCGCAGCGGGCGCGAAGCGGCGGAACCGGCGCGCTCGACAGCGGGCAGGTGGCGCACCCGGCCTGCCCGGGGCATCCCCTGCCCGGTCGCATAGACTCGCGTCTATGCGAACCAACCGTGCCGATACACCTGAGGTTGAGCTGCGGCCGCTCGACCGCGCGGCAGCCGAGGACATCGCCCGGAGCCTGCGCGCGATGGCCGACCCGACCCGGGTGCAGCTCCTCGGCATGATCGTCGGCCGGCCGGACGGCCGGGCACTCGTCGGCGAGCTCGCCACGGCGCTCGGGCTGAGCCAGCCGACCGTCAGCCACCACATGCGCATCATGACCGAGGAAGGCCTGCTCTCCCGGGAGCAGGTGGGGCGGCAGGTCTGGTACTCGGTCGTGCCCGAGCGAGTCGGGGATGTACTCGAGACGACCGGGAACGGCAGCGACCAGATCGCGGCCGTCGTGGCTGCGCCCGTGCTCGCACGCATCACCGACGACCTCGCGACCCGGTTCCGCGGCACGTTCTCGCACGAAACCGTCGAACGGTACGTGCGCGAGAGCTATGAACTCCTCGCCCGGCAGGCGAAGGTCACCCGCTACCTTCCCTCGTTCACGGCGCGCTTCGCCGGCGACCGGCTGCGGTCGCTCGCCACGGCAAACGACCGGAGCCCGACGGCCGGCCGGTTCGGGACTGGCGCGTCGCGCAGTCCGGGTGTCCCCGCCGCTCTGAACGTTCCGGACGAACCGGACGCTGCGAAGGTTCCGAACGCACCGGACGTTCCGGAGGTGCTGTTCGTCTGTGTTCAGAACGCGGGGCGATCCCAGATGGCCTCGGCGATTCTGCGGTCGCTCGCCGGGGACCGCGTACGGGTCCTGACGGCAGGGTCAGCCCCGGCCGGCCGGGTCAATCCGATGGTCGTCGCCGCGCTCGACGAGATCGGCGTTCCTCTCGCCGGCGAGTACCCGAAGCCGTTGACGGACGAGGTCGTCCGGGCGGCGGACTACGTGATCACGATGGGCTGCGGCGACGCGTGCCCGGTGTATCCCGGCCGCACGTACCTCGACTGGGACCTCGCCGACCCGGTCGGGCTCCCGGTGGAGGGCGTCCGGGCGATTCGCGACGAGATCGAGGCGCGGGTCCGCGCTCTCCTCGCCGACCTCGACCGGATGCGGCGACCCACGACCTGAGGGTGAGGCGCCCTCCCGGGCGCTCGGGCGTCCGCGCGCTGGGTCGATCGTCGCAATGTCGGAGTTTTTCGCGACACGCCGTGATCCGGGGCGGCGGATGCCGCGAGCCGCGCTTTTCTCCGACATAACCGTTTCCGCCCGTTCCGGGCGCTCGGGCGTCCGCGCGCTGGGTCGACCGTCGCAAAGTCGGAGTTTTTAGCGACACGCCGCGATCCGGGGCGGCGGATGCCGCGCGGCGCGTTTTTCTCCGACATAACCGTTCTCGCCCGACCCGGGCGCACCCCGTGGGCGGCGGTTTCGGCATGGAACAATGACGTATGACCGTGCGGGCTTCGAGGTGGCTGATCGTGCTCGCGGCCGTGTGCTTCGGGACGACGGGTACCGCGCAGGCCCTCGGTGCGCTCGGCGGCGCCGAGGCGAGTGCGACATCGCTCGGCGCGGCGCGGATCGTCTTCGGGGGCGCGCTCCTGGCTATCCTCGCGTTCGCGGTGGCGCTCGCTGAACGCCGGAGGCGGTCGGCCGCGGCAGGCCGAGACGGCGACCGCGGTCGAGACGGCGAGCGAGACTCCGAACGCGAACCCGACGGCGACGGGGATCACGACCGCGACAGCGTCCGCGGGTCGGGCCGGGTCCGAAGCCGGCCGCGCGGCTCGAGCGTGGCGCTCGTGCTCCTCGGGGCGGCCGGCGTTGCCGCGTACCAGCCGGCTTTCTTCACCGGGACCGCGCAGAACGGGGTCGCGGTCGGCACGCTCGTCGCCCTCGGCTCGGCCCCGGTGCTCACGGGACTGCTCGAGTGGGGCTGGTACCGCCGACCCCCGGGCATCCGCTGGGCGTGCGCGACGTGCGTCGCGGCGACCGGGGTGTCGGCGCTGTCCGGGCTGTTCAGCGGGGGAGGCGGGCCCGTGACGGTTCTCGGGATCGCGGGCTCACTCGGTGCGGCCGGGTCCTACGCCGTGTACACACTGAGCACGAAGCTGCTCCTCGATCGGGGCTGGGCGCCCGCGGCCGCGATGGGAGCGACGTTCGGTGCCGCGGCCGTTCTGATGCTGCCCGTCCTGCTCGCGAGCAACCCGGCCTGGCTCGCCCAACCGGCAGGGCTGGCGACGGCGGCGTGGCTCGCAATCGTGGCGACCGCTCTCGCCTACACCCTCTTCGCCCTTGGATTGCGGAGCCTGTCGGCATCCCAGGTATCGACGCTCACGCTTGTCGAACCCGTGACCGCGACGGCCCTCGGCGTGTTCGTGCTGCACGAAGACTTCACTCCTGCCACCGTCGTCGGCGTCGCCCTGCTCGTGGCCGGATTCGGAATCCTCACGATGAACCGCCGTGCCGCGGGCGCACCGACCGGCACCCTGTCCTAGAAACGCGGCACTGCAGGGCCAGATTGTGCACAAAAAGCGCATAGCGAGGGTCTGCTGCGCGGTAGATTGAGGCGAGATCACCGGCGGTTTTCCGGCGGTGTCCGGGACTCGGAGGGGACGGCGCGATGAATTCCGGAGTGCCGCCGGCGTCGACCTGGGCTCGCCTGCGGGCACGCGTCATCGCCAACTCCTCGGGGACCCTGCTGGTCCCCGTGCAGTTGTCGCTGCTCGGCAGCTTCGCCATCGTCGCGTTGATCGTCGGGTCGGCGGCGGATTCCGCCGGAATCCGGACCCAGCTCCTTCTCGGCCTCGCCCTGATCGTGGTGTCTGCCGCAGCCCTCTGCGTGCCCTGGGCGAGCCTTCCGGACGGCTGGATCCTCCTCGTCGCCGTAGTAGACATCGTGATCGTCGCCCAGATCCGCGTGGCCGTCGTCAACGAGCAGCCCGGCGTGAACGTACTCGTCCTGATCCCCGTGCTGTGGCTCGCGTATTCATTCGGGATCGTCGCCCTGCTGCTCGCCATCATGGGCGATTTCTTCGCCGCAGTCCTCCCATACGCCCTGAGCGGCGACTGGCCGGCCACCTCGGCCCAGTGGGCGGGCACGACGATCCTGCCCGCCACGATCGCCATCGTCGCGATCGCCGTCTTCGTGGCCGCCCGGCAGCAGCGCAGGGAACGGGCCGATCTCGTCGCCGCATACGAGGACCTGCGGGTATCCATCGCCGAGGGGCTCGACACGGCGTCCGCCGCCCTCGCCGTCGTCGACACGGTGGATGCCGGCATCACCTTCTACAATCCGGCCGGCGAGATCCTGCTCACCAACGACACCGCCCGCCAGCTTGCGGTGGCGGGAGGTTCACCGGCCTCGACAGCCGTGCAGCGCTGGGAACACGTCTTCGGAGAAGACCGGGTCACGCCGATTCCCGAGGACCAGCGCGTTGTCGCCCTCGCTGCCCGTGGTGAGATCGTCACCCGCCGGCTCTTCTGGATCGGCGTGGAGGCGGACCAGCGGGCCGTCGTCGTCTCGACCCAGTTCGTCCGCCGTGCGTCCGGCGAGCTGATCGGAACCGTCGTCGCCGCCCACGACGTGACCCCGCTTGCCGAGGCGATCTACGCGCGGGACGAGTTCCTGACGACCATCACCCACGAACTCCGCACCCCGCTCACCTCGATGATCGGCTACCTCGACCTGATCGAGGACAGCGTTGACCTCGCCGATTCCGGCCTTGCCGCGGAATTCGGGATCGTGCAGCGCAACAGTCAGCGTCTCCTGGCCCTGATCAACGACCTCCTCGTGACGACCCGCGGGCAGGCGCACCTCGAACGCCGGCTCTTCGATGTGGCCGCGCTCGCAGAGAACTCGATCAACACGATCCGGGTCGCGGCCGCTGAGGCGGGCGTGCACATCGTGCCGCCCACCCTGGTACCGGTCCGGGCGGAAGTGGACGCCGACCAGATCGGCAATGTGCTCGACAAGGTGCTCTCGAACGCCCTCAAGTTCAACCGGCCGGAAGGCGAGATCGACCTCACGATCGAGGTCGACGGCGACGACGTCGTCATCCGCGTCGGCGACACCGGCATCGGGATGAGCGAACCGGAGCAGGCGCAGATCTTCGACCGGTTCTTCCGCGGTGCGTCCTCCCGGCTCAACGTGATCGCCGGGAGCGGGCTGGGACTGTCGACGGCGAAGACCATCGTCGAGGCGCACCACGGCTCGATCTCCGTGCAGAGCGAACTCGGCGAGGGGTCCACGATCGAGATCCGCCTGCCGCTCCGCGTCGGCTCCCCGGTGACGCGGTCGGTCCCGATGGTCCCCGCGGTCCCTGCGGTTCCGGCGCAGACCCTGGCCTCCTGAAGCGATCGACCCGCCGAAGCGGTCAGTCGGCCGAAGTGGATGCCGCGCCCGGCCGCCCCTGCTGCCTGCGGTGTTCGAGGCGCAGCTCGAGCTCGTTCATCACCAGGGCTGCGAGGTCCTCGAGGGTCGCGAGCTCCGCGTCGGTGACCGCTCGTGGCTCGAAGTCGAGCACGCACAGCGTGCCCAGGTTGAACCCGTCCTTCGTGCGCAGCGGCACTCCCGCGTAGAACTGAAGGCCGAAACCGCCGGCGACAAGGGGGTTCGTCAGCGCCCGGGCATCCGTTCGCGCATCCTCGATCACCCAGGGGCCGTCCTGCATGATCGCGGACGAGCACAGGCCCGGGTCGCGCGCGATCTGCTCGAGGTCGAGCCCGGTGTGGGACTTGAACCAGATGCGGTCGTGGTCGACGATGCTCACAATCGCGATCGGCACGTCGAAGATCCTGGCGGCGAGGGCGGTGATCCGGTCGAAGGTGCCGTCCGGCGGAGTGTCGAGGATGTCCAGCCGGGCGACCGCCGCCATCCGCTCGGCTTCGTCGGTCGAGAGGGGGATCTGCTCGTCGCCGCGGTGCCTGCCCGTCTCCGTGATCACGGCCTGGCGGAGCGCGAGCACTACCTCGCCGATGTCCGGGCGGTCGGCGGGATCCCGGGCGAGCATCGTCGACAGCAGGTCCCGCCAGGCCGGTGAGACGGATGCCGGGATCACCGGGTCGCGCAGCAGTCGCGCGAGCGCAGCCTGCACCGGTTGACCGTCGAACGCGACTTCCCTGGTGAAGCACTCCAGCAGCACGAGCCCGAGCGAGTAGATGTCGCTCGCCGGGCCGACCTCCTCGCCGCGGGCCTGCTCCGGGGAGAGGTAGGCCGCCGTCCCTGTCGTCATGCCCTCGCTCGTGAGGCGCGTGCTCGCCGGTGAGAGGGCGATGCCGAAGTCCGTGAGCTTGGCGCGGGCCCTGAACCGGCTGCTGTACTGCGCGAGGAGGATGTTCGCCGGCTTGATGTCGCGGTGCACGATGCCGCGCCCGTGGATGTACTCGAGTCCCTCGGCGAGGTCGTAGCCCACCTGGGCGATGTTCCGCACCGACAGAACGCCCTCGAGGAGCCGGTCCCGGAGGTCGATACCGTCGACGAGCTCCATCACGAGGAAGATCTGGCGTCGGTCAGAGGCCGCTTTGTGCACGCCCACGTCGAAGAGGGTGACGAGGCTGTGGTGGCTCAGGCTCGCGAGCACGTTGATCTCGGCCTGCTGGCGCTGGATGTCGTCCTGCTCGATCGCGACGGTCGTGAACACCTTGATGGCGACATCGCGGCCGAGCCGGTCGTCGGTGGCCCGGTAGACGGACGCCATGCCGCCGCTGCCGATCAGCTCTTTGAGCTCGTATCGATGGCCGAGCAGGCCAGTGGGTTTCGCGGTCATCGGGCTCCTTGTGACCCGAGTATAGGGGAAGACCGGGCTCGGATCAGTGGGTCAGAACCCCCGGTCCGCCAGCAGTCCGGGCTGTCCGGTCGGGCCGGACGAGTTCGCGGTGTCTTCGAACCCCACGGGGAGCATGCTGCCGATCCAACTCTCGGCCGTCCAGCCCTCGACGGGTGATCCGGTCACGACGATCGTGCCGGTATTACTGAGCTGATTGTCCGTCACGTAGCCGGCCTGCAGGTTGCTGCACGAGTACCCGGTCCAGGCACGCAGGATCGCGCCGTGGCTGACGAACGCCACGGTCTCGAGCCCGAGTTCGGCCGCCTCCGCGACGACGCGGTCGAACCGGGCGAAGGTGTCGCGGCCGGACTCGCCGCCGGGCATCACGATGTCGAGCTCTCCGTTCGCCCACGCCAGGAAGGTCGTGCAGTACGCGTCGACCGCGATCCGATCGTGGCGCCCCTCGAGGGCACCCGCGCCGACCTCACGGATATCCGCACGGATTCGCACCTCGAGGCCGCGGGCCGCCGCGAGCGGTGCCGCCGTCTGCTGGGTGCGGACGAGCGTCGAGACGTAGAGCGCGTCGATGGCGACGGGTTCGAGGGTGGCGACGAGGCTCCCGGCCTGTTCCCGCCCGAGCGGGGTGAGATCGGCACCGGGATGCGCGGTATCGAGGAGACCCCCGACGTTGGAGACCGTCTGGCCGTGCCGGATCAGGATGAGGCGCATGGCTACCTTTCGGGACGCCCGATCGTCGGGCATCCGCTTCTAGGATGCCCAACGATCGGGCGACGCGGAAATCAGGCCGGGACGGGGGTGAGCCAGGTCAGCACGGAGCCCTCGCCCTCGATCAGGTCGCCGAGGGCGGCGTTGAATACGGCCCCGTATGGCGCCGTGATGTGCGCCTGGAAGGCGTCGGAGTCGCGGTACACCTCGTAGACGAAGAACTCGAGCGGGTTCGACACGCGGCGGTGCGGATCGAAGGTCACATTGCCCGGTTCCCGCCGAACGTCGACGGTCAGCCCGGCGAGCATCGTCGCGACCTCGTCCCCGCGGCCGGGAAGGGCCGTGAATTCGGCGTAGAGGGCAACGGGCTCGTCGGGATTCGTTGGTGGTGTGATGGTCATGCCTTCCTGGCTCCGGTCATGATTGCGACGGCATCCGTCATGGAATGCGACTGCGGCGTGATCGTCGCGGCGCACTTGCCGAGGCGTTGGATATGGATGCGGTCGGCGACCTCGAACACATGCGGCATGTTGTGGCTGATCAGGATGACCGGGATGCCCCGGTCGCGGAGGTTCTTCACCAGCTGGAGTACCTGGTTCGACTCGCGGACCCCGAGGGCGGCGGTCGGCTCGTCGAGGACGACGACCTTGGAGCCGAATGCCGCGGCGCGCGCGACGGCGACGGCCTGGCGCTGACCGCCGGATAGGTTTTCGACCGCGACGGTGACGTCCTGCAGGGTGCTGATGCCGAGGTCGCTCAGCTCCTGCTTCGCCCGCTTGCGCATGCCTTTCTTGTCGACCATGCGGAACACCGAGCCGAGCAGGCCCGCGCGCCGCAGTTCGCGGCCGAGGAACAAGTTCGAGGCCACATCGAGGGCGGGGGACACGGCGAGGGTCTGATAGACCGTCTCGATGCCTGCGGCGTGCGCGTCCTGCGGCCGCTTGAACTGCACGGGCTTCCCGTCGAGGGTGATCTCGCCCTCGTCGGCGACTTCGGCGCCGGTCAGGCACTTGATCAGGGTGGACTTGCCCGCGCCGTTGTCGCCGATGATCGCGAGGACCTCGCCCGGGTAGAGCTCGAGGCTGACCCCGTCGAGGCCGACGACGCGGCCGTAGGTCTTGACGAGCTTCTTCGCCGTGAGGATCGGCTCGCGAACCGGTGCCGGAGCGCCGGCGGCCGTGCTGCCATCGATGAGGGTCATTTGCGTACCTTTCGGATCCACTGGTCGACGGAGACGGCGAGGACGATGAGCACGCCGACCGCGAAGGTCTGCCAGAGCACGTCGAGGCCGGCGAGGGAGAGCCCGTTGCGGAAGACGCCGACGATGAGGGCGCCGAGGAGGGTACCCCAGATGGTGCCGCGGCCGCCGAAGAGGCTCGTGCCGCCGATGACGACGGCGGTGATCGAGTCGAGGTTGAGGTCGGTGCCCGCGTTGGGCGAGGCCGCGTTGCTGCGGCCGATCTGGATCCACGCGCCGATCGCGAGGATGGCCCCGGCGGCGAGGTAGACGCTCATCAGCACCCGGCTGACGCTGATGCCGGCCAGGCGGGCGGCTTCCTTGTCGTCGCCGACCGCGTAGACGTGCCTGCCCCACGCGGTCTGGGAGAGGATGAAGGCGATCACGACGTAGAGGACGAGCATCAGCAGCACGCCCATCGTGAAGTTGACCCCGCCGACGGAGAACGTGGTCCCCGTCCAGGTCAGGAGGTCGGGCATGTCGCCGCCGCGGACGGTCGCACCGTTGGAGTACAGCAGGGTGAGGGCGACGAACACGTTGAGGGTGCCGAGGGTGACGATGAACGGGGGAAGCCGCAGCCGGGTCACGAGGAAGCCGTTCAGGGCGCCGGCCGCGAGCGCGACGACGAGTCCGGCGATCAGGCCCATGATGGGCGGGAGGCCGTTCTGGACCGTGAACTGGGCGATCACCATCGAACTGAGCACCATCACGGCGCCGACGGAGAGGTCGATGCCCGCGGTGAGGATGATCAGCGTCTGGGCGATCGCGAGGGTGCCGACGACGGCGACCTGCTGGGTGATCAGGGAGAGGTTCGCCGGGTTCAGGAACCGTTCGTTGAGCATCCCGAACACGATGATCGCGATGACGAGCACGACGGCCGGGCTGATCGCCGGGTAGCGGTGCATGACGCCCCGCAGCCGGCTGAGGGGGGTGGTGCGGTCGAGGAATTCCTCGGCCAGGTCATGCTGGCCCGTTGCCGGGTTCGCGGTTGGTGTGGGCTGGGTCACGATGGGGCTCCGGTTTCCTAGACGCCTGCGGTAAGGCCCCGTGGGGCGCCGGAATCGATTCTCGGCGCCCCACGGGAGCGGTAGTGGTTCTGACTAGCCCCAGCAGATGCCGGATGCCTTGGTCGTGTCGATCGACTCGACGCCGGTCTGGGGTGCGTCCGTCACCAGTGCGACGCCCGTGTTGTAGAAGTCGAGGCCCGGGCTCGTGGTCGGCTTCGCCCCCTTGTTGATGAGGTCGACGATCGCCTGCACGCCGAGCTCGGCCATCTTCACCGGGTACTGCTGGGCGGTCGCACCGATGATGCCGTCCTTGACCTGCTTGACGCCGGCGCAGCCGCCGTCGATCGAGACGACGATCATGTCGGTCTTGCCTGCAGCCTTGAACGCCTGGTAGGCGCCGTATGCGGCGGGTTCGTTGATCGTGTAGACGACGTTGATGTTCGGGTTCTTGCTCAGCAGCGTCTCGGCCGCCGTGCGTCCGCCGTCTTCGGCGCCGTTCGTGGGCTCGTTGCCGACGATCTCGTAGTCGCCGCCGCTGTAGGTACCGGTCTTGGCCTCGTCACCGTTCTTGGCCTTGTCGGCCGTGTTGATACCCATCCCGTCCAGGAAGCCCTGGTCGCGGTTGACGTCGACGGAGACGATCTTGTCGCCGAAGAGGTCGAGCATCGCGATGGTCGCCTTCTGGCCGGCGAGCTTCGCGGCGGTCCACTTGCCGATGTCCTGACCGGCGAGGTAGTTGTCGGTCGCGAAGGTGATGTCGACGGAATCCTTGTTCGTCGGCGGTGTGTCCAGTGCGATCACGAAGAGGCCGGCCGCGCGGGCCTTGACGAGGGCGTCTTCGACGCTGGGGCCGGTCGGAGTGATCAGGATGCCCTTGTCGCCCTTGGAGATGGCGTTCTCGACGGCGGTGATCTGGCTCGCCTCGTCGCCGTCGGCCTTGCCGGCCGCCAGGGTGAGAGTGACGCCGGCTGCGTCTGCGGCCTTCTTGGCGCCGTCTTCCATCGCGACGAAGAAGGGGTTGGTGGTGGTCTTCACGATGAGGGAAACGCCGATCGGGCCGGACGCGGCTCCCGTGGTGGAGCTGCTCGAGGCGGTCGAGGAACAACCGGCGAAGCCGATCGTGGCGAGTGTGGCAACCGAAGCGGCGGCAATCATCCGCTTCATGGTGGACGGAGTGGTCGTGCGATTCATCTTTGAATCTCCTCTTGGTGGGGGGAGGGTGCTCCCTGACAACGATGTCAGTGATCATCCTCAGTGCTGAATGTAATAAGGTCAAGTGCAATCGTGAGGCGGAGACCAAACTGTGACATCGATGTCAGAACCGGAAGGCGGGGCGGCTGCCCCTGTTGCCGTCGCCGATCCGCGCGCCCGGCCGACGATGAAGAACGTCGCCGCGCTCGCCGGGGTGGGTATCAAGACCGTCTCCCGGGTGATCAACGGTGAGCCGAATGTCTCTGCCGTCACCACGGCCCGCGTGCGTGCTGCCGCCGACAGCCTGGACTTCCATCCCGACCTGCACGCCCGCAACCTGCGCAGGGCCGACGGACGCAGCAGCACCCTGGGACTGCTCGTCGGTAGCGTCGGCAACCCGTTCTCCGGCGCGATGCACCGCGCCATCGAGGACCTCGCGAACACCCGCGGCGTCGCGGTCTTCGCGTCGAGCCTCGACGACGACCCCGACCGTGAAGAAGTCGCCGTCTCCGCCTTCCTGCGCCGTCGGGTCGACGGCCTCATCCTCACGACCGTGTCGAAGAGCCAGGGGTACCTGTTGCCCGAGCTGCGGCGCGGGACACCGCTCGTCTTCGTCGACCGCGAGCCCGCCGGCGTCGAAGCGGATGTCGTCGTAAGCGACAACGCCGCGGGTGCGGCCGCTGCGACGCGGCATCTGCTCTCGTCCGGGCACCGGCGGATCGCCTTCCTCGGCGACCGGACCGATATCCAGACGGCGCAGGAGCGACGCCGCGGTTTCCTCGAGGAGCTCGGGCGGGCCGGCGTCGCGACCGCGGACATCCCGGTCATCACCGGGCTGCACGACGAGGATGCCGCGAACCGTGCGCTGATCGCGCTTCTGGAGTCGGAGCATCCGCCGACCGCCGTGTTCAGCAGCCAGAACCTCATCACGATCGGTGCGGTGCGTGGCCTGCGCGAGCTGGGCCTGCACCGCACGATTGCGCTCGTCGGCTTCGATGACGTGCCCCTCGCCGACCTGCTCGAGCCGGGCATCACGGTCGTCGCGCAGAACCCGAGCGAGATCGGGCGGCTCGCCGCCGAACGGATTTTTGCCAGACTCGACGGAGACCGCTCCGCCGGGAGAACCTATGTTGTACCAACCGAGCTGATCACTCGCGGATCAGGGGAGATGAGACCGAAATGACAGAAAACCAGACTGTGCCAGGAACCGAGACTGCAGGTGCCGGGGCGACCCGCCCGCGCGTCGTCGTCGTGGGCGACGCGCTCATCGACGAGATGCGCGAACCCGATTCCGTGCAGGAGTTTCCCGGAGGGGCGGCGCTCAACGTCGCCGTCGGCCTCGCCGTCCTCGGCGTGCCGTCGACCCTGATCGCGATGGTCGGCGACGACGCCGACGGCGCCGTGCTCCGTGAGTTCCTCGCCGCGTACGACGTGGAGCTGATCGCGACGCGCGGACCGTTCGGAAGCTCGCGCGCGACCTCCGACCGCACCGACGGCGAGCCGCGGTACGCGTTCAACGAGGCCGCGCAGAAGCGCCGAATCGACTTCGGCCCGGCCGAGCGCGCTGCCCTCGACGCGGCGCCGCTCGTCGTCGTGAGCTGCTTCCCGTTCGATGACACCGCGCAGACCGACGACTTCCTCGCCGCGGTCGGCGACGGCGAGCACCGTCTCGTGATCGATCCGAATCCGCGGGCCGGGATGATGCACGACAAGGCCCGCTTCGTGGAGAATTTCGAGCGCGCCGCGGCTCGCAGCCTGCTGACCAAGGTCGGCGACGAAGACGCGGAGCTGCTCTACGGGAGCACCCTCGAGGAGCTGCGCGAGCGCCTTGTCGCGAGCGGGACACACCATGTGCTCGCGACCGCCGGCCGCGCCGGCGCCTCGATCAAGACCGATGACGGCCTGCTCGTGAGCGAGCCGATCGCGCCCCTGCCCGGCGCGGTGGTCGACACCATGGGCGGCGGTGACGCGACCCTGGCCTCGAGCGTGCGGAGCTTCCTCACCGAAGGCGTGCCGGCGGATGCCGATGGCTGGCAGCGGCTGCTCGCGACCGCGATGCTCGTCGCCGCGGCGACCTGCCGTTCGGAGGGGGCGCTGCTCCGCGTGCCACCCGCGGCCTGAGAGTCAGCCGAGCGGCCGTGAGGTGTCGCAGATCGACGTTCCCGGGGCATACGAACCTCGATATGCGACACCTCAGCGCGTGTGCGCGGCTCAGGCGGGGTCGACGGGCGTGAGGAGCGGAATCTTGGGTTCGCGGCCGTCGCCGGAGGACTTCCCGGTCAGGCGCCGGCCGATCCACGGCAACACGTAGCCGCGGTAGTAGGCCGCGGTACGCATCCGCTGGGCCGGAGGGGCCGCTGGCGCCCCCGAGGCATCCGTCGCCGACCACTCCGCGGGAACCAGTATGCCGAGAGCCGTGAGCACGTTGGACGCGATCAGGGTGTGCCCGCTCGCGTTCAGGTGCAGCTTGTCCGCCGACCAGTACCGGGTATCGGTGAGCCGGGCATCCGCCCAGTTATCGACGAGCGTGACGCCCGGCCGGGTGAAGGCCGCGCGGGCGGCCTCGGCGAGCTGGTCGCCGCGGCGCTGCATGAGCGCGCCCAGGGGGAGCTGCTTCGAGGGGTTGCCGCCGCTCAGCACGAGCATGTGCGCGCCGTGCGCGAGGCCGGCCTCGACGACCTCGTCCATCAGTCCGACGACGCGCGAGATCTCCACGCGTGGGCGCATCATGTCGTTGCCGCCGCCGCAGATGGAGAGCAGGTCGGGCGCCTGGACGAGCGCGGGTTCGAGCTGTTCTGCGACGATCGGGCCGAGGAGCCGGCCGCGTACGGCCAGGTTCGCGTACGAGACCGGGGCAGCGGATGCCGCGGCGAGCCCGAGCGCGACCAGGTCGGCCCAGCCGCGCAGCCGCCCGTCGGGGAGTTCATCGCCGACCCCCTCGGTGAAGCTGTCGCCCATGGCAATGAATCGCTGATACATCCGACCCCCCAGTTGCTGCGGGCGTGCCCCGCATCCGTCACCAGCGCGATGTTACCCGCTCGGGGCGGAGGTCAGCGCTCGGGGTGGCTGTGCTTCGATCCGTGGCTGTGCTTCGTGCCGTGGGTCTGTTCCTCGCCCTGGCTCGGGTCGCGGGACAGCTGCCAGCGTTCCTGCAGTACGTCGCGGGCCTGCTGGGCGGCGCGGCGGACCTCCTTGTCGGGGTCGCGCAGGCGCTGCACGATCGTGGGAAGGTTCTCCTCGGTGCCCTGGGCGGCGAGGGCGTGCAGGGCGGCGGCGCGCACCCGCGGCACCTCGTCGGTGGTGAGGCGTACGAGCTTCGGGGCGACCTGCAGGTCGCGCAGCTGCACGACGCGTGCGCACATCTCGCGCACCCGCCAGGCCTGGTTGGTCAACCCGACGACGATGTACGGCGCGGCAGACTCGCCCCAGACGTAGAGCAGCGCACGCGCGCCCCACAGCTCGGGCCAGTACAGGGCGGGGGCACCCTCGAGGATGCCCAGGGCGTGGCGGCCGCCGGCGTAGAGGAGGAAGTCCTTGCCGGCGTTCTTGGCGCGCAACAGGGCCACGGAACTGTCGACCACCGCGGTCTCGCCGTAGTGTTCGACGGCCGCGTGGATGCGCTCGGCCGTCGGAAGGTCGATGGGAAGGTCGGGGTGTGGCTCTAATTTGTTATGCATAGCACTCCCCACGGTACTGCCCGGGAGGTGATGGGGCCACTGCCCGGGCGCGTCCCGTCCGCGTCGCCGTTTCGCGAGAGCGTACTTTTGGCCCTTGGAACGGTGGTTTCAGCGCGCGGGGGTGACGCCCAGCATCCGCTCGAAGCCGGTCGCGCGGGCGTAGACGCCGTAGTTGCCGATCTCGGTGTAGCCGAGGCTGCGGTACATCGCGAGGGCCTCCGGCTGCCTGTAGCCCGTCTCGAGGAGCAAGCGGGAGTAGCCGAGCTCCCGGCCGAGCGCCTCGAGCTCGCCGAGCACTGCGACGGCGTGCCCCTGCCTGCGGTGGGCGGGGCTCGTCCACAGGCGTTTGGCCTCGCAGGTGTCGTCGTCGAACCGACGGATGCCGCCGCCCGCGATGGTTTCGTCGCCGTCACGCAGCACGATGAACCCGCCGCCCGGCGCCGCGAAGTCCGCGGCACTGTCTTCGAGGACGTCGTCGCCGCCGCCGTAGCGCAGCACGTATTCGCGGTGCAGGTCGGTCAGCAGGGGGACGACTTCGGCGTCGGTCAGACGTACGCGAACAAATTCCACGGATCCAGTCTGCCCGGTAAACTCCTCGTGTGTCTGTCAACCCCGAACTGCAGGGCCGGGTCTTCCCGCCCGTCGCCCCCTATCTCGTCGGTCGGGAGAAGGTGCGGGAGTTCTCCCGCGCCGTCTTCGCGCGCAACCCGATCAACCACGACCCGGATGCCGCCCGCGCGGCCGGATACGCCGACGTCGTCGCCCCTCCGACCTTCGCGGTCGTCGTGCAGGAGGCCACGCTCGCGCAGCTCCTCGCCGAGCCCGACGGCGGCATCGACTTCAGCCGGGTGGTGCACGGCGAGCAGCGCTTCACGTTCAGCCGCCCGATCGTCGCCGGCGACGAACTGACCGCGACCCTGTCCGTCGCGAGCGTCAAGAGCCTCGGCGGCCACTCGATGGTCACCGCGGAGTCCCGCGTCGTCGACGCGACCGGCGCCCACGTCGTCACTGCGACATCCACCCTCGTCGTCAGGGGAGACGAATGACCCAGGCAGCCGCGGCCACGCCCGCACTCGATTCGCTCACCGTCGGCCAGATCGTCGCCACCGGGCTGTTCCCGCTGACGCGCGATTCCCTCGTGCGGTACGCCGGGGCATCCGGTGACTTCAACGCCATCCACTATCGCGACGACGTCGCCGTCTCGGTCGGCCTGCCCGGCGTGCTCGCCCACGGCATGCTCACGATGGGCCTCGCCGTTCAGCCCGTCGTCGACTGGGCAGGCGACCCCGCCCGCGTCGTCGACTACCAGGTGCGCTTCACCCGCCCGGTGCTCGTCGATCCCGCGCTCGGCGCCGTCGTGTCCGTGGTCGCGAAGGTCGGCCGCATCGAAGCGGATGCCGGCATCGTGCGCATCGACCTCACGGTCACCTCGAACGACCAGACCGTCCTCGGCAAGGCGCAGGCACGCGTCTCGCTCGCCTAGGCGCCCATGACTGACGCTGCTTCTGCTTCTGCTGTGCCGGTCTCTGACGCGGGCACCGAGCCGACGGATGCCGCGCCGTCGACGTTCGCCGAACTCACCACGATCCGCACCGGCGGACGCCCGCGGCTCCTGCTCGCTGCGGAAACCGAGGACGAGCTCGTCGCGACCGTCCAGGACGTCTGGGCGTCCGGCGAGGAGTGGTTGCTGCTCGGCGGCGGCTCGAACACCGTCGCGGCGGACACCGAGTTCGACGGCACCGTTGTGCGGGTGCTGACCCGCGGCGTATCGGTCGAGCACTCCGCCGACCGCGTGATCCTGCGCGTGCAGGCCGGCGAACCCTGGGATGCCCTCGTCGCTCACACCGTCGCGCAGGGCTGGTCCGGCATCGAAGCCCTCTCCGGAATTCCCGGCTCGACCGGTGCCGCGCCGGTGCAGAACATCGGCGCATACGGCCAGGAACTCGCCAACAGCCTCGTCGCGATCGACTTCCTCGACTACGAGAGCGGCGAACGGCGCCGCATCCCCGCCGCAGAACTCGAGCTCGGGTACCGCACCTCGCTGCTCAAGCACGGGCTCCGCGGTCTCGTCGTGGCGGTCGAACTGGAGCTGTGGGACACCGCGGCCGAGGCATCCGTTCTCGGAGGAGCGCTCAGCCGTCCCCTCGCCTTCCCCCAGCTCGCGGACGCCCTCGGCGTGCACCTCGGCGACCGCGTGCCGCTCGCCGATGTGCGCGAGACCGTGCTGCGGCTGCGCGCCGCGAAGGGCATGCTGCTTGACCCGGACGACACCGACGCGACGAGCGCCGGGTCGTTCTTCACTAACCCGATCGTCTCCCTCAGCTTCTCGCGGACCCTGCCGGAGTCGGCGCCGCGCTGGCCGCTGAACGACCCCGAGCTGCCCGACCGGGTGATCCCGCTCGACGACTACTACGGGATCGGTCCCGTGCCCGGCGCGACCCTGGTCGTGCCGCTCGTCAAACTGAGCGCGGCGTGGCTCATCGAGCACGCCGGCATCTCGCGCGGCTTCCGGTTGCCCGGTTCCCGGGCCGCGGTGTCGAGCAAGCACACCCTCGCCCTGACCAACACCGGGGGTGCGAGCGGCGAGGAGATCGCCCAGCTCGCCCGGTTCGTGCAGCAGCGCGTGCAGGCGGAGTTCGGCGTCATCCTGCAGCCGGAGCCCGTGCTCGTCGGCCTCGGCCTGTAGCTCCGGGTTGCGCGGCTTCGTGCCTGCCCCTGAGTAACGTGCCCCCAACCAGTTCGACGGAGTTTTTCGATTCTGAACCGGTTTACGCGGCTTCCTGAGTGTCGAAATCCCACAAACTCCGTCGAATCGGTTCGGCCAGCGGATGCCCGGGCGGCTCCAGCGGGCGGCGTTCGGCATCCGTTGCCTGGGTTCAGGTTCCGCGGCTGCCTGCAGCTGCTCTCACGCGCTACATGCGCCGCTCCGCGCCAGGCATGCCGGCAGCGTAGCGGCGGAACTGGCGCGCGGGCCCGGGAGGGGCGCCCAACCAGCGGCCTCGCGGCTCGGGGCTCGCTGTCCCAGGCTGTTGCTCGGCTGCTGCCGTGAGGAACACCCGCGCTGTGGCGCAACTCCCGCGCTCGAGGAGTTGCCGCGCGGCGATCGTGCCGAACGCGGGTGTTCCGCCGATGCGCGGGTGGTGGACCACCCGCGCTGTGGCGCAACTCCCGCGCTCGCTCATCGCAGCGCGAGCGCGCGTGGGGCCGCGACCGGTCAGGTCGCTCGCCGGGCCGCCGCGGCGATGCCCGCGACGATGAGCACGAGCCCCATCAGGATCACGCCCCCGAGCAGCCACAGCGCGGGGTCGGTCTCGCCGGGCACGAGCGTGCGATAGATGATGAAGCCCGAGAAGGCGAGCATCACCGTGCCCCAGAAGATCGTGCCGAAGAGCGGACGCCGCCGCCGAGCCGGCGCCGCAGGCCACGGCTCCGGGGCACTCGCGCTCGGAGCCGCGTAAGCGGGTGCGGTCGGTGCGGTCGGCGCAGGGGGCGGCGGCGTCGAGCCGGACGCCGGGGTCGCAGCCGCAGCGGCACTCCGGACCAGGGGTACAGCGGGTTCCCGCGGTGCGGCGAATGCGGTGAACTCCGGAATGACCGGCTCGGCCGGGAGCACTTCGGTCTCAGCCAGTCCCGAACGGTCCATCGTCCCGAACGGAAGGACATCGGTGTCTGCGGCCGATACGCCAGAGGTGGTCGAGGGCTCGGCCGGCAGGATGGTGGTCTCTGCGGTCGATGCGGCCGTGCCGTCGGCCGGCAGGACGGCGGTGTCCGCGGTCGATTCGACCGAGGGGGTGGCGGTCTCGTCCGGCAGGACGGCGGTCCCGGTTGAATCGGCTGAGGGCGTTGGTTCTGATCCGGCGGAGCCGGACTCGAACGGGAGCACTTCTGTATCGGACTCCGAGGTCGGGAAGGGGACGGTCGCGCTGAGGGGGAGGCCGGCGGTGTCGGGCGACCCGGTGGAATCTGACGTTCCGGCGGTGTCGGGCGACTCTGCGGGCTCGTCGGGACGGCCCGAACCGGCGGATGGGGTGACGGGATCGGTCATGGCGGACTCCTAGCGTGCGGTGCCGACGCGGACGCCGGACTGAGTGAGGTCGACCTGGCCGGCGAACGACCAGACGCGAACGTGGGTGACGGCCCGGGCATCCGTGCCGTTGACGGTGCGCACGTCGCGGAGGAAGACACCGGCGCGCTCGGGGTCGCGTGATTCCCCGCCCGTCGTCACGACGCCGGCGAGGAGGTTGACCTCGACCTCGACGGGCCGGTCGCTCGGCAGCTCGAGCGTCGTCACGCCGAATCCGAGCCACACGTCGATCGTGCGGGCGTCCCGGGCCGGGGCATTGTCGAGGGCGGTGAGGTCGACGGTCGGCGTGCCGGCGAACATCGCGTAGCCGGGGGGTGCCCCGGCAGAGGAGGACGGCACGGCCCAGTTGTGGGTGCCGGCGAAGGCGAACTGGGTGCCCTGCGGCATCCAGCCGAGGGCGACGAGGGTGAGCGCCGCGAGGAACGCGAGCCCGCCGAGCGCCCCGCTCTCGCGGCCACGGATGCCGGAGACGATCATGCCGATCGCGGCGACACCGAGGGCGACGGCGAGGCCGAGGACGAACGCGGAATTCGACCAGACCCCGTGCGCGTAGACGGACGCGACGATCGCTCCGGCGAGCAGCGCGACCCCGAGGGTGATCGCCGACACGGCGGCGCTCGGGCGGCGGCCGCGACGCCAGGCGGCCTGTTCGGCCTGCCGCTGACGCTGGCGTTCCTGCCAGGCGAGGTTCTGCTCGCGCCACGCGCGGTTCTGTTCGGTCCGCACCCGGTTCTGCTCCTGCCAGGCCTGGTTCGCGGCCGTCGCACTCGCGGCGTTCGCCGCGTACGCGCCGGTCGCGGGTGCGCCCGGGGTGCCCGGGCCGCCCGGGTAAGCGGATGCCCCCGGGTACGTCCCCGGCGTCGGCTGCGGGATTCCGTTCCGGTTCCGGTAGTCGGCCTGGTACGGGTTCTCGGTCGCGGATGGCGAAGCGGTCCACGACGATTGCGGGGCGAAGCCGGCGGAAGACGTGGCCTCGGGCGCCGGCGGAGCCGGGGGTGCGGGGGGCGCGCCGGGCGCGGGCGGGGTGGGACCGGCATCCGCTGCCGAGCCGTAACCCGAGGTCGGACGCGGGCGCTCGCCGGAACCGGAACCCGGACCGGGGCTGTACCCGGTACCGTCGCCGGAACCGTAGCCGCCGTTTCCGCCGCGGGATGAACCCCCGCCGCCCGGACCGCGGCGAACGAGGTAGAGCACGAGCCAGACGATGCCGGCGACGACCGCGAGGCCCCAGGCGGCGCTCAGCGAGGTGCTCAGCCAGCCGGGCATGCCCCAGGCGGCGGGAGGGCCGTCCCACCAGAATCCGCGGGTGAACGGCACGATGGTGAGGAGCAGGACGGCGCCGATCCCGATCATGGCGGGCTCGAAGCGGCCACGGAGGGCTTCCTCGGCGTGGATGCGGCCGAGCGCGTTGGGCAGGAGCGCCCAGCCGACCGCGTAGACGAAGAGCACGGGAGCCCCGAGCACGGCGAGAACGAACGCGATGCCGCGCACGATGATCGGGTCGAGGCCGGTGCGGCCGGCGATCGCGCCGCAGACTCCGGCGAACCAGCGGTCAGCGCCGCGGACCATGCCGCTGCGGCGGATCCAGTCGAAGAAACGGGTGAGCTGGTCTGGACCCGACGGGCCCGGGCCGGCCGGATATGTCGGATTACGCGGTTGATCGGTCATAACTTCACCCAACCACTCGCGGTGGCGCGCTGCTATGGGGGAGAACCCTGAACGGACCCTGAGATCTGGCCGCACCGGATCGGGGCGGCCTTCGGGGTGCTTGGATGAAGACATGAGAACCGAGCGGATGACCCGGCCGCGCCAGCGGATCATCGCCGGCGTCTGCGCGGGGTTCGCCGAACACACCGGGTTGTCCGTGACCGTGGTGCGCAGCGCGACGCTGCTGCTCGTCCTCGCCGGCGGGTCCGGCGCGCTGCTCTACGCCTGGCTCTGGGTGACGACGCCGACAGAGACAGCGAACCCGGCCCGGTTCGGGGCGGGCGAACTCCCCAAGGCGAGTCTCGCGCGCCCGGCGCCCGGGTACGCAGGCTCCTCCGGCTCCGGCTCCGGCTCTGACTCCGGTTCCGGCCTCGGCGGGCCGGCGGATGCCGCGGCCGAGAGAGCCGCCGCCGCCGCGTCCTCGGCCCGGTCGGCCCCGATCACGGAGATCCTGCTCGGCCTCGCCCTCCTCGCCGCCGGGCTCACCCTCGTCGCGAGCCGCCTCGGCGCCGATATCCCGCTCGCCGTCGTCATCCCCGCGATCGTCGTGCTCTCGGGGACCGCGCTCGCCTGGCGGCAGTTCGCGGACATCCGCGGCGGTTCGGAGCAGCACTCCTCCGCCCTGCTCGTGCGCGCCCTCGGCGCCCTCGTGCTCGTCGCGGTCGGGATCCTGCTGTTCTTCGTGACGAGCGACAGCCCGGACGGATGGACGGTCGTGATCGCATCCGCTTCGGTGCTGCTCGGCGTCGTCGTCGTGATCGCGCCGTGGCTCGTGCGGCTCTCGCGCGACCTTGCCGACGAACGCGCCGGGCGGGCCCGCGAGGCCGAACGCGCCGAGATCGCCGCGCACCTGCACGACTCCGTGCTGCAGACGCTCGCGTTGATCCAGCAGAAGGCCGGGCCGCAGAGCGACGCCGCCCGGCTCGCCCGCGCCCAGGAACGAGAGTTGCGCGAGTGGCTGTTCACCGGGACGGGGACCGGTTTCGGCACGGGCGGAGGAGCGGGCGCCGATGGCGGTGGCGGTGCCGGCTCTGGTGTCCCCGACGTCGACCTCCCGACCGCCCTCCGCCGGATCGGCGCGGAGCTCGAGGCCGATTTCCCGGTTCAGTTCGATGTCGTGAGCGCCGGCGCGAGCCTCGGACCCGCCCCGGATGGGCTGCTCGCCGCTGCCCGCGAGGCCATGCTCAACGCGGCGCGGCACGCGGGCGGCCCGGTGTCCGTGTACCTCGAGACGGGGGCGACCGCGGTGAGCCTCAGCGTGACCGACCGCGGGCCCGGCTTCCGGCTCGACGACGTACCGGACGACCGGCACGGCGTCCGTGAGTCCGTCATCGGGCGGATGCGCCGCCTCGGCGGTTCCGCGCTCGTGCGTCCCGGCCCCGGCGGCGCCGGCACGGAGATCCTGCTCACCCTGCCCACGGCATCCGCTGCCCCCGCGGTCCCCGACCCTGCCGCCCCGCACCCAACCAATTCGACGGACTTTGTGATGAAAACGCACCTTACGGGCCCGATTCGGGCCGAAAACCCCGCACTCTCCGTCGAATCGGTTCGGCCGGACCCGGTGCAGCCAGACGAAGCGGATGCCGACGGGAGCCGCTCATGAGCGAGCCGCACGCCGCACCAGACCCGCGCCCGGACCTCGGCACCGCGCCCGGCACGGCCGCCGGGCTCCCGGTCGTGATCGTCGACGACCACTCGATCTTCCGCTCCGGCCTGCGCGCCGAACTCGACGCGGACATCCGGGTGCTCGGCGAGGCCGCGACCGTCGACGAGGCGATCGAACTCGTGGTCGCGCTGCAGCCGCGGGTGGTGCTGCTCGACGTGCACCTGCCCGGCGGGCGCGGCGGCGGCGGCAGCGAGGTCATCCACGATGCCGCGCACCGGGCGCCGCACACCCTGTTCCTCGCGCTGAGCGTCTCCGACGCCGCCGACGACGTGGTCCGGGTGATCCGGGCGGGCGCGCGCGGATACATCACCAAGAGCTCATCGGGGGCCGAGGTCTCCGAAGCCGCACGCCGGGTCGCCGGCGGCGACGCCGTGTTCTCCCCGCGGCTCGCGGGCTTCGTGCTCGACGCGTTCGGCGCGGTCGCCGGCGAGACCGCCGAGACGACGGAGGAACTCGACCGCCTCTCCGCGAGGGAGCAGGAGGTCATGCGGCTGATCGCCCGCGGCTACACCTACAAGGAAGTCGCCGGGAGCCTGTTCATCTCGCCGAAGACCGTCGAGACGCACGTCTCAGCGGTGCTCCGCAAGCTGCAGCTCTCCTCCCGCTACGAACTCACCGCCTGGGCGCTCGAGCGCAAACTGCTCTAGCCGCCCGGCGGCATCCGCCGGGCTAGAGCAGTCCGAGTTCCATCGCCCGGGTCACGGCGCGGGTCCGGTCGCTCACCGCGAGCTTCTCGAAGGCGTGCAGCAGGTGCGTCTTCACGGTCGCCTCGCTGATGAACAGTGAGCGGTCGATCTGCGGGTTGCTCTCGCCGGCCGAGACGAGCCGGAGCACGTCGAGTTCGCGGGCCGACAGGCGCGGCGCCGGGGCGGCATCCACGCGCACCCGCTGCACGAGCATCGCCGCGATCGACGGGGCGAGCGCGGTCTGGCCGCGAGCGACCGAGCGCACGCCCTCGATGATCTCCGCCTGGGGCGCCGCCTTGAGCAGGTACCCGCTCGCCCCGGCCGCGATCGCCGCGAGGATCTGGTCGTCGCTCTCGTAGGTCGTGAGCACCAGCACCCGGGTACGCTCGTTCGCCGCGACGATGAGCGCGGTCGCCGCGACGCCGTCGAGCAGCGGCATCCGCAGGTCCATCAGCACGAGGTCTGGGTCGAGCGCGGCCGCGAGCGCGACGGCCTCCTCGCCGTTGCCTGCCTGCCCGACGACCTCGATGTCGCCGGCGGCGCCGAGCAGCATGGCGATGCCGCCGCGCACGATCGGGTGGTCGTCGGCCACGATGACCCGGATCATCGCTCGCCCCGCACCGATTCGACGGAGGTGCGGGCGTCGTCCGCGCCCGCCGCGGGCACGGTCACCCGCAGCACGGTGCCGCCGCGCTCACCGGCGCCGACCGTGAGACCGCCGCCGACGAGGGCGAGCCGGTCGCGCATCCCCGAGAGGCCGAACCCGTTCTCGTGGGCGGGAGCATAGGCGCCGAGGCCGCGACCGTCGTCGGTCACGGTGAGCACGGCATCCGTGCCCACTCGTTCGAGGCGAACGGATGCCGCCCCCGCGCGGGAGTGCTTGCGCACGTTCGCGAGACCCTCCTGGGCGCAGCGGAGCAGCACGACCTCGTTTTCGCGGTCGAGCCGGTCGAGTCCGTCGAGGCCGGGCGCCGAGACGGACACCAGCACCTGGATGCCGGTCTCGCGTTCGAAGCGTGCAGCGAGGCGGCGCAGGGTCTCGGCGAGGGTCGAGTCGCCGACCCGCACGGGCGACATCGCCGCGACCAGGGTGCGCGCCTCGGTCAGGGCCTGCCGGGCGGTGTCCTCGATGAGTTCGACGGTGGGCCGCGCCCCGCTGTCCGGCCCGAGCTCGTTCCCCGCGCGCTGGGCGAGCATCACGAGGCTCGTCAGGCTCTGGGCGATGGTGTCGTGGATCTCCCTGGACAGGCGTTCCCGCTCGGCCGCGCTCCCGGCATCCCGGTGCAGGGCGGCGAGCTCGTCCTGGGCGACGCTGAGCTCCTCGTAGAGGCGGCGCTGGGTGTTGCCGTCGCGGGCGATGCGGGTGATCCAGGCGCCCATCGCGATCGCGAAGACGAAGGAGATGCCTTCCGTCGCAAACGCCTGGCCCAGGGCGGACGCGGTGCCGCCGATGCCCAGCCAGAGCCCGGCCGCCGCCGATGCCGCGAGGAGGGCGCTCAGGACGACCGAGACGAGGAAGGAATCGGTGAGCGTCCAGAGTAGCGGGAAGGCGATCGCCTGGAGCGTCGCAAGGCTCGGGTTGAACGCCGCGGCGACGCCGACGCCGACGATCAGCACGCCGCGGAAGGCCGTCGCGGCCATCCCCGATTGCGCGGCCCGTCCGCTCGGGCAGTCGATGGCGCGCCGCCCGAACCAGAGATAGCCGACACCGATCGCGGCGAGTGTTGCGAGAGCGCCGATCCGCCCGAGCTCGTGCCCGTACCGGTAGGTGTCGGAGGCCGCGAGCACTCCCATCAGGAGCAGGGACCCGCCGACGGCGACGTCCCACCAGCGCACAGTCGTCATGGCCGGAATCCTCATGCGCCCAGCCTCCCACGGCGGCGGTGACCGGAGAACACCGGTTCAGCTGTCCTTGCGGATCCAGCGGAACGTCACCCGGCTGAGCACGAGTCCGACCACGAGCCAGATCCCGAGGTTGAGCGCGACGAGCGGGAGGTCCCAGGACCCGTTCTGCTCGAGGCTCGCAAAGCTGTCCGGCAGGAACACCGAGCGCATCCCCTGCGCCATCCACTTGAGCGGGAACAGGCTCGCGACATTCTGCATCCACTCGGGCAGCACGTAGAACTGCAGGTAGACGCCCGAGATGAACTGCAGGATCAGCACGATCGGGATCACAACGGCGGTCGCGCTCTTCCCGGAGCGCGGCAGCGCGGAGAGCGCAATGCCGAGGAACGCGCAGGCGATCACGCCGAACAGGAACACCCAGGCGAAGGTCAGCCAGGTGGATGGTTCGGTCGGCAGGGCGATATCGAGCACGAACCGCGCCACGAGGATCAGCAGTGCCGCCTGGATCGCGCCGGTGACGAGCACCATCCCGATCTTGCCGATGAAGTAGCTCAGCGGGGACAGCGGGGTGCCGCCGAGTCGTTTGAGAGTGCCGTCGCTCTTCTCCCCGGCGATGTCGACCGCGAGGTTCTGCACGCCGGAGAGCAGCATGCCCGCCGCGAGCATGCCCGGAAGGTAATACGCGCCGACGCTGACGCCACCGCTGCCATCGGGCGCTGTGCCGATGTTGCCGGCCGAGCCGAACGCGGCGGTGAAGATCGCGAGCATGATGAACGGGAACAGGAACGTGAAGAACACGCTGTCCGGGGTGCGGAAGTACATGCGCGCTTCGTAATACACCCGGGCGAGGCCGAGCCGCAGCACGCCGTGGCGGGCCGAGCGGATGCTGCCGGTCCCGGTGGTCGTGTCGAGTGTGGTCATGCGAGCACCTCCGTGCTGTCGTCAGAAGTGGACGAGTCGGCAGCGGATGCCGCCGCCGTGGTTTCCGCGCGGTCGTCGCGCACGAGCCCGAGGTAGACGTCCTCGAGGCTCGGCCGGATCACCTCGAGTTCGGCCGGCTCCCCGGCACCCTTGCCACTCGCGCCGACGCTCGCAGCGACGAGCTCGGCCACGACGCGGCCCGGCTGGTCGGTGCGGATCTCGTGGGACTGGCCCGCCGCATCCCGCCAGCGCACGAGCGGAACCCGCGCCTCCGCCCCGCCGATCTCGTCGATCGCGCCGATGTCGATCAGGCGGCCCCCGGTGATCACCCCGGCGCGGTCGCCGAGCTGGGCGGCCTCGTCGAGGTAGTGGGTCGTGAGCAGGATCGTGGTGCCCTCGGACTTCAGGCTGCGCACGAGGTCCCAGAACTGGTGGCGTG
This sequence comes from Cryobacterium algoricola, assembly GCF_004402485.1. Taxonomy (GTDB): domain Bacteria; phylum Actinomycetota; class Actinomycetes; order Actinomycetales; family Microbacteriaceae; genus Cryobacterium; species Cryobacterium algoricola. Next base: position 454,936 of record NZ_SOFG01000011.1, on the reverse strand, counting down.
CCTCGGGGTCGAACCCCGTGGTCGGTTCGTCGAGGAAGAGGAGCTCCGGCCGGCCGATGATGCCGAGCGCGACATCCACCCGCCGGCGCTGTCCGCCGGACAGCCGGCTGATCCGGGTCTTCGCCTTCTCCTCGAGGCCGACGGCCGCGATGACCTCCGTCACGTCCCGCGGGTTCGGGTAGAGGCTCGCGAAGTGCGCGAGCTGCTCGGCGACCGTGACGTTGCCGCTTTCGCCCGTCGACTGGAGCACGATGCCGAGCCGGGCCTTCCAGTCGAGGCCGCCGTGCTGCGGGTCGGTGCCGAGCACGCTCACCTCGCCGCTGGTGCGGTCGCGGTAGCCCTCGAGGATCTCGATGACCGTGCTCTTGCCCGCGCCGTTCGGGCCGAGGAGCGCGAACGTCTCGCCGGGCCGGATGTCGAAGCTGATGCCCGCGACGGCCTCGAAGGCGCCGTAGGACTTGTGCAGGTTGCGCACGCGCACGACGGGGTCTGAGCTGTTCCTGGGCTCTGGTGTGGTGGTCATACCGAAAGAATCCCACCGGAGGCCCGCGAACGTAAGCGTCCGCCCGGCCGACCCGGGCATCCACCGGTCGGTGGATGCCCGCCCGGCTGCGAGTCAGGCGAAGAGGCGCTGCAGGCGGTGGATGCCTTCGAGCAGCTGGTCGTCCCCGAGTGCGTAGGAGAAGCGCAGGTACCCGCTCGGGCCGAACGCCTCACCGGGAACCGCGGCGACCTCGGCCTGGTCGAGGATCAGGTCGGCGAGCTCGAGAGACGTCGTCGGCGTGACCCCGCCCCAGGTGCGGCCGAGCAGGCCGGTCACGTTCGGGTAGACGTAGAACGCGCCCTGGGGCGTAGGCGTCACCATGCCGGGGATCTTGTTCATCTCGGCGACGATGAGCCTGCGGCGCCGGTCGAAGGCCTCGCGCATCGCGATCGCGTCGTCCTGCGGGCCGGTGAGGGCGGCGATCGCGGCGCGCTGCGACACGTTGGACACGTTCGAGGTGAGGTGGGACTGCAGGTTCGCCGCCGCCTTGATCGCGTCGAGCGGGCCGACCATCCAGCCGAGGCGCCAGCCGGTCATCGCGTACGTCTTGGCGACGCCGTTGACGAGGATGGTGCGGTCGGCGAGGGCGGGAACGGCCTCGACGATCGAGACGGCGCGCACGCCGTCGTAGGTGAGGTTCTGGTAGATCTCGTCGGTGATGACCCAGAGGCCGTGCTCCTCCGCCCACTCGCCGATCGCCTTCGTCTGCTCCGGCGAGTAGACGGCGCCGGTCGGGTTGGAGGGAGAGACGAAGAGCAGCACCTTGGTGCGCTCGGTGCGGGCGGCCTCGAGCTGCTCGACGGTGACGAGGTAGCCCTGGTCGCTGCCGGCGAAGACGTCGACCTGCACGCCGCCGGCAAGCCGGATCGATTCCGGGTAGGTGGTCCAGTACGGGGTCGGCACGATGACCTCGTCGCCCGGGTCGAGCAGGGTCGCGAAGGCCTGGTAGACGGCCTGTTTGCCGCCGTTGGTGACGACCACCTGGGCGGGGGAGACCGCGAGTCCGGAGTCGCGGAGGGTCTTCGCGGCGACGGCCTCGCGCAGGTCGGGCAGGCCAGCGGCCGGCGTGTACTTGTGGTTCTTCGGGTCGCGCACGGCGAGAAGCGCCGCCTCGACGATGTGCGCGGGCGTCGGGAAGTCCGGCTCGCCCGCCGCGAAGCTGATCACGGGTCGACCGGCTGCCTGGAGGGCCTTGGCCTTGCTGTCGACCTTGAGGGTTGCCGATTCCGCGATGGAGCCGATCCGGGTAGAGATTCGCTTGAGTTCGTGAGCCACAGAACGAGCATACGGTGGCCGCACCCGCGCGGCCAGCATCCGCCACGACGACCCCAGCTTTACAGTGGTGCCGGTGTGACCTAGACTTGATCGAGGTAGTTGAAATCTGCCATGCTTTTTTGCGCCTTTTTCTCGTGTTTCTTTCGGGGGGTCTGCGCAGGTCCGCATGGTGATCCGGCTGCATAGGGTGGTGGCTCAATTGGTAGAGCAGCGGTCTCCAAAACCGCAGGTTGCAGGTTCGAGTCCTGTCCGCCCTGCAAGTCGGTGGCATTTCCGTCGGCCCATGAAAGGTGTAACAGGTGGCCCGAAAAGTTGTCGACGAACCCAGTGAGGAAATCGTCGCAGACGCACGACTCGCTCGCGACGCCAAACGCGGTCCGTTCGCACGGATGTCCCTGTTCCTGAAGCAGGTCATGGCGGAGCTCCGCAAGGTGGTCACCCCGACACGCAAGGAACTGCTGAGCTATACGGCTGTCGTCCTGATCTTCGTAGCGATCATGATGGCCCTGGTTTCCGCCCTCGACTGGGTGTTCGCACTCGTCGTGACGTACGTCTTCGGAACACCAGGCGGCTGACCGGCAGCCGCCCACCGGCGGCGAGACCGCATGGCCAGGATTCACGGCAACGCTGCGCGGGACACGTCTTCGTGCCCGCGCACTACATAAGGATTGAGATTTAGTGACTGAGACGAATCACGACGACGTTGACTGGGCCACCGCAGCCGAGCAGGCGTCCGACGACGACGAAGCACAGGAAGGCAACGTCCTCGAAGCGGAAGAAGAGTCCGTGGAAGCCGCCGAACAGGTTGCCGTCCACGTCTTCGACCCCAGCGTCGGCGTTGAAGACAACCTCGACGCCGCACTCGACGCCCTCGCCGGCGCGGTCGACCCCACGGCCGACGCGCTCGTCGACGACGCCCTCGACATCGACTCCATCGACGAGGCAGAAGCCGCCGCCGAAGCCGTCGACGACGAAGAAGAGGTCGACGCGGTCGCGGACGACGCCGATGCAGAGGCCGACGCGGCTGACGCCGCCGGTGCACCCGTCGAAGCCGTGGACGAAGACCCATACGCCGAGTTCCGCAAGGAACTCCGCTTCCAGCCCGGCAAGTGGTTCGTCATCCACTCCTACGCCGGCTTCGAGCGTCGCGTGAAGTCGAACATCGAGAACCGCAAGCAGTCGATGGCCATGGAAGATTTCATCTACCAGGTCGAGGTTCCGATGGAAGACGTCGTCGAGATCAAGAACGGCCAGCGCAAGATGGTCACCCGCGTACGTATCCCCGGATACGTGCTCGTCCGCATGGACCTCAACGAGGACAGCTGGTCCGTCGTCCGGCACACGCCGGGCGTCACCGGCTTCGTCGGCAACGCGCACAACCCGACGCCGCTGCGCTTCGAGGAGGCCTTCGGCATGCTGAAGAGCCTCGTCGAGATCCAGGACGTGCCGTCCGCCAAGGGCGCAGGCACGCACGGCAAGATCGCGACCCGCGCACTGCCCGCCGAGATCGACTACGAAATCGGCGAGACCATCACGATCAAGGAAGGCTCGTTCGCGGGCCTGCCCGGCACGATCAGCGAGATCAAGGCGGAGAGCGGCAAGCTCATCGTCCTCGTCTCCCTGTTCGAGCGTGAGACCCCGGTCGAGCTCAGCTTCGACCAGGTCACCAAGCTTTAGTAAGTTTCCCCACCACCGGGGCCCGTCCGGGCCACCGGGAGAGTTGCCTCACGGCCGCTCGTCATCATAAAAGAAGGAAGAATCATGGCACCGAAGAAGAAGGTTACTGGTCTGATCAAGCTTCAGATCAAGGCCGGCGCCGCAAACCCCGCACCGCCCATCGGGCCGGCACTGGGTCAGCACGGCGTGAACATCATGGAATTCTGCAAGGCATACAACGCCCAGACCGAATCCCAGCGCGGCAACGTCATCCCGGTTGAGATCACCGTGTACGACGACCGTTCCTTCACTTTCATCCTGAAGACCCCGCCGGCGGCGGAGCTCATCAAGAAGGCGACCGGCGTTGCCAAGGGCAGCGGCACCCCGCACACCGTCAAGGTGGCCAAGCTCACCCAGGCGCAGGTCCGCGAGATCGCCGAAGCGAAGATGGTTGACCTCAACGCCAACGACATCGACGCCGCCGCGAAGATCATCGCCGGCACCGCACGCTCCATGGGCGTTACGGTCGAGGCCTAACCCTTACCAGGCATCCGCCACCAGCAGTACGTGGAAGAGCCGGCCAGGCTCGCACCACACTCTCAAATCTTTATATACAGGAGATTCACATGGCACAGAAGTCAAAGGCCTACCGGGCCGCGGCCGAGAAGATCGAGGCCGACAAGTTCTACACCCCCACCGAAGCCGTCGCGATTGCCCGGGAGACCGGCTCCGCGAACTTCAACTCGACCATCGAGGTCGCGTTGAAGCTCGGCGTCGACCCGCGCAAGGCTGACCAGATGGTCCGCGGAACCGTTATTCTTCCTCACGGTACCGGCCGCGTGTCGCGCGTCATCGTCTTCGCAACGGGCCCCGCGGCCGAAGCAGCCCTGGCTGCCGGCGCCGACGAGGTCGGTGGCGACGAGCTCATCGAGAAGGTCGCCGCCGGTTACACCTCCTTCGACTCCGCGGTTTCGACCCCGGAGCTCATGGGCAAGGTCGGTCGTCTCGGTAAGGTCCTCGGCCCGCGTGGCCTCATGCCGAACCCGAAGACCGGAACGGTCACGACCGACGTCGCCCGCGCCGTCAACGACATCAAGGGCGGCAAGATCGCGTTCCGCGTCGACAAGCACGCCAACGTGCAGTTCGTCGTCGGCAAGGCATCCTTCACCGCCGAGCAGCTGAACGAGAACATCACGGCAGCACTCGAGGAGATCGTCCGCCTCAAGCCGAGCTCGTCCAAGGGCCGCTACGTCATGAAGGGCGCCGTCTCGACGACCTTCGGACCGGGCATCCCGCTCGACGTCAACGCCATCTAAGCACCACACCGGCACCACAACGAAGGGCCCGTCGCAAGACGGGCCCTTCGTTGTACCCGGCGCATCCGCCCGTCCGAAGCGCCGCGCGCCCCTTCCGCCGCTCCGCGCCAGGCATGCCAGGCGCGAAGCGGCGGAGATGGCGCGCGAGCCGCGTCGGCGTCCGGCGGTGGGGTCAGTCAGAGACGGATGTCGGGCTCGACTTTCCCGGGGCGGCGGGCGCGGGCGCGGCATTGCCCGGGTGCGCCCGGAGCAGCGCCGCGACCGCGATCGCGTCGCCCTCCGGCTGGTGCGAGTTGGTGTGCGGCTTCGCGATGAACAGGTAGAGCAACCCTGCGCCCATCACGACCGCGAGGCCGATCAGCACGATCCAGTCGTCGAGGAAGACCCCGGTCTTTCCGGGCAGCGCCAGGAGCACCATCGCGAAGACCCCGTAGGCGAGGGCGACGATGTTGACGACGATCCCGGCCCTGCCGAGGTTGAACGGGCCGGCGGGGCGCCAGCCCTTGATCCGCTGGCGGAGAGCGGCGAGCACGACGGCCTGGAACGCGACGTAGATGCCGATCACCGCGAACGCCGTGATCTGGGTGAGGCTGCCGCCCGCGTAGATCAGCAGGCAGAGCGCGAGCGGGATCGAACAGGCGACGATCAGCGCGTTCACCGGGACGGCGGTGCGCGGGCTGACCTTGGAGAGCCAGGCGTGGCCGGGGATCATCCCGTCGCGGGCGAAGGAGAACATCAGCCGGCTGGCTGCGGCCTGCAGGCTCAGTACGCAGGACAGGAAGGCCGTGATCGCGATCACGAGGAAGAGCTTGGCGCCGACCGTTCCGAGCGAGGCCTCGAGGATCGCCGGGATCGGGTCGATGTCGTTGCCGTCGACCACAGCCTGCAGGTCGGGCGCCGCCATCACGTAGCCGCCGAAGGAGAACAGCGCCGAGACCCCGCCGACGAGAATGGTCAGGATCATGGCCCGCGGGATGCCCCTGGCTGGGTTCGCGACCTCCTCGGCCACGTCCCCGCAGGCTTCGAAGCCGTAGAACAGGAACAGGCCGGCAAGGGCCGCGCCGAGGAACGCGACGGCGTAGTTGCCGTCGCCCTCGACACCCATCGTGCTGAAGAAGACGCTGAACTCCTGCTTGCGCTGGAAGATCAGCAGGTAGAGCCCGAGCCCGATCACGCCGATGAGCTCGGCGGCGAGGCCGATCCTGGCGACCCGGCCGAGCATCTTCGTGCCCGAGAAATTGAACGCGAACGCCACCAGCAGGAACAGCACCGAGAGGCCCAGCGTGACCTCCTTCGTGACCGGCGCGTCGATCAGGCTGCCGAGGAAGCCGCTGCCGAACTCGGCGACCGCGGTGATCGTGACGAGCATCGCCCAGACATAGACCCAGGCGGCCATCCAGGCGTAGCGCTTGCCCCAGAGCCGGCGGGTCCACGGATAGATGCCGCCGGCGATCGGGTACTGCGAGACCACCTCGCCGAAGACGAGGGCGACGAGCAGCTGGCCGGCTCCCACGATCACGATCCAGAAGATCGAGGGCGGCCCGCCCGTGCTGAGGGCGAGCGCGAAGAGGGAGTACACGCCGACGAGCGGCGAGAGGTAGGTGAAGCCGAGGGCGAAGTTCGCCCACAGCGACATCGAACGGTGGAAGGAATCCTCGTACCCGAGCACCCTGAGGTGCTCCTGGTCGCCGATCCCCTTCGCGGCGGGCGACTTCCCCGGCTGTTCTGCGCTCATCATGACCTTCCGGCTGTGGTGCGCCCCGACGTCGTCGGCAGGGCGTGTGTGCCCAACATAGTGACACCGCCGCGACAAAGCTATAGAACCGGATGTATTCCCCGGACAGGGGGGATCAGCCGATGTAGCTCATCACGTGCTTGATCCGGGTGTAGTCCTCGAGGCCGTACATCGAGAGGTCCTTGCCGTAGCCGGAGTGCTTGAAGCCGCCGTGCGGCATCTCGGCGACGAGCGGGATGTGCGTGTTGATCCAGACGCAGCCGAAGTCGAGGCGCTTGGCCATCCGCATCGCCCGCGCGTGGTCCTTCGTCCAGACCGAGGAGGCTAGTCCGTACTGCACGTCGTTCGCCCAGGCCAGCGCCTCGGCCTCGTCGGTGAACTTCTGCGCCGTGATGACCGGCCCGAAGATCTCGTTCTGCACCGCGTCGTCGCCCTGCCGCAGGTTCGACACGATCGTCGCCTCGTGGAAGTAGCCGAGGCTGCCCTGGCGCTGCCCGCCGAGAGCGATGTTCGCGTGGTCGGGCAGGCGCTCGATGACGCCCTGCACGCGGGCGAGCTGGTCGGCGCTCGAGAGCGCCCCGAAGAGGATGCCGTCCTCGCGCGGGCCTCCGGTCCGCGCGTTCACGCGGGCGTACGCCGCGAGTGCGGCCACGAACTCGTCGTGGATCCCGGCCTGCACGAGCACCCGGGTGGCCGCGGTGCAGTCCTGGCCGCCGTTGTAGAACGCCGCCGTCGCGATGCCCTCGACGGCTGCGTCGATATCGGCGTCGTCGAACACGATGACGGGGGCCTTGCCGCCGAGCTCGAGGTGCACGCGCTTGACGTCGAGCGCCGCGGTCCCCGCGACCTCCATGCCGGCCCGGACCGACCCGGTGATCGACACCATCTGCGGTGTTCGGTCGGCGACGAGGGCGCGGCCGGTGTCGCGGTTTCCCGTGACGACGTTGAAGACGCCGGCCGGGAAGAACTCCGCGGCGATCTCGGCGAGGAGCAGGGTCGAGACGGGCGTCGAGTCAGAGGGCTTCAGCACGACGGCGTTGCCCGCCGCGAGAGCGGGGGCGATCTTCCAGATCGCCATCATCATCGGGTAATTCCAGGGGGTGACCTGCCCGATCACGCCGATCGGCTCCCGCCGGATGAACGAGGTGTGGTCCTTCAGGTACTCGCCGCCCGACTTGCCCTCGAGCACGCGCGCGGCGCCGGCGAAGAAACGCACCTGGTCGATCATGACCTCGACTTCGTCGCCGACGAGGCCGGCCCGCGGCTTTCCGGTGTTTTCGCTCTCGACGTCGGCGATCTCCTCCGCGCGCTCCGAGAGGGCGTCGGCGAACTTCAGCAGGGCGAGCTGGCGTTCGCCGGGCGTGGTCTCGCCCCACGTCTCGAAGGCGGTCGCCGCTGCGGAGTACGCGGAGGCGACATCCGCTTCGGTCGACACCGGCGTGCGCGCGTAGACCTCCTCGGTGGCGGGGTTCACGATGTCGAGCTGCTCGCTCGCTGCGGACTCGACGTACTGCCCGTTGACGAAGTTACGGAGTTCACGGATGGACATGCGCGGGCCTTTCCCAAACGGCTGGTCGGCGCTGGCGAGGGCCACGGCGCCCGGGGCGGAATTCCCCAGAGGCCGACGATACCCTAAATCATCCCAAATACAATCTTTTATTTCGGTGGGCGCCGGGCGATCACGTCGAACGGGATCCCGGCGCAGGGCATCCGGTCGTAGGCCGCGAGCGGATGCCGCGGGTCAGGCACGATGTCCCCGGCGGCGAGCGAAGCTTCCGTCGAGATCAGCACGCGGCCGACCGAGTTGACGAGGGCGGCGGGCGCATCGAGCCCGAGCAGCACCGGCAGCAGCGCCTGCTCGAGCCGGGTGACCGACACGTCCGCCCCGATCACTCCGACCATGCGGCCGTCGGCGAGGACGGGAAGGGTGAGGGTGACGATGAAGTCGAAGGTGCACAGGTGGTCGACGTACGGACCCGTCACATGCGCTTGCCCGGTGGCCTCCGGCACCCGGTACCACTCGAGGCCGCGGAAGTCGCGCAGGTATTCGGTGTGCACCCGGGCGGCGAGGTCGAGCCGGGTGGGCGCGAGCGTCGTACCGAGCAGGGGGTTCGAGGCGAGGGGCCCGAGCCACCAGGCGAAGTGCGCGGGGCGGCCGGGCCGATAGCCCGCTGCCGCGATGAACCCAGCGCCGACCAGGAGCATGGGGGAGCCCTCCGGTGCCGCACCGCCGAAGAGCGTGGGCACGACGAGGGATTCCACGAGGGCGTCGAGTTCGGCCGTCGTCGCACCGGGGACCGCGGCGGCGACGCGATCGCGCCAGTCGTCGAGCACCAGGAACACGTCGGCGAACGCGGCGCCCACGGCGGAGGCCACGGGTGCGAGTGCGTCCGGCGACGCGCTCGGCACGTCAGGCGCTGACAGCGGATGCAGCATGGAGCGTTCCTCCCCGTTCGATCCTGGTCTTCGCCGCGTGCAGCCACTCGGCCAGGTCGCGCACTTGACCGGCGACGAGGGTGCGGGCGAGCGGCCCGTCGCCGGCCCGGATCGCCGCGACGACGTCCGCGTTGCAGGCCGCGACCCTGGCGCGCATCGACGGGTCGACGAGCCCGAGCAGGAGCAGCGGACCGAACTCGGCCTGCAGCCGGACCTGCTCGCGCACGAGCCGCGCCGACTGGCTGAGCACCGCGAGCTCGAGGTAGAAGCCGCCGGCGTTGGCGCGCGCGCCCGCATCCCGGTCCCAGTCGGCCTGGGCAAGCCACTCGGAGAGCCGGTCGGCGTCGTTCGGCGCCGCGCGGAGGGCCGCCCGTTCCGCGCACCCTTCGACGATGGTGGAAAAGTAGACCGCGAGGTCGGAGAGCTCGACGTGGGCGACGCCCCGGAGCCGGGTGTGCAGGAGCGTCTCGTCCGGGGCATCCGCCTGGATCACGAAGCTGCCGCCGCCGCGGCCGCGACGGGTCTCGACGAGGCCGGACTCGCGCAGGATAACGAGGCCCTCGCGGACCGTGATCAGGGCGACCCCGAATCGGCGGGCGAGTTCCTGCTCGCTCGGCAGGCGTTCGCCCGAGGTGAGCACGCCGAGGATGATGGCATCGGTGAGGCGTCGGGCGACCTGCTCGGCCCGGCCGGCCTCGATGAGCTGGGCGAAGATCGCCTCCCGGGCGCCGGGTCGCAGCTGTGCCTCCATAGACTTCAATGTAGCCGACGGTGGCATGCTGGGAGCGGCCAGACGGGTGCCGGAATCAAAAACATTCGGTATAGGATCACAACTGAGTCCTGTCGCTGTGGCCGACCGGACGCGTCGATGGGGACCGAGGTGAGCTGATGTCGCACGAACCGTCCGCCCGCGCACCCCGGCTGAGGGTTGCCGATTTCTCGCGGGTGCTCGCCGGCCCGTATGCCACGATGATGCTCGCCGACTTCGGCGCCGACGTGATCAAGATCGAGAGCCCGGCGGGGGACGACACCCGGCAGTGGCTGCCGCCCACGGATGCCCAGGGCGCGTCCACCTACTTCGGTGCGGTCAACCGCAACAAGCGTTCGGTCGTCTGCGACCTCGGCACGGACGAGGGACGGGCGGCGGCCTGGCGGCTCGCGACCACGGCGGATGTCGTGGTGGAGAACTTCCGCCCCGGCGTGATGGAACGGTTCGGCCTCGGCTACGAGGCCGTGCGTGCCGCGAACCCCGGCGTCGTCTACTGCTCGATCACGGGCTTCGGCGCAGGAGCCGGCGCCCGGCTGCCCGGATACGACCTCCTCGTGCAGGCCGTCGGCGGGCTGATGAGCGTGACCGGTCCGGCCGACGGGGAGCCGAGCAAGGTCGGCGTCGCCCTCGTGGACGTGCTCGCCGGCCTCAACGCGCTCAGCGGCATCCTGCTCGCGCTCCGCGAACGCGACTCCCGCCGGGGCGATGCCGGTGCCGTCGACGCGGGTGGCCCCGTCGGCGGGCGGGTCGAGGTCGACCTCCTGACGACCCTGCTCTCTGCGCTCACGAACCAGGCGGCCGGCACCCTTGCGACCGGGCACTCTCCGGCCCGCCTCGGCAATGCCCACCCGAGCATCGCCCCGTACGAGCTTTTCGCGGCGGCCGACCGCGACCTCGTGATCGCCGTCGGCACCGACTCCCAATTCCGCACGCTCGTGCGCCTCCTCGGCGCACCCGGCCTCGCGGCGGACCCGCGCTTCCTGGGCAACGCCGACCGGGTCAGGCACCGCGCCGACCTCAGGCCGGCGCTCGAGGCGCTGCTGCGCACCCAGCCGGCGGCGCACTGGGTCGACACGCTCACGGATGCCGGGGTGCCCGCCGGACTGGTCAACTCGATCAGCGAGGCCTTCGCCTTCGCGGCGGGGCTCGGCGTCGAGCCCGTCGTCGAGCTCGGATCGGGTACCGAGCCCCGGCGCCTCAGCCGCCAGGTCGCCAATCCGATCCACCTCGGTGAGCGTCCGGCGAGCTACCGGCTGCTTCCGCCCCGGCTCGGCGAACACGCCGGGGCCGGCTGGCTCGAGCCGGACGCCCACCGCGCCGGTGGCGAGGCCGCTTCGGAGCCGCCGGCGCCGGCATCCGCACCCGGAGCTTCATCGATGGCTGTTCCCACGTCCGTTCCCGCATTCATTCCCGTATCCCCGCCCGCGCTCCGCCGAACCGAACAGGACCTCTCGTGACTGCATCAGGCCGCCCCACACCGCTCGTCGCCACCCCGCTCGTCGATGCGGTCTTCGATCTCGACGAACTCCTCACTCCCGAGGAGGTCGTCTGGTCGCGCAAGGCCCGCGCGTTCGCGACCAACCGCATCCTGCCCACGATCGAGCAGGACTTCGAGGACCGGTTCTTCCGCGCCGAGCTCGTCGCCGAACTCGGCGCGGCCGGCTTCCTCGGCATGCACCTCGAGGGCTACGGCTGCGCGGGCGCGAGCGCCGTGAGCTACGGCCTGGTCTGCCTCGAACTCGAGGCTGCCGACAGCGGCTGGCGCACCCTCGTCTCCGTGCAGGGCTCTCTCGCCATGTCGGCGATCCACAAGTACGGGTCGGAGGACCAGAAACAGCGCTGGCTGCCCGGCATGGCGGCGGGCGCGCTCATCGGCTGCTTCGCCCTCACCGAACCGACCGGCGGCAGCGACCCTGCCGCGATGCGCACGATCGCCCGGCGCGACGGCGACGACTGGGTGCTCACGGGTACCAAGCGCTGGATCGGCCTCGCGAGCGTCGCAGACGTCGCCGTGGTGTGGGCGCAGACCGACGCCGGGGTGCGCGGATTCCTCGTCCCCACCGAGACCGCGGGGTTCACGGCCACACCGATCGCCGGCAAACTCTCGATGCGGGCCTCCATCCAGTGCGACGTCACCCTCGACGGGGTGCGCCTGCCCGGCGATGCCGTCCTCCCCGGCGCCACGGGGCTCTCCGGCCCGTTCGGCTGCCTGAACGAGGCCAGATTCGGCATCGTCTGGGGCGCGATGGGCGCCGCCAGGAGCTGCCTCGACGCCGCGATCGGCCGGTCGCGCAGCCGCGAGGTGTTCGGCCGCCCGATCGGGGCCATGCAACTGACCCAGGCCAAACTCGCCGACATGCTCGTCGAGTACGAGAAGGGCGTCCTGCTCGCCCTGCACCTCGGCCGGCTCAAGGAACGCGGCACCCTCACCCCAGCACAGATCAGCGTCGGCAAACTCAACAGCGTGCGCGAGGCCATTCGGATCGCCGGCCTCGCCCGGTCGATCCTCGGTGGCGACGGAGTGACGAACGAATTCCCGGTGATGCGCCACCTCGCCAACCTCGAATCCGTCCGTACCTATGAGGGCACGGACGAGATCCACCAGCTCGTGATTGGTCGCGCTCTCACGGGGATGACGGCGTTCTGACCCGGGCGGGGCAATCGGAGGACGATTCCGGCCGTACCCCCACTTCGCGCCGCCTGGGCCTGACGGGGCATCCACGCCGTCTTCTCTGGAACCGCGTGTGCAATAGTTGAAAGGCGCGCACGTGGCAACGAGGGCATCGGGGTGGACATAGTGTCGGTAACAGGCGGTCAGGCCGCATTTGCGTACCTGCGCGGGCGCATTCTCTCCGGTGAGATCCCGGGCAATGCCACCCTGCGCGAGCAGGCGCTCGCCGAGGAACTCGGCGTCAGCCGTACCCCGATCCGGGAGGCGCTGCGGCGGCTCGACGAGACCGGCCTTGTCGAGTTCGTGCCGAACAAGGGTGCCACGGTCATCGCCTGGACGACCGAGCAGATGCGCGAGACCTACTACCTGCGGGCCATGCTCGAGAGCCGCGCGGCAGGCCTCGCCGCGGTGCGGATCTCCGACAACGACCTCGCGCGCCTCGCCGACCTGATCACCGTGATGGATGAGTTCGTGCTCGCGGAGGACGACGCCGGAATCTCCCGGCTCGGCGAACTCAACGCTGAATTCCACCGCATCATCGTCACCGCCGCCGAGAACGCCCAGCTCACTCGCCTGACCGTGTCCGTCGGCCGGGTGCCGCTGATGGCGAAGGCCTTCCGGCGCGACAGCGGATCCTTCCGCGCGGTGAGCAATCACCATCACCGCGACATCCTCGCCGCCCTGATCTCGCGCGACGCGCTTTGGGCTGCGACGGCCATGCGGTCGCACATCCTTGCCGCGCGCAATTCGGTGCAGAGCTGGGACCGGGACGAGGGCGCCATCGTCGGCCCGGGCGCCGATCAGTCCGCGACGGCCAGTCCGCTCGACGCGGTCGAGCTCGACGCTGACGCTATCGATGCGGCCGACCTGGCCGACCTGGCCGACCTGGCGGACTTCACTCCATAACCCGCGTCCAGGATCTCGGCGACGGAGCCGTGCCGGGCGATCCGGCCGGCCTCGAGCACCGCAACCCGGTCACAGGTCTCCGCGACGATCTCGAAATCGGTCGACGCGACGAGGAGCGCGAACTCTTTCGCGTGCCACACGTCGCGCAGCAGGATGGCGTGCGCGGCCCGCGCGTCCGGTTCCAGCCCCGTGCCGGGGGAGACGGCGATGACGAGGGCGGGGTCGCCGGAGAGGACGGCGGCCAGGACCACCCGGTGGAGCACGACGGGGTCGAGGTCCTGCGGATATTGCCGGGCCCGAGCGGCCGGATCGACGACACCGACCAGGTCGAGCAGGTCGACGATGTGCCGCCGCGCGACGTCCGGGGTGACGCCGATGCGTTTCCGCAGTGCGCCGGCAAGCTGGTTCCTGACCGAGCGGCTGCGGTCGAAGCCGCTGAGCGGGTCGGCGGGGAGGTAGCCGATCGCGGTGCCGAGCAGGCGGGCTGCCGGGCGACGCTTGAGACCGACCAGTTCGATTCCCTCGACGAGGATCGAGCCGGTCGCGACCGAGGCGCCCTCCGGGAGCCGCCCCGCGATGGCGAGCGCGACCGAGATCGCGCCGGCCGCGACGGTTCCGACGAGGCCCAGGGACTCGCCGTGGGAGACGGACAGGGTGATCGCATCCACCGGGGTCAGCGTCGCGAGGGTCGACGAGATGCCGAGGCCGCGGACGTCGAGCACGGAACTCGCCCGGAAGGCGTGCGAGGGCACTGGGTCCTCATCCGGGTGGTCGTTGGCGGCGGCGGCGGCGGCGGACGGCTTCGCGGCTCCCGATGCCGTGACGGCGAAGTCGGGATCGGGGAAAGGGGTCACGGGCGGGCCAATCATCGCGCTCCAGAAGCTGTATGCAATCTTGACCACATTTTGCGGTAAAGCGCCATAAATGTCGAATTCGTTGCCTACCAATCCGTCATGTTGCATACATCGATTTCGAGCGGTGTGGCGAAACAATCCCGCAACATGAGGCGACTACGCTCCGACCATGGTTGACCTGTTCACCGGCTACGGTGCCACTACGAAGAGTCGGAAACGGACGGGGTCAGGGAGCGCCTGGGACGAGATGTTCCCGGATCCGTCCTCGCTCACTCCGACGGAAACGCGTGCCGCGTACAAGGACGTCTATGGCGCCCTGGCCAAGATGACCCAGGAGGAACTGCGGGGCCGCACGGCGGCGCTCGCGAGTTCGTACCTCGCCCAGGGCGTCACCTTCGACTTCGCGGGGGAGGAACGGCCGTTCCCGCTCGACGCCGTGCCGCGGGTGATCGAACAGCCGGAGTGGGTGACCGTCGAGGCCGGCATCAAGCAGCGCGTCCTCGCGCTCGAGGCGTTCCTTGCGGACATCTACGGGCCCCAGGCCGCCGTGCACGACGGCGTCATCCCGGCGAGCCTGATCAGTTCGTCCAACCACTTCCACCGCCAGGCCGCCGGCATCGTCTCGGCCAACAACGTGCGCATCCAGGTCTCCGGCATCGACCTCATCCGCGATGAGAAGGGCGCGTGGCGGGTGCTCGAGGACAACGTCCGCGTGCCCAGCGGCGTGAGCTACGTCATCTCCAATCGTCGCGTGATGGCGCAGACGCTTCCCGAACTCTTCGTCTCGATGCGGGTGCGCCCGGTCGGCGATTACCCGAACAAGCTTCTCCAGGCGCTGCGGGCATCCGCCCCCGCCGGGGTCGACGACCCCAACGTCGTCGTGCTCACCCCGGGCGTCTTCAACTCCGCGTACTTCGAGCACACCCTGCTCGCCCGGCTGATGGGCGTCGAACTCGTCGAAGGCCGCGACCTGTTCTGCTCCGGCGGGCGCGTCTGGATGCGCACGACCGCAGGCCCCACCCGGGTCGACGTCATCTATCGCCGGGTCGACGACGAATTCCTCGACCCGCTCCAGTTCCGCGCGGACTCGCAGCTCGGGTCGCCCGGCATGCTGATGGCCGCCCGGCTCGGGAACGTCACGATCGCCAATGCGGTCGGCAACGGGGTCGCGGACGACAAGCTCGTCTACACCTACCTGCCCGATCTCATCCGCTACTACCTCGCCGAAGACCCGATCATCCCGAACGTCGACACCTGGCGGCTCGAGGATCCCCTCGCGCTCGAAGAGGTGCTCGACCGGCTCGACGAGCTCGTGGTCAAGCCCGTCGACGGGTCGGGGGGCAAGGGCCTTGTCGTGGGGCCTGCCGCGTCGAAGGCGGAACTCGCGACGCTGCGGAAGCAGCTGCTGCGTGACCCGCGTGGCTGGATCGCGCAGCCCGTCGTGCAGCTCTCGACCATCCCGACCCTCGTCGAAGACGGGATGCGGCCGCGCCATGCCGACCTGCGTCCCTTCGCCGTGAACGACGGCACGGATGTCTGGGTGCTGCCGGGCGGTCTGACCCGCGTCGCGCTCCCCGAGGGTGAGCTCGTCGTCAACTCGAGCCAGGGCGGCGGATCGAAGGACACCTGGGTGATCGGGCTCGAACCCGACTTCTACCACGAGTCCTCCGCACGCAACATCCAGGGTCTCGTGGCCGACCAGGCCGCGAACACCCAGGCTCCGGTGGCGGGCGCACACTCCATCGACCACTCGCCGCAGGACAAGCCTCTGGGCAACAGCGACCAGCAGGAGCAACAGCAACAGCAACAGCAGGGGAAGCAACCGGTGTCCGTTGGGGTGCCGGCGGCATCGAAGTCATCGGCGCAGGAGGACCGGGAATGTTGAGTCGCATTGCAGAAAGCCTGTTCTGGATCGGACGGTACATCGAGCGCAGCGACGGCACCGCCCGCATCCTCGACGTGCACCTCCAGCTTCTGCTCGAGGATCCGTGGATCGAGGAGAACCTCGCCTGCCGGTCGCTCCTGCAGCTGATGGGCAGCCCCGTCCCCGAGGAGGGCGAGCTGACCCGCAAGGACGTTCTCGCCACCCTCGCCATGGACCGCACGCATCCGGCGTCGATCGCGTACTCGATCACCTCCGCACGCGAGAACGCCCGCCGCGCGCGGGAGATCGTGCCGACCGAACTCTGGGAATGCCTCAACACGACGAGCGCGCGGATGCCGCGCAAGGTCGCGAGCGAGAAGACCCACGACTACTTCGCCTGGGTGCGGGAACGCGCCGCGCTCGCCGTCGGGATCGTCGAAGCCGGTGCGAGCCGGGACGACGCCTGGCACTTCTTCACTCTCGGGCGCAGTCTGGAGCAGGCGGACATGACGGCTCGTCTTCTCGCCACCCGGTCGCTGACCGAAGCGAGCGGGCCGTCGTGGACAACGATCCTGCGTTCCTGCGGCGCGTACGAGTCCTACCTGCGCACCTACCGCGGGGTGCCGTCGGCCCGGAACGCCGCCGAATACCTGCTGATGGACCGGTTGTTCCCCCGGTCGATCGTCTTCTCCGTCTCGCGCGCCGAACAGTGCCTGCGCGACCTCGAGCCGCGCACCGACCGGGCCGGCGTCACCGGCCAGGCCCAGCGGGTGCTCGGCCAAATCCGCAGCCAGCTGGAGTACCGACCGATCATGGACATCCTGAACGACCTGCCGCTGCAGATGATGCGCGTCCAGGACGCGACCAGTACCGCCTCGGAGGCCATCGGCAACCGGTATTTCCCGAAGGGGAACGTTCCGACCTGGACAGGGGAAGCCTCGTGAACCGTCTCCGGATCCGGCACACGACCGGCTACCGCTACAAGGGCGAGGTCGCGGCCTCCTACAACGAGGCGCGGATGCTGCCGGTCAGTTCCGTCGACCAGTTCGTGCTCTTCTCGAACCTCGAGATCAGCCCGACGGCGGGCAACCACTACTACGCCGACTACTGGGGCACCCGGGTCTCCTCGTTCGAGGTGCTCACCCCGCACTCCGAGCTGACGCTCACCGCCAACAGCCTCGTCGAGGTGCGGCCGCGCGAGCACGAGACCCACGAACACACCTGGGTCGACCTCGCCGCGGATGCCCTGCGCACCTCGACGCTCTTCGAACAGTCCCGGCAGACCCGCCTGACGAAACCGCCGATGGATGTCGAGGCGCTCGCGGCAGAGATCGCCGCGCGCCACACGAGCTCCTGCTCTGCCGCCTACGAGATCTGTGCCGCGATCGGCGACCAGATGCAGTACGTCCAGGGAGTCACGGGCGTGCACTCGACCGCGGAAGAGGCCTGGAACGACCGGCGCGGGGTCTGCCAGGACATCACGCACATCGCCCTCGGCGCGCTGCGCTCGGTCGGGATCCCGGCCAGGTACGTCTCCGGCTATCTGCACCCGAAACCGAATGCGGAGGTCGGCGAGACCGTCACCGGCGAATCCCACGCGTGGGTCGAGTGGTTCTGCGGAGAGTGGCGCGGATTCGACCCGACGAACCTGATCGAGATCGGTGACCGGCACGTCTCCGTCGGCCGCGGTCGCGACTACAACGACGTGCCGCCGCTCCGCGGCGTCTACGCCGGCTCCGCGGGCTCCCAGCTCTTCGTCAAGGTAGAGATCACCCGCGAGGCCTGATGGCATAACTCCTGCAAATTCCGGGATGCCGGATGTCCGGCCCCGGAATTCCGGGCAGCTTCCGGGCCGAGCCGGAAATCTGCAGGAGTCATGCCGATCGGCATCCGCTCAGGGGACGGCGTCCGCTCAGGGGGTGGGATCTGCTCAGCGGGTGGGGGAGTGGGATTCCAGGAACTGGTAGACCTCGGTCTGGTCGACGCCGGGGAAGGTGCCGGTCGGGAGGGCGGCGAGCAGGCTCGTCGGGGTGCGCGCGGCGGGCCAGGCCTGGCCGGCCCAGCGCTCGGCGAGCTCGTCGGGGGCGCTGCGGCAGCAGCTCTCGTCCGGGCAGCGGGAGACGGCACGGTTGTTCGTCTCGCGGCCGAGGAACCACTTCGTCTCCGAGAACGGCACGCCCACGCTCACCGAGTACTCGCCCTCCTTCGCCTTGGCGATGCGGGAGGTGCACCAGAAGGTGCCGGAGGGGGTGTCGGTGTACTGGTACCAGGGGCTGAACCGGTCGGCGACGTCGAAGACCGTCCGGGCGGTCCAGCTGCGGCAGACCGTCGTGCCCTCGACGGCGCCGAGGGCGTCGCTCGGGAACCGGACGGAGTCGTTCTCGTAGGCCTTGATGATCGTGCCGGACTCGTGCACCTTCATGAAGTGCACCGGGATGCCGAGCCGGGCCGTCGCGAGGTTCGTGAACCGGTGCGCGGCCGTCTCGTAGGACACCGCGAAGGCGTCGCGGAGGTCCTCCATCGAGATGCTGCGCTGCGTCTTGGCCTCGGCCAGAAGTTTCACGGCATCGTCCTCCGGCAGCAGGATCGCCGCCGTCAGGTAGTTGGTCTCGACCCGCTGCCGCAGAAATTCCGCATAACTTGTCGGCTCCTCGTGCCCGCACAGCGCGCTCGCGAACGCCTGCAGGATCGGGGACCGGGTGTCCCGGGAGGCGGTCTGCTCGATCGGGAGGTAGATCCGGCCGTTGCGCTTGTCGGTGACCGAGCGCGTCGAGTGAGGCAGGTCCGCGACATAGTGCAGCGAGTAGCCGAGGTGCGCGGCCATGTCGGCGACGACCCGTTGCGGCACCGGTCCGCCGCTGTGGCCGACCGCGCGCAGCAGCCCGGCAGCCTGGGCCTCGAGTTCGGGGAAGTAGTTGTCCCGCGCGCGCATGATGCCGCGCAGTTCGGCGTTCGCCCGCCGCGCCTCTTCGGGGGTCGCCGCCCGTTCCCGGTGCAGGCGCTCGATCTCGTGGTGCAGGGTGAGGATCGTCTGGAGTGCCTCATCGCTCGTTGACCGGCCGATTCGGATGTGCGGGAGCCCGAGTGCGGTGAACACCGGCCCGCGCTGGGCGCGTTCCACCGCGATCTCCAGGGCGGCCCGTTCCGACGGCGCCTCCGTCTTGAGCAGCTCGTCGACCGTGGTTCCGAGCGCGGTCGCGATCGAGCGGAGCATCGACAGCCGCGGCTCCCGCTTGCCGTTCTCGATCATCGAGACCTGCGACGGCGCCCGCCCGACCGCCGCAGCGAGGGTGTCGAGGGTCATCCTGCGGGAGCCCCTGAGTTCACGGATGCGACGGCCCAGGGTCAGGGCATCGATCCCGTGCTCGTCGGGTTCCGGCTGGGACAGGGCGGTGCGCAGGGTGGGATCGGCGGTGATCATCGCACCATGCTCACACGCTGCAGAACTTCACGCAAGCAGAAGAACTGCATTTCTTCTGTGAATCCGGCCGGGGTGCGGGTTGCCAGAACACCGCAGAGTAGGTGTCACAGGCAAGCAATGACGCAAACCCAAGGAGACAACATGACCGCGAACGCACCCCGCCCGGGAGACCAGACCCAGACCGCCGCCGAGCTCGCCCTCGAGTGGGCCGCCGACGCACGCTGGGAGGGCATCCGCCGCGACTACACCGCAGAGGACGTCATCGGCCTCCGCGGGTCTGTTCGCGAAGACCGCACGCTCGCCCGCCGCGGCGCCGAGAACCTCTGGAAGCTCATCCACGAGAACGGCACCGAGGAAAACCCCGAGTGGGTGCGCGCCCTCGGCGCCCTCACCGGCAACCAGGCCGTACAGCAGGTGCGCGCCGGCCTCAAGGCCATCTACCTCTCCGGCTGGCAGGTTGCGGCCGACGCGAACCTCTCCGGCCAGACCTACCCCGACCAGTCGCTCTACCCCGCGAACTCGGTCCCGTCCGTCGTGCGCCGCATCAACAACGCGCTGCTCCGCGCCGACCAGATCGAGACGAGTGAGGCGGCCGCGAACGGCGGCACCGGCACCGGCATCGACTGGCTCGCACCGATCGTCGCCGACGCAGAGGCCGGCTTCGGCGGCCCGCTCAACGCCTACGAACTCATGCAGTCGATGATCGAGGCCGGGGCGGCCGGCGTGCACTGGGAAGACCAGCTCGCGAGCGAGAAGAAGTGCGGCCACATGGGCGGCAAGGTCCTCGTCCCCACCGGGCAGCACATCCGCACCCTGAACGCCGCCCGTCTCGCAGCGGATGTCGCGGGCGTGCCGACGATCATCATCGCGCGCACCGACTCCCTCGCCGCGACGCTCATCACGAGCGACATCGACGAGCGCGACCAGGAGTTCCTCACCGGGGAACGCACCGCGGAGGGCTTCTACGACACCCAGAACGGCATCGACGTCGTCATCGCCCGCGGCCTCGCGTACGCGCCGTACGCCGACCTGCTCTGGGTGGAAAGCTCGGAGCCCGACCTCGAGCTCGCGCAGCGCTTCGCGAAGGAGATCCACGCGCAGTTCCCCGGCAAGAAGCTCGCCTACAACTGCTCGCCCTCGTTCAACTGGAAGTCGCACCTCGACGACGCCCAGATCGAGGCGTTCCAGCGCGAACTCGCCAAGGCCGGCTACGCCTTCCAGTTCATCACCCTCGCTGGCTTCCACGCCCTCAACCACTCCATGTTCACCCTGGCCAAGGACTACTCCGAACGCCAGATGAGCGCATACGTCGAACTCCAGGAGGCCGAATTCGCCTCGGAGGCCGACGGCTACACCGCCACCCGCCACCAGCGGGAGGTCGGTACCGGCTACTTCGACAAGATCGCCACAGCGCTCAACCCCAACAGCGCGACCCTCGCCCTCGTCGGTTCCACAGAGGCCGAGCAGTTCTGACCCGCTCCGCGTTTCTGAATCGCTCAGCGTTCTGACCCGTCGCATCACCGAGCGGATGCGGCCACCCGGCCGGCCGCATCCGCTCACCGCCCAGCACCCCTCGACCTCACCCTGCAGAAGGAGACACACCATGAATTCCCCCCTCGCGACGACCGAAACGGTCTCGCCGAGCACGAACACCGGCAGTTTCGCCATGACCCAGCCGCACCTCGAGGTCACCGGCGACCTCGGTGCCCGCTACGACGAGATCCTCACCCCCGCGGCGCTCGACTTCGTCTCGGAGCTGCACGACCGCTTCGCCGGCACCCGCCACGACCTGCTCGCGACCCGGCTGCGGAAGCGCGTCGACGCCGCCAATGGGCGCGACCCCGGCTTCCTCACCGAGACGGCGCACATCCGCCGCGACCCGAGCTGGCGCGTCGCCGGCGCCGGACCCGGACTCGAAGACCGCCGCGTCGAGATCACCGGTCCGACCGACCGCAAGATGGCCATCAACGCGCTCAACTCGGGCGCCAGGGTGTGGCTCGCCGACCAGGAAGACGCCACGAGCCCGACCTGGGCGAACGTCATCGAGGGCCAGATCACCCTGTTCGACACAGTTCGCGGGCAGCTCGACTTCACGAGCCCGGAGGGCAAGGAATACACCGTCACGGGTGACGCGACCGGTGCGACCCCGACGATCGTGATGCGCCCGCGCGGCTGGCACCTCGTCGAGAAGAACATCAGCTTCATCGACCGGGCGAACCGCACGATGAGCGCCTCCGGCAGCCTCGTCGACTTCGGCCTCTACTTCTTCCACAACGCCCAGCGCCTCATCGACGGCGGGAGCGGACCGTACTTCTACCTACCGAAGCTCGAGAGCCACCTCGAGGCCCGGCTCTGGGACGACATCTTCAGTCACTCCGAAGACGCCCTCGGCATCCCGTACGGCACGATCCGCGCGACCGTGCTGATCGAGACGATCCAGGCCGCATTCGAGATGGAGGAGATCCTCTACGAGCTCCGCGACCACTGCGCCGGCCTCAACGCCGGTCGCTGGGACTACATCTTCAGCATCATCAAGACCTTCCGCGCCCGCGGGCGCCGGTTCGTCTTCCCCGACCGCAAGCAGATCACGATGACCGTGCCGTTCATGCGCGCGTACACCGAGCTGCTCGTCTCCACCTGCCACGGACGCGGCGCGTATGCCATCGGCGGCATGAGCGCGTTCATCCCGAACCGGCGCGATCCCGAGGTCACCGCCCGGGCGCTCGAGCAGGTCGCTGCGGACAAGAAGCGCGAAGCCGGCGACGGCTTCGACGGCACCTGGGTCGCCCACCCCGACCTGATCCCGACCGCCCAGGCCGAGTTCGACGCCGTGCTCGGCGACCGGCCGAACCAGCTCGAGCGCACCCGCGACGACGTCAGCGTGACGGCAGCGGAGCTGCTCGACGTCGCATCCGTCGGCGGGCAGATCACGACGGCCGGCGTGCGCGACAACATCACGATCGGGCTGCGCTACATCGAGTCCTGGCTGCGCGGCGTCGGCGCCGCGGCGATCGACAACCTGATGGAGGACGCCGCGACCGCGGAGATCTCCCGCTCGCAGGTGTGGCAGTGGATCCACGACAACTCGGTCACCGCGGAGGGCGTGCGCATCGACGGACCCTGGGTGGACGCCCTGGTCGCCGACGTGTTCGCCTCCCTGCCCCGGACCCCGGGCGACCGGTTCGACGACGCCCTGTCGGTCTTCCGCACGGCGGCGCTCGAGCCCGAGTTCCCGACCTTCCTCACCGTCGGCGCCTACGCCCGCTTCCTCTAGCGTTCGTCGCCGTTTCCGCGAAAAGCGGGTGAATCGTCGTTCTGGCCGTTGGTTGGCGACGATTCACCCGCTTTCGCGGACGGACGAGTCGGTAGGGTGGGGTGGTGATTGCGATACGACAGGCGGGGGCGGCGGATGCCGGGGTGCTCGCCGAACTGGCGGCCGCGACTTTTGCGCTCGCGTGCCCTCCACACACGACAGCGGAGGCGATCGCCGTGTTCGTTCGCGACGTTCTGGCCGAGGCCAACTTCGCCGCCTACCTCGCCGATCCCGAGCGGATGCTGTTCCTCGCCGAAGACCAGGACACTCGCCTCTCGCTCGGCTACACCATGCTGATCTTCGGCGAGCCGGCCGACTCCGACGTGCTCGCGGCCATCGGCATTCGCCCGACCGTTGAACTCAGCAAGTGCTACCTGCGCGCGGAAACTCACGGCCGCGGGGTGGCCGGGCTCCTGATGACGGCCACACTCGATGCCGCCAGGGAGCGCGGCGCTCGGGGCGCCTGGCTCGGCGTCAACGAGGAGAACGCGCGGGCCATCCGCTTCTACGGGAAGCACGGCTTCGCCGCTGTAGGCACGAAGCACTTCCTCGTCGGCGACCGCTACGAGGACGACTACGTGCTCGAACGCGAACTCTGACCGCGCGAACTCTGCCCGCGCGAACTCTGCCCGCGCGAATGCTGCCCATCGCCCCCTGAGGTGTCGCAGATCGACGTTCGTTGTGCTCGCGAACGTCGATCTGCGACACCTCAGGGAGTGGGGGCCGGCGTCTTCGCTGCCTTGACCTGCTCGTAGGCGGCGAGGGCCGCGCGCCGGGTCTCGCCGAGGTCAACGAGCGGCGCCGGGTAGGCATCCGTGCCGATTTCGGGCACGTACTCGCGGATGTACTCCCCATGCGGGTCGAACCGCGCCGCCTGCAATTCAGGGTTGAACACCCGGAAGTAGGGCGCGGCATCGGCGCCCGATCCCGCGACCCACTGCCAGCCGAACGGGTTGCTTGCGCCGTCGGCGTCGACGAGGGTGTCCCAGAACCATTGCTCACCGACCCGCCAGTCCACCAACAGATTCTTGGTGAGGAATGAAGCGGTGACCATGCGTACCCGATTGTGCATACTCCCGGTGCGCCACAGTTCCCGCATCCCGGCGTCGACGAGGGGGATGCCGGTACGGCCCTGCCGCCACGCCTTGAGCACCCGGTCGTCGAGCGGGGGCCACGGGAACCGGTCGAACTCGCGCTTGAGATTCGAGGTCGCAAGCTCGGGCGCGTGGAAGAGCACGTGATAGCTGAACTCCCGCCAGCCGAGCTCGGTCAGGAACCGTTGCGCGCTCGACGCGGTGGCCGCATCCGCCCCGCGCAGCACCCGCTGGGTGGCATGCCAGACTTGGAACGGGCTCACCTCACCCCAGCGGAGCCGCGGCGACAGGCGGCTCGTCGCGGTCTGGGCCGGGGTGTCCCGCTCGTCGGCGTAGCGCGCGAGCGACTCGCGCAGAAAGGTCTCGAGTGCCTCGGCCGCGACGGCCTCGCCCGGCTGCCAGGTCGCACGGAGCCCGGCCGCCCAGTCCGGGTGGGTGGGCAGGAGCCCCCAGTCGTCGAGTCGATCAGAGGGCACCGCCCCCGGCCAGCCGTCGATCGCCGTCGGCGCCGGGTAGGGCTCGCGCGGGGGAGGGCCGGCGACGCAGGCGCGCCAGAACGGCGTGAAGACCGAGTACGGGTTGCCCTGGCCGGTGCGGATCGTCCACGGCTCGAAGAGCAACGAGCCGGCGAAGCTCCGGGCCTCAACGCCGTCGGCGTGCAGCGCCGTCTTGATCACGGTGTCGACCTCGCGTTCCGCAGCGCCGTAGCGGCGGTTCCAGAACACGGCGCCAGCGCCCACGGATGCCGCGAGCGCGCCGATGACGTCGGCCGCCGGTCCACGCCGGAGCAGAAGGCTCCCGCCGAGCGCGTCGAGCGAGTCGCCGAGCGCGCGGAGGCTGCCGTGCAGCCACCAGCGGGAGGCCCCGCCGAGCGGCCGCACGCCCGGGGATTCCTCGTCGAGCACGTAGACCGCGACGATCGGGAGCCCGCGTTCGACGGCCGCGTGCAGTGCCGGGTTGTCGGCGAGCCGGAGGTCGTCGCGGAACCAGACGATCGTCGGCCCGGCGCCTTCCGCTGGGCTCACGCGCCCGTCCCGGAGACTCCGACGTCGGAGATCCGCAGGACGATCTTGCCGCGGGTGTGCCCCTCCTCGACCAGCCGGTGGGCGGCGGGACCCTCCGCGAGCTCGAAGACATGGTCGATGTGGGGGCGTACCGCGCCGTCGTCGATCATCTTGGTGATCCAGTCCAGGGCGTCTGCGTCCGCAGCGACCTTGAATCCGGTCGCCCGCACTCCGGCGGCCTCCGCATCCGCCTGCAGGGTCGGCCAGCTTCCGCTCGGCGCGTTCACGAGCACCCCGTCCGGCCGGAGGACGCGGAGGGACCGCGTGCCGGTATCGTCGTGCACGTTGCCGATCAGGTCGATCACCGAGTCGACGTCGGCGAGAACCTCGTCGAAGCGGATGCTCGTGTAGTCGATGACCTCGTCGGCGCCGAGCTGGCGCAGGAACTCCGCGTTGCGGGGCGAGCCCGTCGTGATCACGTAGGCGCCGAAGGCCTTGGCGATCTGTACCGCGAAGTGACCGACGCCGCCGCTGCCGGCGTGGATCAGCATCCGCTCGCCGGGTGTCACCTCGGCGATCTCGACGACCATCTCCCATGCGGCCAGGGCTGCGACGGGCACGGCGGCGGCCTCGATGTGGCTCAGCGTCGACGGCTTGAGGGCGACGCTCATGCTCGAGACGGCGATGTACTCGGCGTAGCTGCCCGTCGTGCGGGGAAAGTGCGTCATGCCATAGACCTCGTCGCCGGGCTGCAGCGGGAACGCCTCGTACGGCGAGCTGACCACGATCCCGCTGAAGTCGAAGCCGAGCACGGCCGGGAAGGCCGAGATCGCCGCCGCGACGCCCGATCCGGCGCGGGTCTTCACGTCGATCGGGTTGACGCCCGCTGCGACGACGCGCACGATGAGCTCGTCGAGTACGGGGATCGGCGTCGGCACCGTGTCCAGGTGGAGCTCTTCGGCCGCGCCGGTGCGGTCGATCACGAGGGCGCGCATGGTCGGGGGCAGGTTCGTTGCATGTGCCATGTCTCCATTGTCTCCCGGCCGGCAGCCGGCGGACAGCTGAAACACCCTCGGTCACCCGGCAGATCCCGTTAGCAACGTGACTCGATCTGGGGGTGCGGAAACGCTCATTGTGCCTCACCTTGGGGGCGTCGGGGTCTGGATTTGCTCTCTCTCGCGGTCGTAGTCTGTCCACATAAAGGGGGACCGAAGTCCTCATTTAGGGGGACCGTTCGAGTCGAGCGTCCACCAGGCGACTGGTGTGCCTTTGGCCTGTATTCGGCGACCCGTTGCCCGTGCTGGAATTTCGCGCCGCACCCGAAGTGGCGCGATCTCTCCCGCCCGGGCAACGAACGAACTGTCCTTCCCATCGGTCGGCCGAATCTCGGCCTGCAACTACCCTGATGCCCTTCGAGGCGTCGAAAAGGATCCATCATGAACAAGCTTCTCAAAGGCTCCATCGCCGGCGCGGTCGGCGTGGCGCTCCTCCTCGGCGGTGCGGGAACCCTCGCGCAGTGGAACTCAAGTGCTGCGGCGGGCAGTGGCGCGACGATCACCGCAGGCACGCTCGTCATCACACCAAGCGGGGTCGGCGCCTGGACGAGCGGTGGCAAGAGCATCGATCCGAGCACGTTTAAGGCAGTTCCGGGCGACTCTCTCACCTACACGAAGACGGTGAAGATTACTGCGACCGGTGACAACCTCACCGCCACACTTGCTCTCGCTCCCGGCTCGTTCGCTCCGGTCTCGGTTTCGCCAGCGTTGACGGCGCCAGCGGACCTGGCCTTGTCGACCTACCTGACGAACTCGGCGTCAATTGCCTTGTCCGGTGTTACGGGATTCTCCGGATCCGGCTCGTCTTACACCGTTACTCCAGGTGCCACTGGAATCAATGGTGTCGATGCCGTGGTGACGGTAACCGTCAAATTCCCCAAGAACGGGACTGCTGGCGACAGCTCGGAGGCGGCAACCAAGCTCGGCTCTGTGAAACTGAGTGACCTCGCCATCACCATCACCCAGGGTTAGTTCTCGGGCCGGCGCACCTTGAGTTTGTGCATTGTGCGCCGGCCGCAGGTTCGAGGCTGTTCTCAAGGGCATGCGCGGATAGGGGTGACGAAGCTTTGACTAGGACCCGAAAGTGGGATTTCATCGCTGCCGACAAGGTTGCGGGGGCCAAATTTCTCCCGCGGCTCACGCTCCGGTCCGTCCTATCTGCAGTGGCCGCCACGACCGCCGCAGTGATCCTGGCGGTGCTTGGCGCCGGCGGCTCCTATGCGTTCCTCAATACGAGCGCTCCGGTCTCCGCAGCTACAACGATCACGTCCGGCACCGCTACCGTCAGCGTGTCGCCCCTGAGCCTGCCGACCACCCCGCTCTACCCGGGCGCAACGATCAGCGCCCCTGTCACCGTGACCAACACCGGTGACGTACCCCTCGCCATCCGCGTTGCGGGACTGACAGCTCCGAGTCCGGCGATTCCCGTCTCCTCATGGCTGACCGTCGGCCTCGCGGTCGGGGCGTGCCCGGCAGTGCCTGCACCCTCCTGGTCCGCGGTCGTCGGCACCACCCCTGCCGTTGCCGCTCTGGGCGCGACCGTCCCGGTGGGCGCTTCCATCGTGCTCTGCGTGTCGGTGGCGCTCTCGTATGACGCGCCCCAGCCGGCCGTAGACCAGCTATCCACGACCTTCGGCGTCACCATCGATGGGATCCAGGCCTGACCGTGATGACCGCGACGCGCCCGACCCGGAGCATCCGCTCGCCCAAGCGGATGCTGACGCTCGCCCTGGCCCTCTTTCTGACGCTCGCAGGTACGAGTGTCGCCCAGGCAACCTGGACCGCCAAGCCTTCAACGCTGTCGGCCTCTGTTGCGGCCGGAACCCTGAGCGTGAAGCAATCGGGTTTTAGTGCTCTGGCGCACGTGTATCTCTCCAGCCCGGCAAGCGCGTTGTCCGCGACGACGCCCGTCACGGTCAAGAACAATGGGTCGGTGCCGGCGCAATACACACTCGCGTTCGCAGCCTCGGGCGGGTTAGCGTCGGCGATCACCGTGCAGGCATGGGTCTCCACCGTGCCATGTCCCGTAAACGTGAGCGCAGCGGTGCCGGGAGCGCAGAATTGGACGCCGACTGCTCCCTTGACCGGCACTCTCGCCGCGGGCGCCTCGACGGTTTATTGCGTCAGCACCAGCATCACGCCGGCGCTCCGTTTCACCTCCGCCTCTGGCTCGCTGAACGCCACCTCGACTCTGAGTGCAACGGTCGGCAAGAACTGGGCGACCACGGGCAATTCCGACACCGCGACGCAGAGCCTGACGAGCATGACGCCGCTCAGCCTTGCGGTCACCACCCTGACCGACCACAGCCTGACGGTCTCGTGGAAAGCTCCGGCCGATGCGAGCACCGTCGCCGGGTATCAGGTGTATCGCGTCGGGACGAGCACACCCATCGCAACCGTGACCTCGCTCACCGCACTGAGTTACGTCGATACCGGACTCAACGTCGGGACGAGTTACTCCTACTATGTGGTGGCCATCGATTCGAATGGCAATGCCTCTCCGGCGACGGCGTCGATCGGTACAAGCACCAGTGGCATTAGTGGCTCGGCCTGGTACAAGGTCAAGATCGCCGGAACCGAAACGTGCATCGACGGTGAGAAGGAACTGACTGCGAGCGGTACCTTGCTGATCTTCTTCGGCTGCAAAGCAACGTCCTTTGACAACCAGGCCTGGCAGTTCGTGCTCGGTTCCGGGACGAACTACACGATCCGCGCAAAATATGTCACCAACCGGTATTGGGACCTCACCGGGACGGGGAATGTCAACGCGGATATTCAGACCTTTGATGGCTCCTCGAGCCAGATCTGGTCGGTCGTGCCGATCACGGGCGGCAACGGCACCTTTACTATCAAGAACGTCCAGACGAACAAGTGCCTGGACAACGTCAACACCCTCACCGCACAAGGGGACATCCAAGTCGTCGCGAAGACGTGTATTGTCGGCAGCGCTACCCAGGCCTTCACGCTCACGAACGTGGGCTGACGATGACGATGCGCCCGTTTGCAACTCCGTCGCCGGCGTTCGGACCGGGCCGAGTGACGGTAGCTATCCGGATCGCCGCCAGCGTTGCCGCGCTGGCCGCCGTATTCGGGCTCGCCGCCGTCGCAACGCCGGCGCACGCGAACACGGCGACCTCGACCCCGACCTCGACACCGACAGTCACCGCCGCACCGACCGCCCCTGTCGACCTGCTCCTCAGCACCGACGGCACGCACTTCGCGACGACGCTCAGCGCCGGCCTCTTCGACGGGCTCGGCCTGCTCATCCCGCGCGGCTCCCAGCAGGCCACCCTGTGGGTGCGCAACCCGACCGCCGCCCCGGCCGAGGTCCGGGTGAGCGCACACGACGTGCTGCTCCCGGCCGGCGGATACGCCGACCACGTCACCCTCTCCGCCTGGAACTCCGGCACCGGCGACACCCTCTCCCGCACCCTGCGCGCGCTCGACAGCTGCGGAATCGTGGTCCCGTCCCAGCCGATCGCGGCCGGCGGCACGATGAAGCTCATCGTGACGTTCACCATGGCGGATGTCTCCGGCACTGTCGATCAGGGAGCGAGCGCCGGTCTCGGGCTGCTGGTGGCGATGCGGGATGCCCAGGGCGGCCCGTTCGCGGCGTCCGCCTGCGACGACCCGGGAACGGTCGTCCCCGTGCTGCCGGGAACACCGACGCCCACTACGAAGACGTTCGCCGCCGTCGCGGGCACCGGATTCCTCGCCCACACCGGGGTCGAGCCGCCCGCTCCCGTGCTGGTCGTCGGCGGGCTGTTGCTCGGGGTCGGTCTCTTCCTGCTGCTCGCCCGCCGTCGCCGACCTGAGGAGGACCGGGAATGACCCGATCCCAGCTCGATCCACTGCTGCTGACGCCGGTCGTCGGCGACGCACCCGAGTCGTTCGACCGCGAGCTGCCCGGACCGGAGGCATCCGTGCCCGGGGTGCCCGCCGCCGTAGAACCGGCCGAGAAGAGCCTGCTGCACTACCTCGGCCTCGCGGTCAGCGGCGCGATCCTGCTTCTCGTCGTCGCCCTCGCGCTGCTGCTGATCGTGGTGCCGAAGGTCACGGGGTCGACACCGCTCACCGTGCTGACCAGCTCGATGGAGCCCACCCTGCCGCCCGGAACGCTCATCATCGTGCGTCCGGTCGCCCCGGACGACATCCGGATCGGCGACGTCGTGACGTACCAGATCCACTCGGGAGTGCCGGGGGTGATCACTCATCGCGTCACCGCGATCAGCTCGAGCTCCGCCGGCGGGCGCACGTTCACATTCAAAGGAGACAACAACAG
This sequence comes from Cryobacterium algoricola, assembly GCF_004402485.1. GTDB lineage: Bacteria > Actinomycetota > Actinomycetes > Actinomycetales > Microbacteriaceae > Cryobacterium > Cryobacterium algoricola. The sequence goes on along the minus strand of NZ_SOFG01000011.1, from coordinate 424,741 downwards.
CGTCGCCGACGCCGATCAGGTGCTCCCGGTGCAGATCCAGGGACGGCTCTGGTACTCGGTGCCGTGGGTCGGCTGGGTGAACAACGCCGTCAACGGCCAGAGCCGCAGCTGGATCGTGCCCGTCATCGCCGGGTTGCTGTTCGCCTACACGGGGTACATGTTCGCGAGCGGCGCCGTGTCCGCGCTGCGCAAGCGCCGTCGCGCCAGGGCTGCCGCGGCCACGAGGATCGCGGCTACGCCCGAGCCTGCTGCGCCCGGGTCGCCATTGCGTTGAGCACGTCGATCAGCTGGTTCGCGTAGCCGACCAGGATCGCGATCTGGTCCTCGTCGCGTTCGATCCACCGGCACTCCGGCTCCGACCGGATCGGCACGAAGTCCCGGTGCTGCTCCCAGACCAGCAGCGTCCGGTCGGCGCCGAGCACATACTGCTGCCACCAGACCTGCCGCATATAGGAACGAGGGATGCTGCGCCACGCCTTGTTCGTCGTCTTGATCTCCGAAAGTTCGAGCGTCCGGGCATCCGTGCCCACTCCATCGGGCGTCGCGAGGTGCCGGCGGTGGTCGGCGGCATGGAACAGCGTCGTGCTCGGCTCGATGCCGTAGTTCTCGAGCACCCAGGCGGCGATCACGGGCTCGCGGGCGCGACCGTGATCGGTGTACGTGTTGCCGCCGAAGTTGCTGCCGTTCATCTTGTCGTTGGCCGCGTTCTGCACCGACTTGGGGGTCGCGAGCTTGGCGACATCCGTGGCCGTGATGCCCTGGTTGCGGGCGCGCATCCAGGCCGCCCAGTCCGTGGAATCGGCCACGATACGGAGCAGGTGCGGTGCGATCGCGGGCGTGCGCAGCGCGGATGCTGCCGCCGCGGCAACCGCTGAGGCTTTTGCCGGTGACCCTGCCGGTGACCCTGCCGGTGACCCTGCCGGCTCGAAAAGCGGCAGCAGGGTATCGGTCACTCTCCCCATTGTGCCAGCCCCGGGCCGGGCTCGGGGTGGGCGCGCGGGCCGGGGCAGAGCGGACGCGAACCCCATTCACAGGAGCGCCACGGGCCCCGCATAGGCTTTCCATAGAAAGCTCGCGATACTGAGTAATTATGAGCACACGTGAAACTGACCACTCGACCCGCGGGCCGCGTCTCCACAAGGCCGACGGAAGTCCCATTCGAGTGCTCGTCGTCGATGACGAACCCACGCTCACGGATCTGCTCTCGATGGCCCTCCGCTACGAGGGCTGGGAGGTGCGCACCGCCGGCGAGGGACGCCAGGCGCTGACGATCGCCCGCGAGTTCCGGCCGGACGCGATCGTGCTCGACATCATGCTGCCCGACATCGACGGCCTGCAGGTGTTGCAGCGGGTGCGCGCCGACGGCTACGAAACGCCCGTGCTCTTCCTGACCGCCAAAGACTCCCTCGACGACCGCATCGCCGGCCTGACCGCAGGCGGCGACGACTACGTCACGAAGCCGTTCAGCCTCGAAGAGGTCGTCGCCCGGTTGCGCGGCCTGATCCGCCGCTCGACCCTGGCCGTGTCCGACTCCGTCGACCCGCGCATCTCCGTCGGCGACCTCACCCTCGACGAGGACAGCTACGAGGTCTCCCGCGCCGGCGACGCCATCGAGCTCACCGCGACCGAATTCGAACTGCTCCGTTTCCTGATGCGCAACCCCCGCCGCGTGCTGAGCAAGGCCCAGATCCTCGACCGGGTCTGGAGCTATGACTTCGGGGGCAAGTCCTCCGTCGTCGAGATCTACATCTCCTACCTGCGCAAGAAGATCGATGCGGGGCGCGAGCCGATGATCCACACCGTGCGCGGTGCGGGGTACATGCTGAAAACCGCGTGATGACGCCGACCGACCAGCCGGGCCCGGTCGACCCGACCGACCCGACCGACCAGGTCGACCCGTTCGGCCCGACCAGCCGGGCCCACCCGAGCGGTGCGGCCGGCCGGCAGCATCCGTCGCGCCGACCGCAGTGGCTCCGCCGCCCGCAGTGGTTGCGGCGCCGCGCCCGCGCGCCCTGGACGCTGCGCCGCCGGCTCGTGCTCGCCGTCGTCGGCCTGCTCGCCCTCGTGAGCGTCTCGATCGGGGTCGTGAGCGTCACGGTGCTGCGCGCCAACCTGCTGTCCGCTCTCGACCAGCAGGTGAGCTCGGCCGCGGAACGGTCGCACTCGATGCTCGAGGGGCGCCGCGACAACGACAACGACCCCGGCACCACGCTGCCGGTGTTCGTTCCCTCCGCGAGCGTCATCCTCAACGGCCCCGGCCAGCCGGGCACGCTCGCCCTCGTCTTCTACAACTCCACCCTCACCGCCGGCTACACCGACGACACCGGCACGATCGTCCCGCTCACCGCTCACCAGGTCGACCTCCTCGTGCAGAAGGCCGACATCCTCGCGAGCCAGACCGGAACCGCCCGGCCCGTCACCGTCGACCTCGGCGGCGACGTCGGCAGCTACCGGATCCTCGCGAGCTCGAGCCGCACCGGCACCCTCTCGATCGTCGGCCTCCCGCTCAGCACGGTCGACGGCACTGCGACACAGCTCGCCATGATCATCGGCGTCGTCTCCCTCGTCGGCATCATCGTCGTCGCGATCCTCGCGATGTGGATCGTGCGCCTCGCCCTCCGCCCGCTGCAGCGTGTCACGGCAACGGCCGCCCGCGTCTCCGAGCTCCCGCTCGACCGCGGCGAGGTCAGCCTCGTCGACCGGGTCCCCGCCGCGGACACCGACCCCCGCACCGAGGTCGGCCAGGTCGGCTCCGCGCTCAACCGCATGCTCGACCACGTCGACCTGGCCCTCGAGACCCGGCAGGCGAGCGAGAACAAGGTGCGGCAGTTCGTCGCGGATGCCAGCCACGAGCTCCGAACGCCCCTCGCCTCGATCCGGGGCTACTCCGAGCTCACCCGGCGCTCCGGCCAGGAGCTGCCGCCGGACGCCCTGCACGCCCTCGGCCGGATCGAGTCCGAGTCCGTGCGGATGACCGGGCTCGTCGAGGACCTGCTGCTGCTCGCCCGCCTCGACGAGGGCCGCGAACTCGAGCACGGCACCGTCGACCTCACGAGCCTGCTCGTCGACGTCGTGAGCGACGCGCACGCCGCCGGCCGCGACCGGGTGCTCAACCTCGAGCTCCCCGACGAGCCGATCCAGGCCATCGGCGACACGCCCCGGCTGCACCAGGTCTTCACCAACCTGCTCGCGAACGCGCGCATCCACACCCCGCCCGACACGACCGTCGAGGTGGCTTTGTCCGAGCAGGACGGCCGGGCGATCGTGACGGTAACGGATGACGGCCCCGGCATCCCGGCGAACCTCCAGACGACCCTGTTCGAGCGTTTCGCCCGCGGCGACAGCTCGCGGTTCCGGGGCACCGGAAGCACCGGGCTCGGCCTCGCCATCGTCCAGGCGGTCGTGACCGCGCACCAGGGCGAGGTGTCGGTGTCGAGCCGGCCGGGCCGCACCGAGTTCCGGGTGTCGCTCCCGCTCGCCTGACCCGCGGCATCCGCCCGCCCCACCCTGCCGCGCCCCTGTTCCGAATTCAGGAGTCGAGCCCGGATTGCCCTGTTTTTGGCCCGGTTTGGCCCGTTTCGGGGCTCAACTCCTGAATTCGGCACACCCCGGCGCGAGCTGACCCGGCGCGACAGCGGGGGCGAGACGCGGTTAGGGGTTGTTGAGCTGGGCGAGGAGCGCGGCGAGCTGGTGCAGGTCGTCCGTCGGCCAGTCGCTCAGGCGCTTGTGCACGATCGCGGTCTCGCCGTTCCGCACCGCGTCGAGCTTGGCCCGTGCCAGGTCGGTGACGGCGAGGAACCGGGCGCGGCCGTCGTCCGGGTCGAGTTCGGTGCGCACGAGTCCGAGCTCGCAGAGCTGCTTCGCCTGGCGGCTGATCACGCTCTTGTCCACGTAGAGCGCCGCGGCGACCGCGCTCGAGTGCGTCGGTCCGTAGCGCTCGATGTGCCGCAGGAGCTTGAACGCGAACGGCTGCAGCGACGTGTCGATGAAGAGCGCGGCATCCCGCATGCTCGCCCGGATCAGCCCGGCGAGCACGCTCAGCTGCTCCTCCACCTCGGTGATCGCCGACGCCGACTCCACGCTCGGCGCAGCGCCGGGCGTTTCGACCCGGGTGTCAGTCCCGGGCTCGTCCGGCGCGGTGGCGCGCTGCGGCAGGCCGGGGGTCCCGTGAATCATGCTCACAGACTACTGACTCTGCGCCGGGCGGGCTGGTCGTCCTTCGGCAGGTGGATCACCCCGGTCGGGTTGTTGAGACCGGCGGGGGCGAGACCGGCGGATGCCGCGCTCACCTCGATCATGATGTCTTCCATCTCCTCGACCTCCGTTTCGCGCTCGGCAGCGCGCTCGACTGCGGTCAGGCCGGCGTGCCCGGCCGCGGTGCCGGCGCCGGCGCCCTCGCGGGCCCTGGCGATGCCCGTCTTCCGTCCGAGGGTCGCGTTCGGCAGCAGGGTGACCATCACGAGGGTGATCACGGCGAGCGGGATGCCGATCAGGAAGACCGTGCCGACGCCGGACCCGTACGCGGATTCGACGAGGGTGCGCACGGCAGCAGGGAGGTCCGCGACACGCGGGATGGTCCCGGAGCCGAGCGCGCTCGCCGCGGCCATCTTGTCCGCGGGACTCAGCGCGACCACGCCGTCGGTGATGTGCTGCGCGACCGCGGAGCCGAGCACCGAGCCGAGCACCGAGACGCCGATGGTGCCGCCGAGGCTGCGGAAGAAGGTGACGCTGCTCGTGGCGACGCCGAGGTGCCTGACCTCGATCGAGTTCTGCACGACGAGCACGAGGTTCTGCATCAGCATGCCGAGGCCGGAGCCGAGCACGAACATGTAGACGCCGACGAGCACGAGGTTGGTCTGGTAGTCGAGGGTGCCGAGCAGCAGCAGGCCGACGATCACGAGCGCTCCGCCGGAGACCATGATCGCCTTCCACTTGCCGGTGCGGCTGATCAGGGTGCCGAAGGTGACCGAGCAGATCAGGTAGCCGCCCATCATCGGGATGGTCAGCAGGCCGGACTGGGTCGGCGTTGCTCCCCGGGCGAGCTGCATGTACTGGCTGAGGAAGACGGAGGTGCCGAACATCGAGACGCCGACGGAGATGCTCGCGATGACGGCGAGGGTGAAGGTGCGGTTCTTGAACAGGGTGAGCGGGATGATCGGCTCGCTGACCTTGAACTCCACGAACACCGCGGCGACGAGCAGCACGACGGCGCCGCCGACCATCAGGAACGAGGGCACGGATGCCCACTCGAACTGGGTGCCGGCAATGGTCACCCAGATCATCAGGAGCGACATGCCCGCGGTGATCAGGATCGCGCCGAGGTAGTCGATCTTGACGACCCGCTTGACCCTGGCCGGGAGGTGCAGGGTGCGCTGCAGCAGGATGATCGCGAGGATCGCGACGGGAAGGGCGATGAAGAAGTTCCAGCGCCAGCCGAAGGCGTCCGTCACGACACCGCCGAGCAGCGGGCCGCCCACGGTGCCGAGGGCCAGGACCGCGCCGAACAGCCCGGCGTACCGGCCCCGGTCGCGGGGGCTGATGATGTCGGCCATGATGATCTGGCTGAGCGCGGCGAGGCCGCCGGCGCCGAGGCCCTGCAGCACGCGGAAGCTGATCAGGGTGCCGGTGTTCTGGGAGAAGCCGGCGAGTGCGGAACCGAGGACGAACACCACGAGCGAGAGCTGGATGAGCAGCTTGCGGTCGAAGAGGTCGGCGAACTTACCCCAGATCGGCGTGCTGACGGTCGTCGCGAGCAGGGTCGCGGTGACGACCCACGTATATGCGGACTGGTCGCCGTGCAGGTCGGAGAGGATGAGCGGCAGAGACGTGCTGACGACGGTTCCGGCGAGGATCGAGACGAACATGCCCATCAGCAGGCCGGAGAGGGCCTCGAGCACCTGCCGCTTCGACATCGGCGTGTCCGAATCGCGGTGGGGGAGTGCGCGGTGGCCCTGCGGGTTCTGCGGTGGAGCGGTACGAACGGATGAAACGCGAGACATAGAACTCCTGGGCGGTGTAATTGACAAGCGTCAACTATATCTCGATAGTGGACTCAGGTCAACTACCTGTGCCGTTTCGCTCGCTCACGGCGAGCGGATGCCGCGATTTGCGCCGGCCCGCGGCATCCGTTACAGTGAACGAAGCCAAAGACCGCCGGTTGTCGCTGCCCAGTAATGGACAGCGACCGAAGGTTCACTCATGTGAACAGCCCGCGCAGGAATCGAAGTTCAGTTTCAGTTCGCAAGAACTGCTCAGCTCCGGCCTTGCGCTGGGGCTTTTTTCATGTCTGCGCCCCGGGCTACCGGCACATGAAACCAAGAGGAGCGCCATGGCGAACAAGGAAGCAACGGTCGCCGAGCTGACGGAGAAATTCCAGAGCTCGACCGCCGTTCTGCTCACCGAGTACCGCGGTCTCACTGTTGCGCAGCTCAAGACGCTGCGCGTTTCCATCAGTGCGGACGCCACGTACGCCGTGGTAAAGAACACGCTCACCAAGATTGCGGCCAACAACGCCGGCATCACGTCGTTTGACGACGAACTCGCCGGCCCGTCCGCCATCGCCTTCGTGCACGGAGACCCCGTCGCCGTCGCGAAGACCCTGCGTGCCTTTACCAAGGCAAACCCTCTCCTGGTAGTGAAGGGTGGTTACTTCGACGGTAGCCCGCTCACTGCCGAAGAGGTAGGCAAGCTCGCCGACCTCGAGTCCCGTGAAGTGCTGCTGGCCAAGCTGGCCGGCGCGTTCAAGGCCTCGCTGTTCGGAGCCGCATATCTGTTCAACGCACCGCTTTCGAAGGCTGTTCGCACCATCGAAGCACTGCGTGAGAAGCAGGAGTCCGCGAACCAGGCATAGGCCTGCTAGCGGTGAGTAACTAAGAAACTATAGGGAGAATAATCATGGCAAAGCTTTCCACCGAAGAATTGCTCGAACAGTTCAAGGGCCTGACCCTCATCGAGCTGTCCGAGTTCGTCAAGGCGTTCGAGGAGACCTTCGAGGTCACCGCAGCAGCCCCCGTCGCCGTCGCCGGTGCCGCTGGCCCCGCCGCCGCCGTTGAAGAGGTCGAAGAGCAGAGCGCCTTCGACGTCATCCTTGAGTCGGTCGGCGACAAGAAGATCCAGGTCATCAAGGTTGTGCGCGAGCTCACCAGCCTGGGCCTCGGCGAGGCCAAGGCCGTTGTCGATGGCGCGCCGAAGGCCGTCCTCGAGGGCGTCACGAAGGAAGCTGCCGAAAAGGGCAAGGCTTCCCTCGAGGCCGCCGGCGCCACCGTCACCCTCAAGTAGTCGGGCCCCTCAGGGGGTTCTTCGTACTGGGGTCGACAGGCGTCAGCCGTTCGATTCGTACCACGCCGAAGGCGTCGCATCCACTGGATGCGGCGCCTTCTGCCGTTAAAGCAGCGCGGCGGTTCACCCCACGCGAGCCGATGTCCATAGCCGGGCTATGGACATAGATAGCCTAGCTATGTACAGTGGAGGAATGCCTTCTGACCTTCCCGCACTCCTCGGTGACCTGATCACCGTGAACCACCGGCTCGCCCGGGTCGCCGCCCACGCCGCGGATGGCCGGGAGTCGCCGGCGGTCTGGCGCACGCTGAGCGTGCTCCGCCAGCTCGGCCCGATCCGCCTCGGCGAGGTCGCCGCCCGCAGCCGCATCTCGCAGCCGACCGCGACCAAGCTCGTCACCCACCTCGTCGAGCGCGGCTGGGCCGCCCGCCTCGCCGACCCGCTCGACGCCCGCGTCACGAGCACCGTGATCACCCCGACGGGGGACGCCGCCCTCTCCGCCTGGCGCAGCGAACTCGCCGAAGCCCTCCTGCCGATGTTCGACGGGCTGGCGGATGCCGAGCTCACCACGATCCGGAACGCCGTCGACATCCTCCGCGACCGCCTCGACGGCAGCGAGGTGCCCGCCGAGCGGGTACCCGTCGCCGCATCCGCCGCATCCGCCGCATCCGCCGCATCCGCCGCTTCGCCGGCGGCCGGGACTCCGGCCGGAGCCCGCGCATGAGCCGCGTGACCGCACTGGCGGAACACGGAACCCCCGCCGCGACCGACGGACGCGGGCCCAGGGAGGGCGGCGGCAGCATCCTGCACCAGCCGACCGCGGTCTGGGCCGTCGCCTTCGCGTGCGTGATCGCGTTCATGGGCATCGGCCTCGTCGACCCGATCCTGCCCGCGATCGCCCGTGACCTCGCGGCGAGCCCGACCCAGACCGAGATGCTCTTCACGAGCTATCTCGTGATCACCGGCATCGCGATGTTCTTCACGAGCTGGCTGTCCAGCCGGATCGGCGCCAAGCGCACCCTGCTGATCGGCCTCGCGCTCATCATCGTGTTCGCGCTCGCCGCCGGCCTGTCGCAGAACGTCGAGACCATCATCGGCTTCCGCGCCGGCTGGGGACTCGGCAACGCCCTCTTCATCTCGACCGCGCTCGCGACCATCGTCGGGGCGGCGTCCGGAGGAACGTCCTCCGCGATCATCCTCTACGAGGCCGCCCTCGGGCTCGGCATCGCGATCGGCCCGCTCATCGGCGGGCTGCTCGGCAGCATCAGCTGGCGCGGACCGTTCTTCGGCAGCGCAGCACTGATGGCGATCGGCTTCGTCGCGATCATCGTGATGCTGAAGAAGGAGCCGCAGAAGCCCGCCCCGATCCGGCTCTCCGCGCCGTTCCGCGCCCTCGCCCGGCCGGGGCTCGGCATTCTCGCGAGCGCCGCCCTGTTCTACAACATCGGCTTCTTCGTGCTGCTCGCGTACACGCCGTTCGCGCTCGTTCCGCTCGGCCTCGGCAGCGCCATCACCCTCGGCCTGGTCTTCTTCGGCTGGGGCATCTCGCTCGCGGTCACCTCGGTCTGGGTCGCCCCGCTCCTGACCAGGCGGATGCGTCGCAGCCGGGTGCTCTGGCTCGTGCTGCCCCTGCTCGCCCTCGACCTCGCCGCTGCGGGCGTGCTGATCGGATCGGCCGCCGGAGTCGTCACGTGCGTCATCGTCGGCGGGCTGCTGCTCGGCGTGCTCAACACCGTGCTCACCGAATCCGTGATGGAGGCGACCGACCTGCCGCGGCCGGTCGCGTCATCCGCATACTCCGGCGTGCGGTTCCTCGGCGGGGCGATCGCGCCGCCTGCCGCCACCCTGCTCGCCGAGTTCTTCGGTCCGGCGGTCCCCTTCTACGCCGGGGCGGCATCCGTGCTCGTCGCCTGCGCGATTCTCGTGCTCGGCCACCGCCACCTCGCCCGTGCCGACGGTGCGATGGAGGACGAGTTCGAAGAAGCAGAGGCGATCGGCGCCGGCGACAGCTGACCCGAACCGAGTCGACGGAGATTTCGCCCGGCAAGCGCTTCACACGCGCTCGAACGTGTCCAGAACCTGAATACTCCGTCGCATTGGTCAGGGCTGCGGCTGGCGCGGGCCGCTCGTGCTCGCCCGGATCACGAGGTTCGTCGGCAGCACGGTGAGGTACCCGTCGACGTTGAGCTCCGCCTCCGCCGGACGCGCCAGTTCGGTCAGGAGCGCACTGACGGCGAGGCGGCCCTGCCGCCGCGGATGCTGTTCGAGGGTCGTCAGGCGGAACATCGCGGCGTGCGGATGCCCGTCGATGCCGATCACGGACAGGTCGGCCGGCACCTGGATGCCGAGCTCCCGTGCCGCGACGATGAGTCCGATGGCGATCTCGTCGCTCGCGGCGAAGATCGCGGTCGGGCGGGTGCGCGGGTCGCCCAGCACGGCCAGGCCCACCGCATAGCCGCCGGGCATGCTGAACTCGCAGGGGTAGAAGCATCCGTCGGTCGAGCGCCCCGCGGTGCGCATGGCCGAGTAGAACCCGCTCAGGCGCTGGCTGTGCACCTGGAAGTCCATCTCGTCGATGGGATCGCCGCCGACGTGCACGACGTCGACATGGCCGAGGCTCAGCAGGTGTTCGGTTGCGAGCCTGGCCGTAGCGACATCGTCAATGGCGATCGTGTGCACGTCCCTGATCGGGCCACCGATGCCGATCAGCGGGCGGCCGAGGCGGTGCAGCCGGTCGACTTCCGCCTCACTCAGTGCGACGCCGACCGAGATCACACCGTCAAAGCGCTTGCGGGCCAGGAAGTACTCGAAAACCCGGTCCCGCTCGGCGGATGCCGCGGGCAGGTTGTAGAGGGTCATGTCGTAGCCCTCGGCGAGCAGGGACTGTTCGAGGCTCTCGAGCACCTCGGAGAAGAACCACCGGCTGATGAAGGGGATGATCACCCCGACGTTCTTGGTGCGCCCGGTCACGAGGCTCGCGGCGTTCGGCGAGGCGACATACCCGATCTCCGTTGCGGCAGCGACGACCTTGATCCGGGTGGCCTCAGAAACATAGCCACGCCCGCTGAGCGCACGGGACGCCGTGGCCTTCGCGACCCCCGCGAGACGTGCCACGTCGGCGATTGCGCTCACGACACGTCCTCCCTTGGATCAGTACGGACAGAATAGCGCTTGTTGCGCCGCCACTGGAACCGGTTCCAGCAAAAAGACGCGATCAGTGGCACTTTGAATGAACGCGTGTACGTGGTCGCGCGACCATCGTCAAATCTTTGCGATTCCGTGACAAAGATTGACTTGCCAATCCGGGCCTGCTCCCGTAGTTTGTGTTGTGGAACCGGTTCCTTACGCGCTACGCGTCAGGGGTTGGACACCCGGAAAACCGCTGTACCGCAGTACTTTCTTGCGGTACATTCCCGCAGTACATTCCCGCATCACATTTCGGCACGCGATCCGCATCGTTCGCAGGCCCGCAACACTCAATGAGGAGAAACGCATGAGCGTGAAGCAGCACCGCCGGCTCTATCTGCCGCTGGCCACCGCGGCCGTGGTCGGACTGGCCCTGACCGGATGCACGGGGGACATCGCCGCATCCAGTTCGTCGTCGTCCAACTGTGCCGACTACGCGTCCTACGGGACGTTCAAAGACAGCCCCGAGGTCAAGATCGGCGGCACCATCCAGGACGTCGAGGCCGACCGCCTCGTCAACTCCTGGGCCGACTTCCAGTCCTGCACCGGTATCAAGGTCACCTACCAGGGCACCAAGGAATTCGAAGCCCAGATCGCCGTGCTCGCCGAGGGTGGCAATGCCCCCGACATCGGGATCATCCCGCAGCCCGGCCTCTTCAACAAGCTGGCCGCTGCCGGCTTCCTGAAGCCGGCCCCCGCTGCCGTCGAGGCGAACGTCGACAAGTGGTGGTCGAAGGACTGGAAGGGCTACGGCACCGCAACCGACGGCAAATTCTACGCCGCGCCGCTGATGGCGAGCGTCAAGGGGTACATCTGGTTCTCGCCCGCGGAATTCAAGGCCAAGGGCTACGAGATCCCGAAGACCCTCGATGAACTGACCGCCCTCACCGCGAAGATCGCGGCGGACGGCGACCACAAGCCGTGGTGTGCCGGTGTCGGATCCGGTGACGCAACCGGCTGGCCGGGCACGGACTGGGTCGAGGACTTCGTGCTGCGCCAGGCCGGCGCTGACACCTACGACAAGTGGGTCACGCACAAGATCCCGTTCAACGATCCCGCCATCGTCAAGGCCTTCGACTCCGCAGGCGCGATCCTGAAGAACCCGGACGATGTCAACGGCGGTCTCGGCGACGTCTCGTCGATCATCTCCACGCAGTTCGGCGACGCGGGCCTCCCGATCCTCGACGGCAAGTGCTCCCTGCACCACCAGGCCTCGTTCTACGAGGGCTTCTGGAAGAAGGCCGACGGTTCTGCCGTGACGGTTTCCCCCACGGGCGACGTCTACGCGTTCCTGATGCCCCCGGTCAAGGCCGGCGGAGACCAGGCAGTCACCGGTGGTGGCGAGCTCGTCGGAGCCTTCAAGTCGAGCGACGCGATCACCGCGACGCTCAGCTACCTGTCGAGTGACACCTGGGCGAACAACCGGGTCAAGGAGGGCGGCGTGATCAGCGCGAACACCGGCCTCGACCCCGCGAACGCCTCGAGCGACCTGCTCAAGCAGAGCATCACGATCCTGCAGGACCCGAAGACGGTCTTCCGTTTCGACGGTTCCGACCTGATGCCGGGTGCCGTGGGCACCGACTCGTTCTGGAAGGGCATCGTGTCCTGGCTGAGCGGCGACAGCAGCCAGAAGGTCACCGACACCATCGAGGCCAGCTGGCCGAAGAGCTAGACCGTCCGGGGAGCCCGCACCCGGGCTCCCCGGCTCGGGGCGGGGCCTGCCGGTAACCCGGCAGGCCCCGCCGCCTGTCTCATGAGACATGTACGACCCCCACTCGACCCCTCGCACGACAGCTTCGCGCACGATTGAAGGGACCGGCCGATGACGACCGCAGACTTACTCGGAAAGATAATCCAGGTAGTGGGGGCACTGGCAGCGTTCGCGCTCGTCATCGGTCTCCTGCTCTTCCTGATCGACAGGGCCCCGAAACGCGGGCGAGACTATTGGCAGTTGACCTTCTTCATCGCCCCTGCCCTGCTCCTGCTCCTTGCCGGCCTGATCTACCCCGCATTCCGCACCTCCCTCCTGGCCTTCACCAACAGCTCGGGTGTCTACGTCGGCGCCGAGAACTTTGTCTGGATGTTCACCCAGCCGGCTGCTCTGATCACCCTCGGCAACACCCTGATCTGGGTCGTCGTCGTGCCGACGATCTCAACGGCCATCGGGCTCGGCTACGCGGTCTTCATTGACAAGTCCCGGGGAGAGAAATACTTCAAGGCCCTCGTCTTCATGCCGATGGCGATCTCCTTCGTCGGCGCCGGAATCATCTGGCGCTTCATCTACGACTACAAATCCGGAGGAAACGACCAGATCGGCCTCCTGAACCAGATCGTGGTCTGGCTCGGCGGCCAGCCGGTGCAGTGGCTCCAGACCTCGCCGATCAACACCTTCCTCCTGATCATCGTGATGATCTGGATCCAGACCGGGTTCGCCATGGTCATCCTCTCCGCGGCCATCAAGGGGGTCCCGACCGAGCAGATCGAGGCCGCCGAGCTCGACGGAACCAACGCCTGGCAGCGGTTCACGAACGTCACGATCCCCGGCATCCGTGGCTCGCTCGTCGTCGTGATCACGACCATCTCGATCGCCACCCTCAAGGTCTTCGACATCGTGCGCACGATGACCGCAGGTAACTTCAACACGAGCGTCATCGCCAACGAGATGTACACGCAGGCCTTCCGGGCCGGTGAGCAGGGCCGCGGTGCTGCGCTCGCGATCGTGCTGTTCCTGATGGTGCTGCCGATCGTCATCTACAACGTACGAATCATGCGCAAGCAGAGGGAGATCCGATGAGTGACAACGTAGTCGACCTGCCCATCGTCGGCACCAAGAAGAACGCCCTCGAGGTCGTCACCGTCGGCACCAAGTCGGCCAGGGTGAAACGGCGCCTCACGTCGCGCACGGCGACGGTCGTTTCGCTCGTCATCGCGATCCTCTGGACGCTGCCGACCTTCGGCCTGTTCGTGTCCTCCTTCCGGCCCGCCGGGTTGATCACCACGACGGGGTGGTGGACCATCCTGCAGAACCCGGGCTTCACGCTCGACAACTACAAGGAGGTGCTGCTCTCCACCTCGCAGTCCTCCCCGCAGCTCGGCGCGTACTTCGTGAACTCCCTCGCGATCGCGATCCCCGCCACGATCTTCCCCCTCGTGATCGCCTCGATGGCCGCGTATGCCTTCGCCTGGATCAAGTTCAAGGGCAGCGGCGCCCTCTTCGTGCTCGTGTTCGCGCTGCAGATCGTGCCGTTGCAGCTCGCGCTGATCCCGCTGCTCCAGATGTTCACCGCGATCCTGAAGCCGGGCCAGGAAGCGCTGCACCAGCTGATCCCGATGATTCCCGCGCAGAACTACCTGCCGGTCTGGATCGCGCACACGATTTTCGCACTCCCGCTGGCGATCTTCCTGCTGCACAACTTCATCTCCGAGATCCCCAGTGAGGTCATCGAAGCGGCCAGGGTCGACGGCGCAAGCCACGGCCAGGTCTTCTTCCGGATTGTGCTGCCGCTCGCGGTTCCCGCGCTCGCGTCCTTCGCGATCTTCCAGTTCCTCTGGGTGTGGAACGACCTGCTGGTCGCCCTGATCTTCTCGGGCGGAACGCCGGATGTCGCCCCGCTCACCCAGCGTCTCGCCGAGCTCACGGGTACCCGGGGCCAGGACTGGCAGCGCCTGACGGCCGCCGCCTTCGTGTCCCTGATCGTGCCGCTCATCGTGTTCTTCAGCCTGCAGCGCTACTTCGTGCGCGGGCTCCTGGCCGGCTCGACGAAGGGCTGACCCGGCCCCGGCATCCGCTCCTCGTCCCTCGCCACTGTTCCGAATTCAGGAGTTGAACCCCAATCCGGGAGTTTGCGGCCGCAAACCAGGAGTTTGCGGCCGCAACTCCTGAATTCGGAACACTGCAGGGGCGATGGGCGGGCGGCAGGCGGATGCCTGGGGCCGGTCCGTGGGTCTCAGGGCCGGTTCCCGGCGAGGGTCGTCTGGATCGCGGCGAGCACGAGCGGCCAGTGGTGCATCACGAGGTTGTAGCTGAAACGCAGGCATCGGCGCCGCTGCGTGGCCAACACGGCGTCCCGCCTGCAGTCTTCGTCGTGCGCCGCAGCGTTGTCGTGGTGTTCCAGCCCATCCCATTCAATGACCAGCCAGTCGGCGAGCAGTAGATCCACGCGGCCAACGCCCGCGATCCGGACCTGATGCCGACCACGGATGCCGGCATTCGCGAGCCGAATCCGGCCGATGCTTTCCAGGAAACTGTGGCACAGCCTGTTGCACTCCATGAGTCGCGCGAGCGCTGCATCGGGCAGTTCGCGCAGCCAGACGTCCAGGTCGAGACTCCCCACCGGGTCCAGGTGCAGGAAGGAATCGAGTGCGGCCACCGTCAGCTCGGGACTTTGACAGAGGGCGAGTTGCAGTACCGTTTCGCGGCGCGATGTGACGAGCCTGGATTCGGGACGGCTCGCGGGATGTTCCACCCAATGCAGCGTGACGTCCCGTGGAATCGGGGCCGGCATCCGCTCGCGCTTGTCATGAGGCAGGCGCAGGCGTGCGGCATTGTCCGCGACGCAGACATGCAGTCCCGATCGCTCGGCTACCGCCCAACCGTAGTGTCTCGCCGCGGAGACACAGCCGAGTCTGCCGCCGACCCGGACGGCCCGGATGAGCTCGTTCGATGTCCCAGGGAGCGCGTACCAGCCCTTCCGTGGGCGAAAGGCTTGCCGCTGGTTGACGGCGGCACTCAGTTGTCGTCCCGTGACCCCGTGCGCGATGAGCTCCCGGCGCTGGGCGACGCCTTCGAGGGCAGTGAGGATATCCGTCACACCGGGCATCGGACAACCCTCCCGTTCGCGGGCGTCGACGTGGACGGCACGGCAGTATCGGTGGAGAACCTGACCAGTTCCGCCCCTGTGGACAACCCGCGCAGCGGCACGCCGGACTGTTCCGAATTCAGGAGTTGAGCACCGCAGCGGGTGTTTCGGGCCGGATTCGAGCCGAAAACGAGCTCAACTCCTGAATTCGGAACCACGGGGGACGCGTTGGCAGGGTGGGAGCGGGGCAGGGCAACGAGAGCGAGCGGATGCCGCGGCGGCGGCGCTTAGGCTGGCTGCATGAGTGCAATGCACGGCCACGGTGGTGGGTCAGCCCCCTCCGGCAGGCCCGGACAGTTCGGACGCCCGCGCGGGCGGATCAGCGGCGGTGACCCCGTCGCCCAGCGTGCCGAGAACGCCGAGGCACCGCGGATCCCGAACCTGCTCGGCCGGATTGCCGCGCTGTTCGCACCGCACCGCACCGCGCTCACCATCACGATCGTGCTCGTGATCATCAGCGCGGCGTTGTCGGTCGTGCCGCCCCTGCTCGTGCAGCGTGCCTTCGACGAAGGCCTGTTCCCGCCCGGGGGAGAGCCCAACCTGCCGCGCCTGGCGACCCTCGTCGGGCTCATGATCGCGATCTACCTCGGTTCCCAGCTGCTCGGGGTGTGGCAGACCTGGCTCACCGCGACCGTCGGCAACACGGTGATGGGCGCCCTGCGGGTGCGCCTGTTCACCCACCTGCAGGCCATGGAGCTGAGCTTCTTCACCCGCACCAAGACCGGCATCATCCAGTCGAGACTGCAGAACGACGTCGGCGGCGTCGCGAGCGTGCTCACCAACACCATCTCGAGCCTGCTCGGCAATGCCGTCACGGTGCTCGCCGCGTTCGTCGCGATGCTGCTGCTCGACTGGAAGCTCACGATCGTCGCCCTCATCCTGATGCCGATCCTCGTGATCGCCCAGCGCCGCGTCGGCCAGGTGCGCGCCCGGATCGCCGCCAAAACGCAGGAATCGCTCTCCGACATGACCGCGATCACCCAGGAGACCCTGAGCGTCTCCGGGATCCTGCTCTCCAAGAGCTTCACGAGGCAGCAGACCGAGATCGGCCGCTACTCCGACGAGAACGACAACCAGGTGCGGCTGCAGGTCAGCCAGCAGATGAGCGGCCAGTGGTTCTTCGCCATGGTCAGCATCTTCCTCTCGAGCATCCCCGCGATCGTCTACCTCGTCGCCGGCCTCCTGATGAGCAACGGTTCGGCCGACATCACCGCCGGCACGATCGTCGCGTTCACGACGGTGCAGTCCCGGCTGCTGTTCCCCCTGCTCGGCCTGATGAGGGTCGCCCTCGACCTGCAGACCTCGAGCGCGCTCTTCGCCCGGATCTTCCAGTACCTCGACCTCGTCCCGGCGATCCAGGATTCCCCGGCCGCGCTCGCCGTGCCCGAGAGCGGCCCCGCCACCGGACGGGTCGAGTTCGACGATGTGACCTTCGCCTATCCGGATGCCGTCGGCGAGTCCCGGCCCACCCTCGACGCGGTCTCGTTCACGATCGAGCCGGGCCAGTTCGCCGCGTTCGTCGGGCCGTCCGGGGCCGGGAAGACGACCGTCTCCTACCTGATTCCCCGCTTCTACGAGGCGACGGACGGGCGGGTCCTGTTCGGCGGGATCGACGTGCGCGACCTCGCGCAGCAGTCCCTCGTCTCCCACATCGGCATCGTGAGCCAGGAGACCTACCTCTTCCACGCGACCATCGCCGAGAACCTCCGCTACGCGAAACCGGATGCCACGGCGGACGAACTCGAGGCCGCCGCCCGGTCCGCGAGCATCCACGACACGATCGCGTCCTTCCCCGCCCGTTACGACACGGTCGTCGGCGAGCGCGGCTACCGGCTCTCCGGCGGCGAGAAACAGCGCATCGCCATCGCCAGGGTGCTCCTGAAGAACCCGGAGGTGCTCATCCTCGACGAGGCGACGAGCGCCCTCGACGCCATCTCGGAGCGCGTCGTCCAGGCCGCCCTCGACACCGCGTCCCGAGGCCGCACCACGATCGCGATCGCCCACCGGCTCTCGACGATCGTCGCGGCCGACGTGATCTTCGTCGTTGACGGCGGGCGCATCGTCGAGAGCGGCACCCACTCCGACCTGCTCGCCGCGAACGGCGTCTACGCGCGGCTCTATTCCGAGCAGGTCACGGGTCCGGGTCCCGTCCTGGATCCGCCCAGGCTCCTCTCCGAATAGCGGTACTAGAGTTGAGGCGTGCCCGTCCGTCTGAGGTGTCCGCGTTGTCCGTGTTGTCCGGGTCGCTGACCGACCCCTTCGCCCCACCGAACACTCCTCGAACACTCCTCGCCGTCCCGCGCGTGTGCCCCAGGCCGCGCGGTGACACTCACGACATCTCGACGAAGGATCTTCCATGAAGATTGCAGACACCATCCTCGACCTCATCGGCAATACGCCGCTGGTCAGACTGAACAAGGTCACCGAGGGGATCGGCGCAACCGTGCTGGTCAAACTCGAATACTTCAACCCGGGCGGCTCCGCGAAGGACCGGATCGCCACCCGCATCATCGATGCCGCCGAACGTGACGGACTGCTGCTGCCCGGCGGAACCATCGTCGAACCCACCTCGGGAAACACCGGCGTCGGCCTCGCCCTCGTCGCGCAGCAGCGCGGCTACCGGTGCGTCTTCGTGCTGCCGGACAAGGTCGGCGAGGACAAGCGCAACGTGCTCACCGCGTACGGCGCCGAGGTCGTCGTGACCCCGACATCCGTCGCCCCCGACGACCCCGCGTCGTACTACAGCGTCTCCGACCGGCTCGCCAGGGAGATCCCCGGCGCCTTCAAGCCGAACCAGTACGCGAACCCGAACGGGCCGCTCAGTCACTACGAGTCGACCGGCCCCGAGATCTGGCGGGACACCGACGGCACCGTCACCCACTTCGTCGCGGGTGTCGGCACCGGCGGAACCATCACCGGGACCGGGCGCTACCTGCGGGAGGTCTCCGGGGACACCGTGCGGATCATCGGCGCCGACCCCGAGGGCTCGGTCTACTCGGGCGGCACCGGCAGGCCGTACCTCGTCGAAGGCGTCGGCGAAGACTTCTGGCCGGCCGCATACGACCCGGCCGTCGTGCACGAGGTGATCGCCGTTTCCGATGCCGACTCCTTTGCCATGACCAGGCGCCTCGCGCTCGAAGAGGGCATCCTCGTCGGCGGTTCGAGCGGCATGGCCGTCGTCGCGGCCCTCCGCGCGGCCGCGACCCTCCCGGCCGACGCCGTCGTCGTCGTGCTGCTGCCCGACGGCGGCCGCGGCTACCTCGGCAAGATCTTCAACGACAAGTGGATGCGCAGCTACGGTTTCAGCAACGCTCCGGCCGGGCACACCGTGGCCGACCTCCTCGAGAGCAAGACCGGCACCCTGCCCGCCTTCGTCTACGTGCACCCGATCGCCACCGTGCGGGACGCGATCGAGGCCATGACGGCGTCGAGCGTCTCCCAGCTGCTCGTGCTGACCGCCAAGCCGCCGGTCGTGATGGGGGAGGTGCTCGGCGCGATCGACGAACGTCATCTGATGGAACTCGTCTTCTCCGGCGAGGCCAAACTCACCGACAAGATCAGTGCATACGTCGGCGACTCCCTCCCGATGATCGGCGTCAACGAACCCGTCGCCGCCGCCCGCGCGGCTTTCGCCCACGGCGACGCACTTCTCGTCACCGCGGAGGGCAAGCCCCTCGGCGTCATCACCCGCCACGACCTCCTGACCTACCTCAGCGCCTGAGCGCCCCCACTACCTAAGGACCCACGGATGCCCAGCACCCCGAACTTCGACACCCTCGCCATCCACGCCGGACAGGAATTCGACCCGACGACCGGAGCCGTCATCCCGCCGATCTACCTGACCTCGACGTACGTCCAGGAGAGCATCGGCCACCTGCGCGGCGGCTACGAATACAGCCGAGGCGGAAACCCGACCCGCACCGTGCTCGAGACCGTGCTCGCCGCCCTCGAGGGCGGCAAGCACGGCCTGTCCTTTGCAAGCGGTCTCGCCGCGGAAGACACCATCCTCCGTGCCCTAGTCGCCCCCGGAGACCACATCGTCCTCGGCAACGACGTCTACGGCGGAACCCACCGTCTGATCAACACGGTCCACGGCGCGATCGGCATCCGCAACACGACCGTGGACCTGGCCGACCTCGCCGCCGTCGAGGCCGCGATCATTCCCGGCGAGACGAAGATCCTCTGGGTCGAAACCCCGAGCAACCCCCTCATGAAGATCAGCGACATCGGCGCGCTGGCCACCCTCGGCCACCGCTTCGGTGTCACCGTGATCGTCGACAACACCTTTGCGAGCCCCGCGCTGCAGCATCCTCTCGCGTTCGGAGCCGACGTCGTCGTGCACTCGACCACCAAGTACCTCGGCGGCCACTCCGACGTGCTCGGCGGCGCTCTCGTGATCAACGACGACGCGCTGTACCAGAAGGCGCAGTTCCTGCAGTTCGCGACGGGGCCGGTCTCCGCACCCCTCGACGCCTGGCTCACCGTGCGCGGCATCAAGACCCTCTCGGTGCGGATGGACCGGCACTGCTCCAACGCGCAGGCGATCGCCGAGCACCTCGACGGCCACGCCGCTCTCGAGGCCGTCTACTACCCCGGCCTGCCGAACCACCCCGGCCACGAACTCGCGAAGCGCCAGATGAGCGGCTTCGGAGGCATGCTCTCGATCGCGTTCACCGGAGGAGCCGCCGCAGCGCGCACCTTCGCCGAGTCCACGAAACTCTTCCAGCTCGCCGAGTCCCTCGGCGGCGTCGAGTCCCTCGTGAACTACCCCGCCGAAATGACGCACGCCTCGGTCCGCGGCACCGAACTCGAGGTGGCTGACAACATCATCCGCCTCTCCGTCGGTATCGAGGACAAGGCCGACCTGATTGCCGACCTCGACGCGGCCCTCGCCGCGGTCGCGAGCCTCTCCCGCCCCTGAATTGGTGAGGTGCCCGGGCGGGCGGAGGACAGTTTGGCAGGAAATCGACGGAGTGTGTCTAGTCTGCCATTTCGCGCGGGGTCGTCGTCCGGCAGCATAGGAGCATGACGACGACACCGGCGACGGATGCGCCCGCGAACTCCGTTCCCTCCGGTGCCGGCAGCCTCGGCCTGCTCCAGGGCACCGCGCTCTACATCGCCGCCGTTCTAGGCACCGGGATCCTGGTGCTCCCGGGACTCGCGGCGGCGGCGGCTGGGCCGGCCTCCCTACTCGCGGTCCTGATCGTCTTCGTGCTGTCCATCCCGCTCGCGGGCACGTTCGCCGCCCTCGCCGCCCGGTACCCGGACCCCGGTGGTGTGGCGAGCTACGTGCGCACCGCCCTCGGCCAGACCTGGGCGCGGATGACCGGCTACTGGTTCTTCTTCGGCGTCGGTTTCGGCGCACCCGTCGTCGCTATGCTCGGTGCGGAATACGTCGTGGCGATCATCGGAGCAGACCCCGGCACGGTGCCTGCGGTCGCCCTCCTGATCCTGGTCCCGCCGTTCGTCTCCAACTACCTCGGTGTGCGGGTCTCCGGGGCCGTGCAGCTCGTCCTGACCGGAGCGCTGCTCGTCATCGTGATCGGTGTCGTCACCGTCGCCTTCCCCGCAGCGGACCCCGCGAACTTCCACCCGTTCCTGCCCAACGGCTGGACCGGCGTCGGCGCAGCCGTCAGCCTGTTCGTCTGGGCCTTCGCGGGCTGGGAGGTCGGCACCCACATCGCGGGGGAGTTCCGCAATCCGCGCCGGGTCATCCCGGCGGCGACCGCGATCGCGCTCGTGGTGGTCGGGGCCGCCTATCTGGCGCTTCAGTACGTAACGGTCGCCGTCCTCGGCGGCGCAGCGGGATCGGGCGCCGTGCCCCTGCTGGCCCTCGTCGCCCAGTCGCCGGGCGGCGTTGGCCCGGTGTCCGTCGCGGTGATCGCGGCGATCGTCGCGCTCGGGGTGCTCAACGTGTATCTCGGCGCCTTCGCCAAACTCGGTGCCTCGCTCGGCCGCGACGGTGACCTCCCGCGCTGGCTCGCCCGGGGTGTCGAGACCGGGGGCGTTCCGCGCCGCAGTCTCACGCTCGTGGCCGTGCTCACCGGTGGGTACTTCACGATCATGGTGACGCAGCACCTGCCCCTGTCTGCGTTCATCCTGATCCACACGAGCTCCATGGTCGCGATCTACACGCTCGGCATGATCGCCGCGGTACGCCTCCTCGACCGGTACAGCCTCGGCTGGTGGCTCGCGGTGGTCAGCGTCTTCCTCACCGGAGCGCTGCTCGTGCTCGCCTGCCCGAACCTGCTCGTGCCGGCAGCACTCGCCCTCGTGGCGGTGGTCATCGGCCAGGTCAAACGTCACGGTCGCCGATCCGCCCGATCGCGCCTGGCCACCCGCTGAACCCGCCGAGCCCCGAACCCGCTGAGCCCCGAACCCGCTGAGCCCCGAACCCGCTGAGCCCGCTGAACGCCGAACCCGCCAGGAGAACCCCATGACCGTCACCCGCGCCCGCCTGATCGATCTCAGCCACACGATCCGTGCCGGTCTCATCACCTACCCCGGCCTGCCCGCTCCCGTGATCGAGCCATTCCTCACCCGCGCGGCCTCACGCGCGTCGTACGCTCCCGGCACCGAATTCACGATGGACGTGATCACCCTGATCGGCAATACCGGCACGTACCTCGACAGTCCGTACCATCGCTACGCGGGCGGAGCGGACCTCGCCGGTCTCGACCTCGCCACCCTTGTCGATCTGCCCGCCGAGGTATTCCATCTGACGGATGCTGCGACCCGGGGCATTCCCGCAGAGGTATTCATGGAGCGCGGCCCCGCCCTGGTGGGCTCTGCGGTGCTGATCCACACCGGCTGGGACCGCCACTTCGGCACTCCGGAGTACCGCTCCGGTGCCCCCTTCCTCACAGAGGAGGCCGCACAGATGCTGGTCGACGCCGGTGTCGCCCTCGTCGGGATCGACTCGCTCAACATCGACGACACCGAGGGGAGCGGGGAACGGCCGGCCCATTCCGTCCTGCTCGCCGCCGGCATCCACGTCGTCGAACATCTGACCGGAATGGCCGAGGTGCCGGGCTCCGGGGCCGCGTTCTCGGCGGTGCCCCCGAAGATCGAAGGCTTCGGGACCTTCCCGGTCCGCGCGTTCGCGCGAGTGCCCCACCCCGCCGGCTGAGGCGCGATCCCCGCCATGTGACGGTCACAACGCGGTTCCCGAGCGGTGCATACTGGGGATGCGTAATTTTTTGTGACCGTGCTCATAGACGAGGCCCCGATGACTGCTGAACTGCCCACTGGCCGGGCCCCCAGCATCCGGGACGTCGCACGCCTTGCCGGCGTCTCGCATCAGACCGTGTCGAGGGTGCTCAACAACCACCCGAGCATTCGTGACTCCACGAAGGCCCGCGTGCTCCAGGTGATCGAGGAACTCCAATACCGGCCGAACCGGGCGGCCAGGGCCCTCTCGAGGGGAAGGTCGCGCACGATCGGCGTGCTGTCGGCCTCCGGGTCCCAGTACGGCCCCGCGAGCAGCATCGCCGCGATCCAGGATGCGGCGCGGGAGGCGGGCTACTACGTCAACACCGCCAATCTCACCTCGGTCGACACGGCCTCCATCGAAGCGGCACTCGACCACCTGATGTATCAGTCCGTGGAGGGGATCGTGGTCATCGCACCGCAGGTCCGCGTCTTCGACGTGCTGGAACAGCTCTCGATCGAGGTGCCGTACGTCACCCTCCAGTCGACGGGCCGGCCCAACGATCATGCACTCTCCGTCGACCAGATCCACGGCGCCCGACTGGCCACGCGGCACCTCATCGACCTCGGACACCGGCGGATCTTCCACCTCGCGGGGCCGCAGGACTGGATCGAGGCAGAGGCTCGGATGCGCGGATTCCTCGAGGAGATGGGGGCGATGGACGTTCCGACGACCGCCCCGATCCTCGGGGACTGGACCGCGGACTTCGGGTACCACGCCGGGCGCGAGCTGCTGCGACAACGCGATTTCACCGCCATCTTCTCGTCGAACGACCAGATGGCGCTCGGGATCATGCACGCGGTCAGGGATGCTGGGCTCGACATCCCGCGGGACGTGAGCATCGTCGGTTTCGACGACATCCCGGAGGCGGCGCACTTCTGGCCCCCGCTCACGACCGTCCGCCAGGATTTCGCCGAACTGGGCAGACGCTGCATCGCCCTCCTGCTCGGCACCATCGCCGGTGAAGACCCGGACAAGTTCCGTGAAGCGATCATTCCCGAGCTCATCGTTCGCGGCTCGACGGGCCCGCCCGCCTTCTGAATCCGGCGTGAATCGGGTGGTTATCAAAACGCAACCACCCACTTTTCGCCGTGACTTGACAAGAACGCCCACTGCGGGCGTAATGTGAACACAGCGATTGTGACCGTTCACATTTCGTGACAATGTAAGTACGCACGTGAGTACGCAGATGGCTTCGGCCTCAGCACCGCATGACAAAGGAGTCGAATTTCGTGATCGAGAACGCACAGGCCGCGCTCGCAGCCGACGCATCCGCCGAGCTCTCTCTCAGCAGAGGCGATCACCGACCGAACGTCGCCACGTGCGCTGCGGGAATCTCCACCGATGTGGTGGCGTTCGCATGAGCACCTACGGACCCCAGATCGAGGTCGCGATCGCCCGCGTCCGCGCCGAAGTCGCCGATCTCCACGCCGAGCTCACCCGCAACGGACTCG
The DNA here is from genome assembly GCF_004402485.1 of Cryobacterium algoricola. Classification (GTDB taxonomy): domain Bacteria; phylum Actinomycetota; class Actinomycetes; order Actinomycetales; family Microbacteriaceae; genus Cryobacterium; species Cryobacterium algoricola. The sequence goes on along the minus strand of NZ_SOFG01000011.1, from coordinate 400,754 downwards.
TGGTCTGGACCGGCGGCAACGTCTCCGGCCGCGTCCCGGGTGCAGACCTCTTCGTGATCAAGCCGAGTGGGGTCGACTACGCAGACCTCGCCCCGGAGAACATGATCCTGTGCGACCTCGACGGCACCGTGATCCCGGGAACCCCCGGCTCCGACCGCTCCCCGTCGAGCGACACCGCGGCACACGCCTACGTCTACCGCAACATGCCCGAGATCGGCGGTGTCGTGCACACGCACTCCACCTACGCGACCGCCTGGGCCGCCCGCGGCGAGGAAATCCCCTGCGTGATCACGGCCATGGCCGACGAATTCGGCGGCCCGATCCCGATCGGCAACTTTGCGATCATCGGGGACGACACGATCGGCCGCGGCATCGTCGAGGCGCTCACGGGACACCGCTCCCGCGCCGTGCTGATGCAGAACCACGGTCCGTTCACGATCGGCAAGGACGCCCGTGACGCCGTCAAGGCGGCCGTCATGGTCGAGGACGTCGCGCGAACCGTGCACATCGCCCGGCAGGGCGGCGAACTCATCCCGATCCCGCAGGCCGCGATCGATTCCCTCTTCAACCGCTATCAGAACGTCTACGGACAAGCGCCGCAGGGAGCACTGAAGTAGTGTCCGCCCTCTTCACCGCTCACCCCCACGATTTCGCCGAGAGCGCTCGCACTGAGCTTCTCGTGATCGATAAGACCACCACCCTTCGGGATTTCACCCGCGAGGTGCGTTGGAACCAGGCCGACTACCCACTGGGACAAGGCCTGTAATCACATAGCAGCACCAATACAACTGCCATCAGAGTTGATAACAGATCCACGAAAGGTAATTCAGTGAAGACAAGTAAGGTCCTCGCAGGCATCGCTGCCATTGGACTCGCACTCTCCCTCGCTGCCTGCTCCGGCGGACGAGGCGACACAGCCACGACGACCGCTGCAGCGGGCGCCAACGCCGGCGCACTCGTCGGCGTCGCAATGCCCACCAAGTCCAGCGAGCGCTGGATCAAGGACGGCGACGCCGTCAAGGCCTCCCTCGAGAAGCTCGGCTACAAGGTCGACCTCGAATACGGCGAAGACAAGATCCCGACCCAGGTCCAGCAGATCAGCAACATGCTGACGAAGGGCGCGAAGATCCTCATCATCGCGTCGATCGACGGCACCGCGCTCAGCGACCAGCTTGACCAGGCCGCAGCGGCCGGCGTCAAGGTCATCGCGTACGACCGCCTGATCAACGGCAACAAGAACGTCGACTACTACACCACGTTCGACAACAACGAGGTCGGCGTTCTGCAGGCCACGAGCCTGCTCACCGGACTCGGCGTGCTGGACAAGGACGGCAAGGAGACCGGCAAGACCGGACCCTTCAATGTCGAGCTCTTCGGTGGCAGCCCCGACGACAACAACGCCACGTTCTTCTTCAACGGCGCAATGTCCGTCCTGCAGCCGCAGATCGACAAGGGCGTCATCGTCGTCAAGAGCGGCCAGGTCAGCTTCACCCAGGTAGCCACCCTTCGCTGGGACCCGGCGACCGCCCAGAAGCGGATGCAGAACCTCATCGCGAGCACCTACTCCGACGGCTCCAAGGTCGACGGCGTGCTCTCCCCGTATGACGGTCTCTCCATCGGCATCATCTCGGCTCTGACGAGCTCGGGATACGCCACCGACAAGCTCCCGATCATCACCGGTCAGGACTCCGAGGCCGCTTCGGTCAAGTCGATCATCGCCAAGCAGCAGTACTCCTCCATCTACAAGGACACGCGCCAGCTCGGCGACGAGGCCGTCAAGATGGCCGACGACCTGCTCAACGGCAAGACCCCCGAGGTCAACGACACGAAGAGCTACGACAACAAGGTCAAGATCGTCCCGACCTTCCTGTTCGCTCCTCAGGTCGTCACGATCGACAACTACAAGGCCCTGCTCGTCGACACCGGTTACTACACCGAAGCCGACCTCAAGTAGGTTCTTCTCTTCACCGGCAGTGGCGGCGGGTAACCCGCCGCCACTGCCAGCACCGAAAGCACCACAACCACCACCCACCCTCTCTCCACCGGAAGAAGAAGTAACGGTGACAACGAATATTCTCGAGATGCGCAGCATCACGAAAACCTTTCCCGGAGTGAAAGCCCTCCAGGACGTTTCCCTCGCGGTGAAGCGAGGCCACATTCACGCGATCTGCGGCGAGAACGGCGCAGGAAAGTCCACCTTGATGAAGGTGCTCTCCGGCGTCTACCCGCACGGCACGTACGACGGCGAGATCGTCTTCGAAAACGAGCCGGTCGCCTTTAAATCCATCAATGACTCCGAGGCCTCAGGCGTCGTCATCATCCACCAGGAACTCGCCCTGAGCCCGTTCCTCTCCATCGCCGAGAACATCTTCCTCGGCAACGAGCAGCAGAACAACGGCTGGATCGACTGGAACAAGACCAACATGGAGGCAGCCAAGCTGCTCGCCAGAGTCGGTCTCAAGGACAACCCGATCACCAAGATCCGCGACATCGGCGTCGGCAAGCAGCAGCTCGTGGAGATCGCGAAGGCCCTGTCCAAGGAAGTCAAGCTCCTGATCCTGGACGAGCCGACCGCGGCACTCAACGATGAGGACTCCGCGCACCTGCTCGACCTGATGAAGCACCTCAAAGGCCAGGGCGTCACCTCGATCATGATCAGCCACAAGCTGAACGAGATCAAGGCCATCGCCGACGAGGTCACGATCATCCGTGACGGCAAGCTCATCGAGACGCTCGACATGCACACCGATGACATCTCCGAGGAGCGCATCATCAAGGGCATGGTCGGACGGGACCTCGGCAGCCGGTACCCCGACCACACGCCGAACATCGGTGAGGAACTCCTCCGGGTTGAAGACTGGAACGTCTACCACCCGCTCGACCACCAGCGCCGGGTCGTCAAGGACGCGAACATCACCGTCAGGGCCGGCGAGATCGTCGGAATCGCCGGGCTGATGGGCGCGGGCAGGACCGAACTCGCGATGAGCGTGTTCGGCCACAGCTACGGCCACAACATCTCGGGCACCGTGTACAAGAACGGCGTCAAGATCAACACGAGCACGGTAGCGAACGCGATCGAACACGGCCTGGCGTACGCCACCGAGGACCGCAAGCGCTACGGGCTCAACCTGATCGAAGACATCAAGCGCAACATCTCCACGGTGGGCATGCACAAGATCGCCAAGCGCGGCTGGGTCGACTCCAACCAGGAGATCGTCGTCGCGGAGGGCTACCGGAAGAGCATGAACATCAAGGCCCCGACAGTAGAGGCCCTCGCCGGGAAGCTCTCCGGCGGCAACCAGCAGAAGGTCGTTCTCTCCAAGTGGATGTTCTCCGACCCGGATGTCCTCATCCTGGACGAACCCACCCGCGGCATCGACGTCGGCGCCAAGTATGAGATCTACGGGATCATCAACCGCCTCGCCGACGCAGGCAAGGGCGTCATCGTGATCTCGTCCGAGCTGCCGGAACTGATCGGCATCTGCGACCGGATCTACACCATCTTCGAAGGCCGGATCACGGCAGACGTGGCCCGCGGGCAGACGACGGCTGAATTCCTTATGCAAAACATGACCCAGGAAAGGGACAAGGACAAGCGATGAGCGTGTTCAGATCTTCACTTAATTACCTCGCCGGCCAGCTACGGCAAATCGGCCTGTTCATCGCCCTGATCGCGATCGTGATCTTCTTCCAGGTGGCCACAAACGGCATCACCCTGAAGCCGATCAACGTCACCAACCTGATCGTGCAGAACAGCTACATCCTGATCCTCGCCGTCGGCATGGTCATGGTCATTATCGCCGGCCACATCGACCTGTCGGTCGGTTCCGTCGTCGCCTTCGTCGGCGCCATGTCCGGCGTGATGATCACGCAGTGGAATGTGCCGTGGTGGCTCGCGATCATCCTGTGCCTCGGCGTCGGCGCCCTCGTGGGAATGTGGCAGGGCTTCTGGATCGCCTACTTCGGGATACCGGCCTTCATCGTCACATTGGCCGGGATGCTCACCTTCCGTGGGCTCACCCAGATCGCACTGCAGAACAAGCAGATCTCGCCGTTCCCCGACGAGTTCCGCGCCCTCGGCAGCGGCTTCCTCCCCGACCTCGGCGGCGGAACCAGTGCCGTCGAACCGCTCACCCTCGGTATCGGCATCATTGCGACGCTCTTCCTGGTGCTCCAGGGCATCCGCCAGCGCCGTGCCCGCGCCAAGTACGACGTAGAAGACGAGCCGTTCGCGTGGTTCCTCACCAAGCTGGTCTTCACCGCAGCGATGATCATCGGCATCACGTACCTGCTCGCGAGCTACCGCGGCACGCCGATCGTGCTCATCGTCCTCGGCATCCTGATCGTCGTCTACGCATCCGTGATGTCCAACAGCGTCTTCGGCCGCCACATCTACGCCATCGGTGGCAACCTGAACGCCGCGGCCCTGTCGGGTATCAAGACCAAGCGCGTCACGTTCATGCTGTTCGTGAACATGGGCGTCATCTCGGCACTCGCCGGGCTCGTCTTCACCGCCCAGCTCAACCTCGCCAACCCGAAGGCCGGTGACGGCTTCGAGCTCGACGCCATCGCCGCCGTCTTCATCGGTGGGGCCGCGGTCACGGGTGGTATCGGTACGGTCACCGGCGCCATCATCGGTGGTTTCATCATCGGGCTGCTCAACAACGGAATGTCGATCCTCGGTGTCGGAACGGAGTACCAGCAGCTCATCAAGGGCCTGGTGCTGCTCGGCGCCGTCGCATTCGACGTATACAACAAGCGTCGCTCCGGCGGTCGCTGACCCCGAACGCCACGCACGAGCGGGCCGGTCGTCTTCGGACGACCGGCCCGCTTTTTTACGCCTGCGATCTGCCCTTTGGTAGCCGATCGGCCGTTACCCAAGCGTGATCCGAGCGTGCCGCATCGAGCCTGTTGCTCACGGCCAGTGCCGGTTACTATCTGTGGCATCTGGCGCAAGGAGCACAATGATGTCCACCCAGCACGTCATGAACGACGAGCCCGTCCCCGCGGACGGGCCGGTCATTCTGGAGATGCGATCGATCACGAAGGAATTTCCCGGGGTCAAGGCCCTGTCGGATGTGTCCCTCACAGTGAGAGCCGGAGAGATTCACGCCATCTGCGGCGAGAACGGTGCGGGCAAGTCCACTCTCATGAAGGTCCTCTCCGGGGTATACCCGTACGGGACCTACGACGGCGACATCGTCTATCAGGGTGTGACCGTGCACTTCAGGGACATCCGCTCGAGCGAAGAAGCCGGGATCGCGATCATCCACCAGGAACTCGCGCTCATCCCCGAACTCTCCATCACCGAGAACATCTTCCTCGGCAACGAGCCGACCAAGTGGGGGGCCATCGACTGGATCACAGCCAAGAAGACCGCCCTCGAGCTGCTCGCACGGGTCGGGCTCCGCGAGGACCCGGACACCCTGATCAAGAACATCGGCGTCGGCAAGCAACAGCTCGTCGAGATCGCCAAGGCGCTCAGCAAGTCGGTCAAGCTGCTGATCCTCGACGAGCCGACGGCGGCGCTCAACGAGGCGGACTCGCAGCACCTGCTCGACCTGATCCGCGGCCTCAAGGGCAAGGGGATCACCTCGATCATGATCTCCCACAAGCTCAACGAGATCGAACAGGTCGCCGACTCCATCACGATCATCAGGGACGGGAAGACGATCGAAACCCTCAACGTCGTCAGGGACGGGGTCAACGAGGACCGCATCATCCGCGGAATGGTCGGCCGGAGCCTCGAGAGCCGGTTCCCCGACCACGTCCCGCACATCGGCGAGGTGTTCTTCGAGGTGCGGGATTGGAACGTGCAGCACCCGCAGGTCACGGAGCGGATGGTCGTCAAGAACTCGAGCCTCACCGTGCGGCGCGGGGAGATCGTCGGCATCGCCGGCCTCATGGGAGCCGGCCGCACCGAACTCGCGATGAGCATCTTCGGGCGGTCATACGGCACGTTCCTCTCCGGGCGGATGTTCAAGGACGGCAAGGAAATCGAACTGAGGAACGTCGCGGAGGCCATCGACCACGGGCTCGCCTATGTGAGTGAGGACCGCAAGGCGCTCGGCCTCAACCTGCTCGACGACGTGAAGCGTTCGATCGTGTCCGCGAAGCTCTCCAAGATCTCGGCCGGTCCCGTCGTCAATGACGGCAAGGAGTTCGCGATCGCGGAGGGCTATCGCACGAGTCTCCGGATCAAGACGCCGACGGTCGATTCCGGGGTGAGCAAACTCTCCGGCGGCAACCAGCAGAAGGTCGTGCTCGCCAAGTGGATGTTCACCGACCCCGACCTGCTCATCCTCGACGAACCCACCCGCGGCATCGACGTCGGCGCGAAATTCGAGATCTACGGCATCATCCAGAACCTCGCGGCGCAGGGCAAGGGCGTGATCCTGATCTCCTCGGAACTCCCTGAGCTCCTGGGGCTCGCCGACCGCATCTACACAGTCTTCGAGGGTGCGATCACGGATTGCATCCCCGCGGCGGAGGCCGATCCGGAAACCCTGATGAAGAGCATGACCAGCGCCAGAAGGAAGGTTCGCAGCTGATGACTACCGAGACCACCACTACGAGCGAGGCGCGCGGCGCGCGGAAGCTGTTCGGCGGGGGAAACCTGCGTCAGTTCGGCATCCTGTTCAGCCTGATCGCGATCATCCTGCTCTTCCAGTACCTCACCAACGGCCTGACCCTCTCCTCGGGCAACCTGATCAACCTCGTCAGCCAGTACTCCTACATCCTGATTCTCGCCATCGGAATGGTGATCGTGATCATCGCCGGGCACATCGACCTGTCCGTCGGGTCGGTCGCCGCGTTCGTCGGAATCGTCGTCGCAACCTCCATGAAGGACTGGAACCTGCCCTGGCCGCTCGCCATCCTCTTCGGTCTCTTCGTGGGCATGCTGATCGGAGCCTGGCAGGGCTGGTGGGTCGCCTTCGTCGGCGTGCCCGCCTTCATCGTCACCCTCGCCGGCATGCTCATCTTCCGTGGCGGCAACCAGCTGATCGGCAACGCCAACACGGTGCCCGTTCCCCCCGGGTTCACCACCATCGGTTCCGGGTACCTGCCGGAGGTGGGCCCGTACACCGGGTACAACAACCTCACTCTCCTGCTTGGGCTCATCATCGTGATCGCCGTGATCTGGCGGGAGATCAGGGCGCGCCGCGTGCAGCGGATCATGGGCTCGACGCCGTCCCCGCTCTGGGCGAGCGTCGTCAAGGTCGTGCTGCTCGACGCGGTCGTCATCTACGCGACCTTCCTCTTCGCCGGTGGCCGCACCGGAACGAGCTTCCCGGTCTCCGGCATCATCCTCGGGGTGCTCGTGCTGGTGTATTCGTTCGTGACCCGGAACACGATCTTCGGCCGTCACGTCTACGCCGTCGGCGGCAACAAGCTCGCCGCCGAACTGTCCGGAGTGAAGTCCCGGCGGATCAACTTCCTCGTGATGATGAACATGTCGATCCTCGCCGCCCTCGCCGGAATGATCTTCGTCGCCCGTTCCGTCGCCTCCGGCCCCCAGGACGGCCTCAGCTGGGAACTCGACGCGATCGCTGCGGTGTTCATCGGCGGCGCCGCGGTCTCCGGTGGCATCGGCACGGTCACCGGCTCCATCATCGGTGGTCTCGTGATGGCCGTGCTCAACAACGGGCTCCAGCTCCTCGGCGTCGGAAGCGACCGGGTGCAGATCATCAAGGGTCTCGTACTTCTCCTCGCCGTGGGGGTGGATGTCTGGAACAAGAAGCAGGGTCGGCCGTCAATCCTCGGGTTCATGACCCGGAACCGGAAGTCCACCCCGGCTCCGGATGAGCCGCCGATGGTCGTCCCGGACTCCGGCACCCCGGACACGGCCCGGCCGCCGGCGAGCATGCCGTCCTGAGCCGCGGCATCCGCATGACCCCACACGACCTCGCTCCACACCCGCACATCACAATCCCTGCCCCACCACATTGAGTAGAAAGCGATCGAACATGCGAAAACTCCTTGCGACTACAGCACTCGCAGCGGTAGCCCTGATGGCACTCTCCGGGTGTTCCACCCGCACCGACACCACGGGCGGCTCCACAGCGGCCGCCGGTTTCCCCGCGGATTCGGTGATCGGCGTCGCGCTTCCCTCGAAGACCTCTGAGAACTGGGTCCTCGCCGGCGGCCTCTTCGAAGACGGCCTCAAGACGGCCGGGTTCAAGGGCGACGTCCAGTACGCCGGCGCCTCGACAACGGTCAAGGACCAGCAGGACCAGATCTCGGCGATGGTCACCAACGGCGCCAAGGTCATCATCATCGGCGCGGCCGACGGCGGCCAGCTCGGCACCCAGGTGAAGGCGGCGAAGGACGCGGGCGCGACGGTGATCGCCTACGACCGGCTGATCCTGAACACGCCGGACGTGGACTACTACGTGGCCTACGACAACTTCAAGGTCGGCGAGCTGCAGGGCCAGGCGCTCCTGGACGGGCTCAAGAGCCGGAAGGCGGCCGGGCCGTACAACATCGAACTCTTCTCTGGCTCCTCCGACGACGCCAACTCCGCGGTCTTCTTCAACGGCGCGATGAGCGTGCTCCAGCCGAAGATCGACGACGGCACCCTCGTCGTCGCATCCGGCCAGACCGACATCAAGCAGACGGCGACCGCCGGCTGGAAGGCCGAGAACGCGCAGAGCCGGATGGACTCACTCCTGACCAGCACCTACGGCGACAAGGCCCTCGACGGTGTCCTGTCCCCGAACGACACCCTCGCCCGGGCGATCATCACCTCGGTGAAGGCGGCAGGCAAGCCCATCCCGGTCGTGACCGGCCAGGACTCCGAGGTCGAATCGGTCAAGTCGATCATGGCCGGTGAGCAGTACTCGACGATCAACAAGGACACCCGCCTGCTCGTCGCCCAGGCCATCAAGATGGCCCAGGCGTTGCAGAAGGGTGAGGCCGTCGACGTGAACGACACCAAGTCGTACGACAACGGGGTCAAGATCGTTCCCGCCTACCTCCTGCCCCCGGTCATCGTGACGAAGGCGAACGCGGCAGAGGCATACGCGAACGATCCCAAGCTCGCGCCGCTCACCAAGTAGCGCCTGCAGCAGGACCCGGCGGAGCCGGCCCCAGCCCGGGGCCGGCTCCGCTTGCGTGCGGGGGCAGTGAATATGAGCGCTCACAATCACTCAACGGATGCTGGTGGTTCGCCTGTCGAATGAGATCGAAAAGATATCTCGGGGGCTTGTCAACCCATACTTGTGAGCGCTAACATTTCGGCAACGACCAGAACGACCTGGTCGCCCGGCACCGAGTCACGCAGCAGAATGTTCCGCCGGGACGCTAAACAAGGAGGTTTAGTCACATGATCAGGAAGATGATCGGAGCGGTCGCCGTCGGCGCCTTTCTCCTCGCCCTCACCGGCTGTTCCACGGCCTCGGGCACCGGATCGGCGGGCGCGGCGAAGGCGCCCGGCGACATCGTCGTCGGCTTCGCGCAGGTCGGCGCGGAGAGCGGCTGGCGGACCGCGAACACGAAGGACATCCAGGATGCGTTCGCCGCGTCCGGAATGCAGCTCAAGTTCTCGGACGCGCAACAGAAGCAGGAGAACCAGATCAAGGCCATCCGCTCGTACATCACCCAGGGCGTCGACGTCATCGCGTTCTCTCCCGTCGTCGAGACCGGCTGGGACGCGGTGCTGAAGGAAGCGAAGGACGCCGGCATTCCCGTGGTCCTCACGGACCGTGCCGTCGACTCGAAAGACGACAGTCTCTATGTGAGCTTCCTCGGCTCCGACTTCATCAAGGAAGGCCAGAAGGCCGGCCAGTGGGTCGTCGACGAATACAAGAACCAGACCGATCCCGTCAAGATCATCCAGCTCGAGGGCACAACGGGCGCGGCTCCCGCCATCGACCGGGCGGAAGGCTTCGCGGACGTCATCAAGGCGGACCCGAAGTTCCAGATCGTCGCGTCGCAGACCGGCGACTTCACCAGGGCAGGCGGCAAGCAGGTCACCGAAGCGCTCCTGAAGTCCAACCCGGACGCCACCCTGATCTTCGCCCACAACGATGACATGGGCCTCGGCGCGATCGAGGCCGTCGAAGCCGCGGGGAAGGTCCCGGGGAAGGACATCAAGATCGTCACGATCGACGCGGTGAAGGACGGCATGAAGGCCCTCTCCGACGGCAAGATCAACTTCATCGTGGAGTGCTCTCCGCTCCTCGGTAAGCAGCTGGTCGACATCGTCAAGAAGGTCGTCGCGGGGGAGAGCGTCGAGAAGCGCATCCTCACGGAGGAGACCACCTTCACCCAGGAGCAGGCGACCGCCGCGCTTCCCACCCGTCAGTACTGAGCGAGCCCGGCACTGCCTCGCCGGCCTCCGGCGGCGCCCACCGGTCGGCCATCCGGCCGGCCGGTCCCCGCCGCCGGGAGCCGGCATCCGCTTGCAGAAGACGATGAAGAGAGTACGTGAATGAACGGACAGGTTCCCGTCGTCGAGATGACCAACATCTCGATCTCGTTCCCCGGCGTCAAAGCACTCGACGAGGTGAGCTTTCGAATGTTCCCCGGGGAGGTGCACTCGCTGCTCGGGGAGAACGGTGCAGGCAAGTCGACCCTGATCAAGGCGCTCACCGGCGTCTATCAGATCGACAGCGGCCCGACCGACAGCGGCGAGATCCTGCTGGCCGGCAGCCGGGTGTCGTTCGCGGGCCCGGCGCAGGCCCAGAACGCCGGGATCAGCACGGTGTACCAGGAGGTCAACCTGCTCGGAAACCTGAGTGTCGCCGAGAACATCATGCTCGGTCGCGAACCGCGCCGGTTCGGCGGCATCGACTGGCGGGCCACCCGTCGCCGGGCGCTGGAACTCCTCGGGGGGTTGCACCTCGACATCGACCCCGGTTCCCTCCTCGGTTCGCACTCTCTCGCCGTTCAGCAACTCGTCGCGATCGCCAGGGCCATCGACGTCCACGCGAAGGTCCTCATCCTCGATGAGCCGACGTCGAGTCTCGACGCCGACGAGGTCGCGGAACTCTTCCGGGTGATTCGCGAGCTGAAGGCCGAGGGCGTCGCGATTCTCTTCGTCTCCCATTTCCTCGACCAGGTCTACGAGATCTCCGACCGCCTCACGGTCCTGCGGAACGGCAAACTCGTCGGCGAGTACCGCACGGACGAGATCCTGCGCCTCGACCTCGTGCAGAAGATGATCGGGAAGGAACTCGCGATCCTCGACGCCCTCGAGCGACGGATTGTCGAACCGGGAGGCGGGGAAGGCGACGAGGTGCCCCTTCTCGCCGCGAGGGCGCTCGGACGCAAGGGATCCATCGCACCGGTCGACCTCAGGGTCTACACCGGCGAGGTGGTCGGGCTCGCCGGGCTCCTCGGCTCCGGGCGGACCGAGCTCGCCCGGATCCTCTCGGGCATCGACCGGCCGGACTCCGGGGAACTGGTGATCGACGGCACGCCGCACCGGTTCCGGACCCCGCGCTCCGCGCTCGCGCGGGGTGTCGCATACTCCTCGGAGAACCGGCGCGCGGAGGGCATCGTCGAGGACCTCACCGTGCGGGACAACATCGTGCTCGCACTGCAGGCCGATCGCGGCTGGTTCCACCCGATCTCGCGGAAACGCCGCGACGAGCTCGCGGTCAGCTACATCCAGGCCCTGAACATCCGGCCGGCCAACCCGGACGCCATCGTCAGGAATCTCTCGGGAGGCAACCAGCAGAAGGTGTTGCTGGCGAGGTGGCTCGCCGTCGCGCCGCGGCTGCTGATCCTCGATGAGCCGACCCGAGGCATCGACGTGGGTGCGAAGGCCGAGATCCAGAAGCTCGTGGTCAACCTCGCCGAAAACGGGATGTCGGTGCTGTTCATCTCGGCGGAACTCGAGGAAGTCCTGCGCCTCAGCAGCAGGATCGCGATCATGCGGGATCGCAGGCTCGTCGCCGACATCGTCAACGACGACCTGACTGTCGACAGCCTCCTGGCCATCATCGCCGACGGCGAACTGACGGCGGTGGCACGATGAACGCGAGCCGGATGTTCTCGAGCCGGCTGTTCTGGCCGGTGGTGATGCTGCTCGTCCTGTTCATCATCAACCTGGTGGCCTTTCCCGGGTTCTTCAGCCTCGAGGTCAAGAACGGCCACCTGTTCGGAAGCCTCGTCGACATCGCCCGCAATGGCGCGCCGACCCTCATCATCGCGGTCGGGATGACGCTCGTCATCGCGACGCGGGGGATCGACCTCTCCGTGGGCGCCGTGTGTGCGATCGCGGGGGCCGTCGCCTGCTCGATCATTCTCGGTTCCCCGGAGCCGGGCAGCATCGGCACGGTCGCGGTCGCCGTGATCGTCGCGCTCCTGATCGCCCTCGTGCTCGGCCTGTGGAACGGTTTCCTGGTCGCCGTGCTCGGGATCCAGCCCATCATCGCGACCCTGATCCTGATGACCGCCGGGCGCGGGGCGGCGATGCTCATCACCGAGGGCCAGATCCTCACCGTGAACAGTCCTCCGTTCAAGGTGATCGGGTCCGGCTTCGTCCTCGGCATCCCGGTCTCCGTCGTCATCGCGGTGGTCATCTTCACCGCGGCCGCCCTGCTCACCCGGCGTACGGCGCTCGGGCTCCTGATCGAATCGGTCGGAATCAATCCGGAGGCGAGCAGACAGGCGGGAGTCCGGTCGCGGGGACTCCTCATCACCGTGTACACCTTTTCGGCCTTCTCCGCCGCCATCGCCGGCCTCATCCTGACCTCGAACCAGACGGCGGCCGACGCGAACAACACCGGCCTCTTCATCGAACTGGATGCGATCCTCGCGGTCGTGATCGGCGGAACCTCCCTCGCGGGCGGCCGGTATTCACTCCTCGGCACCCTCGTCGGCGCCCTGGTCATCCAGACCCTCGTCACAACGGTGTACACGGTCGGCATTCCGCCCATCGCGACGATGGTCTTCAAGGCCGCGGTCGTGACGGCCGTCTGCCTGCTGCAGTCACCGACGACGAACGCCGCGTTCGGCCGCTGGCGCCGGTCGCTCGGCCGGGGTCGTCCTGGCACCCGAACCGCCGAAAGGGCGTCCGTCTCATGAGCATCGACACCTCCTCCGCGCCGGTGGCGGGTCGCCGGCTGTTCGGCCGGGTCTCGTCCGCGTTCACGAGCCCGAAGTACGGTCCCGTGCTCGTGACCCTCGTGCTGCTCATCGCCGTCTTCGCGATCGGCGGGAGCCGCTATCGCGGCTTCGTCTCCGGGCCCGTGATCCTCAACCTGTTCGTCGACAACGCCTACCTGATCGTGTTGGCGGTCGGGATGACGTTCGTGATCCTGACCGGCGGCATCGACCTGTCAGTCGGGGCCGTCCTCGCCCTGTCGACGATGATCGCCGCGAGCCTGCTCCAGTCCGGGTGGTCGGCCTCGGTCGTGATCCCGCTCATCCTCGTGCTGACATCCGTGCTCGGCCTGCTGGTCGGGCTCATGATCCACGTCTTCAAGATCCAGCCGTTCATCGCGACCCTCGCCGCGATGTTCCTGGCCAGGGGGCTCTGCTACGTGATCAGCAAGGACTCGATCTCGATCACGGATCCGGTCTTCGTCAGCCTCGCGCAGACCAGGATCTCGCTCGGTGGGCGCATGAGCATCACGGCCAGCGTCGTGATCGCCCTGCTCGTGGTCCTGGTCGCGTTCCTCGTGCTGCATTACTCGCGCCTGGGTCGCACCGTCTACGCGATCGGCGGCGGGGAGCAGTCCGGCATGCTGATGGGACTGCCCGTCGCTCGGACCAAGGTCCTCGTTTACGTGATCAGCGGATTCTGTTCCGGGCTTGCCGGGGTACTCTTCACCTTCTATACGCTGTCGGGATACAGCCTCACGGCGGTCGGCACCGAACTCGACGCGATCGCCGCGGTCGTGATCGGCGGAACCCTGCTCACGGGCGGGTACGGATTCGTGCTCGGCTCCGTACTCGGAGTGCTCGTGCTCGGGACGATCCAGACGATCATCACCTTCGAAGGCACCCTCAGCTCGTGGTGGACCCGGATCTTCATCGGCGGGCTCCTCCTCGTCTTCATCGTCCTGCAGAAGGTCCTCACGGCACGCCGCCGGTAGCGCGTCCGGCGCGAGCGTGTCGGTCACGGCACCCGTGCGTGAGCCAGAATAAGGGGACAGAGAGACGATGCGTTGCGCATCGGTGGGAGCCAATGAGCCTGGTGAGCAAGGACGATGAGAAGGCGCGCGTCGCCAACATCTTCGACGTCGCGCGGCTGGCGGGGGTATCGCACCAGACGGTCTCCCGGGTGCTCAATGACCTCCCCAACGTGCGCCCCGCGACGCGGGAACGGGTCGAGAACGCGATCAAGCAGCTCCGTTACCGGCCGTCGCCTGCCGCGCGCGCTCTCGTCACCCGCCGGTCCCGCACGATCGGCCTGATCACCACGGGCGGCCCGGACTACGGACCCTCGAGCACCGTCCTCCGGTTCAACGAGGCGGCGCGGGACGCCCGGTACGCGGTGAGCATGGCGAGCATGCTCGAGTCGGACCCGGAGTCGTTGCGTTCGGCCGTCGAACTCCTGCTGCGTCAGAACGTCGAGGCGATCGTGCTGATCGCAGCCCACCGCAGCGCCCTCGAGGCCGTCAGGGGCATCGAACTCGGGGTTCCCCTCATCGCGGTGGAGTCGAGCGGCCGCGGCGGATTCCATCGGGTCGGCGTCGACAACTACCGCGGCGCGCGGATCGCCGTCGCGCACCTCGCCGAGCTCGGCCACACCAACATCGTGCACCTCGCCGGACCGGCCGACTCCGTCGACGCGATCGAACGGGCCAGGGGGTGGCGTGACGAACTCGGCGACCGCGGCCTCATCGCGCGGGAACCGCTGATCGGCGACTGGTCGCCGGCGAGCGGGTACCGCCTCGGTGCCGACCTGATCGAATCGGGCTCGCATGGCGACTTCACCGCGGTGTTCGCCGGCAACGACCAGATGGCGCTCGGCCTGATCCACGCCCTCGTCCGCAACGGACTCGCCGTGCCGGATCGCGTGAGCGTCATCGGGTTCGACGACATCCCCGAGGCCGCCTTCTTCTCCCCGACACTGACGACCATGCGCCAGGACTTCGACGAGCTCGGCCGCAACATCCTGAGCACCCTCCTCGCCGTCCTCGAAGACGAGGAGGCTCCGGACCTGCCGAGCTCGGTGCCGGAGCTCATCGTCCGGGAGTCGACGGCCCCGCGCGCCTAGCCGTTCCAGGTGGCGACACGCCCGTGCATTCGCTCGGGGCGGTGGTTGCGTCTCGGGGCGAGCGCTCCTCGCCGCGCCCCGAGGCGTGGAGCGCGCCGCGACGCGTAACACGCGCCGCGAGACTTGGAGTGCACCGCGAGGCGTAGTGCGCGCCCCGAAACGTAGCGCGCGCGTGGTGTGGTCGGGGCGGACGTTCGGGGCGGTGGTTTCGTCTCGGGGCGAGCGCTCCTCGGCGCGCCGCGACTCGTAGTGCGCGCCGCGAGACGTAAGGCGCGCCCCGAGGCGTGGAACGCGCCGCGAGTCGTAGTGCGCGCCCCGAGGTGGCGGGTCCTCAACGGGGCGGATGCGGCGGCCACTGTCCACAGGAGTCGCGGCAGCCGAGCGGGCCTGGGCGGTACCGCCGAAACTCGGGCGATGACAACTCGCCTCGACACCCTCGCCGCCCGCTACCGTGAGCTGATTCCCACCGGGGCCCTCAACGCCGCTGGCCTCAATTCCACGGCGATCGATGCGCTGCTCAGAGACGGCACGCTGGTTCGCATTCGGCGGGGAATGTTCGTCTGGGGGACGCTCTGGCGGGAGTCGGACCCCGATGACCGGTACCGGCTGTTCGTTCGTGCTTCTGCCGCGTGCGCCACCCGGCCCCTTGTCCTCTCGCACATCTCCGCAGCCGCGCTGCACGGCCTCCCGTACATCGGCCTCTGGCCGCGCGAGGTGCATGCCCTCGATCCGGAAGCAACCGGTGGGAGCCATGCCCGCTTCCTGACAGCGCATCGCGGAGCGCCCGCGCCCTCCACTGTCGAGGTGGCCGGATACACCGCGACATCCCTCGTTCGCACCCTCGTCGACGTCGCCGCGGGAACGAATTTCCTGACGGCCGTGGTCATGATCGACCATGCCCTCCGGGTGGAACAAGTGCGGGCCGCTGACGATGCGTTTCTCGGGCGCTCGGGGGCCAGGGCAATCACCAAGGACGACCTGCTCACCGAGCTGGCGCTTGTGAATCCCCGGCGTGGATTTCGCCAGGCCGAGGCGGCGATCGATTTTGCCAATCCTCTGTCGGCGAATGGGGGCGAGTCGCTCAGCCGGGTGCGCCTGTTCGAGCTGGGCTTCGTCGTGCCGGAGTTGCAGGTGGGCTTTCCGAATGTCCGGGGGCACAACTACTGGGTCGACTTCTACTGGAGAACCGTCCGGAAGATCGGCGAATTCGACGGGCACCAGAAATACACCAGGGGGCGAATCCTGGCGGGACGCGATCCGGCCGAGGTCGTCCTGCAGGAGAAGAAGCGCGAGGACGCACTTCGGGAACACTCGGACAGTTTCATGCGCTGGGACTGGGATCTGGTCGAGTCTCCCCGGCGGTTTTTCGAATTCCTCGTAGAACACGAGGTACCGCGGGCGGCGACACGCCCGTGCTGAGTTATCCACAGAGGTGCGGATGCTGTTTCTCCAGGATGTGGATAACCGGGCGGATTCCGCGAGAAAACGGGCCTCCGGATGGGCGGGCCTGTTGACAACATCACGAATGTCGGTGGATAACTACATAATTGTAATTACCGCATGTAGTGGCCATTCCCATTCGGTGGCACTACATGTAGTATTGACCTCCAGCACAGCAACGCCGCAACACACGTGACATCCCGCGTTTCGCAGGACCGCATCGCACTTGCGCAGTCGTACTGGCGCACTCACTTCTGAATCACACGAAAGGCCTTCCAGATGGCAATCACGGTCTACACCAAGCCCTCCTGTGTCCAGTGCACAGCCACCTACCGGGCCCTCGACAACAAAGGCATCGAGTACGAAGTGCTCGACCTCTCCGTCGACGAGAACGCCCTCGAGGCCGTCAAGGCGCTCGGTTACCTCCAGGCGCCGGTCGTCATCACCGACGAGGACCACTGGTCCGGCTTCCGCCCGGACAAGATCAACGAACTCGCCGCGCGCCTCGCCTGAGCGGTCTGCGGTACGGGACTGAAGCGAGCGGTTCGAGAGTGAAGCCGGCATCCAATGGCTGAGATCGTCTATTTCTCCAGCACCTCGGGGAACACCCAGAGGTTCGTGGAGAAACTCGGCCGGCCGGCCGCGCGCATCCCGTTGCACGCCCGCGACGAGCCGCTGAAGGCGACCGAGCCCTATGTGCTCGTCGTGCCGACCTATGGCGGCGGCGAAGCCAGGGGAGCGGTGCCGAAGCAGGTCATCCGCTTCCTGAACGACGAGCACAACCGTTCGCTCATCCGTGGCGTGATCGGCGCGGGCAACATGAACTTCGGCACGGCATTCTGCATCGCGGGGGACATCATCGCGGCCAAGTGCAACGTGCCGCATATGTATCGATTTGAAGTATTGGGAACTCCGGATGATGTACGCATCGTTCACGACGGATTGGAAACATTTTGGAAGCAACAGCCGTGAAAGTAGCCCCGCACGCGCAGGTCGCGCTCGCGATGGACTATCACTCCCTCAACGCCATGCTCAACCTCTATGGGCCGAACGGGGAAATCCAGTTCGATAAGGACAGGGAGGCGGCCCGGGAGTTCTTCCTGCAGCATGTCAACCAGAACACGGTGTTCTTCCACTCCCTCCGGGAGCGCCTCGACTACCTGGTCGAGAAGGAGTACTACGAGCAGGCCGTGATCGACCAGTATTCCTTCGACTTCATCACGAGCCTCAACGACCTCGCGTACTCGAAGAAGTTCCGCTTCCAGACCTTCCTCGGCGCCTTCAAGTACTACACGTCGTACACGCTCAAGACCTTCGACGGCAACCGCTACCTCGAGCGCTTCGAGGACCGCGTCGTCATGACCGCCCTCGGTCTCGCCCAGGGCGACGAGAAGCTCGCGATCGGACTCGTCGAGGAGATCATCGCCGGCCGTTTCCAGCCCGCGACGCCGACGTTCCTGAACTCGGGCAAGGCGCAGCGCGGCGAGCTCGTCTCCTGCTTCCTGCTCCGCATCGAAGACAACATGGAGTCGATCGCCCGCGGCATCAACTCCTCGCTCCAGCTCTCCAAGCGCGGCGGCGGCGTCGCCCTCCTGCTCAGCAACATCCGTGAGTCCGGCGCCCCGATCAAGCAGATCGAGAACCAGTCGAGCGGCATCATCCCCGTGATGAAGCTCCTCGAAGACTCCTTCAGCTACGCGAACCAGCTCGGTGCCCGCCAGGGTGCCGGCGCCGTGTACCTGCACGCGCACCACCCCGACATCATGCGCTTCCTCGACACCAAGCGTGAGAACGCCGACGAGAAGGTGCGGATCAAGACCCTGTCGCTCGGCGTCGTCATCCCCGACATCACCTTCGAGCTCGCCAAGAAGGACGAGGACATGTACCTGTTCTCGCCGTACGACGTCGAGCGCGTCTACGGCGTGCCCTTCGCGGACATCTCCGTGAGCGAGAAGTACCACGAGATGGTCGACGACCCGCGGATCAAGAAGTCCAAGATGAAGGCGCGCGACTTCTTCCAGACCCTCGCGGAGATCCAGTTCGAGTCCGGCTACCCGTACATCATGTTCGAGGACACCGTCAACGCGGCGAACCCCATCAAGGGCCGCATCAACATGTCGAACCTGTGCTCGGAGATCCTCCAGGTCAACACCCCGACCACGTACAACGAAGACCTGTCCTACGACACCATCGGCAAGGACATCTCCTGCAACCTCGGGTCGATGAACATCGCCCTGTCGATGGACTCGCCCGACTTCGGCAAGACCGTCGAAACCGCGATCCGCGGCCTCAACTCGGTCTCCGAGCAGAGCCACATCACCTCGGTGCGCTCGATCGAAGACGGCAACGACAAGTCGCACGCGATCGGCCTCGGCCAGATGAACCTGCACGGCTACCTCGCCCGCGAGCGGGTGTACTACGGCAGCGAAGAAGCGATCGACTTCACGAACATCTACTTCTACACGGTGCTGTTCCACGCCCTCCGCGCCTCGAACACCCTCGCCATCGAGCGCGGCCACGCGTTCGCCGGCTTCGAGGACTCGACGTATGCCTCCGGCACGTTCTTCGACAAGTACACCGACCAGGCGTGGGTCCCGGCCACCATTCGCGGCGCCGAGCTCTTCGAGAATGCCGGGGTGCGCATTCCGACCCAGGCCGACTGGGCCGAGCTGAAGGCATCCGTCATGGAGCACGGCATCTACAACCAGAACCTGCAGGCCGTTCCGCCGACCGGGTCGATCTCCTACATCAACAACTCGACCTCGTCGATCCACCCGATCGCCTCCAAGATCGAGATCCGCAAGGAAGGCAAGCTCGGCCGCGTCTACTACCCGGCGCCGTTCATGACGAACGACAACCTGGACTTCTACCAGGACGCCTACGAGATCGGCGCCGAGAAGATCATCGACACCTACGCCGCGGCAACGCAGCACGTCGACCAGGGCCTCTCGCTCACGCTCTTCTTCAAGGACACCGCGACGACCCGCGACATCAACAAGGCGCAGATCTACGCGTGGCGCAAGGGCATCAAGACCATCTACTACATCCGTCTGCGCCAGATGGCCCTCGAAGGGACCGAGGTTGACGGTTGCGTCAGCTGTATGCTGTGAGTTTGCTGGACGTTTTCTGTGCACTGCCCGCGACTGCCCTGGGACTAAGGACTATCAATGATTGACAAGCTCAAGCTCATCTCGCACGTTGATGCGATCAACTGGAACAAGATCGAGGATGAGAAGGACGTCGACGTCTGGAACCGGCTGACCAACAACTTCTGGCTGCCGGAGAAGATCCCGCTGTCGAACGACGTGCAGTCCTGGAACCAGCTCACCCCGGTCGAGCAGCAGCTCACCCTGCGCGTGTTCACCGGCCTGACCCTGCTCGACACGATCCAGGGCACCGTCGGCGCTGTCTCGCTGATCCCCGACTCGATCACCCCGCACGAAGAGGCCGTCTACACGAACATCGCGTTCATGGAGTCCGTGCACGCCAAGAGCTACTCGTCGATCTTCTCCACCCTGAGCAACACGAAGGACATCGACGAGGCGTTCCGCTGGTCGACGGAGAACGTCAACCTGCAGCGCAAGGCCTCGATCGTGATGGACTACTACCAGGGCGACGACCCGCTCAAGCGCAAGGTCGCCTCGGTGCTGCTCGAGTCGTTCCTGTTCTACTCGGGCTTCTACCTGCCGATGTGGTTCTCCAGCCGCGCCCGCATGACCAACACGGCCGACCTCATCCGCTTGATCATTCGTGACGAAGCGGTGCACGGCTACTACATCGGCTACAAGTTCCAGAAGGGCCTCGAGGCGGCGACGCAGGAGCGTCGCGACGAGATCAAGGACTACGCGTTCAACCTCGTCTTCGAGCTCTACGAGAACGAGGTGCAGTACACCCAGGACCTCTACGACGCCGTCGGCCTGACCGAGGACGTCAAGAAGTTCCTGCACTACAACGCCAACAAGGCCCTGATGAACCTCGGCTACGAGGCCATCTTCCCCAAGGAGGTCTGCGACGTGAACCCGGCGATCCTGTCCGCCCTCTCGCCGAACGCCGACGAGAACCACGACTTCTTCTCCGGGTCGGGCTCCTCGTACGTGATCGGCAAGGCCGTGAACACGGAAGACGCCGACTGGGACTTCTAGCCCACGACCGATAGCACGTAGGAAGGCCGGGAGCGCAGTGCCCCCCCGGCCTTCTTCGTGCGTTCGTGCTTTCTAGTGTGCGACCGTGGCGTCGGCGTGGACTGAGGCGTCGTGTCCCGCGTCCGCTGCTGCACCGTGTGCCAGGTGCCCGGCGATCTTCTGGATCTCGGGACCGTAGGTCCCGGTCCCGGCGTCGGTCGCGATCTGCTGCGCCGCGGCATCCTGCTGCTCGGCCGGCAGGGCCGTGAGCGCCGTCAGGGCGCTCTGGAGTTCGACCGGGAGCTTGTCGAACAGGGCCGGGTTGTCAGCGAGGCTCGAGGCGAGCTTGATGACGGCGGCACCGCCCCCAGCGTCGGTTCCGCTGTCGTCGGGCGCCGCGCTGTCCGTGCCGCCCGTCGTTCCGGTTGTCCCGGCGTCGAGGCTTCCCTCGAGCGCTGCGTGCAGGGCGGCGCGCAGCGGATGCTCCGGGTCGGCCTGGATCGCAACGGCGAGCGCCTGCGCCTGCTCGCCATAGTTCCCGGCGAGAGCCGACGTGGCGATGAATCCGGCGGCGGCGGTGCGGTCCCCGTCCGAGGCCTGTGTGAGGGTGGTCAGGTCGGCCTGCAGATTTGCAGGCAGGCTCGCGAAGAGCTCGGCGTGACCGGAGATCGTCGCGGCGACCTTCTGGGCCTTCTCGCCGAAGTCCTGTCCGTGCGCGAGGTCCCCGCGCAGCTCGTGGGCGACGGAGCCGAAGAATGAGGCGCCCGGGGTGGCGGGGGCGGATGCCGACGGGGTCGACGGGGTGCCGGGTTCGGCGGTGCCGCCCAGCGGGCTGGCCGTTGCTCCCTGCATGCCGGTGCCGAGCAGGGCACCCGCGGCGAGTACGGAGGCGGCGCCGATCGTGAGGCGCTTCTTTCGAGAGGTGGCGGTAGCCGAGGAGTTCTTGTTCTGGGTCACAGTTGTTCCTTTCGATTGCGTGCGGCCGGCGGTGGTGCAGCCCAGGGCGGGCCCCGGATGGCGAACCGCTGCCGGCAGCACGTGGCGAGTCTAGGCAGCCGGGTCGGCCAGACCCTCCGTGTCTGCTGGGTGCCCGGCCGCGGAGTCGGACGAGTGCCGCCAGGACTTCCCGGGCGATGCCGGCCGTCGCCCGGCAGGCATCCTCGGTCTGGTTGTCGCTCTCACCGGGCGTTTCCGGGGCCGGCGCACGCGCGCGATTCGTCGTGGACGGCGGCACCGGTGCCGGGGCCGGCGGCGGAGCAATTACGCTCTCGGCTGAGTCGGCGGCCTCGGAGTGTCCCCCGTTGGGGGACTGGTGTTAAAGGTGAGGATGTGTCAGCATAGACAGATTATCCTGTCCCCTGGTTCCACCCGTTGAGTCTGACGAGCAGTCAGCTCCGGCGACGTACACGCGACACTGAAGTGATTTGACACTGGAGTTACCGGGTTCAGCACCACGATCTGGTCCTTCGGAGTCCCCTCAATGAACAAGAATCACCTGGCGGCAGCGCTTGCGCTGTCGCTGGCTATACTCGGCGTCATCGCCCCCACCACCGCCACGTCCGCCCAGGCGGCGACGCCGTCGTCCGTCAAGGTCGTCGACTCCGCGAACATCATCACGGACCCGGCCTGGTTCACGCAGGCCTACAACGAGGGTATCCGTCTCTACGTGATGCACTCGACCGCGTGGGGCAGCTGCGCGCCCTGGGAGCACACCCAGGCGCAACTCAAGATGGCGCTCGACGCCGGCCTCAAGATCGCCGTCTACACCCGGGATGCGTCGTGCTGGCAGGGCGGTATCGCCGCGGCCGGCCCGTACCAGTCGCAACTGCAGTTCTTCGCACTCGACGTCGAGACCGGCAGCCCTGCGGTGACCCGCGCGATGGTCGACGGGGTGCGCTCGATGGGCGTGCGTCCGGTGATCTACAGCGGCTCGGGGATGTGGCCGAGCATCATGAACAACAGCAGCGACTTCGCCGACGTGCCGCTCTGGGACACGAATGCCGGCGCGGTGAACTACAGCGGCTGGCTCGCGGACACGGGTGCCCCGGCGCCCGTGTCGTACGGGGGCTGGAATACGGCAGCGAACCCGCGGATCGGGGTGCAGCAGAAGTTCGAGCACAACCTGAACGGCGTGCTCGTCGACCTCAACTCCTTCGATGCGGGCTTCCTCGGCCTCGGTGCCCCGGCGCCGGCACCTGTCGTCGTGACACCGGCACCGGTGCCGACGGCCGCTCCCGCGCCCACTCCGAAGCCCACGCCAGCGCCGGCGAAGGTTCGGATCCACCACCGGCGCTGACGCGGACATCCGCTCGCGGGTTAGTCCTCGTCGGGGACGACGACGAGGGTGACCGGGATGTTCCCACGCGTGGCACGGGAGTACGGGCAGACCTGGTGGGCGGCTTCGAGCATCTCCTGGGCGACGACGGAGTCGACGCCGGGCAGCTGGGCCTCGATCGTGACCTCGAAGTCGAAACCGGTGGCCATGCCGCCGACGAGGTGCACCTCGAGAGAGACGGCAGAGTCGGTGACGTTGACCTTGCGCTGGCGGGCGACACCCTTCAGCGCGTTGTGGAAGCACGCCGCCCAGCCGCTCGCGAAGAGCTGTTCGGGGTTCGTCCCCGCGCCGCCGTCGCCGCCCATTTCGGCCGGGATGGACAGGTCGAGGTCGAGTTTGTTGTCGCTCGTGACGACCTTGCCCGTTCGTCCGCCCCAGGAGGTGGCGGATGCGGTGTAGACGGCGGTGCTCATGGTGTCTTCTTTCGTGGCGGACCGGGGGCAGACTGGGGGTGGCCCTTGTGGAAGTGCTTCGTATTCGAAACAACTAGGAGCGAGTCGTGAGTATTCCCCCATCGGGCACTGCAAATTCGGGCGATCCGGATTCGGTCAGTCCCGATTCCGTCGGCCCCGCCCCGAGAGTGTCGCCCGCGGAGATGCGCGCCTGGGCGGCCATCGTCGAAACCGCGAACATCGTGCAGTTCGCCGCAGACCGCCAGTTGCGGGATGCGGTGGGCCTGACCCTTGCCCAGTTCGAGATCCTGCTCCGGCTCCTCGAAGCGCCCGATGGCCGGTTGCGGATGACCGACATCGCCGACGCCCTGACGGTGTCCCGCAGCGGGCTCACCTACCAGGTGGCCCGGCTCGAGGCCCTCGGGCTTGCCCGGCGACGCCCGTCGCCCGGCGACGAACGCTCCGTGATCGCGCACATCACGCCGGCCGGCCGGGCGGCGCTCGCCGCCGGCGGACCCGGCTACGTCACGCTCGTCCGGGAGATGCTCTTCGACCGGATCGACCCGGGGGAACTCGCGACGGTCACCGAGATCCTCGATGACGTGCGCACTCAGCTGCGTGAGCGGCCGAAGCGGTCCACCTACCGGCGCAGTCGCGGGGCTCCCGCGGCGGGGGACTGACTTCCTCGATCAGGTCAGATCGTCGGGACCAGCTCGGTGCGCGGGCACGGTTGCCCGCCGACGAGATTGAGGCAGGACGCGAACACGGAGGGGAACGGCTCACTCAGCGAGGACCCGAACCAGGTGTTGTAGAACAGCCAGAAATTCAGGTTTCCGTGCGTCGAGCATCCGCCGCCGTCGCCCGACGTGTCGGCAAGCGCTGCGGTATCCGGCTGGTACGGCGTGTAGTTGTACAGGTTCGCCGTGGCCTGGTTGCGGATCTGGACCGTGGCCGCGCCGCACGCGGAGTCGGGGTTGTACGCGACGCTGACCGCGCCGATCTTGTAGGTGCGTTCGGGCTCCTGGGTGTACTGCCGGAACTGCCACGCGGCCCGGTAGACCTGGTTGAAGAAGCCGAAGTACTCGGCGTCGCAGTCGGCGGTGTCCGGGCAGCCGTAGCCCGTCGCGCGCAGGTAACCGGATGCGCTGGGCCGGGTGAGCAGGGACTGTTCCTTCTGCAGCAGCACGAGCAGAACCCGGGGGCTGATCGTGCAGGCCCTGGCGACCTTCTCGATGATCGTGCTCGCGCGCTCGTTCGTCGCACCCTCGTAGGCGGCGCAGTGCCCGGGGCCCTGCGCGGGTTCGGAGGCGGTCGACTCGCGGTACTCCCAGAGGCACGGCGACTCGTCGCGTCGCACGCAGTTCCGGCCCTCGAGGAAGGACTGCACGTCGTCTGCCGTCATCGCGTCGGGGTTGAAGAAGTTGTAGTCGCTGATCAGGGCGCCGGCGTCGAAGACGGCGGGTTCGGTGGGCGCCGTTCGCGGCACGACGACTGACCGCACCAGGAAGCCGCCGGCCACGATGGCGGCGATCGTCGCGACGGCGATGAGGGTTCGTCGCTGGGAGGCGCGGAGAGGCATGAGTCCACCCTAACCGGGCAAGGCGAACGAGCGGGGTCGGTCTGGGGATCGCGCGGTCGCTCGCACCGGGGATCGCGCCGCGGCTCACGGCGTGGCACGGCCGCAACGGTTTTTCCCGGGGTCGGGGTCGATTTCTGTCGCTCGGCCTTCGCCGGGAGTAGCGTGGGAGCATGTCAGGCATCGATGCAGACCAGTCTCCAGCTCCCACCGGCAGTATCGTCGTCGGGCACGACGGCTCCGACTACGCCAACCATGCGCTCGAGGTCGCCCTCGACCTCGCGGAGCCGCTCGGGGCATCCGTCGTCGTCGTTCGGGCCTGGTCGATCGACACGGCCCCGCGCCCGGCCGACTGGAAGTTCGGCTACGTCTCGCCCCTCACCGACTACGCCGGCGCGGTGCGGGAGAAGCTCGAGGCCGATGCCGCACCGACGGTCGCCCGGCACCCGGGCGTACCGGTCGAGTACCGGGCGGCCTACGCGACACCGCTCGGCTGCCTGATCGAGGTCTCACGCGGGGCACGGATGCTGGTGGTCGGCTCCCGCGGGCGCGGCGGCCTTGCCGGGATGCTGCTCGGGTCGGTCAGCGAGCAGTGCGTGCGACACGCGGCCTGCCCGGTGCTCGTGGTGCGGCCCGGCGCACCGGCCTGAGCGGTTCTACTGCCCCGGCGCGGGAGTCCGGAGGTCGGCAACCGACGCCCGGGGGATGAACTGGGTCGGGAGCTGGATGTCCTGGGCCGCCTGCCCCGGCGACTCGATCTCGGCCACGAGTCGCTCGACGGCGAGCTCTCCGAGCTGCTCGACCGGGCGGGCGACGACCGTGATGCCCGGCACCATGTATGCCGCCCAGGGGCTGTCGTCGACCGTGACCAGGGACACCTCGCGTCCGATGGCGAGCCCCCGCGAACCGGCGACCTTGAGTACGGACAACGCCATGTCGTTGTTGGAGGTGAAGATGACCGTGGGCGGTGAGGCCAGGTCGAGCATCTCTGCGACCGCGGCCTCCGAGGACTCGGGGACGTCTTCGCTGAAATGCCAGACCTGGTCTTCGGGAGGGATGCCCGCCTCGGCCGCGCCGGCCGCGTAACCGTCGGTACGGTCCCGCACGCTCGAGATCAGTGCGAGGGGGCGTGCCATGGTGTGGCCGGTGATGTTCGCGGCGGTGATCAGGAAGCCGAGCCGGGTGTGCCCGAGGCCGACGGCGTTGCGGACCGCCTCCCGGGTGCCGGAATAATCGTCTGTCGAGACCATGGTGACGCCCAGGTCGTCCAGGCGGCGGTCGGCGAGCACAAGCGGGCGGCCACCCAGGTTTCCGGCCTCGAGGTGCTGACTGTGGCCGGTTGCGGAGGGGAACACGATCAGGCCGTCGACCTGCTTGTCGAGCAGGGTCTCGATGGCCCCTCTCTCCACGTCGGGGTCCTCGTCGGTGTTGGTGATCAGGACCTGGTACCCGCGTTTTCGCGCCGCATCGACGATGGACTTGGTGGCGCGGTCGAAGAAGGCGTTCGTGAAGTCGGCGATGACGACGAGTCCGATCGTTCCGGTCGAGCCGGCGCGCATGGCTCTCGCGAGTTCATTGGGGCGATAGCCGATCTCGTCCGCTATGCGACGGACGCGTTCCACGGTGGCTGCCGACGTGCGCCCGTAGCCGGAGAGGGCCCGGGAGGCGGTGGCGCGGGAGACGCCGGCCTGGTCTGCGACGTCGACGATTGTCGGAGCGTGACTTCGTCGTTCAACCATGAACAATCCTCGTAATCGAAACGTTACCGAACAGGCTTGCGCCGCGGTGCTGCGTGCTGCAATCTTATACAAGTTTGCGAGAACGATCTCGCAAACAGCGTGTGCAGTCGCAATTGCAGTGCACCTATGTGTCAAAGGAGACCTCCATGAAGCGTTCTTACCGAGCGATCACCACCGTCGGCGTCGCAGCCGCATTCGTCATCTCGATGAGCGCCTGCTCCAGCACAGCGAGCACCGGGAGTGCGACGACGTCGACCGAAAAGAAGGACATCACCATCGCGTTCGTGATGGGCGCAGAGGCAGACCCGTTCTTCCAGGCGATGAAGGTCGGCGCCGAGGACGAGGCCAAGGCCGAGGGCGTCAAGCTGATCTGGCAGGGCGACCCCTCCAAGTACTCCGCTGAAACGCAGATCCCGATCGTCGATGCCGTGCTCGCCCAGCAGCCCACCGGCCTTGTGCTCATCCCGACCGACCCGAAGGCCTTGCAGGCCTCGGTGGCCAAGGCCACTGCCGCCGGCATCCCCGTCGTCAACGTCGACACCCACGTCGCCGACCTCAAGGACGTCGTCAGCTTCATCACCGGCGACAACGCCGACGGCGGCTCCAAGGCGGCCGACGCGCTCGCCACCCAGATCGGCTACAAGACCGGTGGCTCGTACAAGGTCGTCGTCGGACTCACCAGCGCCACCGCAACCACGAACGTGAGCCGCCTCGACGGCTTCAAGGCCCAGGTCGCCGCGAAGTACCCCGGTGTGGAAATCGTCGACGTGGCATACTCCGAGTCCAACCCGGAGACGGCTGCCACCAACGTGAGCAACTGGCTGACCAAGTACCCGGACCTCAACGGCATCTTCGCGATCGACGGCACGAACGCCTCCGGCGCGGCCGCCGCGCTCGAGTCGAAGGGCCTCAGCGGCAAGATCGGCCTCGTCGGCTACGACGCATACCCGGACAACGTCGCCAAGATCAAGTCGGGCATCTTCACCGCCCTCGTCGCCCAGGACCCGGCCGCCGAGGCACGCCTGGCCATCAAGACCCTCGTCGAGTTCATCAACACCGGCAAGACGGCGACCGAGCACGAGGTCGTCATCCCCAACGTCGTCCTCAACTCCACGACCTCCGACGCTGACTTCGCCAAGTACACCTACGTCAAGTAGCTGACGCTTCCCGTACTTCACGACAAGAGCCAGGGAGTCATCATGACCAACAGCAATCAAACCACCGCGCGGAAACCGGGCATTCCGGCGGAACAGAAGCCGGTTCCGCTCGCGCTCACGGCGCGGATCAGCACCCTCGCGTCGAACCAGAGCACCATCCTGATCGGCGTGATGGTACTGCTCATCGTCGTCTTCTCGGTGCTGGAGCCGAAGTTCTTCTCCGCACCGACCGCCAGCAATATCCTCACGGACTGGGGATCGGTCGTCCTGATTGCAGTTGGCCAGACCTTCGTCGTGATCAGCGGTGGAATCGACCTCTCGGTCGGAGCCATCATCGGACTCAGCGGAGTCGTGTCGGCCTGGACGATGGCGAACGTCCTCAAGGTCGACCAGACGGTGTCCGGCGCGGACGCGTCTGGCCCGCTCCTCATCGGCACCCTGGTGTCGGTGGGAGTGGGGCTCCTCGTGGGCCTGACCAACGCCTTCCTGATCAACAAGCTCCGGATCGTCCCGTTCATCGCGACCCTGTCGACGATGGGGGCCGCACTCGGGCTCTCGGTGATCATCTCGAGCGGGCAGCCGATCGGATCCGCGAACAACTTCAGCCTCATCGCCGCGATGGACCCGAAGACGAACCCGTTGTCGTGGGCCCTGATCGTCGTCATCGTCGTGGTGACGATCGCCGGCCTGTTCCTGCACAAGGCGCGGTTCGGCCTCTACACCTACGCGATCGGCTCGAACACCTTCGCGGCCCGCGGCGCAGGCATCAACGTCGAACGGCACCTGACGTTGGTCTACGCGCTCTCCGGAGCCCTGGCCGGTCTCGCCGGGATGTACGTCTACCTGCGCCTCGGTGCCGGCTCGCCGTCATCGGGAACCGGGCGTGAGCTCGACGCCATCGCCGCGGTCGTCATCGGGGGCGCCTCCCTGATGGGTGGCATCGGCCGGATCTGGGGCACCGTGCTCGGTGCGCTCATCCTCTTCACGGTGCAGTCCGGCCTGATCATGGTCGGCGTCGCGCCGGACTGGAAGAAGGTCGTTGTGGCCATCCTGATCGCCGCGGCGGTCGCTGCGCAGACGCTGCAGAGCAAGAACGGAAGAAAATAATGACCGGCGAAGTGATCTACGAAGTCAAGAACGTCTCGAAGCGGTACGGATCGGTCGTCGCCCTCGACGGTGCGAGCCTCAAGCTGCACGCCGGTGAGGTGCTCGGCCTGGTCGGCGACAACGGCGCGGGCAAGTCGACGCTCGTCAAGGTCCTCTCGGGGGCACACCAGCCCAACGGCGGGAAGATCTACCTTGACGGCGTCGAGCGCACCTGGGGTTCGCCCCGGGAGGCGCTCGAGGCCGGCGTGGAGACCCTATACCAGGACTCGGGGCTCGCCCCGCACCTGACGGTGTCGCAGAACGTGTTCCTCGGCCGGGAAAAGACGGTCAAGGGAATCTTCGGCAAGATGGGCTTCCTGGCCCGCAAGGAGATGGAGCACGACGCCCACGAAGACCTCGAGCGCGTCGGGATCGCCGTCCCGGCGTCCGACCGTCCGGTGTCCCAGCTGTCCGGCGGGCAGCGGCAGGCGGTGGCCATCGGTCGCGCCGTGGCCTGGGCGCGCCGCGTGATCATCCTCGACGAGCCGACCAACCACCTCGGTGCGCGGCAGGCCGGGGAGGTACTCCAGGTGGTCAGGGCGGCCAAGGCGAAGGGGCTCGGCGTGATCTTCATCTCGCACACCCTGCCCCACGTGCTCGAGGTAACCGACCGGGTTGTGGTCCTTCGGCTCGGCAAGATCGTCATGGATGCCCCCACCTCGGAATTCGACGGGGATCGCCTGATCGGGGTCCTCACCGGGACCATCCAGACGGTCAGGGTCGAGGGCGACTGACCCGACCGGACGCCGCGGAACGCCGATCGGCCCCGGGCAGCGCACAGCGGACATCCGCTGGCGCCGCCCGGGGCTTCGTCGTTCCCCGGTGCAGGCCGATCCTTTCCGGTCGAGAGTGACCGGCGGACCGGTCACTCTCGACCGGAAAGGAGCATCCAGCCGCGTCGGGTAAACTCGAATGTCGGATTTGAGGGGTGTTTCGGTGGTGGACCTGGAGCTTGAACGGGAACAGAACTACGTGGCAACGCTGTACGCGCGTCTCGACGCGCTGCAACGGGAGGCCGAGGACCAGCTGACGGCGGTGCGGCTGCTCGACGTCGGCGGGAATCACCAGACACGCTCCGAGCGGGACACCTTTGCGCGCCTCTACGAGGACCGGATCGTGCAGTTGCGGGAGATCGACGACCGGCTGGCGTTCGGCCGGCTCGAACTGGCCGCGGACGACGCGAGCGGCGACTCCGTCTTCCGCTACATCGGCAGGGTCGGATTGCGCGACGAAGACCTGCAGCCGATGCTCCTCGATTGGCGGGTGCCGCAGGCGAGCGCGTTCTACCAGGCGACGGCCGCGACCCCGCTCGGAGCGAGGTCCCGGCGTCACCTGCAGTCCAAGGGGCGGACCATCGTCCGGATCGAGGACGAGATCCTCGACGCCGAACTCCTCGGCGGAGACCCCTCCGAACATCAGGGTGAGGGTGCGCTGCTCGCCGCGCTGACCGCCCAGCGCACCGGGCACATGCCCGACATCGTCGCGACCATCCAGGCGGAACAGGACCGGATCATCCGCTCTGACCTTGCCGGAGTACTCGTCGTCCAGGGTGGGCCGGGGACAGGCAAGACCGCCGTGGCGCTGCACCGAGCGGCCTACCTGCTCTACACGCATCGCGATCGCCTGAAGCACAACGGTGTGCTCATCGTGGGGCCGTCCCGCTCCTTCCTGCAGTACATCGAGGCCGTCCTGCCGTCCCTCGGCGAGACCGGAGTCGTGCTCGCGAGCGTCGGGCAGCTCTACCCGGGCGTCGAGGCGACCCGTGAAGACGCCCCGGCGGTCGCGGCGCTCAAGGGCCAGGCCTTCATGGCCGCGCTCATCGCCCATGCCGTGCGCTCCCGGCAGCGCATCCCGGTGGGCAGCCGGCAGCTCGAGGTCAACGGCGACAAGCTGACCCTGACCCCGCAGCTCGTCGCGAACGCGATCGCCAAGGCCCGCGAGGGCGGCAAGCCGCACAACCTTGCGAGGGTCACCTTCGTGAAGACCGCGATCGGCGCGCTCGCGCGGGATTGGCTGCGGCAGTTGCAGCAGGGCGGCGCCTCGATGGACGAGAGCGACCTGCCGATGCTGCGCGAAGACCTGCGCCTCGCCCAGGACGTGCGCGTGGCTCTCAACACCGCCTGGTTGCCGCTCACCCCCGAGAAGCTCGTGCAGGACCTGTATGCGCGCCCGCAATGGCTCGCCGAACTCACCCCCGGCTGGACCGCCGAACAGCGCGCGCTGCTGCACCGGGCGAGGGACGCGGAGTTCACGATCGCCGACATCCCGCTGCTCGACGAGGCCGCGGAGCACCTCGGCGAGTACAACGTCGTCGACGTCGCGCTCAAGCGCGAGCAGAAGGAACAGCGCAAACGCGACATCGAGAACGCCGAACTCGCGATCGCGAACATGGACGTCAAGGGTCTCGTGAACGCGCGCGCCCTCGCGGACAACTTTGCCGAGCTCGGCGACCGGGCCACGACCGCCGAGCGCGCGGCCGTCGACCGCACCTGGACGTACGGCCACGTCGTCGTCGACGAGGCGCAGGAGCTCTCGCCGATGCAGTGGCGGCTCTTGCTGCGGCGCGGGCCGCGCCGGTCGTTCACGGTCGTCGGCGACATCGCGCAGGCTGCATCCGCTTCGGCCTCCGGCAGCTGGAAGGAGGCCCTCGCCCCCATCCTCGATGCCTCCCTCGAGGCCGGGCGCTGGCGCCTCGAGGAACTCACTGTGAACTACCGCACCCCGCGCCAGATCGCGACGGCAGCCGAGGAGATGGCGATCGCGCACGGCCTGCCGGTGACGCCATCGCGTGCCGTGCGTGCGAGTGAATGGCCGATAGCCGTCGAAGCGGATGTCGCGACAGCGGTGCACCGCGAACGCGCGCTTCACGCCGGCGGCACGCTCGCCGTGATCGCGGCAGACACGGCGCTCGAGGTTGTCGGGGCGGAGCTCGGGGCGGAGTTCGGGGACCGGGTCGGACTCGGTGCCCTCGGTCTGACCCGGGAGATCGCTCTGCTCGGGCCCCGCGACGCGAAGGGCCTCGAGTTCGACGCCGTGATCGTCGTGGATCCCGCCGGTATCGTGGCCGCCTCGGAGCGCGGAGCCGGAGCGCTGTACGTCGCCATGACCCGCGCGACGCAGCGCCTCTACCTGGTCGCCGACCTGGGGTCCCTGCTGCCCGTCGGCCTCACCCGCTGACCCGCAACGCGCTGACACCTCAGTTGGAGAACCGGGTCAGGGGCGGGGAGACTCGAAGTGCAGGTGGGCGTGCGCCCGGCAGCCGTCGTTGAAGGGCGCCGTGCAGTGCGGGCACTGCGTCGCCGAGCGGTAGTCGGTGATGCTGAGGGTGCGCCGGCAGACCCCGCAGAGGATCGCCTGCTCTGTCCACCGCGCGACCGGCCACTGCCGCGCGGCATGGTCGGCCGCGGCGGCGTGGCAGAGGTGGCAGGGGTAGAACCGGTCGCAGCAGTAGAACCGGATCGCGACGACATCCGCTGACGTCTTGTAGTGCACGCACCGCGTCTCGTCGTCGACGGTCTCGCCGAAGACTGTGAAGACCTCGAGGCCCTCGAGGTCCGTCCCGCCTGACCGTTCCCGACCCGGCTGCCGCTGCACGAGCTGCCGACTACTTCTTGGCGGCTGCGGTGACCTGGTCCTGAACGAAGGTGGAGAAGACCGTCGCGTCGGTCAGGGAGCCGGTGTACGCGACACCGTTCACGAGCACGGTCGGGGTTCCGGCGACCTTGGTGAGTGTCGTCGAGTTGGGGAGCGGGCCGGCGAGGGCGCGCTTGGTCGCGTTGCCGACCCAGGACTTGAAGGTGCCGTCCGTGATGCACTTCGCGATGCCGGCATCCGTGGCTCCCGCCGTCGTGACCAGACTCGCGAGTTCCTGGTCCGTCAGGCCCGCGGTGCTCTCAGCCGGCTGTTTGGCGAACAGGGCGGCGTTGACGGCCGGGAATGCGGCCGGCTGGGAGTTGGCCACGCACACGGCGGCGTTGGCGGCCCTGGTCGAGTACTTCGTCCCCGCGGAGTTGGCGTCGAGGATCGAGATCGGGTGGAACTCGAGCGTCGCGTTGCCCGCGGTGACCCACGAGTTGATCGCGGTGCCGTTGGTGGCCTCGAACTGGCCGCAATACGGGCACAGGTAGTCGGCGTAGACGACGATGTTCGCGGTGCTCGTGAGCTTCGTCTGGTCGGTCGCGATCGGTGCGGCGTCCGCGGCGAGGGCGACCGTCGGGACGGCGGTGAGCGTGGTGCCGTCGCCGGTGAGCAGCACGCCGTCGCTCGCCATGTTCAGCGGGCCGGCCGCGGCGGGGCCGTTGCTGTTCACGATCACGAGGGCGACGACTACGGCGATCGCAACGAGTCCGGCGCCGATGCCGCCCCGCAGGAACAGCTTGTTTCGCTTGTCCTTCTTCTGCTGGGCTTCACGCATCAGGCGGGCGCTCTCCCGTGCCGCGTCGCGGCGGTCCTTCTTCGGGGGCGTGCCTTTGCCGGGGAGGTTGCTGTTCATAGACCCTGTACACCGTTTCGTCGCGAGTGACTTATCGAATCTAGGTTAGATCCTCCACCTCCACGCCCCGTGCCATCGGGCTGGGAGCCAGCTGTGAGGAACGTTAGAACCAGGTACTGAGGTACGGCGGCGGCCCGGTGCGGAATGCGGCGTCGAGGCGAGCAGCCGCATCCGTCGTCTGCTCGGTGACTCGCCCGGCGCGGCTCAGCACGACGGCGCTCGGTCCGCCCAGGTAGAGGGCGGCGAGGTCGGCGACCGACAGGGTGAGGTGGGCGGCTGCCACCGGGGCGGCCTCGCCCGCGGCGAGCGGATGCGCCGACCCGGCGCCGTCTGAGCCGACCGTGAGCAGGAACTCGCCCCCGGCGATGCCGAGGTCGTCGGAGACATCGAGGCGGAAGACACCCGGTGCGGCGTACCGACGGCGCTCGAGTGCGGCGGGAACGTCGAGGAGGCGCAGCCAGAGGTGGTCGCGTTCGTCGGACGCGCGCACGGCGCGGGGATTCTCGAGCTGCCAGGCGAGCGGCTCCGCGATGTTCCGGAGCGGGGCGGAGACCTCGCCGATGAGGTCGAGGTCGAGCAGGAAGCGCCACAGGGCGGTGTATGCCGCGTCGGTCGCCGCGACGAGGTCGACGAGGTCGAGCCGACCGGGATAGGCCTCGCCCTCGAGAGCGACGCTGTACACCGCGAAGCCCTGCGGCCGGCCGGTCGGGTCGTCGAAGCGCACCGTCTGCCGCGTCGGAGCGCCCATGGTCGGCGGGACCGGTGCGACCGATGTCGTGGGCTCGACGGTCGCCGGGGTCGTGAGCCCCAGGATCTGGTCCCAGAGACTGTCGCGGCGGTCGACGTCGCCGGCGCCGCGCTTCCTGGCGGCCTCGAAGATCGCCGGGGCGTCGTGACGCAGCGACTCGGGCGTCACGAAGTGCAGCCGCCCCGTGCCTTCCGGGGCCGCCGGAGCCGGCCGGGCGTCCCCGGTCGTGATGGCGATGCTCGCCTGGTACGCGGCGGGCCCGAAGCCGTACCGCGCGTAGATGGTGGCCTCCGACACGGTGAGCATGGCGAGCGGCAGCCCGAGCCGGTGCGCGGTGCGGAGCTCTGCGGTGAGCAGGGCGCGGGCGAGGCCGCGGCGACGGTGCGTCGGCGAGACGGTGACCGAGCTGATCGCCCAGGCCGGAACGGTGTTGCCGCCGGGGACGCTCAGTCCCATCGGCCAGGACCGGACCGTCGCGACCGGGGTGAGCGGATCGGCTGCGGTCGCGTCGAGCACGGCCGTCACCCGATCGCCCGCCGTGTTCGCCAGACGGCGGTCGAGTTCGCCGGCGTCTGGTGCGGTCTCGTGGAAGCCGCGCGCGGTCGCGCGGTGCCAGTGTCGCCGGGCACCGGTGTCGTCGGCCCCGATCAGGCGCAGGTCGAGACCGTCGGTCGCGAGCCGGGCCGCCGATTCCTCGTCGATGGGCGTGCGTGCGAAGTCGGGTGCCGTGTAGTCGTTCACGGCCCCACTGTACTGGCCGGGGACCGGCCGGAGTCAGCTCGCGACGGTCCCGGACGGCGTACCGGGCCCGGGGGTCGGTGCGACGAGGGCCTGTGCGACGGCCGCGCGACCGACGGCGGCGAACCGCTCCGGTCCCGCCTCGGCGCCGAGTGCGCCGCGGGGCACCGTCGCGAACGCGAGGGAACGCTCGCCGAGCACGATCACCCGGCCGCCGCCGGCTTCGAAGGAGCTCAGCTCCTCCGTGAGCGGAGTGCCGTCCGCATCGCCGGGAGACGGCGGTCCGGCGAGGATCAGGATCCGGGGGCGTTGCCCGCGCAGGGACCGCACGAGTGCGAGTTCACGGTCGGGGTCGCCGGCCGTGACGGTGACGGTTACGGTGAGTCCGGCATCCGCTGCCGCGTCGATCACGCCTGACGCGAGGAACGCATCCGGCGGGTCCGCGATGTCGGTCACGACGAGGGCGACCGTGCGGGTGCTTCCCGTGGCCACGGCCTGCGCTGAGAGGTTGGGCGTGTAGCCGAGTTGGGCGGCGGCGGCGAAGACCCGGTCGCGATAGTCGCCGTTGACGGTCCGGGAGCTGCCGTTCAGGGCACGCGACGCTGTGGCGAGGGACACGCCGGCCGCGGTGGCCACGTCGAGCAGGGTGGGTAGCCGGGATGACGGACTCATCGGTCCATCCCCTTCCTGGGGACTGGCGGGCCGGGTCGCGGTTCGGGGCGCGGTTCGGCAGGTGTTTGTCATTGTGGCACGCCGGGCACGGGGATGGCGCGTGCGGGCCTGAGACTCTCCTGCGGAACCGGGAAATCACCCCTGGCTGCGGGGCGTCCGGGGGGAGACGGGCATCGATGGGTCGAGCGGCCTGACCCCGAGCGTCACCGACCGACGCGATCGGGCCGGATCCCTCCCACCGCCTGCCATACAACGTTGTACTATGCGAGGAGACGAACGCTGTCGCGAGCGTCGCCCGAAACGGAAGGGCCTCCATGGTGGCAACACTGCACGATGTGGCGCAAATCGCCGGAGTGTCGATCAAGACCGTCTCCAACGTCATCAACGATCACCCCCACATCCGCCCGGCCACCAAGCAGCGGGTGCTCGAGGCCATCGCCGAGCTCGACTACCACCCCAATCTCTCGGCGCGCAGCCTGCGGTCCGGCCGGACCGGCATGATCGGCCTCGCCCTCCCGGAGCTGTCGCTGAGCTACTTCGCCGAGCTTGCGGATGCCGTGATCCGGTCGGCGGAGCGCCACGGCGTCACCGTGCTGATCGAACAGACCGGCGGAGACCGGGACCGGGAGATCGGCCTGCTCTCGAGCCCGCGGCGGCAACTCACCGACGGCCTGATCTTCAGCCCCCTCGGCCTGGGCAACGACGACGCGGACTTCCTGAAGGTCGGCTACCCGCTCGTGCTGCTCGGCGAGCGGGTCTTCGGCGGCCCGACCGACCATGTCACGATGCGGAACGTCGACGCGGCCCGTGCCGCCACCGAACACCTGATCCGGCAGGGCCGCCGCCGGATCGCCGTGGTCGGCGCCCACGATGGCGAGGTGATCGGCTCGGCCGGCCTGCGCCTGCGCGGCTACCGGGAGGCCCTCGACGCCGCCGGCATCCCCTTCGACCCCGCCCTGCTCGGCTTCACGACCCTGTGGCACCGGTCGAACGGCGCGACCGCGATGCGGGAGCTGCTCGCCTCCGGCGTTCAGTTCGACGCCGTGTTCGGGCTCAACGACACCCTCACCCTCGGCGCCATGCGGGTGCTCCAGGAGGCCGGCCTGCACATCCCGGAGGATGTCGCGACGATCGGCTTCGACGACCTCGACGAAGCGCAGTACAGCCTCCCGACGCTCTCGACGATCGACCCCGGTCGCGAGGAGATCGCCGAGACCGCCGTGCGCATCCTGCTCGAGCGGATCAATGCCACAGACCCCGCGTCACCTCCGCGGGAGATCCTCGCGGACTTCCGCGTGATCGAACGCGAATCGACGGCGACGCACGGCGGAGCGGGGGAGCGGATGCGGGCATCCGCTGCCGCCGGAACCGTCGGGGAGACCGGTGCGAGCGCACCGGCGCGAGCCGGAGTGACGGCCCTGTCATGACGAAGCCGGGAACGCCGAGCGGGGCGCAGTACGAGATCACGGGGCACGGCTACCGGGCCGTCGTCACCGAGGTGGGGGCGTGCCTGCGGCTGTTGCAGTTCGAGGGCCGCGACCTCGTCGTGGGTTTCGGCGAGGACGAGGCGATGGTCAACTTCCGTGGCGCGCTCGCCGCGCCCTGGCCGAACCGGATCGCCGACGGCCGCTACCCGGCGGACGGGGTGCTCGAGCAGCTGCCGATCAACGAACCGACGCGGGACTGCGCGCTGCACGGGCTCGTCTTCGACCGGGACTGGCGACTGCTCGCGCAGGCGCCCGACTCGGTGGTGCTCGGCCTGCGGCTGCCGGCCGGTCCCGGCTATCCGTTCCAGCTCGACCTCACCGCCCGGTACGCGCTCGCCGCGGACGGGCTGACGACGACGATCGAAGTGCGCAACTCGGGAACGGGAACGGCGCCGTACGGCGTCTGCCCGCATCCGTACCTGCGGGCGGGGGATTCGCCGCTCGACAGCTGGACTCTCACCATCCCGGCCGACTTGTTCCTCGAGGTCACACCGGACCGGCTGCTGCCCGTCGGAGTCGTGGACGTCGCGGGCGGCGACCTGGCCTTCGACTTTCGGGATCCCCGGGTGCTGGGCACGACGGAGATCGACCACGCGTTCACGGGCATCCTCCGGGACTCGAGCGGGCTCGCGACCCTCGAACTACGGGAGGCCGGCGGTCACGGCGTGGCCATGAGCTTCGGGCCGGAGTGCCCGTGGCTGCAGGTGCACACCGCGGACCTGCCTCTCCCGGGGATCACCCGGATCGGCCTCGCGGTCGAGCCCATGACCTGCCCGCCGGATGCGTTCAATTCCGGCATCGACCTGATCCGCCTCGCGCCGGGGGACACCCACGAGGCGAGCTGGCGGATCAGCGCCCTCTGATTGCCTGTCCCTGCCGCGTTCCGAATTCAGGAGTTGACGAGTCTGCGGGCAGCGTCGCCGCGGAATCCCGCGGGCGCGATCTGCCCAACCCCGGCTTCTCCTGAATTCGGAACAGGGGGAGGGGCCGGGGTCAGGCCTCCACGCGGTGGGCGGCGTACTGCGAGCGGATGACGGGGCGGAAGTCGGTCTCCGGCGCCGCGGCGATCGAGATCCGCCAGTCCGGTCGCGCTCCCGTCAGCGTCCACGCCGCCTGGACGGCTGCGCCGTCGGCGACGTACTCCCCGGGGGCCGGGATCACGACGGGGCTCTCGAAGAGCTGCGCCGCGATGCTGCGGACCGCGGGGTTCTGCGCGGCGCCGCCGATCAGCAGCACCCGGGAGACGACGACGCCCTGGCCGCGCACGGCTTCGAGGCCGTCGGCGAGCCCGCAGAGCAGGCCCTCGATCGCCGCGCGGGCGAGGTTCGGCCGGGTCGTGGACGCGAGGGTGAGCCCGAACAGGGTCGCGGTCGCGTGGGGCAGGTTCGGGGTGCGTTCGCCTTCGAAGTACGGCTGGAGCACGAGTCCGTTCGCGCCGGGCTCCGCCTCGAGGGCGAGCCGGCCGAGTTCGTCGTGGTCCACGCCGAGGAGTCCGCGCACCGCGTCGAGTACCCGCGCTGCATTGAGCGTCGCGACGAGGGGGAGGAACAGCCCGCTCGCGTCGGCGAACCCGGCGACCGTGCCCATGGCATCCGCCGCCGGGCTCGTGGTCACGGCGAAGACGGTGCCGCTCGTGCCGATCGACACGATGACGTCGCCGTCGCCGGCGCCGAGACCGAGGGCGGCGCCCGCGTTGTCGCCGGCTCCCACGCCGACGACGATGCCGGCGGGCAACCAATTCGACGGAGCGAGCGCGACCGTCTCTCCGGCGAGCTCGCCGGGGCCGAGTACCCGCGGCAGCACGGCCGAGTGGCCCAGGGCGCGTTCGAAGAGGTCGAGGTCGTACTCGCCGGTGCTGGGCGACCAGTAGCCGGTGCCGCTTGCGTCGGAACGGTCGGTGGTCAGCTCGGTCAGGTCGGGGCCCAGGGGGCTCTCGTCGGCCGGGCCGAAGCCGCGCAGCCGCCAGGTGAGCCAGTCGTGGGGGAGGGCGACGGCGGCGACGCGGGCGGCGTTGGCCGGTTCGGCGTCGCGCAGCCAGCGCAGCTTGGTCGCGGTGAACGAGGCGACGGGAACGAGTCCGGTGCGCCGGGCGTACTCCGCGGCGCCGACCTCGTCGATGAGCTCAGCAGCCGCGGGGGCGCTGCGGGTGTCGTTCCAGAGCAGGGCCGAGCGGATGACGCGGCCATCGATGTCGAGGACGACCATCCCGTGCTGCTGGGCCGCGATCGAGATCGCGGCGACATCGCCCAGTCCGCCGGCGTCGGCGACAGCGGCCTGCAGGGCCTCCCACCACTTCTGCGGGTCGACCTCTGTGCCCTCCGGATGCGCCGCCCGGCCGGTGCGCACGAGCGCGCCCGAATCGGCGTCACGAACGACGACCTTGCAACTTTGGGTCGAGGAATCGACTCCGGCAACCAGTGTCATGACTACATTCTCCGCTTCGAGAGGGGGTGAGGTGCGAGTGAGGTACGGGTGTGGGCAGGCCCCGGTGGCTAACTCAGGAAGAACCGGATGCCGGTGGCACGGTGCCGCGGAATTCCGCGGCTTCAGACCGGGCCGGCCGGTGGATTTCCTGAGTTAGCCGCCGAGGCGGCCGGGTACTGCGGGAAATGCGGCGAGCGAGTGCGAGGCAAACGCGCCCCGGCCGGTTTGTCGCGCCCCCCAGATGAGCGTGACACGCCGGCCGGGGCGCGCGGGTGTGCGGTGCTAGTTGCGGGCGCCGAGCAGGTGCTCGAGCGCCAGCTGCTGCAGGCGGACGAAGCCGAAGCCCTTGCCACCGAAGTACGCGTCGGTGTCGAAGTCCTCGTAGGAGGCGCGGTCGGCGAGCAGGTCGTCGTAGGTCTCGCCTTCGCCGAGGGTCGGCAGCGCGAGGTCGGGCACCTTGGCCGCGGCGAGCATCTGCTGCACCTCGGGGTCGGCACGGAAGGACGCGGCGCGTTCCTTGAGCAGCAGGTAGGTCTGGATGTTGGCCTTGGCGGAGTCCCAGACGCCCGTGATGTCCTCGGTGCGGCTCGGCTTGTAGTCGAAGTGGCGCGGGCCTTCGTAGGTCTGGCCGCCGTTCGGGCCGCCGTTTTCGAGCAGGTCGACGAGGGCGAAGGCGTTGTGCAGGTCGCCGTGGCCGAAGACGAGGTCCTGGTCGTACTTGATGCCGCGCTGGCCGTTGAGGTCGATGTGGAACAGCTTGCCCTGGTACAGCGCCTGGGCGATGCCGGCGGCGAAGTTGAGCCCGGCCATCTGCTCGTGGCCGACCTCGGGGTTCACGCCGACCATTTCGGGGCGCTCGAGGGTCGTGATGAAGGCCATCGCGTGGCCGATCGTTGGCAGCAGGATGTCGCCGCGGGGTTCGTTCGGCTTCGGTTCGATCGCGAAACGGATGTCGTAGCCCTTGTCGGTGACGTAGTCGCCGAGCAGGTTGACGGCCTCACGGTAACGCGAGAGGGCCGAGCGGATGTCCTTGGCCGCGTCGTACTCTGCGCCTTCGCGCCCGCCCCACATCACGAAGGTCTTCGCGCCGAGCTCGGCCGCGAGGTCGATGTTGCGCAGCACCTTGCGGAGTGCGAAACGGCGGACGCTGCGGTCGTTCGAGGTGAAGCCGCCGTCCTTGAAGACGGGCTCGCTGAACAGGTTGGTCGTGATCATCGGGATGATCAGGCCGGTGTCCGCGCAGGCCTGCTTGACGCGGTCGATCTGCGACTGGCGCTTCTCTTCCGTGCAGCCGAACGGGAACAGGTCGTTGTCGTGGAACGTCAGGCCGTACGCCCCGATTTTCGCGAGATTCTCCACGGCGTCGACGACGTCGAGCGGCGGACGGGTCGGCCCGCCGAACGGGTCGGCTCCGTTGTAGCCGATGGTCCAGAGGCCAAAGGAGAACTTGTCTGCGGGAGTGGGCGTGATGGCCATGAGGTTCCTTGTCTGTCAGCGACGTTGATGATTTGTTGTATCTATAAACATATTAGGGGAAAAGCGGATGCGGCGCTACCGTTCCCCGACAATCGGTG
This sequence comes from Cryobacterium algoricola, assembly GCF_004402485.1. Classification (GTDB taxonomy): domain Bacteria; phylum Actinomycetota; class Actinomycetes; order Actinomycetales; family Microbacteriaceae; genus Cryobacterium; species Cryobacterium algoricola. The sequence continues at coordinate 359,538 of NZ_SOFG01000011.1, read as the reverse complement.
CGACCCAGAATGGGCTGGTCGCGCCCACTGTTGCCATTGCCGCCGAGTGTCGCCGTTGTAGGGGCGACACTCGGCGAGAACGGCGACGAACGGTGGGCGGGCGGCGGCGGGTCAGCGCGGGGCGACGGTCGCCGCGGCCACGAGGGCGCGGGTGTGGTCGACGGTGCGCACGGGGCCGGTGAGCAGCAGCCCGAGGGCCGCCGCGAACTCCGCGCTCGAGCGCCCGAGCCGCAGCTCGAGGGCCCCTGGTTCGACGATGCGGTCGCCGGCCCTGCCCGTGAATGCGGCGAGGTCGGCGTACACCGCGAACTCGACCCGTGCGCTCGCACCCGGGTCGAGCTCGACCCGCGCGTAGCCGATCAACCGGTTCACCGGGCGGACGACCGAGGCGACCGGGTCGTGCAGGTAGAGCTGCACGACGTCCGCTCCCGCGCGGGCGCCCACGTTGGTGACCGTGAGCGTGACCGTTGTCGCGGCATCCGTGCCGATCGAGGCCTCGCCGATCGAGGCCTCCGTCCACTCGAAGTCGCTGTAGCCGAGGCCGTGGCCGAACGGGAAGCGCGCGGTCGGGTCGAGGTTGGAGACCTCGTTCCGGCTGCCGAGCGGCGAGGCGAGGTACCCGCCCGGCTGGCCGCCCGCACGGTTCGGCACGCTCACGGGCAGGCGTCCGGACGGGTTCACCCGGCCGCTGATCACGCCGGCGAGTGCGCCGGCGCCCTCCTCGCCGGGAAAGAACGACTGCAGCACGGCCGCGGCCCGGTCCGGTGCGTCGTGCAGGAAGTACGGGCGACCGGCGACGAGCACGGTCACGACGGGGGTTCCGGCCGCGAGGACCGCGTCGAGCAGCGGCCACTGCCGGCCGGGCAGCTCGAGCGACTCGGCGTCGCAGCCCTCCCCGCTGGTCCCGCGCCCGAAAAGGCCGGGACGGTCGCCGAGCACGACGATCACGAGGTCGGCGTCTGCGGCGGCGTGCACCGCGACGGCGATGCCCGTCTCGTCGGTCCCGTCCACGGTCACGCCGGGGGAGTACGTCACGGTTGCCGCGGGGTATTCGCGGCGGATGGCCTCGAGCACGGTGCGGATCTCGATGCCGATCGGCACCTCGGGGTGCAGGGTGCCGACGTGGCCGGGGAACGAGTAGCAGCCGAGCAGGTTGAGCGCGTCGTCGGCGTTGGGGCCGACGACCGCGATCCGCAGCGGTGCGGCAGCGGATGCCGGTGCGACCGGCAGCAGCCCGTCGTTCGTGAGCAGCACGACCGATTGCTCGGCGATCCGGCGCGCGACGCTCCGGCTGGCGGCGGGATCGAGGTCGACCCGTCCGCGGACGGCCTCGACGTCGGCGAGATCGAGGTCGGTCCAGCCGGCGGGGAGCGCGGACCAGTCCGCGTCGAGCAGGCCGAGGTCGAGCTTCTGCAGCAGCACGCGCCTCGCGGCACGGTCGATGTAGTCGCTCGAGAGCCGCCCGGCCTCGATCTCGGCGAGGAGCGGTTCGGCGAAGGTCTTGACGGTCGGCAGCTCCACGTCGACGCCGGCGCGCAGGGCCTGCGCCGCGGCATCCCCCCAGGTCTCGGCGATCGAGTGCAGCGTCTTGAGGAAGGCGATGCCGAAGTAGTCGGCGACGACCGTCCCGGTGAAGCCCCAGGTGTCGCGGAGGAGCCCGGTGAGCAGAGTCGGGTCTGCGGCCGTCGGCACGCCGTCGATGTCGGTGTACGCGTGCATCACGGAGCGGACCCCGCCCTCGCGCACCGCCATCTCGAACGGCGGGACGAGCACGTCGTTGAATTCGCGGCGGCCGATCGAGACCGGGGCGAGGTTGCGACCGGCCTTCGACGCGGAATAGCCGATGAAGTGTTTGAGGGTCGCGACGATGCCGGCGGATTCGAGGCCGCGCACGTAGGCGGTCGCGATGGTGCCGACGAGGGTCGGGTCCTCCCCGATGGTCTCCTCGACGCGGCCCCAGCGGGCGTCGCGCACGACGTCGAGCACGGGGGCGAGGCCCTGGTGCACGCCGACGGAGCGCATGCTCGCGCCGATGCGGCCGGACATCTCCTGCACGAGGCCGGGGTTGAAGGTCGCGCCCCAGGCCAGCGGCACCGGGTATGCGGTCGCGCCCCACGCGGTGAAGCCGGCGAGGCATTCCTCGTGCGCGAGGGCGGGGATGCCGAAGCGGCCGGCCGCGACGATGCGGCGCTGGCTGCGCACGAGCGAGACGACGCCGACGGCGGCGTCGACGGGTCCGGAGCCGAACGGCCGGGTCAGCTGTCCGAGGCCGTGAGGCAGGAGGGCGTCGAGGTCGAGGGCATCCTCCATGTCGTGCTGGTACGGGGCTACGCCGCCGCCGTCGTTGGAGGCGCCGACCCAGACGCCGTAGAGCTGGGCCACCTTCTCGCGCAGCGTCATCGCGGCGAGGAGGGCGTCGACGCGCTCGGCGGGGGAGCGTGCCACGTCCTGCCAGGCGGGCGTTGCGGCATCCGTCTGGGACGGAACGGGGGACAGGGTGTCGGTCATTATTACTTTCCTCCGACGCCCATGAGGCCCTGAACGAGGGCGCGCCGGGCGAATAGGTACACGAAGAGAACCGGGAGCATCGAGAGCAGCACGGCCGCCATCAGCCCGGGGATGTTGACGCCGTACTGCGACTGGAAGTCGAACAGTCCGAGCGTGATCACCTTGGTCGAGGCCGACTGGGTCAGGATCAGGGGGAAGAGGAACCCGTTCCACGCCTGCAGCGCGGAGAAGACGATGATCGTCGAGATGCCGCTCTTGGAGAGGGGCAGCACGAGCTGGAAGAAGCTGCGCATCGGCGTCGCGCCGTCCATGGCCATGGCCTCGTAGAGCTCAGGGGTGATGTCGCGCATGCTGCCGGTCAGGATCAGGGTGCAGATCGGCAGGCAGAACGCCGCCGTCGGCAGGATGATGCCGATCAGGCTGTCGTAGAGCCCTGCGACCGAGATCAGGTAGAAGATCGGCACGATGACGGCCTGGGCCGGGATCGCGAGCCCGAGCAGGAAGGTGCGGAAGATCAGCGAGATGCCCCGGCTCCGGCTGCGGACGACCGCGTAGGAGAGCGGCGGGACGACGAGCACGACGATCGCGACGACACTCACCGTGACGATGACGGTGTTCCACACGTAGGTGAGGAAGCCGCCCGTGACGAGGGCGCCGAAGTTGTCGAGAGTGAACGAGCTCGGCAGGGAGAGCGGGCCGGCGGATGCGTAGCCCTGCTGGGTCTGGATCGTCGCCGTGACCATGACATAGATCGGGACGAGGACGATCAGGAGCCAGATGATGCTGCCGGCACCGGCGAAGTAATTCGGTCTGGGCTTCATCAGATGCCTTCCTGGGCGCTGTTCATCTTGTCGTAGCCGGTGGCCCTGACCATGATGAGCGAGATGGCCGTCGCAATGACCACGAGGACGAGCGCGATCGCGCTGCCGACGCCGAAGTCGAACGACTGGAACGCCTTCCGGTACATGTAGTACGGCGTGATCGTGGTGTCGGTGCCCGGCCCGCCCTTGGTCAGGATGAGCACGGTGTCGAAGGTGGTGAGGCCGCCGACGACCATCAGGATGCCTGAGGTCACGATGGTGTTGCGCAGCTGCGGCAGGGTGATGCTGAAGAACTTGCGCATCGTGCCTGCGCCGTCGATCTCGGCGGCCTGGTACAGCACGGGCGGGACCGACCTGGCCGCGCCCTGGTAGAGCAGGGTGTGCAGCGGAGTGAACTGCCAGGCGCCGACGAAGGTGAGCACGGCGATCGCGCCGGCCTGACTGCCGAGCAGGTTGCCGTCGCCGCCGAAGATCCCGGCCAACTGGCCGGGGATGCCGAAGTTGGGGTCGAGCAGGGCCCGCCACAGCACGGAGACGGCCGCGGAGGAGAGCAACAGCGGGATGAAGTAGATCGCGGAGAGAACGGCGCGGTTCTTCTGCTGGCCGGCGGCCCAGACGCCGAGCAGGATGCTCAGCGGGGTCTGGATGACGACGCCGAGCACGGTGAGCAGGGCGCTCAGCCACAGGCTCTGCATCATGACCTTGTCGCCGAGGAGCTTGTTCCAGTTGTCGAGTCCGTTGAACTCGGGAGAGCCGAGGCCGCTCCAGCTGGTGAAGGACATCACCGCGACGCCGATGAGGGGGACGATCGCGAAGAGTGCGAAGAAGACGGTGGCGGGGAGGGCCCAGGCGAAGCCCGGGCGGCCCACGTTGGGGCCGCCCGAGTGCCGTGAGCGCCCGGTGGTTGGACGCTTCATGTTCAGTTACCTAGAGTGCCTGCATCGCGGAGATGAAGCCCGCGACGTCGAGCTTGCCGGTGAAGAACTGCGAAACCGCGGTCTTCATGTCGGCGGACGCCGACTGGGGGTATGCCTGGTCCCAGGACAGCTGGAACGCGGGGGCATCCTTGACCAGGTTGAACTGGAAGGTCGCGTATGCCGGGTCGGCGGCCTGGTCGAGGAACTTCTCGGTCGTGGTCGTCGTGGGAAGGTTGCCGATTCCGAGCTGCGCCTGGACGAACTCGTCGGAGTACATCAGCTTCAGGAAGTCGCGGGCGGTGTCCGGGTAGCGGGTGGCCTTGATGACCGAGTAGTAGTTGTTCGTGTTTCCGACCAGGTCTGCGCCGTCACCCTTGCCGTCGGCGATCGACGGGAAGCCGGTGTAGCCGAGGTTGGTTTCGGTCCACGCCTTGTCCGCGGTCTGCTGGGTGGAGTACTCCCACGAGCCCATGAGCTCGAAGGCGGCCTTGCCGGTGCGGAGCAGTGCGGGCGAGCCGCCGTCGACGAAGCTCACGGAGTCGAAGTTGGTGCCGAAGGCGCCCGCGTCGATGAGGGTCTTGAGCTTGGTGAGTGCTGCCTTGCCGTCAGCGGAGTCCCAGACGGTGGTGTCGCCGCCGATGGCCTTCGTGAGGAGGTCGGGGCCGGCAACGCGGTCGAAGAGGTACTCGAACCACATCAGGGTCGGCCACTGGTCGGCGCCGCCGAGGGCGATCGGGGTGATGCCCTTGGCGGTGAGGACCTTGACGCTGGCGAGCAGGTCGTCCCACGTCTTCGGGGCGGTGATTCCCGCATCCGTCAGGACCTGCTTGTTGTTGAACAGGATGACCGGCTGGGTGCCGCGCATCGGGATGCCGTACGGCACCCCGTCGATCGCGGCGGCGTTGAAGACGGAGGGCAGGAAGCTCGACTCGAGGGCCGGGTCCGTTTTGATCATGTCGGTGAGGGGGAGGAGGAGGTTGGCCTTGACGAACGGCTGGATGCTGCCGCCGCCCCAGTTGAAGAAGACGTCGGGCGCCGCGTCGGTGCTGATGATCGTCTGGAGCTTCTGCTGGTAGTTCGCGCCGGGGATCCGGTCGAGGATGACCTGGACCTTGGAGGTGGCGTTGAATTTGTCGACCATGGCCTGCTCGACGGTGTTGCCGGCATCTCCGTAGACGGCGACGTGGATGACATTTTCCGGTCGGTTGCTGTTTGCTGTGCTGCCTCCCGCGCCGGAGCACGCGGAGAGCGTGACTCCCAACGCGAGTACTGCGGATGCGGCGACGGCTCGCTTGAGCCACCTGCTCGTGTTCGACATTGAACGCCTCTCGAAAGTTTCGGCGAAGTTGCCGAAAGTGATTAGGATGACTGGAGTCTATGGCGCAGGTTTTGTTGCGTCAAGCTACAAACCAAATGGATGCACGGGGCCGAGGCTTCGGGGAAGAATGAGCCCATGTCGATCGTCGAAGAAGGCCGGGAGAGCCCGGACCGCGTGACCCTCTCGGCGATCGCCGCGCTCGCGGCCGTGTCGCTCTCCACCGTGTCCAAGGTGCTCAACGGACGCGGAGACGTCGCCCCGGCGACGCGCACCCGGGTCGAGGACCTGCTCTCCCGCAACGGGTACAGCCGGCGGGGCGATGCCGCGGCCTCTGCCCCCCTGCTCGAGCTCGTCTTCCACGAACTCGAGAGCGTCTGGGCGATCGAGATCATCCGCGGTGTCGAGCGCGTCGCGCGGGCGAACGGGCTGAGCATCGTGCTCACCGAGAGCGGCGACCGGCACGCGCCGTCCGTCGAGTGGATCGACGGTGTGATCGCCCGCAACCCCGTCGGGGTGATCCTGGTCTTCTCCGACCTCTCCGGCGAGCAGAAGCAGAAGCTCGCGACCCGCGGCATCCCCTTCGTCGTCGTCGACCCGGCGGGCGAGCCGACCCCCGACGTGCCCTCGATCGGGTCCGCGAACTGGTCCGGCGGCCTCGCGGCCACCCGGCACCTGATCGACCTCGGGCACACCCGGATCGGCATGATCGGGGGACCCGTCGACATGCTCTGCTCGATCGCCAGGATCGGCGGCTACCGGGCAGCGCTCGACGCGGCCGGCATCGCCTATGACGCCTCCCTCGTGCTCGACGGCGACTTCCACCCGGAGGGAGCCCGGGTGCGCGCGGTCGAGCTGCTCGAGCGGCCCGACCGGCCGACCGCCATCTTCGCGGGGAGCGACCTCCAGGCGATGGGCGTCTACGAGGCGGCGCGGGCGCTCGGGTTGCTCATCCCGGCCGATCTCTCGGTCGTCGGCTACGACGACCTCCCGCTCGCACGGTGGGTCGGGCCGCCGCTCACGACGATCCGGCAGCCGCTCACCGAGATGGCGGAGGCCGCGGCGAACCTCGCGGTCAGCATGCGGCATTCCCCCGGCGGCACCGTGCAGCGGATGGACCTCGCGACGAGCCTCGTCACCCGCCAGAGCACGGCCCCGCTCGCCTGACGAATTCGACGGACTTTTTGGGTTTTTTGCGCGTGAGAGCGCGTTTGAAGCGCTTTCCGGGCAAAATCTCCGTCGAATCGGTTAGGGGAGGGGCGCGTAGTCGAAGGCGGTGATCGTGACCGGGTGACCGGGTTCGCCGCTCACGAAGGGCCCGACGAGGGTGCCCACGAAACCGCCGGCGCGTTCGGTCGTCAGGAGGGCGGCATCCGTCAGGGCGACGACCCGCGTCTCGCCGGCGACCGTGACCGCGAAGTCGATCCCCGCCGCCGACAGCTCGGCGGTGAGTCCAAGCTGGGAGTCTGCCGCGACGGGGCCGATCGGCACCCTGCCGAGGACCGTGTCGACCCCGTCCGCGCGCGCGATCGCGGTCGCGGCCCAGCCGGCCGGCGCGAGCGCGAGCTCGAGGCGCAGCCCGAAATCCCCGCTCTGCCGGAGGGCGAGCCCGGCCGTGACCCCCGGGTGCGGCAGCATCAGGCGGATGCCGGCACGCACGTCGGGATGCCGCAGCCGATACCCGAGGAACGCGGCCGGCGTCCCCGTCACGGGCTGTGGTGCCGATGTCAGTGCCGACCCCGCAGCGGCCGTGGCCTGGGGTGCCGGCGCAGGAGACTCGAGGTGCAACCCGGCCGCCGAGGTCCGTGCTCCCGGCACCGGCCCGCGGGCGCCGAGCCAGTGCGCCGCGAGCGGCCCGGGTGGGAACGTGTCGTGCAGTTCGGCCGGGGTGGGCGCATCCGCGCTCGTGAACGGGGTGCTGCCGCGCTCGCCGAGCCGGCCGGCGCCCGGGTTGAACACGGGCCAGCCGGACTCCCAGGCGACGGGTGCGAGGAAGGTCTCCCGGCCGAGCACGTGCCCGCCCGCGCGGCTGCGAACCCCGAGGGCAAGCGCCCACCAGGAGCCGTCCCCGGCCTCGACGAGGTCGGCGTGGCCGACGTTCTGCACGGTCGCGGTGGCACCCAGCTGGCGGTGGCTGAGGATCGGGTTGGCGGGGTTCCCAACGTATGGGCCGGTGACGGACCGGGATCTGGCGACCGAGACGGCGTGGTTCCGCTCGGTGCCGCCCTCCGCGGCGACGAGGTAGATCCACCCGTCGTGCGCGTAGAGGTGCGGGCCTTCCGCCCACACGGCACCCGCGACCGCGCCAGTCCAGAGGATGTACTCCTGGCCGAGGAGCCTCTCGGCGATCGGGTCGAGCTCACGGAGCCAGATCTCGGTCTGGCCGGGGTATGCGCCGGGCTCGGCGAGGCGGCAGCCGGCCCACCAGGCCCTGCCCTCGTGGAAGAAGATCGTCGGATCGATGCCGCGTGCGCCCTCGAGGAAGACCGGATCGGACCACGGGCCCGCCGGGTCGGTCGCGGTCAGGAGGAACGACGCGTCCGCTCCGCCGCCGACGACCGTGCAGGCGAGGAAGAACACGCCGTCGTGGTGGCGCAGGGTCGGCGCGTAGAGGCCACCGGAATCCGGCACCCCGGCGAGGTCGAGCAGGGCGGCCTGGCCGGGGCGGTCGACCGCGTGGCCGACGGGCGTCCACGTGACGAGGTCGGTGCTCGAGTGCAGCGGGAGGCCCGGAAAATACTCGAAGGACGAATTGGCGAGGTAGAACGTGTCGCCGACCCGGCAGACCGAGGGATCCGGGTACATTCCGGGCAGGACCGGATTCGTGAAGACCGTCATGCTTGACCACCCTAGTGATCGGACCGACGGCAGCCGTGCCCCGCGGCCCGGTTTAGTCGATTCTCGCAACAAATCGACGAGTGGGTGGTTCTGGCCCGGTGCGGCATGGGCCAGACTGTGCGTCAAGACATTTATTATCGGGGTGGAAGCGAGGTCGGCGTCATGGCGAGCATCCACGATGTCGCCCGGGTCGCCGGGGTCTCGATCAGTACGGTGTCCTACGCGCTGTCCGGCAAGCGGTCGATCGCGGCATCCACCCGGGCGCGCGTGCTCGACGCCGTCGAGAGCCTCGGCTATCGTCCGAACGCCGGGGCGAGGATGCTCGCGGGCACCCGCACCAACATCTTCGCCCTCACGGCGCCCTTTCACGCGGACACCTATGCGCCGGCGCACATGGCCTTCGTGCTCGCGGTCGCGCAGGCCGCCAGGGCCCACGACTACGACGTGCTGCTGCTCACCCAGGACGAGGCGACGAACGGCCTGCGCCGGGTGGCGTCGAGCAGACTCGTCGACGGCATCATCGTGCTCGACGTCGCGGGCGACGACGACAGGGTCGCGGTCATCCGCGAGCTCGGCGTGCCGTCGACCTTCATCGGGGTTCCGCGGGATGCTGCCGGTCTCGTCTGCGTGGACCTCGACTTCGAGGCCGCTGCGGCGCTCGCGGTCGAGAAGCTGGCAGCAGCCGGGCACCGGTCGATCGGACTGATCGGGCACTCTCCCGGTGTCTACGCCCGCGGCTCGAACTTCCCGCCCCGGTTCCGCGACGGTTTCTTCGCGGCCGCGGCGGCCCGGGGGATCGAGACGGCGTTCGCGATGCCGGAGCGGGACGGTCCGAGCGCGCGGCTCGCGCTCGATGCCCTCTACCGCGACTGCCCCGACATGACGGCCGTCGTCCTCCACGCCGAGGAGACCGTGCAGGCCGCCGTGCTGGACGTGCTGCGCGAACGCGGCCTGCGGGTGCCCGGGGACCTCTCGGTGCTCTCTGCGTGCGCGAGCTTCGAGACCGACCACTTCGAGCCGCCCCTCGACACGATCCCGCTCGTCGCCGCCGACTCCTGCACGCGGGCGGTGGACCTCGCGATCGAGCAGGTGGGTGGACCGATCGAGCCTCGCATCGAACTCGTTCCTCCGCGCTTCTACGAGCGCGGCTCCATCGCGCCGCCACGCACCCGGTCGTCGGCCTCCCCGCGCCCCTGACCTCCCCGCTCGTCACGGGTGGGGCCCCGCTGCCCGATATCCGGGCGGAACGATGCAGGCCGTCCCGTGCCCTGTAACCTCAACGAGGGGGAGCTTCGACGGGTTTCCGTCGTCGTATCCCGCGGGCAAAGGTGACGATGGAAGACTACGAGGCACTCGTGGCTGAACGCGACCTTCTGCGAACCGCCATGGACCGGGTGCCGGCGCTGATCGGGCATTGGAACAGGGACCTCCGCTGTGACCTCGCCAACACCGCGTACGGCACGCTCCTCGGCGGCGACAGCGTGTCCATGCGCGGCCTGCACATGCGTGAGGTACTCGGCGCCGAGCTCTATTCGGCCAACGAAGCAATGGCGCAGGACGCGCTCGCGGGGATTCCCCAGCACTTCGACCGCGTCGTCGTCGACCCCGGCGGCGTGACGCGCCACCTGCAGGTCGACTACCAGCCGGACGGCGCCGGCGGCTTCTTCGTGCAGGTCGCAGACGTCTCGGAGCGGGCCGTGGTGCAGGAGCGTCTCGCGGAGGCCATCGAATTCCAGACCGCCGTCCTCGAGACCACGCCCGACCTGATCACCGTGTTCGATCTCGAGGGGCAGAAGCTGCTCTGGGCCTCCCGGTCGCTGGGTGAGACCTACGGGTACACCATGGATGACCTCTCCGACCCGGCCGGCCAGGCCAAAGCGGTTCCGGACTCCGACCGCGCGATCTACCGGGATGCGCAGGAGCGGGTGGGGCGCGCCCTCGACCACGAGGTCGTGCACTGCCGGCACCGGATGACGACGAGCGACGGGCGCACCCTCTGGGTCGAGCGGGGGCTGACCCCGTTCAAACGCAACCCGGCGGGCGGTGTCAACCAGTACCTGAGCGTGACGCGTGACATCACGGGACTCGTCCACGCTGAGCGCCAACTCGAACGGGCCGCGAACCACGACGACCTGACCGGCCTGCCCAACCGCCGGCAGTTCATCTCCGCCTTCGAGGAGGCCGTCGGCCGGGAGTCCGGGGAGGTGGCGCTGATCTACTGCGACCTCGACGACTTCAAGTCCATCAATGACCGGCACGGCCACGGCGTCGGCGACGCCGTGCTGCGCGTCGTCGCCGAGCGGCTGAGCGCCGTGGTCCGGCCGAGCGACCTCGTCGCGCGCCTCGGCGGCGACGAATTCGTCATCCTGATCACCGGCGGCATTCCCGAGGCGTCCGCCCTCGTCGAGCGCGTCACTGAGCGGATGCGCCCCGTGTTCCCGATCGGAGAGCTCACGCTGGCCGTCCGGGCCAGCATCGGCGTCGCCATCGGGGCGCCCGGCGCGAGCGCGGAAGACCTGTTCGCGCTCGCGGACGCGGACATGTACCGGATGAAGCCGGGTTCTCCGCGGCGCGATCTCCGCGCGCGGGTGCGCCGCGCCGCCGTCGGCCGTCGCTGAAGCCCTGAGGTGTCGCATATCGAGGTTCAACCCGCGTGTGAACCTCGATATGCGACACCTCAGGCGGGAGGAATCGGGGGATGACGGTCGGGGGACGCTCGTGCGACGCGGATATGTTGCGAATATCAACAAACAGCTTGTGCCGGCATCCGCGGGCCCCTATGCTTCAAAGCGACCCACTGTCGAAGCGTTTCGGCAGACGATAGGCACAGCAATTATCGAAGCGTTTCGATTCGCTCGCGCTGGGGTCGTCATCGGCGACAGGAATCGGTGTCGCCACTACAAGGAGGTAGAACGTGAGATTAGGAAAGCGCGCCCTCGCTGTCGTCGCACTGACGGCAGCAGCGGCACTCTTGACCGGCTGTGCCAGCGGTTCGAGCGGCGGATCGACAACCGCAGCGAGCAGCGGGCCGGTCGATGGCACCGGCAAGACCCTGACCCTCTGGGACTTCGAGTCCGACACCAGTGCGATGGGAATCGCCTGGAATGCGGCGATCAAGGTCTTCGAGAAGGAGACCGGCGCGAAGGTGAAGTTCGAGGCCAAGAGCTTCGAGCAGATCCGTTCGACCGCGAGCCAGGTCCTCAACTCCGACCAGGCCCCCGACATCCTCGAGTACAACAAGGGAAACGCCACCGCCGGCCTGCTCGCCAGCCAGGGGCTGCTCAGCAACCTCGACGACTACGTCAGCCAGTACGGCTGGGACGCCAAGCTCGCCCCCTCCCTCCAGACCACCGCCAAGTACGACGAAAACGGCATCATGGGCTCCGGCTCCTGGTACGGCGTTCCGAACTACGGCGAATTCGTCGAGGCCTATTACAACAAGGACATGTTCGCGAAGTACAACGTCGCGATCCCGACAACGCAGGCCGAGTTCGAAGCCGCACTGAAGACCTTCAAGGACGCCGGGATCACCCCGCTGGCCGAGTCGGCAGCCGAGTACCCGCTCGGCCAGCTCTGGTACCAGCTCGCGCTGACCAAGGCAGACCGCAGCTTCGTCAACGACTACCAGCTCTACACCGGTGACGTCGACTGGCAGGGCAAGGAACTCACCTACGCGACCAACACCATCAAGGACTGGACCGACAAGGGGTACATCTCCAAGGACGCCACCGGGACCAAGGCAGAGGATGCCGGCACCGCGTTCATCGCGGGAACGAGCCCGATCTTCTTCTCCGGCAGCTGGTGGTACAACCGCTTCACGACGGAGATCAAGGGCTTCAACTTCGGCACCTTCCTCTACCCCGGCGCCACGATGTCTCCCGGATCCAGCGGAAACATGTGGGTCGTCCCCGAGAAGGCCAAGAACAAGGACCTCGCCGCCGCATTCATCGACATCACGATGCGCCCGGAGATCCAGGCCCTGATCGGCAACAACGGCGGCGTCCCCGTCGCCGCGAACGCCGCGGACATCACCGACCCGAAGAGCCAGGAACTGATTGCCAACTTCAACACGCTCACCGCGCGCGACGGCATCGGCTTCTACCCCGACTGGCCCACCCCGACCTTCTACGACCAGCTGAACGCCGGCCTGCAGGAGCTCATGAACGGTACCAAGTCGTCCAAGGACGTGCTGACCGAACTCGGCACCCAGTACAACGACGGCATCAAGGACATCAAGAAGTAGTCCGCCGCGGGTCGCGCCGTCCCTGGCGCGACCCGCACCCCCTCTTCCTGCCGCGCCCGCCCAGGCTTTGTGGCTGCGCGGCAGACCCCTGAACTGAAGAAAGGCAAGGCGATGGTTACGACAGCCCCGCTGGCCACTGAGACAACCGAATCGCACCCGCCCCGGCCGGGCAGACCCGCGGGCAAGCGTGTTCGCCGCGCACCCGTGCAGAGCCTCATCCCCGGTGCGAGCGGCAAGGGTTTCTGGCTCTACCTGGTGCCGGGCCTGCTCCTGCTCACCATCATCGTCCTGGTTCCGCTCGGCTGGAACTTCTTCCTGACCTTCACCAAGTACCGCGGCATCAAGCCGCCGGTCTGGATCGGCCTCGACAACTGGACCAAGCTCTTCGGCGACGACGTGTTCTGGACCTCGTTCGGCAACTCGGTCGCCATGATCGTGGCCATGGTTGTGGTCCCGACCCTGCTGGGTCTCGTGCTCGCCGCGATGCTCTTCGACCTCGTCGGCAAGAAGTTCGGCGGCAAGGTCGCGAGCTTCCTCCGCGCCACCTACTACCTCCCGCAAATCCTGCCGACCGTGATCGCGGCGATCGTGATCGGCTGGATCCTCCGCCCGGAGAACGGCGCTCTCAACCAGGTGCTCGGCGCCATCGGGCTCGGCGGTCTCGAGCACAACTGGCTCGGCAGCCCGGACACCGCGATGGCCTGCATCATGGTCATCATGATCTGGGTCCAGCTCGGCTACCCGATCGTGATCTTCATGGCCGCCCTCCAGCGCGTCGACCCCGAGCTCTACGAGGCCGCTGAGCTCGACGGCGCCAACTGGTTCCAGCGGTTCCGCGCGATCACCGTCGGAATCATCCGCCCGGAGATCTTCGTCGTGACCCTGACCTGCACGATCGCGGCCCTCAAGGTGTTCGGCCCGATCTACGCCCTCACCCGCGGCGGGCCGGGCACATCGACCATGGTGCCGAGCTACTACTCGTACAGCGAGTTCTTCCAAAACCAGCAAGTCGGCTACGGCGCAACGATCGCCACGGCCCTCACCGTCGTGGTCGCCGTCGTCGCGATCATCTTCATCACTTTCCAGACCCGGCTCGAGCGCCAGGACGAGGAGCGCTAGCCATGACCACCCTGACCGAGAAGATCCGTCCCCGCCACGATTCCGGCGCAACGGAGCCCAAGCCGCTCAAGCTGCCCAAGGTGCACACTCGCAAGACCACCGGCGACTGGGTGATCCTGTTCGTCGCCATCATCATCGGCCTGTTCATCGCGATCCCGTTCGTGATGATCGTGATCAACTCCTTCAAGTCGCCGGCCGACTACAACAGCTCCGGCCCCCTCGCCCTGCCGAGCAACCTCTACTTCGACGGAATCATCAACTTCTGGACCAGGGTCAACTTCCCCGAAAAGCTCTGGAACAGCGTCGTCATCTCGAGCGTCGTCGCCGTGGCCGCCGTGCTGCTGTCGATGTTCAACGCCTACGCGATCGGGATCGGCCGCATCCGCGGCCGCACCTGGATCGTCGTGCTGATCCTGCTCGCCAACATGGTGCCGCAGGAGGCCCTGCTCTACCCGCTCTACTTCATGTTCAAGCAGGTCGGCCTGTACGACAACATCTGGGCCGTCATCATCATCTTCACGGTCATTCAGAGCGCCTTCGGCACCTACCTGCTGTCGAGCGTCTACGGGACGTTCCCGAAGGAGATGCTCGAGGCGGCCTCGCTCGACGGTGCAAGCCGCTGGCAGATCCTCTGGCGCGTCGTCTTCCCGATCAGCCGGTCGACCCTCGCGGTGCTCCTGATCTTCTTCTTCATCTGGACCTGGAACGAATTCCTGATCCCGTTGACGTTCCTGGTCAGCAACGCGAACCAGACGGTCCCGGTTGCGATCAGCGTGCTGCAGGGCGACCGCCTGATGGACGTCACGACCACGAGCGCATCGGCACTGCTCGGCCTGCTGCCGACGCTCATCTTCTTCCTCATCTTCCAGCGCACGCTGACGCGTGGCATTACCGCAGGAGCAGTCAAGTAATGAAGTTCACCGATGGATTCTGGCACGTGCGTCCCGGCGTCACGCCGCTCTATGCGCAGGAGGCGTACGACCTCGAGGTCGTGCCGGCGGCGACGGGCGACGGCGACGCCTTGCGGATCGACGCCCCCACCAAGGTCATCGCCCACCGCGGCGACGTGCTCAACCGGGCCCTGCTCTCAGTGACGCTGTCCTCCCCGCTGCCCGGCGTGATCCGGGTGCGGGTGGCCAAGGACACCGGCGGGTCGACGGAACCCGGCTTCGAACTCGACGGCGCCGTCACCGGCAGCGGCGTCGTGTCCGTCGACGCGGACGGGGGAAGCGTCACGAGCGGCCCCCTGACCGCGCGCATCGACCGGGGGAGCCCCTGGAGCCTCCGCTTCGAGGCCGACGGACGCACCCTGACCGAGAGCGGACCGAAATCGATCGGCTACCTGCAGCTCGCCGACGGTGCCCC
The DNA here is from genome assembly GCF_004402485.1 of Cryobacterium algoricola. Classification (GTDB taxonomy): domain Bacteria; phylum Actinomycetota; class Actinomycetes; order Actinomycetales; family Microbacteriaceae; genus Cryobacterium; species Cryobacterium algoricola. Next base: position 344,412 of record NZ_SOFG01000011.1, on the reverse strand, counting down.
GATCGCGGCGGAACCCACCGGGGTCTCCGGCGTCACGGAGACCGGGCTCGCCCCCGCATCCGCGTACGTGCACGCCCGGCTCGGGCTCGGCGTCGGCGAACTCGTCTACGGTCTCGGCGAACGCTTCGGCCCGCTCGTGAAGAACGGCCAGACCATCGACATCTGGAACGCCGACGGCGGCACGTCGAGCGAGCAGTCCTACAAGAACATCCCGTTCTACCTCACCAACCGGGGCTACGGCGTGCTCGTCAACCACGCGGAGCACGTCTCCTTCGAGGTCGGTACCGAGTCGGTCGAGCAGGTGCAGTTCTCCGTCGCGGGAGAGTACCTCGAGTACTTCGTGATCTACGGGCCGACACCCAAGGAGATCCTCGGCCGCTACACCGAGCTGACCGGGCGCCCGGCCCAGGTGCCTGCCTGGTCGTACGGCCTCTGGCTGTCGACCTCCTTCACGACCCAGTACGACGAGGCCACGGTCAACTCGTTCATCGACGGCATGGCCGAACGCGACCTGCCGCTCTCGGTCTTCCACTTCGACTGCTTCTGGATGCGCGAATTCAACTGGACCGACTTCGAGTGGGACCCCCGGGTGTTCCCGGACCCCGAGGGCATGCTCGCCCGCCTGCACGGCAAGAACCTGCACGTGAGCGCCTGGATCAACCCGTACATCGCCCAGCGCGCGCCGATCTTCGCCGAGGCCCAGGCGGCCGGCTACCTCGTCAAGCGGGCCGACGGCACCGTCTGGCAGTGGGACTTCTGGCAGGCCGGCATGGGTCTCGTCGACTTCACCAACCCGGATGCCGTCACCTGGTTCCAGGGCAAGCTGCGGCACCTGCTCGACCAGGGTGTCGACGCCATCAAGACCGACTTCGGCGAGCGGATCCCGCTCGACGTGGTCTGGCACGACGGCTCCAGCCCTGAGCGGATGCACAACTGGTACACCCAGCTCTACAACGCCGCCGTGTTCGAGGTGCTCCAGGAGCACCACGGCGTCGGCGACGCGGTGCTGTTCGCGCGCTCCGCGACCGTCGGCGGCCAGAAGCAGCCGGTGCACTGGGGCGGGGACAACTCCTCGAGCTACGAGTCGATGGCCGAGACCCTGCGTGGCGGGCTCTCGCTTGCCCTCTCCGGCTTCGGGTTCTGGAGCCACGACATCGGCGGCTTCGAAGGTATGCCGAACGCGGCCGTGCTCAAGCGCTGGCTCGCCTTCGGCCTGATGTCGAGCCACTCCCGGCTGCACGGTTCCACGAGCTACCGGGTGCCGTGGGTCTTCGACGACGGCACCGAGGAACCGGGCCAGAGTGCCGTCGACGTCACCCGTCGTTTCACGAAGCTCAAACTTTCGCTGATGCCCTACCTCTACCAGGTGGGCCTCGAGGCGCACCGCACCGGAATCCCCTTCATGCGCCCGATGCAGCTCGAGTTCGCCGGCGACCCCGCCGTCGACTATCTCGACCGCCAGTACCTGCTCGGCAACGACCTGCTCGTCGCACCGGTGTTCAGTGAGGCCGGCGACGTGTCGTACTACCTGCCGGCCGGAACCTGGACGAACTACCTGACCGGCGAGACCGCGACCGGGCCGGTCTGGCGCAGGGAGACCCACGCGTTCGACAGCATCCCGTTGTGGGTGCGGGAGGGCGCCGTGCTCGTGACGGGCGCGAGGGACGACCGGCCGGACTACGACTACGCCGAGGACGCCCTGGTCACCGTCTACCCCGGCGGCGAGGCCACCAGGACCGTGCTGGTCACGGATCCGCTCGGCGATTCCGTCGTGACCTTTACGATTGTGGAAGACGGCAACGGGGTCACGGTGCAGAGTGACTCGGACGCCGCATTCCGCGCCCGACGCGCGGGAGGCGACACCTCAGCATCCGCAGACCGAAAGGCCACCCTCTCATGACCCTTTCCCACCAGGGCGACCCGGACTACCGCGACTCTGGGCTGAAATTCCCCGACGGGTTCATCTTCGGATCGGCGACGGCCGCCTACCAGATCGAGGGGGCCGTCGCCGAGGACGGCCGGGGCCCGTCGATCTGGGACACCTTCAGCCACACGCCGGGCACGATCCTGAACGGCGACACCGGAGACAAGGCGAGCGACCACTACCACCACCTCGAGGAAGACCTCGACCTGATGCAGCGGCTCGGGCTGCACGCGTACCGGTTCTCGATCTCGTGGTCCCGGATCCAGCCCAGCGGGCGCGGGCCGGTCAACGAGAAGGGCCTCGCGTTCTACGAGCGGCTCGTCGACGGGCTGCTCGCCCGCGGCATTCGCCCGATCGCGACGCTCTACCACTGGGACCTGCCGCAGGCGCTGGAGGACGAGGGCGGCTGGACCAACCGGGAGACCGCGTACGCGTTCGCGGAGTATGCGCGGATCATGGGCTCGGCGCTCGGCGACAGGATCGACACCTGGACGACGCTCAACGAGCCGTGGTGCTCCGCCTACCTCGGCTACGGCTCCGGGGCGCACGCGCCCGGACACACCGATGGGGCGGAGGCCTTGACCGCGGTGCACCACCTCAACCTCGCCCACGGGCTCGCGATCACGGAGCTCAGGAAGGTCGTCACGAACGACCCGGACTTCTCGATCACTCTCAACCTGCACGTCGTGCGCGGCGAGGGCCCCGGCGGGCCGGAGGCCGTGCGGCAGATCGACGGCCTCGGCAACCGGGTCTTCCTCGGCCCGCTCCTGACGGGCGCATACCCGGCGGATGTCCTCGCGGACACCGCGGGGATCACCGACTGGTCCTTCGTGCGGCCTGGTGACACCGAGATCATCCGCCAGCCGATCGACGTGCTCGGCGTGAACTACTACTCCACCAACCTCGTGCGGCTCTGGGACGGCGAGAACCCGCGGCAGAGCGCCGACGGCCACAAGGACGCCGAAGGCACGCCCTGGCCGGGCGCCGACCGGGTCGAGTTCGTGCAGCAGGCCGGCCCGTACACCGATATGGGCTGGAACATCGAGCCGGCGGGCCTCGAGGAACTGCTCGTGTCGCTCAGCGAGGAATACCCGGACCAGCCGCTCATGATCACGGAGAACGGCGCCGCCTTCCCGGACACCCTCGTGCAGGAGGCCGACGGTGCCGCCGTGCACGACCCGCTGCGCACAGACTACCTGCAGCGGCACTTCACCGCCGCGCACCGCGCCCTCGCGCGCGGAGTCGACCTGCGCGGGTACCAGGTCTGGTCGTTCATGGACAACTTCGAGTGGGCATACGGCTACTCGAAGCGATTCGGCATCGTCTACGTGGACTACGACACCGAGGTGCGCACCCCCAAGGACAGCGCCCTCTGGTACGCGAAGCTCGTCGCCACGGGGATCATCCCCGCCGCCTGACGCGCGTTTTCGGGCCTGCGCGCCCGTCGCGCCGTTTCGCGCCAGGCAGGCCTGGCGCGAAACGGCGCAACAGGCGCGGGCGGGAATGCTGCTGTGGCGCGCCTTGAAAACCGTGCACACCTGCGGTTTTAGCGATTCTGACAACTATTCGATAACGGTGTCGAATTCTCACGTTGTAATTGCCAGATATGTGTCCCCGGCCCGAAAGAGGGGGGTGACCCGGGCGCGAATTCGGGTATATGTTGGGTGCATCAACATAAGCGCGCGTCGCAGCGTTGATGACAGCGTTACAAGGGGGTAATGGTGGTTTTCCTGCCGCCTCCTCGTGCGATCACAGCATTCAGAGCAGAAAGCAGATCATGACGAAAACCAAGAGGCTGTTCACGATTGTCGCTACGGGGGCCGTTGCGCTCTCGCTCGCGGCGTGTTCAACGGCCACCACATCCGGGACCGGAAGCACCACTGCGGCAATCGCGGACTGCAACGTCGGCATCTCGATGCCGACCCGCAGCCTCGAGCGCTGGATCAACGACGGCGAAGGCCTCAAGACCAAGCTCGAAGGAGCCGGCTGCACCGTCGACCTCCAGTACGCAGACAACAAGACCGACCAGCAGATCAGCCAGATCCAGAACCAGGTCGCCGGCGGGGCCAAGATCCTCGTCGTCGCAGCGATCGACGGCAAGGTGCTCGCACCGGCGCTCGCCGATGCGAAGAAGCAGAAGGCCACGGTCATCGCCTACGACCGCCTGATCAACGGGACAGCCGACGTCGACTACTACGCGACGTTCGACAACTACAAGGTCGGCCAGCTCCAGGGTGAGTTCATCGAGAAGCAGCTCGGCCTCAAGGACGGCAAGGGTCCGTTCAACCTCGAGCCGTTCGCCGGCAGCCCCGACGACAACAACGCCAAGTTCTTCTTCTCCGGCGCGTGGGACGTGCTCCTGCCCTACGTGGAGAGCGGCAAGCTGGTCGTCCCGAGCGGCAAGGCTCCGAAGACGAACGACGCATGGACCACCATTGGCATCCAGGGTTGGGCTTCTGACAAGGCCCAGGCCGAGATGGACAACCGGCTCTCCTCGTTCTACGGCAACGGCGCCAAGGTCAACGTCGTGCTGTCCCCGAACGACAGCCTCGCTGTCGGCATCGAAGCATCCCTGAAGTCGGCCGGCTACGTCGCCGGAGCCGACTACCCGCTCATCACGGGTCAGGACGCCGACAAGGCCAACGTCAAGGCCATCCTCGCGGGCACGCAGTCGATGACCGTCTGGAAGGACACCCGTACCCTCGGTGCCCAGGTCTTCACTATGATCCAGTCGATCGCGGCCGGAACAACGGTCGAGGTCAACGACACCAAGACGTACGACAACGGCAAGAAGGTCGTCCCGTCCTACCTGCTCGCGCCTGAGGTCGTCACGAAGGACCTCGTGCAGACGAAGCTCATCGATTCCGGGTTCATCAAGGCATCGGACGTCGGCCTCTAAGCCGTACCGAAGAAACCGAATTCCGTACCGACTGCGGTGGTGGCGGGGCCCTGGGCTCCGCCACCACTGCGGTCCGTACGCACCCGAACGACGAATTCGCTGACAGGAGCGACACAAATGAACGGTCCGATTCTTCGGATGATCGACATCGGGAAAGAGTTCAGCGGGGTCAAGGCCCTCGACTCGGTCACCCTCGAGGTCGAACGCGGCAAGGTCCACGGCATCTGCGGTGAGAACGGCGCAGGCAAGTCGACGTTGATGAAGGTGCTGAGCGGCGTCTACCCGCACGGTAACTACACCGGCACGATCGAATTCGAGGGGGAAGAGGCCCAGTTCCGATCGATCAACGACAGCGAAGCGGTCGGGATCGTCATCATCCACCAGGAACTCGCGCTCAGCCCGTACCTCTCGATCGCCGAGAACATCTTCCTCGGCAACGAGAACGCCACCCGCGGCGTCATCGACTGGAACAAGACCAACCTCGAGGCCGCGAGCCTGCTCGCCCGGGTCGGACTCGATGAGAACCCGGCCACGAAGGTGCTCGAGCTCGGCGTCGGCAAGCAGCAACTCGTGGAGATCGCGAAGGCGCTGTCGAAGCGGGTCAAGCTCCTCATCCTCGATGAGCCGACCGCCGCACTCAACGACGAAGACTCCGACCACCTGCTCGACCTGATCGAGCACCTCCGTGGCCAGGGCATCACCTGCATCATCATCTCCCACAAGCTCAAGGAGATCCGTCGGATCGCGGACACGGTCACCGTGATCCGGGACGGCAAGACGATCGAGACGATCGACATGCACGGTCCAGATGCGACCCAGGCCCGCATCATCCGCTCGATGGTCGGACGAGACCTCAACAGCATGTTCCCGCCCCGGGAGCCGAAGATCGGCGCAGAGATCCTCCGGGTCGAGGACTGGAACGCGTACCACCCCGTCGACACCGCCAGGAAGGTCGTCGACAACGCCTCGTTCACCGTGCACGCTGGCGAGGTCGTCGGCTTCGCCGGGCTGATGGGCGCCGGCCGCACCGAACTCGCCATGAGCATCTTCGGACGCTCATACGGCACGAACATCACCGGCCGGGTCTTCAAGAACGGCGAGGAGATCTCGGTGCGCACGGTCGACGAGGCCATTCGCAACGGAATCGCGTACGCGACGGAAGACCGCAAGAAGTACGGGCTCAACCTGATCGGCGACATCACCGTGAACGTCTCGGCCGCGGCGTTGGCGACCCTCGCCAGGTTCGGCGTGATCGACCGCCACCGCGAGTACAAGGTCGCGGACGAATACCGCAGGCGGATGAACATCAAGGCACCGAGCGTCTCCTCGATCACCGGGCAGCTCTCCGGCGGCAACCAGCAGAAGGTGGTGCTGTCGAAGTGGGTCTTCACCGGACCCGACGTGCTCTTCCTCGACGAACCGACGAGAGGCATCGACGTCGGCGCCAAATACGAGATCTACGGCATCATCAACGAGCTCGCGGCGGCAGGCAAAGCCGTCGTTGTCATCTCATCCGAACTGCCGGAGCTTCTCGGCATCTCCGATCGCATCTACGCGATCTCCGAGGGGCGCATCACCGGCGAAGTCGCCGCGAAGGACGCCACCCAGGAAAGCCTCATGCACCTTATGACTGCGGGAAAGGACTAGACCGCAATGACCACCACCACCCCAGCCAAGCGCAAGCCCCGGCTGGCCATCAATTTCCGCCAGTACGGCATCCTCGCCGCGCTCGTCGTCATCATCGTTCTGTTCGAAGTGCTCACGAAGGGCCGGCTGCTGCTGCCAGGCAACGTGAACAACCTGATCCAGCAGAACGCCTACGTGCTGATCCTTGCGATCGGCATGGTCGTCGTCATCATCGCCGGCCACATCGACCTCTCGGTCGGCTCGGTCGTCGCCATGGTCGGCGCGGTTTCGGCCATCGCGACGAACCAATGGGGCTTCCCCTGGTGGGCGGCCGTGCTGCTCGCCCTCGTCGTGGGTGCGGTCGTGGGCGCCTGGCAGGGCTTCTGGATCGCCTTCGTCGGCATCCCCGCCTTCATCGTGACCCTCGCCGGCATGCTGATCTTCCGCGGTCTCACCCTCGTGCTGCTGACCGGAGGCACGATCAGCGGGCTGCCGGACTCCTTCACGGCGATCGGCGCCGGCTGGCTCCCGGGAATCCTGGGTGAACTCGGCGGACGGGACACCCTGACTCTCGCCCTCGGCGCCGTCACGTGCATCGCCCTCGTCGCGCAGCAGTTGCGCACCCGTGCGACCCTGCGCCGCCTCGAGCTGCCCATGGAGTCCATCGTGCAGATGGCCGTCAAGTCCGGCATCGCCGTCATCGCGATCATGTGGCTGTCCTGGCTCCTCTCCGGCTACCGCGGCACCCCGATCATCCTGATCGTCCTCGCCGTCCTGATCCTCGGCTACACGTTCCTGTTGAACCAGACCGTCTTCGGCCGTCACGTCTACGCGATCGGCGGCAACCTCTTCGCCGCCATGATGAGCGGCGTGAAGACCAAGTGGGTCAACTTCTACGTCTTCGTCAACATGGGGGTGCTCGCGGGGCTCGCCGGAGTGGACAGCACGGCACGCGCAGGCGGCGCCGTGGCATCGGCGGGCCAGAACTACGAACTGGACGCCATCGCCGCGGTCTTCATCGGTGGCGCGGCGGTGCAGGGCGGCGTCGGAACCGTCGTCGGCGCCATCGTCGGTGGCCTCGTGATGGGCGTCCTGAACATGGGACTGTCGATCCTCTCTGTGGATGCCGCGTGGCAGATGGCCATCAAGGGCCTCGTCCTCCTGCTCGCGGTCGCCTTCGACATCTTCAACAAGCGGCGCAGCGGCGGACGCTGACCCCCGGGCGCGGGCGGTAGCCTTGTGCAACACGCGCGGACCGAGGAGTACCAAGTGCAGGGCAACAACCACGACGACATTCGTCGGCACAACCTGTCGGTCATCCTCCGCCTCGTCCATCGCAACGGGCCCACCTCCCGCGCCCAGCTGACCCGCCTCACGGGGCTGAACCGGTCGACCATCGCCGCCCTCGTCGGCGAGCTCGCCCAGCTCGGCCTCGCGGGGGAGCGCGACCCGGACTCGACGAACCAGGTCGGACGGCCGAGTCCCATCGTGCACGTGGCCGCGGCGGTCGTCGCCCTCGCCGTGAATCCCGAGATCGATGCGGTCACGATCGGGATCGTGGGCCTCGACGGAACCGTGCACCGGCGCATCCGCTACCCGACCGAGCACACCCCGAGCCCGACAGAGGCCGTCAACATCGCCGCAGCCGTCATCGACGGGATGCGGGGCGAGCTCGAGGCCCGGTTCCGCGTCGTCGGCATCGGCATCGCCGTCCCGGGCCTCGTGCGCGCCCACGACGGGCTCGTCCGGCTCGCCCCGCACCTCGGCTGGGTCGACGAACCGCTCACCGAGATGCTCGAGCAGGCCACCGGTTTCCCCGTCGTGGCCGCGAACGACGCGAGCCTCGGTGCCCTCGCCGAACGCTACTTCGGTGCGGGCAGGGGCATCACCGACCTGATTTACCTGAACGGCGGGGCGAGCGGCATCGGCGGCGGCATGATCGTCGGCGGACTGCCCGTCGGCGGCGTCGCCGGCTACGCGGGCGAGTTCGGCCACACCCGCGTGAGCGGAAGCGACCGCGTCGACTCCGCGGGGATCGCCGGCACGCTCGAGGCCGAGGTGAGCCGGGAAGAACTGCTCGCGGTGCTCGGGCTCTCCGGCTCCGGCGCGGACGCCGACGAACTCGAACGCGCCTTGCTCGCGACGGAGTCCGCCGAGGTCCAGGCCGAGGTGCACCGCCAGCTCGATTTCCTCGCCGTCGCGCTCGGCGGAGCGATCAACATCCTCAACCCGCAGCTCGTCGTGCTCGGCGGCTTCCTCGGTGCGCTCTTCAACGCGGACCCCGAACGCCTCCGCGCAGCCGTCGGCGCCTGGTCGCTGCCCTCCTCCTTCGGCAGCGTGCGGATCAGCGCGGCGGAACTCGGATCGAACCTGCTGATGATCGGGGCTGCCGAGCTCGCCTTCGAGGGGATCCTCGCCGACCCGAACGGGTTCGGCACCTCCGACTGATCCGTTCCGGCGTGTCGCCCGGCCGATCTCGGGCCTGCGGGAATAGCCGGCAGGGCGCCGGCCTTGGCACCAGTGGGTCGGAGTGTCTTTCGTCGTGTGCACCCGGACACGCGACGGGCACGGTGACGGCCCGGCTGCGCCCAGCATCCGCCGCATCCCCCCCCCCGCATCAGCCCCCAGCACACAGAGTGAGGACTCGTACGCCGTGAGCACCGCCACCGCCCCCATTTCCGTCGTCCGGCATCCGGGAGATGCCCTGACCCGGCCGCAGCGCCTGGTCTATGTGCTCGTGCTCGGAGCCCTCACCGCACTCGGCCCGTTCACGATCGACCTCTACCTGCCCGCGTTCCCTACCCTCGAGAGCGAACTCGGCGTCTCCGCCGCGGCCATCCAGCTCACGCTGACCGGAACCATGATCGGCTTCGGCTTCGGCCAACTCGTCGTCGGGCCGTGGAGCGACCGGGTCGGACGCCGCCTGCCCTTGCTCCTCGCGACCGGGTTCCATATCCTCGCGAGCGTCGGCGCCGCGCTGTCCCAGGACATCGTCTGGCTCGGCGTCTTCCGGGTGCTGATGGGCTTCGGTGCGGCGGCGGGAGCGGTCGTCGCCCTCGCGATGGTGCGCGACCTCTTCGGCGGCAAGCCGCTCGTGCGGATGCTGTCCCGGCTCGCCCTGGTCAGTGGGCTCGCCCCCGTGCTCGCCCCGGTGATCGGGTCCCAGCTCCTCCTCGTGATGAGCTGGCGCGGCATCTTCTGGGTGCTCGCCGGCTACGGGATCGTCGTCGTCGTCGCGGTCGCGTTCCTGATCGTCGAGACCCTGCCCGCGCGGGACCGCCACGCCTCCGGGCACAGCACGCTCGCCCAGCGCTACCGGGCCGTGCTCGGCGACCGCACTTTCGTCGGGGTCGCGATCATCGGCGCGATGACCTTCACCGGGCTGTTCTCCTACCTCTCGGCCTCGCCCTTCCTGTTCCAGCAGGTGTATTCCTTCAGCCCGCAGCAGTACGGCGTGCTGTTCGCGGTGAACTCGCTCGGCATCGTCGCGGGCGTGCAGCTGTCCTCGGCGCTGATGCACCGCTTCAACGTCGCCCCGCAGTGGATCGTCGCGGTCTCGACGCTCGTGCTGCTCACCGCGGCGACGGCGATCCTCGTGCTCGACCGGGCGGGTGCCGGGCTCTGGGGCACCCTCGTCCCGCTCTGGGTCTTCATCGCCGCCTGCGGGTTCACCTTCCCGTCCGTGCAGGTCATCGCGCTGAACGCCCATGGGCACGAGGCCGGGACCGCCGCGTCCCTGCTCGGAGCGGCCAACTTCGGTGTTGCCGGCCTGATCTCCCCGATCGTCGGGTTGCTCGGGGTGGGCACCGCCGTGCCGATGTCGGCGGTGATGGGCGTGACGGCCGTCGTCTCGATCGTCGTGCTGTGGACCCTCGTGCGGCCACGGTCGCTCGGGACGCTCGACGCGGCCTGACCTCGGAGCCGCTCGGATTGGCGGGCAGCTTTCAGTCGCGTCGGAGACACTGTGAAGCACTATTCAGCGCTCCCTCAGGTGAAGGACCTCTCCGTGCCCGAATCTCACCCCGACCACCCCGACGACCCCGATCGCTCTGACCGCCCCGACCACTTCGATATCGTCGTCATCGGCGCCGGGCCGGCCGGGACCGCCGCAGCGCTCCGCGCCGCTGAGCTGGGCGCACGGGTCGCGGTCGTGGAGGCGGACCGACTCGGCGGCACCTGCGTCAACACCGGATGTGTGCCGACGCGGGTGCTCGCCAAGACGGCGCGCCTCATCCGCGAGGCGCGCACGCTCGGCGGCTACGGGATCGTGGTGTCCGATCCGTGGATCGAGTGGCCCGCCGTGGTGCGTCACGTGCAGACCCAGGTCGACAAGGTGCGGTCGATCAAGAACGAGGCAGAGCGTTTCGCGGCCGCCGGGATCACCCTCGTGCTCGAGGGCCGTGCCCGATTCACCGGTCCGCACTCTGTCGTGCTCGACAGCGGCCGCTCCCTGACCGCTGACACCTTCCTGGTCTGCGTCGGCGGGCACTCGCGCCGGTTGCCGGTGCCCGGTGCGGAACTCGCGACGGTCCCCGAGGCGGTTCTCGACCTCCCCGGCCTCCCGAACCGGGTCGCGGTGATCGGGGCGGGCAACACGGGCGCCCAGCTGGTCACCGTGTTCAGCGCCTTCGGTTCCCGGGTGACGGTGCTCGATGTCGCGCCGCGCATCCTGATGGCCTCCGACGCCGAGATCGCCGCGACGGTGAGCGATGCCTTCCGGGCCAACGGCGTGGCGATCCACACCGGGATCGACACGATCACGAGCCTGGAACGGGCCGGCGACGGGGCGATCACGCTCCGCTGGGCCGAGGGCGGGCATCCGTTCGCCGCCGACTTCGACACCGTGATCATGTCGACGGGCTGGCCGGCGGACGTCGAGGACCTCGGCCTTGCTGCGGCGGGCATCGCAACCGAGCGCTCCGCCATCCCCGTCGATCGCTACTTCCGATCGGTCGTTCCGCACATCTTCGCCGTCGGGGACGCCAACGGGCGCGACATGCTCGTGCAGGCGGCCCAATTCGAGGGCGAGGCGGCGGCCGAGAACGCCGTGCTCGACGCCAATCGTCGCACGCCGCACCACCTGTTGCCGGCCGGCGGGTTCACCGATCCCGACTACGCAGGGGTCGGGCTGACCGAAGCGGATGCCCGAGCGCGCGACCCGCACTGCGTCGTCGCGGTCGTACGGTACTCGGGCCTGGACCGTGCCGTGATCGACGATCGGGAACGCGGATTCCTCAAACTCATCTCCGACCGTCGGCGGGAACTGATTCTCGGGGCGCATGCGACGGGGGAGAACGCCGTGGAAGTCGTCCAGTCCGTGACCACAGCGATGGCCGCGGGCGTCGACGTCGCCACCCTCGCCCGGGTGCGATTCGCCTACCCGACCTACAGCGCGGTGATCGGCATCGCCGCCAGGCGACTCCTCGCGGAGCAGCCCGGCTGAAGCGGATGCCGCCGCCGGAAAACGCAGGATGAGCGGGTCGGGCGAGACGTAGGCTTGACGCAGGTGCGACCTGGCACCCTGGGGACTCTCGACGCAGCCGGACCCGGCCTGCGGCATCCTGACTCGCGGGGAAGCAACCAGAGGAGCACCCGCCGTGACCACCGAATCCCTGACCGTGATCACCGCGGCAGACCTGCGGGCGACCGGGAGGCACCCGGGTGATGCGCTGTCCCGCGGGCAACGGCTCGTCTACGTGCTCATTCTCGGGGCGCTCACGGCACTCGGCCCGTTCACGATCGACCTCTACCTCCCCGCGTTCCCGACCCTGCAGAGTGAGCTCGGAGTCTCGGCGGCCGCCATCCAGCTGACTCTGACCGGCACCATGGTCGGGTTCGGGCTCGGCCAGCTCATCGTCGGGCCGTGGAGCGACACGGTCGGCCGGCGCCTGCCGCTCATGCTCGCGGCCGGCTTCCACATTGTCAGCAGCATCGGTGCCGCGCTCTCGCCCGACATCGTCTGGCTCGGTGTCTTCCGGGTGCTGATGGGCTTCGGTGCCGCGGCGGGCGTCGTCGTCGCCCTCGCCATGGTGCGGGACCTGTTCGGCGGCAAGCCGCTCGTGCGGATGCTGTCCCGACTGGCCCTGATCAGCGGGCTCGCGCCGGTGATCGCGCCCGTTCTCGGCTCGCAGCTGCTGCTCGTGATGAACTGGCGCGGCATCTTCATCGTCCTCGCCGGGTATGGCGCGGTCGTGATCGCCGCGGTCGCCATCTGGATCGTCGAGACGCGGCCGGTGCACGAGCGCCACCACGCGGGGCACAGCACCCTCGGTCAGCGGTACCGGGCTGTGCTCGGCGACCGCACCTTCGTCGGCGTCGCGGTCGTCGGGGCGATGACCTTCACCGGGCTGTTCTCCTACCTGTCGGCGTCATCGTTCCTCTTCCAGCAGGTCTACGCATTCACGCCGCAGCAGTACGGCGCGCTGTTCGCGGTCAACTCCCTCGGCATCGTCGTCGGGGTGCAGACCAGCTCCCGGCTGATGCACCGCCACAACGTCGCCCCGCAGTGGATCCTGGCCTGCTCGACCGCCGCGCTCGCCGTGTTCGCGACCCTGATACTCGTGCTCGGCCTCGTCGACGCGGGGCTCTGGGGCGTGATCGTTCCGCTCTGGTTCTTCATCGCCGCATGCGGCTTCACCTTCCCCTCCGTGCAGGTGATCGCGCTCAACGCGCATCCGCACGAGGCCGGCACGGCGGCGTCCCTCCTCGGGGCCGGAAACTACGGGCTCGCGGGCCTCGTCTCACCCGTCGTCGGAATGCTCGGGGTCTCGACAGCGGTGCCGATGGCCGCGGTCATGCTCGGGACCGCGCTCGCCTCGGTGTGCTCCCTGTGGTTCGTGCTTCGGCCGCGCACGGTGCCGCGCCTCACCCACTGAGCGCGCGCGCCCTTCCCCGCGCCCGCCGGCCGCCGTTCCCCGCGCGCCGGTTGCCGAACGGTTGCCGATACGGACAAGAGTGGCCGGCGCACCGGGAACACGTGTCCGTAGTGGCAACCGTTACGGCGAGGGCACAGGATCATCCGCCTAACATGGCCTGATGGACGATGACAGCGCCCGCATACCCGAGCCAGACCCTGCACTCGAGACAGACAGTGCAGCCGAGCCAGACCGCGCGCCCGCCGTCGCCCCGGAAACCGCGGCTGCCCCGGCCGCGCGCCGCATCGCCCGGCGCTGGCCGCTGCTCAGCGGCCTCGTCGCGGTGCTCCTCGCCGCGGGCCTTGGCGCCCTGATCGTCTTTCGCGACAACGGGAACCCGCTCGGCATCGACACCGAGTGGATGGGCGAGATCATCGAGCACCGGGCGCCGATCTGGGAGTACGCCTCGCTTGTGATGAACTTCCTCGGTGCGGGAATCGCCGGGGTCGTGATCATCCCGGTCCTGATCCTGGTGGGATTGCTCCTACTGAAACGTCCCTGGGCGGCGGGCTACTTCCTGGTGGCAACGCTGGTCAGTTCGGGACTCGTGCAACTCCTCAAGAACCTGTTCGGCCGCGCCCGCCCACAGGACATGCTGGTCACGAGCGATTTCGGCTCATTCCCTTCTGGGCATGTAGCGAACGCGGCGACGATGGTCGTGTGCCTCGCCCTGATCTTCCCTAAGGTGTGGGTCTGGGTGACCGGCACGATCTGGGTCGTCGTGATGATGGTCAGCCGCACCTACCTCGGCGCGCACTGGCTCACCGACACCATCGGCGGTCTGCTGCTCGGCATCGGAGTCGCCGTGCTGCTCTGGGCGCCCGTTGCCGCGAAACTCGACGGTGAGCGCCGGCTCGCCCACCGGCATCCGCTCAGGTCGGCCCCCGGGCCCTGACCGATTCGACGGACGTGTCGAGGTGTGTGTCGGTGGGACGGCTGCTTCGGTCTGTTCTGAGCACAGTTTCCGTCGAATTGGTTCGGATGTGGGGCAGACAACGGCGGATGCGCGCGGTACCGTCGTCGAATGAGAATCCTCCTTGTCGGGGCGGGCGGCGTCGGAGACGCGTTCGCGAAGATCATCGCTCGCCGGTCGTTCTTCGAACGGGTGATCGTGAGCGACTACGACCTCGGACGTGCGGAACGGACGATCGCCGCCGTCGCCGCCAAGTACGGTAACGAGAGCGCGGCCCGGTTCACGGCCGCCCAGATCGATGCGGGGGATCCGGACCGCGTCGTATCCGTCGCCAGGGAGCACGGCGCGACCCATGTGATGAACGCGGTCGAGCCGAAGTTCGTGCCGAGCGTGTTCGCCGGGGCGCTCGCCGCCGGCTGCAACTACCTCGACATGGCCGCGAGCCTCTCCGAACCGCACCCGACCGACCCCTACCACGAGACCGGCGTCAAGCTCGGCGACGACCAGTTCGCGCTCGCCGCCGACTGGGAGACCGCCGGGCGGCTCGCCCTCGTCGGGATGGGAGTCGAGCCGGGGCTGTCGGACGTGTTCGCCCGGTACGCCGCCGACCACCTGTTCAGTGAGATCGACGAGCTCGGCACCCGCGACGGCGCGAACCTCGTGGTGCGCGACGAATCCGGCGCCGAGATCTTCGCGCCCTCGTTCAGCATCTGGACGACGATCGAGGAGTGCCTGAACCCGCCGGTCATCTTCGAGAAGGACCGCGGCTGGTTCACGACCGAGCCGTTCAGCGAACCGGAGATCTTCGACTTCCCCGAGGGGATCGGCCCGGTCGAGTGCGTCAACGTCGAGCACGAAGAGGTGCTGCTGATGCCGCGCTGGCTCGACGCGAAGCGGGTCACCTTTAAGTACGGGCTCGGCGAGGAGTTCATCGGCGTGCTGCAGACCCTGCATCGCCTCGGCCTCGACAGTGTGACGCCCGTGCGGGTGCGCAGCGAGTCCGGGCCCGTCTGGGTCGCGCCCCGCGACGTCGTCGCGGCGAGCCTGCCGGACCCGGCCACGATCGGACCGCGGATGACCGGGAAGACCTGCGCCGGAGTCTGGGTCACAGGCACCGGTCTCGACGGAGCGCCGCGTGAGGTGTATCTGTACCACGTGAGCGACAACGAGTGGACGATGCGCGAGTACGACGCCCAGTGCGTCGTCTGGCAGACCGCCCTCAACCCGGTGATCGCCCTCGAACTGCTCGCGACCGGCGCCTGGACCGGTCTCGGCGTGCTCGGGCCCGAGGCGTTCGACGCGAAACCGTTCCTCGACCTGATGAGCGCGAGCGAGGCATCCGGTGGGTACGGTGAGCCCTGGGGGATGGAAGACCGGCTGGTGCGGCCCGCTTCCGAGGCCGACCCGGCATGATCAACGGTGACGTCTCCTTCTGGTGGAACCAGCTCGGCCGGCCGGCCCAGCGCCCGCCGCTGCCCGGTTCGCTCCGGGCCGACGTCTGCATCGTCGGGGCCGGCTATACCGGCCTCTGGACCGCCTACTACCTGAAGAAGGCCGCGCCCGGCCTGCGCATCGTGATCGTCGAGCAGCGCTTCGCCGGCTACGGGGCCTCCGGACGGAACGGCGGCTGGCTGACCAACTCGATCACAGGCGGACGTGAGCAGTACGTCCGATCGCACGGGCGTGACGCTGCCGCCCGCTTCCAGGCCGCGATGAACGACACCGTCGACGAGGTGATCCGCGTCGTCGCCGCCGAGGGCATCGACGCCGACATCGTCAAGGGCGGCGAGTTCACGGTTGCGTGCGACGTGCCCCAGCAGCGGCGACTCGAGGCGAGCGCCCGGTCCGAACGGGAGTGGGCGGAAACGGATGTCGAACTCCTCTCCGCAACGGAGGCATCCGCCCGCGTGAACGTCGTCGGAGCCACGGGAGCGATGTGGCACCCGCATTGCGCGCGGATTCACCCGGCGAAACTCGCCGCCGGGCTCGCCCGGGTCGTCGAGGCGCTCGGCGTCGAGATCTACGAGGACACCATGGTGACGGAGATCACCCCGCACCGCGCGGTCACGGGGCGCGGGATCGTCGCCGCGGACGTGGTCGTACGGGCGACCGAGGGATTCACCGCGGGCCTGCGCGGCCTGCACCGGGCCTGGCTGCCGATGAACTCGTCACTGATCGCCACGGCGCCGCTCGCGCCCGCGGTCTGGGAGAGCATCGGCTGGGACGGCCGCGAGACCCTCGGCGACATGGCGCACGCCTACATGTACGCGCAGCGCACCGCCGACGACCGGATCGCGATCGGCGGCCGAGGGGTGCCGTACCGCTTCGGATCGAAGACCGACTCCGACGGGCACACCCCGGCCGGCACGGTCGATGCGTTGCGCGGCATCCTGAACCGGTTCTTCCCCGCGACGACGGGGGTGACGATCGACCACGCCTGGTCCGGGGTGCTCGGGGTGCCGCGGGACTGGGCTGCGACGGTCGGCCTCGACCCGGCGACGGGGCTCGCCTGGGCGGGCGGCTACGTCGGAACCGGGGTCGCGACCACGAACCTGGCCGGGCGCACCCTGACCGAGCTGATCCTCGCGCGCGTCGCCGGTGGTGCGGATGCGAGCGGGGCTGGTGGGCTCAGCGAGCTGCCCTGGGTCAACCACCGGGTGCGCAACTGGGAGCCCGAACCGCTGCGCTGGCTCGCGGTGACCGGCCTGTATCGCGCCTATGGGATCGCCGACCGCGCCGAGCACGGCGGCCGCCGCACGACGACGTCGCCGCTCGCGACGATCGCCGACCGCGTCTCGGGCCGCGGCCACTGAACTGATTCGGGCCGGCCACGAATGTGGTCTACTCGAGGCATGAACGTTCTGCCGCCGTCACACGGCGTTGAGAGTGCGGCCGAGACCCTCGTGGCCGCGTACCGGGTCGCGCTCGCCGCTGCGGACGCGTCCGCGGTCAGTGTGCGCGCGGCCCGCCCCGAAGACCTTCCCGCCGTCGTCGCGCTCTTCGAGCGCACCTGGGGTTCCGGCCGCAGCCCGGATGCCTCCCTCCTGCGTGCCCTCGACCACGCCGGCAACACGGTGCTCGTCGCGACGAGTGACGCCGATACTGCCGCTGCCGCCGCCGACGGAGGCCCCAGCGCACGGGCGGGAGCGGAACCCGCGTTCGTCGGGGCCGCACTCGGCTTCCTCGGCTGGGCCGGCGGCATCCACCTGCACTCGCACATGACGGCCGTCGCACCGGGCCTGCGCGGCGGGGGGGTCGGCTATGCGCTCAAGCTCTTCCAGCGCGCGGTCTGCCTCGAGCACGGCGTCGACGAGATGCGCTGGACCTTCGACCCGCTGATCCGCCGCAACGCGCACTTCAACCTCGTGAAACTCGGCGCGGAGGTGACCGACTTCCACCCGGACTTCTACGGGCGGCTCGACGACGCGATCAGCGGCAGCGACCGCAGCGACCGGTTCGAGGTGCGCTGGCGCCTCGACTCGCCCCGGACGCTGGCGGCACTCGCCGGTTCCGCCCGGCCGCAGTGGGGCACCGCCGAACCGACCCGCGACGGGCTGCCCGCCCCCGAGCCCCTGGGGCTCAACCCTGACTTCGAGCGCCTCCGCACCGAGCACCCGGATGCCGCGGCCCGGCAGCGCGCCGACTCGCGGGTCGCATTCGCCGCGGCATTCTCCCGCGGCCTCCGGCCCGAACTCGCCGGCGACTCCTGGGTCTTCACCTCCCGCCCCGCAGACCCCGCCTGACCGCCTCCCCCGCCACTTGGTGTGCGTGTGTGTCCCGCGAGAGTGCACTTTTGGCCCTTAAATCCGCGGCTTAAGGGCCAAAAGTGCGCTCTCGCGGACAGGATTTGGGCGCGCGGATCGCGCGGCGGGGCTAGGATCGCGCCATGAATTCGAGCGATGCTGCCGATCAGTTGTCCGAGCTTCAGGCCGCGGCCGAGGCAGCCGTCGCCGCGGCACGCCAGGCGCAGGCCGATGCCGAAGCCGCCCTCGCCCGGGTGCAGGCTGCGGCCGTCCAGGCTCAGGCGGATGCCGCCACAGCGGCCGCGCGTAGGGAGTCCGACCCTGCGGCACCGCCACCCGCATCCGCGGCAGCCGCACCTGCGGCCGCACCCGCGGCCGCACCCGCGGTACCGGCCGAACGGTCGGCATCCGAGGTGCCGGCAGCGCCTAACGCCGCATCCGCAGCAGCCGCAGCGGCGACAGCAGCGGCACCGCTCACCGCGGCAGAGGTCGACGTGATTCGGGCCGGGTACGCCTTCAGCGGCCCGGCCCTCGAGATGGGCGCCCTCGTCAACGGCGACGCGCTCGCCGACGTGCCGATCCGGATCCCGCTCGCGATGACCAACCGGCACGGCCTCGTCGCCGGCGCGACCGGCACCGGGAAGACCCGCACCCTGCAGGTGCTCGCCGAGCAGCTCTCCGCGCACGGCGTGCCCGTGTTCGCCGCCGATATCAAGGGCGACCTGTCCGGCGTCGCGACCGCCGGCGTGCCGAACGACAAGCTGCTCGCCCGCACCCGCGGCATCGGGCAGGACTGGACCGGCCAGGCCGCCCCAACCGAGTACTTCTCCCTCGGCGGCACCGGCCGCGGTGTGCCGGTGCGCGCGACCGTCGCCGGCTTCGGTCCGCTGCTCCTGAGCAAGGTCCTGGGCCTCAACGACACTCAGGAATCCAGCCTCGGCCTCGTCTTCCACTACGCCGACCAGGCCGGCCTTCCGCTGCTCGACCTCACCGATCTGCGCGCGGTGCTGAGCTTCCTGACCAGCCCGGCGGGTAAGGCCGAGCTCGCCGGTCTCGGCGGCCTGTCCCCGGCGACCGTCGGCGTGATCCTTCGCGAACTGATCACCTTCGCGGACCAGGGCGCCGACGTCTTCTTCGGCGAGCCCGAGATCGACACCCGCGAATTCCTCCGCACCGCACCCGACGGCCGCGGCGTGATCAGCCTGCTCGAGGTGCCCGGGGTGCAGGACCAGCCCGCACTGTTCTCCACCTTCCTGATGTGGCTCCTGGCCGACCTCTACAACGACCTGCCCGAAGTCGGCGACCTCGACAAGCCCAAGCTCGTGTTCTTCTTCGACGAGGCGCACCTGCTCTTCGCGAACGCCTCCCAGGATTTCCTGGCCTCGATCACCCAGACCGTCCGGCTCATCCGCTCGAAGGGCGTCGGCATCTTCTTCGTCACGCAGACGCCCAAGGACGTGCCCGGCGACGTGCTTGCCCAGCTCGGTTCACGCGTGCAGCATCAGCTTCGGGCCTTCACCCCGGATGACGCCAAGGCGTTGCGAGCGACCGTCTCGACCTACCCGAACTCCGGTTATGACCTCGCAGAGGTGCTCACCGGGCTCGGAACCGGGGAGGCGATCGTGACCGTGATGAACGAGAAGGGCGCCCCGAGCCCCGTCGCGTGGACACGGCTGCGCGCACCGCAGGGGTCGATGTCCCCGACAGCGGATGCCGCGATCGAGTCGGCCGTCGCGGCGTCGCCGCTCCTGGCGACGTACGGGGCCACGATCGACCGGGAATCGGCGCGGGAGATCCTCGCGACCAAGCTCGAGGCGGCGAACCGGGCAGCGGCCGAGCAGCAGGCGAGTGAGCAGGCGGCGCTCGACGCGGCGAAGGAAGCCGCGGAGCGCGAGAAGGCCGAGAAGGCCGCCGTCGCCCAGCAGGCGAAGGACACGCGGGCCGCCGAGCAGGCCGAACGGAAGGCGCAGGCCGAGTACGACCGGCTGATGCGGCAGACCGCGGGGCCTGCACGCACCCGCACGAGCGCGAAACCGCAGAAGAGCGTGCTCGAGGAGGTGCTCGGGTCGTCGGTGACGAAGTCCATCCTGACCGGCGTCGTGGCCGGCATCTTCGGAACCCGGCGCCGGCGCTGAGCCGCGCCCCGGCATCCGCTCAGTCGGTGTGGGGGGTGAAGCGGCGTTCGAACCAGTAGAGCAGCTCGGGGCGGGACCGGTTCAGGTCCTGCAGTGTCATCGGCTCGGCGACCCGCACGATCGGCGCGTCGAGCTGCTCGACGATCGTCTCCATCGCCCCGCGCGAATAGAACTGGCCGCGCATCCGCAGCAGCAGCCGGCCGTCGAGTCCGGTGACGAACAGCTGCGGATGCGTGTCGAGCGCGCCGCTTTCGTAGAGGTCGAGGAGGACGATGGTTCCGATATCGGACTTGTCGTAGCTCGTGACCCTGCCCAGGAAGCCGCGTTCGGTGACCCCGTCCCTGTCGACCCAGATCACGGTGCGGAAGAACGCGATCGCGGCGAGCAGGCAGATGACGAAGAGGATGATCTGGCCGATCAAGACCGGCCGCCAGGAATCGGTCGGGATCGTGAGCCAGTAGAGAACGGCGGACACCGGAGCGACGAGGGCAAGCACGGACAGACCGGACTGCCGGAGCAACCGGCCGTGCGGTCTCAAAGCGTGCGCCCGAACGAGCGGTCCCCCAGTGACTTTCACCTTAAGCGTCCCCCTAGCCGGTGTATCCAGATTATCGCCAATGGGGGACGTACCCGGTAGCCACCTTAACGGGGACACCGCGTCGCACCTCCCGGAAACCCTCCCAACTTCATCCAGGTAGTCCGGAGCCCTCGTCGAAGTGGATTGGTATCCGTAGAGTGGGCTCGTGCCAGACTCTCCCCGCGCGCGGCGCAGCGCGCAGCTATCGAGATTCCGGGCGCACCCTGCCCAGGTGGGCGTCGCGGCCTTCGCCCTGACGATTGCGATCGGAACGGTGCTGCTGATGCTGCCGGTCGCCAGGGTCGGCCCCGGTGGGTCCACCCTGCTCGAGGCCCTGTTCACGGCGACGAGCGCCGTCTGCGTCACCGGGCTCGTCGTGGTCGACACGGCCACGCACTGGACACCCTTCGGACAGGTCGTCATCGTCCTGCTGATCCAGGTCGGCGGGCTCGGCATCATGACGTTCGCGTCCGTGGTCGGACTCTCGGTGCTGCGCAAGATGAGTCTCCGCTCCCGGATCACCGCGGCTGCCGAGAGCGGAAGCGTCGGACTCGAGAACGTCCGGGGTCTCCTGCTCGGTATCGTGACGACATCCGTGGTCATCGAGCTCTGCGTCGGCGCCCTGTTGAGCGCGAGGTTCGCGATCGGGTACGGAGAGCCCCTGGGACGCGCCGTGTGGCTCGGGCTCTTCCACGCGGTCTCCGCCTTCAACAACGCAGGATTCGCCCTGTTCAGCGACAACCTGATGTCCTACGCCACCGATCCGTGGATCTCGCTGCCGATCGCGGCGGCGGTCATCCTCGGCAGCCTCGGCTTCCCGGTGCTCGTGCAGCTGCGGCGGTTCCCGCGCCTGCCGCGCAAGTGGGTGATGAACACCCGGATCGTGCTGGCCGCCACCGTCGTTCTGCTCGTGGTCGGCACCACGTACCTCACCGCCGTCGAGTGGTCGAACCCCGCGACACTCGGGCAGTTCGCGGGTCCCGACAAGGTGCTCGCCGGCTTCTTCCAATCCGTGCAGGCCCGGTCGGGCGGGTTCAACACCATCGACTGGGGCCAGATGGACTCGGCGAGCCTGCTCGGCACCGACGTGCTGATGCTGATCGGCGGGGGACCCGCGGGCACCGCGGGCGGCATCAAGGTGACGACCTTCGCCGTGCTCTTCTTCGTTCTCCTCGCCGAGATCCGGGGAGAAGGGGCGGTCAACGTCTTCGGCAAGCAGCTCGCCAGGGCGGTGCAGCGCCAGGCCATCACGATCGTGCTGATCGCCGTCGCCCTGATCGCCGCGTCCACGGTCGTTCTGATGCTCCTGACCGACTTCAGCCTCGACGTGCTGCTCTTCGAGGTCATCTCCGCGTTCGCGACGGTCGGCCTGTCGACCGGGATCACGGCGAGCCTGCCGGTCGGCGGCCAGGTCCTGCTGATGCTCCTGATGTTCATCGGCCGGCTCGGCCCCATTACGTTCGCCTCGGCCCTCGCGCTCCGGCAGCGCCCCGCGACTTTTGAATTACCGATAGAAAGACCGATCATTGGCTAAATTCTCCCTGTTCGGGCGTCGCTCGTCCTCCCGCATGACCCGGGAGGACGCCGTCGTCGTGATCGGCCTGGGCCGGTTCGGCAGTTCGCTCGCCCTCGAGCTCATGAAGAGCGGCACTGAGGTGCTCGGGATCGACGGCGACGCGGACATCGTGCAGGCGCACAATGGCCTGCTCACCCATGTCGTGCGCGCGGACTCGACGAAGGAGGAGACCCTCCGTCAGCTCGGCGTCGCCGACTTCAGCAGCGCGGTCGTCGCGATCGGTGGGGACATCCAGGCGAACATCCTCACGGCGTCGCTGCTGATCAAGCTCGGCATCGGAAACATCTGGGCGAAGGCGGTGAGCGAACCGCACGGCGCGATCCTCGACCAGCTCGGGGTGAGCCACGTGATCTATCCGGAGAAGGACATGGGCAAACGCGTCGCGCACCTTGTGCGCGGGGTGATGCAGGACTACCTCGAGATCGGCGAGAACTTCGCGATGGTCAAGATGGCGCCGCCGCAGGAGACCGTCGGCATCCCGCTCGCGAAGACCCGGGTGCGGCCCGTGCACGGGGTGACCGTGACCGCGTTCCTCCGTGGCGGCGCCGGCTGGAACTACACGACCCTCGAGACCGTCCTCGAGGCGGACGACGTGATCCTCGTGGCGGGCGAGACCGAGCGGGTCGAGGCGTTCAGCCGGCTGCGCTGACGCGGGGCCCTGGTCGGCGCCGCGTAGGCTCGCCCTATGAGTAGTGCAGCAGCGGCCGCCGCCCGTTTTGTGACCGAGGCGGCGATCGGGACCCGCGTCGTCGTGCGCCGCACGATCGAGGGCGGGGTGACGGATGCCGTCGGCTACCTCCGCGCGTGCGGTCCGGTCGACTGCGTGGTCGAGACGAAACGCGGTCTCGTCACGATCGTGCTCGCCGAGATCGTCGCCGCGAAAGAGGTACCGCCGCCGCCGGCGCCGCGTGCGCCGCGGCATCCGTTCGCCGATTGACGAATCTTTATTGGCTCTGACGAATCTATATTGGCGGAGAATGGGGGATTCGAACCCCCGAGGGCTCTCACCCAACACGCTTTCCAAGCGTGCGCCATAGGCCACTAGGCGAATTCTCCTGGCCGGTCATTTCCCGAAGGTAACAACCTCGAAGAATCTTACCTGTTTCTGGAGGCACTTGAGAACGCGGTCTGCGGGGACCTGCTTTTGGCTCGGTGCGGCTTTGCGCATAAACTGGGAGTGGCTCCTCGCGTGGCGCTATCTCGGCCAACTCCCCCAGGACGGAAACGTAGCAAGGGTAACTGGGCTCTGGTGGGTGCGCGAGGAGTTTTTTCATGCCCGCGCGGCCTCGAATCCCGCACTCCTCAGGGCACTCTGACGCCCTCGTCTGCCTTGGCGTGGGCACTCCGCGCAGTACTGCCTGCGCGCGCGTCGCATACTGTGCAAAATTCCGTGATAACGATTCCATATCTACTCATAGACTGGGCTATGCGCGGATCGCGCCCCGACAGTGCCGGAGGCACCCATGGTCAACACGTCCGATAAAACCTTCTTGTGGCCCACCCAGCAGCCACGTCCGCTGAGCGATGAAGCGCTCGCGAGCGTAGACGCCTGGTGGCGAGCCGCGAATTATCTTTCCGTGGGGCAGATCTACCTGCTCGACAACCCGTTATTGCGGGAGCCGCTGACCCGCGACCACATTAAGCCCCGCCTGCTCGGTCACTGGGGAACGACCCCCGGACTGAACTTCATTTATGCCCACCTGAACCGCGCGATCCAGGAACGCAAGATCAGCACCCTTTATGTCACCGGCCCCGGCCACGGTGGGCCCGGCATGGTCGCCAACGCCTACCTCGACGGCACATACACCGAGATCTACTCCGGAGTCGAGCAGAGCGAACGCGGCGTCAAGGCCCTGTTCCGCCAGTTCTCCTTCCCGGGCGGAATCCCGAGCCACGCGTCACCGGAGACCCCCGGTTCCATCCACGAGGGCGGCGAGCTCGGCTACGCGCTCAGCCACGCTTACGGCGCCGCGTTCGACAACCCCGACCTGCTCGTCGCCGCCGTCGTCGGAGACGGCGAGGCCGAGACCGGCCCGCTCGCCACCAGCTGGCACTCCAACAAGTTCGTCGACCCGCTCGTCGACGGCGTCGTGCTGCCGATCCTGCACCTCAACGGGTACAAGATCGCCAACCCGACCATCCTCGCCCGCATCCCCGAGGAGGAGCTCCTCGACCTGATGCGCGGGTACGGCCACAAGCCGTACATCGTCTCCGGCGGCTTCAACGAGGAAGACCCGCTCCTCGTGCACCAGCGCATGGCCGAGACCCTCGACGAGGTCCTCAACGAGATCGCCGACATCAAGGCCCGCGCCCTCGCCGGCGACACCGAGCGTCCGCGCTGGCCCATGATCATCCTGCGCACCCCCAAGGGCTGGACCTGCCCGACAATGATCGACGGCCTCAAGGTCGTCGACTCCTGGCGTTCGCACCAGGTGCCGCTCAGCAACGCCCGCGACACCGAGGCGCACACCCGTCTCCTCGAGGGCTGGCTCGCCTCGTACCACCCCGAAGAATTGTTCGACGAGTCCGGTGCCCCGGTCGCGAAGATCGCAGCGCTCGCCCCGGAGGGAAACCTGCGGATGAGCGCGAACCCCGTCTCCAACGGCGGGCTGCTCCGCAAGGAGCTGCGCCTCCCCGACTTCCACGACTACGCCGTCGACGTTCCCTCCCCGGGCGCGACGACGGACGAGGCCACGAAGGTCCTCGGCACCTGGCTCGCGGATGTCATCCGGGACAACCCCGACAACTTCCGGATCTTCGGGCCGGATGAGACAGCATCCAACCGTCTCGCCCCCGCCGTGTTCGCGGCGACGGGAAAGACCTGGGACGCGGAGTACCACGAGGGCGACACCAACCTCGAACGTGCCGGCCGCATCATGGAGATGCTCAGCGAGCACCAGTGCCAGGGCTGGCTCGAGGGCTACCTGCTCACCGGCCGCCATGGCCTGTTCAACTGCTACGAGGCCTTCATCCACATCGTCGACTCGATGTTCAACCAGCACGCGAAGTGGCTCAAGGTCACCCGCGAGATCCCGTGGCGCCGCTCCATCTCGAGCCTCAACTACCTGCTCTCCTCGCACGTCTGGCGCCAGGACCACAACGGCTTCTCCCACCAGGACCCGGGCTTCATCGACCACGTCGTGAACAAGAGCGCGGATGTCGTGCGCGTCTACCTGCCCTTCGACGCGAACACGCTGCTCTCGATCTACGACCACTGCCTGCGCAGCGTCGACTACGTGAACGTCGTCGTCGCGGGCAAGCAGCCGGCTCCGAACTGGCTCACCATGGACCAGGCCGTCGCGCACTGCGACCGCGGCCTCGGCATCTTCGACTGGGCAGGCACGGAAATCGCCGGCACCGAACCGGATGTCGTCCTCGCTGCAGCCGGAGAGGTCCCGACCCTCGAGATCCTCGCCGCCGCCGCGATCCTGCGCGAAGCGATGCCCGACCTCAAGGTCCGCGTCGTCAACGTCGTCGACCTGATGCGCCTGCAGTCCGAGGCGGACCACCCGCACGGACTCAGCGACGCCGAGTTCGACGCCTACTTCACCGCGGACAAGCCCATCGTGTTCGCATACCACGGGTACCCGTGGCTGATCCACCGCCTGACCTACAAGCGCCACGGACACGGCAACCTGCACGCCCGCGGGTATAAGGAGAACGGCACGACGACGACCCCGTTCGACATGGTCATGCTCAACGACCTCGACCGATACCACCTGGTGATGGACGTCATCGACCGCGTTCCCGGACTCGGGGCCCGCGCCGGCGTTCTCCGCCAGGAAATGCAGGATGCCCGCCTCCGTGCCCGCGATTACACGCGCGCATTCGGTGAGGACATCCCCGAGGTCACCGAGTGGGTCTGGGATGCGAACGGCATCGGCGCCACCCCGGTCGATGTGGGACTTTCAACGGGTGGGGATAACGTCTAATCGTGGCTGACAGTATCTACATCACCTCCGCCGAGGGTTATACAGGCAAATCTACGATCGCGCTGGGTGTTTTGGACACCCTGCTGCGTTCGGTCGAACGGGTCGGCGTTTTCCGTCCCGTCGCCCGATCGTCCAACCATCCCGATTACGTGCTCGAGCTCCTGCTCGAGCACCTCTCCGCAGGCAAGGCCGCGAGTGCGACCGCCGCAACGAGCACCCCGCTCACGTACGACGAATGCGTCGGCGTACATTATGACGAGGTCCACCTCGACCCCGATGCGGCACTCGGCCGCATCGTGCAGCGTTATAAGGCCGTCGAGGCCCAGTGTGACGCGGTCGTCGTCATCGGAAGCGATTACACCGACGTCGGCAGCCCCACCGAGCTCGCCTTCAACCTCCGCATCGCCGCCAACCTCGGCGTCCCGGTGCTGCTGGTTCTCGGCGGACGCGTGGGCTCCGGGCAGGGCGAGACGCTCAACCAGGATGACCGACTCGGCCAGAGCGACCCGCGCACGCCGGACGACATCCGCCAGCTGACGGATGTCACGATCGCCGAACTGCGCAACGAGCACGTCTCGCTGCTCGGCGTCATCGTCAACCGGGCCGACCCGACGCGTCTGGACGACGTGATCGGCGCCGTCCGCGACGTCGTCGACGCGCCAGGGAGCGAACTCGCGAACGTGCCGGTCTGGGCGCTTCCCGAGGACCCGTACATCGTCGCACCGAGCATGAAGAGCATCCTCAAGGCCGTGAAGGGAACCCTCGTCAAGGGGGACCCCGCACTCCTGTCCCGTGAGGCCCTCGGAGTCGTCGTCGCGGCGATGTCGATGGTCAACGTGCTGCCGCGCCTCTTCGACGGCGCCGTCGTGCTCATCCCGAGCGACCGGCCCGACGTGCTCCTCGCCGTGCTGATGGCGAACTCCTCTGCGACGTTCCCCTCGATCGCAGGCATCATCCTCGTCGGCGGTTTCGACCTCCCGACCGAGATCGAACAGCTCGTCGAGGGGCTCGCCTCTACGGTGCCGATCATCCGCACCGAACTCGCGTCCTACGAGGCCGCGGTGCGCATCACGCATACCCCCGGCCGGATGGCCGCGGATTCGCAGCGCAAGCTCGACACCGCGCTCGCCCTCTTCGAGAGCCACGTCGAGGCATCCGTTCTGCTCGACCGCCTCAAGGTCAGCCGCGCCGACGTCGTGACGCCGCTCATGTTCGAGTACACGCTGCTCGAACGTGCGAGGAAGAACCGCAAGCGCATCGTCATGCCCGAGGGGGAGGACGACCGCGTGCTGCGCGCCGCCGCGACCCTGCTGGCCCGCGATGTCGCCGACATCATCATTCTCGGAGAAGAGGTCGAGGTTCGCTCCCGCGCGATCGGACTCGGCATCGACATCGGGAAGGCCCAGGTGATCAGCCCCTTCGACGAGGAGCTCCGCACCAAGTTCGCCACGGAGTACGCCCGACTGCGCGCCCACAAGGGCGTCACCATCGACCAGGCCAGGGACGTCGTCACCGACGTGTCCTACTTCGGCACGATGATGGTGCAGATGGGACTCGCCGACGGCATGGTCTCCGGTGCGACGCACACCACGGCGCACACCATCCGCCCGAGCTTCGAGATCATCAAGACCCGCCCGAACACGTCCGTCGTGTCGAGCGTGTTCCTGATGGCCCTCGCGGACAAGGTCCTCGTCTACGGCGACTGCGCCGTGAACCCCGACCCGACCGCCGAGCAGCTCGCCGACATCGCCATCTCCGCTTCGGAGACGGCCGTCGAGTTCGGCATCGAGCCGCGCATCGCGATGCTGTCGTACTCGACCGGCGAGTCGGGCAAGGGAGCGGACGTGGACAAGGTCCGCGCCGCGACCGCACTCGTGCGCGAGCGCCGTCCCGACCTCCTCATCGAGGGCCCGATCCAGTACGACGCGGCAGCGGATGCTGCTGTCGCCGCTGTGAAGATGCCGGCCTCGGCCGTGGCCGGCAGGGCCACCGTCTTCATCTTCCCGGACCTCAACACCGGTAACAACACCTACAAGGCCGTCCAGCGCAGTGCTGGCGCCCTCGCGCTCGGCCCCGTTCTGCAGGGCCTGCGCAAACCGATCAACGACCTTTCCCGAGGAGCACTAGTGCAGGACATCGTCAACACCGTCGCCATCACCGCCATCCAGGCGGCGTCGCTCGACTCCGCTGCCGCCGCCGCTGCCACGACTGCGACGGTCTCCGCATGAGCGCCGTCCTGGTCATCAACTCCGGGTCCTCGTCGTTCAAGTACCAGCTGATCGACATGGCCACGGAGACCGAGCTCGCGAGCGGTCTCGTCGAGCGCATCGGTGAGGCAAGCGGGCACGCCCGTCACAACGCCGCAGGGTCCGACCGCGTCGAGCAGACGCTGCCGATCCCGGACCACACCGCCGGATTCGCCGTGATGCTCGCCGCGTTCGCCGCCACGGGCCCGCAGCTCAGCACGGCGAACCTCGTGGCCGTCGGCCACCGGGTCGTGCAGGGTGGCAGCATCTTCCAGGGCCCGACCGTGATCGACGACGAGGTGCTCGCCCAGATCAGCGCGCTCTCCGACCTCGCGCCGCTGCACAACCCGGCACACGTGCAGGGCATCAACGCGGCCCGCGCCCAGTTCCCGGACGTGCCCCACGTCGCCGTCTTCGACACCTCGTTCCACCAGACGATGCCGGCATCGGCGTACACCTACGCGATCGACACCGCGCTGGCCGCCGAGTACGGCATCCGTCGTTATGGAGCACACGGCAGCTCGCACAAGTTCGTGTCCGAGGCCGTTGCGGAGTTCCTGGACCGCCCGCTCGCGGAGCTCAAGACGATCGTGCTGCACCTCGGCAACGGTGCGTCGGCGTGCGCGGTCGACGGCGGCGTCTCGATCGACACCTCGATGGGCCTCACCCCGCTGCAGGGACTCGTCATGGGTACCCGCTCCGGCGACATCGACCCCGCCGTGCTGTTCCACCTGCACCGCAAGGCCGGCATGTCGATCGAAGAGCTCGACGTCCTGCTGAACAAGAAGAGCGGCATGCTCGGAATGACCGGCAACGGTGACATGCGCGACGTCGAAGACGCCGCCATTGCCGGAGACGCGGTCGCCCAGGCCGCCCTCGACGTCTATTACCACCGCATCCGCGGCTACGTGGGCAACTACATCGCCCAGCTCGGCGGACTCGACGTGATCGTCTTCACCGCCGGTATCGGCGAGAATTCGGGGATCATCCGGGCCGGCGCCCTTGCCGGACTCGAATTCCTCGGCATCGAGATCGACCCGGCGAAGAACGACCCGTTCTCCCGGGTCGCCCGCGTCATCTCGACCGATGACTCGAAGGTCACCGTGCTCGTCATCCCGAC
Source organism: Cryobacterium algoricola (assembly GCF_004402485.1). Lineage (GTDB taxonomy): Bacteria > Actinomycetota > Actinomycetes > Actinomycetales > Microbacteriaceae > Cryobacterium > Cryobacterium algoricola. Next base: position 314,807 of record NZ_SOFG01000011.1, on the reverse strand, counting down.
GAACGAGGAGCTGGAGATCGCTCGCCAGACCCTGGCCGTCATCTAGCAGCACCCAGCGCCACACGAAACGGCCGTTCCCTTCGGGGAGCGGCCGTTTCGCCGTGAATCGGCGAACGTAATGTCGGATATTTTCGCGACACGCGGCATCCGCTGCCCGGTCGCGCGGCGTGTCGCAAAAAATCTCCGACCTTACGTCGCGGAGGCCGCGGCGACTTCCCGCGGCGTCAGCGGATGCCCGCGGCAGCCGCCAGCGAGGCCTCGCGCTACAACGGGTCATGCTTCGCGAAGAGCAGCGGCCCGACGTGGAGTGCACGCACGGAGAGGGCGTCGTCGACCACTCGCCTGATCGCCAGGAATGTCGTCTCCCACTCGAACAGAATCTGGTCGTGCGTGAGTCGAATCGAACGCCGCCCGAGCGCCTCGGTTTTGAGGTCGCGAATGCGGTCCGGGTGGAACCGCTCGGCTCCGTGCCAGCGCGCACCGTCGATCTCGAGCGCGACGCAGTCCTCGACGAGCAGGTCCTCGTCGCCGATATCGTGCACGCGCACCTGCGCGACGACCGTGTACCAGGCGTGCCGGAGTCGCCGGCGCACGATCGTCTCGAGCCCGGAGTCCGCCGTGAACTCGAGCTCTCGGATGCCCGGCTGCAGCCGCGCCGGAGCCGCACGACACAGCACACCCACCTCTGCCCGCGTCAGCACCCCTTCGTGCACTGCGGACTCGAGGCAAGCGATCGCATGCTCCTCGTCGAGGCAGCGCATCGCCTGCCACACCGCCTCCTTCGGACCGACGAGCCAGGATCTCGCCCGGTCCGGGTAGCGCGGCGCGGCCCAGTGATACACGATGACCCGCCCATCGCTCGTTCGGGACGGGCGCTTCCCGCGCCCGTTCGGCGGTACCTGCAGGTGCAGGGCGTCGAGCGGCAGGTCGGTCCACACTCGCGCCGATTCCAGGGCGCTGAGGCAGGTTACTTGAGCGTGCACTGCTGCGGCGTCGCGCTGGTCACGGCCGGCGTGTGGGCATACATAGGATCCGCGGGCGACGCGTTCGATCGTGCCGTTGGCACTGGCGGCACGGACCCGCGCCGCCGTCACCCCGAACCGGCGCAGTTCGGCGGTCGTACTCGCGTGCCCGAAGCCGCAGAGAAACGTCGCAGGGGTGGTGGTCGCCGTAGCCGGGGCAATTGTGGGGCGCGTGTCGTCGCTTGCGCCCGAAGCCGCGCGTTCAGGGGCTTTCCGGTTCTGAATCTCGTCCACGGGGCGAGAATGCCGCGCGCCGGCGGCCGCAGGCAGGCCGGCGGCGTGCCTGGGGAGAATTGTGCAGCCCTCGAGCCTGTGGGGGAGCCGTGCGGCGCTGGTGCGGGCCGGCCCTGCGGCCTGACAGACGCAACGTCGGAGATTCTCGCGAACCGCCGTATCCGCTGCCCCGGATTCACGGCATGTCGCGAAAATCTCCGACAGTCCGTAATTCAGGCGGGTGCCAGCGGATGCCCGGCGCGAGTGCGCTCCGCAGCGCGCGTATGTGGGCGCGTGCCGGGTCGCGCCGACGTAAGGTCGGAGATTCTCGTAACTCGCCGCATCCGCTGCCCGGATTCACGGCATGTCGCGAAAATCTCCGACGTTGCGAAGCCTCGGGGCGGTGCTGCCGCGGACGACGAGGTGGGTGGGCACGATCGTGGTGCCCGGAACGGATGCGCCGGGGGAGTCGATCTGCCGCAGGAGCTTCTCCATGCAGAGCCGGCCCACCTGGGCGAAGTCCTGGTGCACCGTCGTGAGTGGGGGCCAGAATTCGCCGGACTCGCGCATGTCGTCGAAGCCGACGACACTCACGTCGGCGGGCAGGCCCCGGCCGGCCTCGTGCATGGCGCGCATGACGCCGAGGGCCATCTGGTCGTTGGAGGCGAAGATGGCCGTGACGAGCGGGTCGGCGGCCAGGGTCACCCCGTGCACGTAGCCGCTCTGTGCGCTCCAGTCCCCCTCGAGCACGGGCGGCACCGGAGCGCCGGCGGCCTTTAGGGTGTTGCGCCACGACGCGGTGCGACGACCGGCCGAGAAGGACGACTCCGGACCCGCGATGTGCCAGACCGTGCGGTGCCCGAGGTCGAGCAGATGCTGGGTGGCCAGACGGGCGCCCTCGGTCTGGTCGGTGTCGACCACCGTGTACCGGGAACCGGCGTCGGAGTCGACGATCACGACGGGCAGCCCGGTCGGCACGGTCACGTCGATCCGGTCGAGCATGTGGGCTTCCATGATGATCACGATGCCGTCGACGGCCTGCTCGGCCAGCCGGGTCACGGCGCCGGTGACCGCGCCCTGGGTGGGCCGCGTCACCGGGATGAGCGTGATCGAGTACCCGGCCTGCGCGGCTGCCATCGCGACCGCATCGAGCGTGCGCATGTTGCCGAAGCTCGAAAGGGTGAACATGATCACGCCGATGGTGCTGAACCGGCCGGACTTCAGGGCGCGGGCGGCGCTGTTGGGCCGGTAGCCGATCTCGTCCATGGCCGCGAGCACGCGGTCCCGGGTGTCGGAGTCGACATTGCTGCGGGCGTTCACCACCCGGGACACGGTCTGGGAGGAGACACCGGCCAGGGCCGCGACATCCGCCATCGAGGGCAGGCGCTGCACGCCGCGCGTCGGGGGAGTCTGCGCAGTCGGCGGACTCTGGGGAGTCGAGGGCGCGGAGGGGCCAACGCCGTCTGCGGGGCTGATCTTTGCCACGTGCCCTCCCGGGTCCCGGAAAATGCTTCCGTATGTTTACGTAAACATGCTAGCGTGCTTACACGTCATGTTTACGTAAACATGATCGTGAACCTCGAACTCCATCATCCGCAGCACCACACCATCGAGTCAGAGAAACAGGAATGACGACGCTGTCAACACTCACCCCCAGTGGCCGGGCGCTTTCGGGCCCCCGGAAGCCGCACGTGCAGAAGCGCGACTGGACCGGCTGGAAGTTCATCGCCCCGTTCATGGTCGTCTTCACCCTCGTCCTGATCGCTCCGGTGCTGTATTCGATCTACCTGAGCTTCTTCAAGGAACAGCTCGTCGGAGGCAACTCCTTCGTCGGCTTCGCGAACTACGGCCAGGCGCTCACGGATCCCAAGTTCTGGGAGTCGATGGGGCGGGTGACCCTGTTCTTCGTCGTCCAGGTGCCGATCATGCTCGGCATCGCGCTCTTCGCAGCACTCGCGATCGACAGTGCCCGCCTGCACCTGTCCAGCTTCTTCCGCATCGCGATCTTCCTGCCGTACGCCGTTCCCGCGGTCGTCGCCACCCTGATGTGGGGCTTCATGTACGGCACCAAGTTCGGCCTCGTCGGCAACCTCAATGACTTCTTCCACCTCGCCATTCCGGACCCGCTCGGAAGCAGCTGGGTGCTCGCGAGCATCGGCAACATCGTCACCTGGGAATTCATCGGGTACAACATGATCCTGTTCTATGCGGCCCTTCGGGTGATCCCCACCGACCTCTACGAGGCGGCCTCCCTCGACGGGGCCGGCGCATTCCGCATCATCCGCAGCATCAAGATGCCTGCGCTGCGTCCCGCGATCGTGATCGGCGGCATCTTCTCGGTCATCGGCAGCTTCCAGCTCTTCAACGAGCCGAGCATCCTGCAGTCCCTGGCGCCCAACACCATTTCGACCTATTTCTCCCCGAACATGTACGCATACAACCTGTCCTTCGCCGGTCAGCAGTACAACTACTCGGCCACCATCGCGATCATCGTCGGCCTCATCACCGCCGTGATCGCCTACATCGTGCAGAACTCCGGTTCGCGGAAGGAGGTCTGAGATGTCCACCACTGACCAGGCCAGAGTGAACGTGTCCGCACGCCCGGCAAAGGCCCCACGGATGTCCCGCTACACCCGCACGAACAAGTCCAACCAGGGCCTGCACACCAGGAAGTCGATCCTGCTCACCATCATCATGGGTGCGCTGGTCCTCTACAGCCTGCTGCCCTTGTTCTGGCTCTTCGTGAACTCGACGAAGACCCAGGCCGAGCTGCTCAACTCGTTCGGCCTTTGGTTCAGCGGCCCGAACGCGCTCTGGGACAACATCGTCGCGACCGTCACCTACAACGACGGAGTCTTCGTCCGCTGGTTCGGCAACACGCTGATGTATGTCGTCGTCGGGGCGGGAGGGGCCACGTTCCTCGCGGCCCTCGGCGGCTATGGCCTGGCTAAATTCAACTTCCCCGGCAAGAAGGCCGTCTTCGCGGTCGTGCTCGGTGCCGTCGCGATCCCCGGAACGGCCCTCGCGGTCCCGACCTTCCTCATGTTCAGCCAGATGGGTCTCACGAACACGCCGTGGGCGGTCATCCTGCCCTCGTTGATCAGCCCGTTCGGCCTGTACCTGATCTGGACGTACGCGCTCGACGCCGTGCCGACCGAGGTGCTCGAGGCAGCACGCATGGACGGAGCAGGCGAATTCCGCACCTTCTTCACCATCTCGCTCAAGCTCCTCGCCCCCGGTCTCGTGACCGTGCTGCTGTTCACCCTCGTGGCCACCTGGAACAACTACTTCCTGCCCCTGATCATGCTGAGCGAACCGACCTGGTACCCGCTCACCGTGGGACTCAAGCAGTGGAGCAACCAGGCGCAGACCGTCGGAGGTGACGTGATCTACAACCTGGTGATCACCGGTTCGATGCTCACGATCATCCCGATCGTCGTCGCGTTCCTGTTCCTCCAGCGCTACTGGCAGTCCGGCCTCGCCGCCGGCAGCGTCAAGGCGTGACCCCCCCCAAGACCCATTCGACCGCACCACCTGTCCCGCATGGCACCTCATCCATTTACAAGGAAGTGAAAGGCATTTCATGAAATCACCACACAGCACCAGGAAGGCACTGCGCCGCACCGCGGTCGTCGTGGCCACCGGGCTCGCGCTCAGCATGTCCCTCGCCGCGTGTTCCGGATCCGGAACCGGATCGACCGCAGCATCGACCGCAAGCGCCGCCGACATCACCGCGGCCCTGAACGAGAAGTCGACCATCACCGTCTGGGCCTGGGCCCCTGCGGTGGCGGACATCGCCACCGCGTTCGAGAAGGAACACCCGAACGTGACCGTCAAGGTCGTCAACGCGGGAACCGGCAACGACCAGTACATCAAGCTGCAGAACGCGATCAAGGCCGGGTCCGGCGCGCCGGACATCGCCCAGATCGAGTACTACGCGCTTCCGCAGTTCGCGCTCTCCAAGTCGCTCGCCGACCTCAGCGCCTACGGATTCGACTCCTTCGCGTCCGAATACACCGACAGCACCTGGGGCTCGGTCAAGCTCGGCGACGGCATCTACGCCCTCCCGCAGGACTCCGGCCCCATGGCCATGTTCTACAACAAGGCCGTCTTCGACCAGTACGGCCTCACCGTTCCCACCACCTGGGACGAGTACATCGCAACGGCCAAGAAGCTGCACGCGGCCAACCCGAAGGCGTACATCACCAACGACACCGGCGACGCCGGCTTCACCACGAGCATGATCTGGCAGGCCGGCGGAAAGCCGTTCACCACGACGGACTCCACCAAGGTCAGCATCAACCTTCAGGACGAGGGCTCGAAGAAGTTCGCGGACACCTGGAACACGCTGCTCAGTAACGACCTCCTCGCCGCAACGCCCAGCTGGAGCGACGAATGGTACAAGGGCCTCGGCGACGGCACCATCGCCACCCTCAACATCGGTGCCTGGATGCCCGGAAACCTGGAGACCGGCGTCAAGGAGGCCTCCGGTAACTGGCGAGTCGCGCCGATGCCGACCTACAAGGCCGGCGACACCGCCAGCGCCGAGAACGGCGGCGGCGGAGACGCCATCCTCGAGCAGAGCACGAACAAGCTCGTGGCTGCCGGATTCCTCCAGTACATGAACGAAGGCGCCGGCACCCAGATCTCGATCGACGCCGGCGGATTCCCGTCGACCGTCGCCGACCTGAACTCCGACAAGTTCCTGAACGCCACGAGCGACTACTTCGGCGGCCAGAAGATCAATGAGGTCCTCGTGCAGTCCGCGAAGGACGTCGTACCCGGTTGGAGCTACCTGCCGTTCCAGGTCTACTCGAACAGCATCTTCAAGGACACCGTCGGTCAGGCGTATGCCGCCAAGTCCGACATCAACGCCGGGTTGACCGCGTGGCAGAAGGCCACCGCGGACTACGGCAACCAGCAGGGCTTCACCGTCACCAGCAAGTAGCTGCCTGCGCCACTGCCGGAGAAGGGCGGGCCTGGTCCAGGCCCGCCCTTTTCCGTCGCTGGCGACACGTCGTAGTACCGAACAAAGAGGATCTTCCCCCGTGTTGCACGCCCGGCTCAGCATCACCCGCGACAACGTCGTGGCGCCCGTCTCGCCCCGGATCTTCGGCTCCTTCGTCGAACACATGGGTCGCGCCGTGTACACGGGCATCTACGAGCCCGGTCATCCCACCGCGAATGCGGCGGGATTCCGCGAGGACGTGCTCGACCTGGTGCGGGAACTGAACCCGAGCCTCATCCGCTATCCCGGCGGCAATTTCGTCTCCGGCTTCCGCTGGGAAGACAGTGTCGGCCCCCGCGAGACGCGCCCCGTGCGCCTCGACCCGGCGTGGCACAGCGTGGAGACGAACGAGGTCGGCCTGCACGAATTCGCCGCCTGGGCAGAGACCGCCGGCGTCGAGGTGATGCAGGCCGTGAACCTGGGCACCCGGGGCGTCGCGGCGGCCGCGGCCCTGCTCGAATACGCCAACCACCCGGGAGGCACCACCCGCTCCGACGAGCGCCGGGCCAACGGCAGCATCGAGCCGTTCGGCATCCGCGTCTGGTGCCTCGGCAACGAGATGGACGGCCCCTGGCAGATCGGTCACAAGACCGCCGAGGAATACGGGCGCCTCGCCGCCGAGACCGCCCGGGTGATGAAATGGGTCGACCCCACGATCGAACTCGTCGTCGCCGGCAGCTCCAACGCCGAGATGCCCACCTTCGGCAGCTGGGAACGCACGGTCCTCGAGCACACCATCGACCTCGTCGACCACATCTCCCTGCACGCATACTACGAAGAGAAACCCGGCGACCTCGGCAGCTTCCTGGCCTCCGGCGTCGGCCTGGACCGCTTCATCGCGGACGTCGCCGCGATCGTCGACGAGGTAGCGGCGGAACGGGGCGTCGACCGCCCGATCGGCATCAGCGTCGACGAGTGGAACGTCTGGTACCAGACCCGCTTCAACGAGGTCGACAAACAGCCGTTGCTCACCGGGGAGTGGAACACGCACCCCCGCCTGATCGAAGACGAGTACAACGTCAGCGATGCCGTCGTTGTCGGTTCCCTGCTGATCTCGCTGCTGCGCAACAGCGACCGGGTCTCGATGGCCAACCTCGCCCAGCTCGTCAATGTGATCGCCCCCATCCGGTCCGAACCCGGCGGGCCCGCCTGGCGGCAGACCACCTTCTTCCCCTTCGCGTTGACCGCGGGAGCCGCTCGCGGCGACGTGCTGGCAACCGCGATCCACTCAGACACCTACGAAACCGTCGCCCACGGCACCGTCAACCTGGCGGATGCGGCGGCGACGGCCACCGAGAAGGAGATCGTGCTCTATCTGGTCAACCGGTCCGAGACCGCCCCGCTCACCCTCGACGTCGACCTCGCCGGCGCTCCCGCCCGCGCCGTGCTATCCGCGCAGAGCGTGCACGCCCCGGACGGAGGTGACCGGTTCAGCGCGAACACCGCCGACCACCAGGATGCCGTTGCTCCGGCGAATCTGCCGGACGTGACGCTCTCCGAGGACGGCGACGCGGTCACCGTCATTCTCCCCGCCCTGTCCTGGTCGATCGTGCGCCTGGCCGCCCGGAGCGCCGCATGAGCGCCGTGAGCACGATCGCAGCCACCCGCTGGGTGCGCTGGCCCGAAGCGCACACTCTCGCAGACGGCACGGAGAGCCCGGCGTCCGGAACCGCCCGCATCGCCTACGGGGCCGACTACAACCCCGAGCAGTGGCCGGAAGCGGTCTGGGCCGAGGACATGCGGCTGATGCGCGAGGCCGGCGTGAATATCGTCAGCGTCGGCATCTTCTCCTGGGCGCTGCTGCAGCCCACCATCGACAGCTGGGATTTCGGTTGGCTCGACCGCGCCCTCGACCTGTTGCACGCCAACGGGATCGCCGTCGACCTTGCCACCGCCACCGCGAGCCCGCCACCGTGGCTGACCGAGGCGCACCCGGAGGTGCTGCCCGTGAACCGGCTCGGTGAGACCATCTGGCCGGGCGGCCGCCAGCAGTGGCGTCCGACCTCGCCGGTCTTCCGCCGCTACGCGCTGGCCCTGGTCGAGAAGATGGCCATGCGCTACGCCGACCATCCCGCCCTGGCGATGTGGCACATCAGCAATGAACTCGGCTGCCACAACGTCTACGACTACTCGGACGACGCGGCCGCGGCCTTCCGCGACTGGCTCGCGTCCCGGTACGGTTCGCTCGTCGAACTCAACCGGGCCTGGGGCACCGCGTTCTGGTCGCAGAACTACTCGAGCTGGAGCCAGATCCTGCCGCCCCGACTGGCCGCCACCCACCCGAACCCCACCCAGCAACTCGACTTCGCCCGGTTCTCGAGCGACGCGCTCAAGGGCTACCTGATCGCCGAGCGCGAGATCCTGCGGGAGGCCACTCCCGAGGTGCCGGTCACCACGAACTTCATGGTGATGGGCGAGACCCGCGGCATGGACTACCCGGACTGGGCCGCCGAAGTCGACCTCGTCTCCAACGATCACTACCTGCTCGTCGCCGACCCACAGGCGTTCGAGGAACTGTCGTTCTCGGCCAACCTGACCGGCCAGATCGCGAACCGGGCCCCGTGGTTCCTGATGGAGCACTCCACCAGTGCCGTCAACTGGCAGCCGGTGAACCAGGCCAAGTCGCCAGGCCAGCTGCGCCGCGACAGCCTCACCCACGTCGCGCACGGCGCAGACGCGGTCTGTTTCTTCCAGTGGCGCCAGTCCCTGGCCGGCGCCGAGAAATTCCACTCGGCGATGCTCCCGCACGCGGGGGAGGACAGCTCGGTCTTCCGCAGCGTCGCCCGCTTCGGCAGCGAACTCGCCGGCCTCGCCGCGGTCGCCGGCAGCCGAACCAGGCAGGCCCGCATCGGCATCCTTTTCGACTGGGACTCCTGGTGGGCCTCCGAGCTCGACTCGCACCCCACCGAACTGCTGCGCTACAAGACCGAAGCCATGGCCTGGTACACCGCAGCGCTCGCCAACGGTCTCCAGGCCGACATCGTGCCCGCCCGGTCCGTGCTGCACGGACCCGGCCTCGACGGCTACGACCTCGTGATCGCCCCGATGCTCTACGTGGTCACCGACGCGCTCACGGATGCCCTCACCGGCTATGTCGGCAGCGGCGGCCACCTCGTGGTCGGCGTGTTCTCCGGCATCGCCGATGCCGACGACCACATCCACCCCGGCGGCTACCCCGGCGCCTTCCGTGAACTCCTCGGCGTGCGCGCCGAGGAGTTCGGCGGGCTGCTCGCCGGCCAGACCGTCGGGCTCTCGGGGCAGGTGCCCGACGGGTCGACCGGGTCGCTGCTCACCCACGACGTCACCGTGCAGCCCGACGTCGACGTGCTCGCGTGCTTCGACGACGGGCCGTTCCCCGGCGTGCCGGCCGTCACCGGCCGTTCCGTCGGCGCGGGGCGGGCCAGTTTCGTCGCGACGGTGCCGGACACGGCCACGCTCGTCGCCCTCGTCGGCCGCTTCGCCGCGGATGCCGGAATCGCGTCGCCGTTGCCCGCAGACGTGCGCGGTACCGTCCAGCTCGCCGTGCGGGAGACGGAGACGCTCGAGTACCTGTTCTACATCAACCATTCCGCACAGGCGGTCACCGTGGCGCTGACCCCGGCGGACGGGCGCCTCGCGGCCGTCGACCTCGGCGGCAGCACCCTGGCCGCCGACTCGCTCACACTCCCGGCCACCGGCGTCGCCGTGCTCAGCCGGGAACGGACGGGGGCGTGATCATGGGCGACTTCGCGATCGGCGCCACCGACTTCCTCCTGAACGGGAGTCCCTTCCGGGTGCTCGCCGGGGCCATCCACTATTTCCGGGTACACCCCGACCACTGGGCCGACCGCATCCACAAGGCCCGTCTGATGGGGCTCAACACCATCGAGACCTATGTGGCGTGGAACGCGCACTCGCCGGTGCGCGGGGAGTTCCGTACCGATGCCGGGCTCGACCTGGGCCGGTTCCTCGACCTCGTCGCGGCAGAGGGAATGTACGCGATCGTGCGGCCAGGGCCCTTCATCTGCGCCGAGTGGGACAACGGCGGCCTGCCCGGCTGGCTGTTCCGCGACCCGGCCGTCGGCGTGCGCCGCAACGAACCGCTCTACCTCGCGGCGGTCGCCGAATACTTCGAGCAACTGCTTCCGATCGTGGCCTCCCGGCAGATCGACAGGGGCGGGCCCGTCATCCTCGTGCAGATCGAGAACGAGTACGGCGCATACGGCCACGACAAGGACTACCTGAGTGCGCTTGTCGACCTCAACCGGGCCGGCGGCATCACCCTGCCCCTCACCACGATCGACCAGCCCACCGACCAGATGCTCGCAGACGGCAGCCTGCCGGGCCTGCACAAGACCGGATCGTTCGGATCGCGTGCGACCGAACGTCTGGCGACCCTGCGCCGCCACCAGCCGACGGGGCCGCTCATGTGCGCGGAATTCTGGAACGGCTGGTTCGACCACTGGGGCGCCCACCACCACACCACCTCGGCGGAAGACTCGGCCCGTGAGCTCGACGACCTGCTCGCCACCGGAGCCTCCGTGTCGCTGTACATGTTCACCGGCGGTACCAACTTCGGTTTCACCAACGGGGCGAACGACAAGGGCGTGTTCCAGCCGACGGTCACCTCCTACGACTACGACGCGCCGCTCTCCGAAAGCGGCGAGGTGACGCAGAAGTACCTCGCCTTTCGCGAGGTGCTCGCCCGGTACGCCCCTGTGCCCGCCGAACTCCCCGAAGCCGTGCCGGCCGCGCCCGACTTCGAGGTCGAGCTCACGGAGTCGGTGACGCTCTGGGACGCCGTTCGCGAGCTGGCGAGTCCGCCCGGCGAGCCCGTGCCCGAGCTGCCGAGCATGGATGCCCTCGGCCAGTACACCGGATTCGCGCTGTACCGCACCAGGCTGGCACCGGGCGCGCACCTGCTGTCCTTCGGCGCGGTACGCGATCGTGCGCAGGTTTTCGTCGACGGCAAGCCCGTCGGTGTGCTGCAGCGGGATCACCACGAGCGGTCGATCAGCCTCCCGCAGGGGTCCCTGCTCGACCTCCTGGTCGAGGACCAGGGCCGGGTCAACTACGGTCCGAGGATCGGCGAGGACAAGGGTCTGATCGGCCCGGCGACGCTCGACGGGACGCTGCTGGGGAACTGGCAGGTGCTGCCCCTGGACGTGGACGGATTCGCCGCATCCGGCAGCCGGCTCTTCGGCCCGCATCCGGGATGCTCCGACGGGGCTGGTGAGCGCGATCTCGATCCCGACCTGGATGTCGACCTGACATTCGCCTACGACTCGCTGCGGGCCGCCGAGCCCGCAGCCGGCACGGTCGCCGGGGAGGCCCCCGTCGGCTCACTCAGCGGACCCGCCTTCGCGCGCGGCCGGTTCGACGCCGAGCCGGGACGCGATCTCTTCCTCAGCACGGCCGGCTGGGGCAAGGGCCAGGCCTGGATCAACGGGTTCAACCTCGGCCGGTTCTGGGATCGCGGCCCGCAGACGACCCTGTACGTGCCGGGTCCGGTGTTGGGCGACCGCAACGAGATCGTGGTCCTGTTCCTGCACGGAACCGGGAGCAGCCGCGCCCGTTTCGTCCCCCGCCCCGACCTCGGCCACACCGACTTCTAGCCTTCCATCTACACCCTTGCGGTCTTCTCGGTACGGGCTCGGAGACGCAACGTCGGAGTTTTTCGCGACGCGCGGCATCCGCTGCCCGGAGTTACGGCGTGTCGAGAATTTCTCCGACGTTGCGCAGCCGTGGGGCCGGCGCGAGCGGATGCCTGGCGCGCGGTCTTCGGGTTCGCGCGCGCCCGCCGGCCTCCGGGCGGGACTGTCAGCGGTCCCGGCTACGATTGACCCGTGGTTACCGCCCTGTATCGCCGCTACCGGCCAGAGACCTTTGCCGAGATGATCGGTCAGTCCCAGGTGACCGAACCCCTGATGACGGCCCTGCGCACGAATCGGGTGAACCACGCGTACCTGTTCAGCGGCCCCCGCGGTTGCGGCAAGACGACGAGTGCGCGCATCCTCGCCCGCTGCCTCAACTGCGCGGAGGGTCCGACGGACACCCCGTGCGGTGTCTGCCCGAGCTGCGTCGAGCTCTCCCGCGACGGCGGAGGCTCGCTCGACGTGGTCGAGATCGACGCCGCGAGCCACAACGGTGTCGACGACGCCCGGGACATCCGCGAGCGCGCCATCTTCGCGCCCGCCCGCGACCGCTACAAGATCTTCATCCTCGACGAGGCGCACATGGTCACGCCGCAGGGCTTCAACGCCCTGCTCAAGATTGTCGAAGAGCCGCCGGAACACGTGAAGTTCATCTTCGCGACGACCGAGCCGGAGAAGGTCATCGGCACGATCCGCTCGCGCACCCATCACTACCCGTTCCGGCTCGTGCCGCCTGGACCGATGCTCGAATACGTGCAGACGCTCTGCGAAAGCGAGAAGGTCGCCGTCGCACCCGGAGTGCTGCCGCTCGTCGTCCGTGCAGGCGGCGGGTCGCCCCGCGACACCCTGTCACTCCTCGACCAGCTCATGGCCGGCTCAGACGACCACTCCGTCGAGTACGACCGTGCGGTCGCCCTCCTCGGCTACACGAGCGCGTCCCTGCTCGACGAGTCGATCGACGCGATCGCCGCCCGCGACCCCGCCGCGGCCTTCGACGCGGTCGATCGCGTCATCCAGACCGGCCAGGACCCGCGCCGCTTCGTCGAAGACCTCCTCGAGCGCATGCGCGATCTCATCGTCGTCGCGGCGACCTCCGCAGCGGGCGCGTCCGCCGTGCTCCGCGGGGTCCCGCAAGACGAGATCGAGCGGATGGCCGTCCAGGCCGCCAAGTTCGGCCCGGCCGAACTCTCCCGCACCGCCGACATCCTCAACACCGCACTCACCGAGATGACCGGCGCGACCTCGCCCCGGCTGCACCTCGAACTCATGATCGCCCGCGTGCTGATCCCGGCGAGCGACGACTCCACCCGCGGCGCCCTCGCCCGCGTCGAACGGCTCGAGCGCCGCATCGGTGTCGGCACAAGCGGTGTTGGTACAGGCGGTGTTGGTACAGGCGGTGTCGGCACAAGCGGTGTGGGTGCGAGCGACGCAGACGCAAGTGCGGTCGGCACGAGTGCGGCCACATCCGTTGCACCAAGCCCTGCCGCACCGGCCCCGGCCGTGAGCGCTCCTGCCGCCGAGAGTCCTGCTGTGAAAACTCCTGCTGAGAGTGCCGCTGGCTCGAGCGCGCCGTCAGTTCACGCGCCTGTTCTGCCGGCAGCCGGCACGCCGAGCGAACCGGTGCCGGCTCCCGTTGCCTCTGCCCGCCCGATCGGGCCGGTCACATTCCAGCAGGTGAAGGACGCCTGGCCGGAGGTTCTCGAGGCCGTCCAGGCCGCCAAGACGAGCGCGTGGCTGGTGCTCTACACGGCGAACGTCCTCGAATTCCGGGAAGGCGACCTGCTCGTGCTCTCGTTCCCGAGCCAGAAGGACGTCGCAGGCCTCAAGCAGGCCGCCGCGCCGGGCGAGGGCGTCGGCGACTACCTCAAGCGGGCGGTCAACTCCGTCCTCGGCTTCACGCCGCGTCTCATTGCGCGGGTCAACGTGCCGGGGGCTCCGACCCCCAGCGCCAGCGGCTCGGCGGTGCCCAGCGCAGCACCCGTGCCCGCGTCACCGGCCTCGGGCTCGGCCGCACCAGTGCCCCAGTCCGCAGCTCCGGCCCCAGTAGTGAGCGAGGGCGCAGCCGATGAACAGGCCGGGCGCCCGGACGCGTCTGCGCCAACGACCGATCTCGCCGCCTCCGCCGGTCCGCCCCGGGCCTCCGGCACCTCCGCATCGGCATCGCCCACCGCGCCCGCAGAGCCGACCGGCTCCGTCACGGCCTGGGCGACCGTCGCGATTCCGGGCGCGGGCGACGCGTCCGGAGCGGCCACGGACCCCGAGGCCGCGCGCGCCCCCACAGCGGCCCCCGCTTCCGCTTCGCCGAGCCCGGCAAGGCCGGCGAACTCCGCGTCGTCGGTTCCCGGACCCACGGCATCCGCTGCCCGCCAGGAGGAACCGCCATACGACGACGGGCCGCCGCCCTACGACGACAGCGACGTGCCTCCGGACGAGGACACCCCGCCCGATCGTGCGCCAGGCTCGGCCCGGCAGGTCCCGAACCGGTCCGCCGCGCGCCAGGCGCCGCCGGCACCGCAGGGCCGGTCCGCACAGGCACCGGTGCACCCTCCCGCCGACCATAACGTCACCCACTCCGGGCCGAACACCATCGCCCCGGACGGCAGGCGCAGCCCGGCCTTCGAGGAGAAGCAGCGCTACGGCGAATCCGTGGTCCGCGAGGTCCTCGGCGCGACCTTCCTCGAAGAACAGCCGTACGAACCGGCACCCCGAACCAGAGGCGACTGACCATGTACGAAGGAATCGTCCAGGAACTGATCGACGAACTCGGTCGACTGCCCGGAATCGGGCCCAAGTCCGCGCAGCGCATCGCGTTCCACATTCTGCAGACCGAGAGCTTCGACGTCACCCACCTCGCCAACGTCCTCCTCGAGGTACGCGACAAGGTGCGCTTCTGCGAGATCTGCGGCAACGTCTCCGAGCAGCCGACGTGCATGATCTGCCGCGACCCACGCCGCAACCCCGCGATGATCTGCGTCGTCGAAGAGGCCAAAGACGTCGTCGCGATCGAACGCACCCGCGAGTTCAAAGGGCTCTATCACGTGCTCGGCGGGGCGATCAGCCCCATCGACGGCATCGGGCCCGACCAGCTCCGCATCCGCCAGCTGCTGCAGCGCCTCTCCGACAACACCGTGCAGGAGGTCATCATCGCGACGGACCCCAACCTCGAGGGCGAGGCGACGGCGGCCTACCTGTCGCGCCTGCTGACCACCCTCGAGATCACGGTCACCCGGCTCGCCTCCGGGCTGCCCGTCGGCGGCGACCTCGAGTACGCCGACGAGGTCACCCTCGGCCGTGCCTTCGAGGGCCGCCGCACCGTCACGAACTGACCGCGCGACCGCCTCGGCCCGCCGCCTCCGCTCCGCACCGCACGCGTCCCGCGCCCGCGTCGCACCGCGCACCGCGCACGCGCGCCGCAGTGCCGAGAGTCACCTTTCCGGTCGAGAGTGCCCGCTACGCGGGTAACTCTCGACCGGAAAGGTGACTTGGGGAACGGGTCAGCGCACCCCGGCGGTCGGCCGCGGCGTCGAACCGGCAGCGGATGCCCCGCCCGTCGGCGGGACCGGCAGCGGCGCGTTCTCCGCGAGCACGGCCTGGTACGCGTGCAGGTGCACATACAGCTCATCGGTGAGCGGGTTCCTGCGCCGCTTCACGATCGTGTACAGCTGGTAGACCACGACGGCGACGTTCGCCACGAGGGAGACCGCACTGACCGTGAAGAGGGCGACCGGGTTGTGCGAGGACTCCACGGCGAAGCTCGAACTCGTCACGAATGTCGGAACGGCCATGGTGAACATCATCCAGAAGGCGAGCGTCTGGGCCCGGTGCTGCAACCAGGCACCGCGCTTGATGAAGAATGCCGGGATGGTGCAGGAGACCAGCAGGGCTGCGCCCGCGTAGAAGGAGTGGTCGCCGACGGCGTTGTACACGTATGCGAAGTTCCAGAGGTCATACGCGATGATCCAGAACCAGAGCATGTCCGGCCAGATCATGTCCTTCTTCGGGCCGCGGCTCACGATGATGCCCGCCCAGCCGCAGATCGTGAGCAGGTTCAGCAGGCCGGCGATGCCGTTCATGATGTTCCAGACTCCGCCGACCATGAAGACGCCGTCGACCTCACCGTTGAGTCCGGAGACCTGGAAGTCGCGGATCACGGCCTCGAAGATGTTGACGGCGAGAATGAGCGCGGGGAACATCAGTGCCCAGCGGTTCTTCGCGAGTCGGGGAATGAACCGGATCGCGACGAAGCCGAGGCAGCCCGCGAGCGCGGAGTACACCTTGACCCAGTGGAACCAGGTGCCGGTGCTCGACCCCGCCCCGGCCGTGGTGGGCCAGACGAAGATCGTCAGCGCGAGGGGGACCGCGATGAAGAGCGCGAGCGCCGCCCACTTGTTGGCCCTGGCGACCTCGTTGGCGATCATCAGCCCCGCAACGACCGCGACCCACATCAGCGTCGACGACCACGGGATTGCCGCGAATAGAAACATAGTCATTACTCCTTTGTGATGGACGCAGTGGGGGAAGAATCGGGGCCGTTCGGGTCGAGGTGGAGCGTCTGCCGCACGATCGCGACGAGGACGTCGTCCGGCACGCCCGGCCGGGCGCGAACGAGCCCGATCAGCCCGAAGACGAGCACGTAGAACACCTCGGCGACGTTGTCGATGTCGACCCGGTGGCGGCGCTGGTACGCCTCGACCGTGGTTGCCTGCAGGCAGTCGACGATGGCCTGCACGGCCCGGTCGACGAAGCGGATGTAGAGCCCCGCGTTCTCGCTCCGGCCCAGGTCCTTCCGGAACAGGTCCTTGTCGTGCAGGTGATGGCGGAACAGCCGCACGCAGGCGAGGAGCGCCCCATCGATATCGCCGGGGGTGCGCGCGGCATCCCAGCGGCGGATGTCTGCGACGAACTCATCGATGTGGTCCTCGCAGATGAGGTCGATCAGGGCGCCCGTGTCGGGGAAGTAGTGGTAGATCAGCCCGCGGGTGACGCCGACCCGATCCGCGATGGCCGAGACCGTGACCGCGGCGACCCCGCGTTCGACGACGAGCGCGCGGGTCGCTCGCACGATCTCGCTGCGGCGTTCGTCCGGCTGTTTGCTCAGCCGGGATCGTGCGCTCCGTCGTGCGGTCACGTCTGGCACCTGGTCCCCAACTTCCTCGTCGTTTCGCCCTGATCACACGGTAGAACTGCCATTGACAGAGTGTCAATCGGCGTCCGCCCCCCAGTGCGAGGGGCGCTCGGTGACTCCGCGTGTGCGGCGTCACATTGCCGACGCCGAATACAACAGCATTTATGATGGGAGACGGGTCCATGCCCGCCATGCCCGCAGACCCGAACCCCCAGGAGCGCCACGTGAGCTTGATCGTGCAGAAGTTCGGCGGATCATCCGTGTCCGACGCCGAGAGCATCAAGCGCGTCGCCAAGCGCATCGTCGACACGCGCAAAGCCGGCAACGAGGTCGTCGTCGCCGTCTCCGCGATGGGCGACTCCACCGATGAACTTCTCGACCTCGCGCACCAGGTCACCCCGATCCCGGCGCCGCGCGAGCTCGACATGCTCCTCACCGCCGGCGAACGCATCTCCATGGCCCTGCTCGCCATGGCGATCAAGAGCATGGGCTACGACGCCCGCTCCTTCACCGGCAGCCAGGCCGGCATGATCACCGACGCGCACCACGGCGCCGCACGCATCGTCGACGTCACGCCCGGTCGCATCCGCTCGGCGCTCGACGAGGGCGCCGTCGCCATCGTCGCCGGCTTCCAGGGCTTCAACCGCGACACCATGGACATCACCACCCTCGGTCGCGGCGGCTCCGACACCACGGCCGTCGCCCTCGCTGCCGCCCTGAACGCCGACATCTGCGAGATCTACACGGATGTCGACGGCGTGTTCACCGCTGACCCGCGCGTCGTTCCCCGGGCACACAAACTCGACCGCATCTCGAGCGAAGAAATGCTCGAGCTCGCCGCCGCCGGAGCGAAGGTCCTGTACATTCGCGCCGTGGAATACGCCCGCAGGCACGGAGTGACCCTGCACGTGCGCTCGTCGTTCAACAACAATCTCGGCACGATCGTCTACAACCCCGACACGACCGACCCGGCGACCGCGCTCCCCGAGGGAACCGTCGGCACGCCCCCCGTTACCAGCACGACCGAATCCCTGATCGGAGAAAAAGTGGAAGAGCCCATCATCGCCGGGATCGCCGCCGACCTCAGCGAGGCAAAGGTGACCGTCGTCGGCGTTCCCGACATCCCCGGCAAGGCCGCGCAGATCTTCAAGATCGTCGCGAACACCAACGCCAACGTCGACATGATCGTCCAGAACGTGTCCGCCGCCGCGACCGGGCTGACGGACATCTCCTTCACCTTGCCGAAGTCGGAAGGACAGCGGGTCCTCACCGCGCTGACGAACGAGCGCGCGAACGTCGGGTTCGCGAGCCTGCAGTACGACGACCAGATCGGCAAGCTCGCCCTCGTCGGCGCCGGTATGCGCACCAACACCGGTGTCTCCGCGAAGCTGTTCGCCGCGCTCTATGAGGCGGGGATCAACATCGAGATGATCTCGACGAGCGAGATCCGCATCTCCGTCGTCACCCGCGCGGACACCATCAACGAGGCGCTCCGGGTCGTGCACACCGCGTTCGACCTCGACGACGACGCCGAGGCCGTCGTGCACGGCGGCACCGGCCGCTGAGCCGGGCCGCAGTCGCACACACCGCGTCACCCGCAGTCAGACCGTCAGACAGCACGACAGACAGATACTAGGGAAGAAACCGTGAGCAGCACAGCAGGAATCCACATCGGAGTCGTCGGGGCAACCGGCCAGGTGGGCGCCGTCGTCCGGCACCTGCTCGAGCAGCGGGACTTCCCGGTTGCCGGCATCCGCTACTTCGCCTCTGCACGTTCGGCCGGAACCACCCTGCCCTGGAAGGACGATCGGATCGTCGTCGAAGACGCCGCGACGGCCGACCCGACCGGGCTCGACATCGCGATCTTCTCCGCAGGCGCGACCCTGTCCAAGATCCAGGCCCCCCGGTTCGCCGCTGCCGGCGTCACCGTGATCGACAACTCCTCCGGCTGGCGGATGGACCCCGACGTGCCCCTCGTCGTCAGCGAGGTCAACCCCGAAGCCATCCACCACGCGGTCAAGGGGATCATCGCGAACCCGAACTGCACCACGATGGCCGCGATGCCCGTGCTCAAGGTCCTGCACGACGAAGCGGGCCTGCAGCGCCTCATCGTGAGCACCTACCAGGCCGTGTCCGGCAGCGGTCTCGCCGGCGCCCAGGAACTGGCGAGCCAGATCCGCGCCGCAGCGCACAGCGACAACCTCCTCCAGCTCGTGCACGACGGTTCGGCCGTCCCGATGCCCGAACCCGTGCTGTATGTCCGTCCGATCGCCTTCGACGTCGTTCCCCTCGCCGGTTCGATCGTCGACGACGGACTCTTCGAGACGGACGAGGAGAAGAAGCTCCGCAACGAGAGCCGGAAGATCCTCGAACTGCCCGACCTGCTCGTCTCGGGCACCTGTGTGCGGGTGCCGGTCTTCACCGGCCACTCCCTCTCCATCAACGCCGAGTTCGCGAACCCGCTCTCGGTCGCCCGTGCGCTCGAACTGCTCAAGGACGCTCCGGGCGTCGTGCTCACGGATGTCCCCACGCCCCTCGAGGCCGCAGGGAAGGACCCGAGCTTCGTCGGTCGGGTCCGTCAGGACCCCGGCGTTCCGGATGGACGCGGACTGGCCCTGTTCATCACCAACGACAACCTCCGTAAGGGTGCCGCACTCAACGCCGTACAGATCGCCGAACTCGTGGCCGCGGACCTCCTCGCCTCCTGACCGGACGGCAATACGTCGATGCCGGATACGGGCGCCGAAGCAAGTACAGTACTGTGAACATCATGGGCGGCTATCGCGTTTCGGAGAGCGTGAGGCGGGTCATCATCGCACTCTTCGCCGCGATCGCCGGCGTCGTCGTGGTCGCCGCGATCGTGTCCCTCTCCCGCATGCCGGCGCCGATCTGGTGGGTTGCCTTCGTCGGAATGCTCTGCGCCGCAGCGCTCAACGTCTGTTGGGTGCACCTCGGCGCTGAACAGCACCGCAGCCCCGTGGTCAGCCTGCCCATCCTCGTGCTGCCCGTGCTCTCCGCCGTGATCACACCCCTCGACGCGGCCGGAGCCATCGTCATCGGCGTGCTGCTCATCGTGTTCGCGCGCACCCGCCGCGTCGATGTGGCACTCTACAGCGCCGGTCTCGCGGGCACGGGATCCGCTGCGGCCGTCGCCGTCCTCGCCGGTGCCACGGCCAGCGGCCTTCCGGACTACGCCGCCGCCGCCTGTGCGGGCGCCACGTATGTCGCGCTCGTCGCAACCATCGAATACCTGCGGATGCAGTTGGTCAGGCCGATCTCGTCCCGTACTGGCCCACTGGTCGTGCCCGCACGACTGGCGGTGATGATCATCGGCTGCGCCCTCGTCTCTGCGCTCGTCGTCGTCTTCCACAACGTCGGTCGCGTCGTGAGCCGCGACTCGAGCGCCTTTGTCATCTCCACCTTGCTCGCGTTCACCCTCGCCGCGGTCGGTATCAAACTCATCGGACGCGTCGTGACGATGCGTCGCCGGCTCACCGGCCTCATTGCGGGCGCGGCAGCGCTCGGGGCGGCCGGGCGCGAAGACATCTCCGCCGGCCGGGTCCAGTCCGGTCCCGAGGACGACGCGGAGGCGACGGCCAGGGTCCTCGAGCTGCTTCACGGGGCCGTGGCGACGACGATCGGAGTCGAGTACGTCGTCATTCGCGACAAACCCGCGCGCACCGGTGAGATCAGCGCCCCCATGCTGCTCTCCGAGACGGACCTCCGGTATGTCGTTGCCGGCCGTGAACCCATGGGCGGCGTCTTCACCGCCGACGACACGAGCGCGCTCAACGCCCTCGCCCGTGCGGCCGAACTCGCGATGAGCGCCCACTACAACATCGGCGGCCTCACCGCGCGCGCCAACACCGACCCCCTCACCGGCCTGCCGAACTATCGGGCATTCCAGGCAGCGCTCGCGAACATCAACGACCACCGCGACTATTCGGAGGCCCTCGCCGTCCTGTTCCTGGACCTCGACGACTTCAAGCGCCTCAACGACCGGCATGGGCACCAGAGCGGCGACGATCTGCTCAGGGAACTCGGCCGCAGACTGCGCATGATCGTGCGCCCGAGCGACGTCGTCGCCCGAGTGGGCGGCGACGAATTCGTCGTCATCCTCACGCACCTGGCCTCGCTCGGCGAGGCGAAGGAGATCGCCGAGCGTATTCTCGAGACCTCCGTCCAGCCGCTCACCCTCGGTTCGAGCAGCTACACCCCGACGCTCAGCATCGGCCTCGCCTATTCGGCCCACCGCGAGACCGACGTCTCGCAGCTCGTGCAGGACGCCGACCGGGCCATGCTCGCGATCAAGAAATCGCGGCGCCGCGGCGGCCCAGCCAACGAGAGCAGCATCAACATCTCGAGCCACCGCTCGTCCCAGATCAACGACATCATCGCGCACGCCATCGACGAGGACCTCCTCGAGCTGGCGTTCCAGCCGATCGTCAGCCTCGTCACCGGCCAGATCTGGGCGTTCGAGGCCCTCGTCCGCTACAACGACCCCGTGCTCGGCCCGCTCTCTCCGCCGTCCATCGTGGAGAAGGCCAAGGGCCTCGGCCGGATGGACGCCCTCACCAGGCAGGTCGCCGTGAAGGCCATGGCCGCGGCCGCCGACTTCCGCCTCGTCGAACCGCGCGTTACCTGCATGGCCATCAACGTCGAAGCCGGGCAGATCGTGCCCGATCGGGTCGGCACCTTCATGGAGGAGCTCGCCGGGCGCTACCCCGGCATCTCGCTGTGCCTCGAGCTCAACGAACGTTCCGTCGCCCGGGTGACCCCCGCCATCCGCTCGCAGGCCGACCGGCTTCGCGACCTGGGGCTGCTGATCGCCCTCGACGACTACGGCTCCCAGGACTCCTCGGTGGACGCCCTCGTGCGGATGCCCATGGACATCCTGAAGATCGACCGCAGCCTCGTCGACGACCTCGACGACATCCGCCAGCGCGAAGTACTCACCGCCCTGCAGGGCTTCGGCGACAACCTCGAATACTCGATGATCGTCGAAGGCGTGGAGAACGAAGCGATGGTCAGGCACCTCGCGGCGATCGGCATCCGCAGCGCCCAGGGATTCCACTACGGCGTCCCGGAGAGCTTCGAGAAGACCCTGTCCCGGCTCGAGCGCTACGGGGCCGCCTCTGTCGTACCCGCGGACAGTCTCCCAATCGAGCCGCCCGTTGGTGCAGGGACTCCTGCTGCAGCGCCGGCGCCCTGACCGATAGTCTCAGTCCATGAGCGAGACCGGGACGGACAGCGCGGTGAGGCCGAATCTGTCGCGCCTCGACCGTTCCGTTTTCCTCTCCCAGCTGCTCCTCGCCGGGGCGACCCTCTTCCTCGTCGCTGTCACTGCGCTCACCTCGATCCAGCGGCTGAGCGCGCCGATGTTCTTCCTCGGGGTGGTCCTGATCTTCATCGCGACGGCCGTCAGCGCCCTCGTCACGTGGAGCGACCACTCCAAGTACTGGATCGTCGTGCTTCCCGTCGTCGATATCCTTGCGATCGTCCTGATCTGGCACGCCGAGCTTGCGATCGGCGCCAGTTTCCTCCTGGTGCTGCCGGTGATCTGGCTGTCGACGCACTTCGGAGCCAGGGGCGCGACGGGAAGCGTCATCCTGACCGCCGTCGCGATCTGGGGCGGGAGCTTCTTCCGTGCCGCTCCCATCTCAATCGCCGACGTTCCCCAGCTCGCGATGATTCCCGCCATGCTGGGCTTCGTCGCGGTGACGACCCACCTGACGACCAAACGCGCCGCGGCCCAGCGAGTGCTGCTCACCCAGCAGGCCGGTCTGTTCGAGTCGGCCCTGCGCCGATCCCGCCGCCAGGAGCAGACCCTCGACGAACTCTTCAACGCGGTGGACTTCGGGGTCGTCGGTTTCGATCGCGCATCGACGGCGAACTTCCTGAACCGTGCCCAGCGCGAGCTGCTCGCCCTCTATGGAACGACAGACAACCGGCCGGCCGTGGTCAGCACGGTGTTCCACGCGGACAGGGTGACGCCGTACGCCGAAAGCGACCGGCCGTACTCCCGGGCGCTCCGCGGTGAGACCATCGACCGCCTCACCGTCTGGGTCGGCGAACCCGGCCAGCAGCAGGCGGCCCTCCTGGTCTCCGCGCGGCCCATCACCGACGAGAAAGGCGACTACGACGGCGGTGTCATGGTCTCCCGGGACGTCACCACCGAGGTCAGGGCGATTCAGGCCCGTGACGACCTGGTCGCCTCGGTGTCGCACGAGTTGCGCACCCCGCTCACGTCCATCCTCGGCTACCTCGAACTCGCTCTCGACGACGAACGGCTCGACCCGTCGACCAGGGGCATGCTCGAGGTCGCGTCGAAGAACTCGGACCGACTGCTCGAGATGGTTTCCGGGCTGCTCACCGATGCGAGCGATTCGAAGCACGAGCTGCCGCTCAACATCGCCCCGTGCGACCTGGCCGGGATCGTCACGGACGCCCTCGAGTCAGCGGGCCCCTCTGCCGCCAAGCGCACCATCACATTCGATGTCGACGCCCTTCCCATCATCACGGTCGAAGCGGATGCGTTCCGGTTACGGCAGGTCGTCGACAACGTCCTCTCGAACGCGATCAAGTACAACGTCGAGTCCGGGCGGATCGGCGTCACCCTGGCCGTCGATGACGGGCTGGTGGAGCTGCGGATCTCCGATACCGGCAGGGGCATGACGGCCGAGGAACAGACCAAACTGTTCGACAGGTTCTATCGTGCGGACTCCGTGCGGAATTCGAGCGTGCACGGCACCGGGCTCGGGTTGAGCATCAGCAGGGACATCATGCGCAAGCACGGCGGAGACCTGCGCCTCGAATCCACCAAGGGCAAAGGCTCGGTGGCGGTCTTCACGCTACCCCTGACGTCCGTCGCCAGCCGGTAGACTGCCCTCAGAAGGGGGCCCAGCACTTGGACTCGACCACAATCTTTATCGTCAGCGCCCTCATCGTCGTGCTCTGCGGGGTGTCGTTCATCCTGAACACCGCCCTCAATCGCAACGACGCGGCAGGCAAGCTGTGGAGCCTCTCCTTCATCGCGGGGATCGCCGTGGCCTTCGGCTATGGTGTGGCGATCATCGGGTCATCGAACTGGTGGGGACTCGTCGTCGGCAACGTCGGCCTCGTGGTGCTGTCCGGTGCATTCTGGAGCGGCTCCCGCGTCTACAATTCCCGGGAGTCCCTGCTCTGGACAGTGGGAGCCGCGGCTGCGGTTGTCGCGATCTGGACGCTCATCACGGCGCCGGGCGGAGACGAGTGGGGTGCCTCGGGTGTGACGTGGGCGGCCATGGCCGTCTTCGGCGGCTTCGGCGGTTCCGAGGCGCTTCGGGGCAGGCTCGGCAGGAACATCAACGGCAGGATCCTGGGGATGAGCCTCTGGATCGTCGCGATCTACACGTCGGCGCGCGTGGTCGCCCTCGTCGTGCTCGGCCACGACGATCCGAATTTCTCCCGGTTCTTCGGCACGGGATCTGTGTCGATCGTCAACATGTCGCTGATCGTGCTCGGTTCGATCGCCATCTCGATTCTCCGCGCCGAGAAGCTCGGCAACAACGCCGTCGGGGACTTCACCGATGGCATCCACTCCGCCGCGGGCGTGATGACGTCTGGCGCCTTCGTGCAGGCGGCCACCGACCACATCGAGAGGGCCGACCGCTGGCAACTCGGGCTCGCCGTGATCGGCGCGGACATCGACAACCTCCCGGAGATCAACACGGCCTTCGGTCGCGCCGCCGGCGACGCGGCCATCGCCCGGTTCGCCCAGACCCTGCGGAACAGTGCGCCGGTGATGGCCCTGATCGGGCACCCCGCCGCGGGCAGCTTCCTGATTCTCGTCAACGTGTCGTCCGCAACGGAGGCCAGGAGCATCACCGAACGCATCCAGACCGCGCTCGTCGACGAACCGGTCACCGATTCCTATCGGATCCGCCTGACCGCGAGTTTCGCCATCGCGGACACCTTCGACCACGGCTACGAACTCGGCGTGCTCACCTCGGCCGTCACAGAGGCCATCCGCACTCTCAAGCGCGGCGGCGGCAACGACATCGCGGTCGTCTCCGAAGCGGTCTGAAATCTGACGGGCCGCGTCGTGGAGACCGCCCGGCCGGCGGTTACTCGGCGGGGGTGAGCGCGACGGTGATCTCGTCGCTCGCCGTCGACTTCGCGAAGGCCGCAGAGGTCGGCGTGGACTGCACGAGGACCTCGTAGGTGAATGCGAGCGTGATGCTCGTCGCGGCGGGGTCGACAGCGGGCAGGATGAACGTCTGGCTGTAGCTGTACGGCGTCTTGATCAGGTAGCCGGGCGCGATCGAGGCCTGGTCGACCGACGCGGGCGGAGCGGTCAGGGGGCCGCTCGGGCCCTTTACGGACGCGACGACGCCGACCCGGGAAAGGTAGACGGCCTGGCCGTCGTCGGTGCCGAGGGTTCCGATCAACGAAAAGCTGATCGGCTTGTTCGCGGCGGGTGTCCACTCGCCGATGTTGAGCGTGGACCAGTAATTGACGGCGAGGGTGACGTCACCGGCCTTCAGATTGCGGGTCGTCGACCCGGTCGCGAGATCGTTGATCACCGGGATGATCGGCGCGACCGAGAAGGTGGCCGTCGGCGTACTCGAGGTGAGACCCGTCGCCCAGGGTGCCTGGCCGCATCCGCTCAGACCCATGGTGAGCAGAAGACCCAGACCGAGTGCGGGAAGCACTCGTGAGAGGGAACGAGCAGGCATGAGGACTCCCGTGGATCGTGGTTCACGCCCGGACAGGGGCTTCGCTTGAGCTTATCTTGCGGAGACCTTGACCGGGGCTATGGCAAAAGTTGCGCTTCGGATGGCAGAGTAAGACCTGTGAACGAGAACCCCCAGAACTCCCCGTATGTCAAGGCCCAGCCCCCGGTTGACCCTTCCCTCGCGGCCTACGCGAACGATTTCACGGAAATCGTCGACGCTCTGCCCGTGTTCCGCCCGACCATCGGGTGCATCGTTCCTGCATACAATGAGGCGGACTCCATCGCTTCGGTCCTCGATTCCCTGCTCGCCCAGACCCGCCTTCCCGACGTGATCCACGTCGTCGTGAACAACACGACGGACGACACGGTCGAGATCGCCAGTCACTACGCTGGCCCGCACATGCGGATGACCGACGGTATCGAGCAGTTCACCGAGATCTTCATCCACGACATCGGCGAGAACCCCGACAAGAAGGTCGGCGCGCTCAACTACGGTTTCTCGCTCATCGAGGGCTGTGACTACCTCCTCGGCGTCGACGGCGACACGACCGCAGACCCCCGCGCCGTCTGGCACCTCGAGGCCGAGATCTCCTCCGACACCCGCGTCGGCGGCATCTCCGCCATTTACAGCATCGACGACAGCCAGATCGACGGCACCATGGGTAAGTTCCTCATCGCCGGACAGCGCACCCAGTTCGCCGCCTTCAACATGCAGAACATGCTCCGCGGCCGCAACATGGCCGTCCTCGGCGGGCAGTTCTCGATCTTCTCGATCCGGACCCTCCAGGAGGTCATGATCGACAGCAAGCAGTCCACTCCCTGGGTCAAGGACAGCGAGGTCGAGGACTCCCTTCTCTCCCTGCAGATCAAGAGCGCCGGATACCTGACCAAGATCAGCGCCCAGGCCCGGGCCAACGTCGGCGGCATGACCACCCTGCGCGGCCTCGACGCCCAGCAGGTCAAGTGGAACTTCGGCGCCATCGAGCTGATGTGGCCGGGACAGCGCGGCGACACGAAGGGACAGCCCTTCCACCCCAACCTCCGGCTGCGCTGGATCGAGAACTTCTCCATGGCCGTCAACATCGTCACGCGCGGCCTGTTCATCGTGCTGCTCGCCGCGTCCCTGTCGATCGGCGCCTTCGTGTTCAGCCCGGTCTGGCTGATCCCGCCGCTCGTCGCGCTTCTGCTCAACTTCCGCACGGCGTGGTCGATGAAGAACCGCAACGGGCGGGACTTCTTCTTCGCGCTGGCCTGGTTCCCCGCCGAGATCTACATGTGGGTGCGCATCGGCCACTTCCTCAGGGCCTGGACCAAATTCGCGAGCAACAAGCAGGTCGACAACTGGGCGGAGCAGGCCAAGGCCGAACGCGGCTCCGGCAACGCCTTCCTCTTCCCGCTCATCTTCGCGACGGCCTTCTTCGCCGCGCTCGTGTTCATCTGGCTGCAGCTTCCTGTCGTGGCGCAGTCGACGGTTCTCTGGATCGGCTGGCCGATCCTCGGTGTCACCACCATCATCCAGACCCTCACCATGTTCGGCACGCTCGTCAAGCGCCACCGGGGCTACCGCGTGTGATCGCCCTACTCGAAGACAGGGCGCTCGAGACGCTGCTCACCCAGGTGGGCGGCGACACGTCGTTGCGCCACCGTTTCCTGCGCGACTTCGTTGCCCTGTGGCCGAGCCGGGCCGAGCGGCTCGCCGAGTCCCTGGCCCGGCCGGACCTCGAGGAAGCGCATGTCGTCCTGCTGAGCATCCGGTCGACGAGCACCATGGTCGGAGCGGTCGTGCTCGAATCGACTGCGGCCCTCGTGCACAGCGCGCTGGCCCTGAAAGATCTTCCCGGTTGCTTCCGGCACCTGCCCCGCCTCATCGAGGTCGGCGAAGCCACGTGCGTGGAACTTGCCGTGCTCGCGGCCCGGGCAGAAGACTCCGAACGGGTGCAGCAGGGCGGGCAGAGTCGCCGCGAGGACCTGCGCAGCGATCACGGGTCCCTGGGGGAGCCTCCGGCCCTGCCGCGACGCTGGTAGCTCCCCACCCCGTATCCGCACCACCCGGTATCCGCAGCATCGATCCGGCGCGCCACTGAGCGCGTACTCCGCTCCACCACGGGCGTCACAGGGTGTGCGCGCCCGCCAGGGCGCGGAAGACGTCGACAGGGGCGGGCGTCAGGCCCGCCCCTGTCGACGTCATAGCGGAGAGCCGAGCCTCAGTCGTTCTCGGAAGCCGCCAGCCGGTAGCCGACACCGCGCACGGTCTCGAGCCAGCGCGGGGTGGTGAGACTGTCGCCGAGCTTGCGACGCAGGTTGCCCATGTGCGCCTCGACGGCACGCTTGTCCGCCTCATTCACGTAGTACGCGGTCACGTAGCTTTCGCCGCGCAGGAGGAGAGCAAGGTCGGCCTTGCTGCGCACCCGGCGCTTGGAGTCGAGCAACGCCGCGAGCAGGTCGAACTCGGTGCGGGTGAGGTCGAGCTCCGCCGTGCCAAGTACCGCGAGACGCATCTCCGGGCTCAGGCGCAGACCGTTGTGCTCCATCCAGTCAGCGGCGTCCGGAACGGCGGGCTGCGGCTCGATGAGCGCGAGCGCGTTCGACGGGGCGGATGCCGGCGGCTGGGCCACCGGGGGAGCCGCGGGCGCGGGCGCGGGCACCCAGCCCTGCGGGGGCGCCGGTGTGTATTCGATCGGGGCGGGGACCCAGCCTGACGCCGCGGGGACGTAGCCGGGCGGCGGAGTCTGCTGGTACTGCGCCGGCGGAGCGGCCTGCGCGGGTGGCGCCTGCTGGTACTGCGCGGGCGGAGCCTGCTGGTATTGCGGGGCCTGAGCCTGCTGGGGCGGCTGCTGATACGCCGGCGGCTGTGCAACGGGCGGCTGCTGGTACTGCGGAGCCGCGGCGGCCGGCTGGTATTCGACCGGAGGCGCCTGCGCGTACTCGGGAGCGGCCTGGGCGAATTCGGTGACGGGGTAGTCCACCGCGGCGTGCTCCGCCGGCGCGGTGGGCGCCGCCGGGAATCCGGAGTCGTCGGAGGGATCCGCGGCCGCAGCATCCGCATAGGTCGAGGACGGTGAGATGAGGGTCTGGCGGGGACGACGCATCATGGCGTCGATCCGGGCGCGCAGTTCGCGAGGGCGGAACGGCTTGGTCATGTAATCGTCCGCGCCGGCTTCGAGGCCCTGAAGGGTGTCGATCTCCTCGTCGCGCGCAGTGAGCATCACGATGTAGGTCGAGCTGAAGGCCCGAATGCGCTTCGCGGTCTCCAGGCCGTCCATCCCGGGCATGCTCACGTCGAGGGTCGTGACGATCGGGTCGTACGCCCGCACCGCCCGCACGCCGTCGACACCGTTGCTGGTCGCGATGGCGTCGAAACCGGCCTGGGTCAGCACGGCCTCGAGGAGATGACGGATGTCGTCGTCGTCTTCGATGATGACGGCAACGCGCCGCTCACTCTCCGTTGTTTCCATGATCTATCTCCTAGCTGCTTCGGCCTGCGACCGAATTCCAACAATGAACGGTGTGCTGTCGAGGGGAGTGCCGCCGGCACCGGGGTCTACCATCCGGCGGCCTTGGCCAGCGCGAGTGCCTGCGCGTTCCACCAGATCCCCGCGGTTGGACCGCCGTTGCAGGTCCCGTCGCTCTCGCCGGGCTGCTTGATCCAGAGGTTCGCATCCTGGGCGCCCTGGTTCGAGACGACCGAGGGGAGGGCCCCGAGGGCGCGTCCGGAGGGATTGCACCATTCACCGTTCGAGCCCGCGCCGTTGCGGGAGGTGTCGATGACGTAGTGGGAGCCATTGGTGAGCTCGGAGACTTGCTGCGCATACGCGTGCTCGCCCGTAGAGGCCATGTAGTTGGACACGTTCGTCGCGAAACCGCGCACGGAGGCGATGCCCGAGCGATTGAGCAGCCCGGCCATCGCGGACGGGGTGATCCATTCGGAGTGGCCGGCGTCGAGGTAGACGGTGGCCCGCGTCGGCGCGAGCAGGTCGACGGCGGTGTGCACCTCGTGCACTCGCTCCTCGACGTTGTTGCACTGGGTGGCGAGGGAAAGGGCGTCGGGCTCGAGGATCACCACGGCCTCGCGCAAGGTCAGGCTCGTCGCGATCGCCTGCACCCAAGCGGGGTATTCGAGGACCGAGAGCCCGCCGGCGGAGAAGTTGCCGCAGTCCCGGTTGGGGATTCCGTAGAGAACGAAGACGGCGGTCTTGCCGTCCTTGAGTGCGGCGTCGGTGATGCTTGCGACCTCGACGCCGACCGTGTCGATCGGATACTTCTCCGGAGTCAGCCAGATCGCCGCCGGCTGGGCGGCGAGCCGGCCCAGAGCTGTCGCCTCTGCCGACCCTGCCCCGGACCGTTCAGCAGCATCCGCTGCGGCCTGCGCTGCCGACGAGGACGGGTTGACATAGAACGACGTGGTCGCCAACGGGTTCACGGTCTGACCTCCCGGCACAAGCAGGGCGAATGCACCGACGAAGGTGCCGAGCGCAAGCACGGGCAACGCCAGGGCGATGATGCCGAGGACGAGACCTGTACGCGAGCCGGACGAATGCACGAACCCACCCTATCGGGGGGGTTCGACAAACATGTTACGCAGGAGTATCGTCTGACGGTTCTTTGTTCCTTTTCGGGGGCAGATCCCGCCCCCAGTCCGGGGCGGTCGGCGGCATCCGGACGCGGTCAGGCGCCCGAGCCCGCGGCGTTACACTCGAACGTGTGAATCCAATGGCGCAGGTCGATGTCGTACTTATAGGGGGCGGCGTCATGAGCGCCACTCTGGGCACCTTGATCAAACAGGTGCAGCCGGACTGGAGCATCGAGGTCTATGAGCGCCTCGGCGAGGTAGCCCAGGAGAGCTCGAATCCCTGGAACAACGCGGGGACCGGTCATGCGGCCCTGTGCGAGCTCAACTACATGCCGCAGGCAAGCGACGGGAGCGTCACCGCAGACAAGGCGGTGAGCATCAACGAGCAGTTCCAGATCAGCCGCCAGCTCTGGTCGTCCCTGGTCATCGACGGAGTGCTGCCCGAGCCGACGAAGTTCATCAACTCGACGCCGCACATGACGTTCGTGCACGGCAAGTCCAACGTCGAGTACCTGCGCAAACGCTTCGCCGTGCTCAAGGACCAGCCGCTCTTCCACGGGATGGAGTACAGCGAGGACCCGGCCGTCATCGGCACCTGGACCCCGCTGATCACGAAGAACCGCCCGAAGAACCAGCGCATCGCCGCGACCCGGATCGCGTCCGGCACCGACGTCGACTTCGGCGCGCTCACCCGCTACCTCTTCGACGACCTTGCGGCCAAGGGCGTCGGCGTCCACGTCAACCAGCAGGTCACCGGCCTGAAGAAGCTGACGGACGGCACCTGGCGCCTGAACCTCCGGCGCCTCGTCGGCGGGCACCCGAGCATGGTGAAGGCCCGCTTCGTGTTCGTGGGTGCCGGCGGCGGCGCGCTCGCCCTCCTGCAGCAGAGCGGCATCCCCGAGGCACGTGGCTTCGGCGGCTTCCCGATCAGCGGTCAGTTCCTGCGCACGACCAACCCCGCAGTCGTCGCCCAGCACCAGGCCAAGGTCTACGGCAAGGCTGCCGTCGGCGCCCCGCCGATGTCGGTCCCGCACCTCGACACCCGCCACGTGGAGGGGGAGGCCTCGCTTCTCTTCGGACCCTTCGCGGGATTCACGCCCAAGTTCCTCAAGTCGAGCACCTGGTTCGACCTCCCCTTCTCCGTCCGCGGGCACAACATCGGCCCGATGCTCGCCGTCGCCCGGCACAACGTCGGCCTGATGAAGTACCTCTTCGGCGAGGTCTTCGCCTCCCGCACCGCCAAGCTCAAGGCCCTGCAGGAATTCATGCCGACGGCCAAGATGTCCGACTGGGAGCTCATCACCGCGGGCCAGCGCGTGCAGGTGATGAAGAAGGACCCGAAGGAAGGCGGTGTGCTGCAATTCGGCACCGAGGTCATCACCTCGGCCGATGGCAGCATCGCCGGGCTGCTCGGGGCGTCCCCCGGGGCGTCGACCGCGGCACCGATCATGGTCGACCTGCTCCAGCGCTGCTTCCCCGAGCGGTACCCCGCCTGGGAGCCGCGGCTCCGCGAGCTGATCCCGAGCCTCGGCACAACCCTGTCCGACGACCCCGCCCGCGCCGCGGCGTCCCTCGCCGCGACCGCCGCGACCCTGCACCTCACCAACCCCTGACGAATTCGACGGAGCTTGTGGGTTCCGGGCACGCGAGCGGGCAGTTTCGGCCCGTTTTGGGCACGATCTCCGTCGATTCGGTGAGGGCGGATGCTGCGACACCCTTGCGCAAGTGTCGAACGTGTGTTCGAATGTGGGTATGCGGTGGAGCGGGCAGGAACTCACGACGGAACAGGCGGGCGCCCTTCCCGGCCTTGCTCGGCTGAACAACCTGGTGCGGAGCGTGCGCACCCCCGAGTTCGCGGGGATCACCTTCCACGAGATCCTGGCCAAGTCCGCGCTCAACCGGGTGCCGGGCCAGAGCGCCATGCCCTTCGGCTGGACCATCAACCCCTACCGAGGCTGCTCGCATGCCTGCGCCTACTGCCTGAGCCCGGAAACGCTCATCCTGATGGCGGACGGGCGGCAGAAGCCGCTCTGGGAGGTGAGGGTTGGCGATGCGATCATGGGCACGGAGACCGTTGGCGCCTACCGGCGGTATGTGCAGACCACAGTGCTCGCTTCGTGGGATACCCGGAAGCGCGGCTACCGCGTCACCCTCGCTGACGGAACCGAACTCGTCGCCAGCGGAGACCATCGCTTCCTCACCGAACGGGGTTGGAAGTACGTCACCCGCGCCATGCGCGGGGACGGCCAACGTCCCTACCTGACCGACAACAACAAACTCATGGGTTTCGGGCTCAATGGGCTCACGGAGGCGACGCAGCCGAACTATTTCGAGCCGAGCTACCGACGCGGGTACTTGACCGGCATGATTCGTGGTGACGGAATGATGATCTCTCGCGACTACCCCCGTCGAGCCGGCGGCGGAAACAAAGTGCGGCTCTTCCGGCTTGCCTTGACGGACGTCGAGGCGCTCAACCGCTCGCGCCTGTTCCTCGAACAGGAGGGAGTGGTCACGCAGACCCGTCCGTTCTCCGCGCCTTCCCTCACCCGGCGCGCCCTGACCTCAATCTACTCGGGCAAGGCCGCGTCGTTCGCT
Source organism: Cryobacterium algoricola (assembly GCF_004402485.1). GTDB lineage: Bacteria > Actinomycetota > Actinomycetes > Actinomycetales > Microbacteriaceae > Cryobacterium > Cryobacterium algoricola. The sequence goes on along the minus strand of NZ_SOFG01000011.1, from coordinate 281,925 downwards.
CGGATCACGGAGCTCATCCGCTGGGTCGACGACCCCGATGACGATTGGCATGCCGGGTTCCTTGCCGGTGTTTTCGACGCGGAAGGTTCATGCTCGCGAGGCATTCTGCGGATCAGTAACAAGGACACGGCGATCCTCGACAACATCCAGAGGTCCCTGTCCGCGCTGGGTATTGAGCACGTGTTAGAGGGTGCGCGGCCGAACGGCGTTCGCTGCGTTCGGGTCACCGGCGGGCTGCCGATGCGCTCCAGGTTCTTCGGGCTCGTGGGGCCCGCGATCGACCGGAAGCTGTCCATTGCCGGTGCCGCCGTGAAGTCCGCGGCGCTGCTCCAGGTCGTGTCCGTGGAGGACCTGGAGACCACGATGGACATGATCGACATCACGACCGGGACCGGCGATTTCATCGCGAACGGGGTCATCAGCCACAACTGTTTTGCTCGCAACACGCACACCTACCTCGACCTCGACGCGGGCAAGGACTTCGACAACGAGATCATCGTGAAGGTCAACGTCGCCGAGGTTCTCCGCAAGGAGCTCGCCCGGCCCGCCTGGGAGCGCAACGCCGTCGCCCTCGGCACCAACACCGATCCCTACCAGCGCGCCGAGGGCCGTTACCGGCTGATGCCGGGCGTGATCGCGGCGCTCGCCGACTCCGGAACCCCGCTCTCGATCCTGACCAAAGGCACCCTGATCCGGCGCGACCTCGACCTGCTCGTGGAGGCGAGCACGCTCGTGCCCGTCGACCTCGCCCTCTCGATCGCGATCTACGACGACGAGCTGCAGTCGGCAGTCGAGCCGGGCACGCCATCCACGGCGGCGCGCCTCGCCACCGTGACCGCCATCAGGGAGCGCGGCCTGCGCTGCTCCGTCTTCATGATGCCGATCCTGCCGTTCCTCACCGACACCCGGGCGCACCTCGACGATGCCCTCCGCCAGGCGAAGGCCGCCGGAGCCTCCGACGTGATGTACACCGCGCTACACCTGAGGCCCGGAGTGCGCGACTGGTTCATGCAGTGGCTCGCGCGGGACCACCCCGACCTGGTGCCCCGCTACCACGAGCTCTACGGCCGCAACGCCTACGCGCCCAAGGGCTACCGGCAATGGCTCGCGCTCCGGATCAAACCGCTGATCCGGGCGCACGGGCTCGAGCACGGGATCGAGGATCCCGTCACCGGCGGCGTCCGCTCCCGCGCGCTCGCCCGCCCCGTGCCCGCCGTCCCCGCGTTTCCGGGCCAGCCCGTGCCCGGCCCGGGGCTGCTCATTGCGGGTGAGCTTCCGCCTGAGCTGCACCCGACCCTGTTCTGAACCCCGCCCTCCGCTGAGGTGTCGCAGATCGACGTTCAACGCCCACGCGAACCTCGATTCGCGACCCTTCACGCCAGAACGGCTCCGCCGGATGCGATAATCGACGGAGAACGGAGCGGCAATGACCCTAGGCCTCCCCGACCATCTGGTCGGCACCTCGGTCGGGCGCGCCCTGGCCCAGGCCACGCACTGGTTCGGCCTCACCTGCCTCGTCGGCGCCCTTGTCTCGGTCGCCGTGCTCGGGATCAGCCATCCGAGCGCGCAGATCGGCGTGAGCCTGATCGGGATCCTCTCGATGGCGATCCTCCTCTTCCTCCTGTCCCGCCACCGTACGGTGCTGCTCTCGGTCGTCTACCTTCTGGTGGGCTCCGTCGTCACCTATATCGTCAGCGTGACCCTGCTCGGACTGCCCGAACTCTTCCACAGCTCCGACGTGTTCCTCGTGTCGATGCCGAAAATGGCGCTCGTGATGGTCGGCGGCGTCGGAACGGGCGCCCTCGTCGGAGTGCTCTGGGGAACCGCCGGCTTCATTCTCGCCGAGACCGTGACCGTCCTTGCCGCCATCGAGACCGGGGTGCCCTATCACCCCGACGCGTTCACGGTGTCGACCTATGCCTTCCTCGTCGGGGTGATGCTCGTGAGTGGTTTCGGTCGGCGCAGGCACCGCCCGGTCCAGCTCGCCATGCACCGGGCGCTCCAGGAGGACCAGTCCCGGCTGCTCCGCCACGAACTCGACGTGCGCGCGGTCGCCCTCAGTCAGGACACCACACTCAACCAGCTCGTCGCGCTCGTGCACGCCCACCCCGGGCCGCTCAGTCCGCACCTGGCCGCCGGCATCCGTGAGACCGTCGACACCCTGCACGGCACGAGCTGGCTGACCGACTCCGACGAGCGCCTCTCCGGCCCCGACGGCTGGCTCGACAGCGCCGTCTACTCCGCGATCGAACGCTGCCGCGACCGCGGCCTCGTCGTCGAGGTCACGGGGGAGCGCGCCGCCCTCGGGCGCCTCGACGCGGTCGCCGACCGCGAACTCGGCCTCGCCGTGCAGCAGTGCCTGATCAACGTCATCCTGCACGCCGGCATCGTCTCCGCTGAGGTCGTCATCGAATCCACCGATCACGATCTCTCCGTGATTGTGATGGATGCCGGTCGCGGCTTCACGGAATCGGAGACCGGCGCCGACCGGCTCGGCCTCCGCCAGGCGGTTCGCCGCCGGATCGAGCGCCTCGGCGGCTCAGTCACGATCATGACCCGGCCGGGTGCGGGCACGTCCGTGCTGCTGACGGTGCCGGCACCTCCCGGCGATGCCGTCGAACGACCGGGAACCGGCTCCGCAAGCGGCCCATCGGCCGGCCCGGCGGGCGACACCGCGAGCGACGCCGGCATCGGCTGGCCGCTATGAGCCGCAGCTCCCTGACCCAGCAGCAACTCGACCCACTGGGGGCCCTCGCCGCGTGGCCGCTCGCGCCGGCGATCGCCGCGATCGTCACGGTCTCGGCGGTCACGGCCACGATCACGCAGACGGACCAGGCCGTCCAGGCCGGGAACGCGCCCCTGGGCTCCCTCGCGATCACGGCCGTCACCCTCGCCGCGATCCTGCTCGTCCTCGCCTCCCGCCCGAGAAACGCACCGTTCCGGGGCGCAGCGCACGTCGCCATCGGTGTGCTCGCCCTCGCCGCCTACCTGCTCGAGCAAGCCTCGCGCTGGAACCACAACGCCCTGATCCAGGACGACTTCGGCCCCGTCGCCATCGGCCTCCTCCTGCTCGGCCTCGCTCCCTACCGGCCGTGGCGCCAGATCGCGTCCACCGCCGGGATCCTCGCGCTCGTCGTCGCCGCCGTGACCTGGGTGCAGGCGCCGTTCCACTCCATCGACGTCGCACCCCTCGTCTTCGTCACGGTCGCGGTCACCCAGGTCCTCGCGCCGGCGCTTGCCGGGGCCGCGTATTCCCGGCGACTCGTCGGTTCCCTCCTGGCCTGGCAGACGGATGCCCGCCGCGCGATCATCGAGCGCACCGAGGAGACCCGGGCCCGCGTGGTCAGGGCCGTCGTCGAGCAGCAGCGCACCGAACTCGCCGCCGGCGTGCTCCCGCTGCTCACCGAGGTCCTCGACCGCGGCGAGATCACGAAGGCCGACATCGTCCGTGCGGGCGTGCTGGCCGCCAACGTGCGCAAGGCGTTGCTCCGCGAGCTCGACAAAACCTGGCTCGACGCGGCCATCGCCAGGGAGCGCGCGGCCCTCCTGGCCCGCGGCATCACCCCGCTGCTTGTGGTCGCCGATCCCGACCGCCGCGCCGCCGCCTTCCATACCGACCAGCGCGCCGCGACCGCGGCCCTGCTCGGAGCCCTCTGCTCGGCGCCGGGCTTCGACCCCTGCAGCCTGGTCGTGCAGGTCACGGCGGGCGACGAATTCCGCGGCACCGGCGCCCCGCGCCCTGCTCTGACCCGGTCACCCCTCAACACGACGTCCGAGATCCCGCTGAGCACCTCCCCGCTCCGCACGATTCCGGACCGCGGGCCCCGGCGCGAGGCCGCCCCAGGTGCCGGAGCACCGGCATCCGCCCCCCGGCTCGACCAGGTCACGATCCAGGTCGGCATCGACCTGCCCGCCCGGGCCGTGCGCGCCCTGCTGCGGCCCTACCTCGGCGTGCTGCACGTGGTGTTCGGGCGGGTGCGCGTCTCCACGAGCCGGGCGCCCGGACGTCGTCCGCTCGTGACCCTCGAGTTCGACGCGGAACACGGCCCCGAACGCCGGAGAGCCGTCCGCCCAGTACGCTGAACTGACCCGGCGCAGACGAACGCGCCGGTGGCGCAGAGGGGGGATTCCAGGTACCGTGGCAAAACTGTACTTTCGCTATGGAGCGATGAACAGCGGCAAGAGCACGTCCATGCTCCAGGCCGCATACAACTACGAGGAGCGCGGCCATCGCGTGCTGCTCGCCAAGCCGTCGGTCGACACGAAGGGCGATCGGGGCATCCTCTCGCGTCTCGGCGTGACGCGCGGCGTCGACTTCCTGCTGACGCCCGAGACGGATGCCTACGCCCTCTTCCAGGAGCACCGCGCGCAGGTCGTCGCCCGCGACGGGCTCGACGTCAGCGCCCTGCTCGTCGACGAGGCGCAATTCCTCACCGAGGCGCAGGTCGACGACTTGCTCCGGATCGCGATCCTCGAGAACATCCCCGTCCTGGCCTACGGGATCCGCACCGACTTCCAGACCGTCGCGTTTCCCGGCAGCCGCCGCCTGCTCGAGATCGCGCACAGCCTCGAAGAGCTCAAGACCATCTGCCGCTGCGGGCGCAAGGCCGTGTTCAACGGCCGCAAGATCGACGGGCGCTTCGTCTTCGATGGCGACCAGGTCGCGATCGACGGGGCCTTCGTCACCTACGAGTCCCTGTGCGGCTCCTGCTACCTCGAGGAGAGCGGCGGGCGGCTCGGCCATCTGGCCATGAATGCAGGGAGGGGGCGCCCAGCCGACTCTCCAGAAGACCTCGTCCCCGGTGAGACAGCGAGCGCCCCACCTGCCCCCCGGCGCGTTCCCCCGGTTTCACCCTAAGACCAGCACATCACCGTCGAAAAGCCGTCATTTCCGGTGGCACCCGAACGGGGGATCCGGTGGCAGAAAAACCTCGGCGGCACCGCAGCCGTCGCCCCCACTATCGCTCAACCGAAGGTCGTCGTGCCCACGTATCGCATTGCCTTGATCGACGACCACGAAATCGTCGCGCGCGGTTTCGCCGCCCTCTTCGGGGCGCTTCCCGAGATCCAGGTCGTCGCAACGGTCGCGTCGGTGACCGAGCTGCTCGAATCGACCGCGCACGCCAGCCACCCGGTCGACCTGGTGATCCTCGACCTGCGGCTGTCCGACGATTCGGAGGTCGGCGACAACGTCGACCGGCTGCGCGCCGCCGGTTCGGCCGTCCTCGCGTTCACCGCGGGCGACGACGCCCTGCTGATGCGCACGGCCGCCCGCAGCGGGGTGCTCGGAGTGGTGCGCAAGTCCGAACCGACCGCCGTGCTGCTCGACGCGGTGCTCCGCGCGGCCGCCGGGGAACCGATCCCCTCGACGGAGTGGGCGGCCGCCCTCGACGGCGACCCCGAGCTCAACGACGCCGGGCTCAGCCCGCGGGAACGCGAGGTGCTCTCCCTCTACGCGGCCGGTGCGAAGGCCCCGCTCGTCGCCGCCCGTACGGGCCTCGCCGAGGCGACCGTGATCGATTACATCCGCAGGGTGCGCTCGAAGTACCAGCGCGTCGGGCGCCCGGCCAACACCAAGATCGACCTGTACAAGCGGGCCCTCGAAGACGGCATCCTGCCGGTCCCCGGCCAGCCGTGAGGCGCGCCCGGCGCCCGCTCGCCGGCCTGACCGCCGCCGAGCGCCTCGCCCGGGTGCTCTACACGTCGATCGGCCCCACCGCGGTGGTGTTCTGCCTCCTCAGCCTGGGTTCCTTCCTCAGCCAGGTCTGGGGGCCGCGACCGATCCCCGCGATCCTGGTCTGGGCTCTCGTCTTCGGGCTGCCGGTCGCGCTCGGGGTGCTGTCCCGGCGGGCGTCCCTTGCCCTGCTGCGCCGCATCGCGCTCGCCGAAGGCGTCGTGTTCCTCGGGATCCTCGTGTTCTGGCTGGTGTTCCGGGCCACCCCTCTTCCGGCCGCAGCGGACATCCCCTGGGCCCTGACCTTCACCGGGGTGCCCGTCCTCGCCGTCGGAGTCGCCACCCGCGACCGTGCAGGCTGGGCCTACCTCGTCGTCGCGTGCACGCTCAGCGGACTCGTCCGGGCCGCGACCACCACGAATCCCCGGCCGATCCTCGTCGGCCTCGAAGACGCCGTCTACTCGATGCTCCTCGTGGGCGTCTTCCTCGGCCTGATGATGGCGGCCCGGCGCAACGCCGCGCGGGTCGACGCTGCGACCGTCGCCACCCGGGCGGACATCGCCGCCGCCGCCGCGGGAGTGGCGCGCGGCCGCGAGCGCGTGGCGATCGACGCTCTCGTGCACGACAGTGTCATCTCCACTCTGCTGATGGCCGGTCGCGGCGGTATCCCGGCCGCGTCGCTCGCCGAGCACTCGGCCACCACCCTCGTGCGCCTCGACGCGGTCAGGGACCGCGACCCGGGCACGCTCGTGTCCGGCCCCGACCTGACCCTCCGGCTCGAAACCCTCGCCGCGCAGATCACTCCGGACGCCGTCGTCAGCTCCGATCTCGACGGACACTCCGCAGTGACGGCCGCAGCCACGACAGCGCTGCTCGGCGCCGTCGGAGAGGCCCTGCGCAATTCCCGCGTCGCGGCGGGGGGCGGTCGTGACCGCCCGGTGTCTCGCAGCGTCACCGCACGGATGTTCGGCACCGGCATCCGCATCACCGTCCGTGACGACGGGGTCGGCTTCGATCCCGCCAGCGTCCCGGCCGAGCGTCTCGGCATCGCCCGCAGCATCGTCGACCGGATGCGCCGCATCCCGGGAGGGGCGGCCACGGTCTGGTCGCGGCCGGGCGCGGGTGCCGAGGTCGTCGTCTCCTGGTCGCCGGAGGCCGCAGCGGCGGCCATGCAGGGAGCCCCGGGAACCCCGGGAGCCCAGGGATCCGCCGGAGCCCAGGGAACACCAGTGACGCCCGCACCCGTCCCGCTCCTCGTCACCCTGCCGCGGAGCCTCGCGGCGGTCCTCCTCGCCGTCTTCACGGCGGTCCACCTGCTGCTCGCCTTCGGCGATCCCGGCCCCGCCGCAGGTCGCCCCCTCACCGCGGCCGGCCTGCTCCTCATCGTCGTCGCCGCGGCGTGGCTTCTGGTCGTCGTCCCCGACCCGATTCCCCGCCGGGCCCCCATCGCCGTGATCCTGCTCGCCACCGCGGGGGCCGCGCTGGCCTCAGCCGCCGTCGCACCGGCATCCGCCCAGCCCTTCGCCCACTGGCCGTTCGGTGCCGTCACCCTGCTGCTCGTCCTGCTCGCCACCCGCGGGCGGCCCGGTCCGGCCTGGGTCGGCTACGGCCTGCTCGTCGCTGTCGGGCTCGGCTGGGCGCTGCTGAACGGCCTGACCGTCGCTGTCGGCCTCGACCTCGTGATCCGGCACGCCGCCACCCTGCTCGCCGGTGCGGTCTTCGCCGTCGGGCTCACCCGATCGACCCGCGCCCTCGACGTGCTCAACCGGGAGCGCGCCGTGTCGATCGCGGCCGCTGCGAGCGACGTGGCCGCCCTCACCGAGCGGGAATCGGAACTCGCCCGCGTCAACGCCCTCGCCCGGCCGACACTCGAGCGCCTCGCCGGCGGGGATGACCTCGACCCGCCGCTCCGCTTCGAGTGCCTCATCGTCGAGGCCACCCTGCGCGACGCCATCCGGGCCAGGACGCTCTTCGTCGAGCCCGTGATCACCGCCGCCCGGGCGGCCCGGCTCCGCGGCGTCGACGTGACCCTGCTCGACGACTCCGGCGGCCGCCCGCCCGAGACGCTGGGCGCGGTCGCAGGTATCATCGCCGGGCAGCTCGATCTGCTCGACTCCGGCCGGCTCACCGCGCGGCTGCTCCCGCCCGGCCGCGACGACGTCGCGTCCCTCGTCATCGACTCCACGGGCAACCGGATGCTGACGGTTTCGCCGCTCGGAGTGCTCCGCACCCCCTGATCGTGGGTCTGTCCCGGGCCCGATTGCGGGGTTAGCGTTGGGCGTTACCAACTTTCCCGGGCGCGGATTGATGTGCTGCGTGCGCTCGCGGTTCTCTGCAGCGTCATCCGGCGGGGGAGGATCGCGTGGCTTCACTGACCGAGATTCTGATCCTGCACGGCCTACTGCCGATCGAGAAGCTCGACACCCTGATGGCGGGCGACCCCGCCGACGAAAGCGCGGTGCGCGCCCTCGTCGACTCCGGGGTGATCACCGAGGCCCAGTTCGCCAGGGCGCGCGCCGAGCAGGCCGGCCTCGCCTTCGTCGAACTGATCGACTTCCCCGTCGACCGGCACGCCGTCTCCCTCGTCACCCCGGCCATGTCCCGGCGGCACCAAGTGTTGCCGATCGCGATCGAGGGCGGGCGCCTCGTGCTCGCCATGGTCGACCCCGGCAACGTGTTCGCGATCGACGACGTGCGCGAGTCCGCGCGGATGCGGGTCATCCCCGTCGTCGCGGAGAAGAACGACCTGCTCGCCGCGATCGCCCGGTACCACCGCGCCGACGACGAACTCAGCAACCTCACCACCACGATGGAGGACGAGCAGGCCACGGTCGAGGCGTCCTCGGCCTTCGGCGTCTCCGACTCCCTCGACGACGACGCCCCGATCGTGCGCTTCGTCAACCTGCTCGTCAGCCAGGCGATCCAGGACAAGGCGTCGGACATCCACATCGAGCCCGCCGAGCACAACCTGCGGGTGCGGTACCGCATCGACGGGGTGCTGCACGAGATGCAGCGCGCGCCGAAGAGCATCCAGAACGGCGTCATCTCGCGCCTCAAGATCATGAGCGACATCGACATCGCCGAGCGGCGGAAGCCGCAGGACGGCCGGATGTCGGTCAGCCACGCCGGCCGCCAGATCGACCTCCGTGTCGCGACCCTGCCCACGGTGTGGGGCGAGAAGATCGTCATGCGAATCCTCGACAACTCTTCGACGACGATGGACCTGCACGACCTCAACCTGCTCGAGCACAATTACGCGGCGTACCAGAAGTCGTACACCAAGCCCTACGGGATGATCCTCGTCACCGGCCCGACCGGCTCCGGCAAGTCGACCACTCTGTACACGACCCTGAACTCGGTCGCCCGCCCGGAGATCAACGTGATCACGGTCGAAGACCCGGTCGAGTACCGCATGAAGGACATCAACCAGGTTCAGGTGAACCCGAAGGCGGGGCTCACGTTCGCGAGCGCCCTGCGGTCCATCCTGCGCAGCGACCCCGACGTCGTGCTCCTCGGCGAGATCCGCGACCACGAGACCGCCCAGATCGCCATCGAGGCCTCGCTCACCGGCCACCTCGTGCTCTCGACCCTGCACACCAACGACGCGCCGAGCGCGATCACCCGCCTGACCGAGATGGGCATCGAGCCCTTCCTCGTCGGCTCCGCCCTCGACTGCGTGGTCGCCCAGCGTCTCGCCCGCCGCCTCTGCGACCGCTGCAAGGCCCCCGCCGAGGTCACCGTCGAGCGCCTCAACCAGCTGCGCTTCGGGTTCGACCCGACCCAGCCGCTGCCGGTGCTCTACCAGCCGATCGGCTGCCAGAACTGCTCGAAGACCGGTTACCGAGGCCGGCTCGCCGTGCACGAGGTCATGACGGTCTCCGAGAACATCGAACGGCTCGCCGTCGACCGCGCCTCGAGCGCGGACATCGGCCGGGCCGCCCGGTTGGAGGGAATGATTTCCCTCCGTGATGACGGCTGGGAGAAGGTCCGCATGGGCCTGACCTCCATCGAAGAGATTCTGCGAGTTGTTGCATAGCGCTCGTCGCATGCCGAAAGGAAAGAACGCATGGACAAGCCCATTTACGAAATCCCCGCCGTCGAGCCGGGGGAGAACGTCTCCTGGTGGGACCAGATCGCGTCCGGCCCCGCCGAGAGTGCTGCCCTCGAGAAGGCGGATGCCGAGCGCACCGCCGCCGAGCAGGTCGCTGCCGAGCGCACCGCGCGCCTGCAGGCCGCCGTCGACAGCGCCGCGGCCGAACGCCGCGACGCCCAGCTTGACGAGACGGGCGGCCACGGCTTCGAGCGCCGCAGTGCCCGCCGAACCGAATCCGACGTCGCACCGGCGCCACTCCAGGGATTCGCGGCACCGGCGGCATCCGCCGACGAAGACCTCGACGACGCCGATGTGAGCCAGGCCGAACCGCCCCGCTCCGCGATCGACTACACGCTCCCTCTCCCGGTCGCGGCCCCGTACACACTCCCGGGCACCCTGCCGATCGGGCCGCCGGCCGGGAAGCCGTTTGTCGTCCCCTTCGTCGTGCCCACGTCGACCCCCGAGCAGGAGGACCGGCTCGTCTCCGCGCCGGCGCCGACTCGTGCGTACTCCCCGCCTCCGACCTCAGCCCCGCAGCCCACGCGTGCAGCCGGCCGCCGCGCCGCAATCCAGGCCGAGCCCGAGCGCCACCTCGAGTCCGAGCGCCCGCACGCCCCCGCGCATATCGGCCCCGATGGCCGCCCCGCCGACCAGGACCTGATCGACGCCCTCCACCTCGTGCTCGAGCTCGAGGCATCCGACCTGCACATCACCGTCGGCGCCCCGCCGACCATCCGCATCGACGGCGCCCTGCGCCCGATCGAGGGCCTGCCCGTCTGGCTGCCGGAGAAGGTGCGGACGGCCCTGCACAGCATCATCTCGCCCGCCGACCTCGAACGCTTCGAGGACGACCGCGAGCTCGACTTCGCGTACACCGCGGCCGGCGCCCGGTTCCGGGTGAACTTCTACCACCAGCGCAACTCGATCGGTGCAGCGTTCCGGCTCATCCCGCGCGAGATCAAGCCGCTCAGGGAACTCGGCGTTCCCGAGTCCGTCGGCCGGTTCTCGCTGCTGCCCCGCGGCCTCGTCCTGGTCACCGGACCCACCGGTTCCGGTAAGTCCACGACCCTCGCCGCGATGGTCGACCTCGCCAACAGCACGCGGCCCGACCACATCGTCACGGTCGAGGACCCGATCGAGTTCCTGCACAAGCACAAGAAGTCGCTCGTCAACCAGCGCGAGGTCGGCCACGACACCAAGAGCTTCGCCGCAGCCCTCAAGCACGTGCTGCGCCAGGACCCCGACATTATCCTCATCGGCGAGCTCCGCGACCTCGAGACCATCTCGGTGGCGCTGACCGCAGCCGAGACCGGCCACCTCGTCTTTGCGACCCTGCACACCCAGGATGCCGCCCAGACAATCGACCGCATGATCGACGTCTTCCCGCCGCACCAGCAGGGCCAGATCCGCACCCAGCTCGCGGCGACCCTCCGCGGCGTGGTCTGCCAGACCCTTGTCAAGCGGGCCAACCAGAAGGGCCGCGTGGTGGCGACGGAGATCCTCGTGACGACCCCGGCCATCGCCAACCTCATCCGCGAGGGCAAGACCCACCAGATCACCTCGATGATGCAGGCCGGCGGCGGCGACGGGATGCATACCATGGACCAGCACCTCGCCGACCTCGTCGACTCCGGCCAGATCACCCGCCAGGCGGCGATCGACAAGGCGCACGACGTGGAGAGCCTGCTGCAGCTGATCAAACGTGCCGATACCTCCATGGATGACTCGTCACGCACCATGGGCGGCGGTGGCGTCGACTACGGCGACACCTACACGATTCCGCAGCGCTGATGTCGACCGCAACCGCATGGGCCTACGTCGGCCGCGATGCCAGGGGCAAGACCGTCAAGGGCAAACTGGATGCCTCGAGCGAGGGCGCCGTTGCGTCGCGGCTGGGCAGCATGGGGATTTCCCCGATCTCGATCAAGGAATCGGCAGACGGCACCGGCCTGAATCGCGAGATCTCGATCCCGGGCTTCTCCAAGGGTGTCGGCCTCAAGGACCTCGCGATCATGAGCCGCCAGATGGCGACCATGATCGGGTCCGGGCTCTCGTTGCTGCGGACTCTCAATATCCTCGCGGAACAGACAGAGAGCAAACCGCTCGCGAAGATTCTGAAGCAAGTGCGCGACGACGTCGAGACCGGTACCTCAATCTCGGAGTCCTTCGGCAAGCACGGCAAGGACTTCCCGCCGATCATGATCAACATGGTGCGGGCCGGTGAGACAGGCGGTTTTCTCGATGGCGCGCTCGAATCAATCGCGGCCAACTTCGAAAAGGAAGTGAAGCTTCGAGGCACGATCAAGTCTGCGATGACCTATCCGGTTCTGGTGCTGGTGATGGCTCTTGTCGCGGTGGTCGTCATGCTCATCTTCATCGTTCCGATCTTCGAGGACATGTTCAAGGGACTAGGGAGTGCCCTGCCCATCCCGACGCAGATTCTTGTCGACATCTCGCATTCGATGGTCTACGTCGGGCCGGCTCTCATCGTCATCATTGTGGGATTCACGATCTGGTGGAACGGCAACAAACACACCGAGCGGGTGCGCAAATTCGTCGACCCGATCAAGCTCAAGCTCCCGGTGTTCGGACCCTTGCTGAAAAAGATCGCTGTCGCTCGCTTCAGCCGCAACTTCGCCAACATGATCGGCGCCGGCGTACCCATTCTTCAGGCTCTGCGGATAGTCGGCGAAACCTCCGGCAACTGGGTTATCGAGGATGCGCTCGTCAAGGTCGCCGAGTCCGTGCGCCAGGGCCAGTCCATCTCCGCGCCGCTTCTGGCCCAGCCGGTCTTCCCTCCCATGGTCACCCAAATGATCGCGGTCGGCGAGGACGCGGGCTCGCTCGAGACCATGCTCAACAAGATCGCCGACTTCTACGACGACGAAGTTCAGGCGTCAACCGAACAGCTCACGGCGGCCATCGAGCCGATCATGATCGCGTTCATGGGCGTCGTTATCGGCGGGATGGTCGTGGCGCTCTACATGCCGATCTTCAGCATCGCCGGCGCCGTCAAATAGAAACGCCGTGGGTGCCCCCGGCATTGGGGGCACGGTTGCATGCAATACCCCTCATTCATGGGTCGCAGCTGAAAATAGCCTCCAAATATTCTTAGAGTCCGATCGTTCAGTAGGTCGGTTCACTGTCCTCTAACGAATGGATCCCGCCGTGCTGAGAAAGAGTCTCGCCGAACTTGAACGCCGCCGTCAGAACCCCGACGAGAACCAGAAGGGCTTCACGCTCATCGAGCTCCTCGTCGTCATCATCATCATCGGCATCCTCGCCGCGATCGCTATCCCGGTCTTCCTGAACCAGCGCACGAGCGCCTGGAAGGCTTCCGTCGCCTCCGACCTCAAGAACGCCGCACTTGTGGTCGAGACCTACGGCACGGCTCATAACGGTTCCTACAAGGACTTCGCCGGAACCACGACCCCCTGGAGCGTAACGGTGACCGGAACAACGACTTCTGTCGCGATCGCGGCGGGAAGTTCAGGAGCAGGCGTCACCGCCTCCGCAGGTAACACGATCGTGGTCCTGATTCCCACGAACGCGGGGACGTCCTTCAAGATCACCGGCTCGAACACCAACATCGCTGCGGGTGCAGGCGCCGGCAGTGCCACGCAGGTATATGACAGTGCTGCGGGCGGACTCGGAACGTGGACGCCGTAGCCATCTGACGTACTCCGTACCAACGGATCTCCCGGTGTGGGGCGCCGCCCATGCGGCGCCCCATGAGCCGGGGCAGCTCCATCTCTGCGGAACGATTGGATGCCGAGCACTTCATGAGCGGCTTCGGGCATTCAATTCTCAAACTGCTTTGGATCCGACCTGCTGGCCGGGTCACTCCACATACCGAAAGGACTCCACTGTGCTCAGAAAAAGTCTCGCCGAACTTGACCGTCGACGGAAGAACCCGGACGAGAAGCAGAAGGGCTTCACGCTCATCGAGCTCCTCGTCGTCATCATCATCATCGGCATCCTCGCCGCGATCGCAATTCCGGTGTTCCTGAACCAGCGCTCAAGCGCCTGGAAGGCATCCGTCGCATCTGACCTCAAGAATGCCGCTGTTGTCGTCGAGACATACGGTACTAGCCACAACGGTAGCTACGCTCTCTTCCCTGATACGGCCGCGATCGTGGCAACGACAAGTGCAGCGTCTGCTGCGTCGAGCTTGGGGATCCGGGCATCCGCGGGAAACACAATTACTGTGACCCTTGTTGGGACGACCGCGTACACGATCGTCGGCACCAACTCGAATATCAGCGTCGGATCACAAACCTATAACAGTGCTACCGGCGGGCTCGCGCCGTTTACGCCCTAGGCATTCGTTCTACGGGGATCAACTAGCCCCGTGTGTGGGACGCCGCCTAGGCGGCGTCCCACACATCCCTCTGTCGCCGAACTTGCAAGGAGATGTCGTGAAGTTCCCACCTCGCCATCTCCAGGCCGATGTCGGCATGACCCTCATCGAGGTCATTGTCGCGATCAGCATCATGGGAATCGTTGCCACGTCCGCCATCGGACTGAGCATCGCGAGCCAGACGGGCGCGGCGGCACAACAGCGCCAGGAGCTCGCGGTTTCGATCGCGAACCAGACCATGGAGTCCGTGAGCGCGCAAGCAGCCACGACGATCGCGCTCAGTGTGCCGAGCTTCCTGCTGCAGGGTCGGACACAGGTCGACGTGACATCCAGTTGGTCCGCCAACGCGACCGCAAGCGGCTGGACCGACACGTACATGGACTGGGACACCGCCGCGACGGGGGCGACCGCCGACCTGGTGGAAATTACCAAGACCCTCCCGATTCAGAGCGGGACGGTCTACACCGTCACAACGCTCATCGGCACATGTTACGAGCCGGCCAATGGCGACTGCAAACAGCTCCCGAGCGTGACGCTACCGCCCGCGACGACCCCCGACGGCTACACGCAACTCCAGCGCGTGATGGTCATTGTCCGCTGGACCGTCGGCACAAGCTGCCCGCCGCCCGGTGGCTGCACATTCCAGGCCACGAGCCTGTTCGACCCCCATGTCGACCTCACGTGGGTGTCCCATTAGGCCCGGCGAGGGCGGCGACGGTCGCACCGATCGGGAGAGCGGGATGACCCTGCTCGAGCTCATCGTGTCCATGGGGATCTTCCTGCTTTTTGTGGCGCTCGTCCTTGGCACGACCGTCACAATCGCGAAGAGCGCCTCCCGGTCGCAGCTCGTGGCCGAATCATCGAACACAGCGGTCACAGTATTCGGCATGTTCGACCGCCAGACCCGCTACGCCGATGCGATCAACTTCCCCGGAGCAGGCTCTGGCGGAAAGCGTTACGTCGAATTCCGCACCCCGGCCGACAGTGCGGCGAGCGGTGTCACGACCTGTGTCCAATGGAGGTTCGATCCCGTCGCCGGGACCCTCGCATCCCGCACCTGGTCGGACCTCACGGGAACTCCTGGCACCTTCGTGATCAAGGCGAGCAACGTCATCGACGATGGGACCGGCTACCCGTTCGCGCTCACGGCCGCCGTGTCCAGCACGGCCGCGGTCGGGACCGGCATGAGGATGCAACAGCTCAGCGTGGCCATCCACATCGGCAACGCGGGCCTCGATGCCGGCGCGCTGATGAAGACGTCGTTCTCAGCGCGAAACAGTTCGGACGCGTCGCCGAGCAATGCCCAGACCGCCCACGCCGGAGTGAGCGATACCCCCGTTTGCACGGCAGGAGTCCGATCATGATGGGAAAAAGGCGGCCTCGAGCCGGCACGCACGGCACCGGAGCCCGGGAGGAGGGTGTCGCCCTCTTAAGCGCCATCTTCTTCATGGTCCTGGCAGCGGGGCTCTCGGTCGTCCTGCTGGGGGCGATCCTGAGCCAGTCGGCCCCCGCGTTGGTCGCGCAGAAGAACACCCGCACCATCTACTCCGCGCAGGCTGGCCTGCAGGCGGCGCTCGGGCTCATCCGCACGTCGGCTGATACAACGACCGGTAACGGGACGACTGCCGATCTGCCCTGCGCGGTCACCGGGCGAGTGACCGCCAGCGGCACCGGGGCGTCGTATTCGGCGACCGTGGAGTACTTCACTGTGGATCCGACAAATTCTTCAGTGGACTGGCGGCTGGCCCATCGACTCACCTGTGCCGCCCCCGGTGGCGTCACGAATGCGGGAGCACCGGTCACTCCGAAGTATGCGTACGTCTATTCCGGTGGGAAAGACGCGGCAACGGCTGCCTTCGCTCCCGTGGATGGCGATCGGGCGCTGTCCGCGGTCTACAAGTTCAAGGTGACCAACGTCAATATCCCCGGTGGCATGATCTACAACGACAACAAGCAGTACTGTCTGGAAGCGGCCAGTGCAGCCACAGGGTCTGCGTTGAAGTTCACCAAGGTCACCGCGACGACATGCACCAACACAGACCTGCAGCGCTGGGTCTATGGCGTCGACTACGAATTGAAGCTCGCGAGCACCGTCATTCCGGCGTCACCGACCACGGGCAGTGGATCGCCGGGGATGTGCATCACTGGTCCAGTCACGAGCACGGACGACAATCAGCCTGCGCTTCTTCGCCCGTGCCTGGCGACCACTGCTCGTTGGAACCAGTTATGGAGCTGGACAGGAGACTACTCGTGGGTCGGCCAGACGCCATCCATTACGGCCGGACCCAGCGTGTATTGCCTATCGACCGGAGTCGCGAACGGAAGCAACCTGGATACCAAGCAGTTGTTCGTAAACAAGACCAACCCTCTTTCGCCGAGAGATCCCAACGGATGCTTAGGAGAGTTCTCCCCATCGAGTTCGGTAGGCGCCGGCGCTGCCTCCTACGACACGAATCAGATCGTGAACTACCTGGAGTTCGGCCGCTGCGCGGACGTCACTAGCGCAGACATCAGCTCTGGGTACATGATTTCTTTCCCCTGTAAGCAGGACCCGTCTGGCGTAGCCGGCATGCCCTACATTCTGTGGAACCACAAGTGGTTCTACACCGAGCCGCCAGCGCCCCCGGTTACGGTGCCTCCCACCGCGCCGGTCTCCACGTATGGACCCCAGCAAATCTACGTCCTCAAGGACAACGACGCCAGGCAGAGGTACTGCCTCACGTCTCCCGTCGCTTCAGCGTCCAGCGGAGAACTCACGTTCACTGCTTGCACTGCCACATCCACCACCACACGGCAGACCTGGAAGCGCGTGAAGGACACCGGAGACTATGGGTCGAGCTATCTCTTTGTCGACTCCCAGAATCGGTGCATGGGCGTCGACACGGGCGCAGTGAAATCGGGAACTGCCGACATCCACCTGATCAGAGCGATGCCGTGCAACGCTCTCGATCTCGGGCAGAAGTGGAACGCCCCGGCGACCTACGTCAGCTCAACGGTCGGCAGCTACCGTGAGGTGGGCCATTGACCGCCCTCATCTTCGTGTCGGCGATCCTGGGGGTGGTCATCGGGTCGTTCCTCAACGTGGTCGTCTACCGGGTACCCAACGGCCTGTCGATCGTGTCGCCGCCGAGTGCCTGCCCGCGGTGCGGAGCTGCGATCAGGCCGTACGACAACATCCCGGTCGTGTCCTGGCTGGTGCTCCGCGGGAAGTGCCGTCAGTGCAAGACCGCAATTTCGACGCGATACCCGCTCGTGGAGCTGGGTACGGGGCTTGCTTTCGCGGCTGTCTCCGTCTGGGCCCTGGCGACCAGGTTCCCCGAGGATGTGTGGGGTGCAAGCGGCACCGACCTGATCGTCGGGGGTCTGGTCCTCGCCGCGTACCTCTACCTTGCGGCCGTGAGCATTGCACTCGCGCTCATCGACCTCGACGTGCACCGCCTTCCCAACGGGATCGTGCTGCCGGGGTATGCCGTCGGGGCATTGCTGCTCGGAGCTGCATCCGTCATCGGCGGCGACTATTCGGCCCTGTTGGGCGGCGCTATCGGTCTCGTCGTGCTCTGGGCCGCATACTTCCTGATGGCCTTCTTCTACCCCGGCGGGATGGGTCTCGGTGACGTGAAACTCGCCGGCGTACTCGGCCTGTTTCTCGGCTACCTCGGTTGGGGCGAGCTAATCATCGGGGCTTTTGCCGCGTTCTTGCTCGGCGGAATCTTTGGCATCGCCCTCCTGATCAGCAGGCGGGCCAACCGCAAGAGCGGCATCCCCTTCGGCCCCTGGATGCTCATGGGCGCGTGGGTCGGAATCTTTTGTGGTGAGGCCATCTGGAGCGGCTACCTGTCGCTGATCGGCGTCCGATAGTCCATGTCAAACCGGAAAAGATGGAGGCACCACTCGTGACCAGTGTCGTCGGGATAGACATCGGCAGCTCGGTGCTGCGCGCGGTGGAAGTGAGCGATCCGGCATCCTCCAAGCCGATGCTCGTTCGGTGCCACGTCGTCGAGCTCCCTCCGGGAGCGGTCACCAGTGGCGAGGTGATCGAACCGAACACCGTCGCTGCAGCGCTCAAAAAGCTCTGGTCCTCCGGCGGGTTCAAGTCCAAGAATGTCGTGCTCGGAATGGGTAACCAACGGGTGCTCGCGCGGGACCTGAGCGTGCCGAAGATGGGACTGGCTCGCATCCGCCAGTCATTGCCCTTCGAAGTGCAGGACATGCTGCCGATCCCGGTCGCCGATGCGCTGCTCGACTTCTACCCGATCTCGGAATCTGAGGGCCCCACCGGGCCTCTCGTGAACGGCCTGCTGATCGCGGCCGTCAAATCGGCCGTCCTGGCCAACGTCAAGGCGACCCAGCTCGCCGGGCTCACGACCGTCGACGTCGACCTCATCCCCTTCGCCCTCAGCCGGGTGATGGTGACCCGGCCGGGTGTCACCGGAACGGTTGCTCTCATCGACATCGGCGGAAGCACCACCAGCGTCGTCATCGCGGCGGACGGCGTGCCGCAGTTCGTGCGGATCATCGCCACGGGCGGAGACGACATCACCCAGGCGCTTCACACGGAACTGAAATCGGATGTCGGACAGGCCGAGGGGATGAAGCGGGCGATGGGGCTCGCCACCGGAGCAGTGCAGGAATCCGACAAACGCGCGGTCGAAATCATCTACAAGGTCGCGAGTGAGCAACTGACCAGCCTGCGGAACACCATCAACTACTTTGCCAATACCCGCCCGACCGAACCGGTTCGGCAGATCGTCTTGAGTGGTGGTGGCGCCCAGCTTCACGGGTTGCCGGAGGCGCTCGCCGAGATGACCCGAACCTCTGTCATCGTCGGTGACCCGTTCGCCACGGTCGGCATCGCACGTGGCATCGACGCCCATCAGCTCCGACTCAGCGGCTCCACGTTCGCGGTCGCGCTCGGCCTCGCGCTGGGAAGTGCCGCATGAGCCGCGCAGGGAAGGACGCCGTGCTGATCATTGGCGGCATGCCGCGAGTCGGCCTGCTCCCGCCGGAGGTGCAGCAGGACCGCAACGCCGCAGCCATCCGTCGTCGGCTCGTGATCAGCGCTGTCGGCATCCTGGCGATCATGGTTGTGGGAACCGGAGCGTCGACGGTGCTGGCGAGCCAGGCGCAGACCCGCCTGGACGACGAGCAGTCGCGAACCGCGTCGCTGATCGCCGAACAGTCAAAGTACCTCGAGGTGCGCTCGGTACAAAGCGAGGTCACCCTGGTCCAGGCGGCGCAACAGGTCGGAGTCTCCACCGAAGTCAACTGGAAGGAGTACCTCACGAGCGTGGCGCACACCCTTCCCCAGGGAGTGACCATTGACACTGTCACCCTGGACTTCGGGTCCCCGATCTCGCCATACTCCCAGCCGACAGCACCGCTGCAGGGCGCTCGGGTCGGAACCGTGACATTCGACGCGAAGAGCGCCACTCTCCCGGACGTCCCCGCCTGGCTGGACGCGCTCGCGAGCTCTCCCGGGTTCGCCGACGCTCTGCCCCAATCGGTCAATCGTGACGAGACCACGGGCGTCTACACGGTCAACATCACCATGCACGTGAACGACGGCGCATACTCCAAGCGTTTCGCGACCGGAGGGAAGTAATCGTGGACAAGAATCGGATCTGGATGATCGGCTCCGTGCTCGTGATGGTCGCCGTCGTCGGCCTCGGCCTCCTGCTCGGCATCCAGCCTCAACTCGCGGCAGTGGCCACCGCCGACGATGCACGCGTGGGAGTGGAAGCCACGAACGCGAGCCAGGCCGCGGTCCTCGCGAAACTCCAGGCCGACTTCGCCGGAATCGACACCCTCAAGGCGGACCTGGTCCCGCTCGAGGCCTCCGTACCCTCTGGCACTCAGATGCCGCGTTTTGTCAACCAGCTCGATGCCCTCGCCAAATCGACATCGGTCACCCTGACCGGGATGACCGTGGCCGACGCCGTGCCCTATGCCGCGCCCGCCCCTCTCGCTTCGACCGGCACGGCGGGCACCGCGGTCGTCGCCGCTCCGCCGGTCACGAACTCACTGATCACGGCGACGAACTTCGCATCGCTGGCCGTGCAGATCACCGTCGTCGGGAGCTTCGATCATTCCCTCGATTTCGTCAACGGGTTGCAGAGCGGTGAACGGCTGTTCCTCGTGACGGGACTGACCACATCCAAGGCCGAGGCGGATCCTGCCGCAAAGGGGAAGGCCTCGACGGACGTGACCGCGGTCATCACCGGGTTCGTGTACGTGCTCGTTCCGCCCGCGACCGCGGCGACGCCGGCCGCGACGCCGCCGGCAACTCCCGCCGCTGCGGCTCCCGCGCAGTAGCCGGGACGGCCGCCGCGCCGAATCACAAATCGCGCGGCCAAGCTCCCAATCGGGGGCCGGGCATGTTGTTATGGTTGCTCCAGAGAACTACGGCCACCCGGCCCGCGAGGAGTGCAGCATGAGCGACCCGACAGCAGACGAGCGCAACACGACCCCCGAGACGGATGCCCCGACGGCCGCATACCAGCGGTCCGAGACGGACCCGACCGACCAGGCGGCACCGAACGAGCCGGCGCACGCCGCCGCTGCAGCGCCCGCTGACGAGTCGGCACCGGCGCCGCTCGCCGAGCCCGCGGCATCCGCCCCCGTCGCCCCGGTCGTCGCCCCCGAACCGGTCGGTGAGCCGATCTCCTACGAGACCCCCGCTGCCGTCTCGGCCGAGGCCGCGCACGAGGACGCCCAGGTCGTCACGCAGGACCAGGCGACCGCCGAGCACGCTCCTGTCACCGATTACACCCCCGGCTACACGCCCGCGGTTCCCGTGCAGGCGCCCGCCGGCCCCATCTACATTCAGGCCCCGGCCCCGCCCGTCGAGAAGGGCAACCGGGGCGCCGGCGTGCTGCTCGCGCTGCTCGCGACGGTCGTCTACGCCATCGTCTACGCGCTCGTCGCCTTCGGCATCGCCGGGGCAGGCAGCGGCTCGGTCGCCGACGCGGCCGCGAAGTTCAGCGACTTCATCGTGCTGCCGGTGTTCTACGTGCCGGCCGTGTTCTTCTTCATCGGGTTCTCCCTGCTCGTGCTGATCGTCAACCGCGGCGGCTGGTGGGCCTACGTGCTCTTCGGCTTCCTCGTGGCCGTCATCGTGTACTTCTCCTACATCGGAGCGGCGCTGCTGACCGTGCAGGCCTGGACCTTCACCCCGTCCGAAGCGGTCCGGTTCATCACCGCGCAGTGGCTGAGCCCCTACGCGATCGCCGCCGCCATCGTCGCCCGCGAGGTGCCGATCTGGTTCGGCGCCTGGATCGCCCGCCGCGGACGCACCGTCACGGCCCGCAACGCCGCCGCCAAGCAGGACTACGACCGCCGCCTCGCGGAAGGGCCGCAGCTCTCCCGTCCGTAGCAGTCCCGAACAGCCGGAACCGTCCGGTGGAGCAGCCGTGACGGTGCAGCCCCCGCAGCGGGGGAGTGAGGCCTGAGCGATGCGCGAGTACCAGAGATACGCGGCCGTCGTCGCCGTGTTCGCGGCCGTGCTGTACGCGGCGCTGCTCGTCGCGGGCTTCGGCATGATCAGCCTGCTCGCCGACATCGAGGTGATCCCGGTCACGGATGCCGGCCCGCTCGTCGGTCCCGGAATGGCGGCGGCGGCCGTGCTGCTGGTCTTCGCTCTCCTGCTGTGGCTCGGGCTGCGCGCCTCTCCGCGCCGCCAACGGGTGGCGCTCGGGTACGCGGCCGGAACCGGCATCGCCGCGTTCCTCGGGTTCGTCGCCGCGGGCTCCGTGCTCTACCTGCTCGGAAACGGGCCGCTCTTCAGCGGGCTGACGTTCGCCGCTGCGGTGCTGCGCGAACCCTTCGCGGCGACGACGGGCATCCTCGCGTTCGTCGTCACCCTGCTCTACTCGCTCGTGCTCGCCTCCCGCATGAACGAACACGGCCGGCCGCTCTGGCCGTGGGAGCGACCGGACGAATAGCCGAAATCTCCCGGTCGATTCGGCCCGGTATCGAGTAACCTTAACGTCCATGGATGGTTCCATCGAAGCGCGCGTCGGCGATGTCGTCGACGACTGGCTGAGGTGGCTCCCCAAGTGGCGACCCGGTACGCACACCCGCCGCACGCGGCTCTGCCGCACGTGTTTCGGTTCGCCGGTCATCCGCGCCGCCGGCCTCATGACCGATGTGCCCCACGCGGTTCAGCACGCTCTCGCGATGCGCGTGAAGGCCGTGATCGACGGCGCCGTCGACGCGTACACCGAGTCAACCCTTCCCCTGCTCAGCCGGGAAATCCACGCGAACGAGGAACGCAAGGCCGCGGCGGCAAGCTACCGCCCGGCCGACGGCCTCGACCCCGAGTACACCGGTCTCGAGCTCGACCCGCCCGCCGAACGGGAGGCACCCTACCTCTTCACCTTCGCGGAACTCTCCCGACCGGCCTCCCCGGCCGCGTTCGTCGCCGAACCGGCGCCGCTCACCGCCGCCGAGAAGGCGGCGATCCGGGCCGAGCTGCGCCTCGCCGACGAGTACGCCGCCGACGTGGGCGGCCAGGTCTGCACCGCCCTCTACCGGCACCGTGAGCGGATGCTGGCCGCCGTCGACGAGTTCGTCGAGCCCTGGGTGCAGTCCCTGCTCGCGGATCTCGACAGCACCCTCGACTCCCCGCTCTGGCCGCACGGCCTCTGAGCCTCCCCGCCCCTGACTTGCACGGCCGGCCGCTTTCCCCGGAGGTGGCGGGCTTCAGCTCGGGCAGTGCTCGAAGACGTAGCCGGAATCGGTATCGGCGACGAGCCCGCGGTCCCTCAGCACCATCGAGCGCGGCCGGTCACTCCGGGCGCACGCCTCGGCAAAGCTGTCCCTGAGGTCGTCGCTGTACTCGATGTCCAGCACGTCGTCGCCATAGGCATCCGTGTACACGCCGCACTCGGCGAAGCGGTCGCATTCCTCGGTCACGGCGAAGTCGAACCCGACCGCCGTCCGCAGGCGCGCGGCGAGTTCAGCGGAGTTCTTCTGCCCGATCGCGAGACCCAGAGCGTGTGTCTCCGCTGCGAAGAGAGTCACCAGGGCGATGTTGTCTGCCGCGGTCAGTGCGCCGCCCGATCGGGTGAAGGAGTCCAGGTTGTCGATCTCGA
Organism: Cryobacterium algoricola; assembly: GCF_004402485.1. Lineage (GTDB taxonomy): Bacteria > Actinomycetota > Actinomycetes > Actinomycetales > Microbacteriaceae > Cryobacterium > Cryobacterium algoricola. The sequence goes on along the minus strand of NZ_SOFG01000011.1, from coordinate 258,706 downwards.
CCGCGTTGAAGCCGGCGTCGGCGCACCGTTGCAGGGTCGGACGGAGTGCCGCGACGATCGCAGCTCGTCGCTGGTCCGTCGAGGTGTCGAAGATGATTTCGTCCGGCCAGCCGGCGTCGACCACGGGATCGGCAGCACCGCCGAGCACCAGGTCGGGGTGATCCCTGAGCCAGTCGGCCGTCTCGCCCGGCTGCGACTGGAAACCGTTGACGTAGCAGATTGAATACACCCCGGGCGCGGGCTCAGCGCCGCTGTCGCGAGTCACGACGGCCGTTCCGGCCGGAACGGGGTAGGCACCGCCGAGCTGGTAATCCGCCTGGGCTCCGCCGGGAAACGGTGTTCGCGCAGCGCCTGCCGCAGCGCCTGCCGCAGAAGCGGTCGCCGGTGGCTGCGGGGGAACGGCCGAGCACCCGCTGAGTGCCGCCACCATGGCCAGGACGGCGATACCCGGTGCGATGGTGAGCTTCGGGTGCATGCAGAGTATTCTCGCGGGTTGCGCGGGGGAGCGGGCGCGCAGGGAACCCGACTCGCCGCATCCGCTCGTTGGCGGCTCACCATTTGACCGGGCCACCCGAGGGGAGTTAGTATTTCGAGGTGTGCGCTTCGTCGTGCGCTTGAGTCATGCCATCGCGATCTCGTCGTGCCGCACCTTGGGCGCCCAGACACGGCACGCATGCTGGGTTTGCTCACCGAGCAGCCCCCACGGCATACCCACTGAAACACGCGGAACTTGTTCCGCGTGCGCCGGCGGGTCCAGATGAACTCGACAAGGACCGGAAACGGAACGAATCGAATGCTAACCATCAATGAGCTGTCACCGTGCAGCAATAACAAGGAGTAATTAGTGCCAACCATTCAGCAGTTGGTCAGGAAGGGCCGCAGCCCCAAGGTCACCAAGACCAAGGCTCCCGCCCTCAAGGCCAACCCGCAGCAGCGCGGCGTGTGCACCCGCGTGTACACCACCACCCCGAAGAAGCCGAACTCGGCTCTCCGCAAGGTCGCCCGCGTCAAGCTGTCGAACGGTACCGAGGTCACCGCCTACATCCCCGGCGAGGGTCACAACCTGCAGGAGCACTCGATGGTGCTCGTGCGTGGCGGTCGCGTGAAGGACCTCCCCGGTGTTCGTTACAAGATCGTTCGCGGCGCACTGGACACCCAGGCTGTCAAGAACCGCAAGCAGGCTCGTAGCCGCTACGGCGCCAAGATGGAGAAGAAGTAATGCCTCGTAAAGGCCCAGCGCCCAAGCGTCCCGTTATCGCTGACCCGGTATACGGCGCCCCCATCGTCTCCCAGCTCGTCAACAAAATCCTCCTCGACGGCAAAAAGGGCCTCGCCGAGCGCATCGTTTACGATGCACTCGAGGGCGTCGTTGCCAAGAACGGTGCGGATGCTGTCGTCACGCTGAAGAAGGCGCTCGACAACGTGCGCCCCACCCTCGAGGTGCGTTCGCGCCGCGTCGGTGGTTCCACCTACCAGGTGCCGGTCGAAGTCAAGCCGCACCGCGCCAACACCCTGGCCCTCCGCTGGTTGACCAGCTACGCCAAGGCGCGTCGCGAGAAGACCATGACCGAGCGTCTCACCAACGAGATCCTCGACGCGTCCAACGGCCTCGGTGCCGCGGTCAAGCGTCGTGAAGACACACACAAGATGGCCGAGGCGAACAAGGCCTTCGCACACTACCGCTGGTAGTCGCGTTCCGGTGAGCGAGCAGGGCGGGTCACCCGCCCCGCTCGCCCACCGGCTTGTCTTGTTTCGCCCCACACACCCCCAAAAAACGTCCGGAGGACACCCGTGGCACTTGATGTGCTCACCGACCTGAGCAAGGTCCGCAATATTGGCATCATGGCGCACATTGACGCTGGCAAGACCACCGTCACTGAGCGCATCCTGTACTACACGGGTGTCAACCACAAGATCGGCGAGACCCACGACGGCGCCTCGACCATGGACTGGATGGCGCAGGAGCAGGAACGTGGCATCACGATCACCTCCGCTGCGACGACCTGTTTCTGGGCCGGTAACCAGATCAACATCATCGACACCCCCGGCCACGTGGACTTCACCGTCGAGGTGGAGCGTTCGCTCCGCGTCCTCGACGGCGCGGTTGCCGTGTTCGACGGCAAGGAGGGCGTTGAGCCCCAGTCCGAGACCGTCTGGCGCCAGGCCGACAAGTACGACGTTCCCCGCATCTGCTTCGTCAACAAGATGGACAAGCTCGGCGCGGACTTCTTCTACACCGTCGACACCATCGTCAAGCGCCTCGGCGCGAAGCCGCTCGTCATCCAGCTGCCGATCGGCGCCGAGAACACCTTCGAAGGTGTTGTCGACCTCGTCGAGATGCGTGCACTGACCTGGCGCGGCGACTCCAAGGGTGACGTCGAGATGGGCTCCCACTACGAGATCGAGGTCATCCCGGCCGACCTCGTCGAGCAGGCTGCGGTCTACCGCAAGCTGCTCCTCGAGACCGTCGCCGAGACCGATGACGACCTCATGGAGAAGTATTTCTCCGGCGAAGAGCTCACCGTCTCCGAGATCAAGCACGCGATCCGCAAGCTCACGGTCAACAGCGAGATCTACCCGGTCCTCTGCGGCTCCGCGTTCAAGAACCGCGGCGTCCAGCCGATGCTCGACGCAGTCATCGACTACCTCCCCACCCCGCTCGACGTGCCGGCCATCGAGGCCCACGACGCGCGCGATGAAGAGGTCGTCGTCATGCGTCACTCCGACGCTGCCGAGCCGTTCACGGCCCTCGCGTTCAAGGTTGCGGTGCACCCGTTCTTCGGTCGCCTCACCTACATCCGCGTCTACTCGGGACACCTCGACTCCGGCGGCCAGGTCATCAACTCGACCAAGGGCAAGAAGGAGCGCATCGGGAAGATCTTCCAGATGCACGCCAACAAGGAGAACCCGGTGGCCTTCGTGACCGCCGGTCACATCTACGCGGTCATCGGCCTCAAGGACACCACCACCGGCGACACCCTGTGCGACCCGAACCACCAGGTCGTACTCGAGTCGATGACGTTCCCTGACCCGGTGATCGAGGTTGCGATCGAGCCGAAGACGAAGCAGGACCAGGAAAAGCTGGGTCTCGCGATCCAGAAGCTGGCCGAAGAAGACCCGACCTTCCGCACCGAGCAGAACCAGGAAACTGGCCAGACGGTCATCAAGGGAATGGGTGAACTTCACCTGGACATCCTCGTCGACCGTATGCGTCGCGAGTTCAATGTCGAGGCCAACGTCGGCAAGCCCCAGGTCGCGTACCGCGAGACGATCCGCAAGGCCGTCGAGCGTCACGACTACACCCACAAGAAGCAGACCGGTGGATCCGGCCAGTTCGCGAAGATTCAGATCGCGATCGAGCCGCTTGAGATCACTGCCGAAAAGGGTTACGAGTTCCTGAACAAGGTCACCGGTGGCCGCATCCCCAGGGAATACATCCCCTCGGTCGACGCGGGCATCCAGGACGCCATGCACGTCGGTGTTCTGGCCGGCTACCCGATGGTCGGCGTTCGCGCCAGCCTGCTCGACGGTGCCGCGCACGATGTCGACTCCTCGGAGATGGCGTTCAAGATCGCCGGTTCGATGGGCTTCAAGGAAGCCGTCCGCAAGGCCAACCCTGTTCTTCTCGAGCCGCTCATGAGCGTCGAAGTTCGTACGCCTGAGGAATACATGGGCGACGTCATCGGTGACCTCAACTCCCGCCGTGGTCAGATTCAGACCATGGAGGACGCGAGCGGCGTCAAGGTCATTCGTGCCTTCGTTCCGCTGTCGGAGATGTTCGGCTACATCGGCGACCTGAGGTCCAAGACTTCAGGGCGTGCCGTGTACTCGATGACCTTCGAGAGCTACGCCGAGGTCCCCAAGGCTGTCGCCGAAGAGATCATCCAGAAGAACAAGGGCGAATAGCCTGGGGCCCTCGGGCCTTTCCGGGCCTTCGGGCCGAAATCGCTTCGGCCTCCCGGCCCGAGTAACATAAGTACACAAATCCAGCAGTTTCTCCGGCCGCAAACCAGCGGGCGGTGAAGCCGAGAGTCCTGAGGAGGACCCACAGTGGCCAAGGCCAAGTTCGAGCGGACTAAGCCGCACGTAAACATCGGAACGATCGGTCACGTTGACCACGGAAAGACCACGCTGACTGCAGCGATCTCCAAGGTCCTTGCCGACACGTTCCCTTCCAAGACCAACGTTCAGCGCGACTTCGCGTCGATCGACTCGGCTCCGGAAGAACGCCAGCGCGGCATCACGATCAACATCTCCCATGTTGAGTACGAGACCGAAAAGCGTCACTATGCGCACGTCGACGCACCGGGCCACGCTGACTACATCAAGAACATGATCACCGGTGCCGCACAGATGGACGGCGCGATTCTCGTTGTCGCCGCAACTGACGGCCCGATGGCTCAGACCCGTGAGCACGTTCTTCTCGCCAAGCAGGTCGGCGTGCCGTCCCTGCTCGTCGCGCTGAACAAGGCCGACATGGTCGACGACGAAGAGATCCTTGAGCTCGTCGAGCTCGAGGTTCGCGAACTCCTCACCGCCCAGGGCTTCGACGGCGACAACGCTCCTGTTGTCCGCGTGTCGGCGCTCAAGGCGCTGGAAGGCGACCCGAAGTGGGTCGGCAACATCCTGGAGCTCATGCAGGCCGTTGACGACTACTTCCCGGAGCCCGTCCGCGACAAGGACAAGCCCTTCCTCATGCCGATCGAGGACGTCTTCACGATCACCGGTCGTGGAACGGTCGTCACCGGCCGCGCCGAGCGTGGAACCCTCAAGATCAACTCCGAGGTCGAGGTTGTCGGCATCCGCCCGACGATCAAGACCACGGTCACTGGTATCGAGATGTTCCACAAGCAGCTCGACGAGGCATGGGCCGGCGAGAACTGTGGTCTTCTTCTTCGTGGCACCAAGCGCGAAGACGTCGAGCGCGGCCAGGTCGTCGTCAAGCCGGGTTCGGTCACGCCGCACACCGACTTCGAGGGCACCGCGTACATCCTGTCAAAGGAAGAGGGCGGCCGTCACAACCCGTTCTACGCGAACTACCGTCCGCAGTTCTACTTCCGTACCACCGACGTCACCGGCGTCATCACGCTGCCCGAGGGCACCGAGATGGTCATGCCCGGCGACACCACCGACCTGACTGTCGCGCTGATCCAGCCGATCGCTCTGGAAGATGGACTCGGCTTCGCTATCCGTGAAGGTGGCCGCACCGTCGGCGCCGGAACCGTGACGAAGATCATCAAGTAGTTCTTCACCACCTGCACCACGGAAACGGGTCGGTCCTTCGGGGCCGGCCCGTTTTTGCGTCCCCGCGCGACCCTTGTCGCGGGCGTATTCCGGTTCTATCGTGGGTCGCGGTCGCACCGGAGCGGCCGGACTGGAGGACATCATGGGACTGGACGACATTACGAAGAAGGCCCAGGAATTCCTGGGCGACAACAAGGTCACCGAGGCCCTGCACAGCGAGCAGGCCGAAGACATCAGCGACAAGCTCCTCGACGGCACCGCTGATGCGGTCAACAAGGTCACCGGCAACAAGTTCGAGGACCAGATCGAGCAGGCCCGCGCCGCCGCCGACACCCACCTCGGCACCGACTAGCGCTCTCGCGGCCTGCATTCGCCTCGGCGCGCTGCCCCCTACCGTCGCCTGGTGACGTGCGCGGCGCGCTCCACTTCCGCCGTTTCGCGCCAGTTCGCCCAGTTCGCGCGCCGGTTCTGCCGTTTCGCGCCTGGTGTGCCTGGCGCGAAGCGGCGCAATTGGTGCGCGTGGTTTCTGCGGGCGGCACCCGGCGGATGCGCCAGGCCGGCAGGCGAGGTCCGCCCCTGCACAGTCCTGCCGAACGTGACCTTCTCCACCGATGCCTGGCATTGCATGCCTGCCTGAGTCAGGCGGGGCAGAGTCAGCGCATGACCCAGCACACAGAGGGCGGAGTCCCCTCCGGCGACCGGCTTGAAACCATCACCGGGGACGACAGCGACGAGATCCTGTACTCGGCTCAGCTGCAGCGTGCCTTCAAAGCGGATCTTCGGTTGCGGCGCCGTGCGGAAGCGGGAACCCTGCACCGCATCGGCCGCGGCCAGTACATCAACGCGAGTCGGTGGCTCGAACTCGATGACGACAGGCGGTACTCACTCCGGGTCAGGGGAGCGGCCACGCTGCGGCGAACCGAGCTCGTGCTCTCCCACCAGTCGGCCGCCGTGATCTGGGGCTTGCCCAGCCGCGTCCGCTGGCCGGACGAGGTGCACTTCACCACCGAGCGCACACGAGGCGGCCGGTCCAAGCCGGGCATCGTCAAGCACGCCCTCGGACTCGACCCCCGCTCCATCACGAGGAGGGACGGCCTCTTGGTCACAACCGTCGCCCGCACGGTGATCGACCTCGCGGCGACCCTCGACCTGCGGGGAGCAATGGTGGCCGCCGACCGTGCACTCGCCGCTGACCCCTGGGACAGAGTCCCGCCGCTCACCACCCGAGCGGAACTGCTGGAGCAATGGGAGCGGATGCTGCCTTTCCGGGGGTCTGCGAGGGCCCTCGCTGTCATTAACTTCGCCACGCCCCTCTCCGGCTCGGTCAACGAGACCGACAGTCGGGTCAGCATCGCCCTGATCGGTTTCCCCGAGCCGATCCTGCAGCAGCGGTTCATCGTTGACGGTCGAGAGCACTTCAGTGATTTCTTCTGGCTGGCTCAGCGCGGCGTTGGTGAAGCCGATGGCCGGAGCAAGTACTTTGACGAGGCCTTGCGCGGAGGTCGGAGCCCGGAGCAGGTGGTCTACGACGAGAAGCTTCGCGAGGACGGTATCCGGCGACAGGTCAGCGGGTTCGCACGCTGGGATTCTGCAATAGGCCGGAGCCAGACCCGTCTTCGCGCCCGACTCCTCCTTCTCGGTCTTCCGATCGGGCGCCCGCGCCTCTTCGTTCCTTGACCTGAGTGCCGCATTCGGGTCCGTGGGCGCAACTGGAGCGCTGAGGGGAGGGGATGCCGACGTGCGGACGAAGCAGGGTCCGCAGCTGCCGAAACGGGCGGAAAGAGGGCGAAAGGGGGGCCAGACGCGCGACACGCCGGTCGCGACACGCCCGGGTTGCACAAAGGACTACCCCTGTGGCAGACTCTTCTAGTTCAACACTTTCGACTGCCGCGCTGCACGCGGTGTCGGGATCACTGCCAGGCAGTGCATAGCCGGTGTCCACAGGGCGCACGGTTAGGCCGCGGGTAGCAGAACAGAGCTTAAACCAACAGCCGGGAAAGCATGGGAAATCCATGCCTTCCCCCATGCCCCGGTGTGGAGAAGCGGTTGGCTCGGTTCAAAGTCGTGCGGCTGGAAGGCTGCGGGACGAGGAATCGAAATTGACAGATGAACAGTGGTGCGACAGCAGCAGTGCTACTACGGCGTCCAATGCAGCCTTCGGGATGTACGAAGCCTTGACAAGAAAGAGAGTTCGACATGGCGGGACAGAAAATCCGCATTCGACTTAAGTCGTATGACCACGAGGTCATTGACATCTCGGCGCGCAAGATCGTCGACACCGTGACCCGTGCGGGTGCAACGGTTGTCGGCCCCGTGCCGCTTCCGACCGAGAAGAACGTGGTGTGTGTCATCCGTTCCCCTCACAAGTACAAGGACAGCCGGGAGCACTTTGAAATGCGCACCCACAAGCGTCTGATCGACATCATTGACCCCACCCCGAAGGCCGTCGACTCGCTCATGCGTCTCGACCTTCCGGCGGACGTCAACATCGAGATCAAGCTCTAGGGCCCGCGATGTCTTACTCCGATACCAAGACCACCAAGGGTCTCCTCGGCAAGAAGCTCGGCATGACCCAGGTCTGGGACGAGAACAACAAGCTTGTTCCCGTCACCGTCATCGAGATCTCGCCGAACGTTGTCACCCAGATCCGCAGCAAAGAAATCGACGGCTACGCCGGCGTTCAGATCGCTGCAGGCGCCATCGACCCGCGCAAGGTCAACAAGCCTTCCGCCGGACACTTCGAAAAGGCGGGCGTCACGCCTCGCCGTCACCTCACAGAGCTCCGCACCGCGGATGCCGCTGACTACACCCTGGGACAGGAACTCACCGTTGACGGTGTCTTCGTTGCCGGCTCCAAGGTCGACGTCATGGGCACGAGCAAGGGTAAGGGTTTCGCCGGTGTTATGAAGCGTCACAACTTCAAGGGTGTCTCCTCTTCTCACGGTTCCCACCGCAACCACCGCAAGCCCGGTTCCATCGGTGCTTCCTCGACCCCGAGCCGTGTCTTCAAGGGCATGCGCATGGCCGGTCGTATGGGTGGCGAGCGCGTCACCGTGCTGAACCTCAAGGTTCACGCGATTGATGCCGAGAAGGGCCTCCTGCTGGTCAAGGGTGCCGTTCCCGGCGCCAAGGGCCGCCTCGTATTCGTCCGCACTGCCGTGAAGGGAGCGTAACCGCATGGCCACCACGCTCGATCTCATCGATGCAACCGGCGCAAAGTCCGGTTCCGTTGAACTGCCCGCCGAAATCTTCGACGTCCAGACCAACATCCCCCTGATCCACCAGGTCGTCGTCGCGCAGCTCGCTGCCGCACGCCAGGGCACGCACAAGACCAAGCGCCGCGGAGAAGTTTCCGGTGCCGGTCGCAAGCCCTTCAAGCAGAAGGGAACCGGTCGCGCTCGTCAGGGCTCGATCCGCGCGCCCCAGATGACCGGCGGTGGCATCGTCCACGGACCGACGCCCCGCAACTACGAACAGCGCACCCCCAAGAAAATGATCGCGGCAGCACTGCGCGGATCGCTTTCCGACCGCGCTCGCGGCGACCGTCTCCACGTCGTCACCGCACTGTTCACTGCAGAGACGCCCAGCACCAAGGGCGCCATCACGCTGCTCAGCCAGATCGCCAGCAGCAAGCACGTGCTGGTCGTCCTCGAGCGGACCGATGAACTGACACTGCGCAGCATCCGCAACCTCCCGACGGTGCACGTGCTGTCCTGGGATCAGCTGAATGCCTACGACGTTCTCGTCAGCGACGACATCGTCTTCACCCTGGGCGCGTTCGACGCGTTCGTGGCGAGCAAGACCAAGAAGGAAGAGGTGTCCGCATAATGGCTACCCCGATCAACAAGGATCCCCGCGACGTCATCATCGCTCCGGTCGTCTCTGAAAAGAGCTACGGCCTGATCGACGAGGGCAAGTACACCTTCATCGTGGACCCGCGCTCGAACAAGACCGAAATCAAGCTCGCGATCGAAAAGATCTTCAAGGTGGAGGTCGCTTCGATCAACACCATGAACCGCATCGGCAAGACGCGTCGCACGAAGTTCGGTCAGGGCAAGCGCAAGGACACCAAGCGTGCCATCGTCACGCTCAAGTCCGGTTCCATCGACATCTTCACGGCCGTCGGCTAAGCGGCGCGGACTAGAGGAATAAGAAATGGCTATTCGTAAGTTCAAGCCCACGACTCCTGGTCGTCGCGGTTCATCTGTTGCGGACTTCGCAGAGATCACCCGTTCGACCCCGGAGAAGTCCCTGCTTCGCCCCCTGTCCAAGACCGGTGGCCGTAACAACCAGGGTCGCATCACCACGCGTCACATCGGTGGTGGACACAAGCGTCAGTACCGTCTGATCGACTTCCGTCGTAACGACAAGGATGGCGTCAACGCCAAGGTCGCTCACATCGAGTACGACCCGAACCGCACGGCGCGCATCGCGCTCCTGCACTTCGTTGACGGCACCAAGCGCTACATCATCGCCCCGAACAAGCTGAACCAGGGCGACATCATCGAGTCGGGTTCGGGTGCTGACATCAAGCCCGGCAACAACCTGCCGCTGAAGAACATCCCCACCGGTACCATCATCCACGCGGTGGAACTGCGTCCGGGCGGCGGTGCCAAGATGGCCCGCTCCGCCGGTTCGTCGGTTCGCCTCGTTGCGAAGGATGGCATCTACGCCCAGCTGCGCCTTCCGTCCGGAGAAATCCGTAACGTCGACGCCCGCTGCCGCGCCACGATCGGCGAGGTCGGCAACGCCGAGCAGTCGAACATCAACTGGGGCAAGGCCGGCCGGATGCGCTGGAAAGGCGTTCGCCCGACCGTTCGTGGTGTTGCCATGAACCCGGTCGACCACCCGCACGGTGGTGGCGAGGGTAAGACGTCCGGTGGACGTCACCCCGTCAGCCCCTGGGGCCAGAAAGAAGGCCGTACCCGGCACCCGAACAAGGAAAGCGACAAGCTCATCGTTCGTCGCCGTACTGTCGGCAAGAAGCGTAAGTAGGAGTAGACGATGCCACGCAGTCTCAAGAAAGGCCCTTTCGTTGACGACCACCTGCTTCGCAAGGTTGTCCGGGCGAATGAAGCCAGCAGCAAGAACGTAATCAAGACCTGGTCGCGCCGTTCGATGATCATCCCCGACATGCTCGGGCACACCATCGCGGTTCACGACGGACGCAAGCACATCCCGGTGTTCGTCACCGAGAGCATGGTCGGGCACAAGCTCGGCGAGTTTGCGCCCACCCGCACCTTCCGTGGTCACGTGAAGGACGACAAGAAGGGCCGTCGCCGCTAACGCGGTGACGTGAAGGAGGAGAAGAAATGGTGGAGTCGATCGCACGCGTGCGTCACATCCGCGTTACCCCCCAGAAGGCTCGTCGCGTCGTCAACTTGATCCGCGGCAAGCAGGCCCACGAGGCCCTGGGAATCCTGAAGTTCGCAGCGCAGGGCGCCAGCGACCCGGTGTACAAGCTGGTGGCCTCGGCCATCGCGAATGCACGAGTCAAGGCCGATGCAGCGAACACATACCTGGACGAGCAGGACCTTTTCGTCAGCCAGGCATTCGTGGACGAGGGTACGACCCTCAAGCGTTTCCAGGCCCGCGCACAGGGTCGCGCATTCCAGATCAAGAAGCGTACGAGCCACATCACTGTTGTGCTCGCCACTCCTGAGGAGGGTACGAAGTAATGGGTCAGAAAGTAAACCCGTATGGCTTCCGTCTGGGAATCACGACCGACCACGTGTCGCGTTGGTTCTCTGACAGCACGAAGCCGGGACAGCGTTACAGCGACTTCGTCGCTGAAGACGTCAAGATCCGCCGCCTGCTGAGCACGACCCTCGACCGCGCGGGAGTTTCGCGCATCGAGATCGAGCGCACCCGTGACCGTGTCCGCGTCGACATCCACACCGCCCGTCCGGGCATTGTGATCGGTCGTCGTGGCGCCGAGGCCGAGCGGATCCGCTCCGACCTCGAGAAGCTCACGAGCAAGCAGATCCAGCTCAACATCCTCGAGGTCAAGAACCCCGAAGTCGACGCCCAGCTCGTTGCCCAGGGCATCGCAGAGCAGCTCTCCGCTCGTGTGGCTTTCCGCCGCGCGATGCGTAAGGGCCTGCAGGGCGCCCAGCGCGCCGGCGCCAAGGGTGTTCGCATCCAGGTGTCCGGTCGTCTCGGCGGCGCTGAGATGAGCCGCTCGGAGTTCTACCGCGAGGGACGCGTGCCACTGCACACCCTGCGTGCGAACATCGACTACGGCTTCTACGAAGCCAAGACCACCTTCGGCCGCATCGGCGTGAAGGTCTGGATCTACAAGGGCGACATCACCAACAAGGAACTCGCCCGCGAGCAGGCCAACGCTAAGTCGTCCCGCCCCGAGCGTCGTGACGACCGACCCCGCCGTGCGCCCCGCGCAGAGGCCGCGGCGCCGGTTGCAGCAGGAGTTGAGGCATAACCATGTTGATTCCACGCAGAGTCAAGCACCGTAAGCAGCACCACCCGGGCCGTACCGGCCACGCAACCGGTGGCACCGAGCTGTCGTTCGGCGAGTACGGCATCCAGGCCATCACCCCCGCGTATGTGACCAACCGTCAGATCGAGTCCGCTCGTATCGCGATCACCCGTCACATGAAGCGCGGCGGCAAGGTCTGGATCAACATCTACCCCGACCGCCCGCTCACCAAGAAGCCGGCCGAAACCCGCATGGGTTCCGGTAAGGGTTCTGTGGAGTGGTGGGTCGCCAACGTGAAGCCGGGTCGTGTGCTCTTCGAAATCGGCGGTGTCACTGACATCGTCGCCAAGGAAGCGCTCACCCGCGCCATTCACAAACTGCCGTTGAAGGCACGCATCATCAAGCGCGAGGAGGGCGACGCATAATGGCGATCGGATCCAAGGAGCTCGCCTCAGTCGAGCTCGACACTTTTGAAAACGAACGACTGTTCGACGAGCTGAAGAAGGCCAAGGAAGAGCTGTTCAACCTGCGCTTCCAGTCGGCCACCGGTCAGCTCGAAAGCCACGGCCGCCTCCGCGCGGTCAAGCGCGACATCGCTCGTATCTACACGGTTCTCCGTGAGCGCGAGTTGGGCATTCGCCCGACGCCCGCACCGGTCGAAGCGGCCGTCAAGGCCGACAAGGCAGAGAAGAAGCCCAAGAAGGCCCCCAAGGCTGCAGAATCCGAAACGGATGCTGTCGCCGAGGCCGTCGAAACGAAGGAGGCCTAGTCATGGCGAAGACTGACGAAACGGTCGTCGCAGCCGAGGCAGAAGCTCTCGTTCGCGGCTACCGGAAGACGCTGCGCGGCTACGTGACCAGCGACAAGATGGACAAGACCATCGTTGTCGAGGTCGAAGACCGCGTGAAGCACCCGTTGTACGGCAAGGTCATCCGCCGTACGTCCAAGCTGAAGGTCCACGACGAGGCGAACATCGCCGGCGTCGGCGACCTGGTCCTGATCAGTGAGACCCGTCCGCTGAGCGCCACCAAGCGCTTCCGCCTGGTCGAGATCCTCGAGAAGGCCAAGTAAGCCTCGCGCTTACTTGATAGAAGGGTATAAAAAGTGCTTCAGCAAGAATCACGACTCAAGGTTGCCGACAACACGGGTGCCAAGGAACTGTTGACCATCCGCGTCCTCGGTGGCTCCGGTCGTCGTTACGCAGGCCTCGGCGACACCATCGTCGCCACCGTCAAGGACGCGATCCCGGGCGGAAACGTCAAGAAGGGCGACGTCGTCAAGGCCGTCGTCGTTCGCGTCAAGAAGATGACCCGTCGTCCAGACGGTTCGTACATCAAGTTCGATGAGAACGCCGCAGTGATTTTGAAGAACGACGGTGACCCCCGGGGCACCCGAATCTTCGGACCGGTCGGTCGCGAGCTTCGCGACAAGAAGTTCATGAAGATCATCTCGCTGGCACCGGAGGTTATCTAAATCATGGCCAGACTCAAAAAGGGTGACCTCGTACAGGTCATCAGCGGCCGCAGCCAGGCACGCGGCGGCGACCGTGGCAAGCAGGGCAAGGTCATCGCCGTGCTCGTGGAGAAGAACCGTGTCCTCGTCGAGGGCATCAACTTCGTCACGAAGCACGTGCGTGTCGGCCAGACCCAGCGCGGCACCAAGACCGGCGGCATCGAGACCATGGAGGCGCCGATCCACGCGTCCAACGTGGCCATCGTCGACCCGGAGACCAAGAAGCCGACTCGCGTCGGCGTCCGCATCGAAGAGGTAACGAAGGACGGCGTCACCAAGACGGTCCGCATCCGTTACGCCAAGAAGTCAGGGAAGGACCTCTGATGACCGACACGATCGTTGCTGCGGGCGAAGCGCCCGTCAAGACGCTTCCGCGTCTCAAGCAGAAGTACCGCGACGAGATCTCCGCCAAGCTCGCCACCGAGCTCGGTTTCACGAACGTTCACCAGATTCCGAACCTCGTGAAGATCGTCGTCAACATGGGTGTCGGCGAGGCAGCTCGCGACGGCAAGATCATGGATGGCGCCGTTTCGGACCTCACCAAGATCACCGGCCAGAAGCCGCAGGTCACCAAGGCCCGCAAGTCCATCGCGCAGTTCAAACTGCGTGAAGGACAGCCCATTGGAACCCACGTCACCCTTCGCGGCGACCGCATGTGGGAGTTCCTGGACCGGCTCCTGAGCCTCGCCCTTCCCCGTATCCGTGACTTCCGCGGCCTCTCGGACAAGCAGTTCGACGGTGCGGGCAACTACACCTTCGGTCTCACCGAGCAGGTCATGTTCCACGAGATCGACCAGGACCGGATCGACCGTCTTCGCGGTATGGACATCACTGTCGTGACGACCGCCAAGAACAACGAAGAAGGCCGCGCGCTGCTCAAGGCGCTTGGCTTCCCCTTCCAGACGGCCGAGAACACCAAGTAGTACCGGCTAGTTTTAAACCCTGGGGCTGGACAACCGTCCAGCCCCACCACGACCAAGGTCGTCACCCGTGTAACGGATGAACGAAACCAGGCGAGAAAGGCACCACAAATGACAATGACAGATCCGGTCGCAGACATGCTGACCAGACTGCGCAACGCTAACTCGGCGTACCACGACACAGTGTCGATGCCGCACAGCAAGCTCAAAGCGCACATCGCAGACATCCTCAAGGCGCAGGGTTACATCTCCGCCTGGGATGTCAAGGATGCAGAGGTCGGAAAGACCCTCACGCTGAACCTCAAGTTCGGTCCGAACCGCGAGCGTTCCATCGTCGGCATCAAGCGGGTTTCCAAGCCCGGCCTGCGCGTGTACGCAAAGTCGACCGAAATCCCCACCGTTCTCGGTGGCCTCGGCGTTGCCATCCTGTCCACCTCCAGCGGTCTGCTCACCGACCGTCAGGCCGAGAAGAAGGGCGTAGGCGGAGAAGTTCTCGCCTACGTGTGGTAGTCGACAATGTCACGTATTGGAAGACTCCCCATCCCGATCCCCGCGGATGTCACGGTTGCCACTGAGGGCCGCCTCGTCAGCGTCAAGGGCCCGAAGGGTGAGCTCGCGCTCACCGTCGCCAACCCGATTCAGGTGTCGATCGAAGACGGCCACGTTGTCGTCACCCGTCCGGACGACGAGCGCGCATCGCGTTCGCTGCACGGCCTGACCCGCACCCTGATCGCCAACCAGATCATCGGGGTGACCGTGGGTTACACCAAGGGCCTCGAGATCGTCGGTACCGGTTACCGCGTCGCCCAGAAGGGCACCGCGGTCGAGTTCGCCCTTGGCTTCTCACACCCGGTCCTCATCGAGCCGCCCGTCGGCATCACCCTGACCGTCGAGGGCGTCAACCGCCTCACGGTCGGTGGCATCGACAAGCAGGCCGTCGGCGAGGTCGCCGCCAACATCCGTAAGATTCGCAAGCCTGAGCCCTACAAGGGCAAGGGTGTGCGTTACGCCGGCGAGATTGTTCGCCGCAAGGCCGGAAAGAGTGGTAAGTAACCATGGGTCTCGGAACTAGAGGTAAGAGCAAGGCCGCTGCCCGCGGACGCAGGCACACACGTCTTCGCAAAAAGGTCGTCGGTACGGAGCTTCGTCCCCGTCTCGTCGTCACCCGTTCGGCTCGCCACGTCTTCGTGCAGGTCGTCGACGACAGCAAGGGTTTCACCCTTGCGTCGGCATCCACGCTCGAGACGGACATGCGCACCTTCGATGGTGACAAGACCGCCAAGGCCCGTAAGGTCGGTGAACTCGTCGCCGAGCGCGCGAAGGCCGCCGGTATCGACGCCGTCGTATTTGACCGTGGCGGCAGCAAGTACGCGGGACGCGTCGCTGCCATCGCCGAGGGAGCTCGAGAGGGTGGATTGAACCTGTGACCGCTGAAACCAGTAACACAGCAGCCAAGGAGACCGTGGTGGCCGCTGAGGCACCCGTCGAAACCGCTGCGTCAACCGCTCCGGCACAGAACGAGCCTCGTGAGGCTCGTCGTGGTGGCCGTGAGCGCAACCCGAACAAGGATCGCGGAAGCCGCGACGCCGACAAGAGCCAGTTCCTGGAGCGCGTTGTCACCATCAACCGCGTTTCCAAGGTGGTGAAGGGTGGTCGTCGCTTCAGCTTCACCGCCCTCGTCGTCGTCGGTGACGGCAACGGACTCGTCGGCGTGGGATACGGCAAGGCCCGCGAGGTCCCGACCGCTATCTCCAAGGGCGTCGAGGAAGCGAAGAAGAACTTCTTCCGCGTTCCCCGCGTCGGCCTGACGATCCCGCACCCGGTCCAGGGCGAAGCCGCAGCCGGCGTTGTCCTGCTGCGTCCCGCCGCTGCCGGTACCGGCGTTATCGCCGGTGGCCCCGTCCGCGCCGTGCTCGAATGCGCCGGCATCCACGACGTCCTGAGCAAGTCGCTCGGTTCGTCGAACACCATCAACATCGTCCACGCCACAGTCGAGGCACTGCACCAGCTCGAAGAGCCGCGTGCCGTTGCCGCCCGTCGTGGCCTCGCGTACGAAGACGTGGCCCCGGCCCGTTTCCTGCGCGCCGACGCCGCGGCTGCTGCTGCAGCAGCGGCAGCAAAGGCAGGTGCCTGATGGCTCGCCTCAAAGTGACACAGATCAAGTCCAAAATTAGTGAGAAGCAGAACCAGCGCGACACGCTTCGCAGCCTGGGTCTCAAGCGCATTGGCGCTGTCGTGATCCGCGAGGACAACTCGCAGAACCGCGGCTATGTCAACACGGTTGCTCACCTCGTGAAGGTCGAGGAGATTGACTAATGGCTGACGAGAAGGACGCTGCCGCCAAGGCAGCAACCAAGCCCGCCACCGCAAAGAAGGCTGCCCCCAAGGCTGCCGCCGCGAAGACTGCACCCGCTGAGAAGCGCGAGCAGGTGCTGAAGGTCCACCACCTTCGCCCCGCTCCCGGTTCGAAGAAGGGCCGTATGCGCGTCGGTCGTGGTGAAGGATCCAAGGGTAAGACCGCGGGTCGTGGCACCAAGGGCACCAAGGCACGCTACAACGTGCGCATCGGTTTCGAGGGTGGGCAGATGCCTCTGCACATGCGCACTCCGAAGCTGCGCGGGTTCAAGAACCCGTTCCGCGTCGAGTACCAGGTCGTCAACCTCGACCGTCTTGCCGAGCTCTACCCGAACGGTGGCGATGTAACCATCGCCGACCTGGTCGCCAAGGGCGCCGTTCGCGACAACGAAAAAGTCAAGGTGCTCGGTAACGGTGAAATTGCCGTTAAGCTGAACATTGCGGTCGACAAGGTCTCCAGCTCAGCTGAGCAGAAGATCGTCGCCGCGGGTGGCTCAATCAAGTAAGTCCGTAGACGCTGATCGAGCTTGTCGGGCGTCGCCATCGTGTATTCGATAGCGGCCCCGGCAGGCTCGTTTCACGTTAGTAACTGGAGGCCTTTTGTTCAGCGCCATAGCGCGGATCTTCCGCACGCCCGACCTTCGCAAGAAAATCGGATTCAGCCTCGGTATCGTGGCTTTGTTCCGACTGGGCTCGTTCATCCCCTCTCCCTTTGTGGACTTCGGAAACGTGCAAGCGTGTCTCGCGGCGAACCAGGGCACCAGCGGCCTCTATGAGCTCGTCAACCTGTTCAGCGGTGGCGCGCTGCTGCAGCTGTCGGTCTTCGCGCTCGGCATCATGCCGTACATCACGGCCTCGATCATCGTGCAGCTGCTGCGCGTGGTCATCCCACACTTCGAGACCCTCTACAAAGAGGGCGCGTCCGGGCAGAGCACACTCACCCAGTACACGCGTTATCTCACGATCGCCCTCGGCATCCTCCAGTCGACGACGCTCATCACGGTCGCCCGCAGCGGCGCGCTGTTCGGCACCTCGTCGAGCTCCGAGTGCTCGCAGCTCATCACCAATGACGCCTGGTACGCCATCATGCTCATGGTCATCACCATGACGGCAGGCACCGGCGTCATCATGTGGATGGGTGAGCTCATCACCGAGCGCGGCATCGGCAACGGCATGTCGCTCCTCATCTTCACGTCCATCGCGGCGCGCTTCCCGAACTCCCTCGGCTCGATCCTGAACCAGAAGGGCCTCGACACCTTCCTGATCGTCATCGCGGTCGGACTGCTCGTCGTCGCCGCCGTCGTGTTCGTCGAACAGTCGCAACGACGCATCCCGGTGCAGTACGCCAAGCGGATGGTCGGACGTCGCACCTACGGCGGCAACAACACGTACATCCCGATCAAGGTCAACATGGCCGGCGTGGTCCCCGTGATCTTCGCGTCCTCGCTGCTGTACCTGCCGGCCCTGATCGCGCAGTTCAACCAGCCATCCGCCGGACAGGCACCAGCGGCCTGGGTCTCCTGGGTCACCAACAACCTGACCAAGGGCGACCACCCGCTCTACATGCTGATGTACTTCCTGCTCATCGTCGGCTTCACCTACTTCTACGTCGCGATCACCTTCAACCCCGAAGAGGTCGCCGACAACATGAAGAAGTACGGCGGATTCATCCCCGGCATCCGCGCGGGACGCCCGACGGCCGAGTACCTCGACTTCGTGCTGACCCGGGTGACCCTGCCCGGTGCGCTCTATCTCGGGCTGATCGCGCTCCTGCCGCTGATCGCCTTCTCGGTGATCGGCGCCGACCAGAACTTCCCGTTCGGTGGCGCGAGCATCCTGATCATCGTCGGTGTCGGTCTGGAGACCGTCAAGCAGATCGACTCGCAGCTGCAGCAGCGCCACTACGAAGGGCTGCTCCGATGACCCGCCTGCTCGTGATCGGCCCGCCCGGCGCAGGCAAGGGCACGCAGGCCGTTCGCCTGGCCGCCGCCTTCGGGATCCCGGCCGTCTCGACCGGAGATATCTTCCGGTACAACGTGACCAACCAGACCGAACTCGGCCTGAAGGTCAAGTCCTTCATGGACAAGGGCGCATACGTACCCGACTCCCTGACCAACGAGATCGTCGCCGACCGGCTCGCCCAGGCGGATGCCGCAGACGGCTTCCTCCTCGACGGGTACCCGCGCACGCTCGACCAGGTGCACGAGCTCGACCGCCTGCTCGAATCCGACGGCGCCGCACTCGACGTCGTCGTCCAGATCTCAGCGGACACCGACGAGGTCGTCGCCCGTCTGCTCAAGCGCGCGGCCGAACAGGGCCGCGCGGACGACACGGCCGACGTCATCCGTCACCGTCTCGAGGTTTACTCGGAGCAGACTGCTCCGCTTATCGACGTGTACGGGGCCCGCGGGCTCGTTGTCACCGTTGACGGCCTCGGTGCCGTCGACGCGGTGACCGAGCGCATCCTGAGCGCCCTTGCGGAGCGCGAGCTCCGCGCCGTCGACAACCCGGACGCACCGAGCGCGTCCTGATCCGTTTGCGGGGAACCAGGCAATGAGCCTTCGTCGATCCATCTACAAGTCGCCGGCACAGTTGCGGCTGATGATCGCACCGGGCCTCGCGACCGCCGCGTCACTCGACGCTGCCCGCGCGTTGATGCGTCCGGGTGTCACGACCCTCGAGCTCGACGCGGCCGCTGAGGCTGCGATCGTGGCCCGCGGCGGCCTGCCGAACTTCAAGCTCGAGCACGGCTACTTCCACACGGTCTGCGCGAGCGTGAACGAGGACGTCGTACACGGCATCCCCGGTGCCCGTGTCCTCGGCGCCGGCGACATCGTGTCGATCGACAGCGGCGCGATCCTCGACGGCTGGAACGGCGACGCCGCGTTCAGCTACGTGATCCCGGACCCGACCCGGCCCGAGATCGTCGCCGAACGGCAGAAGCTCTCGGACGTCACCGAACAGTCCCTCTGGCACGGCATCGCCCGCCTCGCCGAGGCGCGCTACCTCAACGAGGTCGGCGACGCCATCGAGGACTACGTCGAGTCCCAGGGCAGCTACGGCATCCTCACGGACTACGTCGGCCACGGCATCGGCCGGTCCATGCACGAGGCCCCTCCCGTGTTCAACTACCGGGTACGCCAGAAGGGCCCGGAGGTCAAGCCCGGTCTCGTCGTCGCCATCGAGCCGATGGTCGTGCTCGGCTCGATCGACACCTTCGTCCGCGACGACGAGTGGACCGTCGCGACGAGCGACGGCCTCGCGGCCGCGCACTGGGAGCACAGCGTCGCCGTGCACAAGGACGGCATCTGGGTGCTCACCGCAGAAGACGGCGGAGCCGCGCAGCTCGCCCCCCTCGGCGTGACCCCCGTTCCCATCCCCTAACCCCCGCCCCTCGGCGCTCTGCTGCCCTCACCGCGCGCCCGTCCCGCGCGCGTCTGTCCCGCGAGAGTACGAATTTGGCCCTTAAACCGCGAGTTTAAGGGCCAAATTCGTACTCTCGCGGTGGGGAACGGTGGGCTGCGGCGCGCCGGGACGCGGCATCCGCTAGCCAAAGTCCCCGAATAGCGGGAGGATGGAAGTGGGCAGAGCCCGCTGAAGGAATGAGCAGGTCAATGAGGATTCTCGTAGTTTGCGGTGCCGGAGCGTCCAGCGCCTTCGTCGCACATCGCGTGCGCCGTACCGGTGAGGCCAGGGGCCTCGAACTGACGGTTCACGCCGGCAGCGAATCCGATCTTCCCGGGTCACTCGACCCGATCGACGTCTTGCTCGTCGGCCCGTACCTCGCGCCGCGTTACGCGAAGATCCGCGCCCAGGCGATCAAGCGGGGCGTCGGCGTCGCGCTGCTTCCCGACACCGTGTTCGCGTCCCAGGACGGCGACGAGGCACTCGACCTCGCCATCTACGCCTACAAGTCGCGCGACTGGGCGGAACTGACCGCCTGAGCTCGGTCGCCCGGCTACTGGTCCATCAGGTGCACGAGTTCGTCGATGAAGGATGCGAAGTCGACAGACCTGCGGACCAGGCGCTGAACATCGTTGCGGTCTGAGAAGACCTCGACGAACTGGTCGAAGACATCCTGGAAGCTCTTGCGACCCGCGGCGCTGAACGCGACGAGCGCGACGACGTTGACCCGGGCCTCTCCCCAGTCCATCGGGGTGTCGTTGATCACGATCGCGATCGACGTGCGGTTCGCGGTCATCGACATCGAGTGCGGCACGGCGAGGTTGTCGGTGAACGCCGTCGAACTCATCAGTTCGCGCTCGATCGCGCCGTCGATGTACTCCGGTTCGATGATGCCCTGCTCGGCCATCCGCTCGCCGAGCGCGCGGATCATGGCGTCCTCATCGCTCGCGTAGAAGTTGTGTGAGAACAGCGAGGCGTCGAAGAACTGGAGCAGGTCGTCCTTGAGGTGCGCGCGCCTGCGCAGCCTGCGCACCCGGCTCGCGGCCTTCCGGATCCGCTCGATGTCGGTCTCGGTCAGGAACGGCTGGATCACGATGATCCCGTCGCCGATGCGGCCGGGGTCGATCGTCGTGAGCACAAGGTCGGCCTCGAGGCCGTTCCAGTCCACGTCGCTGCGCGTGACGACCGAGACGACCTCGAGCTCGTCGCCGAGGACCCGTTCGATGCGCTCACGCAGCAGGACGTGCATGTCGTAGTAGTTGGGGCAGACGATCGCACAGCTGACCAGGTCGACCCGGCGGGACTGCTGCTGCAGGTGCGCGCCGACATGCATCGCGATGTACGCGATCTCGTCGTCGTTGATCACGATCCGCTCCTGGCGCTGCAGCTGGCTCGCGATGTACACCGCGAGCTCGTAGATCATCGGGTAACTCGTCTTGATCGACCGGGTGAGGGGGTTGTGGGCGAACGACCGGTCCTGGGCGCGGTTGATCAGGTTGCGCACGTGCAGGGTGAGCCGCACGATGAACGTCTCCTCGGTGAGGTCGACGAGGAATTCCTCGCTCGCCCGCGTGACGATCTGCCGGACCGTGTCGAGGTCTTCCGGACGCACGAAGTTCTCGATCAGCTTCGTAGCGGGCTGGTCGTGCCCGGGCGTGATCACGCGGGTGGTGAGGAGGAGCCCGATGTAGTCGAGGTCCCCGATCGCAAGCTCGACGTCGAAGTGCCGTTTGATCAGCACGGCGAGGGCCTGTGTCATCTCGTCCGGGGGAGTGGCCTGCGGCTCCGCGGGCAGCGGGGCCGCGCGTTTCGTGACGCGGTCGACGGCGATCGCCACGTGCAGCAACACGTCGTTGGTGCCGTACTCGTTCACGAAGTACCCCTGGGCGTCGAGCATGGCGATCAGGTCGGTCTTGAACGCGCTGAGGCTCTTCGACGCGAACTCGCGCTGGATCGTCTCGAGGTTGAGCATTCCGCGGTCGGTCTCCTCGCGGAACATCCTGCTGAGCAGCCGGCGTCGGTCGGTCTCCGAGCCGGCCAGGGTGACGACGCTACCGCGCCGCCCGAGGGTGAGCCCGGTCTCCGGCAGCAGCGACCGCACCCGGGCCAGATCGGCTTCGATCGTTGAATCGCTCACGAACAGTTCCGCGGCGAGGCTGTACACGTCGAGACCGTTGTCGGACTCGGTGAGCCGCCGGACGAGGGCGTAGAGCCGGTTCTGCTTGGAATCCGGGTCGGCCGGCTTGTGGCTCGACCGGAACGCGGCGTACGCCTCGAGGTCCAGCCGGTACCCGGCCGTCCCCGATTCGATCACATCGAGCGGATGCGCCGCCGCCTTCACGTTGGTCACGTAACTGCGCACGGTCCGAGGCGTGACCCCGAGGTGGTCCGCGAGTTCACCGGCGGTCACCCAGACCGGCGTCTGCGACAGATACTCCAGCATCCGCGTTTGTTTGTCGCTCATCGCACAAAACTCCACATTGTCGTCACTAGTCAATCACGTCGCACCCCTCCGGTATTCCCGAACCGTATTCCCGCGCCGTGTTTCCGGGGGTGCGGAAACAGCTCTACTGGCCGGCGCACGGCAACACGACGAAACTGAATTCAGTCGATACACCGAAAGGCCGAGTCAATGAGGATTCTTGTGATCTGTGGTGCGGGCGCGTCCAGTACCTTCGTGGCGCTGCGGATGCGCCGGACCATTTCCGAGCGCGGCCTGACCGCCACGGTCGCGGCGGCGAGTGAAACCGAGCTCCCCGACGCCCTCGACGGCATCGACGCACTGCTCGTCGGCCCGCACCTGGCCGGACGCTTCCCCGAGATCCGGGCGCAGGCGGCCGAACACGGCGTGGGCTGCGCGCTCCTGCCCGACACGATCTTCACCGCCCGTGACGGATCAGAAGCACTCGACGCGGCGCTCGCAGCCGCGGCCTGACCCAGTACAGCACTCCACTCTCCACCGGAAGGAAACCCACCGATGATTGAACGACAGGTTCGAATCGGCTCGGCAAACGGCCTGCACGCGCGCCCCGCAAAACTCTTCACCAAGGCGGCAGCCGACTCCGGCGTCAAGATCACGATCGAAAAGGCGGGCGGCAAGGCCGTCAACGCCGCCAGCATCCTCGCCGTCATCTCCCTCGGCCTCGCCAACGGGGACGAGGTCACGCTCGCGACCATCGACGACGAGGCCGGTGCCGCCCTCGACACCCTCGTCGCCCTGCTCGCCGCAGACCACGACCTGCCGGCCGCGGACGCCGCTCCCGCAGAGACGCGGGTCGCGGTATGAGCCTCGCACCGGCATCCGCCACGGCAGGCGTCGACCTGACCGGCACCGGCATCGGCCAGGGCGTCGCCATCGGCCGCGTCCTGCGGATGCCCGAACCGCTCCCTGAGCCCACGGACACCCCCAGCGCACTCACCCCGGAGGACGAGGGCGCCCGCGCCGCGTCCGCCCAGCGTTTCGTCGCCGTCGACCTCGAGGCCCGCGCCGAACGCGCAGGCGGAGCCGCCCAGGAAGTCCTCGAAGCCCAGGCCATGATGGCCGAGGACCCGACCCTCGTCGACGACCTCACCGAACGGCTCGCGACCGGCAAGACCGCGGAGCGCGCCGTGTTCGAGGCCTTCTCCACGTTCCGCGACCAGCTCACCGAGCTCGGCGGCTACCTCGCCGAACGCGCCGCCGACCTCGACGACGTGTCCCAGCGGGTCATCGCCCAGCTGGGCGGCCGTGCCGCCCCCGGCGTGCCCGAGCAGGAAGAACCGTTCATCCTGATCGCCCACGACCTCGCTCCCGCGGACACCGCCCTGCTCGACCTCACCCGCGTGCTCGGCCTCGTCACGAGCGACGGAGGCCCGACGTCGCACACCGCGATCCTCGCCCGCGACAAGGCGATCGTCGCGATCGTCGGCGCCACCGGGGCAACCGACCTCGCCGACGGCACCCTCGTGATCGTCGACGCCGCCTCCGGCACCGTGACCGTGTCTCCGACCGAGGCCGAGGTCGAAACGGCCGAAGCCCGCATCCGTGCCCGCGCCCTGCGCGCCCAGGCCCCGACCGGCCCCGGCCGGCTCCGCGACGGCACACCGATCCCGCTCCTCGCGAACCTCGGCTCCGCCGACGGCGCCGCCCAGGCCGTCGCGCTGGGCGCGGAAGGCGTCGGCCTGTTCCGCACCGAGTTCCTGTTCCTCCATTCCCACAACGCGCCGACGATCCTCGAGCAGGCGGAGCAGTACGCACGCCTGCTGCACGCGTTCCCCGGCAAGAAGGTCGTCGTGCGCGCCCTCGACGCCGGCAGCGACAAGCCGCTCGCCTTCCTCAACGACGCCGAGGAGGAGAACCCCGCACTCGGCCTCCGCGGCCTCCGCGCCCTGCGCGCCTCAGAGGACATCCTCCGCGAACAGCTGACCGCGCTCGCCGAAGCGGATGCCGCGACCGACGCCGACGTCTGGGTGATGGCGCCCATGGTCGCAACGGTCGAGGAGACCACCTACTTCGTGGAGCTCGCCCACAAGCTCGGGCTCAAGACGGCCGGCGTCATGGTGGAGATCCCCTCCGCCGCGCTCCTGGCCGACCGGATCCTGCAGCACGCGGACTTCGCGTCGATCGGCACCAACGACCTCACCCAGTACACCCTCGCCGCCGACCGTCTCCTCGGTTCCGTGGCGGGTTACCAGAACCCGTGGCACCCCGCGGTCCTGCGCCTGATTGCTGAGGTGGGGGCCGCCGGCCGCGATCTCGGCAAGCCGGTCGGGGTGTGCGGAGAGGCGGCGGCGGACCCCCTGCTCGCCGTCGTGCTCGTCGGACTGGGGGCCACCAGCCTGTCCATGTCCTCAGCGGCACTTTCCGACGTCCGGGCGGAACTCGCCCGGTTCAGCGCGGAGGAGGCCCGGCAACTCGCCGCGGTCGCCCTCGCGGCAGACGGCGCGGCATCCGCTCGCGCCGCGGCGACGCACCTGGCCGCCACCTTCTCTCCCACGGACTAGTCCGTGCGAGTCGTTTCACCACTCACCCGCAATCACAACCCGAACACACAACGAAAGGCAGAGAAATGACGACGACGTCAACTGACACGAAGAGCGGAGGCGGCGCGCGCGTCCACGTGCAGCGCTTCGGCACCTTCCTCAGCGGCATGATCATGCCCAACATCGCGGCGTTTATCGCGTGGGGCCTCATCACCGCGTTCTTCATCCCGACCGGCTGGACCCCGAACGAGACCGTCGCCAAGATGGTCGACCCGATGATCTTGTACCTACTCCCGCTCCTGATCGCCAACACCGGTGGCCGCATGGTCTACGGTGTCCGCGGCGGCGTCATCGCGTCGATCGCCACGATGGGTGTCATCGTCGGCAGCGCGATCCCGATGTTCATCGGTGCGATGATCGTCGGCCCGCTTTCCGCATGGCTGCTCAAGAAGCTCGACGGCCTGTGGGCGGGCAAGATCCGCCCCGGCTTCGAGATGCTCGTTGACAACTTCTCCTCGGGTATCCTCGGCGCCATCCTCGCCCTGGGCGCGTTCTTCGGAATCGCCCCGGTCGTGACCGGCTTCAGCACCATGCTGGAGGGCGGAGTCAACTGGCTCGTCTCCAACAACCTGCTGCCGCTCGCGAGCATCCTCGTCGAGCCCGGCAAGGTGCTGTTCCTGAACAACGCCATCAACCACGGCGTGTTCACCCCGATCGGCGTGCAGCAGGTTGCCGAATCCGGCAAGTCGCTCCTCTTCCTGATCGAGGCGAACCCCGGCCCCGGCCTCGGACTGCTCCTCGCGTTCTCGTTCTTCGGTGTCGGACTTGCCAAGGCCAGTGCACCCGGCGCGATCATCATCCAGTTCCTCGGTGGTATCCACGAGATCTACTTCCCCTACGTCCTGATGAAGCCGATCCTCATCCTCGCCACCATCGGCGGCGGCATGACCGGCGTTGCGATCAACGTCGCGTTCCACACCGGCCTCCGCGCCCCCGCCTCGCCCGGCAGCATCTTCGCCGTGCTTCTCCAGACCGCACCGGACAGCTACGTCGGCGTCGTCCTCTCGGTCATCGGCTCCGCAGCCGTGTCGTTCCTGATCGCCTCCGTCATCCTCCGTGCCAGCCGCAAGCGCGACATCGCCGCAGGGCTCGACAACGACCTCACCGAGGCCGTCGCGAAGACCGAAGCGCTCAAGGGCAAGTCCTCCAGCGTCCTCGGCAACCTCGCCGCCGCCGGAACCACGGATGCCGCCACCGCGGCCGCCGCTGGCCACCAGCTGAAGAACATCGTCTTCGCCTGCGACGCCGGCATGGGTTCGAGCGCCATGGGCGCGTCCGTCCTGCGGAACAAGATCAAGAAGGCCGGTATCGAAGGCATCACGGTGACCAACCAGGCCATCGCGAACCTCGACGGCACCGCCGACCTGGTCATCACCCACCAGGACCTCACCGCGAGGGCCCAGCAGAAGTCGCCGGCATCCGTGCACGTTTCGGTGTCGAACTTCATGAACAGCCCGAAGTACGACGAGGTCGTTGAATTGCTGCAGAGCAAGGCGGACACAGAGGCCACACTGTGACCGATCAGATCCTCGAGCCCGGCAACGTGGTGGCCGCGGGAACGGCCACCACGAAGAACGACGCCATCACGGAGGCCGGCGCGTTGCTGGTCGCCGCGGGTGCAGTGACCCAGGCGTACGTCGATTCGATGTTCGACAGGGAGGCGAGCGTGTCGACCTACATGGGCAACTTCCTCGCCATCCCGCACGGCACGAACGAGGCGAAGGAGTCGATCCTTCATTCGGCGCTCTCCCTCGTCCGCTATGACACACCCATCGACTGGGACGGCAACCCGGTCCGGTTCGCAGTCGGGATCGCGGGGCTCAACAACGAGCACCTCGCGATCCTCTCGAAGATCGCCATCGTCTTCTCGGACGAGGACGAAGTACAGAAACTGATCGATGCAGGAAATGCAGGAGAGATTTACGCTCTCCTCGAGGAGGTCAACGCAGAATGAAAGCAATTCACTTCGGTGCAGGCAATATCGGTCGCGGATTCGTCGGCCTCCTGCTTCACGACGCCGGATACGAGGTGGTCTTCGCCGATGTGAATGCTTCCCTGATCGACGCCCTCAAGGCCGCGACGACCTACTCGGTGCATGAGGCGGGGGAGGAGTCGACCACTCGCGTGGTCGACAACTTCCGCGCCATCAACAGCGCGACCGACGAGGCCGCCCTGATCCAGGAGATCGCGACGGCCGACATCGTGACGACCGCCGTCGGCCCGACCGTCCTGCGCTTCGTGGCACCGGTCATCGCCGCGGGCCTCGCAGCCCGCGACGCGTCGCTGCCCCCGCTCGCCGTGATGGCGTGCGAGAACGCGATCAACGCGACCGACGTGCTCGCGGAGCAGGTCTGGCTCAACGTGGCGGAGGGAGACCGTGCGGCCATCAATGCACGCGTCGCCTTCGCCAATACAGCCGTTGACCGGATCGTTCCCGGACAAGCGGAGGGCAGCGGCATCGACGTCACCGTCGAGGCCTTCTACGAGTGGGTCATCGAGCGCGGCGCCTTCAACGGCGCCGTGCCCGTGATCCCCGGCGCGACCTTCGTCGACAACCTCGCGCCCTACATCGAGCGCAAGCTGTTCACGGTCAACACGGGTCACGCCACGGTCGCCTACCTCGGCTCCGTCGCCGGCGTCACGAAGATCTCGGACGCCCTCCTGGTGCCCGAGGTGCTTGACGGCGCCCGGCGCGTCCTGGAGGAGACCAGTGCCCTCCTGGTGGCCAAGCACGGCCTCGACGAGGCCGCCCAGCGCGCCTACCGCGAGAAGATCCTGGTTCGGTTCAAGAACCCGGCACTTCCCGACACCGTGCAGCGCGTCGGACGCCAGCCGCTCCGCAAGCTCAGCCGGCATGAGAGGTTCATCGGCCCGGCCGCGGAGATCGCCGAACGCGGCAGCCGCCCGACGGCACTGCTCGAGGCGGTCGGCGCAGCCCTCCGCTTCGACGTGCCGGACGACGAGCAGAGCGTCGAACTGCAGTCGAAGCTTCGCGTTCTCGACGCGGAGGCCTTCGTGACGGAGGTCTGCGGCCTGGACGCGACGCATCCGCTGTTCTCGGACGTGGTCACCGTCGTCGCGGGCGTGCAGCGCACGCTCTAGGTCGCCAACGCTCAAAAGAGCACCATCGGCTTCACACGCAGAAAACTGGACGATTCCGCACTGAAACGGGCGGCGGCAGCAGTATTTGCCAAGGATTATAGGGAAGAATTGCCAAAAGGCAACTTCATACCATAGAGTAAATCCTTGGTGTCTGATGCCGTCGCCTGCGGCGTGTCTAGAGCACCACATCCCCGCACGACCAGCAATCAATACCTAGTGATAGTGAGTTATGGCCAAAAAAGACGGTGTCATCGAAATCGAGGGCGCAGTAGTCGAAGCTCTTCCCAACGCGATGTTTCGCGTTGAGTTGACGAACGGCCACAAAGTTCTTGCCCACATTTCGGGCAAGATGCGTCAGCACTACATCCGCATCCTCCCCGAGGACCGCGTGATCGTGGAGCTGAGCCCTTACGATCTGACTCGCGGCCGGATCGTCTACCGCTACAAGTAAGAAGTTGCTGTAAGTAACGGCCCGCGGCATTCCGCGGGTACGAAGACAGCGAATACAAGGACACACCATGAAGGTCAAGCCCAGCGTCAAAAAGATCTGTGACAAGTGCAAGGTCATCCGCCGTAACGGCAACGTGATGGTCATCTGCGAGAACCCGCGTCACAAGCAGCGTCAGGGTTAGCCGGTGTGAGTTTGTCATCCGACAGGCTCACCCTGGTGAACGATTCAACTGAATACAGAAAATAGCAGTGCCAAGAACCTCGCAAGGGGGGACACCATCGGTTGGAGGCCGATGAACGGGCACTGCTACAGACCTCCACTCATATACAGGAGAAGCCATAATGGCACGTCTAGCCGGCGTTGATATTCCCCGCGATAAGCGCGTGGAAGTTGCACTGACTTACATCTTTGGTGTTGGCCGCACGAGGGCACTCAAGACCCTCGCCGACACTGAAATCGATGGAAACATCCGAGTCAAGGACCTGACCGACGACCAGCTCGTCGCCCTCCGTGACTACATCGAAGGAACCTTCAAGGTTGAGGGTGACCTCCGCCGTGAGGTTGCCGCCGACATCCGCCGCAAGGTCGAGATCGGTAGCTACGAGGGAATCCGCCACCGCAAGGGCCTGCCCGTCCGCGGCCAGCGCACCAAGACCAACGCTCGCACCCGTAAGGGCCCGAAGCGCACCGTAGCCGGCAAGAAGAAGGCGCGCTAGGCCTCGGCCTGGCCCGTCTCGCCTTTAGGATTCAGGAGAAATTCATGGCAGCACCCAAGTCGGCCGTTCGGAAGCCGCGTAAGAAAGAAAAGAAGAACGTCGCCGTGGGCCAGGCCCACATCAAGAGCACGTTCAACAACACCATCGTCTCGATCACTGACACCACCGGTGCGGTCATCAGCTGGGCGTCCTCAGGTGGAGTTGGCTTCAAGGGTTCGCGCAAGTCGACCCCGTTCGCCGCACAGCTGGCCGCCGAATCGGCTGCCCGCCAGGCGCAGGAGCACGGTATGAAGAAGGTCGACGTGTTCGTCAAGGGACCCGGCTCAGGCCGCGAAACCGCGATCCGCTCCCTTCAGGCCGCCGGCCTCGAGGTTGGCTCGATCAACGACGTCACGCCCCAGGCTCACAACGGATGCCGTCCGCCGAAGCGTCGCCGCGTCTAAGCACCCGCACTGGCCGGGTCCGTCCGTGTGACGGGCCCGGCCGACGCGGATCGCCGGGCCTGGTTCGCTCCTCACGGAGCGACCCAGGCCCCGCGCGATTCTCTTTTCTTTCACACTCAACACCTCGCCTCGCAAGTGTCATATAGCGGACACTTTGCCGAAAGGAATCAATAGTGCTTA
This sequence comes from Cryobacterium algoricola, assembly GCF_004402485.1. Taxonomy (GTDB): domain Bacteria; phylum Actinomycetota; class Actinomycetes; order Actinomycetales; family Microbacteriaceae; genus Cryobacterium; species Cryobacterium algoricola. The sequence goes on along the minus strand of NZ_SOFG01000011.1, from coordinate 228,920 downwards.
TCGCACAGCGCCCCACGCTCACCGAGGAGAACATCTCGGAGTTCCGGTCCCGGTTCATCATTGAGCCGCTCGAGCCTGGCTTCGGTTACACCCTCGGCAACTCCATGCGCCGCACCCTGCTCTCCTCGATCCCCGGAGCCGCTGTCACCAGCATCCGCATCGACGGCGTGCTGCACGAGTTCAGCACGGTCCCCGGTGTCAAGGAAGACGTCACCGAGATCATCCTGAACATCAAGGGACTCGTCATCTCGAGCGAGCACGACGAGCCGATCACGGCGTACCTGCGCAAGCAGGGTGCCGGCCAGGTCACCGCCGCCGACATTTCGGCTCCGGCCGGCGTCGAGGTGCACAACCCCGAACTGGTCATCGCCACCCTGAACGACAAGGCGAAGTTCGAACTCGAACTGACCATCGAGCGTGGCCGCGGCTACGTGTCGGCCACCCAGAACCGCAACGAGTACTCCGAGGCCGGCCAGATTCCGGTCGACTCGATCTACTCGCCCGTGCTCAAGGTGACCTACCGCGTCGAGGCAACCCGTGCCGGTGAACGTACCGACTTCGACCGCCTCGTCGTCGACGTGGAGACCAAGTCGGCGATTTCGCCTCGCGACGCCATCGCATCCGCCGGTCGCACCCTGACCGAGCTGTTCGGTCTGGCCCGCGAGCTGAACACCGCGGCAGAGGGCATCGAAATCGGCCCCGCGCCGGTCGACGCCGTGCTGTCGACCGAACTGTCGATCCCGATCGAAGACCTCGATCTGTCGGTTCGTTCGTACAACTGCCTCAAGCGTGAAGGCATCAACAACGTCAGCGAACTGGTCGCCCTCTCGGAGACCCAGCTGATGAACATCCGCAACTTCGGACAGAAGTCGGTGGATGAGGTCAAGGACAAGCTCGTCGAGCTTGGCCTGTCACTGAAGGACTCGGTGCCCGGATTCGACGGCGCCCACTTCTACAGCGGCTACGACGAAGAAACCATCTAAAAGCAGTCTCCCGACTGACTTTTGACTTTTGATACTGGAGATTACTAATGCCCACGCCCACTAAGGGAGCACGCCTCGGTGGCGGCCCGGCACACGAGCGCCTCATGCTCGCCAACCTTGCCGCCTCGCTGTTCACCCACAAGTCGATCAAGACGACCGAAACGCGGGCCAAGCGCCTTCGTCCGGTCGCCGAGCGACTGATCACGTTCGCGAAGAAGGGCGACCTGCACGCCCGTCGTCGCGTTCTGGCCACCATCGGCGACAAGACCGTCGTGCACGAGCTCTTCACCGAGATCGCACCCCAGGTCGCCTTGCGCGAGGGCGGCTACACCCGCATCACGAAGCTCGGCTTCCGTAAGGGCGACAACGCCTCGATGGTCCAGATGGAACTCGTTCTCGAGCCCGTCACGCCGAAGGTCAAGTCCGCGAAGACGACCGCCGCTGCAGCTGCTGTAGTCGCACCCGTCGTCGTCGAGGCCCCCGCCGAGACCGAGGCCGTCGTCGACGCCCCGGCCGAGGACGAGGTCGTTGTCGAGGCTCCCGTCGAGGAAGCCAAGTAACCCACGCTTCACCCGCTTCACCCAGGAAGGGCCCGACTTCGGTCGGGCCCTTCTTTCGTGTCTCCCCGGAGTTATGCCACGGGACGGAGGAGGACGGGGTCCGGGCCGATTCGGTAGGGGTCCCGGCCGTGCAACGGATGCTGGGGGGCGAGCACATCCAGTGCCGCGGCGATGCAGTCGGCGTAGATCCGCCCACCGGTGGGCCCGGGGTGGATGTTGTCCCCCGCCAGGACGTCGGTGTGCGGCGCGATCGCGTCGTGCCAGCCGGCGATCCCTACGAGGCGGTGGTGGGTCGCGAAACCGGCGAGCGCCTCGTTCACGCCTGCTGTCCAGTCCCGGTCGGCGAACGCCGTCACGAGCACGAGCTTCCGGTCGGGGCCGATCACGGCCTCGATCGCGACCAGTTCGTCCGTGGTGATCGGCCCGTTGGTGCCGAGCCCGACGACGATGACCGGGCGGAGCGTTCCCGCACTGGCCTGGGCGGCGAGGATGTCGGGAGCCGCGCGCATCCCCCGGGACACCGCGGCGTCGATCAGGATCCCCGGGAACCGGTCTTCGAGTTCCGGAGCGGAGGCGAGCATGACGGAATCACCGACGGCCGTGATCAGGTCGCCCGGGGCGACCGGCGTCGGCGCCGCGGTCGGGTCGCTCCCGCGCTCGGCCTCCTCGCGCTTCCGGTCGGCCTGGGCGGCATCGAGCAGCTGGCGGCCGCGGGTGATCTGGGCCTGCGCACTCGTCTCGGTGGGGGCGACGACGACGGCGGCCGTCGTGCCGCCGACGAGGACCAGCCCGAGCATCGCGGCGACGCCGACGACCCAGAGCCGCGACCACGACTCTGTCGCGAAACCCGAGAGCGAGCGGATGCTGCCGCGCAGGCCCTTGCGCCGCACCGGCTGCTCGAGCCACCGGTACGAGGCAGCCGCCACGAGTACGGCAACGGCGGCGACGAGCAGTTCCACTCCGACGCCCGCGGCCGGCCAGGCCACGCCGGCGAGCACGAAGACGGGCCAGTGCCAGAGGTAGATGCCATAGGACCGTTCGCCGAGCCAGCGGAGCACGGGGGTGTCGAGCCACCGGCCGAACCGGGCGCCGCGCACGGCGGCCCAGATCACGATGCCGGACAGCACGCTGATGACGAAGAGGCCGCCCCGGTAGGCCAGGGGGCCTTCAGCGGGCAGCCAGCCCGCCGCAGCGCCGATGCCGGCGAGTGCGGCGACGCCGAGCCAGGGGCGCAGTCGGCCGGGAGAGGGGAGCCGGGCCGCGAACCGGGTGAAGGCGGCCGAGCCGGCGCGGGCGACGGTGCCGCCGGGGTTCGCCGCGCCCAGGCCGGTGGGGCGGCGCAGCAGGAGAGCGAGCGCGGCACCGGCGAAGAGCCCGAAGCTGTGCGTGTCCGAGCCGTAGTAGACCCTGGTCGGATCGGCGCCCGGCTGGAACAGGAACCCCATCCACACCACGGAGCCGACGGCGAGGGTGCACACGAGCGCGAGCCGGAACCGGGCGGAACGCACGAGCATCAGGGCGAGCAGTACGAACGGCCAGACCAGGTAGAACTGCTCCTCGACGGCGAGCGACCAGAGGTTGCGGAACAGCTCGGGGCTCGTCGCGGAGAAATAGCTCGCCCAGCCGGCGATCGACGCCCAGTTGTAGCCGAACGTCACTGCGCCAAGCACCTGCCAGCCGAGGCCGACGAGCACATCGCCGCCGAGCAGCCAGGCCGCCGTGCAGCAGAGCAGCACGAGCGGCACGAGCGGCGGCACGAGCCGGCGCACCCGGCGCCCCCAGAAGCGACGCAGGGAGATCCGGCCCGACCGGGCGTACTCGTCCGCGAGGAGACCGGTGATCAGGAACCCGCTGATCACGAAGAACACGTCGACGCCGACGAAGCCGCCGGGGAGGATCCCCGGGAAGAAGTGGAAGACGAGCACGATGCTGACGGCGATGCCGCGCAGGCCGTCGAGGCCAGACAACCGGCGCGCATCCCGGGTCTCGGAGTCCGGGCGTAGGGAGGCGGGGGTGCGGTAACTGGGTTTCATAGCGGTGAGCGGAGCCGGTCCGGGTTCAACGATACCCGGCCCGGCACTTACACTTACCTCCGTGAATCTTCCTGCCGCCCCCGTTGTCTCCCCGCTCCCGGAGAACACCCGGATCAGGCTGGACATCGCCTACGACGGCACCGATTTTTCGGGCTGGGCGATTCAACCGGAACTCCGCACCGTGCAGGGGCAGATCGAGGCAGGGCTCGCGGCGATCCTGCAGAGCTACCCGCCCTATCCGTCTCTCGTCGTCGCCGGGCGAACGGATGCGGGGGTGCACGCCCTCGGCCAGGTCGCGCACTTCGACCTCACGCCGGACCAGGTCGCGAGCCTGCTCCGGCGGGGCAGGGGCCGGACCCCGGTCTCGCTCGACGTGATGGTGCAGCGGAGGCTCGGCGGGATCCTGGTGACCCAGCCGGAGATCGTGATCAAGGCATCCGCTGTCGCACCCCCCGGATTCGACGCACGGTTCTCGGCGAACTGGCGCCGCTACGAGTACCGGATCGCCGACTCGGTGCTCGGGCACAACCCGCAGGACCGGCTGCGCACGACCTGGCACGGCTTCGCGCTCGACCTGGAACCGATGCAGGTGGCCGCGGCGTCCCTGCTCGGGCTGCACGATTTCGCGACATACTGCAAACCCCGGCCGGGCGCGACGACGATCCGCACCCTTCAGGAGTTCAGCTGGCGGCGGGACCCGGACGGCGTGCTCGTCGCCACGGTGCAGGCGGACGCCTTCTGCCACAGCATGGTGCGGGCGCTCGTCGGCGCGTGCGTCGCGGTCGGGGAGGGGCGACTCGCGGGGGAGCGGCTCGCGACACTGCGGATCAACCGGGCCCGCACGAGCGAGTTCAAGGTGATGCCGCCGCAGGGCCTGACCCTGCTCGCGGTGGACTACCCCTCGGACGACAAGCTCGCGGCCCGCGCCCTCGAGACCCGCGCCCGGCGCTCCCTCGACGAGGACGAAGAATAGCGCCCGCGCGCAATCGAATTGCGCTGACGCTCCCGGCGGACTAGCATTGACCCTTGGTGTCTGTGCGTTGCAGCCAGGCACGCGAACGTGAGCCCTCCATCGATCGTGTTCCCCGTCGGGGAACACACCCGGAGCGGGATTCACGAACACCTCCGTTCGAACAAGAAAGCAGCACAACAGTGACGCGCACTTATACTCCCAAAGCAAGCGAAGTCCAGCACGACTGGGTCGTCATCGACGCCACAGATATCGTGCTCGGTCGTCTTGCCAGCCACGCCGCCGTTCTCCTCCGGGGGAAGCACAAGGCAACGTTCTCTCCCCACATGGACATGGGAGACTTCGTCATCATCGTCAACGCCGAGAAGATCGCCCTCACCGGCAAGAAGCTCGAACTGAAGATCGCATACCGCCACTCCGGTTACCCGGGCGGCATTTCCGCCCAGAACTACTCGGAGATGCTCGAGAAGCACCCGACGCGTGCGGTTGAGAAGGCGATTCGCGGCATGCTGCCGAAGAACTCGCTCGGTCGCGCCCAGCTCGCGAAGCTCAAGGTCTACGCCGGCCCGGAGCACCCGCACGCTGCGCAGCAGCCCAAGCCGTACACCCTCTCCCAGGTCGCTCAGTAGCGCCGGCCACCAGACTTCTCGACTCTAAGAAAAAAGGATTCACACCATCGTGGCGAAGATCGCAGATCAGATTGACCAGGCTCCGGAGAGCTACTCCACCGAGACCCCGGCCGAAATCGTAACCAAGGCGCCCCGCGCCGTCCTCAACGTTCCCGGCGCAGCCGTGGGTCGTCGCAAGCAGGCCATCGCCCGCGTGCGCATCGTTCCCGGCTCCGGCACCATCACGGTGAACGGTCGCGAGTTCGGGGACTACTTCCCGAACAAGCTTCACCAGCAGCTCATCAACGACCCGTTCAAGGTCCTCGACCTGATCGGCAGCTACGACGTCATCGCGCGCATCACCGGTGGTGGCCCCTCCGGCCAGGCCGGCGCCCTGCGCCTCGGCATCGCGCGTTCGCTCAACCAGATTGACGAAGAGAACAACCGCGCCATCCTCAAGAAGGCCGGCTTCCTCAACCGTGACGCTCGCGTCAAGGAGCGCAAGAAGGCCGGACTCAAGAAGGCCCGTAAGGCGCCTCAGTTCTCGAAGCGCTAGATCGATAGTCGGCGCCGACATGCCTCGACTTTTCGGCACCGACGGTGTTCGGGGCCTGGCCAACCGTGATCTCACGGCTGGCCTGGCCCTGGGCCTCGCCCAGGCGAGTGCCGCCGTACTGACCCAGGGCCGCCGCGCCGAATCGCGCCGCGCCGAGGGTCGACGCCCAGTGGCCGTCCTCGCACGCGACCCCCGCATTTCCGGCGAATTCCTGGCCTCGGCCGTCGCCGCGGGCCTCGCCAGTTCCGGTGTCGACGTCCTGGACGCCGGCGTCATCCCCACGCCCGCCGCGGCATTCCTGATCGCGGACATCGGCGCGGACTTCGGCGTGATGATCTCCGCCTCGCACAACCCCGCCCCCGACAACGGCATCAAGATTTTCGCCTTCGGTGGTACCAAACTTCCCGACGACGTCGAGGATCGCATCGAGGCCCACCTCGACCACGACAAACTCACGCCGATCGCCGGCGACGTCGGCCGGATCTCCCGCTTCGCGGATGCAGAAGACCGGTACGTCGTGCACCTCCTCGGCACCCTCCCGCACCGCCTCGACGGCATCCACGTCGTGCTCGACTGCGCCAACGGTGCGGCGGCGGGCGTGTCCCCTCAGGTCTTCACGGATGCCGGTGCGCGCCTGACCGTCATCGGCGCCAACCCGAACGGGCTCAACATCAACGACGGGGTCGGCTCGACCCACCTCGACAACCTCGCCAAGGCCGTCCTCGAGCACGGTGCCGATGTCGGCATCGCCCACGACGGCGACGCCGACCGGTGCCTCGCCGTCGACCGGAACGGCAACATCGTGGACGGCGACCAGATCATGGCGATCCTCGCCGTGTCCATGGCCGAGCGGGGCGTCCTCAAGGACCGCACCCTCGTTGCCACCGTGATGAGCAACCTCGGCCTCCGGAAGGCCATGGCGGCCAACGACATCCGCATGATCGAGACCAAGGTCGGCGACCGCTACGTGCTCGAAGAGCTCAACGCGAACGGCCTGTCCCTCGGCGGGGAACAGTCCGGCCACGTCATCATGACGGAGTTCGCCACGACCGGAGACGGCATCCTCACCGGCCTGCACCTCGTCGCCGAGATGGCGCGCACCGGCAAGCCGCTCCACGAGCTCGCCTCCGTGATGACCGTCTTCCCGCAGATTCTGGTGAACGTGCGCGGCGTCGATCATCACGCGCTGAAGTCCGACGATGTCATCGCCGACGCCGTGCGCGAGGCCGAACTCGAACTCGGCGAGACCGGCCGGGTGCTGCTGCGTCCGTCCGGCACCGAGCCGATGGTGCGCGTCATGGTCGAGGCGGCCGACCAGGCCACCGCTGACCGGCTCGCGCACTCGCTCGCCGACGTCGTGCGCGAGCGCCTCGCCCTCTAAGACCCGGGTCCGGTCGCCGCGAACGAACGGTAGAGGATGCCGCGTTCGACGAGCGTCCACGCCGTGCTGACCGTGAGGTAGAGCGTCGCGGCCAGCGGGACCACGCTCGCGAACCCGACCGTGAGGAACGGCAGCCAGCTGAGGAGCGCGGCGAGCCGTGTCGCGGCGGGCTGCGCTGTCGGCACGACCGGCGAGGCGTATCTCGCGGCCAGCCGTCGGGAGAACCCGGCGGTCACGGCGATGACGGCCAGGAGCGCGCCGAACAGCACGAGTGCGGGCCAGAAGTTCGGCGTAGCGCGCAGAAACGCCAGGAACGACGTGCCCAGCGGCACGCCGCCGAGCTCCTGCGCGAGCAGCGGGTTCGGCTGCCCGTTGATGCTGGCGAGGACGAAGAGCGCGTACACGGTCGACACGATCGGTGCCTGCAGGAGCGTCGGCAGGCATCCGGCCAGGGGCGACGCCTTCTCGGCCGCGTAGAGCTCGGCGGTCTTGCGGCTGAGGAGCGCGGGGTCGGCACGGTACCGGCGTTGCAGCTCCCGGAGCTGGGGCGCGAGGCGCCGGCGGACGAACTCGGCGCGCACCTGGGCGCGACCGACCGGAACGAGTGTCGCCCGGAGGAGGAGCGTGACCAGGACGATCACGAGAGCGGTGCTGCTCGCGCCGGAGAGGGGAGCGAGCGCGGAGGAGAGGGCGGTGACGGCCGCGACGGCGGCCTGGAGCAGGGCTGCGACGGGCGCAACGGAATAGAGGTCCACGGAAGAGGTCCCAACGATCGGAGGAGGAGGGGGCGCGTCTGCGGTCGCGCGGCCTCGCCCTGCGTCGGGGCTGCCGGCTGAGGACTAGGCGACCGCGGGCTGCCCGGCCGGTGCTCGCGGGCGCGCACGCCCCGCGGTGTTGGGGTGGCTGGGTGCGGCGAGCCGGCTGAGCACCTCGCGGTGCTGGTGCGAGCGGCGGCCGACCGTGAGCTCGAGGGCCACGGTCGCCGTGAGCCGGTAGCGCGCCCCGATCACGACCGCGAGGCCGAGCACGGCGACACCGGCGAGGAACAGCATCCCCGGTTCGGCCGGCACGAGGATGAGCGCGAGCAGCGGGCCGGTCAAGTACAGCACTAGCGCGGTATACGCGGCTCTCACGATCGCGCCTCCAGGCGGGTCGGCCAGAACGATGGGTGAACCGACTCTACACCGCGGATGCTGCGCGCGGCTCAGAGCTTGCGGAGCAGCACCTTCGACACGGCGTGGTTCTCGTCCTTGCGCAGCACCAGGGTCGCCCGGGAGCGCGTCGGCAGGATGTTCTGGACGAGGTTCGGCTCGTTGATCTCGTCCCAGATCCGGCGGGCCTCGCGGCGGGCCTCGTCTTCCGTCATCGTCGCGTACCGGTGGAAGTAGGACTTCGGGTTGCTGAACGCTCCGCGCTGCAGGCGCAGGAACCGCTCGACGTACCAGCGGGCGATGTCCTGGGTGCGGGCATCCACGTACACGGTGAAGTCGAAGAGGTCGCTGACCGTGAGTCCATGCCCCGTGGCCGGCGGTGCGAGCACGTTGAGGCCTTCGACGATGAGGACGTCCGGCTGGCGCACCACGATCTGCGCGTCCGGCACGATGTCGTAGTTCAGGTGTGAATAGAACGGGGCCCGCACCTCGGCGGCACCGCCCTTGACGGCGGACACGAAGCGGAGCAGCGACCGTCGGTCGTACGACTCCGGGAATCCCTTGCGGGCCATCAGGCCGCGCCGGGCCAGTTCGGCGTTCGGGAACAGGAACCCGTCGGTGGTCACGAGTTCGACCCGGGGGGTGTCCTCCCAGCGGGCGAGCAGCTCGCGCAGGAGCCGGGCGATCGTCGATTTGCCGACGGCGACGGACCCGGCGACGCCGATCACGAACGGGGTGCGCCGGGCGCGTTCGCCGAGGAAGTCGCTCGTCGCCCGATGCAGCTGACTCGCGCCAGCCGCGTAGAGGTTGAGCAGGCGGCTGACGGGCAGGTAGACATCGGTCACCTCGCCGAGGTCGAGCGGCTCACCGAGGCCGCGCAGCTGCACGATCTCGGTCTCACGAAGGGGGAGCTGGGTCGTGGGTGCAAGGGCCGCCCAGTCCGCTCGATCCAGCTCGACGAACGGTGTGGTGTGGCCGTTGTTCCAGAGGCTCGCGGCTGGATCGGACATTCCACACAGCTTAGTCGGACTAAAATCGAGGCCATGTGCGGAATCGTAGGTTATGTAGGGGAAGACAAGAGCGTCGAGGTCCTGATGAGGGGGTTGCGGAGACTGGAATACCGCGGTTACGACTCAGCGGGCATCGCCGTCATCGACGATGACGGCGTGCTGAACACCAGGAAACGGGCCGGAAAGCTTGCCATCCTGGCCGGAGACCTCGAGGCCAATTCGATCAACAATGGGCGGACCGGTATCGGGCACACCCGCTGGGCCACCCACGGCGGACCGACCGACGCGAATGCGCACCCGCACCTCGGCGACAACGGCAAGCTCGCCCTGATCCACAACGGAATTATCGAAAACTTCTCGGTCCTCAAGGACGAACTCCTCTCCGAGGGCTTCACCTTCGAGAGCGAGACCGACACCGAGGTCGCCGCCGTGCTCCTCGGCCGTGAGTACCAGCGCCTCGGCGACCTGAGCGCCGCGTTCCTGAGCGTCGTCGGCCGCCTGGACGGCGCCTTCACCCTCCTCGCGGTGCACCAGGACCAGCCCGGCGTCGTCGTCGGCGCCCGGCGCAATTCCCCGCTCGTGATCGGCCTCGGCGACGGGGAGAACTTCCTCGGCTCCGACGTCGCGGCGTTCGTCGAGTTCACCCGCCGCGCCGTCGCGGTCGGCCAGGACCAGATCGTCACGATCACCCCGCAGGTTGTCACCATCACCGACTTCGAGGGCAACCCCGTCGAGTTTGAGGAATTCGACATCGCCTGGGACGCCTCCGCCGCCGAAAAGGGCGGTTGGTCGAGCTTCATGGCCAAGGAAGTCTCCGAGCAGCCCGACGCCGTCGCCAACACGCTCCTCGGCCGCATTCACGAGGGCCAGGCCGTCGTGCCCGAGCTCGAGGCGTTCGGAGACGACGTGCTCGCGAGCATCCGCCGGATCGTCATCGTCGCCTGCGGCACCGCCGCGAACGCCGGCTACGTCGCCAAGTACGCGATCGAGAAGTGGACCAGGGTCCCCGTGGACGTCGAACTCAGCCACGAGTTCCGTTACCGCGACCCGGTGCTGAACGCCGAAACTCTGATCATCTCGATCAGCCAGTCCGGCGAGACCATGGACACCCTGATGGCGGTCAAGTTCGCCAGGGAGTCCGGCGCCAAGGCCATCTCGATCTGCAACACCCAGGGTGCGACCATTCCCCGCGAGTCCGACGCCGTGATCTACACGCACGCCGGTCCCGAGGTCGCCGTGGCCTCGACGAAGGGCTTCACCGCCCAGATCGCCGCCCTCTACCTCTTCGCCCTGCACCTCGCCCGGGTGCGCGGCAGCATCACCGCAGCGGATGCCGCGGCTCAGGTCGTCGAGCTCCAGGCGATTCCCGCGAAGATCGCGACCGTGTTGCTCCAGGAGAGCGCCGTGCACGAACTCGCCGCCTGGATGTCGGACACCCGCGCCGTGCTGTTCCTCGGCCGCCACGTCGGTTTCCCGATCGCGCTCGAGGGCGCACTCAAGCTCAAGGAACTCGCGTACATCCACGCGGAGGGCTTCGCGGCCGGCGAGCTCAAGCACGGCCCGATCGCGCTGATCGAGCCGGGCCAGCCCGTGTTCGTCGTCGTTCCGAGCCCGCGCGGTTCCGCGCACCTGCACCCCAAGGTGATCTCGAACATCCAGGAGATCCGGGCCCGCGGCGCACGCATCATCGCGATCGCCGAAGAGGGCGACGTTGCCGTGCTGCCGTTCGCGGACACCGTGCTGCGGATCCCGCTCGCCGCGCCGCTCTTCGAGCCGTTCCTCGCGGTCGTGCCGATGCAGATCTTCGCGATGGAACTCGCAACGGTCAAGGGCCTCGACGTCGACCAGCCGCGCAACCTCGCGAAGTCGGTCACGGTCGAATAGGCACGGGCGGAGTGAGGACGGGCAGGCGGGCGCCGGCGTGATTCGCGGCATCGGTGTCGACATCGTCGACCTCGACCGGTTCGACCGGCAGGTGCTGCGCACGCCCGGACTCGTTCCCCGGCTGTTCGCGGCCGGAGAACGTGGCCTGCCCACCCACTCCCTCGCGGCCCGGTTCGCGGCCAAGGAAGCACTGATCAAGGCGCTCGGCGACAGTGCGGGCACCAGCTGGCAGGAGATGGAAGTCGTGAACGACGCCCACGGTAACCCCGGGTTCCGGCTCAGCGGGGTCATGGCCGACGTGCTGCGCGCACGCGGCGTCGATTCCGTGCACCTCACGATGACCCACGACGCGGGCGTCGCCTGCGCTTTCGTGGTGCTCGAGGGCGCGTCGTGAGCGAGTTCCGCGAGGCGGTCGTCGACCTCGGCGCGGTCGCCGCGAACGTCGCCCACCTGCGCGCCGTGATCGGCGCTCCGCATTTCATGGCCGTCGTCAAGGCCAACGCGTACGGCCACGGCGCGGTCCCGGTCGCCCGCACGGCCCTCGCCGCCGGTGCCGACTGGCTCGGCGTCGCCGACCTCACCGAGGCGCACGCGCTCCGCGACGCCGGCATCGAGGCCCCGCTCCTCGCCTGGCTGCACGGCCCCGACACCGATTTCGCCCCCGCGATCGCCAGGGACATCGACCTGGGGGTGTCCTCCGCGCGCCAGCTCCGCGCCATAGCGGATGCCGCAGGCCGGCTCGGCCGCGTCGCGAACGTCCACCTGAAGCTCGACACCGGCCTCAGCCGCAACGGTCTGAACGGGCCGGACTGGGCCGAGGTCTTCGCGCTCGCAGCCGGCTTCGAACGGGACCGCCTCGTGCACGTTCGCGGCATCTTCAGCCACCTCTCCAACGCCTCGCCGGCCGCGGACGACGAGGCCGTCGCCCGCTTCGGCTCCGGTCTCGACCTCGCCGCCGCGGCGGGACTGGCCCCGGAGCTCGCGCATCTCGCGTCGACTGCGGCTGCGCTGCGCCTGCCCGCCGCCCGGTTCTCGATGGTGCGCATCGGCATCGGCCTCTACGGGCTGTCGCCCTTCGACGACGCGACCCCGCGAGAACTCGGCCTCGCGCCGGCGATGACCCTGCGCGCGAGCGTCGCGGCCGTGCGCCGGGTGCCTGCGGGAGCCGGCGTCTCCTACGACTACCTGTGGCGTGCCCCCGAAGACGGCAACCTCGCCCTCGTCCCCCTCGGCTACGCGGACGGCGTGCCCCGCGCGGCGTCCGGCTCCGCCCGGGTGAGCATCAACGGCCAGGGCTACCCGATCGTCGGCCGCATCGCGATGGACCAGTTCGTCGTGAGCGTCGGCCAGGACAGCGTCGAGGTCGGCGACGAGGTCGTGCTCTTCGGCGATCCCGACGCCCGGCCGGTACCTTTCCGGTCGAGAGGTACCGGCATACCGGCCACTCTCGACCGGAAAGGAACCGGGGCGGACGAGTGGGAGCCGGTGCCGAGTGCGGCCGACTGGGCGGATGCCGCGGGCACGATCAACTACGAGATCGTCACCAGGATCGGGCACCGGGTGCCGCGCAGCTACCGGAACGAGGAACCCGCCGGATGAGCGGTCGGGTGGTCCGTCGGGTGATCCCCGATGCCGCTGCGATGCACGAGTTCGGCGTCGCCGTGGCCGCGGAGCTGCGCGCGGGCGACCTGGTCGTGCTGACCGGCCCGCTCGGCGCGGGCAAGACCACCTTCACCCGTGGCCTCGGCGCGGGACTCGGCGTGCGCGGCGCGGTCACGAGCCCGACCTTCGTGCTCGCCCGCGCGCACCCGAACCTCACGGGTGGACCGCCGCTCGTGCACGTCGACGCCTACCGGCTGCAGAGTGCGCTCGAACTGGACGATCTCGACATCGATTTCGAACACTCCGTCGTCGTGGTCGAGTGGGGGCGGGGCCTGCTCGACGGCGTCGCCGAGTCCTGGCTCGACATCGAGATCGAGCGGCCGACCGGCGCGCTGCAACCCCGGCCCGCGGGCGTGGGCGAGCCGGGACCGGCATCCGCTGCGCCGGGCGTCGGTGCCCCCGGCCTGGACCTCGACGTGGATCTCGACGAGCCGCGCACCGTGACGATCACCGGTTTCGGCCCTCGCTGGCCCGGGTTCGAGGGCGGTCTGCGCGGGGAATAGGCTGAACGGGTGCTTCTCGCCATCGATACCTCCGCCGGAACCAGCGTCGCGGTCGTCGACGGGGTCCACGGCGTGCTCGCCGACATCGACACCGCGGACACCATGCGGCACGCCGAAGTGATCGGCAGCCTCATCAGCGAGTGCCTCGAGCGTGCGAACGTGCGCGTCTCCGACCTGACCGGCGTCGTCGGCGGCATGGGTCCCGGCCCGTTCACCGGCCTCCGCGTTGGCATCGCCGCCGCCCGCGTCTTCGCGCTCGGCGCCGGCCTGCCCTTCCTACCCGTGATCAGCCACGACGCCATCGCCCTCAATCGCTACCTGGCCGGCCACACCGGCGGCCTCGTCGTCGTGACCGACGCCCGCAGGCGCGAGGTCAACTGGTCCGCGTACAGCGGGGTGGATGCCGCGGGCCTGCCCGTGCGCCTCGCCGCGCCCGGGGTCGCAAAGCCGGCCGTCCTGCTCGAGCCGGACTGGGTCTACGCGGATCTCGACCGCGCGGACACCGTGACCGTGCCCGCCGCCGACCTCGGCCGGGTCGCCGAGCTGCTGCTCGCCAACGATCGGGCCTTCGCGACAGACGCCGCCTTCTACCTGCGCTCACCCGACGTCACGCTGTCCGCTGGCCCGAAACGGGTGAGCTGAGTGACCTGGCAGCTGCGTCGCGCCCACGCGGGAGACCTCGACGGCATCATGGCCCTCGAGACCCGCCTCTTCGAGAACGACGCCTGGTCCGCGGAGGGCATGCTCCGGGACATCACGGACCCGGACTGCTACTACCTCGTCGCGGTCCCGCCGGACGAACCCGACCGCATCGAGGCATACGCGGGGCTGCTCGCACCGCGCGGGGCCCTCGAGGGCGACATCCAGACTATCGCCGTCACCGAGACGGCCCGCCGCCACGGGCTCGGCGGCACCCTCGTGCAGAGCCTCGTCACCGAGGCCCGCAAGCGCGGCATCCGCGAGGTGTTCCTCGAGGTCCGTTCCGACAACCCCGGCGCCCAGCGGGTCTACCTCCGGCTCGGCTTCGAGGAGATCGGCGTGCGCCGCGGCTACTACCAGCCCGACAACGTCGATGCGCTCGTCATGCGCCTCGCGGTCCCTCCGGCGGAGGCGGCGCTCGCCGCGCCCGACCCGGTGCAGCCCCCGACCGACCCGACGGATGCCGCGGAGGCGACCGAATGAACCGCGACAACCCCCTGGTGCTCGGCATCGAAACCTCGTGCGACGAAACCGGCATCGGGATCGTCCGCGGCACCCGGCTGCTCTCGAACACGATCGCCTCCTCGATGGACGAGCACGCCCGCTACGGCGGCGTCGTCCCCGAGGTCGCGGCGCGCGCCCATCTCGAGGAGCTCGTCCCGATGATCCGCGCCGCAACCAGCGACGCGGGCATCCGCCTCGAGGACGTCGACGCGATCGCCGTCACCTACGGACCCGGCCTGTCCGGCGCCCTAATGGTCGGCGTCGGCGCAGCGAAGGCCCTCGCGATCGCCCTCGGTAAGCCGATCTACGCGGTCAACCACCTCGTCGGCCACGTCGGCGCCGACGTGCTCCAGACCGAGGCCGACCCGGGAACGGAGCCCCTCGAATACCCGACGATAGCCCTCCTCGTCTCGGGAGGGCACACCTCGCTCCTCCTCGTGCGCGACCTCGTCTCCGACGTGGAACTGCTCGGCGAGACCATCGACGACGCGGCGGGGGAGGCCTTCGACAAGGTCGCCCGCATCCTCGGCCTGCCCTACCCCGGCGGTCCACAGATCGACCGCGTCGCCGTCGGCGGCGATCCGGCGTTCATCCGTTTCCCGCGCGGCCTCAGCCACCACAAGGACATGGAGCACCACCGCTACGACTTCTCCTTCTCCGGGCTGAAGACGTCGGTGGCCCGCTGGGTCGAGCAGACCCGCGACGCGGGCGAGACGGTGCCGCTCGCGGACGTCGCGGCGAGCTTCCGCGAGGCCGTCATCGACATCCTGCTCACCAAGGCCGTCGCCGCGTGCACCGACCTCGGGGTTCCGCGCCTCCTCCTCGGCGGCGGTGTGATCGCGAACGCGCGACTCCGTGAGCTCGCCGTCGAACGCACGGATGCCGCCGGCATCGCCCTGCGCATCCCGCCGCTCTCCCTGTGCACCGACAACGGCGCCATGATCGCCGCGCTCGGGGCCCAGCTGATCATGGCAGGCCACGAGCCGTCCACCCTCGTCTTCGGCGCGGATTCGACGCTCCCCGCTTCCGTCATCCAGGGGTGAAAACCGCGCCCCATCTCAGGTTCCTGTGCATCCGCGATACGCTGGGCACAACAGACATGGCGAGTCATGGGCGTTGACACCCGTTCAATGAGGGTGCCACTATGGCACCGCCAGCTGATCGAAGCCCAAAGGAGCCGTTAGTCATGACCGACCCGAACCAGCCCCCGGTTACCCCGCCCCCGGTGAACCAGCCCCCGATCTACCAGGCTCCCGAAGCGCCGGCATATCAGGCGCCCGCCGCACCGGCGTACCAGGCTCCCGAAGTTCCGGCATATCAGGCGCCCGCCGCACCGGCGTACGGCGCACCCGACGCATACGGCCAGCAGCAGCCCTACGGCCAGCAGCAGTACGGTCAGCAGCCCTACGGCCAGCCCCTCGCCCAGGACAAGTACAACGTCCTAGCGATCGTCTCACTTGTCTCGGCGTTCTTCATTTCCCTCGCCGCGATCATCACCGGCCACATCGCGCTCAGCCAGATCAAGAAGACCGGGGAGAAGGGTCGCGGCCTCGCGATCGCCGGCCTCGCGCTCGGCTACGTGCGCCTCGTCGCCGAGATAGTCCTGATAATCCTCTTCATCGTCCTGATCGCCACGACCTCGAACAGCGGATACTCCAGCTACTGAGGCCCCAGCGGCCCGTCATCGCTGACCCGTCGTTGACGCTGACCTGTCGTGGCCACCGGCCCGCCAATGCAGTGGAAAGGAACAGCTCATGAGTGATGTGAATGCTCCGCGCGCCTCGGGACTCCCTCCGGTTCCGGAGGTCCCGCAGGTGCCCGACGTGCCGCACGTGCCCGAGGTGCCCGAGGTCCCACAGATTCCGCGTGGCGAGTCCGCCGGAACGCCCCCCGCGGATTCTGCCTCCGGCCCGCCCGCCGGCCCGCCCTTCATGGGTTCTGCCGCCGGCCCGCCGCTCGGGGACTCTCCCGTCGGCCCGCCTCCCGTCGGCCCGCCTCCCGTCGGCCCGCCGGAGTCCGGCCCGTCGTCACCGCAGCCTCTCGGTTCCGGGTACCCGTACCCTCCCGCCCCGGGGGCGCAGGCGGCGACCCGCCAGCCGGTGCTCAGCATCCTCTCGCTCGTCTCGGGCGTCGTCGGGCTGCTGGGCCTCCCCGTCGCCTTCATCCCCTTCGTCGGCGGGGTGCTCGCCCTGCTGTTGCCGGCCGCGGCGATCGTGCTCGGGGCCCTCGGACGCACCAAAGAACCATACGCCAGGGGGCTCTGGCTGACCGGCCTGATCACCGGCATCGTCGGCGTCGCCCTCGCCCTGTTGAGCATCGTCGTCTGGGTGCTCATCTTCGCAAGCATGCCGAGTACCAACTACTATCGCTGAGAGCCCGTTCCCTGGGCGCAGTGACCGGACCGGGAGGCCGCAGTGACGGATGCACGACACCCGGCCGCCGGCGACGACCTCCGGTTCGCGCTGACGCGCCCGCCGGAGGAGGTCACCGGCGAACTCGACTACGCGTCAACCGTCACGGCCCCCACCGAGTGGGTGCCCTACGTCTACACCGAGTCCGAGCTGCGCGCCCTCGCCAGACGGCGCGCGCTCTCCGTCGCGTCCCTCGGGTTCGGCGCCGTCGGCCTCGCCGGTGCCGTTTTCGTGGTCTGGACCGCGCCGCTCTCGCTCGCCGCCGTCGTGCTCGCCATCTGGGCGAGCCGCACCGAACGCCCGGCCGTCTCGATCTGGGCCTGGGGCCTCGGCACCGGCCTCGCCGGCCTCGTCATCGCCGCGGGCTGGATCGTGCTGATCAGCCAGGGCATCAGCCCCATCCCGCACTGAGAGGTCAGCGCGGCGGCTGCACCCGCTCCACGAGCAGGGCGAGCCTGCGCCCGCCCGCCCGGGTGAGCACCAGCGTCGCCGACTCGGGGCCGTGCAGCTTCAGCCGGGTGCGCAGCACGGCCGGATCCACGTCCACGCCGCGCTTTTTGATCTCGAGCGTGCCGATCCGGCGCTCCTTGAGCGCGAGCCGCAGCTTCTTCTCGTCCACCGGCAGCGACTCGAGCACCCGGAACGCGGTCGCGAACGGGGTCTCGTGCAGGGATTCGGAGCTGAGATAGGCGATGCCCTCCCCGAGCATCAGCGCGTCCAGGCTGCGGGCCAGATCACCGATCAGTCGCGCCCGGATCACGGCCCCGTCCGGTTCGTAGAGGTAGCTCCCCGGAACGCCCGCCTCGCCGGCCACACTGTCGACGTCGACGCTGTCGGCCGCCGCGGTGAGCTCATGACTGCCTGCCCTGCCCAGAAGCAGCGCCGAGCGGCGGATGCCGTCGCGAGCGAGGGCGCCGAACCAGAGTCCCATCTCCACGAGCTTTCCGTCCACCGACACCCACTGTGCTTCCGCGGCTGCGGGAATGGCGTCGCGGTCGTGGCCCGGACCGAGTTTCACGCCGATCGGCATCCGCTCGCTCAGGCCGAAGACGAAGTCGAGATTCGGCGAATAGTCTTCCGGACGGGTCAGCCGGGAGGTGTTGGTGTGCCCGGCCGTGCGACGGGCCGGGTCGAGCCAGGCCGCATCGAAGCCGGTCAGGTCGAAGGTCTCCGCGTCACCGTGCACGACGCTCGCATTGTCGAAGGGAGCGAGGTTGTAGCTTGCGACCGCTGCCGTGACCTCGTCGGTGTCCACGGCGGTCACCAGGATGTCGAGGGCGGCGAGGGCCATCGAGTCGCTGCCGATCCCGCTGCCGAGATCGGCGACCCGGTTCAGGCCGGCCGCCGCGAACCGGCCGGCGTGCAGTGCGGCGACGTTCAGGCGGGTGGCCTGTTCGAGACCGGCCTCGGTGAACAGCATCCGCCCGGCGAAGTCGCCGAACTTGGCCACGGCCTTCGCGCGCAGCCGGGACTGGCCGAGCACCGCGGTCACAAGACCCTGCGGGTGGCCGGCCTTCCGCAGGTCGCTGACCAGGCGCACCACATCGGAGGCGTTGTCCCAGGGCGGAAGCGAGTCCAGCAGGCGCAGCCCATCGGGGGACAAGAGGTCGACAAGCTCGGAGCGGTCCATTGTCCAAACGATATCAAGCCGCGGCCGCCGCGCCCGGAACGCCCGAGTCTGGCACTCACATTGCGTGAGTGCCAGATGCGCCCTAAACTCGCTGTTAGCACTCTCGCTGTGAGTCTGCCAACCAAGTCTTAGCTAAGAAAGAGGTCAACCGTGTCGGTCTCCATCAAGCCGCTCGAGGATCGCATCGTCATCAAGCAGGTCGACGCCGAGCAGACCACCGCATCAGGTCTGGTCATCCCTGACACTGCCAAGGAAAAGCCCCAGGAGGGCGAAGTTGTCGCCGTCGGCCCCGGCCGCATCGACGACAACGGCAACCGCATCCCGCTCGACATTGCCGTGGGCGACAAGGTCATCTACTCCAAGTACGGCGGAACCGAGGTCAAGTTCGGTGGCGACGATCTCCTCGTCCTCTCCGCACGCGACGTGCTCGCCGTCGTCGTCCGCTAGGGAATCCTCCCAGGCGCCACGCACGATCGCAGTATAAGTACGAACAACACAAAATCCCGGATGGCCTGTTCATCCGGGATTTTGTGTTCCCCAGGCCCGCTTCGACGCGGCACGCAGCACCCAGGGCACGCCAACGCAGGGCACGCCAACGCAGAGCACGCCCGTGAAGGGGAATCGTCGTGAGCAGGACACGGAACCAGCCGGTCGAGCCGACCAGCGGACTCGGATTCGCGATCGCAGCGTACGGCCTCTGGGGCCTGCTCCCGCTCTTCTTCCTGCTGCTGCACCCCACGGGACCCTTCGAAGTCGTGGCCTGGCGGGTGCTCTTCTCGCTCGTCTTCTGCCTCGCCCTGATCACCGCCACCCGGGGCTGGCCCGCCCTGCTCGTGGTGCTCCGCCGCCCGAAGACGGTCTGGGTGATGGGCCTGGCCGGTCTCCTGATCTTCGTCAACTGGCAGACCTACGTCTTTGCGACGCTGACCGGGCACGTCGTCGAAGCCGCCCTCGGCTACTTCATGAACCCGATCGTCACGGTACTGCTGGGCGTCTTCGTTCTGCACGAGCGCTTGCGGCGCATCCAGTGGATCGCGGTGGCGATCAGTGCGGCCGCCGTGCTCGTGCTCACCCTCGGCTACGGGGCGCTGCCGTGGATCTCGCTCGTCCTCGCCCTGTCCTTCGGGTTCTACGGGCTGATCAAGAAGAACGTAGGCCCCGGCGTCGGGGCACTCACCGGCCTCACCCTCGAGACCGCCTGGCTGATGCCGATCGCGATCGCGGAACTCCTGATCGTGGGCGCCATGACCGGGCTCACCTTCGGAACGGTGTCGCCCTGGCACACCGTCGGCCTCGTGTCGACGGGCGTCGTGACGGCCGTCCCGCTGTTGTTCTTCGCCGCGGCCGCCCGCCGCCTGCCGCTCAGCCTGCTCGGCCTCGTGCAGTTCGTGGCGCCGGTGCTGCAGTTCCTCGTCGGCGTGTTCATCCTGGGCGAGCCCATGCCGCCGGAGCGCTGGGTCGGCTTCGGGCTCGTCTGGGTCGCGCTCGTGATCCTCACGGTCGACATGGTCGCCACCGGACGCGCCCCGCGGCGAGCATCCCCCGAACCCCTCTGACCGGCGATACGCTCGAGGCATTCCCCACCTGTGAAAGGACCACGGATGCCCTTTCCGCCCACGACCCTCACCTCGCGCCCTCGGGGCCGCACGTCTGCCGGCCTCACGCTCACCGTGGCCGCCGCGCTGCTGCTGACCGGCTGCACCGCGAGTGGCGCCCCTGTCGCCGTGACGAGCACCCCGAGCGTCGCTGCAACGATTGCGCCCACCGGCGACGGCACCCTGTTGATCGGCACGCTGTTCCCGATGACCGGGGAAGCGGGAGTCGCCGTGACCGGTGCCGCGCAGGTCGCGGGCACCGAGCTGGCCGCCCGTGAGATCCTCGAACAGGCCCTGCCCGGCACCCTGCCGATCCAGCTCGTGCATCGGAACTCGACCGGCAATGTCGCGGTCGCGGTCGCCGACCTGGTGGCCCGACACGTCGACCTCGTTCTCTGGGACGCGACGAGCGCCGTGCCCGCCGAGGTCTCGGCGTCCGTGGTCGCCGCGGGAATCGCCCTCCTGCCGCTGAACGATTTCACGAACGGCGGCACTCCGCTCGCGGCGGACGAAGCCTTCGCGGTGCGCCTGCGCACCTCGGATCCTGGGCTCGCCGACACCGCCGGAGGCGGGGAAGCCTTCGACGGGGTGGTGCTCGCGGCGCTCGCCGCGGCCGAGGCAGGCGACGATGGCGGGCCCTCGATCGCCCCGGCCCTCGATCGGGTCAGCCACGGTGACTCGGTGTGCACTTCTTGGGCAACATGCCACACCGCGCTCGGTGAAAAGAAGCAGATCGCCTACCAGGGCGTGACCGGACGACGCTCTTAGTACAGGACCTCGTCGGAGGGCGTCCCCCAGAGCAAGTGCCGGTGGTGTCACGAATCGCTAACGATGTTCTCTTTGCACGGCAAGAAAACATCCTCGAAACAAAGTGATCCTAGGTTGGAGCCTAATAACGCGAGTGGGCCTCACCCGGAGGCGTACTGACGCGTGCAAGATGAAAGGGTACCCAGGATGATTAAATCCAAGCACGCCCTCCGGACCGCCATCGTGGCGGGAGCAGGCGTCATCGCCGTCATGCTCTCCGGTTGTGCATCCGGCGGCGGTTCTACCGCTACCACGACCTCGGCCGCGGCCTCGTCCTCGTACACCGACGCAGCTTGTGCGAGCGGAGCGTCCACGGACAAGTCGCTGGTCGTCGGCTCGATCCTCCCGATCACCGGTAGCCTCGCCTATCTCAACCCGCCGGAACTCGCCGGCGTTGGCCTCGCCGTCTCCGACATCAACGCCGCCGGCGGCGTCGACGGCAAGGACGCCTGCGTCCTGGCCACCGACTCCGGTGACAGCACGGACCTGACGATCTCGACAGCATCGGCCCAGAAGCTCATCGCGGCCAAGGTCTCCGTCGCCATCGGCGCGGCGTCCTCGAGCGTTTCGCTCAACGTCGTCGACTCTTTCGCCTCCGCGAAGATCGTCCAGATCTCCCCGGCCAACACCTCGGCCAAGCTCAGCGGCTACGGTCCGTTCTACTTCCGCACCGCACCGCCGGACTCGGTCCAGGGTTCCGCGCTCGGCCAGCTCATCACGGGTGACGGCAACGCCAAGGTCGCCTTCCTGGTCTTCAACGACTCCTACGGCACCGGCCTCCGCGACTTCACGCAGAAGAGCATCGAAGCCTCCGGCGGAACCGTCGTCTACGGCGGCAAGGGCAACGGCCAGGAATTCCCCCCCGGCCAGACCACGTTCTCGTCCGAGGTGACCGCCGCCAAGGCGACCACCCCCGACGCGATCGTCATCCTCGCCTTCGACGAGACCAAGTCGATCATCCCCGAGCTCAAGGCCCAGGGCGTCGACCTCTCCAAGGTCTACCTGTCCGACGGCAACACCGCCGACTACAGCAAGGACTTCGAAGCCGGCACGCTGACCAGCGCACAGGGCACGATCCCCGGCGCATACCCGGCCGACGAATTCAAGGGCAAGCTCGTCTCCTGGTACAAGGACACCCAGAACGCGGCTCTCGGAGACTTCTCCTACGCCCCCGAGGCCTACGACGCGACCACCCTCTCCGCCCTCGCGGCGCTGAAGGCCAAGTCCACCGTCTCCGCCGACATCCAGGCGCAGCTCGCGGCCGTCTCCGGCGCGAGTGGCAAGGGCACCAAGTGCAAGAGCTACGCCGAGTGTGCACCGCTCGTCACCGCCGGAACGGACATCCAGTACGTCGGACAGTCCGGCGTCGGCCCGTTCAACTCGCACAACGAGCCGTCGAGCGCCTTCATCGGCATCTACAAGTTCGACAAGGACAACAAGCCGGTCTGGCAGTCCGCCATCGAAGGACAGACCTCCTACTAGTCGGAGAGTGCTGATCTTCGGCTGAGGCCGTAAGAACACAGGGAGCGGGGTCGGGCGAAAGCCCGGCCCCGCTCTTTGGTGCACCCGCCTCCGCGCGTGCGCCGGTGCGGCAGCATCCGCTCGTCCGCTGAGGTGTCGCACATCGACGTTCGCCGGGCGCACGAACGTCGATCTGCGACACCTCAGCGACGCCAGCGACACCAGCGACGCCAGCGACGCCAGCGACGCCAGCGACGCCAGCGACGCCAGCGACGCCAGCGACACCAGCGACACCAGCGACGCCAGCGACGCCAGCGACGCCAGCGACGCCAGCGACGCCAGCTGCGCCCGCGCCGGTTTCGGCAGGCCGCGCCTGCCGTTTCGGGAGCGGGCTGCGCAGACGGGCGCGGTTGCGGGCGGATGCCGGCGGGGACGCGAAAAGGCCCGTACCGGCCCTCAGGGGGGGCTGGCACGGGCCTCTCGGTCGTGCGGGTGGGCCGGAAGACCCGGGTCAAGCGATGGTGACGGGCTTGTCGTCCTTCTCGGCGTCAACATCCTTGGCGAGGGTGCCGAGGTAGAGCTCGATAACCTTCGGGTCGTCCGCGAGTTCGCGACCGGTGCCCGTGTACGCGTTGCGGCCCTGATCGAGCACATAGCCGCGGTCGCAGATCTGCAGGCAGCGGCGGGCGTTCTGCTCGACCATCACGATCGTCACGCCGGTCTTGTTGATCCGGCGGGTGCGGATGAAGGTCTCGTCCTGACGCACGGGGGACAGTCCGGCGGACGGCTCGTCGAGGAGCAGCACGGAGGGGTCCATCATGAGTGCGCGCGCCATCGCGACCGACTGGCGTTCACCACCGGAGAGCGAACCGGCCCGCTGGGTGCGGCGGTCGGCGAGGGCGGGGAACAGGTCGAAGATCGCGTCGAGGCGCTCGCTGAGCAGTCGGGGCCGCAGGTACAGGCCCATCTGCAGGTTCTCCTCGATCGTGAGCGAGGGGAACACGTTGTTGTTCTGGGGGACGAAGCCGACACCGGCCTGCACGAGGCGGTTCGCCTTGAACCCGGTGATGTCCTCGCCCTTGAGCGTGACGCTGCCGCTGCGGACGGACACGAGTCCGAACAGCGCCTTCAGCAGCGTCGACTTGCCGGCGCCGTTCGGGCCGATGATTCCGATGAGCTCACCCGGGTAGACATCCAGGTTGCAGCCATTGAGGATATTGACCCCGGGAACGTAGCCGGCGACGAGATCCGTCGCCTGCAGGACCGGAGCGGGGGAGCCTGTGGGTACAACCATGACTACGCGTCGCCTTCCGTGCGGTTTTCGAGTTCGACCTCTTTGGCCAGTTCCTCCGCGACTTCGTCCGTGAGGAGAGAGTCGTCGCCGAGGTCGGTGTCGTGGTGCGCGCCGAGATAGGCGTCGATCACGGCCTGGTCGTCCATGACGGTCGCCGACGGGCCTTCCGCAACGACCTTGCCTTCGGCCATCACGACGACCCAGTCGGAGATGTGCCGCACCATGTGCATGTCGTGCTCGACGAACAGGACGGTCATGCCCTCGTCGCGGAGCGACTTGATGTGGCCGAGCAGCGACTGGGTGAGCGCGGGGTTGACCCCGGCCATCGGCTCGTCGAGCATGATCATGGTCGGTTCGCTCATGAGCGCCCGCGCCATCTCGAGGAGTTTCTTCTGGCCGCCGGAGAGGCTGCCGGCCATGTCGTTCTTCTTCTCGAGAAGCTTGAAGCGCTGCAGGAGGTCCTCGGCCTGCAGCGTGATCTCCCGTTCGCGGGCCGCCCAGAGTGGCTTGATCACCGCGGCGAAGAGGTTCTCACCCGGCTGGTCCTTCGCGCCGAGGAGCATGTTCTCGAGAACGGTGAGCCGGGACAGCGCCTTGGTCAGCTGGAAGGTGCGCACCATGCCGCGCTGGGCGACCTTCGCGGCTCCCATGTTGTTGACGGACCGCCCATTGAACATCGACCGGGCGGCATGGTCGGACTTCGGCCCGCCGATGAGGCGCGGGGCGGAGCTCGGCTTGTCGAAGCCCGTGATCAGGTTGAAGAACGTGGTCTTACCCGCGCCGTTCGGTCCGATCAGGGCCGTGATGATTCCGCGCTGCACCTCGAGGTGCGGCACGTTGACGGCGGTCATGCCGCCGAACTGACGCACGATGTTGTCGACGACGAGGATCGGGTCCGGCTTGGGGACGCCGGGCAGGGGCGAGACGGCGGCGACGCTCGCCGTGGCGGCGGCCGCGGCTTTCGTCGGGGCGGGGGTGACTCCGAGATCAGTTGACATTGAAGCTCAGCTCCTTCTTGTTGCCGAGTACACCCTGGGGTCTGAAGATGACCACGAGCATGAGCACCACACCGATCAGAATCCAGGAGAACTGTTCGGCCTGCTGGCCGTTCATGATGCTGTCCGGCACGAACTGGCCGGCGATACCCTGCACGAACAGGCGCAGGGCGAAGAAGATGATCGAGCCGAGCACGGGCCCGAACACGGTCGCGGCGCCGCCGAGCAGCAGCGCGGTCCACACGAAGAAGGTCATCGACCGACCCATGCTGTCCGCCTGAACGGATGCCGGCAGCACGTAGATGATGCCGCCGAGCGCTCCGATGGTGCCGCCGAGGATGAGCGCCTGCATCTTGTAGGCGTAGACGTTCTTGCCGAGGCTGCGGATCGCATCCTCGTCTTCGCGGATGCCGCGGAGCACGCGACCCCACGGGCTGCGCATCAGCAGGAACACGAAGAGGCAGAGGATCCCGACGATGGACCACGCCACGAGGCGGACCCACCAGCCGTTCGACCCGGTGTTGTCGTAGGTGAACGGGCCGAGGGTGGTCTGGCCGTCGCCGAGGAAGGACAGGTCGGTGAACGGGCCGCGGTAGCTCTGGCCCGTGAGGCCGTTGGAACCGCCGGTGATGTCGGTGAGGAGCGAGGAGCGCCCGATCATCCGGACGATCTCGGCGGCCGAGATCGTCACGATCGCGAGGTAGTCACCGCGCAGCTTCAGCGTCGGGACACCGAGGACGAGCGCGAACACCGCCGCGGCGACGAGTGCGATCAACACGGCGGGGAACAACGGGATCCCGGCGACGATGGAGATGGCGAAGGCGTATGCGCCGACGAGCATGAACCCGGCCTGGCCCATGTTGAGCAGCCCGGTGTAGCCGAAGTGGATGTTGAGTCCGATGGCGGCGATGGCGAGTGCCGCCGTCGATGGCGAGAAGGCGGAGGCGGCGATCGCCGTCAGGGTTGTCAGAAATTCATTCACGGTCTTGTCCTTCCTAACCGATGCGCTCTCGGCGCCCGAAAATGCCTTGTGGCCTGACGAGCAGGACGAGGATGAGAATGAGCAGTGCCGTGGCGTACTTGAAGTCACCCGGCAGCACGAGGTTCGTGAGCTCGACGACCATGCCGATGATCATCGCGCCGGCGAGGGCGCCGAACGCGGTACCGAGCCCGCCGAGGGTGACCGCGGCGAACATCAGCAGCAGCAGCTGCAGGCCGGTCTGCCAGTTCACGCCGTTGAGCACGAGGCCGAGCATCACGCCCGCGAGGCCGGCGAGGCCGGCAGAGGCCGTCCAGACCAGGCGGATGATGGCGTCGACGTCGATACCGGAGGCCGCGGCGAGCGAGGGGTTGTCCGAAACGGCGCGGGTGGCCCGGCCGATGCGGGAGCGGAGCAGGAAGAGCCCGACGAGGATGATGACCGCGACGGCGATGCCCATCGCCCAGAGCGACTGCACCGAGAGGGTGATCGGCCCGATTTCGACGGTGACCGGGTTGGCCTTGTCGATCCGGACGGTCTTGGCGCCGATGAAGAACTGGAACGCGTACTGCAACGCGATCGAGAGCCCGATGGTCACGATCATCAGCTGGGTGTTCGGCAGGCCGCGCTTGCGCAGCGGTTTCCAGATCAGCGCGTCCTGGAAGTACCCGGTCGCCGCGCAGACGACGACGGTGAGGAAGGCGGCAAGGAAGAGGTTGAGGCCGAGCTGGTTGGCCAGCACGAAGGCCAGCAGTCCGCCGAGGGTGACCTGCTCGCCGTGGGCGAAGTTGCTCAGCCCGGTCGTGCCGTAGATCAGCGAGAGGCCCACGGAGGCGAGGGCGAGCAGCAGCCCGAGGCGGATGCCCGACGCGGCCTGCTGGAGGAAACGCTCCCAGGTGACGGAGCCGCCGGTGGCCGCGCTCGTGTCGCCCGTGGTCGGCGCGGAGGTCGAGCCGCTGGAACTGCCGCCGCTGCCGCTGAGCTTGAAGATGGTGCCCGTGTTGCGACCCAAACCGCCGGTGACGGTGGCCGGGTTGGTGACGCTCGGATCGAGCGTCTCCCCGCTCGGCAGGGTCGTGGTGTCGAGGGTCACGGTGTAGGGGCCGGCGACCGTGATGGCCACGCCCCACTTGCCCGCGGCATCCGTGGTGAGCGTCTCGGGGGCGTCACCGCCGGCGATGGTCAGCTTGACGCCGACAGCCGGGTCACCGTTGGACTGCTTGATGGTGCCCTGGATGCAGCCCGTCGTCGCGTCGGCGACGCACTTCGTCGTCGGCGTGGCCGTCGCGGCCGAAGCACTGGTCGCGCCGAGGCCCATCAGGCCCAGACTGGCGACTCCGATGAGAAGGAGACCGGCGAGCATCCGCCGGGACGACAGGAGGCCTGCCGTGCGGGTTCGCTGCGTGAATGGTGTCAAAACGTAACCTCCGTGAACGGGCGGGGCCTCGGGGTGGTCGAGGGGAAAAAACTCGGGTAAACCGGCCCCTGCCAACTTCTTCGTCGACAGTACGTCCCGATTATGTCGCAAATGTTTCGGACTGGTCTTGGGAATCGGTTCGGTCATCAAGGAATGCGCATGCGGAGAAGTCGCTTAACATTGGTAAACCGGTCGTTTCGACGAATTCCCGGACTTTTCTGTAATTACTCTGCACCAGTTAAAAGGGGTTCCATGGATCAGCCAGATCCGTTCGGTTTCACCGGGCTTACCTACGACGACGTCCTGCTTCTGCCGGGCCACACCGACGTCATTCCCAGTGAAGCAGTGACAATGTCGCGGTTGACCCGCAGAATCAGCGTCGCGACGCCGCTGCTCTCGAGCGCCATGGACACGGTCACCGAGACCAGGATGGCCATCGCCATGGCCCGTGAAGGGGGGCTCGGTGTTCTGCACCGCAACCTGTCGATCGCGGACCAGGCCGAACAGGTCGATCTCGTCAAACGCAGCGAATCCGGAATGATTACCAATCCGGTAACAACTTCGCCGGAGGCCACTGTTGCGGACGTCGACGCGCTCTGCCGGCAGTTCCGGATCAGCGGACTCCCGGTCGTCGACGGTGACGGTGTGCTCGTCGGCATCATCACGAACCGCGATATGCGCTTCGTCACGGCCACCCAGAAGCACACCATGCGGGTGCGCGAGGTGATGACGCGGATGCCGCTCATCACCGGCAAGGTCGGCATGGCCCCGATGGACGCGGTCGCCATCTTCGCCACCCACAAGATCGAGAAGCTTCCCCTCGTCGACGACGCCGGCAGGCTCACCGGCCTGATCACCGTCAAGGACTTCGACAAGAGCGAGGAATACCCGCACGCGACGAAGGACGACGCCGGCCGGCTGCGGGTCGGAGCGGCCATCGGCTTCTTCGGCGACGCCTGGCAGCGCGCGACCGCGCTGCTCGAAGCCGGGGTCGACGTGCTCGTCGTCGACACCGCCAACGGCGACAGCGCCGGCGTGCTCGAGATCATCCGCCGGCTCAAGACCGACCCGGCCTTCGCGGACGTGGACGTCATCGGCGGCAACGTCGCGACCCGGAGCGGAGCGCAGGCACTCATCGACGCCGGCGCGGACGCGATCAAGGTCGGGGTCGGTCCCGGCTCCATCTGTACGACCCGCATCGTCGCCGGTGTCGGCGTCCCCCAGATCACGGCCGTCTACCAGGCCTCCCTCGCCGCCCGCGAGACCGGGATCCCGGTCATCGCCGACGGTGGCCTGCAGTACTCCGGTGACATCGCCAAGGCGCTCGTCGCCGGCGCGGACACCGTGATGCTCGGCTCGCTCCTCGCCGGCTGCGACGAGAGCCCGGGAGAGCTCGTCTTCGTCAACGGCAAGCAGTTCAAGACCTACCGCGGCATGGGCTCGCTCGGCGCGCTGCAGACCCGCGGCAGCAAGACGTCCTATTCCAAGGACCGGTACTTCCAGTCGGACGTGCCTTCCGACGACAAGCTCATCCCCGAGGGCATCGAAGGACAGGTCCCGTACCGCGGCCCGGTGTCCGCCGTCGCGTACCAGCTCATCGGCGGCCTCCGCCAGTCGATGTTCTACGTCGGGGCGCGCACGATCGACGAACTCAAGCAGAAGGGCAAGTTCGTGCGGATCACCTCCGCCGGACTCAAGGAATCGCACCCGCACGACGTGCAGATCGTGGTCGAGGCCCCGAACTACCGCCGCTGAGCCTCCCGGCGGGTGGCGGGTGGCGGATGCCGCGGCGCGGGGCCCGCGCGCGGCTCAGGTCGCGGCGGCGATCCGCGACACGGCCTCGCTGAGCACCTCGGGTGAGCAGCCGAAGTTGAGCCGGGCGAAACCGGCGCCCGTAGCGCCGAAGAGCAGCCCGGGCATGAGTGCGACTTTCGCGCGCTCGAGGGCGACGGCCGCCGGGTCGTCGCCCCAGCCGAGGGAGCGCAGGTCCAGCCAGGCCAGGTAGCCGGCCCGCGGCTGCTCGTAGCCGACACCGCCGAGGTGTGCGTCGAGGAGCCCGGCCAACAGGCCGCGGTTCTCCTCGAGCGCCGTACGCGCCGCGTCGAGCCACGGGCCGCCGTACCGGAACGCCGCGGTGCTCGCGAGCAGCCCGAGGTGGCCGGTGCGCTCGCGGATCCCGGGCGGCAGGGCGGAGGTGAGCAGGCGCATTCGCTCGGAGGCCGTGACGATGAGCGCGCAGGTGAGGCCGGCGAGGTTCCAGGCCGTGCTCGCGCTCGTCACGCAGACGCCGTGCCGCGCCGCGGCGGGGGACACCGTGAGGTACGGCGTGAAACTCTCGGCGCTGTAGGTGAGCGGGGCGTTCACCTCGTCGCTGACCACGAAGGCCCCGTACCGTTCGGCGAGCTCGGCGAGTGCCGTGAGGTCCTCGATGCCGTGCGGGTGGCCGAGCGGGTTCTGCGGATTGCAGAGCAGCACGGCGCGGGCGCCCCGCCGGAGCGCGGCCTCGAGGCCGTCGAGGTCGAGCGTCCAGCCGGTCTGCCCGTGCAGCAGCGGCACGTCGATGACGCGGCCGCCCGCCTCGGGCACGAGGTCGAAGAACGGCGGGTACACCGGCGGAGTGATCACGACCTCGTCGCCGGGCGCGAGGATCATCCGCAGCACCTCGACGACGGCCGAGCCCACCTCGTTCGTCGCGACGACCTGCCTGGGGTCGACGTGCCAGCCCCAGCGCCGGGCGGCGAAGGCGGCGAACGCGTCGGCAAGCGGCGCAGCGGATGCCGCATAGCCGGTGTCGCTCCGCCGCACGGCTTCGAAGAGGGCGTCCCTGATCGGCTCGGCGAGCGGGTAGTCGAGTTCGGCGACGAAGAGGGGCAGCACGTCGTCGGGGAATGCGCGCCACTTGAGGCTCGTGCGTTCGCGCAGCAGGGACAGTGGTTCGGCTTCGATGTCCATGACAGCAGCTTGCACCTTCTGTGCGACGCGCGCACCGATCGATTGCCTCGCTGAGGTGTCGCAGATCGAGGTTCGCGGGCGCAACGAACGTCGATCTGCGACACCTCACGACAGCGCGGGCCGTGCGGGTCAGGGGACGGTGGCCGTGCCGCTCACGCTGGCGCTGTTGCCGCCGAAGTCGGTCACGGTCAGGTCGATCCGCAGCCGGCTGCCGGAGGGGAGCCTGGCGAAGGCGTAGTGCAGGGCAGGGAGGTCGGCGTAGAGGCCGTAGTCGCTCGTGCCGACCCAGCTCTCGGTGCCGTCGCCCTGCACGTTGAGCCGCTCGGGCACGATGATGCCGGTCGGGTCAGCGGTGAGCTCGCCGTAACTGCCGAGCTTGTCGTCGTACGCGAAGTAGGTCTCGTTGCGGATCTCTCCACTCGCGCCGTCGAGGGTGAGGCTCAGGAGCACGTCCTGGTAGGTCTCTCCCGCAACGTCACCGGGCGAGTAGTACGCCATCGGCACGTCGACCGTGACGGATCCGGATCCGGGTCCGGACGCGGCAGCGCCCGTGTCGTCGCCGAACTGCGCGTATGCGGGCGTCGTGTCGGTGCCGTCGCCCAGGGTGAGCTGGGTGAGGTCGTAGCCCCCATGCACCCGCCCGGACCCGCCCGCATCCACCGTCGCCGGTCGCTCGCCGAGGTAGGTGACCGAGCCGTCCGCCTCGATGAGGCCGTATCGCAGGGATGCGCTCGCCGCGTTCCCGAGCCCGGCCGGGTCGAGCGTGGCGCTGATGCTCAGGCCGTCCGCGCCGAAGGAGATCTCGGCGCCACTGTCGGTGAACCGGGCCTTCTCTCCGCCGGGGATGGCACCGCCGGCCGCGTAGTAGGAGGTCAGGAAGTCGAGCCAGCCGCCCGCGGTGCCGAGTGCCCGGTAGTCGTCAGCGAAATAGGCCTTCTGGGGTGGGAAGTAGATCGACAGCCCGGTGGCACCCGCGGTGGACTGGCCGTCGACCTTGTCGACTACCGCTGAACTGATCGCCCGCACGAGTGTCCCGGCCGCGTCGGCTTCCGCGGTGTCGCCCTGGCCGATCTCGCCGGCGAGGATGCCGAGGTCGGCCATGAAGGAGTCCTCGGCCGGATCGGGGCTGCGCCCGAAGCCGAGGGTTCCGGCGAGGGTGCGGCCCACGACGGGGGCGATGCCGGACCCGCGCTCGACCAGGCCGTTGCTGAAGGCCGCGAGTGCGGCATCCACTGCCGGCAGCTTGCCGAGGTCGACGAGCGAGAGGGTGATTTCTGCCGCGTCCCCTTCGGTCTCTGCCTGGGACTGGAACCCCTGGATCAGGGCTGACCCGAGTTCGTCGACGGTGGCGCCTTGTGCGGCAGGCTCGAGGGCGGTGTAGTTCCAGCCGTGACCTGGCTCGAGCTCCTGGGAGGCGAGCAGGCGGTCCGCGCGCGGTGCGAGGGTGCTGGCGACCTCGTAGGTCGCCATCAGGCACGCGTCGAAGCCGAGCAGGTCGAGCTTCGCGACGCCGGCGGCGCTCAGGCCGCTGCCGATCGCGTCGTTCAGCTCGGCGAGGCTCAGCGGGTCACCGTCGGCAGACTCGTCGCCGCCGACTCCCGGCCAGGATGCGCCGTGGTCGGAGATGATCACGGCGTAGTGTTCCGCGGGGAACGCCGTGATGCCGCGCGTAATGAAGGAGGAGAGCACGGCGGGGTCGCCGGTGTCGACGGGGCCGAGGTCGTCCATCACCTCGGCGCCGCCCGGCAGCACGTGCAGGAGCTTCCCGCCGGTCCAGTCGGCCTGGCCGAGCACGGGTTCGGTGCTGTAGTCCGCCGAGCGGTCGACGAGGGCGACGAGGTTGAGCCCGTCGTGCGAGCCGACCTCGCCCATCTCACCGAGGTCGGCCATCATGAACGGCTCGAGATCGGTATCGGCGATCGAGTAGGTGAGCACGGTCCAGCTGCCGGCCGCCGGGCCGTCACCGCCGTTCGGGGCGACCGGGCCGCCGGTCGTGCACGCGGCCAGGCTCGCCAGGAGCGCCAGCGCGGCAACCGCCGCGACAGCCTTACGTGCAGCTCGCACGGCTCGCGCCGCTACAGGCCGACGTAGGGGATCACCGCGGTCAGCGCGGCGGCGGCGAGGAAGATCACCACGCCGGTCGACATCAGCACAAGCTGCACCTTGAACTGCCGCACGAGGGCGGCGATGCCGAGCAGGAAGAGCGAGATGGACATCAGCACGGTGTTGAGGGTGAGCCGGTCGCTGAGGCTGTTGTACTCGTCGCCCTGGCTGATCGTCGCGACCGACTTCGCCTGCCCCTCCGCATAGCTACCGAACAGGGTGCTCTGGTATTCCTCGTCGTCGAGCGGGCTGTGGTAGACCGTGGCGTCGGCCGTGTTGGCGGCGTCGGCCCGGGCGATGGCCGCGGCGAAGTCCGTCGAAACCGCCTGGAAGGTCAGGGTGTCGTACTTCCCGGTCGCGTCCGCGGCGATCGCGGCATTCGTGCTGTCCTTCTCGATATCGAGCTCGGCGAGACGGTTCCAGACCTGGGTGTCCTCCAGGAACTGCTGGTTGGCCTCGAGGTAGAGCGACTCCGCCTCGGTCGACTGGGTCGAACCCTTGGTGTACGCCCCGGCCATCTGGCTGTCGTAGAGGGCCGCCTGGAACGACGCGTACGCCGTGGCGATCGAGACGAGGCCGAGGAGCACCGCGATCACGAGCTCGAGATTGCTGAACATCAGGTTGAGGCGGGGCTTCGCGGACTCGGTGGGTTTTTCGGACGACATCGGGTGCTCCTGGTGCATCGGGCAGGTTTGCGGGTCTCACCTGCAGGATTTGCGCCAGCTTAGTGGTTCACATCCTCCGGTTACGGGCTGCGCCTAAGCTGGGGGTATGGAAATCGAGATCGGCCGCTCCAAGCGCGCTCGCCGCGCGTACGCCTTTGATGACATCGCGGTCGTGCCCAGTCGGCGCACCCGCGACCCGGAAGACGTGAACGTCAGCTGGACGATCGACGCGTACGAATTCGCGATCCCGTTCCTCGCCGCTCCGATGGACTCCGTGGTGTCGCCGACGACGGCGATCATGATGGGCCAGCTCGGTGGCATCGGTGTGCTCGACCTCGAGGGCCTCTGGACCCGCTACGACGACCCGGAACCGCTCCTCGCCGAGATCCGCGAGCTGCCGGCCGACCGTGCGACCGCCCGCATGCAGGAGATGTACTCCGAGCCGATCAAGCCGGAGCTCGTCACCGCGCGGCTCGCCCAGATCCGCGCCGCCGGGGTCACCGTCGCCGGAGCCCTCTCCCCGCAGCGCACCCAGGAACTGTACGAAACCGTCGTCGCCGCCGGCGTCGACCTCTTCGTCATCCGCGGCACCACCGTGTCCGCCGAGCACGTCTCGCTCAACCAGGAGCCGCTCAACCTCAAGAAGTTCATCTACGAGCTCGACGTTCCCGTCATCGTCGGCGGTGCGGCCACCTACACGGCGGCCCTCCACTTGATGCGTACCGGTGCTGCCGGTGTGCTCGTCGGCTTCGGGGGCGGCGCGGCCTCGACCACGCGGGCCTCGCTCGGCATCCACGCCCCGATGGCCACGGCCGTCGCCGATGTCGCCGGCGCTCGCCGCGACTATCTCGACGAATCCGGCGGACGCTACGTGCACGTCATCGCCGACGGCGGCCTGAGCACCTCCGGCGACATCGTCAAGGCGCTCGCCTGCGGCGCGGACGCCGTCATGCTCGGCACCACGCTGGCCAGGGCGACGGATGCCCCCGGCGGCGGATTCCACTGGGGCGCCGAGGTGCACCACCCGCAGCTGCCCCGGGGCAAGCGCGTCGAGGTCGGCACCGTCGCCCCGCTCGAGACCATCCTCTACGGGCCGACTCCGATCGCGGACGGCACCGCCAACCTGGTCGGTGCACTCCGCCGGTCGATGGCGACCACCGGGTATTCGACGTTGAAGGAATTCCAGCGCGTCGAGGTGGTTGTCGCGCCGTACCGAACGAACTAGCGTCGAGGTACGCACCACCATCTCGATGGGAGTACCCACATGGCAACAGGGAATTCGGTCACGCGGTCGAACAAGCTGGGACCGGCGGAACGTGCCGCGGCCATTGAACGGCTGAAATCCAAAGAGGTCGACATTCTCGTCGTCGGCGGCGGGATCGTCGGCGCGGGTAGCGCCCTCGATGCGGTCACCCGCGGACTGAGCGTCGGCATTCTCGAGGCACGGGACTGGGCCAGCGGCACGTCGAGCCGGTCGTCGAAGCTCGTGCACGGCGGCATCCGCTATCTCGAACAGCTCGACTTCCGACTCGTCCGGGAGGCGCTCACCGAGCGGGGGCTGCTCCTCCAGCGGATCGCCCCGCACCTGGTCAAACCGGTGCGCTTCCTGTACCCGCTGAAGAAGCGCGTCACCGAGCGCTTCTACGTCGGCGCCGGCATGCTGCTCTACGACATCTTCTCCTACACTGGCGGTCGCCCGCCCGGCGTTCCGCACCACCGGCACCTGTCCAAGCATCAGGTGATGGGCATGATCCCGAGCCTCGACGCCGACGCGACGGTCGGCGGCATCACCTACTACGATGCGCAGGTCGACGACGCCCTGTACACGGCGTCGCTCGTGCGCACCGCGTCGTTCTACGGCGCGCACGCGGCGAACCGGGTGCGCGTCGAGGGCTTCATCAAGGTCGGCGAACGGGTCGTGGGGGTGCGGGCGCACGACCTCGAGACCGGCGAACGTTTCGAGGTACGCGCGAAGCAGGTCGTGAACGCGACCGGCGTCTGGACGGACGACACCCAGCGGATGGTCGGCGAGCGCGGCACGTTCAAGGTGCGGGCGAGCAAGGGCATCCACCTCGTCGTGCCGCGGGACCGGTTCCAGTCGGCGATGGGGCTGCTGCTGCGCACCGAGAAGAGTGTGCTCTTCGTGATCCCGTGGGGCAGGCACTGGCTGATCGGCACCACGGACACCGACTGGCACCTCGACAAGGCGCACCCCGCCGCGACGGCCGCCGACATCGACTACCTGCTCGAGCACGTCAATGCGGTGCTGCGCGTGCCGCTGACCCGCGAGGACGTCGAGGGTGTCTACGCGGGCCTCCGGCCGCTGCTCGCGGGGGAGTCGGAGCAGACCTCGAAGCTGTCCCGTGAGCACCTGGTCGGGCACTCCGTTCCGGGTCTCGTCGTGATCGCCGGCGGCAAGTGGACCACATACCGGATCATGGCGAAGGACGCCATCGACGCCGCCGTGGACGCCCTCGACGGGAAGATCGCCCCGTCGACGACGCACGAGATTCCGCTGCTCGGCGCGGAGGGATACAAGGCCGCGTGGAACAAGCGCACCCGGATCGCCACTGCCTTCGGGCTGCACACCGTGCGGGTCGAGCACCTGCTCAACCGGTACGGCACCCTCACCGACGAACTGCTCGACCTCATCCGTGAGCGCCCGGAGCTGATCGAGCCGCTGCCGGGAGCCGACGACTACATCCAGGCCGAGGTCGTGTACGCGGCCGGTCACCTCGGTGCCCTGCACCTGGACGACGTGCTCGCGCGGCGCACCCGTATCTCCATCGAGGCGTGGGATCGCGGCGTGTCCGCGGCGCCGGTCGCGGCCCGACTGATGGCCGGGGTGCTCGGCTGGGACGCCGAACACGAGGAACGCGAGGTCGCGGTCTACCTCAAGCGCGTCGCCGCGGAACGGGCCTCGCAGCTCGAACCCGACGACGAGTCCGCCGACCGGGTGCGCCTCGAGGCTCCCGACATCGTCCTGACCGAGCGGTCGGCAATGGGTGACGCCGTCACAAACTGACGCGGCAGCACCACCCCCTGGCGGATGCCGGGCGCACGACGTGCGCCCGGCATCCGTTTGCGCCCCGGCCGGGGTCACGGACTGCATCGGTAGACTGGGGCCACTTGCCCTTAATCTTCAGGAGTCGTAACCATGGTTGACGTTCGGCGGGTCAAGCTTCCCGGAGTGGGTGTGCTGCACACCTTCATCACCGATGACGGCGGCAAGGTCGGCGTCATCGCCCACCGCTCCGGACACAGCGACCTCATCACCTTCGCGGACGACGAGGGCGGCCCCGACGCGAGCAAGGTCTCCCTGCGCCTCAACGAAGACGAGGCGCACACCCTCGCCGAACTCCTCGGCGGCACCCAGATCACCGAGTCGCTCACCGCGCTCGACCAGATCCCCGGTCTCAGCATCGACTGGTTCACGGTCGACTACGAGGACCACATCGCCGGCCAGACCCTCGGCAATCCCGCAGACCGCGGCATCGCCGGCCTCACGGTCGTCGCCGTCGTGCGCGGCGAGTCTGCGAACCCGGCACCGGCCCAGGACTTCCGGGTCTTCCCCGGTGACACGCTTGTCGTCGCCGGGTCCCCGGAGAAGGTCGCCAAGGCGTTCACGTTCTTCCGCACCGGTGAGCTCAAGGCCAAGACCGTCGACGCGCCCCCTGGGGGCTAACGGATGAACCTCGGCACGGACCTGATCACACTCGGCATCCTGCTGGTCGTGGCCTATGTGCTCGGTCGCGCCGCAAAACTGATCGGCCTGCCGTCCATCCCGATCTACATGATCGTCGGCCTGTTCGCGAGCCCGTACACCCACTGGTTCCCGCTCGATTTCCACTCGGCCGACATCGAGCTCATCGCCGTCTTCGGGCTCATCCTGCTCCTGTTCAGCCTCGGCCTCGAGTTCGACCAGGAGGAGTTCTTCAACGACGCCGGGAAGCTGCTGCTCTCCGGCGGGTCGTATGTCGTGATCAACATGGGCATCGGCTTCGCCTTCGGGATGATGGTCGGCTGGGGAACCCGCGAGGCCCTCGTCATCGCGGGCATGACCGGCACCTCCTCGAGCGCGATCATCACCAAACTCCTGATCGAGCTGCGCCGCCTCGCCAACAAGGAAACGCCGATGATCCTCGGCGTCACCGTCGTCGGCGACATCTTCATCGCGGTGTACCTGTCGATCGTCTCGGTCGTGCTGAGCGGCAAGACCGAGATCTGGCCGATCGTGCTCCAGCTGAGCATCGCGTTCCTCTTCCTCGTCGTGATGTTCTCGCTCGCCCGCTGGGGCGGCCGGGTCGTGTCCCGCCTGGTCCGCACCAAGGACGACGAACTCTTCACGATCCTGTTCTTCGGGCTCGCCGTGCTCTTCGCCGGCATCGGCGAGATCATCGGGGTGACGGATGCGATCGGCGCGTTCCTGATCGGCGTCGTCCTCGGCGCGAGCACCTACCGCACCCGGCTCGAACGTGTCGCGGTCCCGTTGCGGGACATCTTTGCCGCCTTCTTCTTCCTCAACTTCGGCCTCGCGCTGCACATCGCGGAGTTCGGTTCGGTCATCCTCGTCGTGCTCGCGGCGGTCGTGATGACCTTCGTGCTCAACCTGATCTCGGGGATGCTGCTGGCCCGGTTGCACTCGATGGGAATCTCCGAGGGGCTCAATGCCGCCGCGATCCTGGTGAACCGCGGAGAGTTCACGCTCATCCTCGCGACCCTCTCGGTCGGGGCGGGCCTGAACGGCCTGCTCCAGCCGTTCGCGGGCCTCTACGTGCTCACCATGGCCATCCTCGGTCCGCTCTTCGCCGCGAATTCGGAACGGCTCGGCGCCCTGCTACCCGGTCGTCGCCGGAAGCGCGCGGCAATCCGGCCCGACCGCGACCCGATGCACGCCGAGGAGTTCCGGCTCGTCGACGCGGCGACAGCCGGCGCACTGAGCGACCAGGACGCGCAGCGCGCCGCCGCCCACCTCGGCGAACAGCCGCTGCCGCCCGTGCGGCCGGAGCCGCGGAAGCGCACGGACCACGACCGGCGCGCCGACCACGACGAGCGGGCGGAACAGGCCGAGCGCGGCGAGTACGTCAAGCACGTTGTGGACGACGGCATCGACGAACTCGACGGTCCGACGCCGCTGCCGACGCAGGGACGCCCGAACGTCGCCGCGCGCTCAGGCGCGAACCCGAATGCGAACGCACACCCGGACGCCGACGCCGATGCCGATGCCGATGCCGGTGCCGATGCTGTGACGCAGGCGCTCTCGCCTGCCGACGTGCACTCGTCTGTCGGCGTGGAATTGGACACAGATCCCGGCCCAGGCCCCGATTCCGGCTCCGGCTCCGGCTCCGAGTCCGGCCAGGCCGCAGACGCCGACCCGATGGCCGAATACGCCAAACGACTTTCGCGCACTCGCGCCCAGAGGGACAAGCCGGCACCCGACGCCGGGACAGGTGACTACCAATGATCCGCATGATGTTCCGCCCCCGCTGGATTCTCGCGCTCCTCCTCGCTCTCGCCGTCGCGGCCGGCTTCGCGGCACTCGGGCACTGGCAGCTCGAACGCGCCGTCGCATCCGGCGTGGTCGTGGAGCGGAGCACGGAGACCGTGAAACCCCTCGACGAGGTCGTGACCCCCGGCGGAGCTCCGCGCGATTCCGCGACCGGCCAGCTCGTGACCGTCGACGGCAGCTACGTGCCCGGCGACGAGCAACTGATCAGCAACCGTTCCAACGACGGGACGAGCGGGTACTGGATCGTGAGCCACTTCATCGTCGGTGCCAGCGGCGGCAGCAGTGCGGGAGCGAGCATCGCCGTCGCGCGCGGCTGGGTGGCGGCCGAGGCGGAGGCCCGGTCGACGATGGGTAGCCTCGCGGCGGCCCCCGCCAACCAGGTCATCACCCTGGCCGGCCGGTTCCTCCCCACCGAAGCCCCCGTCGTTCCCGCGGACGGCCGAGACCCGCACAGCATGACGACGGTGTCCACTGCGGCCCTGATCAACCTCTGGGCCGGCTTCGACGGCACCGCGGTCTACCCGGGCTACATCGTCGACGGGGCCGCGGCATCCGGTCTCACCGCAATCGATTCGCCCGCACCGCTGACGGATGCCTCCCTCAACTGGCTGAACATCTTCTACGCCGTCGAGTGGGTCGTCTTCGCCGGCTTCGCCGTGTTCCTCTGGTACCGCCTCGTGCGCGATGCCTGGGAGCGCGAGGAGGAGCTCCGCGAGGAAGCTCTGACCGCCGCCGGTTAGAATTGGCGCATGCCACTCGAACCCAGACCCGCTGATGTTCCCAGCATCCCGGGGGCGCTGAAGCTCTACCAGACCTCCTCGATCATCACCGGCGTCTTCCTGCTGCTGCTCTGCGCCGAGGTCGTCCTGAAGTTCGTCTTCCAGTACGAGCTCGAGCTGGGCGGTCCGTACGGGCTGCTCGTCCCGAGGGACACCGTCACCGCGTTCAACCTGAGCACCGCGATCCTGATCATGCACGGCTGGTTCTACGTGCTCTACCTGTTCGCGGACTTCCGGCTCTGGAGCCTGATGCGCTGGCCGTTCACCCGGTTCCTGCTGATCGCCCTTGGCGGCGTGATCCCCACCCTGTCCTTCTTCCTCGAGGGCCGCGTCGCCCGCGAGGTTCGTGCCTGGCTTGCCGCCAGGGCGCTTTCCGACGCCGAGGGTGCGGAGGCCCATTCATGACTTCAGTTGCCGACCCGACCGCGGTCGTGACCCCGACGGAGGCGTCCGGCACCGACCGCCCCGTTCTCGTGGTGGACTTCGGTGCCCAGTACGCCCAGTTGATCGCGCGCCGCGTGCGTGAGGCATCCGTCTACTCGGAGATCGTCGCGCACTCGATCACCGCCGCGGAGGTCGCCGCGAAGAACCCGGTCGGGATCGTGCTGAGCGGAGGACCTTCGAGCGTCTACGCCGAGGGCGCCCCGACCTTCGACCCGGCGATCTTCGACCTCGGCATCCCCGTGCTCGGCATCTGCTACGGCTTCCAGGTGATGGCGACCGCACTTGGCGGCGAGGTCGCCCACACCGGGCTCAGCGAATACGGCTCGACCCCCGTGACGGTCGCGACCGGGGAGAACGTCCTCCTCGCCGGGCAGCCGAACGAGCAGACCGTGTGGATGAGCCACGGCGATTCCGTCTCGCGCGCCCCCGAGGGCTTCGCGGTGCTTGCCTCGACCGATTCGACCCCGGTCGCCGCGTTCGCGAACGACGACCGCCGCCTCTACGGCGTGCAGTGGCACCCCGAGGTCAAGCACACCGAATTCGGCCAGGACGTGCTCGAGAACTTCCTGCACCGGGCCGCCGGGATTCCCGCCGACTGGAACAGCGGCAACGTCATCGCGGAACAGGTCGCGAAGATCCGCGCCCAGGTCGGCACCGGAAAGGTCATTTGCGGGCTCTCCGGCGGCGTCGACTCCGCCGTCGCGGCCGCCCTGGTGCACAAGGCCATCGGCGACCAGCTCGTCTGCGTCTTCGTCGACCACGGCCTGCTCCGCCAGGACGAACGTCGCCAGGTCGAGGAAGACTACGTCAAGGCAACCGGTGTGCGCCTCGTTACCGTCGACGTGCGCGAGCAGTTCCTCGCAGCGCTCGAGGGCGTCAGTGACCCGGAGACCAAGCGCAAGATCATCGGCCGCGAGTTCATCCGCACCTTCGAGCAGGCCCAGGCCGAGCTCATCAAGGAAGCCGCGGAGCTGGACGGCGACCCGATTCGCTTCCTCGTGCAGGGCACCCTGTACCCCGACGTCGTCGAGTCCGGCGGCGGCAGCGGCACCGCGAACATCAAGAGCCACCACAACGTGGGCGGCCTGCCGGAAGACCTGAAGTTCGAACTCGTCGAACCGCTCCGCACCCTGTTCAAGGACGAGGTGCGCGCGATCGGCGCCGAACTGGGGCTGCCGCCGGAGATCGTGCAGCGCCAGCCGTTCCCCGGACCCGGCCTGGGCATCCGCATCGTCGGTTCGATCACCTTCGAACGGCTCGAACTGCTGCGCCACGCGGATGCGATCGTGCGCGCCGAACTCACCGCCGCCGGCCTCGACGGGGTCATCTGGCAGTGCCCGGTCGTGCTCCTCGCAGACGTCCGCTCCGTCGGCGTGCAGGGCGACGGCCGCACCTACGGCCACCCGATCGTGCTGCGCCCGGTCTCCTCTGAGGACGCGATGACGGCCGACTGGACCCGCCTCCCGTACGACCTGCTCGCCCGCATCTCGAACCGCATCACGAACGAAGTGGATGGCGTCAACCGCGTCGTTCTCGACGTCACGTCGAAGCCGCCGGGAACCATCGAGTGGGAGTGACCCTCTCCCGGTGAAGTACGGACGAAGCACCCGCGTTGTCACAACGAGGGTGCTTTTTCCGTACCTCGGGAGACGGGGTCGTTCCGAGGTGACAGCTGTCAGGGGGAGCGGTGACAGCGGGTACTTCCCGCCCTGTTCCGGAACGCGGCGGCCCGTCCGCGTGTCGAAGCCGTGTACACCGGCGTCGACGGCTGGGCCGACGTGCCGGGCCGCGCCGTGTTCACCCGCGCGCTCGCCGAGCACTACCGGCAGTCCGGCATCGCGATGGTCCGGTTGTCCTGGCGGTTTCGCACGCGCACCTTCTCGATGAGCCGGGCGACCTCGCGCTCCCGGGGTCCGGACGAGCAATGGCGCGTGGAGGCCTCGTCGTCCCAGCGCTGACCGCTCCGTCTGTGATCGGGACTTCTCTGCACATTCTCACCCCGTTCGGGGGGGTTTTTCGACGCCAGGGTTTGCTAGAGTCCATACGCGACCTTCCACCTCGCAACTGCCGTGATCGCGGGCAGTCGACCGACGTGGGGAGGTACCGGATGAGCTTCGACCCCACCCAGCCCGCGCATCCTGCCCCGGCACCGGGGCCTGGCTCGCTGATCCGGGTGCTGCTCGTCGAGGATCACGTTCTCCTGCGTACGGCGCTCGTGGCGGTCTTCTCGCTCGAAGCCGATATCGAGGTCGTTGCCGCGATCGGCGACGGCGCTGAGGTCCTGTCGACGGTGCGCCGCACGGCTCCCGACGTCATCGTCCTCGACATCCACCTGCCCGGGATCGATGGCCTCGGGCTGCTCCCGCTGATCCAGGCCGCCGACCCGCGGGTCAAGGTTCTGCTGCTCGTGAGCCATCCGCGGCCCGGTGACGTCCGGCGCGCCATCCGGGGCGGCGCGGATGGCTTCCAGCACACGGACCTGGCCTCAGGGCGCCTGCTCGCCGTGATCCGGGAGATCCAAGCCGGCGAACGCGCGATCGACCCGCAGCTCGCGATCAACGCGATGATGTACGGCGAATCACCGCTCACCGCGCGGGAGACCGAGGTCTTGCTCCTCGCGGCCGAGGGGCGGAGCGCCCCCGAGGTCGCGCGTTCGCTGCACCTGAGTCCCGGGGCCATCCGGAATTACCTCTCGGCGGCATCCGCCAAGCTCGGGGCGCGCAACCGGTCAGAGGCGATCCGCACCGCGACGGACAAGGGCTGGATCTGAACCGGACTCCGTCGCCACGCCGCCCGCTTTAACGACGTGAAGTCGGTGATCTTCCCGACACACCCTTCATCCGGCCTGCGGATGCGGCGTGTCGCGAGAATCTCCGACTTCACGTTCTGTGCGGGAGCTCGCGCCCGCGCGGGTACTGCTTAGTTTCGCGAGATCGCGAAGAGGCGGAGCAGTTCGACGTAGAGCCAGACGACGGTGACCATGATGCCGAACGCGCCGGACCAGCCGTACTTGCGTGCGACGCGGTTGTTGACGCCGCGCTGGATGAAGTCGAAGTCGAGAACGAGCGAGTACGCGGCCATCAGCACCGCGAGGATGCCGATCGCGACGCCGAGGGGGATGCCGAAGATCTTCACGTTGCTGCTGAGGCCGAACGGGCTGTCGACGGCTCCGAAGGCGACGAGGCCGAAGTTGAGCAGCGAGAACACGAAGTAGCCGACCATCGCGACCATGAACACCTTCGTCGCGCGCTTGGACGCGCGTACCTTGCCGCTCGCGAACAGCGCGAGGGTCACGCCGACGACCACGAGGGTCGCGAGCACGGCCTGGACGACGACGCCCGGGTAGATCGCCTCGAAGATGTACGAGATACCGCCGACGAAGAGGCCTTCCGCCGCGGCGTAGCCGAGGATCAGGCCGGGGGACGGCTCCTTCTTGAAGGCGTTGACGAGGCCGAGCACGAGGCCGACGATCATGCCGAGGAACGGCAGGAACGGCATCGTCGGGGTCAGCAGCCAGGATGCGGCCGCCGCGACGAGCAACAGGGCGAAGCTCAGCGTGGTCTTCACGATGGTGTCTTCGTAGGTCATCCGGCCGGTGTCCTGTGAGCCTGCGGACGGCGCTTCGTAGATGCGCTGCA
This sequence comes from Cryobacterium algoricola, assembly GCF_004402485.1. Lineage (GTDB taxonomy): Bacteria > Actinomycetota > Actinomycetes > Actinomycetales > Microbacteriaceae > Cryobacterium > Cryobacterium algoricola. The sequence goes on along the minus strand of NZ_SOFG01000011.1, from coordinate 185,737 downwards.
GGTCAGCTTCGGTCAGGCTGGTCGCTGCCGCTGATCCTTGTGCGGCAAAGGCGGGATTGCGCGAGAATGCGGGGTTTGAGGATGCCATGTTCCTAAGATCTCAATCAGGTCGGATATTGTCAACGCCGGGGATCCGGCAACGCGCCGGTGGGCGTTTCTGAGAGTCTATTCAGCCCTGCTGGGCGTCTGCCGAGTAGATCCTGAGGGATTGTCCCCGGTGTCACCCGGTCCGGCCGTTTCACCGGCCGGCGGCGGATTGAGCCGCGCCCAGCGCCGCTGCGCGAGCCACCGGGCGAGCCACGCCGAGGCGATCACGGTGACCGAGCCGGCCACGTCGCCGACCCAGTTCTGCGAGGAGTTGTGCAGCGACAGCTTGAGGATGAAACTCACCAGGACCGGGGCGAGCAGTACCAGGTAGCTGATGCCCGGCCGGTGCCGCACGAACAGCCAGCACGCGAGGAGCACGGCGAACGCGCCGGTGAAATCGGGTCCGGCCAGCAGCGTGAGCGCGGCGATCTCCGCGGGGAGGATCACCAGCAGCCGCCGCCAGAGCGCACCGGGCAGCGCGAGCCAGCCGAGCAACTGCAGGGCCGGACCGAGGGCGAGGAAGAAGAGACTGTACGTGCTCGTGAGGTTCGTCGCGGCCACGCCGAGCGCGACCAGGGAGACTCCGACGGTCAGGCGGGCGCGGTACACGCCCGGCGGGTGGCGCCGGGTGTCGGGTTCGCTCCAGAGTGTCATCGCTTCGAGTCTGCCAGCAGCGCGTATGGTCAGGGCATGCAACCGATCGTGATCGGTCACCGCGGGGCGAGCGGTTACCGGCCGGAACACACCCGCGGCGCCTATGAACTCGCGGTTGCCCTCGGCGCTGACGCGGTCGAACCGGACGTCGTCGTCACCCGGGACGGTGTGCTCATCGTGCGGCACGAGAACGAGATCTCCGCGACGACGGATGTCGCGGCGCACCCCGAATTCGCCGACCGCCGTACCCGGAAGGTCATCGACGGCATCCGCATGACGGGCTGGTTCACCGAGGACTTCACCTGGGCCGAACTGCGCACCCTGCGCGCGAGGGAACGACTGCCGGCGCTGCGCAAGGCCAGCGCGTCCTTCGACGGTCGTTTCCCGCTGCTCCGGTTGCGCGACGTATTCAAGCTGATGGACCGGGTGTCCAGCCGGGCGAGGCGCCCCGTCGGCGTCGTCGCCGAGATCAAGCACGCGAGCTACTTCGAGTCGATCGGCCTCCCCATCGACGAACTCTTCGCCGCAGAGGTCAACACCGCAGGCTGGAACGCGGGCGACGGACGACTCACGATCGAGAGCTTCGAACGCACCCTGCTCGACCAGGTCTATGCGCGCGGCATCTACGGAAAACGGATCTTCCTGCTCGAGGCGACGGGGAAGCCCGCAGACCAGGTTCGCCTGGTCGGCCGGGCCGCTCCCGACTATGCGGACTACCTGACCGACCAGGGCCTCTACGGGCTGAGCGGACTCGTCGACGGGGTCAGCGTCCCGAAATCGCTCATCCTCGAGATCGGGCAGGACGGGCACGTCACGGGCGCCTCGGACCTCGTCGACGCCGCCCACGCCGCCAACCTCGAGATCTACTGCTGGACCCTGCGCCCGGAGAACGTGTTCCTCGCGAAGACCTTCCAGCGCGGGCGGTTCCGCGCCGACTTCGGCGACTGGCAGACCGAGTTCCGCACGATCATGGGCACGGGGATCGACGGAGTCTTCGCCGACCACCCCGACCTCGCTGTCGCGGTCCGCGACGAACTCGCGGCCGAGGCCCGCGAGGACCGCTGAACCGGGCGGTATCCAGCTGAGCTTCGGTCGGTCACGCCGCCGGGCCGCCTCGGCCGGTGTCAGGGGCACCGCTTAGACTTGGAGGCGAGATGATGACGCCCTTCGACCCGGACAACACCCCCGTACGCACTCCTTCGGCAACGCCGATAATCCTCGACGGCTATGGCGCCGGTTATGGCGCCGGCCCCGGCGGCCCCGCCGGAGAGACCGGCCACCGGCAGAGCCCCCTGCTCGACGGGCTCAACCCGCAGCAGCTCGAGGCCGTCGAATACCGCGGGCCGTCCCTCCTCATCATCGCGGGCGCGGGCAGTGGCAAGACGAGCGTGCTGACCCGCCGCATCGCGAGCCTTCTCGAGACCCGGGAGGCCTACCCGAGCCAGATCCTCGCGATCACCTTCACCAACAAGGCCGCCGCCGAGATGCGCGAGCGCGTCAAGGTGCTCCTCGGCGAGGGTGCCGAGGGAATGTGGATCTCGACCTTCCACTCATCCTGCGTGCGCATCCTGCGCCGCGAGGCCGAAAGCGCCGGTCTCTCGTCGAGCTTCAGCATCTACGACTCCGCGGACACGAAGGTCACCCTCAAACGCATCATCAAGTCGCTCGACGCCGACAGCTACGGATTCACCCCCGGCAACGCCGCCGCGAAGATCTCCAAGCTCAAGAACGAGCTCGCGGACGTCGATTCCTACGCCCGCAACGCCAACCTCAGTGACCCGCAGGAGGTCATGTTCATCGAGATCTTCCGCCAGTACACGCAGCGGCTGCGTGCGGCGAACGCCCTCGACTTCGACGACCTGATCGGCGAGACGGTCTACCTCTTCCGCGCGTTCCCCCGCGTCGCCGCAACCTACCGGCGCCGCTTCCGGCACATTCTCGTCGACGAATACCAGGACACCAACCACGCCCAGTACTCCCTCGTGCGCGAGCTCACTCTCCCCGTCACGCCCGAGCTCGCCGACGAGCTCGAGGCGACCGGCGTGCACGTGCGCAACCTGCGCGAACCGAGCGGCGGCATCCCCGGTGCGTCCCTGACCGTCGTCGGCGACTCCGACCAGTCCATCTACGCCTTCCGCGGTGCCGACACCCGCAACATCAGCGAATTCGAACGCGACTTCCCCGGCACGAAGGTCATCCTGCTCGAGCAGAACTACCGCTCGACCCAGAACATCCTCTCCGCGGCGAACGCAGTGATCGGCCACAACTTCGACCGCAAGGAGAAGAAGCTGTGGAGCGCGGGCGGCGACGGCGAGAAGATCGTGGGCTACACCGCGTACAACGGGCACGACGAGGCCCAGTTCGTCGCGGACGAGATCGAGACACTGCACGGGGCGGGCATGGCCTATCGGGACATGGCCGTGTTCTACCGCACCAACGCCCAGACCAGGGCGCTCGAGGAGATCTTCGTCCGTGCCGCCGTGCCGTACCGCGTCGTCGGCGGCACCAAGTTCTACGAGCGCGCCGAGATCAAGGACGCCCTCGCCTACCTGATCTCCGTCGCCAACCCCGACGACGAGCTCGCCCTGCGGCGCATCCTGAACACCCCCAAGCGCGGCATCGGCCCGGCCACCGAGACCGGGCTCAGCAGCTTCGCCGAAGCGAACCAGATCAGCTTCCGCGAGGCGATGCGCGACTCCGCATCACTCGGACTCGGCCCGAAGGTCACCGGCGCCATCCTGCAGCTGGCCGGCGTGCTCGACGAGGCCGCCCTCAAGATCGACCCCGCGTATCCCGGCGGGCCGGTCAACGTCTCCGAGCTGCTGACCTTCGTGCTCGAGGGCAGCGGGCTGCTCACGGTGCTGCGCAACAGCCGCGACCCCCAGGACGAAGCGCGAGCGGAGAACATCGAGGAACTCGTCGCTCAGACGAAGGACTTCAACCGGGAGAACCCCGACGCGGGCCTCGTCGACTTCCTCACCCAGGTGTCGCTCGTCGCTGCGGCCGACGACCTCGACGACGCCTCGGGCACCGTCTCCCTGATGACCCTGCACACCGCGAAGGGCCTCGAGTACGAGGCCGTGTTCCTGACCGGGGTCGAGGAGGGGCTGCTGCCCCACCAGATGTCGGCGAATGAGCCCGGCGGACCCGCCGAGGAGCGTCGCCTCTTCTATGTGGGCATCACCCGGGCCCGGCAGCGTCTCTACCTCTCGCTCGCGATGACCCGCGCCCAGTTCGGCGAGATCAACGTGGCCATGCCGAGCCGGTACCTGCAGGAGATCCCGGCCACGCTGATCGACTGGAAGCAGTCGCCCGGCATGGCCAATTCGCGGAACGGCACCCAGTCGCGTGCGCTCAACCGTCGCGACGGTTTCGGCGGCGGCTTCAACTCCACCCGCAGCGGTTTCAGCGAGCTGCCGCCCGCCCCGAAACCGAAGACCGAGTGGGCGAACACCGTCACCCAGGTCCGCGACAACGGCGACCTCGAGCTCGCTGCCGGCGACCGGATCCGGCACTCGAGCTTCGGCGACGGCCGCGTCAACCAGGTCACCGGCGAAGGCACCAAGCGGGTCGCCCATGTCCAGTTCGACACGGCGGGCGCAAAGAAGCTCCTGATCAAGATCGCGCCGATCGAGAAGATCTAGTGCCGGGAGCGCTCGCTCCCGAGATTCCGGAGACTCCAAAGATTCCGGAGACTCCGGAGACTCCGGAGACCCTCCTCGCCCGGCTCAGGTCCCTGCGCGCACTCGACGTCGAGGTCGCGCTGCGGGCCAGCCTCGCCGTGGCCATCCCCCTCATCGTGCTCATCATTGCCGGGCGGATCGACTGGACCGCATACGCATCCTTCGGGGCGATGACCGCTCTCTACGGCCGCGGAGAGCCCTACCGGCTCCGGGCGCGCACGATCACGATCGCCGGCGCCTTCCTGCTCGGCAGCATCGCGCTCGCCCTCGGCGTCGCCGTCGCCGGGGCCGGACTTCCGCTCCTCGTCGGCGGCCTGCTGCTCGTAGTCATCGGCGGCATCCTCGTTGCGACGACGGCCGGGCTCGTCCCCGGTACCCCGCTGTTCTTCGTCTTCGCGTTCTCCGTGTGCGCGCAACTGCCGACTCCGCCCGGCGAGGTCGGCGAGCGGATGCTCGTCGCCACCGCCGCGGCCGTGCTTGCCTGGCTGCTCACCATGTCCGGCTGGGGCCTCCGCCGGATGTTCGAGCCGCATTCGACCGGCCTGTTCAAGGACCTGCCGCGCGCTCCGCGGCTTCGCCCCGCCACCTACCGCGACCCGCAGGTCTGGCTCGTGATCCTGCAGAACGTGGTCGGCGTGCTCCTGGCCGGTGGCCTCGCCCTGATCGTGGGCATCGGGCACCCTTACTGGGCCGTCGTCGCCGTCGTCGCGGTGCTGCCACCGCCCCGGGCAGCCCACTCGATCTCCCGCGCGGTGCACCGCGTGGTCGGGACCGCACTCGGCGTGGTGGTGACCGGTCTCGTGCTGCTGCCTGGGCCATCCGTCGCCTGGCTCGTCGTCGTGATCACGGTCAGCCAGTTCGGCGCCGAGATCCTGGTCGGCAAGCACTACGGTGCCGCTCTGCTCTTCATCACCCCGCTCGCGCTCTCCGTCGTGCACCTCGGCAGCCCCGTTCCGGTGCCTGCCCTGCTCGTCGACCGGGTCGTCGAGACCGCACTCGGGGCCGGGGTCGCGATCCTGCTCGTGCTGTTGTTCCGGTTCGGGGCCGGAGCCGCCGCCCAGCGTCGCGAACATCGGGGACCGACGGAAGCGCCCAGCGGCTCATAGCCGGTTCATAGGCTATCGAAAGCCTCCGCATGGGAGGTGGCCCGATGCTCGGAACATGAGCCTCGACACCAGACCCCTGCTCCTCCAGCAGCGTCTCCCCGAGACGACGCACATCCGCCGTCGACCCGCCCCGCGCGTCAACCCGAACTACCCGAGACGGATGCGCCTCGCCGACACCCTGCAGGTGCTCTGCATCGTCTCGGTCGCGCTCGCCGTCGCCCTCTTCCTCAGCTCCGGCGGGGCGGCCCGCTTCGGCACCCTCGCGGACACGCTCACCTCGATCGGCATCGTGACCGGCCTCGTCGGCACCGACCTGCTCCTCGTGATGCTGCTGCTCGCCGCCCGGCTGCCCGCGATCGACCGGGCCTTCGGCCATGACAGCGCCATGGCGTTGCACCAGTCGCTCGGCAAACCCGCCCTGTACCTGCTCTTCGCCCACGCGGTGTTCCTGATCATCGGCTACGCACTCTCGAGCGGGGTGAACGTGTTCGCCGAGACCTGGAGCATGCTCACCGGGATGCCCGACATGCTCCTGGCCTTCATCGCCCTCGGCCTGCTCGTCGTCGTGGTCGTCACCTCGCTCGTCATCGTGCGCCACCGCCTGCCCTACGAGGTCTGGCACATCGTGCACCTGCTCTCGTACGTCGCCGTGCTCGCCGCGCTGCCGCACATGCTGACCGCGGGCACGGTCCTGGTCGCCGGTTCGCCGCAGTGGTACTACTGGCTCGCCCTGTACGTCGGCGTGGCCGGATCCGTAGTGGTCTACCGGGTGGTGCTCCCCATCGTGCGGTCGCTGCGCTCCCGGCTCGTCGTCGCCGGCGTCGACCGCGAAGCGCCCGGAGTCGTGTCGATCCGGCTCTCCGGACGCAAGCTGCACCACCTGCAGGCGAGTGCAGGCCAGTTCTTCATCTGGCGGTTCTGGACGCCCGGTCAGTGGTGGCAGGCGCACCCGTTCTCGCTCTCCGCGGCGCCAGCCCACAACTCCCTCCGGGTCACGGTCCGCGCCCTCGGCGACGGCTCGACCGACCTCGCCTCCGTACCGGTCGGCACCCGGGTGAGCTTCGAGGGCCCGTACGGGCTGTTCACCGACCGGGCCAGGACGAGCCCGCGGATCGTGCTCGTCGCGGCCGGCATCGGGGTCGCCCCGATCCGTGCGCTCCTCGAAACGGCGACCTTCGCGCCGGGGCAGGCGACCGTGCTGCTGCGCTCGCACTCCGTCGCCGACAGCTACCTCGTCGAGGAGATCGCCGAGCTCTGCCGCCTCCGGGGTGCCGAGTTCCGCATCATCACCGGCACGCGTGCCCCCGGAGCCCACAGCTGGCTGCCCGGAGACGCCGTGAACGCGCGGATCTCCCTGAACACCCTCGTTCCGCTGCTCAGCGAATCGGACGTCTACATTTGCGGTCCACGGCGGTGGACCGACGAGGTCGTGCGGGATGCCCGCTCGGCCGGACTCCCCACGCAACAGATCCACTTCGAAAGGTTTGACTGGTGAGAAAACGAGCAGCGGCTGCGGCCGCAACAGCGTCCCTGTCCGTACTGGCCATCGGCTGGCTGGTCGGCACGCCGGCCATCGCCTCCCTGCAGGACACCCTGGGCGGGACCGCGACGGATGCGACGGTGTCTGCCGCAGCATCCGCCCCCGTCGCGTCGACCCCTGCGGCCGCGGCAACCGCGACCGCCACCGCGGCGCCGGCAGCGACGGCGACCCCGACCCCGACGGTGACCCCCGCGGCGGCCGGAATCACCGGGACCTTCACCGGCTCTGTCGTGGCCACCCGGTTCGGCAATATGCAGGTGTCGGTCACCCTCGCCGACGGCACGATCACCGACGTCACGGCGCTCCAGCTGACCGACAAGGACTCCAGGTCGGTGCAGATCAGCAACCGCGCGGCCCCCGTGCTCAAGGCCGAAGTGCTGAAAGCCCAGTCCGCCGCGGTGGCGAATGTGAGCGGCGCAACGTACACGACCCAGGGGTACCTCACCTCGCTGCAGGCGGCGCTCGACGCCGCCGGGTTCTAGCCGCGGGCATCCGTTCTGCAGCGGACGAGGGGAACCTGTGAACTCGTGCAGCGCACATTGGCGACACACAGGTTACTCTCAGGTGCTCGATAGAGATTCACTGGATTCGCCGGGGATGCTCACCGTATGAGCCTCGACACGCGTGCACGACAGCACAACGCCCCGCCGCGCATCCACCCGAATTACCCGCGGCGGATGCGTCTGGCCGACAGCCTGCAAATCCTCGCGGTGGTCTCGGTGGCGCTCGTCGTCGCGGTCTTCCTCGCCGACGGGGGAGCGGCGAGGATCAGCACACCGGCCGACGCCATCACGGCACTCGGAATCGTCACCGGCCTGGTCGGCACCGACCTGTTGCTCGTGATGATGCTGCTCGCCGCGCGTCTGCCCGCAATCGACAGGGCCTTCGGCCACGACAGCGCGATGGCGCTGCACCAGTCGCTCGGCAAGCCGGCGCTCTACCTGATCCTCGCCCACGCCGTGCTGCTCACCATCGGCTACGCGCTCGTGCAGCCCGCCGGGTTCTTCGACGAGGTATGGATCATGTTCTCGTCGCTGCCGGACATGCCGCTCGCGTTCCTCGGGGTGGGCCTGCTCATCGCCGTGGTGATCACCTCGCTCGTCATCGTGCGGCACAAGTTCCGCTACGAGGTGTGGCACCTCGTGCACCTGCTCTCGTACGTTGCGGTGCTCGTCGCGATTCCGCACCAGCTCAGCGTCGGCACCCTGTTCCGCGAGGGGTCGCTGCAGCGCTACTACTGGCTGGCCCTGTATGCCGGCGTTGCCGGGTCCATCATCCTCTTCCGCTTCATCGTGCCGATCGTGCGCTCGCTGCGGGCTCGCCTCACCGTGGTCGGAGTCGACCAGGAGGCTCGCGGAGTCGTCTCGATCCGCCTCTCCGGCCGTCAGCTGCGCAGCCTCAAGGCGAAGTCCGGCCAGTTCTTCATCTGGCGGTTCTGGACCCCCGGGCTGTGGTGGCAGGCGCACCCGTTCTCGCTCTCTGCCGCGCCGACCCACAATTCCCTCCGAATCACGGTGCGCGGGCTCGGCGACGCGTCCTCCGCGCTGCCCCGCGTGCCCGTCGGCACCCGGGTGAGCTTCGAAGGCCCGTACGGACTCTTCACCGACTTCGCCCGCACCTCGCCTCGGATCGTCCTGATCGCCGCGGGCATCGGGGTCGCCCCGATTCGCTCGCTGCTCGAGACCGCCACGTTCGCACCCGGGCAGGCGACCGTGCTCCTCCGGTCGAGCACGGTCGACGACACCTACCTCGTCGATGAACTCGCGGCCCTGTGCCGGGCCCGCGGCGCCGAACTGCGCATCATCGCAGGCAAGCGCGCCCCCGGAACCAGCAGCTGGCTCCCCGGCGACGCCGTTCAAGCCCGGATCACCCTCGCGACTCTCGTGCCCAAGCTCCGTGAAGCGGATGTCTACATCTGCGGGCCACGCAAGTGGACGGACGAGGTCGTGCGGGACGCCCGGTCAGCCGGCCTGCCGACCCGGCAGATCCACTTCGAAAGGTTCGACTGGTGAGGGCCCGCGCAGTCAGCCTGGCCACCCTGGCATCCCTGTCCGTGCTCGCCGTCGGCTGGCAGGTCGGCGCCCAGGCGAATGCGTCGATGCAGGCGCTCTCGGCGCCGCAGGCGGCGCCAGCGACGATCCCCGCGCCGAGCGCCGGCCCGGCAACGCCGACGCCGACCGCCTCCGCACCGGCCGTCTCCGGCCCGGCGACGGTGTCCGCGGGCTCGACCGCGCCCGCAGTGGCACCCGCCCCTGCGGCACCCGCCCCGGTAGCGCCGGCCCCGGCAGCGCCAGCCCCGGCGGCCCGGCCGACCGGAACCTTCACGGGGTCGACCGTGCAGACCCGTTTCGGCCCGGTGCAGGTCTCCGTCACGATCGCCAATGGCACGATCACCGAGGTCACCGCCCTGCAGCTGACCAATGACGGCGGCCGCTCCGTCGCGATCAGCGCGCAGGCCGCCCCGATCCTCCGGTCCGAGGTGCTCTCCGCCCAATCCGCGAAAGTCAGCAACGTCAGCGGCGCCACATACACCTCGAAGGGGTACACCACCTCCCTGCAGGCGGCGCTCGACACGGCCGGGTTCTAGATCGTGCTTCCGGCAATCGGCGCCGCTAGCGTGGGTGCCATGGACGTGCAGACCTTCGAGACCATGGGCACCGTCGTGAGCCTTCGGATCGGCGGCGCGGCAGGCGGGACGTCCGGTGCGGCGGTCGGTCGCGCGGCGGCAGACGGAGGCCGCGCAGGAGTCCCCGTGCCGGAAGAGGCCCTCGCCGCCGTCCGAAACGTGTTCACCCGCTGGGACGAGCGGTTCAGCCTGTACCGGCCGGACTCGGAGATCAGCAGGATCGCGCGCGGCGACATCCGCCTCACCCAGGCGAGCGCCGACCTGCGCGACTGCTACGCGATCGCGCTCGACTGGCGCGACCGCACGGACGGCGTGTTCACACCGCACCGCGCCGACGGCGTGCTCGACCTGTCCGGGGTCGTGAAGAGCCTCGCGATCGCGGAAGCGGGGGAGGCCCTGCTGGGTCTCGGCCTCTCGGAGTGGTCGGTCAACGCGGGAGGCGACCTGCTCGTGAGCGGCGACCATTCACCCGGTCAGGACTGGGTCGCCGGCATCGTCGATCCGGCGAACCGGGAGGAACTCCTGGCCTCCGTGCCGCTCGTCGCCCCGGTGCGGGCCGTCGCGACCTCGGGAAGCGCCGAGCGCGGCGAGCACATCTGGACGAGCGCGGGCGGCGGGACCTCTCCGTACCGGCAGGTCAGCGTGATCGGGCTCGACATCGTGACCGTCGACGTGCTCGCCACGACGATCGTGGCCGGAGGGGAGGCGGCGCTGAACCGCAGCATCGAGACCTTTCCGATCGAGGTGCTCGCCGTCCTGCGGGACGGCTCGCTCGTCGCCACCGCAGGGCTGCGCTCCGGCCCCGGCTGAGCAGGCCCGGCACCGTTCGCGCCCGATTCCCGCCGGTTATGAACAGGGTCCATCCGGCCCTTGTCGGTGGCGGGGCGGTGGCGTACCGTTGCTCGCGCGGGGGGCACCCAGCGGGGGACGTCCCTCTTCCGACGAGGAGGCAGCGACTATGAGAATTGACCCGGACGGGCTCTGGCCACGGCGAACGGACTCCGGCAGCGACGGCCTGGACGAAGATCGCGACATCGACGACGTCGGGCTCACCCTCGAGGACGACTTGGTTCCGGAGGACGACCCGGACGATGATCTCGATTGGACGATCGACGCCGACGATCGCGCCGTCGAACAGGACGACGAGGACGAGGACGACCGCGGCGTCGACGAGCACAGCATCATCGACATCGATGATGCCGATGAGTTCGACGACGTCGACGACTACGAACGTTAACCCGGGGCGCGCTCAGCTCGGGCGGAGCAGGCGGTGGTCGGGGTCCAGGGTTCCCAGCAGGCTGCCGCAGATCTCGGAGAGCTGGCCGACCTGCCCGGGGGTCAGGGAGTCGAAGACCACCGAGCGCACCTCCTCGACATGGCCGGGCGCGCTCGCGACGACCTTCGCCCAGCCCGCCTCGGTCAGCTGGGCGATCGAGGTGCGACCGTCGCTCGGCGAGGCGCACCGGGTGAGCAGGCCCTGGACTTCGAGCCGGGCGATCACGTGCGACAGGCGGGACAGCGACGAGTTCGTGCGCGCGGCGAGCTCGCTCAGGGCCAGCGACCGGTCGGTGCTCTCGGAGATCATCGCGAGCACGTAGTACTCGAAGTGGCTCAGCCCGGCATCCCGCTTCAACTGCGTCTCGAGTCGTCCCGGAAGGAGCATGGTCACGGCCATCAGGCGCAGCCACGCTTCGCGTTCGTCATCTGTCAGCCAGCGCGGTTCGGTCATGACGAGAATTCTACCTGTTAACTTGACGGTTCAACTAAAAAGTCGTAGCCTTTAGTTGTTGCTTCAAGTAATTGTGACGGGGATCCCGCCGGAGGCAGCATCCACTCGACACTTTTCCGGAGGAAGAACGACTATGACGAACATCACGATCATCGGCAGCGGCAACATGGCTCGCGGCATCGGCACCCGTGCCGTCGTCGCCGGACGCGGCCTCCAGATCCTCGACCGTGACCCCGCCAAGGCGGCGGCGCTTGCCACCGAGCTCGGCGCCGAGGTCACCTCCGGGATGCTGACCAGCCCGCTGACCGGCGACATCGTGGTGCTCGCACTCCCGTTCGACGCCGCCAAGGACGTCGTCACCGCCCTCGGTTCCGCACTGTCCGGCAAGACCGTGATCGACATCACCAACCCCGTCGATTTCAGCACCTTCGACTCCCTCGTCGTCGCCCCCGGCACCTCCGCCGCCGAAGAGCTCGCCGCACTCGCCGCACCCGGAGCGACCATCGTCAAGGCCTTCAACACGACCTTCGCAGGCGCCCTCGTCGCAGGCACCGCCGCCGGCCTCCCGCTCGACGTGTTCATCGCCTCCGACTCCGACGAGGCCAATGCGGCCGTGGCCGCCTTCGTCACCGATGCCGGCCAGCGCCCGATCGTCGTGGGCCCGCTGCGTCGTGCCCGCGAGCTCGAGGGCTTCCAGTTCCTCGTGATGACCCTGCAGGTCAACCCGGCATTCGAAGACTTCAACTGGAACACCTCCCTCAAGGTTCTCGTCTAACCGACCGCCCCTGCCGCAGCCAGCGTCCGCACCCGCGGGGCGCTGGCTGCGGCATTTCGTCGTTGCCGAGGCATAACTCCTGCAGATTCTGCCGGAGGGACTCCCGAGGCCCGGAAACACGCGGCGGCTATCCCGCCGTCTGGAGATGTGCAGGAGTTATGCCGACCAGGGCGGGCGGGTCGGGGACCTAGGCTGGGGCCGTGACCTCCCGAGAGCCCGTACCGCGCCGCCGGGGTGCCGGGTACCTCTGGGCCGCCGCCGCGGGAGTCGCGGCCGGGCTTCTCGCCCGGCTGTCGTTCGCGGTGCTGCCCGCGCCGTGGGACACCCTCGCGAACACGAGTGCGCTCTGGGGCCTCGTGCCGTTCCTCGTCACCGCAGCGCTCCGGGTGCGCGGCTGGGCCGCGGCCGGAGTCGGGGCGCTCGCCCTGCTCACGATGGTCTCCGCGTGGGTGCTCCTGGCGCCGCAGCCGGCATCGCCGCGCATCCTGCTGCTCTGGGGCGTTGTCGGCGTCGCCGCCGGGGCGTTGTGCGGCTGGGCCGGCGCGCTGGCCCGCAGCGCCCTGCCGCGGCAGCGGATCGTCGCCGCGGCGATCATCGGAGGACTCATCCTCGGCGAGGGCCTGTACGGCATCGTGCTCATCGGCGGCCCGCAGTGGTGGTGCGAGGCCCTTGCCGGGGCCGGGTTCGCCGTCGCCTGGGGCCGCAGCCCGATCGAGCGGATGCGCGCGCTCGCAGCAGCGGCGCTCGTCGCGGCCGTGCTCTTCTCGGCCTTCCTCGGCTACGACGCGATCGCGGCCGGCTGAGGCTACCGGACCGGCGTCGCGGTCTGGCGACGCGCACGGATCCGGCGCACCAGCACCGCGATGCCGCGCCAGCCGACCAGGAACAGGCCGAGCACGATCGCCGTCACGACGATGAAGCTCGGCTGAATGCCCTGACCGCTCACGACCCGGAGGAGCAACCCGCCCGCGACCGTCCACAGCCAGACGCCGAGCCCGGTGTAGACGATCCGCTGCGGGGCGTGCCAGGCGCGCATGATCAGCCAGCCGATCGTGAGGCCGCCGAGGAACGGCCACCAGGTCGTCAACACTCCCAGCAGGTTCTCTCCGTGGCTCGCGCGGCCGATCGCCGCGAAGACGAGCACGAGGGCGGCGTCGATGCCCGCCGCGAGCAGAGCGGATGCGGGGAGCGTGCGTGGTGAGGACATGGCACCAGCCTACGGTCAGATCGAGGTGCCGATCAGGGCGCCGATCGCCCAGGTCACGGCGAGGGCGAGCAGGCCGCCGACGAGGACCCGGGCGATCGCACGGCCGCGGGGGCTTCCGCCGAGGTACGCGCTCAGCCAGCCGGTGATCGAGAGCGCGACCGCCACCGCGAGGAAGGTGGCGGGCAGCCGCCACGCAGGCGGTGGCAGCAGCACCGCGAGCAGCGGCAGGATCGCGCCGACGGTGAACGCGAGTGCGGATGCGAACGCCGCGTGCCACGGGTTGGAAAGCTCCTCGGTGCCGATGTGCAGTTCGACCTCGAGGTGCGCGGCGAGGGCATCGTGCGCGGTGAGCTCGTCCGCGACGCGGCGGGCCGTCTCAACGCTCAGCCCCTTCGCCCGGTACATCTCGGCGAGTTCGGCGAGTTCCTGCTCGGGCAGGTTGGCGAGCTCCCAGCGTTCCTTGGCGATCAGGGCGCGTTCGGTGTCGCGTTGGCTGCTGACCGAGACGTATTCGCCGAGGGCCATCGAGATCGCCCCGGCGAGCAGGCTCGCGACTCCGGCGATCAGGATCGCCGCGGCATCCGGGGTGGCCGCGGCGACGCCGACGACGAGTGCCGCGACGGAGACGATGCCGTCGTTTGCTCCGAGCACGCCGGCGCGCAGCCAGTTGAGCCGTTCGGCGTGGCCGGGGGCGTGCGGTTCGATGCCGTGATCGAGTTCAGTCATGCCCGAAGTCAAGCAGCCCCGGGGCGTTCGCGCTACTCACGCCAGCCTGGCCCGGCCCGGTTCGGCCCCGACCCGGGCCCGATCCGACTCTGCCGTCCTTCGCCGTCCCCGGGTCCGCCGTCCCGGCTCTGCCGGCCCGAACGAACGCGGCGCGTCGGCCGCGCACGCGGCATTGCCGCGCCGGGCCGTCGTGCTGGAGGATGGTCTCGTGATTCTGGTGGTCGTGCTGACGCTCGCGTCCGCGCTGTCCTATGGCGTTTCGGATTTCTTCGGAACCCTCGGCGCACGGCGGTTCGGAGTGCTGCCCGCGACGACCCTGACCTACCTGTGGGCGACGGTCGCGCTCAGCGCGGGCCTGATTTCCGTGGGCGGAACCTGGTCGGGGGAGGCCGTGCTCTGGGGTGCGGTCTCGGGGGTGGCCGCCGTCTTCGGCTTCGTGCTGTTCTACCAGGCGCTCACGGTGGGTCCCGTGAGCGTGCTCTCCCCGGTGATTGGCCTCCTCGTCGCCGGGGTGCCGGTCGGCGTCGCCACCGTGGCGGGCACGCAGCTCTCCGGTGCGGCCTGGGTCGCCGTCGGTCTCGCCCTCGCGAGCGCCGTGCTGGTGTCGACCTCGCGCCGCGAGGGAAGCGCGCGGGTGTCCCGCCAGGCCTGGATCGTCGGCATCGGGTCCGGGATCGCGTTCGGCCTGTCCGTCGTCGCGCTCTCCTTCGCCCCCGGGTCCGCCGGGCTGGTCCCCGCCTTCGTGGAGATCGGCCTCGGTCTCCTGCTGCTGCTCGTGCTCGGGATGTGGCGCAGCAGGTCCGCCGGTGGACGCCCGTTCGTGCTGGGCCGGCTTCGGTCGGCCGGGCCGCGCTGGATCGCCGGGAGCATGGTCGCCGGAGTGCTGCTCGGCGTCGGGGACGCCCTCCTGCTCGTCGCCCTGTACTCCGGCAACCTCGCCGTGGTCGGCGTGCTGGTCGCCCTGTATCCGGTGGCGACGATCCTGCTGTCGATCGCGGTCCTCGGGGAGCGCCTCACGCTGCCGCAGTCCATCGGCGTCGGCACCGCCCTCGCCTCCTCCGCCCTCTTCGCGCTCGGCTGACCCCCGGCATCCGCCCCGACCTGTACCTTTCCGGTCGAACGCGGGTGTTGCGCCATTTCGCTGGTGGTGCACCGCCCGCGCAACGGCGCAACACCCGCGCTCGACGACGGAGCCCGGCGGAGGCTAGGCGGGGAGGGTAGTGCCGGCGAGGTCGGCGAGGGCATCGTGGTACTGGCGGGTGCGGTAGTACTCGCCGTGGGTGCCGACCGCGCCCGTGTACCCGCTCGTGTCGATCTCGTCGGCGAAGCGGTCGATCGGGTTGCCCGGCGCCCGGTTCGACCAGGCCGGGAATCCGAGCGGATCGGTCGCCCGCCACAGGCTGATCCAGCGCCGCACCGGGAGCGCGGCAGCGGGCGAAGCCGGTTCCGGCGGCAGCGGGGTCGCCCGGGCGTCGGCCAGCCACGGGTCGGCGCTCCACAGTCGCGGGCGCTGGCACGGCAGGGTGCCGAGCACGTCCGGCCCGAGGATCTCGGGAAAGAACCGTCCGAAGTACGGCCGCACCTGCACGCCGAAGCTCAACAGCGAGACCCGGTCCCGCCGCGCCGACCAGTCCGGGTGCGCGGCCAGCGAGAAGAGCGCGGCGATCGCGACGACCGTGCCCATGCTGTGGGCGGCGAGCACGACCTCCCGCTGCCGCGGCGGCGTGCCGTCCGCCCGGCCGTCCAGCCACCAGAGCACCCGGCGGCAGACCTCGGGCACGGCCCGCTCGGTGTAGCAGGGAGCGCCGAGCGGATGCCCGGCACGCGGCAGGAAACAGGCGAGGTCCCAGACGATCGCGAGCGGCCTCGTCGCCCGCCCGGGGGCCGGACGAAGGACGAGCCCGGCGAGCACGATCACGGCGACGCCTGCCCAGCCGGCCATCGACACGTCGAGCCAGGCGAGCAGCCCGGGCGGGGCGGTGATGCCGTCGGTCGGGACGGACCCCGGTGCCGGTGTCGCGGCATCCGCCGGGACCAGCCGGGGCACGACGAGGGTGAGGACCTCGGTCGCGAGGAGGGCGAGGAAGCCGGCCCCGGCGAGGATCCCGGTGACCGGTTCGACGAGGTGCAGGCGAGCCGCGAGCGCCCGCTTCCGGTCGCGCACGGGACGGAGCAGTGCCACGAGTTCGGCCTCTGATCCCGCCGGCATCGGGGTCTCGCCACCGGGGGCGCCCGGGCCGCCGGGTCCGCCGAAGCCGGGCTCTCCCGCGTCGTCGCCGGTCGTGGCGGGGACGATGTCCACGGTGCCGCCCCCGGCGACGACCGTGCTCGCCGGACCCGGTCCGACGCCGCCGGACCCGGGCGGGCTGTCGTCCGGGCTCCACTCGGCGACGCGCGGGCCCACCCGGCGCGGGCGGATCATGGCGCAGGCAACGGAGAGCGCCGCCGCGGCGAGGAGCGCGAACGCGAGCCCCCCGAACCACGGGTACACGCCAGGCACGGTCAGGACGGGCGTCGCCGGCGACCCGGCCGCGTTCGCCGGCGCACCGAGCAGGGCGCTCGCGCCGGCCCCGCCGTTCAGCCAGGTGCCGACCCCGACCGTGAGGAGGCTCGACAGGATGAGCCCGACGGTGAGGGCGACGGTCAGGAACACGGCCGGCGCGAGGCCGTGCCACGCCTCGAACCGAATTCGGCCGCGCGGGGCGGGGTAGCGGAACGCGGCGCTCGCCGCGATGCAGGCGAGCATGCCGCCGAGGAGCGCGAGCAGCGTGATCGAGGAGATCGAGGCGACGGAGGCCGCCGCCTCCCCGGTCGGTCCGGGGCCCGCCGCGCCGCCGTCGCCGGGGAAGGGCGGGGCAAGCCCGAGGACGACGAGCGCCGCGAGGTGCGTCACGATGCCGAGCAGGACGAGCGCGGTGTGCCACCGGGCCGCCGTCGTGCGTGCGATGGGTTCGACGGGAAGAGTGCGCGTGCAGAACGCGGTCACGAGGGCCGCCAGGAGCAGGGCCCCCGCGACCAGGACGACGACGCCCGCCGCCGTTCCGGACGCGCCTGCGCGCACCCCGGCTCCTCCAGCGCCGCCGGCGAGGGCGGCGCACGAGAGCAGCGAGCTGAGGCTCAGCCCGGCCGCGAGGTGGGTGAGCGAGAGCCGGTGCGTTTCGCCGCGCCGATTCCAGAGCTGCGGCGACTCCAGCAGCGGCGGGGGCGCGACGGTCGGCGTGCCGGGTCGCCCGTCCGCCGGTCGCACGCCCGGTCGTGCCGCCGCCGGCCGGGCAGCGAGGTAGCGGTCGGCGACGTCGTACCGCAGCCGTGCCCCGTTCGAGAGCTGCCAGATGCCGAGGATCATCGCGATCGGCGCGAGCGAGAAGACGGCCATCCGCTGCCCGGTCGTCCACGCGCCGAGGCCGCCGAGTGCACCGGGCAACCCGGAGCAGACCAGCGCCCCGTCGACGTAGCACTGCCGGGCCAGCAGGTCGACGCCGAGGTTCGCGACCGTCGCGACGAGCAGGAGCGTGAGCAGCACGCCGAACAAGCGGATGACCCCGGCCCGCACGCTGAGTCCGCGCGGCACCGCCTGGGTCGGGAGCCGCCAGCACCAGGCGGCAGCGTTGGCGATCGAGAACGGGAGGAGCAGCGCCCAGCCGATCCGGGCGAGCGCGGCGAGGACCGCCCAGACCGGCCCGGTCCCGCCGGGGGTGCTGCGCACCAGCCCGCCCCAGGAGTACGCCTCGCGGCGGATCCGGCGAGGGACGTAGCCGCGCTGCTCCGCGGCATCCGCTGCCCGGCGATGACGCCGGAGGGAGTCGTCCGTCGGCGTCCAGAAGCTGCCGAGCACGTCGCCGGCGGCGAGCTCGACCTCGTCCGGCGGCAGGTCGAGCAGCGCGAACGGCGAGGTGTTGTTGATGCCGTGCACCCGCAGTTCGAGAACATGCGGGGGAGCGGATGTCCTGAACGGTCCGGCCATGCGCGGTCCCTTCCGGGTGTCGGGGGGTGTGGCTGGCATGGTACTGCCGCCCTGACGGTTTGGCGAGGCGGGGGTTACGTGTGACGCTAGAGTTTGAACTGGTCAGATTGTCTCGACGTCGAGCTACATTCGATGCCGGACGCTGTGCCGTCACACCCCTCGTACCCTGCAGGAACGCTCAGTCGTGGATTGGAAAGAGCAGCGTGGACCTTTACGAATATCAGGCAAGAGACCTGTTTGAGCAGTATGGAGTCCCGGTTCTGCCGGGCATCATCGCGGACACACCCGAGGAGGTGCGCGCCGCTGCCGAGAAGCTCGGCGGTGTCGTCGTCGTCAAGGCCCAGGTGAAGGTCGGCGGTCGCGGCAAGGCCGGCGGCGTCAAGGTCGCCAAGACCCCCGACGACGCTTTCGCGGCAGGCCAGGCGATCCTCGGACTCGACATCAAGGGGCACACCGTCAACCGGGTCATGGTCGCCGGCGGTGCGCGCATCAAGCAGGAGTTCTACTTCTCGGTGCTGCTCGACCGCTCCAACCGCTCCTACCTCTCGCTCGCGAGCTACGAGGGCGGCGTCGAAATCGAGGTTCTCGCCGTCGAGAAGCCCGAAGCGCTCGCGTACGTCGCGATCGACCCGAACCTCGGGATCGACCTCGACACCGCACGCCGGATCGCCGTCGAGGCGAAGTTCCCCGCCGAGCTCGTCGAGAAGGTCGCCCCGGTCTTCGTGCAGCTCTACAACGTCTTTAAGGGCGAGGACGCGACGCTCGTCGAGGTCAACCCGCTCGTCCTGACCGAGGAGGGCGACATCATCGCCCTCGACGGCAAGGTCACCCTCGATGAGAATGCCGGCTTCCGCCACCCGAAGCACGCCCTGCTCGAGGACGCGGCCGCCGCTGACCCGCTCGAGGCCAAGGCCAAGCTCAACGACCTCAACTACGTCAAGCTCGACGGCGTCGTCGGCGTGATCGGCAACGGCGCCGGTCTCGTGATGTCCACGCTCGACGTGGTCGCGTACGCGGGCGAGAACTTCGGCGGCGTCAAGCCGGCCAACTTCCTCGACATCGGCGGCGGAGCATCCGCTGAGGTCATGGCGGCCGGACTCGACGTCATCCTCGGCGACCCCCAGGTCAGGAGCGTCTTCGTCAACGTCTTCGGCGGCATCACCGCCTGCGACGCGGTCGCCCGCGGCATCGTCGGCGCGCTCGCCGAGCTCGGCAGCGCCGCGAACAAGCCCCTCGTCGTGCGCCTCGACGGCAACAACGTCGAGGAAGGCCGCCGCATCCTCACCGAGGCCAACCACCCGCTGGTCACCTTGGCCGCCACCATGGACGAGGGCGCCGCCAAGGCCGCCGAGCTCGCCTACGCCGCGAAGTAAGGGATTTTCGAACATGTCTATCTTCCTCAACAAGGACTCCAAGGTCATCGTCCAGGGCATCACCGGCGGTGAGGGCACCAAGCACACCGCCCTCATGCTCAAGGCAGGCACCCAGGTCGTCGGCGGCGTGAACGCCCGCAAGGCCGGCACCACGGTCGTGCACGGCGACGTCGAACTCCCCGTCTTCGGCTCGGTCGCCGAGGCCATCGAGAAGACCGGGGCGGATGTCTCGATCGCCTTCGTCCCGCCGGCCTTCACCAAGGACGCCGTCATCGAAGCCATCGACGCCGAGATCCCGCTGCTCGTCATCATCACGGAGGGCGTCCCGGTCCAGGACTCCGCTGAGTTCTGGGCGTACGCCAAGGCCAAGGGCAACAAGACCCGCATCATCGGGCCGAACTGCCCCGGCATCATCACGCCCGGCGAAGCGCTCGTCGGCATCACACCGGCGAACATCACCGGCAAGGGCCCGGTCGGCCTCGTCTCCAAGTCGGGCACCCTGACCTACCAGATGATGTACGAACTGCGCGACCTCGGCTTCTCGACCGCGATCGGCATCGGCGGCGACCCGATCATCGGCACCACCCACATCGACGCGCTCGAGGCCTTCGAGAACGACCCGGAGACCCTCGCGATCGTCATGATCGGCGAGATCGGCGGCGACGCCGAGGAGAAGGCGGCCGACTACATCCGGGCGCACGTCACCAAGCCCGTCGTTGGCTATGTCGCCGGCTTCACCGCGCCGGAGGGCAAGACCATGGGCCACGCCGGTGCGATCGTCTCCGACGGCGCCGGCACCGCCCAGGGCAAGAAGGAGGCCCTCGAGGCCGCCGGGGTCAAGGTCGGCAAGACGCCGAGCGAGACCGCGACCCTGCTGCGCGAGGTGCTCGCCGCGCTGTAGCCCGGCATCCGCTCGCAGAGCCCACAAGGGGGCCCGCCACCACGGCGGGCCCCCTTTTTTTCGCGCGTCGCGGCGGGGGCGCGGGGACCGGTCAGCCGGGCGAGGTAGGCTCCCACCGGATGAACCGCTTAACGACAGCCCTGCTCGCCGCACTCGAGGCGCTCATTGTCGTAGCCATCGGAGTCGGCGTCTCCCTCGTGCCCCTGACCATCCTGTGGGCCACCCAGTACGGTCTCGCGGTCGACTGGCTCGTCTTCTGGCGCGCCGCCGTCAACGTCTGGCTACTCGGCAACGGCGTCGACCTCGCCGTCCAGCTGGACCCCACGGTCGTCGCCGCGCTCGGCCTGCCCGGCGCGGAGGCCCCGTTCTCGCTCACGATCGCGCTGCTCGGCTTCGCCGTGCTCGCCCTGTTCCTCGGCAGGCACACCGGTCGCCGCGCGGCGGACTCGCCGCACCGCTGGACCGGCGTCCTGACCGCGATCCCCGTCTACGGGCTGCTCGCGACCCTGCTCACCCTGACCGTCGGCACGGATGCCCTGCAGCCGTCGATCCCGCAGGGCGTGCTCCTGCCCACGGCCGTGTTCGCCGCCGGGGTGTTCATCGGCGCGCGTCATCGGACCGAGTCGCCGGAGCACCCGGTCTCCGGCCAGGCGCCTCACCTTCCCGGGGCGTCCGCCCACCCGGCGCCCGGTCGCGGGGCCACCGGCCGCCCCGCAGTGGCCGGCACCGGTGGGGGATCCGCGGGCGCGGCATCCGCTTCGCGCACGACGCGCCCGGCCTGGCTGCGCGCCCTTCCCGCGTTCCCCGCGCTTCCCGCCCTGCCGCGACTGCCCCGGCTGCCGGAGGTGCCTGCCGAATGGCGCTCGATCCTGGCCGGCGCCCTCCGTGCCGGCTTCGGTGCCGCGACCGGGACGATCGGCGTCGCGGCCCTCGCCGTCTTCGTGCTCGTGCTCAGCAACTTCGCGACGATCATCGGACTCTACGAGACCGTGCAGGCCGGCGTGATGGGCGGCATCACCCTGACGATCGCCCAGCTCGCCCTCATTCCCAACCTCGTGATCTGGGCGGCGGCCTGGTTCGTCGGACCCGGCGTCGCCGTCGGCCTGGGCTCGAGCGTGTCCCCGGTCGGCACCGTCCTCGGCCAGGTGCCCGGCCTGCCGCTGCTCGGGGTGCTCCCGCACGGCAGCCTCGCCTTCGGGTATCTCGGGTTGCTCGTGCCCGTGCTCCTCGGCTTTCTCGCGGCCGTCGCGACCCGGCAGCGCCAGTACCGTGCGGGCGGGGCCGGCGTCGGTCGCGGCCGGCTCGCGCTCACCGGCGTCCTGGCCGGCGTCGTCGCCGGAATTGTCCTCGGAGTGCTGGCCTGGTGGTCCGGCGGGGCGCTCGGACCGGGCCGTCTCGTCGACGTCGGACCGAACCCGATGCTGGTCGGCGCTTTCGCCGCGCTCGAGGTCGGCGTCGCCGCGGTGCTCGGTATGCTGACGCCCCCGATCCGGACGCGCGGGGCCGCCTCCCCTGCCTCGGCCCCCGCCCCGGCCTCACCGGCGAGGACCGGCAAACGATAGGCTCGACCAGTGCTGTCATTGGTCGTATTGATTTCCGGCGGGGGATCCAACCTCCGTTCCCTCCTGGAAGCGTGCCAGGATGCCGAGTACCCGGCGCGGGTCGTGGCGATCGGCGCCGACCGGGACGCGGACGGCCTCGACCTCGGTGAAGAATTCGGCGTGTCCACCTTCACCGTGCCGTACAGCTCCTTCGACTCCCGTGAGGCGTGGGGCGACGAGCTGCTCGCCGTCATCCGGCAGTGGTCACCCGACCTCGTCGTGCTGAGCGGTTTCATGCGCCTCCTGCCCGCCCGGGTCGTCGCCGCGCTGTCCCCGAACCTGCTCAACACGCATCCGGCCTACCTGCCCGAGTTCCCCGGAGCCCACGGGGTGCGCGACGCGCTCGCCGCGGGCGTTCCAGAGACCGGAGCCAGCCTCATCGTCGTCGACACCGGTGTCGACGACGGCCCCATCGTCGCGCAGGAACGGGTTCCGGTGCTTCCGGACGACACCGAGGACTCCCTGCACGCCAGGATCAAGATCGTCGAACGGCGCCTGCTCGTGCAGGCCGTTCTCGACATCGCCAACGGAAACACGAACCTCAAGGAGCACTCCCAGATATGAGCGGGCACAGCAACGACCAGAGCCTTTACCGCGAACGCGACGTCGTCCCGGTGCGGCGGGCGCTCATCTCGGTGAGCGACAAGACCGGCCTGGTCGAGCTTGCGGCCGCCCTCGTGGCGACCGGCGTCGAAATCGTGTCGACAGGGTCGACCGCGGCGAGCATCCGTGCCGCCGGCTTCGCCGTGACCGATGTCGCCGCCGTCACGGGCTTCCCCGAGTCCCTCGACGGCCGGGTCAAGACCCTGCACCCCGGAGTGCACGCCGGCATCCTCGCCGACCTGCGCCTCGCCGCCCACGAGGCCCAGCTCACCGAGCTCGGCATCGCGCCCTTCGAACTCGTCGTGGTGAACCTGTACCCCTTCGTCGAGACCGTGAACTCCGGCGCCCCCGCAGCGGAGGTCATCGAGCAGATCGACATCGGCGGCCCCGCACTCGTGCGCGCCGCGGCGAAGAACCACCCGAACGTCGCGATCGTCGTCGACCCCGAGAACTACGGCGAGATCGTCGCCGCCGTCGAGGCAGGCGGCACGACGCTCGAGCTTCGTCGCAAGCTCGCTTCCCTCGCCTTCGAACACACGGCCGGCTACGACCTGAGCGTCTCCGCCTGGTTCACCGAGAATGTCTACGACCAGTGGCAGGACGACACCGAGGCCCTCGACGAGGCCATCCTCGACGAGTTCGACGCCGTGATCGGCACCGCATTCGACGACGAGGGCCCCTTCCCGGCCACCCTCGCGATCGAGGCCACCCGCGGCAGCGTGCTCCGCTACGGCGAGAACTCGCACCAGGCCGCAGCGCTGTACCTCGGCGACGGCGGAGAAGGCATCGCCCAGGCTGTGCAGCGCCACGGCAAGGAGATGTCGTACAACAACTACGTCGACGCCGACGCGGCCGTGCGCGCCGCCTTCGACTTCGCCGAACCCGCCGTCGCCATCATCAAGCACGCCAACCCGTGCGGCATCGCCGTGGCCAACCCCAAGGCACCGGATGCGATCGCCTCCGCCCACAAGCGGGCTCACGACTGCGACCCGGTCTCCGCGTTCGGCGGGGTCATCGCGGCCAACCGCATCGTGACCCTCGGCATGGCCGAGACGGTCAGCCAGATCTTCACCGAGGTCCTCGTCGCACCCGGCTTCGAACCCGCCGCGTTCGAACTGCTCAGCCAGAAGAAGAACATCCGCCTGCTCGAGCTTCCGGAGAACTACCACCGGTCCTCGCTCGAGCTGCGCCAGATCTCCGGCGGGCTGCTCGTGCAGGAGACGGACTCCTTCGAGGACTTCGACTCCTCGACCTGGACCCTCGTCGCCGGCGAGGAGGTCGACGCGGCCACCCGCGCCGACCTCGAGTTCGCGTGGAAGGCCTGCCGCTCCGTGAAGTCGAACGCGATCCTGCTCGCCCGCTCCGGGGCATCCGTCGGGGTGGGCATGGGCCAGGTCAACCGAGTCGACTCGTGCCACCTCGCCGTGCTGCGCGCCGGGGACCGTGCCGCCGGCTCCGTCGCGGCGTCCGACGCGTTCTTCCCGTTCGCCGACGGCCTCCAGGTGCTCCTCGAGGCCGGGGTCACCGCGGTCGTTCAGCCCGGCGGTTCGGTGCGCGACCCCGAGGTCATCGCCGCGGCCACCGAGGCCGGCGTCGCGATGTACTTCACCGGGGAGCGTCACTTCTTCCACTGAGCCGCGGAGGCTCCTGCCAGCGGGATCTGGCACGATGGAAGTGTCCGGGTCGCTAGCCGGTGTTCCGGGCGAAGGGACACCCGTGCCATTCCTCGATGGTTTCATCGAACCCGCCTTCTTGATCGCGATCGTCATCGCGGTGGTCGCCGCGCTCGCGATCACCGCGATCGCCGCGTTCGTCTTCCGGATGGCCGCGCGCAAGCGGGCCTGGGCGCGCACGTTCATCCGCCTGTGCCGGCGCCCGTTCCGGATCGTGATCCTGATCGGAGCCCTCTGGATCGCGACGTCCGTGTATCTCGTGACGACGCCCGAGCTGTCCCGCGCGGTCGACTTCATCATGCGCGCCCTGTTCATCGCGGCGGCGACCTGGCTCGTCGCGGCCTTGATGTACTTCTTCGAGGAGGTCATCGCCGCGCGCTACCGCATCGACGTGCGGGACAACCGGGTGGCCCGGCGGGTCCGCACCCAGTTGCGCATGCTCCGCCGGATCAGCGTCGTGGTGGTCATCGTCTGCGCGATCGGCACGGTGCTCCTGAGCATCCCGGGGGCCGCGGCGGTCGGGGCGAGCCTCTTCGCCTCGGCGGGACTGCTGAGCGTCGTCGCCGGCCTCGCCGCCCAGTCGAGCCTCGCCAACGTCTTCGCCGGCATGCAACTGTCGTTCAGCAACGCCCTGCGCGTCGACGACGTCGTCATCGTCGAGAACGAATGGGGCAGGATCGAGGAGATCACCCTCACCTACATCGTCGTGCACATCTGGGACGACCGGCGGATGGTGCTCCCCTCGACCTACTTCACGACCACGCCGTTCCAGAACTGGACCCGTCGCACGAGCGAACTGCTCGGCTCCGTCGAGTTCGACGTCGACTGGCGGGTCAGCGCGGTGGCCATGCGCGAGGAACTCAACCGGATCGTCGCGCAGACCGAGCTCTGGGACCGGCGCGTCGCCGTGCTCCAGGTGACGGATGCCGTCGGCGGTTTCGTCCGCATCCGCGTGCTGGTCTCGGCGGGGGATGCCGCCATGCTCTGGGACCTGCGCTGCATCGTGCGGGAGAACCTGGTCGCCTGGCTCGTCGCCGAGAACCCCGAAGCCCTCCCGCTCGGCCGCGTCGAGGTACGGCAACCGGGCCGCCGACCGTCCGGGTCCGCGGCGCCCAGGCCCGCAGGGGCCCAACGCCCGGTCACCGAGGCGCCCGGTCTGTTCTCCGGTGACTCCGAGGCCGTGCACCGTGGCGAGGAATTCACCCGCTCGATGCCGATCCAGGAAGTCAACGACCAGAAATTCTGACCAGGCGGGCACGGCGGCGAGCACCCGGCGAACCCACACCCGGCGGACCCATACACTGTCGGGATGGACATCCCCGCACTCGACCCCGCCGCCCGCCGGATCGCCCTGGTTCGCCGCCCCGCCGACAACCTCGCCGAGGGCCAGCTCACGCACATCGAGCGTGTGCCCGTCGACCTCGGTCTCGCGCGCACGCAGTGGGACGGCTACGTCGCGGCACTCGCCGCGGAGGGGTGGGACATCGTCGAAGTCGAACCGGCCCCGTCGCTGCCAGACTCGGTCTTCATCGAGGATGCCGTGATCTCCTTCGGCGACGTGGCCGTCCTGACCAGCCCGGGTGCCCCGACCCGCAGGGACGAGACCTCGGGGGCCGAGGCCGCCGTCCGCAGCCTCGGCGTCCCGGTGCACCACCTCGTGCTGCCCGGCACCCTCGACGGCGGCGACGTGCTCAAGATCGGACGCGACGTCTACGTCGGCCGCAGCCTGCGCACGAACGACGCCGGAATCGACCAGCTCCGCGACATCCTCGCCCCGCTCGGTTACACGGTCGTCCCTGTCCCGATCAGCAAGGTCCTGCACCTCAAGTCCGCCGTCACCGCCCTCCCCGACGGAACCGTGATCGGCTATCCGCCCCTCGTCGACGACTCCACGGTGTTCGATCCGTTCCTGCCCGTCCCCGAGGAATACGGCACCGCCGTGGTCGTGCTCGCCCCGGACGCCGTGCTGATGTCGAGCGCGGCTCCGCTCTCCGCCGCCCTGTTCGCCGCCCGCGGCTACCGCGTCGTCACCGTCGACATCTCCGAATTCGAGAAGCTCGAGGGCTGCGTCACCTGCCTGAGCGTACGCATCCGCTGACCCGAAGCCTGCCCCTCAAACGGGTGCTTGCGTCCAGACGCGGTGTGGTCGTAGTCTGGAAGGCTGCCTGACCCGGGGAGCACCACGAGAATCGACGCGCTCAGGAGGCCGACATGACACAGACAGCACAGCCACAGCTCGCTCAGGATGCGATCACCGGCGCTGGCTCTGCCGTGGGCCTCCGCGACAGCGCGGCCTAGCCACTCGATCCGCACCGCGCGCCGGCTCCCTCCTCCAGCACCCCGCCCGTAACCCGCAGCCCGCGACCGGCATCCCGCCGTCGCGCTCGTATGGTAGCGCCCAGCTTCCCGCCCCACTGTCGATCGCGACCCTGACGCGACGTCTTCGACTCCTCGACGCCCACCGCAGCCCGGTCGGCGACCTCGGCACCATGTATCCGAACAGGCTCCACTCGTGACCCAGATCACACCCACCACTCCTCTCGACACCACCCCGCACACTCCCATGGACACGACCCCGAACCCGGCAACCGCCTCCACGACCCCGGCCGCGGCCCAGACCGCGTCTGCCCGCAAGCGTGCGAGCACGCTGCGCACCCTGCTGCGCCTGTTCCCCTACGTGCGCCCCGCGCTGCCCCGGCTCGTCCTCGGCATGATCGCGGCCCTCCTGGCCGCCGTCGTTGCCCTTGCGATCCCACAGGTGCTGCAGGGCCTCGTCGACGGCGCCCTTTCCCGGCAGGATCCCGCCGGGATCTGGCCTGCCGTCCTGCTGATCCTCGGTCTCGGCGTGCTCGAGGCGATCCTGATCGCGCTCCGCCGCTGGTTCGTGCTGGTGCCGGGCACCCACGTCGAGGCGAGCATGCGCAACGCGCTCTACGCGCGCCTGCAGGACCTGCCGGTCTCCTTCCACGACCGCTGGCCGAGCGGGCAGTTGCTGTCCCGTGCGGTGAGCGACCTCAACCTGATCCGGCGCTGGATCTCCTTCGGCCTGGTCCTCCTCGTCGTCAATATCGTCACGATCGTGATCGGCGCCGCTGTGCTCGTGTCGATGAACTGGATCCTCGGCGTCGTGTTCATCGTCTGCTCGATCCCGCTCTGGATCGTCGGGTACCTGTTCGAGGAGAAGTACTCCGTTGTGGCCCGGCGCAGCCAGGACCAGGCCGGCGACCTCGCGACCGCCGTCGAGGAGTCCGTCCACGGCATCCGCGTGCTCAAGGCCTTCGGGCGCGGCAGCTTCGCGCTCAAGAACTTCTCCCAGCAGGCCGAGGACCTCCGGGGCACCGAGATCGAGAAGGCGCGTGCGATCGCCGGCATCTGGCTCTGGCTCCTGATGGTGCCCGACGTCGCGTTCGCGCTGTGCCTCGTCGCCGGGGTCTGGCTCGCCGCCCAGGGCGAGCTCAGCGTCGGCGGCCTCGTCGCGTTCTTCGCGACGGCGACGGTGTTGCGCTGGCCGGTCGAGTCGATCGGGTTCCTGCTGTCGATGACCTTCGACACCCGCACCGCGACCGACCGGTATTTCGACGTGCTCGACGCCCCGAACAGCATCACGGACCCCGCCAGGCCGGTCACGCTCGCCGCGCCCCGCGGCCGGCTCGCCTTCGAGGACGTCCACTTCCGCTACCCGGACTCGCCCGCGCGTTTCCCCGACCTGCTCGACGGCGTCAACCTCGTGCTGCAGCCGGGGGAGACCATGGCGCTCGTCGGCCTGACCGGGTCGGGCAAGTCCACCCTCACCGCGCTCACCACCCGCCTCTACGACGTCACCCAGGGTGCGGTCACCCTCGACGGCGTCGACGTGCGCGCGTTCGGCCGCGAGGAACTGCGCGGCCATCTCGCGATGGCATTCGAGGACGCGACACTGTTCTCGGCGTCCGTGCGCGACAACGTGCTGCTCGGCCGGCCCGAGTTCGCCGAGCGGTCGGCGGCAGCGGATGCCGCGCTCGACGAGGCCCTCCAGATCGCGCAGGCCGGTTTCGTGCGTGACCTGCCCGACGGTGTCGACACCCTCGTCGGCGAGGAGGGCATGAGCCTCTCCGGCGGTCAGCGCCAGCGGATCGCGCTCGCCCGCGCGGTCACGGCGAAGCCGGCGGTGCTCGTGCTCGACGACCCGCTCTCCGCGCTCGACGTGGACACCGAGTCCCTCGTCGAGGCCGCGCTCCGCGAGGTGCTCGCCTCGACGACGGCGCTCATCGTCGCGCACCGGCCGTCGACGGTGACGCTCGCCGACCGGGTCGCCCTGCTCGAGGACGGCCGGATCACCGCGGTCGGCCGGCACTCCGAGCTCCTGCGCACCAACGAGCACTACCGGTTCGTGATCTCGAGCCTCGAAGACGAAGAACGGCGCGACGCCACCCGGCAGGTCGCCAGGGACGAATCGGCTGCACGCGCAGAGCGGATCGCACGAACAGAACAGATCGCACGAGAGGAGGCCGCACGATGAGCGTCACCGGAGTGGAAGGCGAAGAACGCAACAACTTCACCACGGCCGAGAGCAAGCAGATCCGCGCGCGCTCGCTGCGCCTGCTCGGTTCGCTGCTCCGACCGGTGCGCTGGCGGGTCACCGCGGCGATGCTCGTCGTGGTGCTCTCGACCGCGGCGCAGGTCGCAGGTCCCGCCCTGATCGCGTACGGGATCGACCGGGGGCTGCCTGCCCTCCTCGCCCAGGACTGGCTCCCGCTCGCGGCGACCGGCGGGGTCTACCTCCTCACCGGCGTGATCGGGGCGATCCTGATCGCCTGGTACACGATGATGTCGGCCAGGATCAGCCAGGCGGTGCTGATCGACCTCCGCAAACGGGTGTTCCTGCAGACCCAGCGGCTCAGCCTCGAGTTCCACGAGTCGTACACCTCCGGGCGGATCATCTCCCGGCAGACGAGCGACCTCGACGCGATCCGCGAGCTGCTCGACTCGGGCATCAACCAGCTCGTGCAGGGCCTGTTGTACATGACCTTCACGGCGATCGCGCTCGTGACCCTCGACGGCATCAGCGGCCTCGTGCTTCTGGGCTCCCTGATCCCGTTGTTCGCGCTCACCCGCTGGTTCCAGGTGCGCTCGCAGACGCTGTTCCGTCGGTCCAGGACCGCATCGGCGAGCCTGATCGTGAAGTTCGTCGAGACGATGACGGGCATCCGCGCCGTCAAGGCGTTCCGCGCGGAGAAACGCAACGAAGAGGTCTTCGGCGGCCTCGTCGAGGACTACCGGAAGGTCAACGGCCGGGTCATCCAGCTGTTCGGAATCTTCGATCCCGGGCTCATCCTGATCGGTAACATCGCCGTCGCCGTCGTGCTCCTCCTCGGCGGGTTCCGCGTCGTCGACGGGCAGCTCGCGATCGGCGCGCTGCTCGCGGCACTGCTCTACACCCGGCGGTTCTTCGACCCGATGGAGGAGATGGCGATGTTCTACAACTCCTACCAGTCCGCCGCCGCTGCACTCGAGAAGATCTCCGGAGTGCTCGAGGAACACCCGGGAGTGCCGGACCCGGTCGCCCCCATCGACCTGTGGGAGGCACACGGCGCCGTCACGTTCGAAGGGGTGCGCTTCGAGTACCAGGCAGACCGCGTGGTGCTGCCGGCCTTCGACCTCCGGATTCCGGCCGGCCAGACCATCGCCCTCGTCGGTTCGACCGGGGCGGGCAAGTCGACGCTCGCCAAGCTCATGGCGCGATTTTACGATCCCACCGACGGCACGGTGCTGCTCGACGGGGTCGACCTGCGCCGGCTGCACCCGAAGGACCTCCGCCGCGCCATCGTGATGGTCACCCAGGAGGCCTACCTGTTCAGCGGGTCCGTCGCAGACAACATCGCGATCGGCAAGCCGGATGCGTCCCCCGCCGAGATCGTCGCGGCGGCGAAGGCCGTCGGTGCGCACGAGTTCATCGAGAACCTCCCCGGCGGCTACGACACCGACGTGAACAAGCGCGGCGGCCGGGTGTCCGCGGGGCAGCGCCAGCTGATCTCGTTCGCACGGGCCTTCCTCGCCGACCCGGCGGTGCTGATCCTCGACGAGGCGACGTCCTCGCTCGACATCCCGAGCGAGCGGCTCGTGCAGCAGGCGCTGCAGACCCTGCTCGCCGACCGCACGGCCGTCATCATCGCGCACCGGCTGTCCACGGTCGCGATCGCCGACCGGGTGCTCGTGATGGAGCACGGGATCATCGTCGAAGACGGCGCCCCCGACGACCTGATCGACGGCACCGGACGGTTCGCCCAGCTGCACGCGGCCTGGCGCGAATCACTCGTGTAGGAGCATCCGCCCGCCTGACAGCGGATGCGTGTCCGCGAGAGTACGAAAACGGCCCCTTCGCTGCGCGCGAAGGGGCCGTTTCTCCGCTCTCGCGGGCCCGCCGTCAGGAGGTGACGGTGAGGAAGAGGTCGCCCGCTGCGAGGTCGGCGCCGGCCGTGACGGCGTCGGCGAGGGTGATGTCGTGCGGCGTGCGCTCGAGGATGATGACCGGCACGATCGGATCGCGCCCGCCGGACGCGACGGCCGCCGCGTCCCAGCTCACGATCACGTCGCCGGCGGCGACCTGGTCGCCCTGCTTCGCCCGCAGGGTGAAGCCCTCACCGCGGAGCTCGACCGTGTCGATGCCGAGGTGGACGAGCACGCCGATCCCGTCGGGGGAGACGATCACGTAGGCGTGCGGGAAGACCTTGAGCAGCCTGCCGCCGATCGGCGCGATCGCGTCGATCATGCCGCGGGGCGGGTCGATCGCGGCGCCGGGCCCCACGATCGCCTGGGCGAACGTGGGAT
The DNA here is from genome assembly GCF_004402485.1 of Cryobacterium algoricola. Lineage (GTDB taxonomy): Bacteria > Actinomycetota > Actinomycetes > Actinomycetales > Microbacteriaceae > Cryobacterium > Cryobacterium algoricola. The sequence continues at coordinate 154,682 of NZ_SOFG01000011.1, read as the reverse complement.
CGGGCACCGCGGTGAGGTCGACCGCACGACCGGGGACCGGCGCGAGGATCACGACGGGTGTCACGAGGACGACGGGGGCACCACGGCTCACAGGAGGTCTTCGATGTCTTCGGCGAGGTTGTCCGCCTCCGGGCCGACGACGACCTGGACGATGGTGCCGGACCGGAAGACGCCGTGGGCGCCCGCTGCCTTGAGGGCCGGCTCGTTGACGAGGGCGGGGTCCTTCACCTCGGTGCGCAGCCGGGTGATGCACGCTTCGATCTCGACGAGGTTGTCCGATCCGCCGAGGCCGGCGAGGATTTGCTCCGCTTTGCTGCTCATGGTGTTTCCTCCAGTGATGGTGGGCCGGGAACCGGTCACACGGGTCGGGGTACGCGTGAAGCGTTCCGGCCGTGAGCCAAGTCTGCGCCCTGTCTGATTCGGTTTCGGGTGTTCTCGGAGAACCCGAGCGGCTGGGGGTCTTGACAAGCAGGGTGCCGCGGCTTCATCATCGAACTATTGGATCGTACCAGTACGGACCATGAAGCGGAAGTGGTCCTATGCTGGTATCGACAACACCCCAACTCTTCCGGAGGACGCAGCGAGATGACCGACATCGATGAGGCCCCGGTCCTGGAATCAGGACCGGTCTCCAAGCACGCTCAGCTGCGCTCCATCCTGGCGGAGCTGGTCGAGACCAGCCTCGCCCCCCACGCGGCGATCCCGCCGGAGCGCAAGCTCATGACGCGCTACGGCGTGAGCCGCTCGACGGTGCGTGAGGCCATCCGGCAGCTCGTCGAGGAGGGCGTGCTCTACCGGGTGCAGGGCAAGGGCACCTTCGTTGCCGGCGAACGCGTGCAGAGCGACCTGCACCTCGCGTCCTTCACCGAGGACATGCGCAGGCGCGGCCTCGTCCCTGCGACGATCGTGCGTTCGGCCCGGCTGGTCGAGGCGCCCCTCGCGGTGCGGGCGGCGCTCGGACTCGGCTCAGGCGCCCAGGTCCTCGAGATCGAACGCCTCCGGCTCGCCGACGGGGTGCCGATGGCGCTCGAGCGCGGCTACTACCCGGCGGAACTGCTCCCCGAACTCGGCGAGAAGGACCTGACCCGGTCGCTCTATGCGACGTTCGCGACCGAATACGGCCTGCGGATCGACAATGCGGAACAGGCCGTCTGGGCGGAGGCCGCCGACCCGAAGCTCGCGGACACCCTCGGCATCGTTGCCGGCGCGCCCCTCATCGTCTTCCGCCGGACCTCGTCCGCCGGGTCTGCCTTCCTGGAACACGTCACCTCGTGGTACCGCGGCGACCGCTACCAGATCCACATGACGCTCAACCTGCAACACCAGCCCTGACCCCCACGATTTCCACGCAGCATCCACGCACCACTTAGGCACCATCAGGAGGAGATCCATGTCCAGCATCACCGTAGACGCCGGGACGAAACGCAGGTTCCCCGGCCTCGCCCAACTCCAACGAGTCGGTCGAAGTCTTATGCTTCCGATCGCGGCACTGCCGGCGGCAGGCCTGCTGCTGCGCCTCGGCCAGCCGGACCTGCTCGGGCGGATCCCGGGCTTCGAGACCGGAGCGGCCGTGATCGCCTCGGCGGGCGGCGCACTCTTCGACGCGCTGCCGCTGCTCTTCGCGGTCGGCGTCGCGATCGGCTTCGCGAAGAAGTCCGACGGATCGACCGCCCTCGCCGCCGTCGTCGGCTACCTCGTCTTCTCCAAGGTGGGCGAGGCGATGTCGCCCCTGGTGCTCGGGGCGCCGACCGGTGACGAGAAGCAGGTGCTCGTCAACTACAGCGTCCTCGGCGGCATCCTGATCGGCATCACGTCGGCCCTGCTCTGGCAACGCTTCCACCGGATCTCCCTGCCGAGCTACCTGGCCTTCTTCGGCGGCCGCCGGTTCGTCCCGATCATCACGGCAGGCACGGCCCTCGTGCTCGGCGTGCTGCTGGCCTTCGTCTACCCCGCGTTCGCGACCGGCCTCTCCGCCTTCGGCGAATTCGTCTCCTCCAACAACATCTGGGGCGGGTTCCTCTACGGCACCACCAACCGCCTGCTGATCCCGGTCGGGCTGCACCACATCCTCAACTCGGTGATGTGGTTCGTGATCGGCGACTACAACGGAGCGCACGGCGACATCGCCCGGTTCTTCGCCGGCGACCCGACCGCCGGGTCCTTCATGACCGGGTTCTTCCCGATCATGATGTTCGCGCTGCCCGCAGGCGCTCTCGCCATCTGGCACGAGGCCAAGCCGTCCCAGAAGAAGATCGTCGGCGGCATCATGCTCTCCGGCGCCCTGACGGCCCTCCTCACCGGCGTGACGGAACCCCTCGAGTTCTCCTTCATGTTCGTCGCGTTCCCGCTCTACCTCATCCACGCGGTGCTGACCGGGTCCTCGCTCGCCCTCGTGAATGCCCTGGGCATCCGGGACGGGTTCACCTTCAGCGCGGGCACGTTCGACTACGTGCTCAACTTCGGCCTGGCCGAGAAACCGCTGCTGCTCATCCCGATCGGGCTCGCGTACGCCGCCATCTACTACTTCCTGTTCCGCTTCGTGATCCGCAAGTGGAACCTCAAGACCCCGGGCCGCGGCGAGGACGAAGTCCCCGACGCGACCGTGCCGGACTCCGCGTCGTCTACGGCGGTCTGACCCCACCCGTGCCGGGGCCGCGGGTTCGCCCGCGGCCCCGGCCGCACCCCCGAATCAAGATCGTGAATCTGGAGCACCACATTGGCTGAAGTAATCGTCCTCGACAGCGAGACCGCAGCGGGCACGCTCGCAGCGGCATCCATCCGCGCCCTGATCGCGCGCAAGCCCGACGCCGTCCTTGGCCTCGCGACCGGCTCGACCCCGCTCTCGGTGTACGCGGCGCTCGCCGCGTCCCTCGCGGAGGACCCCCTCGACATGTCCCGGGTGCGCGGCTTCGCACTCGACGAGTACGTCGGGCTGCCGACGGGACACCCCGAGAGCTACCGCGCCGTCATCACCCGCGACGTCGTCGTGCCCCTCGGGCTCGACCCCGCGAACATCCGCACCCCCAACGGCGACGTGGCCACCCTCGAGACCGCGGGAATCGACTACGAGGCCGCCATCTTCGCGGCCGGCGGCGTCGACGTGCAGATCCTCGGCATCGGGCAGACCGGCCACGTCGGGTTCAACGAGCCCGGTTCCTCGTTCGCGTCCATCACCAGGATCAAGACCCTGACCGAAAAGACCCGGGTCGACAACGCGCGCTTCTTCGACTCTCCCGACCAGGTGCCGATCCACTGCATGACCCAGGGTCTCGGCACGATCCGCCGGGCCAGGCACCTCATCCTGCTCGCCTTCGGCGAAGAGAAAGCGGATGCGATCGCCGCGGCCGTGGAGGGACCGGTCAGTTCGAGCAAGCCGGGTTCTGTCATCCAGCTGCACCCCCACGTGACGGTCCTCGTCGACGAGGCGGCGGCATCCCGCCTCGCCAACCGGGACTACTACGCGTACGCCTACGCGCATAAGTACGCCTGGCAGGGTATCTAAACCCGTGGCCGACTCGATTCTGCTCAGCGCCGGCACCGTCGTCGCCGCGGACGCCGTGCACACCCCGGGCTGGGTCGAGGTCAGGGCCGGACGGATCGATGCCGTCGGGGCCGGCGTCCCGCCGCGGGTCCCCGATGCATCCTTCCCGGACGGCATCCTCGCCCCCGGCTTCGTCGACGCGCACAACCACGGCGGCGGCGGCTACAGCTTCAACGACGCCGACACCGCCCTCGCGGCGGCCGGGATCGCGGCGACCCACCGGGAACACGGCACGACCACGCTGATGGCGAGCCTCGTCACGGCGCCGCTGGACGAGATGGAACGCCTGGTGGCCGACCTCGCCGACCTCGTCGATTCCGGCCTGCTCGCGGGCATCCACCTCGAAGGACCCTGGCTGAGCCCGATCCATCGGGGTGCCCACACGGCGGAGCTGCTGCGGGTGCCCGACCCGGAGAGCATCGACCGACTCATGCGCGCCGGCCACGGCACGGTGCGCATGGTCACGATCGCCCCCGAGCTTCCCGGCGGCCTCGACGCCGTCCGTCGGATCGTCGGATACGGCGCGGTCGCCGCGATCGGGCACACGGACGCCAATTACGACATCACCAGGCAGGCCATCCAGGCCGGGGCCACGGCGGGGACGCACCTCTTCAACGCGATGCGTCCCCTGCACCACCGGGAACCCGGGCCCGCACTCGCGCTGCTCGAGAACCCCGCCGTGTTCGCCGAACTGATCGCCGACGGGGTGCACCTGCATCCCGCCGTCGTCCGTTTCATCACGGAGAGCCCGTCGCGGCCGGTATTCGTGACCGACGCGATGGCAGCGGCCGGTGCCGACGAGGGCGAGTACACCCTCGGCGGCCTCCCCGTCAGCGTGCTGGACGGGGAGGCCCGCCTCGCGGACGGGACGATCGCCGGGAGCGTCCTCACCTTGAGCGAGGCCGTCCGGTTCGCGGTGCACACGGCCGGCGTCGACCTCGCCGCAGCGGTGCGAGCGGCCACGCAGAACCCGGCCGACATGATCGGCCTCACCGACTGCGGCCGCATCGCCGCGGGGCAGCCGGCCGACCTGATCGTGCTCGACGCCGGACTCTACGTCACCGCGACCATGCGGTCAGGCGACTGGTGCCTGCCGGCCTGAGCCGGCAGGCAGACAGGGCCGGTCGGCTCAGGCGAAGCCCCAGGCCTTCTCTTCGTCGCTCGAGGCGTCGGACAGCGGGATGCCGATCAGCGGACGCGGCGCCGGGCCGAGCGGATGCACGCTGGGATCGGGGGCCCGCACGGCCTGCTCCTTGAGCTCGACGAAGATCGCGTGGGTCGGTGTCGTGCCGATGTTCACGCCGGCGTGCTCCTGGGCGGGGAGCCAGGCGGTCTCGCCGGCCGGGAGTTCGACGTCGACCTCGCGGCCCTCGAAGGAGAGCCTCCTGGCGTAGGCGCTCAACGTGATCATCACGCTGTCTGGATGCTCGTGCGGGTTGGTGGTGTCGCCGGGGGCATCGAGGAATTCGAGCACGCGAACGCGGTCGTTTTCGAGCAATACCCGGTAGACGCCGGGATCCGTCACGAGCGGATCGAGGGAATGCGTGGCGTTCTGTTCACTGGACATGCCGCACGCTAACACCGTTTGCCTGCGACGCGCTAGGAGAAGCCCCAGACGTTCGCCTCGTCGTCGGTATCCGGCGCGGACGGCGCCGCGGACTGCGGGCCGAGCGGCTGCTCGTCGGTGAGTCCGCGGGGATGCCGCGTCGGCTCCTTGAGCTCGATGAAGATCGAATGCGTGTCGGTATGGCCGGTGTTCGCACCGGTGTGCTCCTGGGCGGGAAGCCAGCGCGCGACCCCGGCGGGAAGCTCGACGTCGACGGAGCGACCGTTCGACGAGATCCGCCGGCTGAACTCGCTCAGGGTGACCATGACGCTGTCCGGATGGCGGTGCGGTGCGGTCGCGGCACCGGGCGTATCCCGGTATTCGAGCACGCGTACCCGCTCATTCTCGAGGATCACCCGGTAGAGGCCGGGGTTGGTGACGACGGGGTCCTGAAAGCCTTCTTCGCTGTCCATGCGGGGCACGGTACCCGCTGCCGCCACCGCCCGCGAGGTGCGGTTCAGGACGGTGACCAGCGCGCCGCCCTGTAGTCGACCCGGTAACCGGCGTCCGCCGTGCTCAGCAGGACGAGCGGCGTTCCCTCCGCACGGTAGTGCGGCAGCGCCCTGGCCTCGTGCGCGACCGGCGGGTGGCCGCCGGCCCGGATCACCCGCCACCAGGGGACATCCGCCCCGTAGTGCGCCATGATCTGGCCCACGACCCGGGCGCCGCGGGAGCCGAGGACCGCCGCGACATCGCCGTACGTCATCACCCGCCCGGCGGGAATCGAGTCGACGATGCCGAGGACGTGCGTGACGAAGTCGCTGTCGGGGGAGAGGCGCATGACCCGCTGCTGAACCAGCGGCCCGCTACAGCTTGAGCGAGCCGATCGTCTCGCCGTATGCCGTCTCGCCGATGTCGACGAAGCCGATCCGGTGGAAGAAGGACTCCGGTCCTTCTGCGCCGGGTTCCCAGATCACGGTGATGTGGTCGAAGCCCCGCTTGCGGGCCTCCTCGGCGAGGGCCTCTGCAGCGAACTTGCCGACGCCCCTGCCCTGGGCATCCGCGTCGACGTTGATCCGCCAGATGCACGCCCGGAATTCCTCGTGCACGGAGTCCGGCTCGAAGTTGCCGTGGATGAAGCCCGCCACCTCTCCGTCGAGCAGCACGACCCGCTGCCACGACGTCGCGGGGTTGATCACGGATCCCGCGACCGAATAGGAGACCGGAGCGACGTACTGCTCCTGGCCCGGCTTGAGACTGAGGCTATTGGCCGCAACAATGTTGCGTGCGGACAGTTCTTCCAGACGTAGTTCACCCATGGCAACAGGCTAACCTGCGGCCGAGCGGCGTGGTAGTCGGGTTTTGTGCGCCGGGCCTTAACTGTCTCGATGTCGAGACAGTTGCGGGGGTCTTGTAGAATTGCCTCGGCCAAGCGGCCGCGCACCATTCTGAGGAGAATTCATTGGCGAAGATCAAGGTTGAAGGCACCGTCGTCGAGCTCGACGGCGACGAGATGACGCGCATCATCTGGCAGGCCATCAAGGACACGCTCATCCACCCGTACCTCGACATCGACCTCGAGTACTACGACCTGTCGATCCAGAAGCGCGATGAGACCGACGACCAGATCACGATCGACGCCGCCCACGCCATCCAGAAACACGGCGTCGGAGTCAAGTGCGCGACCATCACGCCTGACGAAGCCCGGGTCGAGGAATTCGGCCTCAAGAAGATGTGGGCGTCGCCGAACGGCACCATCCGCAACATCCTCGGCGGCACGATCTTCCGTGAGCCGATCATCATCTCGAACATCCCGCGCCTCGTTCCCGGCTGGAACAAGCCGATCATCATCGGCCGCCACGCCTTCGGCGACCAGTACCGGGCCACCAACTTCCGCTTCGAGGGGGAGGGCACGCTCAGCATGACCTTCACCCCCAAGGACGGCTCAGAGGCGCAGACCTTCGAGGTCTTCCAGTCTCCCGGCAGCGGCGTCGCGATGGGTATGTACAACCTCGACAGCTCGATCCGTGACTTCGCCCGTGCCTCGCTCAACTACGGCCTCGTGCGGAACTACCCTGTCTACCTGTCCACCAAGAACACCATCCTCAAGGCATACGACGGCCGGTTCAAGGACATCTTCCAGGAGATCTTCGACACCGAGTTCAAGGCCCGCTACGAGGCTGCCGGCCTCACCTACGAGCACCGCCTGATCGACGACATGGTCGCATCCGCCATGAAGTGGGAAGGCGGCTACGTCTGGGCGTGCAAGAACTACGACGGCGACGTGCAGTCGGACACCGTCGCCCAGGGCTTCGGCTCGCTCGGCCTCATGACGAGCGTGCTCTCCACCCCCGACGGCAAGGTCGTCGAGGCCGAGGCGGCCCACGGCACGGTGACCCGGCACTACCGCCAGCACCAGCAGGGCAAGCCCACCTCGACGAACCCGATCGCCTCGATCTACGCCTGGACCCGCGGCCTCTCGCACCGGGCCAAGCTCGACGGCAACCCGGCGCTCGCCGAGTTCGCCGAGACCCTCGAGGATGTCGTCATCAAGACCGTCGAAAGCGGCCAGATGACCAAGGACCTCGCGCTGCTCGTCGGCCCGGACCAGGGCTACCAGACGACCGAGGAATTCCTCGCCGCCATCGCCACGAACCTGCAGACGCGCCTGGCGTAACCAGGGCAGGTTCCGAGAAAGGCCCCGACCGTACGGTCGGGGCCTTTCTTCGTGCCTGCGGTCTTCCGGTCAAGCGCGGGGGCGCGCGCCGATCACGACGGTTCCGTCGACGTCCTCGTGGTACGCCGTGCGCGGAACCAGGCCGTTCCTGGCGAACAGCGCGCTCGTGACCGGCGCCTGGCGCGCACTCGTCTCAATCAGGAGATGGCCGCCGGGGGCGAGCCACGCGGCCGCCGCCGCGGCGACCCGTCGCTGCACGTCGAGCCCGTCTGAACCGCCGTCGAGTGCCAGTCGGTGCTCGTGCTCCCTGGCCTCCTGCGGCATCCGTTCGATGGAGCCGGTCGGCACGTATGGCGCGTTCACGAGCAGGAGGGCGACCCGGCCGCGCAGGGCCGCGGGCAGCGGGGCGAAAAGATCACCCTCGAGCACGGTCCGTCCCGGCAGGTTGACGCGGGAGCAGCGGACCGCGACCGGGTCGAGGTCCGCTGCCAGGAGGTCGAGCCCCAGTTCCGGCCGGACCGCGAGCAGCGCGGCGCCGACCGCTCCCGTCCCGCAGCAGAGGTCGACGACGATCGCGGCGGGACCGGCGAGCTCGGCGGCCTCGCGTACGAGCGCCGCCGTGCGTCGCCGGGGCACGAAGACTCCGGGTTCGACGTGGATCCGCAGCCCGCAGAACTGCGCCCAGCCGAGGACGTACTCGAGCGGCTCTCCACCCACCCTGCGTTCGAGCAGGACCTCGAGTTCGGCCGCCGACCGGGCCTCGCCGAGGAGGAGGTCTGCCTCGTCTTCGGCGAAAACGCACCCCGCCGCCCGGAGGCGCGCGACGACGCCGGGCAGGGACGTGCCGGGATCGAGCGGGGACATCGGGACCTTTCCCATCGGGTATTGCGCGCGGCATGCGCACTGCTGTCGAATGCCCATAAAATTGCGGTGAGAGACATAGTTTCTCACCCGGACGAGAAAGCGACGCGGCATGGCAGCTGAATGGCATTCGGTGTCCAGCGACCGACCCGCGCTTTCGATGCGGTGCCGCGGATGAACGCGATGGAACGGATCATCGACGAGGGCCTCCTGATCGCCCTCTCCGCGGTGCGGATGGCCGTGAAGAACCACATCATCGTCGGGGCACTCCGCGAGCACGACAACTTCGACGAAGCGTCCTACGCGACGGTCGCACGCGACGAATTGCTGCTCCTGGCCGTGCAGAACGAAGAGGATGCCGCCCGCGTCGCGAAGGAACGGCGGGAACTCGCGTCGCGGCGCTGGTCGCAGGGCTTCACCGAGGACGAACGGCTCGACCTCGGCAGGCTCGCCCGCCGCCGTCGCGCCCACAAGGGCCTCGCCCTCATCCTGCACGCGGTCGCGGACGACGACGAGAAACTGGCCGCGATCGTCGAGAACGCCCAGCACGACGCGAGTTACGAGATCCGGAAGGCCCTCGCCGCACGCCTGATCCGCCAGACCGTCGACGGCCATGCCCCCGGCTATGCGCGGATGCGTGAGGAGCGGATCAAATACCTGCTCGCGATCGACTTCGCGATGCTGAGGGACCGAACATCCGGAACGAATCCATAGCGTTTCTTCGGGTTTGACTCCGGCGGCTCACCTAGGATTGAAACAATTCAGGTCGTTGCTCTTGCTCCATCTTTCCCGCCCGATTTCCCGCCCGGGGTTGCGCTCCAGGTCGACGACGACCTTCGGACATCGCACGGGAAAGTACACCATGACAGGCTTCGCACACGTCCTCAAACCGGGTCGCATCGGCACCCTCGAGCTCCCGAACCGGGTGATCATGGCGCCGATGGGCACCGAGATGGGCACCCACGAGGGGCTCTTCACCGAGAAGGAGATCGCGTACTACACCGAACGTGCCCGCGGAGGCACCGGGCTCGTGATGACCGGCATCAGCGCCGTCTCCGAGGACTACGAGACGCTCAACGCCGGTCTCTGCTGCGTGCACACCGACGCCGCGCTTCCGGGCCTCACCGCGCTCGCCGAGTCGATCCACGCCGTCGGCGGCCTCATCTCCCTCCAGCTCACCGCAGGCCTCGGCCGCAACATCAACGTGATCGACGCGGACCGGCTGCCGATCTCCGCCTCGGACAACCCCCACTACGCCGACCCGAGCGTGCTCTGCCGGCCGCTCGAGATCGACGAGATCCACGTGCTCGTGCGCCGCTTCGGCGAGGCCGCCGCCCGTGCCGCCGCCGCGGGGATGGATGCGATCGACATCCACGGCCACACCGGATACCTCATCGACCAGTTCATGAGCGCGTGCTGGAACCGCCGCACGGATGTCTACGGCGGCTCGGTCGAGAACCGCTGCCGGTTCGCGACCGAGATCATCGCCGCCGTCAAGGCGAACGCCCCCGGGCTTCCGGTCAGCTTCCGGCTCTCGGTCAACCACCGCTTCCCCGGCGGACGCACGACCGCGGAGGGCCAGGCGATCGCCGTCGTGCTCGCAGCGGCCGGCCTCGACCTCATCATCGCCGACGACGGCTCGTACGAGGCCATGGACTACGTCTTCCCGCCGTACTACCTCGGCGACGCGTGCATGGTCCCGGCCGCCCGCGCACTCAAGGACGTCGTGTCCATCCCCGTGATGGCCGTCGGCAACCTCACCCCCGAGAACGCCGAGGCGGCACTCGCCGCGGGCGACGCCGACTTCGCCGGCATCGGCCGCGGACTGATCGCGGACCCGGAGTGGGCGGGCAAGCTCACCGCCGGCAATCGCGCGGACATCCGCCCGTGCATCCGCTGCAACTCGATGTGCGTCGGCAACGCCTTCTTCGCGCTGCCGCTCGGCTGCGCCGTGAACCCCCAGGTCGGCTTCGAACGCGAGCGCCGCGTCGAGAAGGCGGATGTCCTCAAGCACGTCGTCGTGATCGGCGGCGGCCCCGGCGGGCTCGAGGCCGCCAGGGTCGCGGCGCTCCGCGGACACTCCGTCGACCTCTACGAGGCCGGATCCGCGCTCGGCGGCGTGCTGCTGCCCGCGGCGACCCCGGAGTTCAAGAAGGAATTGCGCGCGATGATCGGCTGGTGGGAACGCCAGTTCACCCACCTGCCCGTGTCCGTGCACCTCGACTCGACCGTCACAGCGGACTCGCTCGCGACCTTCGAGGCCGACGAGATCATCGTCGCGACCGGGTCCATTCCGCTGATGCCGCCCATCCCGGGCCTCGACGGCCCGAACGTGATCGACGTGCTCGACTTCCACCGCGGCGCCCCTGTCGGCCATGACGTCGTCATCGCGGGCGGCGGGCTCTCGGGCTCCGACGCCGCGCTCGAACTCGCCGGCCAGGGCTGCAACGTCACGATCGTCGAACTCGCCGACGAGCTCGCCCGCGACATGATCGTGATCAACCGGATCACCCTGCTGCGCGAACTCGCCGAGAAGGGCGTCCGGATCCTCACCGGCCACACCGTCACCTCCGTCGACGCCGACGGCCTGACCGCGACCGGCCCGGACGGCGCCGTGCACGTCGCCGCGTCGACCGTGATCGCGGCCTTCGGGGTGCGCCCCAACACGGCACTCACGCTCGCGCTCGCGGGACGCGCCAACGTGCATCCGCTCGGCGACTGCGTGCACCCGGCCAAGGTCGGCGAGGCCATCAACGCGGCCTTCATGACCGCGCTCGTGCTCTGAGTCGTCCCCTCCAAACGGATGCCCGGCCCGCCGCGCGCGGGCCGGACATCCGTCCCTGACAGGGGAGCCTCACCTTGCTGGCGGTGATCGGGGGATGGGACGACACTTGAAGCATGTCCCGTCTGCTCGCCGCCGCACGGCGGTATCCGCTTGTCGCCGCGACCATCGTGCTCGGGCTGGTCGGAATCGGGCTCGCGCTCTGCGGCCTCGCCGACAGCCTGGTCTGGCTCTTCGGCGGCTTCGGCCTGTTCGTCGCCGCGATCTCCGCCGTGGGCATGGTCAAACAGCTGCGCCGCGGCAGCTTCGGCGTGGACCTGCTCGCGATCACGGCCATTGTGGCCACGGTGCTGGTCGGCGAGTACGTCGCGACCCTCCTGATCGTGTTGATGCTCACCGGGGGAGCAGCCCTCGAAGACTTCGCCGTGAACCGGGCCAAGCGGGAACTCAATGCGTTGCTCGACCGGGCGCCGCAGAACGCCCACCGGATCCCGTCCGGGGGAGACCAGGCGGACGTCGAGGACGTTCCGGCCACGGACGTGCAGGCCGGGGACCTTCTGCTCGTCCGCCCGGCCGAGATCGTCCCGGTCGACGGGGTGCTCGAATCCGCGAGCGCGGCCTTCGACGAGTCGTCCCTCACCGGGGAGAGCCTGCCGGTGGAGCGGAACGCCGGCGACGCCATCCTCTCCGGGTCGATCAACGGCCAGGCGGCCGCGACGATCCGCGCAACGGCGACCGCTGCGAACAGCCAGTACCAGCAGATCGTCGCGCTCGTCGAGGAAGCCTCGGCGAGCAAGGCCCCCGTCGTGAGGCTCGCCGACCGCTACGCGGTGCCGTTCACCGCGGTCGCGCTCGCCGTCGCTGGGCTCGCCTGGTTGCTCACCGGGGACCCGCTGCGCTTCGCCGAGGTGCTCGTCGTGGCGACCCCGTGCCCGCTGCTCATCTCCGCGCCGATCGCCTTCATGGGCGGCATGAGTCGTGCTGCGCGCAACGGCATTATCGTCAAGGGCGGCGGAGTGCTCGAGTCCCTCTCGACCGCCCGCACGGCCGTCTTCGACAAGACCGGCACACTCACCCACGGCACCCCGACGATCGCACGGGTGCTGCCCGCGGCCGGGTTCGACGCCGACGAGGTTCTCGCGCTCGCCGCGTCGGCCGAGCAGTACTCCTCGCACGTGCTCGCGGCGTCCGTCATCGCTGCGGCCAAGGCCAGGGACCTCGACCTCACGGCGACCGACACGGCGAGCGAAGTGCCGGCGCACGGCGTCGTCGCAACGCTCGACGGCCGGGAAATCGCCGTCGGCAAGTTCTCGTACATCGCAGGGATGGCTCCGGACGCCGCCCAGGCACGCCTAGACGGCGGTGAGCTCGCCATCTACGTCGCCGTCGACGGGCGCTTCGCCGGGAGCATCGTCGCGAGCGACCGGCTGCGTGATAACGCCCGCCAGACGATCGCCGACCTCGGCGCCCTCGGTATCCACAACACGGTCATGCTCACCGGAGACGCCCGGCCGACGGCCGAGCACATCGCCGGGCTCGTGGGTATCGACAATGTGCAGGCAGACTGCCTGCCGGTCGACAAGGTCAACGCCGTTCGCGCGATCACGCAGCGCCCGGTGATCATGGTCGGCGACGGGGTGAACGACGCGCCCGTGCTCGCGGTCGCGGACGTCGGCGTCGCCATGGGAGCGCGTGGAGCGACCGCGGCGAGCGAGTCCGCCGACGTCGTCATCCTGATCGACGATATCTCCCGCACGGCCAGGGCGGTCGCGATCGGTAAGGACACCATCCGGATCGCGCTGCAGAGCATCTGGCTCGGCATTGCGCTCAGCCTGGTCCTGATGGGTCTCGCTGCTTTCGGCCTGATCCCGGCGACGATCGGGGCGCTGCTGCAGGAACTCGTCGACCTCGCGACGATCCTCAACGCGCTGCGGGCCATCGGCGGGCGGCGGGATGCCGCGCTCGCCGCCGAGGTCAAGACCCCGCATCCCGAACCGGAGACTGTGCTCGCCGGCTGAGCCGCGGCATCCGCCTGGCATGGTAGCCCTGGTTGCTCCGGCAGCCCGGCAATCCAGCACCCCGACAGCAGTGTGGCCCGGCGGGCGGCCACCCGGCCGTGCTCCGACCGCTTAGCCTGAGGAGATGCGATTCTTCCGCCCCCGAACCCCGACCTCGGCGGCGGATGCGCAGTCGCGCCTCTCCCGGGATGTGCTCGTCCTCGGCGTGATCGCCTTCTTCGTCATGGTCGGCTTCGGGGTCGTCGTCCCGGTGCTGCCCGTCTACGTGCGGAGCTTCGGCGTCGGCAACCTCGAGATCGGCGCGGTCGTCTCCGCGTTCGCGCTGATGCGGTTCGTCGCGAGCCCGTTCTGCGGGCGCCTGATCGACTGGGCGGGGGAGCGGACCATCCTCGCGGCGGGCATCGGCATCGTCGCCCTCTCGAGCGGGCTCGCGGGCATCGCCCAGAACTACCCGCAGCTGCTCCTGCTGCGCGGGGCAGGCGGCATCGGCTCCGCGATGTTCACCGTCTCGGCGATGACCCTCCTGCTCGGCTCGACCGCTCCGGGCATCCGCGGCCGCGCCATCGGTTTCTACCAGGGCGGGTTCCTGCTCGGCGGCATGGCGGGACCCGCGCTCGGCGGCCTGCTCGCGACGATCTCGCTCACCGCGCCGTTCTTCTTCTACGCGGGCACGCTCGCGATCGCGGGCGTGCTCGGGCTTCTGCTGCTGAGTCCCGGCTATCGCAACGCGCCGGCGGATGCCTCCGGCACGCCGGCGCCCCGGGTCCCGTTCCGCACGGTGCTCGCCGACCCCCGGTTCCGGGCCGCATGCCTGGCCAACTTCGCGCAGGGCTGGACCTCGTTCGGCGTGCGCAACGCGCTGATCCCCGTTCTCGTCGTCGAGGTGCTGCGCGGCCCGAGCTCGTGGACCGGCGTGGCCTTCGCCGTCGCTGCGGTCGCCCAGACGCTCGCACTCGCGCCCGCCGCCCGTTTCGTGGACACCGTCGGACGCCGTCCGGCGATCATCGGCGCGTGCCTGCTCGCGGCCGTCACCATCTTCGCGGTCCCGTTCGCGCCCAATATCGTGGTGCTGACCGTGCTGCTCTGCGTCTACGGGGTCGCCTCGGCGTTCCTCGGCACGGCCCCCGCCGCCGCGGTCGGCGACGCAGCGGGGGCCGGCGGCGGACGCCCGGTCGCGGTCTTCTCGATGTTCTCGGATTTCGGGGCGATCATCGGCCCGCTCGCGGCGGGACTGCTCGCCGACTCCGTCTCGTACCCGGTCGCGTTCGGTGTCGGTGCGCTGTTCTTCCTCGCGACGAGCGCCGTCGCCCTGCGGATGCCGCGCGAGACCCGCGCGGTCCGTCCCGCCTGATCGCCCCGCCGCATCCGCTCGGCCGGGAGCGAGGGGGCTAGCTAGCGGAGTTCGGCGCGACCGGAGAGGACGCCGCTGACCGTAGCGACGACCGCGAAGACGCCCCCGATGATCGGCAGGCCCATGTCCCACCAGGCGATCGCGGCAGCGCCGAAGACGGCGATCTCGATGATCGCCTTGCCGAACGGGTCGAGCCGGAAGACGGCCTTGGGGGACCGGAACAGCGCCCAGAGCGTGATCGCGAACGCAGGCGCGACGACGCCGACGAGCAGCGCGGGCCACGGGAACGGCCAGGTCGTGAAGCCCCACACCGCAAGTGTGACGAAGGCGAACAGTTCGAGCAGGAACCGCAGGATGTCGTTGAACCCGATCTTCGGCAGGGCACGGGAGTCAGTCACCCGCCTATCCTATCGAGCACACCTCGCGGCATCCGCTGCCAAAGCCACGGGCGGCCCTGTCCCGAATTCAGGAGTTGAGCCCCGATCGGGCCCGAGTAGCCCGGATTCAGCCCGGTTTAGGCGTCAACTCCTGAATTCGGAACACCCCGGCGGGGTCGAGGGTCGGGGGTCTGGAGGATGCCTGCGGCCTACTTGAAGATGATCGTGCGGGCGCCGTCGAGCAGCACACGGTGCTCGGCGAACCAGGTCACCGCCTGCGTGAGGGTGCGGCTCTCCTCGTCCTGGCCGATCGCGACGAGCTCGGCCGGCGTGCGGGAATGGTCCACCCGGACCACGTTCTGTTCGATGATCGGCCCCTCGTCGAGATCGCTCGTCACGAAGTGCGCGGTCGCGCCGATCAGCTTCACCCCGCGCGCGTGGGCCTGCTTGTACGGGTTCGCACCCTTGAACCCGGGCAGGAACGAGTGGTGGATGTTGATGGCGCGGCCCTCGAGGACCGCGCACAGCTCCGGGGACAGGATCTGCATGTACCGCGCGAGCACGACGAGCTCGATGTCGTTGTCCTCGATCGCCTCGATGACCCGGGCCTCGAAGGCAGCCTTGCTCGCGGCATCCGTGATCGGGAGCGACTCGAACGGCACTCCGTAGAAGCCGACAAGATCGCGCAGGGTGCCGTGGTTGCTGAGCACGAGCGGAATCTCGATCGGGACCTGGCCGCCGCGGTGCCGGAACAGCAGGTCGTTCACACAGTTGCCCGCGGTCGAGGCGAGGACGAGGGTGCGAAGCGGCCGGCCGACGACGTCGATGACCGAGACCATCGCGTAGCGCTCTGCGACGGGCGCGAGGGCGGCCGTGAGCTCCTCGCGGGAGGCGGGTGACTCGATCTGGAGCCGCATGAAGAACCGGCCGGTGTCGGCGCTGGTGAACTGCTGGCTCTCGGTGATGTTGCCGTGGGCCTGCACGATGGCGCCGCTCACGGCGTGGACGATGCCCGGCTGGTCGACGCAGACGAGTGCGATGACCCAGTGGTGATGTGCGGGCAGCGGAGTGGAACTAGTCATCCGTCTAGGCTATCGGCTGCCGCTGGGCCGTCGGTTAGGCTGGATGCGGCCGGCACAAGCGACAGGCCCCGGGCGCGCACGCTGCGCGCACACGATCCGGCTGGCGCCGGCCCGGCCCGACCGGGCTGCAGGCCCAGCCCTCTGTGAGCACATCCATGTCCCTGACTTCGCCGATCGAGCTGCCCCGCTTCGATCCCGCCAACGGCGCGACCGCGCACTCCGACCGCCCCCGCACCGGCTCGGTCGCCTCCACCCCTCCCGCCCGGTTCCCCTGGATCGGGCTGCTCGCCCTGTCCGGCGCCGTGTTCCTCTCCGTCACCTCCGAGATGTTGCCGACCGGCCTGCTCCCGGAGATGAGCGCTGACCTCGGCGTGCCGCAGTCGCTGACCGGCCTGCTCGTGAGCTGGTTCGCGTTCACCGTCGTGCTCACGAGCACCCCCCTCGCCCTGCTCACGAAACGGCTGCCCCGGCACGGCCTGATCGTGTTCGTGCTCCTCGTCTTCGCGCTCAGCAACGTGCTCACCGCGCTCGCCCCCAGCTACGAACTCGTCGTCGCCACCCGCGTGCTCGGCGGCCTCGCCCACGGCCTGTTCTGGGGCGTCGTCGGCGCGTACTCCGCCCACCTCGTGCCCAAGGAACAGATCGGCCGGGCGATCTCGATCACGATCTCCGGCGGCACCCTCGCCTTCGTCTTCGGCGTGCCCCTCGGCACGGCGGCCGGGCACGCGCTCGGCTGGCGGCTGTCCTTCGTCCTGCTCGCCGTGCTCATGCTCATCGGCGCGGCCCTCGTCTGGCGGTTCCTGCCGAAGGTCGAGCACTACGTGGCCCCGCCGCGCAGCGACCGGGGTGCTCCGGCGCAGGCGACGGATGCCGCGGCATCCGCCCCCGACCCGGAACCTCTGACGGTCCAGGCCGAGGCAGCAGCCCCCCGCCCCCAGGCCCCCGCGCGCCGGGACCCGACGATCGCACCCGTCGCCCTGATCTGTGTCATCGCGGCACTGATCATGATCGGTCACTACTCCTTCTACACGTACATCGCGCCGTTCCTGATCGACGGGCTCGGGGTCGATCCGTCCGCGATCGCCCCGTTCCTGTTCGCGTACGGGATCGCCGGTGCCGTCGGACTGCTCCTCAGCGGCACGGTCTTCTCCGCGCGACCCCAGCTCGGCATCGTGCTCGGACTCGTCGTGAGCGCGGTCAGCGTCTCGGCGCTGAGCATCTGGAGTGGCATGCTCCCGGTCGCGATCGTCGCATTCCTGCTCTGGGGCGTCGCGTTCGGCGCGCTCCCTGCGCTCCTGCAGACGCGACTGATGCACACGGCGTCCCGGCGCATCCGCGACACCGCGAGCGCCTTCTACACGACCGCGTTCAACACCGGCATCGGCGGCGGCGCCCTCCTCGGCGGAATCCTGCTGGAACGCTCAGGCATCACCTCCGTGCCGTTCGTCTACGTCGGGATCCTCGTCGCCGCGCTCGTGCTCGTGCTGGTGAGCCAACTGGTGATCCGCCGCCGCTCGGCCGCGTAACGCGGCCGCGGGGCACGGGTCGAGGCTCGACCGTCGACCGTCGCTCGTCGCTCGTCGCTCGTCGCTCGTCGCTCGTTGAACCCGGTCGCCGCGACCACACCCGTCGGTGCAAGCGGCGCCGGCCTGTCCCTAGTGCGGGGACTTCCCGTTCCCCTGCTCGTCGGCAAGCGGCCGGTTTGCCTTGATCGGGAAGGCCCCGGTCTTGCCGTCGCGGGCGAGCGCGATCTGCAGGATCCGGCCTCGGCAGGCATACCAGCCGACGATGAGCGCGGGAATGATCACGATCAGGGAACTGATCGTGAGCGTGCCGACCGGCCAGTCGAAGGCCATCAGCACGAGAACCGTCGCCAGGAAGCCGAGGCTCGCGTACCCGGTGTACGGCGCGCCGAACAGGCGGAACGCCGGACGCTTCAGGATCCCGCGCTTGGCCCACGCCTGCAGGCGCAGCTGACAGAGCACGATCATTCCCCACGCGCTGATGATCCCGATCGCCGCCATGTTGAGCACGATCTCGAACGCCTCATCCGGCACGATCGCATTGAGGCCGACGCCGAGCAGGGTGACGACGCCGGTCAAGAGGATGCCGCCGAACGGCACCCCGGTGCGGCTCACCTTCCCGGCGAAGCGCGGCGCCGATCCCGCGAGCGACATCGACCGGAGGATCCGTCCCGTCGAGTAGAGGCCGGCATTGAGCGAGGACAGGGCTGCCGTCAGTACGACGAGGTTCATGATCACGTCGACCCCGCCGACGCCGATGCTGCCGAAGAATGTCACGAAGGGGCTGACGCCGGCCTGGTACGCGGTGTACGGCAGCAGCAGAGAGAGCAGCAGGATCGAGCCGACGTAGAACACCGCGATGCGCACGATCACGGTGTTGATCGCCTTCGGCATCACCGTTTCGGGGTGGGCGGTCTCGCCGGCGGTCGTGCCGACGAGCTCGATCGAGGCGTAGGCGAAGACGACGCCCTGCACGACGACGATCGAGGCGAGCACCCCGTTCGGGAACCAGCCGCCGTTGTCCGTGATCAGGCTGAAGCCGGCCTCCTGGCCGGGGATCGGGGTGCCGAAGATCACCATCCAGGTGCCGACGAGCAGGAAGGACACGATCGCGACGACCTTGATCAGCGCGAACCAGAACTCGAGTTCGCCGAACACGCTCACCGACAGCAGGTTGAGGCACAGCACGACCGCGAGGGCCGTCAGTGCGTAGAGCCACTGCGGCACACTCCCGAAGGGCGCCCAGTACTTGGCGAAGAAGTTCATGTAGAGCGCGACGGCCGTGACATCGACGATCGCCGTCATCACCCAGTTGATCCAGTACAGCCAGCCGGTGACGAACGCGGCCTTCTCGCCGAAGAACTCACGCGCATAGGAGACGAAGGAGCCGGACGACGGGCGGTGCAGCACGAGCTCGCCGAGCGCGCGCAGGATCAGGAACGCGAAGAACCCGCAGATCGCGTAGACGAAGACGAGGGAGGGTCCGGCGGATGCGAGCCGGCCGCCTGCGCCGAGGAAGAGCCCGGTGCCGATCGCTCCGCCGATGGCGATCATCTGCACCTGGCGGCCCTTGAGCCCCTTGTGCAGGCCGGCGTCCTCGTGCACGCTCGTCGCGTCGTGGATGTGCTCGAGCGGCGTCTCGACCGGCAGGCCGTGGTGCTCGTGCCCGTGCTCGTGGCCGGGCTGCGGCCCGGGTTCTGACCCGGTCGGATCGGGGCGTTGTGGCCCCCGGATGGCACTTGTCATGGGGGCACTTCCGATCCAGTTGCTTTCGCCCACCCTACCGGCGCGGCGGCGGTGCCCCCTAACAGGGTTCGTCCATCGGGCACTAGGTAGACTTGATCACCCCTGACCCCAGATCAGAGCCGGAGGCCGCATGACGACGATCCTGCTCGCCTTCCTGGTGCTGTCCGTCCTGACGCCGGCCCTCACCCGCGTGCTGTCGACCCGGGTGTTCTATCTGATCGCACTCCTGCCCGCCGCGGCGTTCGTCGTCACGCTCACCCAGACCGCGACGGTCACGCAGGGCGGCTCGGTCACCGAGAGCGTGCCGTGGATTCCGCAGCTCGGCGTCGCGCTGTCCTTCCGCGTCGACACCCTGGCCTGGCTGCTCGCCCTCGTCGTGACCGGGGTCGGCGCGCTCGTGCTCCTCTACTGCGCGAGGTACTTCGACGCGGACGAACCGGCACTCGGCCGCTTCGCCGCCTGCCTCCTCGCCTTCGCCGGCACCATGTACGGCCTCGTGACCGCGGACGACGTGGTCGTGATGTTCATGTTCTGGGAGATCACGAGCGTGCTCTCCTACCTGTTGATCGGCCATTACACGTTCCGCAGGGAAAGCAGGGGCGCCGCGCTGCAGGCACTCATCGTGACGACGTTCGGCGGACTCGTCATGCTCGTCGGCATCGTGATGCTCAGCGTCGAGGCCGGGACCACCTCGCTCGCCCTGCTCGTCGCGCACCCCGTCACCGGCCCGGTCGCGACCTGGGCCATCCTGCTCATCCTCGTCGGGGCGTTCTCCAAGTCGGCACTCGTCCCGTTCCACTTCTGGCTCCCCGCCGCGATGGCCGCCCCCACCCCGGTGAGCGCCTACCTGCACGCCGCGGCCATGGTGAAGGCCGGCATCTACCTCGTCGCCCGGCTCGCCCCCGGGTACGCCGACACCGAGGGGTGGATGCCGGTGCTCATGACGATCGGCATCTGGACGATGCTCGTGGGCGCGTGGCGGTCCCTGCGCCAGCACGACCTCAAGCTCGTGCTCGCCTACGGCACCGTGAGCCAGCTCGGCTTCATCATGGTCGTCGTCGGCTTCGGCACCCGCGACGCGGCGCTCGCCGGGGTTGCGCTGCTCTTGGCCCACGCGCTCTACAAGGCCGCGCTCTTCCTCGTCGTCGGGATCATCGACCACCGCGCGGGCACCCGCGACCTCCGGAAGCTGTCCGGAATCGGCCGCAGTGACCCGGCGCTCGCCGCGATCGCGCTCGTCGCCGTGGCCTCGATGGCCGGCCTCCCGCCCCTGCTCGGCTTCGTCGCCAAGGAGGCGGTCTTCACGGCCTTCCTCGAGGCGGGCCTGCACGGCGACGGCTGGGGCTGGGCGGCCCTCGCCGGCACCGCGGTGGGCTCGGTCCTGACCGTGGCTTACAGCATCCGCTTCTTTCACGGCGCATTCGCGTCCCGGACCGGGCGTGCGCCGACGGCCTTGCACCCGAGCCGCTGGGACATCCTGCTCGCGCCGGGGCTGCTCGCCGTCGCGACGATCGTGCTCGGCCCGCTCGCCGGGGCGCTCGATCCGCTCCTCGCGCCGTACGCGGACACCGTCCCCGGCGGCGGGCACGCGCACCTCGCCCTCTGGCACGGGTTCGAACCGGCCCTGGGCATCACCGCGGTCGTGCTCACCCTCGGCGCCGCGATGTTCTGGAGGCGTCGCCGGGTCGCTGCGCTGCAGGAGCGGGTGCCCGGCACCGTCGACGCGGGCCGCGGCTACGGGCTGCTCGTGCGCACTGTCGACCGCACCGCGGCGCGGCTCACCCATTTCGCACAGCACGGCGGGCTGCCGCAGTATCTCGGCACGATCCTCGTGGTCTTCGTGCTCGCCCTCGGCCTCGCCGCCACGGTCAACCGCACCTGGCCCGACACGGTCGTGCTCTGGGACTACCCCGGCCAGGTCATCATCGCCGTGATCATGATCCTCGCGGCGATAGCCGCCTCCCGGTCCGGGCAGCGGATGACGGCGGTGCTGCTCGCGGGGGTGACCGGCTATGGCATGGTGGCCCTGTTCGCGTTCCACGGTGCACCCGACCTCGCCCTGACGCAGGCGCTCGTCGAGACGATGACGCTCGTCGTCTTCGTGCTCGTGCTGCGCCGACTGCCCGTGAACGTCGCCCGGCCGCAGGCACCCCTGCACCGCCGGCGTCGCGCGCTGATCGGCATCCTCGTCGGTCTCACGATGGGCACGATCGCGGTGATCGCCCTCGGCGCCCGGCAGGACCCGAGCATCGCCCTCGACCTGCCCCGCCTGACGCTCGAGGCGCACGGCACGAACATCGTCAACGTCGCGCTCGTGGACATCCGGGCCTGGGACACGATGGGGGAGGTGTCCGTTCTCATCGTCGTCGCGACCGGCGTCGCGAGCCTGCTCTTCGTCTCCGGGCGCACCGAGACCCTGCCGCGGTTGAAGGGCTCCCGCACCCAGCGGTCGCCGCGCAACCGCCGCCGCGTCGTGGCCGACCCGCAGGCGTCCTCGGCCGGCCACGCCGTCACCCGGCAGTCCTGGCTGCTCGCCGGGCGCACGATCAGGCCGGCGGACCGGTCGATCCTGATCGAGGTCATCGTGCGGCTGCTCTTCCACCCGGCGATCGTCGTGTCGGTGTTCCTGCTCTTCGCCGGGCACAACGCGCCAGGGGGCGGCTTCGCCGGGGGGCTCCTCGCCGGCCTCGCCCTCGTCGCCCGCTACCTCGCCGGAGGACGCTACGAGATCGGGGAGGCTGCCCCGATCGACCCGGGCAAGATCCTCGGCCTCGGCGTGATCCTCGCCGTGGGAACCGCGGTCGCCTCGCTGTTCGTCACCGGCATTCCGCTGCTGTCCGGGTACGCGAGCATCGACGTGCCCCTGCTCGGCCACCTCTCCTTCGGCACCTCGACTATCTTCGACATCGGGGTGTACCTCGTCGTGATCGGCCTCGCCCTCGACATCCTCCGCAGCCTCGGCAGCGAGATCGACCGGCAGAGCGAGACCGGCGAGGCCCCGCCCGCCGGGTCGGACGCCTCGGCGACCGCGGACGGGGCCGCCGCAGCGGCGCCCGGCGCCGGGCCCGGCGCTGAGCCCGTCCCCGAGGTGGTCCCGTGAGCGCCTCGCTAACCCTGGTCCTGATCATGGCCGCGCTCTACGCGACCGGCGTCTACATCATGCTCGAACGCAGCCTCACCCGGGTGCTGATCGGGTTCGTCCTCGTCGGCAACGCGACGAACCTGCTGATCTTCATCATGAGCGGCCGGCCGGGCAGCTCGCCGATCATCACCGGCACCGCGAGCGATGCCGACATGGTCGATCCCGTGCCGCAGATCCTCATGCTCACCGCGATCGTGATCAACTTCGGCATCACCGCGCTCATCCTCGCCCTCGTCTACCGGGCATGGTGGCTCGCCCAGCTCGGCGACGAGGGCGACACCCTCACCGACGAGCACGCCACCGAGACCGCGTCCTCGGCGGAGCAGGACTTCCGGTCGTCCACCGACGACGATGCGGCCGTGCGCGCGTCCCTCGACGCGAGCGATCATGACGACGCGAGCGATCATGACGACCCCGACGATCACGAGGACCCGGACGACTACGACCACGACGACGGGGCGCCCGCCCGCCCCGGGAACACGGATGCCGCCCGATGAACCTCGCGACTGTCCTCGTCCCCCTTGTCGTCGCCATCCCGTTGCTCGGCAGTGCGATCACGCTCGCCCTCGGCCGGCGCACCGTGACCCAGATCAGCGTCGGCGTCGCCTCGCTCACCGCGGTCGCCCTGATCAGCGCCACCCTGCTCGTGCTCGTCGACCAGCAGGGACCCGCCGTCGTGCACGTCGGCGGGTGGCAGGCGCCGTGGGGGATCGTGCTCGTCGTCGACCGGCTCTCCGCACTGATGCTGCTCGTCTCGGCCGTGATGCTCCTCGGCGTGCTGCTCTTCGCCGTCGGCCAGGGCATCGTCGACGGCGACAGGGAAACCCCGGTCTCGATCTTCCACCCGACCTACCTGGTGCTCGCCGCCGGACTGTTCAACGCGTTCATCGCCGGGGACCTGTTCAATCTCTACGTCGGCTTCGAGATGCTGCTCTCGGCCAGCTACGTGCTGCTCACCCTCGGCGGCACCGGTGCGCGCATCCGTGCCGGGGTCACCTACATCGTCGTGAGCCTGGTCTCCTCGATCCTCTTCCTCAGCTCGATCGCCCTGATCTACGGCGCGACGGGGACCGTGACCCTCGCCCTCCTCGCCGAGCGCATCCCCGCCCTGCCCGGAGACGTGCAGGGCATCCTCGGGCTGATGCTCCTCCTCGCCTTCTCGGTGAAGGCCGCCGTGTTCCCGCTCTCGTTCTGGCTCCCGGACTCCTACCCGACGGCACCGGCCCCGGTCACGGCGGTCTTCGCGGGACTGCTCACCAAGGTCGGCGTCTACGCGATCCTGCGCACCCAGACCCTGCTCTTCCCGAGCAACCCGTTCCAGGTGCCGCTCCTCATCGTCGCCGCGCTCACGATGCTGATCGGCATCCTCGGAGCGCTCGCCCAGGCCGACATCAAGCGGCTGCTGTCCTTCACCCTGGTCAGCCACATCGGCTACCTGATCTTCGGCATCGCGATCGGCACCCCGCTCGCCCTCGCTGCGACGATCTTCTACGTCGTGCACCACATCAGCGTCCAGACCACCCTGTTCCTCGCTGCCGGGCTCATCGAGCGCGTCGGCGGCACGACCTCCCTCGCCCGGCTCGGCGGCATGCTCAAGGCCGCTCCCGTTGTCGCGGTGCTGTTCTTCATCGGCGCGATGAACCTCGGCGGCATCCCGCCGTTCTCCGGCTTCCTCGGCAAGTTCGCCCTGTTCCAGGCCGGGGCACAGCTCGGCACCCCACTCGCGTGGGCGGTGATCGGGGCGGGAGCGGCCACCTCGCTCCTGACCCTCTACGCCCTCGCCCGCGCGTGGAACATGGCCTTCTGGCGCCCGCGCCGCGAGGTCGAGAACTACGACTCGCCCATGCTCGACCGCCTCACCGACGACCCGCACGACGACGGCACGGTCGTGACCAAGACCGTCTCCCCGCTCATGGTCGGCGCCACGGCGGGCCTCCTCGCGCTGACCATCGGGCTCACGGTCTTCGCGGGTCCCGTGTTCGACTTCGCGGCGCGGGCCGCCGCCGACATCGAAGCCCCGAGCGACTACGTCGACGCGGTCTTCCCGGGCGGCGCACCGTGACGACCCGCGCGGAACGCCGCGCCGCCCTCCTGAACCAGCTCCCGCTCTGGCTCGGGCTCGTGTTCCTCTGGATGCTGCTCTGGGGCAGCTTCTCCTGGCTCAACCTCGTGACCGGGGCCGTGCTCGCCTCGCTCGTCTCCGTCGTGTTTTACCTCCCCGCCGTGCAATTGAGCGGCCGGATCAACCCGGCACGCACCCTCGGCTTCCTGCTCCGACTGCTCGGAGACATCGTGCGCGCGTCCGTGCAGGTCGCCTGGCTCGCCCTGAGGCCGTTCCGGAGGCCGGCAGGCCCGGACAGCGCGATCATCGCGGTGCCGCTCCGCACCCGGAGCGACCTCATCCTGACCTGGACGGCCGTTGCGACCTCGATCGTGCCCGGATCGATCGTTGTCGACACCGACCGGGTGAGTTCCACCCTCTACCTGCACGTGCTCGGAGTGCGGACGCACGCCCAGATCGACCACTTCCGGGCGAGCGTGCTCGCGACCGAGCGGCGGATCGTGGGCGCGTTCGGCTCCCGCGAAGACCTCGAACGGCTCGCGCTCGGCGATACCGTGGCGGCCGTCGCGGCGGCAACGGGCGCCGCGGCCGGGGACGTGAGCCGGGCATCCGCTCGGGACGGCGACGACCGCGACCGCCGGAACCCAGACGACCCGGGAGAGGAAGCCTGATGGGAATCGTCGTGATCGTTGCCGCCCTGCTGTTCGGCGCCGGGGGACTGTGCGCGGTCTACCGCATCATTCGCGGCCCCTCCGTGCTCGACCGGGTGATCGCCTCCGACGTGCTCGTCGCGACCGTGATCTGCGCCCTCGGCGCGGAGATGGCGATCAACCGGCACGTCGACACCCTGCCGGTGCTGCTCGTGCTCGCCCTGTTCGCGGTTCTCGGCTCCCTCGCCGTCGGCCGCTTCCTCGGCGGGAAGGAGCACTCGTGACCGACGTGATCGGCGACGTGGTGACGGCGGTGCTCGTGCTCTCCGCCGCACTGATGTGCCTCGCGGCCGGTGTCGGCCTGCTGCGTTTCCCGGACGTGCTCAGCAGGCTGCACGCGGCGACCAAGCCGCAGATCTTCGGCCTCATCGCCGTGACGGCGGATGTCGCGGTCAACAACTTCACCCTCGGCACGGTCACGCTCTCGGTTGCGATCGTGGCCTTCCAGGCGCTCACCGCCCCGATGGCCGCGCACCTGATCGCGCGGGTCGCGCACGACACCGACCGGTTCCGGCCGGAGCTGCTCATCGTCGACGAGCTGGGACGCGCGAACCGGCGCGGGGACCGCGGCGCCTGATAGGATTTGCGTGTCGCAACTGGCGTAGCACGAAAGATGGGTCACCATCGGGGAGCGACTGACACGGTTAGTGGCCGCACGCCTGGGCCACGACGATTAATTCAAGTCTGAGGAGACCCGTGTCCGAATCTGTGTCTGGTACCACGCTGCATTCCACATTCAACGAGCCGCTCGAGGTCGTCGACCCCGAGATCGCCGCCGTTCTCGAACTCGAACTGGGTCGCCAGCGCGACTACCTCGAGATGATCGCGAGCGAGAACTTCGTGCCCCGCGCCATCCTGCAGTCGCAGGGTTCCGTGCTCACCAACAAGTACGCCGAGGGCTACCCCGGCCGCCGCTACTACGGCGGATGCGAGTTCGTCGACGTCGCGGAGGAGCTCGCGATCGCGCGGGCCAAGTCGCTCTTCGGCGCCGCGTACGCGAACGTGCAGCCGCACTCCGGCGCCACCGCGAACGCCGCTGTGCTCTCCGCGATCGCGACGCCCGGCGACACCATCCTCGGCCTCGAGCTCGCCCACGGCGGTCACCTCACCCACGGCATGAAGCTGAACTTCTCCGGCAAGCTCTACAACCCGGTCGCGTACGGCGTCGACCCGGATACCTTCCTCGTCGACATGGACGTCGTCCGCGACAAGGCCATCGAGCACAAGCCGAAGGTCATCATCGCCGGCTGGTCGGCGTACCCGCGCCACCTCGACTTCGCCGCGTTCCGCGCGATCGCCGACGAGGTCGGCGCCCTGCTCTGGGTCGACATGGCGCACTTCGCCGGGCTCGTCGCCGCCGGCCTGCACCCGTCACCGGTGCCGTACGCCGATGTCGTGTCCTCGACCGTGCACAAGACCCTCGCTGGTCCCCGCTCCGGCTTCATCCTCTCCCGCGACACCGCGCTCGCCAAGAAGCTCAACTCGAACGTCTTCCCCGGCCAGCAGGGCGGCCCGCTCATGCACGTCATCGCCGCCAAGGCGACCGCGTTCAAGCTCGCCGCTGAGCCGGAATTCAAGGAACGCCAGGAGCGCACCCTGCGCGGTGCCAGCATCCTCGCCGCCCGCCTGACGGCCGAGGACTCACGCGCCGCCGGCATCGACGTGCTCACCGGTGGCACCGACGTGCACCTTGTGCTCGCCGACCTCCGCCACTCGGAGATCAACGGCCAGCAGGCCGAGGACGCCCTCCACGAGGTGGGCATCACGGTCAACCGCAACTCGGTTCCGTTCGACCCGCGCCCGCCGATGGTCACGAGCGGCCTGCGGATCGGCACGCCCGCCCTCGCGACCCGCGGCTTCGGCGACGCCGAGTTCACCGTCGTGTCCGACGTCATCGCAGAGGCCCTCAAGCCCGGCGCCGACGTGCAGGCGCTCCGCGCCCGGGTGAAGACGCTCACCGAGGCCTTCCCGCTCTACCCCGGACTGCAGCAGTAGCCCACGCCGCTCATCCTGCACCACCACCCCCTGACGAATTCGACGGAGATTCTGAGAAGAAACTGCGCGGGAGGCCCGATTCCGGGTCTTTCACCCAGAATCTCCGTCGAATTGGTTCGGCGAACGCGGAGATCAACCGCGCTCGAAAGCACCAAACGATTGGATCACGCATGACCGCAATCATCCTCGACGGCGTCGCGACCGCGTCCGCCGTGAAGACCGAACTCATCGCCCGGGTCACCGAGCTGCGCGCGCACGGGATCGTTCCCGGCCTCGGCACCCTGCTCGTCGGCGACGACCCGGGCTCACGCTCCTACGTCGCGGGCAAGCACCGCGACTGCGCCGAAGTCGGCATCGAGTCGATCCGCATCGACCTGCCCGCCTCGGCGACCACGGCGGATGTCCGCGCCGCGATCAAGGACCTGAACTCCAGCCGCGAGGTGACCGGCTACATCATCCAGTTGCCGCTGCCGGTCGGCCACAACGAGAACGCCATGCTCGAACTGATCGACCCCGCGAAGGACGCCGACGGCCTGCACCCGACCAACCTCGGCCGGCTTGTGCTCGGAATCGAAGGCCAGCTCAGCTCGCCGCTGCCGTGCACGCCCGCCGGCATCGTCGAGCTGCTGCGCCGCTACGAGGTGCCGATCGTCGGCCGCAAGGTCGTCGTGATCGGCCGTGGGCTCACCGTCGGCCGGCCGCTCGGCCTGCTCTTCACCCGCAAGGGCCTCGACGCGACCGTCACCCTCACCCACTCGCGCACCGTCGACCTGCCGGAGGAGGTCCGCCGCGCGGACATCGTCGTGGCCGCGGTCGGGGTGCCGCACCTGGTCAAGGCCGACTGGATCAAGCCGGGCGCCGCGGTGCTCGACGTGGGCATCACCCGGCTGGTCGACCCGCTCACCGGCAAGGGCGTCCTCACGGGCGACGTGCACCCCGACGTCGCCGAGGTCGCCGGCCACCTTTCCCCGAACCCGCGCGGCGTGGGTCCGATGACCCGCGCCATGCTGCTCAGCAACGTGGTCAAGGCCGCCGAGCGCACCCTGCTCTAGCCCGGCGCCCGGCACCCGTTGCCCGGCACCCGCTACCCGGCACCCGACATCCGTTGCCCGGCACCCCGGCATCCGGTGACGGGTGTTCCGAATTCAGGAGATCCGGGCATCCGCGCCCCGAAGAGCGCATTCCGAGCGGCTTTCCAGCCTCAACTCCTGAATTCCGAACGGGGCGGGGCTGGTCTGGCGAGGGGAGAACGGGGCGGGTCAGGCGAGGGCGGCTGCGTGCAGGGCGGCGTGCCCCAGGTAATTCGCGGCGTTCTGGCGGATGCCCGCGACCTCGGCATCCGTCAGGGGTCGGCGCACCTTGGCCGGGACCCCCGCGACGAGCGAGTGCGGCGGCACGATCGTGCCCTCGAGCACGACGGCCCCGGCCGCGACGAGGGAGCCGGCCCCGATCACGGCGCCGTTGAGCACGGTGGCCTGCATGCCGATCAGGGCGCCGTCCTCGACGACGCAGCCGTGCAGCACCGCGCCGTGCCCGACGGACACGTCCCGGCCCACGATGAGCGGGAACCCGTGGTCGACGTGGCAGGAGACGTTGTCCTGCAGGTTCGAGCCCGCGCCGATCCGGATCGGTTCGGCCTCCGCGCGCAACACCGAGTTGTACCAGACGCTCGCCTGATCGGCGAGGATCACGTGCCCCACGAGCACGGCTCCCGGGGCGACGAACGCGGAGTCCGCGATGCTCGGGCCCGGCCGGTCGGGCAGGGTGATGATGCGGGCGGCGCTGTCGGCAGTCATACGCGCCAGCCTAGTGCGGCATCCGTGCCTGTGCCCGTGCACGTGTCCGCTCCCCGTGCCCGTGCCGCGCGCCCGCTCCCCGCACCCGCTCCCCGCACCCGTGCCCGCCGTGCACCAGACCTGTGTCGAATTCAGGAATTGCGCCGCGTTAGCCCCGGGAAAGCGCTTGTACGAGCCGAAACGGGCCGCAACTCCTGAATTCGGGACGGGCTAGGCTGACCGGATGGTGAACACCGCACACCCCGCCGTCGACCGCGTGCGGGAGGCGCTCGCCGCCTTCGGGCTCTCGCCGGACATCCGCTGGCTCGACGACGCCGCGACGACCGCTCAGCAGGCCGCGGACGCCCTCGGCATCGAGCCGGGCGCGATCGCCAACTCCCTCGTCTTCACCCTCGACGGCGAGCCGTTGCTCGTGCTGACGTCGGGCGCGCACCGGGTCGACACGCCCTGGCTCGGCACCCGTCTCGGCGGCACGATCGGGCGCGCGTCGAAGGAACTGGTCAAGAGCGCGACCGGGCAGGTCATCGGCGGCGTCGCCCCGGTCGGGCACCCGCAACCGCTGCGCACCCTCGTCGACGTCGCCCTCGACGGGTATCCCGAAGTGTGGGCGGCCGCCGGCCACGCCCACACCGTCTTCCCGACCAGCTACGCCGAGCTGCTCCGCATCACGGGCGGTACGCCGACTCCCGTCACCCCGCCCGAATCGGCATAACTCCTGCAGATTCCCGGCCGGCTGCCCAGCCGCCCAGTGTTTCACTGGCGGCGCCGGGGCGGCCGGACGAATCTGCAGGAGTTATGTCCAGAGACGAGGGGACGGGGTGGGTCAGCCCTCGCGGCCGGCGCCGTTCGCCGCGCGCACCACGAAGGTGTCCGGGGCGGCGAAGCCGGCGTCCGCGAACGCGGAGCGCACGGCAGCGGTGACCGTGGGAATGAGCTCGTGCGGGGTGAGCGCGATCGCGGCGCCGCCGAAGCCGCCGCCCGTCATCCGCGCGCCGAGGGCGCCGGCCCCGCGCGCCGCGACGACCGCGAGGTCGAGCTCGGGCACGGAAATCTCGAAGTCGTCGCGCATCGAGGTGTGTGAGGCGTCGAGCAGCGCGCCGATCGCGGCAGGGCCGGACTCGCGCAGCGTGCGCACGGTGTCGAGCACCCGCTGGTTCTCTGTGATCACGTGCCGCACCCGGCGGAACGTCTCGTCGTCGAGCAGCTCGGCGGCACGCGCGAGGTCGACGACCCCGAGGTCGCGGAGCGAGTCGACGCCGAGCAGCCGGGCGCCGAGCTCGCAGGATGCCCGGCGCGAGGCATACCCGCCGGTCGAGTGCGCGTGGCTCACCTTCGTGTCGATGATCAGCAGTTCGAGTCCGGCGGCGTCGAACCCGAGCGGAATCACCTCGGACTCCAGGCTCCGGCAGTCCAGGAACACCGCGGCGTCCTTCTCACCGAGCAGGGAGGCGGACTGGTCCATGATGCCCGTCGGCGCCCCGACGGCCCGGTTCTCGGCGAGCTGGCCCACCCTGGCCAGGGTGCGCCGGTCGAAACCGAGCGCCCACACGTCGTTCAGCGCGACCGCGACGGCGCTCTCGATGGCCGCGGATGACGATAGCCCAGCACCGATGGGCACGTCGGAGACGATGTAGACGTCGAAACCGGGCTCCGTCGCGAGCGGGGCCCCGAACTCGCCGAGCGCCCAGGCGACGCCGAGCGGGTACGCCGACCAGCCCGAGAGGATGTCGGGGGTCAGCTCGTCGAGGGAGATCTCGACGATCTCGTCGGAGAACGAGCTCGCCACCCGCACCAGCCGGTCGGTCCGCGCGCCGAGCGCGATCACGGTGCGCCGGTCGATCGCGAACGGCAGCACGAAGCCGTCGTTGTAGTCGGTGTGCTCCCCGATCAGGTTCACCCGGCCGGGCGCGGACCAGAGGCCGTCCGGCTCGCCGGCGAAGCGCTTGGCGAAACCGGCGGTCGCTGCGGAGTCGAGGGCGCTCATGCGCGGGCCTCGCTCGCGGCATCCGCGGCCATCGACCGCTCGACGGCCGTACGGATGCCCGCCGCGGCCTGCTCGGGAGTGACGTCGCCGATCCAGGCGCCCATCGCGGCTTCGGAGCCGGCGAGGAATTTGAGCTTGTCCTCGGCCCGGCGGGGGCTCGTCACCTGCAGCATCAGCCGGATGTCGTCCCGGTGGGTGTGCACGGGGGCCTGGTGCCAGGCCGCGATGTACGGCGTCGGCGTCGAGTAGATCGCGTCGATGCCGCGGAGCAGCCTCCGGTAGAGCACCGCGAGCTCGTCGCGCTCGGCGAGGCTCGTCGCCGCGAAGTCGGGGATCTGGCGGTGCGGGAGCATGTGCACCTCGATGGGCCAGCGGGCCGCGAACGGCACGAACGCCGTCCAGTGCTCGCCGCGGATGATGACCCGGTCCGCGGCCTGCTCGCTCGCGAGCACGTCGGCGAACAGGGACGGGCCGTAGGTTTCGAGCGAGGCGATCACACGCTGGGTGCGCGGGGTGATGTACGGGTACGAGTAGATCTGGCCGTGCGGATGCCGCAGCGTCACCCCGATCGCTTCGCCGCGGTTCTCGAAGGGGAACACCTGCTGGATGCCCGGCAGCTGCGAGAGCACGTGGGTGCGCTCGGCCCAGGCCTCGATCACGGTGCGCGCCCGGGTGACGGACAGGCTCGCGAAGGAGCCCTCGTTCTCGGGGCTGAAGCAGACGACCTCGCAGCGCCCGACCGAGGTGCGGGTGCGCCCGAGGCCGATCTCGGCGAGTTCGGCCAGCCCGGCCGGGGCGTTCGGGTCGGTCAGCAGCGGACCGAAGGACGGCGACTTGTTCTCGAACACGGCGACGTCGTAGTTGCTCGGCACCTCGCTCGGGTTCTCCGGCGTCGAGGGGGCGAGCGGGTCGAGGTTCGCCGGCGGCAGGAACACCCGGTTCTGGCGAGCGGAGGCGATCGAGACCCATTCGCCGCTGAGCGGGTCCTGCCGCATGCTCGCCGTCGGCGGGCGCGGATCGAGCACGCGGGTGTCGGCGGCACGTTCGGGCGAGAGCCGCGTGTCCGGGTCGTCGAAGTAGATGAGGTCCCGGCCGTCGGCCAGGGTGTGGTGGTGACGGGTGATGCCGGGTGCGGCGACGAAGCCTGCGGTGTCCATGACGGTGTCCATAACCCTCCCCACGTTAGCGGATCTGCGCAACCGAAACCAGTGGTTTCTGATTGATAACCAAAAGAAAGTAAGCGAAGATGGGGAGATGACATCCGACGTGCCGTCCGACCGCGAACTGCTCCCGCAGCACCAGCGCAGGGAGCAGATCCGCAGGCTCGTCGACGAGCGCGGCTTCGTGCGGGTGAGCGAGTTGCGCGAGGCCTTCGGGATGTCCGGGGTCACCGCGCGCGCCGACCTCGACGCCCTCGAGACGGCCGGCCTTGTGCACCGGGTGCACGGGGGAGCGGTGCCCGCGCTGACGCCGGGTTCGACGCCCGCCGCGGACACCGAGGCGTCCTTCGAGGAGTCGCTCGGGGCATCCGTGATCCCGAAGCAGCAGATCGGCGCGCTCGCCGCGTCCCTCGTGGTGAGCGGGCAGAGCCTGATCCTCGACGTCGGCACGACCACCCTCGCCATCGCCAGGGCCCTGCTCGCCCGCACCGAGCTGACCGACGTCGTGGTGATCACCAACGGCCTCAGCATCGCCCTCGAACTCGAGCCCGCCATTCCGCGATTCACCGTGATCGTCACGGGCGGGTCACTCCGGCCGCTGCAGCACTCCCTCGTCGAACCGCTCGCCGCGACGGTGCTGAGCCAGGTGCACGCCGACCTCGCCTTCATCGGCTGCAACGGCGTCGACGCGGCCGGCGGTGTCACGAACATCAACCTGCCGGAGGCCGGGGTCAAGACGCTCATGCTCCAGGCGGCGACCCGGGCGATCGTCGTGGCCGACGGCTCCAAGCTCGGCCGGGTGCATCTCGGCAGGGTCGGACCCCTCGAATCCTTCGATTCCCTGCTGACGGATGCCGCGGCGCACCCCGACGCGCTGGCCCGGCTCCGCGAGGCAGGACTGACCGTGCTCCAGGGCGAATAGGCTGGTCCCATGCGCGCAGCCACCGGAACCCAGTACGAACTGACCCACGAGACCCCGGACGGGCGGGCCACCGCGACGATCACCGAGGTCGCGGCCGGGATCCGGGCGTATGCCCTGAACGGCATCGACCTCGTCGAATCCTTCGCCGCTGCGGTCGAGCCGCCGATGTCCGCGGGCATCGTGCTCGTGCCCTGGCCCAACCGGATCCGGGACGGGATCTGGCGGAACGGTGACGACTGGCAGCAGCTCAGCATCACGGAGCCGCTCCTCAACAACGCCATCCACGGACTCCTCCGCTTCACGCCGTATCGCCTCGTCGAACGTGACGCGGCGGCCGTGACCCTCGCCGCGACCGTGTTCCCCCAGTCCGGCTTCCCCTTCCAGCTCGACACGAGCGTGACCTATGCACTGACCGAGACCGGCCTCGAGGTCACGCACACCGTGCACAACGTCGGCACCGAGAGTGCCCCCGTCGCCATCGGCGTGCACCCCTACCTCAAGATCGGCGACGTCCCCACCGAGGACCTCGTGCTGCGCGTCGACGCGGCCACCCGCCTCGAAGTGGATGCCCGGCTCAACCCGACCGGCGTCGACACCCCGGTCGACGGCACCCGCTACGACCTCCGCGCCGGCGCGCGCGTCGCCGACCTCGCCCTCGACGACGCCTTCGGCGGCGCCGGACGCGAGCATTCGCTCACCGCGCCGGACGGCCGCAGGGTCACCGTCTGGGGCGACGAGAACATGCGCTACGTGCAGGTCTTCACCCCCACGGAGTTCCCCGTCACCGCGAGCGAGGGCGATGTCCCCGTGCCCGGCCGCGCCGTCGCGATCGAGCCGATGACGGCGCCTGCCGATGCGTTCAACTCGGGGGCAGGCCTCCGCTGGCTCGCGCCGGACGAGTCCTGGACGGTGCGCTGGGCCATTCGCCCGACCGGATTCCAGGCCTAGGCTCACATTCATGGCGCTGACGCGCGAACCGCAGCCCGGCGAACCGACACCCGGCCAGCCGACACCCGGCCGGCCGAAGCCTCGCGGCACCCGGCAGCGCCGCACCGCCGTGCTCGGCCCCGCCGACGCCGCCCGACTCGTCGCCCTCGTCCGGATGAAGCGGCTCGCCCTCGCCCTGCTCCTGCTGATGGCGATCGTCTTCGCGGTGTCCTTCGCGCTGCAGGATCGTATTCCCGCACTGCAATACGTGCGGGCCGCCGCAGAGGGCGGCATGGTCGGCGCCCTCGCCGACTGGTTCGCCGTGACCGCGCTGTTCCGGTATCCGCTGGGGCTGCGCATCCCGCACACCAACATCATCGCGAGCCGCAAGGACGAGATCGGCGCGAGCCTCGGCGAATTCGTCGGCACCAACTTCCTCTCCGAGCAGGTCGTCCGCGGCAAACTCGACTCGATCGGGGTGTCCCGCCGGCTCGGCACCTGGCTGAAACAGCCGGACAATGCCAGGAGGCTGACCGATGAGATCGCCGTCGCCGGCACGGGCCTGCTCACCCTCCTGAGCGACGACGCGATCAAGGACCTCATCGAGACCGTGGCCCGCGAACACCTCGTGCGCCCGGAGTGGGCGCCTCCGATCGGCAGGGTCGGCGCGCGGCTCCTCGCGTCCGGGCAGCAGCACGCCGTCGTCGACCTGCTCCTCGACCGGGCGGAGGGCTGGCTGATCGCGCACCCCGAGGCATTCGGAAAAGCCGTATCTGCGCGACTGCCCAGCTGGCTCCCCGGCTTCGTCGACCGCCTCGTCGACGACAGGGCGCATCGCGAGGTGCTCGGGTTCGTCGCCTCCGTCCGGGCGGATGCCGAGCATCCGCTTCGCGAGGCCATCGACCGCTATCTCGTCGAGCTGGCCGACGACCTCGAGCACGACCCGGCGATGATCAACCGCGTCGAGACCCTGAAACTCGAGCTCCTGGACAGTGCCCGCCTGCGCGAGTTCGCGAGCGAGACCTGGGAGGCCGTGAAGGTGTCTCTCGCGGCGTCGCTCGGCGACCCGGAGAGCGACCTGAGGGCCGGCATCCGTTCCACCGTGATCGAGGTGGGCGAGCGGCTGGCCGGCGACGGCGCACTCGGCGGGCGCATCGATCGCTGGATCGCCGACTCGGTGAGTTACCTCGTGCGCACCTACCGCGACGAGATCGCCGGGGTCATCACCGAGACCGTCGAACGCTGGGATGCGGCGGAGACGAGCGAGAAGATCGAGCTGCAGGTCGGTCGCGACCTGCAGTACATCCGAATCAACGGCACGGTCGTCGGCTCCCTCGCGGGGCTCGCGATCTTCGCCATCGCCCAGGCCGCCGTCACCCTCTTCTAGGCCGAACGCCTGGGCGGAGCCCGGGAGCCGGACGTCTCGGCCGAACGTCCGAGTCGATCGTCGAAGCCGAGCTCACAAGCCGTGCGGAGCCTCCGCAGCCCGACGCGGCGAGGCCCCGACCGGTATCACCCGGTCGGGGCCTCGGTCACGGTCGCTGCTCAGGCGGCGCGGCGCAGGCGGGCCGGCGCGTCCGCTTCGAGCGGATGCCGCGTCGCGGCCGTTCGTGCCTGCCCGCGCACGGCGGCGGTCACGATACCGCCCGCCGGGATCCGGATATCGCGGTCGACGACCGCTCCGCTCTGTACCCGCGCGCCGTCCCCGATCCGGGAGTGGCTCCCGAGACGTGCGGCCCCGCCGATCACGGCGTCGACGCCCACGTGCACGTTCTGGCCGATGAAGGCCCGTGCGCCGACGAGGGCGTTGTGGTCGATCCAGCTGCCCGGTCCGATCCAGGCCTCCGCGCCCACCCTGGCTCCGCTCTCGACGTATGCCGTTCCGGAGATGAAGGCGGTCGGGTCGACCCGTGCCCCGCCGGAGACCAGTCCGCGTCCGTTCGCGTGCCGGCGGTACTTCTCGATCGTGCCGGTCTCGGTCTCGACTTCTTCGTTGATTCTTTCCACGTGCGACCTCCTTGAATTGTCGCGTCACCCCGCAGCTCCCGCTCCGCTGTGTGCCCGCAGCGCGCGTGGCGCGACTGCGGAGCGACAAGTCTGGCGGCTGAGCCCGAGTGCTGACCGTGTCAACGCTGTGTGCTCCCCGAGAATTCCCCGTGCCGTCGCCCGGCCCAGCGGCCCAGCGGCCCGCGCACCAGTTGCGCCGCTCCGCGGCACTAGTCCCGAGTTGCGCGCCAACTCCGCCGTTTCGCGCCAGGCATGCCTGGCGCGAAACGGCGCACCTGGCGCGCGAGCAGCGGCAGCCGCTCGCCGGTCAGGCGGATGTCGGTGGTGCGGCGGGCGGCCCCGGTGCGGCGGGCGACCCGGCGGCCTGCCGCCGGGAGGCGACGCCCGCGGCCACGGTCGCGACCCCGATCGTGATCAGCGCGCCCAGGATCAGCGCGGCCGCCTCGCCAGGGGCGAGCAGGTGCAGCTGGGTCCCGATCGTCGCTGCCGCAACCGGCACGCCGAGCTGGGCGGCCGCGAGCAGGCCGTACGGCAGTGGGAGACCGAGCAGCCGGGCCGAGGCGTGCGCAAGGAGGGCGCCGAGGCCGAGGGCAACTCCGAGCAGGATCATTCCGGGCCGGGATACCAGGTCGACCACGTTGAGCGAGGCGCCGAGCCACACGTAGAAGAGCGGCCCGAAGAACCCGTCGGCGATGGCGAACAGTTGCCGGGCCAGGCGCCGCGGTTCCCCGACCATGGCAACGGCGAGCCCGAAGGAGAACCCGGCGAGCATGATCGAGACGTGGCTCACGACCGCGAGGGCGGCGAACGTGAACAGGATCGTCAGCTGAACCCGCAGCTCGAGGGCGAACTTGCGGTCCTCGGACAGCTTGTGGACCCGCAGCCGGGCGCCACTTCGCTCGAGCCGCGACAGCACGAGGTACAGCAGCACCGCGGACACCCCGACGGCCACGGCACCGAGCGAGGCCCGGCCCGCGTTGGCCGGGTCGATCACGATCGGCAGCGCGACGATCGCCGCGACGTCGGCGATCGCAACCTGTGCCGTGACCTGCAGCACCGAAGGCCCGGTCAGTTTCAGCGAGTCGATCACCGGAAGCACGAGCGCCGCGGACGACGAGGCGAGCAGCACCGCATACAACGGTGCGTGCCCGGTGCCGAACAGCACAGCGGTCGCCACGCCGAGCACGACCGCGATGACGGCGGCGAGGCCGGCCCTGGCCGTTCCCCTGCCGAGCGCCGAGCGGATGCCGGCATCACGCACCGGGACATGGGTGCCGGCCACGAACATGATCAGTGCGAAGCCGACGTCAGCAAGGAGGGTCAGGGTCGGATCGCTCGAGTCGACGAGGCCGAGTACGGAACGGCCGACGAGGATCCCGGCGAGGAGCTCGCCGAGCATGACCGGAACCCGCCACCGCGGCGGGGTCGCCAGTAACGGACCGAGGAGGCCGACTAGGGAGATGATCGCAAGGGTCTGGAACGTCATCGGGGTATCCGGACATTCGACCGGCAGTGCACCATGGCGCGCTTAGAGCGTCAGGTCCGCCAGCTGCACCGGGATGTCGGTGTTCTCGTTCGTGAGGTACGTCGCGCAGACCCGGTGGTACCCGTCCGCGATGTGCAGCGGAACGGCCGAGGGGAGGTTGCCGCGCACGAGCAGGATCGGCGCGAGCCGGCCTCCCTCACGGATCAGCTTGAGATACCTGGCGACATGCGGGTTTTCCGCTGTGAGCAGCTGCAATCCGGCGGCGCGCAGGATGTCCTTGGCCTTGTGGAAGGTGATGGGCGCCGCCTCGAGGGCGAGCGTTGTCGCCTCGACGGCGTGCTCGTTCACCAGCAGCCGCAGGTAGTCGCCCGCCTTCGGGTAGTTCTCCGGGATGGGCTCCTCGAGCCACTTGACCTTCTTGGGCATTTCGACTCCTCGTGCCGGGTATCCGTTGGTTGGGCGATAGCCCGAGCGTAGTACGAACGGGCTCGCTCTCGGCAGCTGTCAGGCGAGCCCGCCGTTGGTGAAGACGACCTGGCCGTTGACCCAGCGGGCTGGACCGGCGAGGAACGCGACCGTCTCGGCGATATCGTCGGGCTGGCCGAGGCGCTCGAGGGGAACCGCCGTGGCGAGGTTCGCGATCGTGGCCTCGTCCTTTCCGTTCAGGAACAGCGGGGTCGCGGTGGGGCCGGGGGCGACCGTGTTCACGGTCACGTCCTTGCCGCGCAGTTCGCGGGCGAGGATCAGCGTGATGCTCTCGACCGCGGCCTTGCTCGCGACGTAGGCGCCGTAGCCGGGGAACTGGGCGCGGGTGACGGAGGTGGAGAAGTTGATGATCGCCCCACCGG
Organism: Cryobacterium algoricola; assembly: GCF_004402485.1. Lineage (GTDB taxonomy): Bacteria > Actinomycetota > Actinomycetes > Actinomycetales > Microbacteriaceae > Cryobacterium > Cryobacterium algoricola. Next base: position 116,139 of record NZ_SOFG01000011.1, on the reverse strand, counting down.
GTCGGATGCGGCGGGCCGCCTGCTGGGAGACCACGAAGGTGCCGCGGATGTTGGTTCGGTAGATCCGGTCGAGGTCGCCGAGGTCGAGCGTCACGATCGGTGAGAGGAGCATGATGCCCGCCGTGTTCACGACGACGTCGATCCCGCCGAACTCCGCCTCGACAGAGTCGAAAACGGCCGACATGGCCTGTTCGTCCGCGACGTCGCCGCCGACCGCGATCGCGCGGCCACCCGCGGCGACGACCGCTGCAACCGTCGCTTCGGCCTGCTCCCGGTTGCCGGCATAGTGCACGCCGATGGCGAACCCGTCGCGCGCGAGCCGATCGACGACGGCGCGTCCGATGCCGCCGGACCCTCCCGTGACGAGGGCGACGCGCGGGATGCCGGTGGCGGGGTCGGTACTGATGGTGCTGCTCATGGTGAATCGCTTTCTGTACAGAGGTGGTCCGCGCCGGGAATGGGGCGCGACAGACAACGCCCCGGTGGGGCGCGTGGTGAACGTCGGTGTGGCTGGGGCGGTCAGTCGGTGGGCGACGACGACTGGATGCGTCCCAGCCATTCGTCGAGCAGCCCGGCTTCGCGGTCGGTGAAGAGTTCGCCGGGCAGGGTCGGAAGCGTGGTTCGGAGGGTGATCGCGGCGATGCGACCCGATTCGCCGGCGCCCGGGGCCGGCGTGGCGCCGGAGACGAGGGAACCGAGGACGATGTCGCGCATCGTCGACGACAGCGAGGCATCCGGATAGAGAGCGGGGTGCAGGATCAGCGCGAGCGAGACCCCGGTGTTCGCCGCCATCACCACCCGGGCCGCGATCTCCGGGGCGACCAGCAGTCGTCCCTCGGCCGCCAAACGGTCGAGCACGAGGCGAAGCAGGCGCATCGCCTCGTCGGCGGACTCCGCCTTGGCGACGCCGCCGGAGCCGAACAGTAACCGGTAGGCGTTCGGGTGGGCGAGCGCGAACGCGGAGTGACTGTCCCAGCCCGCCCGCAGGTCGGTCAGTGGATCGGCGGATTCCTCGGCGGCGCGCTTCATGCCGAGGTACTGGTCCCAGACGTGATCGACGGTGGCCGCGAGGAGGCCGTCCTTGTCACCGAACAGCCGGTAGATGACCGGCTGTTGCACGCCCGCCGCTTCGCACACGGCGCGCGTGGAGATGTCTCCGCTCGGGGACTGTGCCAGCAACTCGGCCGTCGCCTCGACTATCACTGATCTTGTGCTCATGTGATTGACGATAACACGGTGGTGTTATCGCCGCAACCGTCCGGAGAATATTGCCGATAACACAAAGAGTGGGCCCCGTCGGGCTCGAACCGACGACCCAAGGATTAAAAGTCCTTTGCTCTACCAACTGAGCTAGAGGCCCGCGGTAAATAATCTACCGTGGATTCGCGCGAGGTTTTTCTGGGTACCGTGGGGGAGACGTTCGGACCGGGAAGAATCGGCCCGCAACGGCACCATCGGACACGCACGAGACACGCACGAGACACCGAACACGCACGAGACACGCAGGAGACACGGAGGATTCGATTGGCAGAGGACTTCCACAAGCCCACCCAGTTCTCGGGCAGCAAGTTCGAATCCTTCGAGGGCGGCCAGGACCCGGCCACGATCAGCCGGGTCGCGCACGAGACCGCGCACGCGCTGCTCGCCCGGGTGCGGAGCGACCCTGATCCCGAGGTCGTCGAACGGCTCGTCGCATACACCGACGAGCACGGCATCGACGCGGTCGCCGAGCTGTGGTCGCGTGCAACGCCGCGCAGCCTGCCCGGCGCGCTCTGGCGGATCTACCTCGTCCGCCTGCTCATCCGCCAGGACCCAGAGGGCACCGCGTTCCTATACCAGCGCGGCACCGAGGTCACCGTGGCGATCGACCCCGTGATCGCCGGGGCGGCCGCGCCGACGGGGCCCGCCGAGATCATCGTCCTCGCCGACCAGATCCTCCGCGGCATCTTCACCGGCGACTTCGCCGTCGCGCTCGACCGTGCCGCGGCGTTCTGCCGGGTGATCGCGAGCGGATGCGCGAGTGTCGCCGACGATCTCGACGCGACGGAGCTCGCCGCGTCCGGGGTATCCCGGGCCTCGGAACTGACCACGCGCGCCCTGCGTTTTTCCACGACAGCCCAGGAATTCGGATCGTGCGCCCGGTTGTGGCGCAGCGATTCGCTCGACTAGGAATAAACATCCGCCTTCGTCGTTTACACTGAATGCTGGTCGGGCCGCAGTAACCCCGGGCTCCAATATTCGCCGCTCTGAGCGGCCTCGCGCCGAGAGGCGTTCTGCGGCCCGGCCTTCAGCCTTTTCTGACCAATCCATTTCGTGTTCGGCGCCGAACACTAGTCATGGAACGGGATAAGACCTGACATGCTGGTTCTCATGACTGCTGACTTCGCCGCCGACACCGAGTCGACAGCGCCTCCCTCAAAAGAGGAGCTGCTTGCCCGAGTTGCCACGGGGGACCAGACCGCCTTCGGGGACCTGTACGACCAGATGGCCCCTCGGGTGCTCGGTCTGGTCAAGCGTCTGCTCATCGACCACGCCCAGTCGGAAGAAGTGACCCAGGAGATCTTCCTGGAGATCTGGCAATCGGCGACGCGGTACGAGCCGGCGCGTGGCGGGGCTTCCACCTGGATCATGACCATGGCGCACCGTCGTGCGGTCGACCGGATCAGGTCGTCGCAGGCCGGACGCGACCGGGACACGAAGATCGGCATCCGCGACCTCGCGGTCGCCTATGACGACGTGTCCGAAACCGTCGAAACACGAATCGAGCATGAAAGGGTGGAGAAGGCGATGTCCAGACTGACCGAACTGCAACGCCAGGCGATCAGTCTTGCCTACTACGGGGGCTTCAGTCAGAGCGAAGTCGCCGCCCAACTGCATATCCCGCTCGGGACCGTGAAGACCCGGCTTCGGGACGGTCTCATCCGCCTGCGCGACGAACTGGGCGTGGCCTCATGACCGGCACGGAGAACACCGGAGCAGGCACCCCGGAGCGCAACGCCGGCGAACTGACCGGCGCATACGCCCTCAACGCCCTGGACGCCCGGGAGCGTGCGGCGTTCGAGGCGCACCTCGAGTCGTCGGAGGAGGCCCGCATCGAGGCCGCAGAGCTCAGCGACACCGCTGTGGCGCTCGGCCTCGCCACGGCGCCGGTGCAACCCTCAGCGGCCCTCAAGGCCTCGCTGATGGCGAAACTGTCCTCGACCCCGCAGCTCGCACCCCGTGCGGAGGCCGTGAGCGCACCCGCAGCGGATGCCGCCCCTTCGGCCCCGCGGCTGGCTGCGGTCCCACCGGTTCCCCCGCCCGGTGCCCCCTCCCCGTCCACTGCGGCGGAGCCGGCGACCGCGGCCGGTTCCGGGTCGGGTTCCGGCCCGAGCGCGGCCGAGCGGGCCCGCAAGCGCTGGTTCCAGCGTCCGGCCAGCCTCCTGCTCGCCGCGGCCGCCGCCGCTGCGCTCTTCGTCGGGGGCACGTTCTTCGGCCAGGGCATGGCAGGAACGTCCGATTCCTTCGTGGCCCAGCAGGCGTCCTCCTTCGCCCAGCTCAACGCCGCGCCCGACGTGCAGCGCGCGTCGGCGACGACCGCGGACGGCCATCAGGCCACCCTGGTCTGGTCGGACACGAGCAGTCTCTCGGCGCTCGTCGTCGACGGTCTGCCCGCGCTTTCCGGCGACAAGGACTATCAGCTCTGGTACATCGGAGCCGGGGGAGCGGTTTCGGCCGGCCTCCTCGACACGAGCGTCAGCGCGAGTAGCGGTACCGCCTGGCGGGTCCTGGACGGCAGCCTCACCGCGGGAGACACGATCGGCCTGACCGTCGAGCCCAAGGGCGGCTCGACACAGCCGACAACGACCCCGGTCCTGGCCATCCAGAGTTCCTGATCCGCAACTAGGCTCGGGGCATGACGCTGCCATTCACCCTGCTGATCGACCCGGTGCCCGCCGATTCCGCCCAGACGGAGTTTGCGGGCACCTTCCACGAGATGGACTCGAGCGCCCCCGCGCTCCGGGTGGGGGAGCTGAGCACCCAGCGCGGCGACGGCATCTTCGAGACCCTCAGCGTCGTCGACGGGCACCCGCAGGAGGTCGAGGCGCACATCGATCGGCTGCGGCATTCGGCGGAGATCTGCGACCTCCCGGTGCCGAACGCGGAACAATGGCGTGAGGCCATCGCCTACGCGGTGTCCCGGGTGCCCCACGAGGGCGAGCTCGCCCTCAAATTCGTGCTCAGCCGGGGTGTCCAGTCCGGGCCGGCACCGACAGCGTGGCTGCACGCGACCCGCGCCCCCGACCACTCCGCCGTGCGCGACACCGGGGTGCGGGCGATCACCCTCGACCGCGGGTACCCGCGCGGCGTTGCCGAGGTCGCCCCCTGGCTGCTGATGGGCGCGAAGACGCTCAGCTACGCGATCAACATGGCCGCGCTCCGCGAGGCCAGGGGTCGCGGCGCCGACGACGCGATCTTCCTCACCCACGACGGCTACGTGATGGAGGGGCCGACGTCGAGCGTGGTGATCCGCTCGAACGGTGTGTACGTGACGCCGGCGCCGAGCGGTGCGATCCTGCACGGCACCACCCAGCAGAGCCTCTTCGAGTACCTGAGGGAGCAGGGTGAACCGGTGGAATACCGGGACATCACGGTCGCGGAGCTGCGGGCAGCGGATGCCGTCTGGCTGTTGTCGAGCATCCGCCTGGTCGTTGCCGTGACCGAACTCGACGGCCTGCCGCTCGCGGCCGACCTGCCGCGTACCCGCGCGTTCAACGCGTACCTGCTCGGCCGCACCGACTAGAACGGCCGAAACGGTCAGGGGGCCCGGGTTTAGCCGAATCGGCCGGAGACGTAGTCCTCGGTCGCCTGCACCGACGGGTTCGAGAAGATCGTCGTGGTGTCGTTGTACTCGATGAGCTTGCCCGGCTTGCCGGTGCCGGCGATGTTGAAGAAGCCGGTGCGGTCGGAGACACGGGATGCCTGCTGCATGTTGTGCGTGACGATCACGATCGTGTATTCCGCCTTCATCTCCTCGATGAGGTCCTCGATCGCGAGGGTGGAGATCGGGTCGAGGGCCGAGCACGGCTCGTCCATCAGGATCACGTCCGGCTGCACGGCGATGGCGCGGGCGATGCAGAGCCGCTGCTGTTGGCCGCCGGAGAGGCTCGATCCTGGCTTGTCGAGGCGGTCCTTGACCTCGTTCCAGAGGTTGGCGCCCTGGAGGGACTTCTCGATCAGGGCGTCCGCGTCGGGCTTGGAGATGCGGCGGTTGTTGAGCTTCACGCCGGCGAGGACGTTGTCGCCGATCGACATCGTCGGGAACGGGTTCGGCCGCTGGAACACCATGCCGACCTGGCGGCGCACGAGCACCGGGTCGACGCCGGGCCCGTAGAGGTTGTTGCCGTCGATGAGCACCTCACCCGTGACGTAGGCGCCGGGGATGACCTCGTGCATCCGGTTCAGGGTGCGGAGGAAGGTGGACTTGCCGCAGCCGCTCGGCCCGATCAGGGCGGTCACCGTGCGGGGCTCGATCGTCAGCGTGACGTTCTCGACCGCGAGGAACTTGCTGTAGTAGACGTTGAGGTCGTTGACTTCAATGCGCTTGGACATGTGATCCTTCGAGTTGCGGCCAGCGGCCGGGTGGGGCCTAGCGGCCGAGCTTGGGGGAGAAGATTCTGGCGATGAGCCGCGCGAGGCCGTTGAGGAGCATCACGATGAGAACGAGGGTGAGTGCGCCGGCCCAGGCCCGGTCGAGGTACGCCTGGGTGTCTGTGCCCTGGTTCGCGTACTGGGTGTACACGAATACCGGAAGGGTCATCATCCGCTGGCTGAACAGGTCGTAGTTCATGCTCGCCGTGAAGCCGGAGATGATCAGCAGCGGGGCCGTCTCGCCGATGACGCGGGAGATCGAGATCATGATGCCCGTCACGATACCGGCGATCGAGGTCGGCAGCACGACCTTCAGAATGGTCAGCCACTTCGGGACACCGAGGGCGTACGCGGCCTCGCGCAGTTCGTTCGGCACGAGCTTGAGCATTTCCTCGCTCGAGCGCACCACGACCGGGATCATCAGCACCGACAGTGCGACGGCACCGCCGAAGCCGAAGCGGATGCCCGCATCGTGGAACAGCAGCGAGAAGAAGGCGAACGAAAACAGGCCGGCCACGATCGAGGGGATGCCGGTCATCACGTCGACGAAGAAGGTGATCGCCTGGGCGAGGCGGCCGCGTCCGTACTCGGTGAGGTAGACCGCGGCGAGCAGGCCGATCGGCACCGAGATGAGTGTGGCGACGCCGGTGATCTCGAGGGTGCCCATGATCGCGTGCAGGGCGCCGCCGCCCGCACCGACGACGTTGCGCTGGGACTCGGTGAAGAACGTCGGGGTGAGGAAGGCCGGGAGCCCGTTGACGACGGTCGTGAAGACCAGGGAAATCAGCGGGAGCAGCGCGATCACGAAGGCCGCGGTGACGAGCGACGTGACGAGGCGGTCCTTGGCCCTGCGGGCGCCTTCGACGGCGTAGGAGAGCGCGTAGATGGCGATGCAGTAAAGCACGGTGCCGAAGAAGATCGTGCCGACGATGTTGAAGCCGGACGTGGTCCCCGAGAGCTGCAGCACGAGGAAGACCGCTCCGGTGACGATCCAGCTCGCGAGCAGCACGTAGAGCGTGGAGTTCTTGGGTAGTTTGCCTGCGGCGTATGCGTTGGCCTGGGGCGTGTTCGCGGTCCGGGTGGCGGTCGTGCTGCTCATCAGTTCGCTCCCGAGAATGCCTTGCGGCGGTTGATGATGTATCGGGCGATCATGTTGACCCCGAGGGTGATGACGAAGAGGACGAGGCCGGTCGCGAGCAGGATGTTCACGCCGACGCCGTGCGCCTCCGGGAAGTTGAGTGCGATGTTCGCGGCGATCGTCGTGGGGTTCTGCGACGTCAGCAGCTGGAAGAGCACCGTCGGGCTCGGCGAGAGCACCATCGCGACCGCCATCGTCTCGCCGAGGGCGCGGCCGAGGCCGAGCATCGATGCGGAGATGATGCCGGAGCGGCCGAAGGGGAGGACCGCCATCGAGATCATCTCCCAGCGGGTGGCGCCGAGGGCGAGGGAGGCTTCCTCGTAGAGCACCGGGGTCTGCAGGAAGATCTCCCGGCAGAGAGCGGTGATGATCGGGAGCACCATGACCGCAAGCACGATGGCGACGGTCAGGATGGTGCGGCCGGTTCCGGAGACCGGTCCGGCGAAGAGCGGGAACCAGCCGAACCAGTCGACGAGGTTCGCGTAGAAGGGCTGCACGAGCGGGGCCAGCACGCCGATGCCCCAGAGGCCGAAGACCACGGAGGGAACGGCGGCGAGGAGGTCGATGACGTAGCCCAGGCCCTGGGCGATCCGCCGCGGGGCGTAATGGGAGATGAAGAGGGCGATGCCGATCGCGAGCGGGATCGCGATGATCATCGCCAGGAGTGCCGACCAGAGCGTGCCGAACGCGAGGGGCCAGACGTAGGCCCAGAAGTTGGTGAATCCACCGCTGAAGTCGGCGGGTGTCGCGACGAACGCGGGCAGGCTCTGGATCAGCAGGAACCCGGCGACGGCGGCGAGCACGGCGAGGATGAGGCTGCCGGCGACGACGGTCGCCGTGGAGAAGATCACATCGCCGGGACGTTGCGGGGCTCGGATGCGATCGCGGGCAACTACGGAGGTCATGCCGGGCGTCTCCCTGAGGTTCGGGTGGTGGAGCGAAAACGGTGTGCGGTCCGGGGGCCGTACACCCCAGTCTGCCCGGTCCGGGCCGCTGATACGACGCGGACCCTGGCCGGGCAGACTTCGGTGATGCTGGTGATGCTGGTGATGCCGGTGGAGCGGGTGTTACTTGACGGTCGCGAGAACCGCGGCGACCTTGTCGGCCAGGTCGGTCGAAAGCGGTGCGGCGCCGCCGGCGGATGCGGCGACCTTCTGGCCGTCTGCGCTGGCCATGTAGGTCACGTAGGCCTTGGCGAGCTCGCCCTGGGCGGGCTTGGCGTATTCGGTGCAGACGATCGCGTAGCTGACCAGAACGAGCGGGTAGTGCGTCGCGTCGGTCGTGGTGCGGTTGATCTTGATGGCGAGGTCGCTCGCGTCGCGGCCCGTGACGAGCGGGGACTCGGCGACGACGGCGGCCGCAGCTTCAGCGGTGTAACCGACGAACGAGTCGCCGACCTTGATCTTCGCGACGCCGAGCTTGCCGGCCTTGGATGCGTCCGCGTAGCCGATGGTGCCAACGCCGTTGGTCACGGCGTCAACGACACCGGAGGTACCCTTGGCGCCTTCGCCGCCCTGGATCGGGAAAGCGTCGGCAGCCTTGTCGGTCCACACGGTCGGTGCGGTCTGGAAGAGGTAGTCGGTGAAGTTCTTCGTGGTGCCGGAGTCGTCCGAGCGGTGCACGGCGGTGATCGCCGTTGCCGGGAGGGTGACGCCGGAGTTGAGCGCGGCGATGGCCGGGTCGTTCCAGGTCTTGATCTCGCCGCGGAAGATGTGCGCGAGGGTCGCGGAGTCGAGCTTCAGGTCCGTGACGCCGGCGACGTTGAAGATGACCGCGATCGGGGAGATGTAGACGGGCAGGTCCACGGCCTTGGCGCCGGGGGCGCAGGCGGCGAAGGTTCCGGCGAGCTCGGTGTCGTTGAGCGCAGAGTCGCTGCCGGCGAAGTCGGAGCCGCCGGCGATGAAGGTCGAGCGGCCAGCTCCGGAGCCGGTCGGGTCGTAGTTGACCGTGACGTTCGGGTTGGCGGTCTGGAACGCTTTGATCCAGGCTTCCTGGGCCGAGCCCTGGGCGGACGAGCCGGCGCCGGTGAGCGTTCCGGTGAGGGTGCTTGTGGTCGCTGCGGTGGTGCTCGAGCCGGTTCCGGCTTCGTTGGAGGCACACGAGGACAGAGCGAGAGCGGCGGCGACGGCGATGACTGCGGGTCGGCCAAAACGCTTGAGATTCACGAATTTTCCCTTTCGAGGGTTGACAGCAGTGAAACTGACTGCAGGGTGGAGCCGGTGCTGGCCCCGGTCAGACGATAATGCGACGGCTTAACGACACCCCCTCCGGAAGATGAACGGAAGGTTAACGTGAACGGGCTGTTCAACGGGCCTGCGGGCGGTCAGACGCTCGGGCGGTAGGTCTCGATGCCGAGGATCCCGGCGCTGGGGTTCTCGTGGGAGAGGTGCACGACCGAGAACGAGCCGATGTCGAGGTGGGAGGCGTCCTCGATGTACGAACCGAAGGTGCTCCCGGTGGCGAGCGCGATCTCGTGCAGGATCTCGGGCAGCACCGGACCGTGGCTGCAGATGACGGCGGTCTTGCGGGAGCGGATGCGCTTGCCGATGCCGGCGCGGACATCCGCAACGCCCTGTTCGAAGGCGTCCTGGCTGAACAGCTCCGTGCGCTTGATCGGGATGCCGGTCGCGGCCGCGAGCGGGGCGACGGTCGTGATGCACCGGGTGGCCGTGCTCGACACGATGCGGCGCGGGCGCCATGCTGTCACGGTCGGTACGAGTTCGACGGCCTGGGCGACGCCGCGTTCGGTAAGGGGCCGTGTGCTGTCCGGGCCGGCCCAGCTCGACCCGGTGACCGCCTTGCCGTGCCGGAGGGCGATGAGGGCGAAGGTCGTCGTCACTCCCCGGTCGACGAGTTCGGCGAAGGCGTCGATGATCTCGACGTCCTGGGCATAGCTGAGGTAACTGCGGGCCTTCTTGATCGTGACCCATTCGATCGCCGCGATCTCGCTGTTCGGCACGAAGGTCGAGCGCTGGATCTCCGCGGGGTGCACTTCGGCAGCCCAGTACTGCACGACCTTCTCCCGGCCGTTGCCGAGCGAATACCGCGATTCGCCGAGAGGCACGCCGAGGGCGACCGCGAGGCCGGTCTCTTCCTCGATCTCCCGCACCGCCGTTTGCGGCATGGTCTCGCCGGGGTCGACCTTCCCCTTGGGGATGGTCACGTCGCCGTAGACCGTGCGGTGCACGAGCAGGATGTGCATCTTGCCGTCGATCAGGCGCCAGCAGACCGCACCGGCGGCGTAGATCGCTCCGTTCGGCAGGACCGCACTCATCGGCGACCCGTCGGCCGCACGCGTCGGGAGATCTGCTGCATCAATCGGTCCTGCATGTCGTCGAGCGGCTTTCCGGAATCATCGAGGTGGTGGCGGGTCCATTCGCCGGTGTTGTCGAGCCACCAGGACGCCGTGCGGTCGTCCATGGCCCGGTTGAACAGCCCATCGATTTCGATCAGGTGATCGGGGTCGACGAGGCGCACGAGTGCTTCGACGCGTCGGTCGAGGTTGCGGTGCATCATGTCGGCGCTGCCGATGTACACCTGGGTGTCCCCGCCGTTGTGGAAGGAGAAGATCCGGGAGTGCTCGAGGTAGCGGCCGAGGATCGACCGCACCTTGATCGTCTCGCTGACCCTGGGGATGCCCGGCGTCAGGCTGCAGATGCCGCGCACCCAGACCTCGACGGGAACCCTGGCCTGGCTGGCCCGGTAGAGCGCGTCGATGATGGCCTCGTCGACCATCGAGTTGACCTTGATGCGGATGCCGGAGGGCTTGCCGTCGAGGGCGGCCTGCGTCTCCAGGTTGATCGCCTTCAATAGCCCGCGACGCAGGTGCAGGGGCGCGACGAGGAGCCGCTTGAACTTCTTCTCGATCGCGTACCCGGACAGCTCGTTGAACAGACGGGTCAGGTCCTTGCCGACCTGGGGGTCCGCCGTCAGAAGGCCGAGGTCCTCGTAGAGCCTGCTGGTCTTCGGGTTGTAGTTGCCGGTGCCGATGTGGCTGTAGTGCCGCAGCACGCCGTTCTCGTTGCGTACGACAAGGGCGAGCTTGCAGTGCGTCTTGAGGCCGACGAGGCCGTAGACGACGTGCACGCCGGCCTTCTCGAGCTTGCGCGCCCAGGAGATGTTCGCCTGCTCGTCGAAGCGGGCCTTGATCTCGACGAGGGCGAGCACCTGCTTGCCGGATTCGGCGGCCGCGATGAGCGCCTCGACGATCGGGCTGTCGCCGGAGGTGCGGTACAGGGTCTGCTTGATCGCGAGCACGTCCGGGTCCGCGGCGGCCTGTTCGAGGAACGCCTGCACGCTCGTCGCGAAAGACTCGTACGGGTGGTGCAACAGGATGTCGCGGCGCGCGATCGAGCTGAAGATGTCGGGCTCGGCGTTCGGCTCCGGCGCGAGCAGCTGCACGGCCGTCGTCGGGACGTGCTTGACGTAGCGCAGGTCCGGGCGGTCGACGCGCAGGTCGAACAGCCCGCCGAGGTCGAGCGGTGCGGGCAGCCGGTACACCTCCTGCTCGGTGACGTCGAGCTCGCGCACGAGCAGGCCGAGGGTGACCTCGTCCATGTCCTCGGTGATCTCGAGGCGGATGGGCGGGCCGAATCGGCGGCGCAGCAGCTCCTTCTCGAGGGCCTTGATCAGGTTCTCGGTCTCGTCTTCCTCGATCTCGACGTCCTCGTTCCTGGTCACCCGGAAGACGTGGTGTTCGAGGATGTCCATGCCGGGGAACAGGTCGCCGAGGTGATTGGCGATCAGGTCCTCGAGCATGATGAAGCGCACACTCTCGAAGCCCTCACGGCGGTCGACGCGCACGAAGCGCGGCAGCATCGTCGGCACCTTGAGCCTGGCGAACTCCTGCTTGCCGGTCTTCGAGTTACGCACCCGCACGGCGAGGTTGAGCGAGAGGCCCGAGATGTAGGGAAACGGATGCACCGGGTCGACCGCGAGGGGCATCAGCACCGGGAAGATCTGGTTGGAGAAGTAGTCGCGGAGCGATCGGTGGTCGGCCTCGTCGAGGCTGTCCCAGGTGGCGATGTGGATGCCGGCGTCCATCATGGCCGGGCTGACCAGGTCCTGGAACGCGCGGGCGTGCCGGTCCTGGAGCACGTGCGCCATCGCCGAGATGTCGGAGAGGGCATCCTGCGGGGCGGTGCCGATGTTCGTCGGTACGGCGAGTCCGGTCAGGATACGGCGCTTGAGTCCGGCGACGCGGACCATGAAGAACTCGTCGAGGTTGCTCGAGAAGATGGCGAGGAAGTTCGCGCGCTCGAGCACCGGGAGCAGCGGGTCCTCGGCGAGTTCGAGCACCCTCTGGTTGAACGCGAGCCAGCTCAATTCCCGGTCGAGATACCGGTTGGTGGGGAGTGCCGGGTCGTCCTTGCCGGTCAGGGGATCGAAATCGTCATCGAAGTCGCTTCCGAGACCCGATTCGTCCTGAATGTTTTCGCCGTCCATGTGTCCATCCTGACACCGTGGGACCTGCCGGTGCGACGGTTCCGGGTGAACAGTGCCTATCGGGTTCGGCGGCGGTACTGCACGTCGACAGCGCGGTCCGTGAATCCGAGGGAGCGATACAGCCGCACGGCGGGCACATTGTCGCCTTCGACATAGAGCGTCGCGCTCGTCACCCCGCGCAGACGCAGTCGCTCGAGTCCGGCGGTCATCAGCCGGCGTCCGAGCCCGTGCCCGCTCCACTCGGGGCTCACCCCCACCACGTAGACCTCCCCCTCCGCTGCTCCCGGCTCGATCTTCAGCCAGTTGTAGCCGACGAGGGCGGCGCCGTGGCGGGCGACGAGGAAGTCGCCCGCGTCGAACCAGTCCTCGTCCATGCGGTCGGCGAGGTCGGCCGCAGTGATGCCGCCCTGCTCGGGGTGCGTGGCGAAGGTGCGGGCGTTCAGGGCGATCCAGGCGTCCGCATCCGTGTCGGAGTCGAAGGCCGTGATCACGATGCCGTCGGCTGCCGTCACCGCAGCCTCCGTCGTCGTCGCGACAGCGGATGCCGGGGGAGCGGCTGCGTCGAGCGTCAGTTCCAGCTGCAGGAGGCGCCGGACCGCGTCGAAGCCGAAACGCTGAGCGAGGGCGCGGGCCGCCGGATGATCGCCGTGCGCCCAGGCGGTCAGGCCGTCCGGAACATCCGCCGCGTACGCGGGGTCGCCGAAGAGCTCGGTCAGGGCCGCGGTGGCGTGGCCGTTCCTGCGGACGTCGGGGTGCACGACGAGGTCGAGTTCTCCGGCGCCGAGGACGAGCGCCCCGACGACGGGGTCCCCGATCGCCTCACCGTCCCGGAGCAACAGGGGAGTGCGGCGCCCGGCCGCGACGTCGAGGGTGGTCTGCTCGTTGAGCGGGGCGTAGCCGTCGACGCGGGCGGCGGCATCCGTCACCGCGGCCCAGGAGAGCGCGAAGCTGCTGTCGTCAGGCCCGTGCGACGGACGGATCACGGACGGCCTCTGGTTCCTGCACGTTGAAGCGGTATCCGACGTTGCGCACGGTGCCGATCAGCGATTCCTGGTCGCCGAGTTTGGCGCGGAGGCGTCGGACGTGCACGTCGACCGTGCGGGTGCCACCGAAGTAGTCGTAGCCCCAGACCTCGCTGAGCAGCTGCTCGCGCGTGAAAACGCGGGAGGGATGGGCCGCGAGGAAGCGGAGCAGTTCGAATTCCTTGTAGGTGAGGTCGAGCGGCCGGCCGTAGACCTTCGCCGAATAGCTGGCCTCGTCGATGACGACGCCGGCGGCGCGGATCAGCGCGGACTCCTCGGCCCGCGGCGTGCGTCCGGCGGCGAGGCGGATGCGGGCATCGACCTCCGCGGGACCGGCCGTGTCGAGGATGACGTCGTCGATGCCCCAGCCGGGACTGACGGCGGCGAGGCCGCCCTCGGTGATCACGAGCAGCAGCGGGACCTGGCTGCCCGTCGTCTGCATGATCTGGCACAGGGACTTGGCAGCCATCAGGTTGGTGCGGGCATCGACGAGGATGACATCGGAGTCCGGGGCGGTGATGAGCTGGTCCGGCTGGGCAGGGATGACACGGATTCCGTGCGAGAGCAACGCCAGTGCCGGCAGGACCTCCCCGCCGACCGCGGAGGTCAGGATCAATAATTGCGCCACTCGGGCCCTCCAACCATTGTTGGCCAATCCTAGCGTGCAGCCAATTGCTCTCAGGGCAGGGCAGAATGGGAGAGTGAAGTGGCAGTGGAGAAGCATCGGCCTGGTCTGGGCGTTCGCTGTCGTCTGTTCGGTGCTCACCGGGGCGCTCGCGGCCCCCGGACACTCCATCGTCTGGATCGGCCTCTCCCTCGCGGGGTGCACCATCGCTACCCTCTCTATCCAGCTCGCGACCGGCCAAAAAGAGGGCTACGTGCACCGGGTGACCGTGAGCCTCGTCGGCGTGGTCGTCGTCCTCGCCGCCGCGACCGGGATCTTCGCGCTCGCCGGGCTTCTATAACGAACTGATAAAGCTGTCGCGGCGGTCGGCGCACAGGCAGTTCGACCCCCGCCGGGAGCTAAGGTGGTGTCATGTCAATCCTCGCGCTCGAAATCTTCTTCCTGGGCCTCCTCGCGCTCGCGAGCCTGTCGATCGCCTGGGTCTCCGGCGTCGTGTTGTTCAAGCTGTTCCGGGGGCAGCGGTAACCCTCGATGTTCGAGCTTCCGACCCAGCTCCCGTCCGAACTGGTTCCGCTCTCGTGGCTTCTCGGCGTCTGGGAAGGGTCCGGCGTCATCGACTACGTCCTTCCTTCCGGGCGATCGGTCACGCGTGAATTCGGCCACCGGCTGAGTTTCAGCCACGACGGCCTTCCGCACCTGAACTACAGCTCCTATACCTGGCTCGAAGCGGATGCCGCAGCGAACGCCGGCGAGGACGCCGCCGCTGCTGCTGACACCGCCGATGCTGCCGACACCGCCGCTGCCGCAGACAGCACCGCGGCCGCCCTCGGCGGTAAGACCCCGCTCATGACCGAGACGGGGTACTGGCGTCTGAGCCGTCCCCAGGGCGCAGGCGACCCGGGGCCCGGTCTGCTTCCGGCAGAGGGCACGCATCCGTTCACGACGGCGTCCGCGGTCGAGACCCTCCGCAACGCCGACGGCGGCTTCGACATCGACGTGACCCTCGTGCACCCCGGCGGTGTCGCCGAGATCTACCTCGGCCAGGTCAAGGGGCCGCGGATCGACCTCGCGACCGACGCGGTGATGCGTACCCAGGGCGCGAAGGCGTACTCGGCGGCGACCCGGCTCTACGGCCTCGTCGACGGCCACCTGCTCTGGGCCTGGGACATCGCCGCCCTCGGGCAGAGCCTGCGCACCCACGCCTCCGGCCGGCTCAAACGGGTCGAATAATCCCGGCGGTTCCCGCGTTGTCCCCGATGCGCGCCTTCGCGTTACGCAAACCCCGGAAGAAGTCCTCATGACCCCGCAGACAGCATCCGCTTCAGCCCTGCTCGACTTGCCCGGTGCCGTGCAGGCCACCGGCCTCGATGCCGGCGTCGCCGCCCACTACGGCAACCCCATGATCGAACAACGGCACCTGCTCGCCGGCGAGGCCATCGTCGACCTCTCCCACCGTGCGGTGCTCGGCGTTTCCGGCCCGGACCGGCTGACCTGGCTCAACTCGATCACGAGCCAGGAACTGCGGTTCCTCAAGCCGGGGGAATCGGCGGAGACCCTCGTGCTCGACCCCACCGGCCACATCGAGCATGCGGTGCGGCTCGTCGACGACGGCACGGAGGCGTGGCTCATCGTCGAGGCCGCCGAACTGCCCGCGCTGCAGGCGTGGCTCGACCGGATGCGTTTCATGCTGCGGGTCGAACTGCGCGACCGCACCGACGAGTACGCCGTGATCGGCACGATGGGCAGCATCGACGGCCTCGCCGGCGCCGTGCCCGCGCTCGAACCCGCGGCACCGAACGGAACCCCCCTGGTCTGGCACGACCCGTGGGCTGCCGTCGTCACCGGTGGCTTCCAGTACTCGGAAGACCCGGCGCATCCCGGCGCGGACTGGCACTGGACCGAGTCGCTCGTGCCCCGGACCGCGCTTCCCGCCGTGACGGGTGCCGTCCGCCGCGGCGCCGTGCGCGCGGCCGGCCTGCTCGCCCTCGAGGCGCTTCGGATCGCCGCCTGGCGGCCCCGCCGGGCGACGGAGGTCGACGACAGGACCCTCCCGCACGAGCTCGACTGGCTGCGCAGCGCCGTGCACCTGAACAAGGGCTGCTACCGCGGCCAGGAGACCGTCGCGAAGGTGCACAACCTCGGGCACCCGCCGCGGCGGCTCGTGCTTCTCCACCTCGACGGCTCCCAGGGCGTGCTGCCCGTGCACGGCGACGAAGTCCAGGCCGTCCGCCGGCTCCCCGACGGCGACACCGAACGCCGCGGCGTCGGCACGATCACCTCGAGCGCGATCCACCACGAGCTCGGGCCGATCGCCCTCGCCGTCGTCAAACGCACCGTACCGGCCACCGTGGTGCTCCAGGTGCTCAGCGAGGAGATCGCGGTCGCCGCGACCCAGCAGGTCATCGTTCCGCAGTCGGCCGGCTCTGTCGCCGAGATCCCCCGGCTGCCGCGGCTGGGCATCCGCACCCCCGGGCACTGAACCCAGCCGATCAACACCGCCCCGGCTCTCGATAGAGTTGGAGTCATGTCATACAATCTCATCCTCCTTCGCCATGGCCAGAGCCTATGGAACCAAGAGAACCTCTTCACCGGTTGGGTCGACGTTCGCCTGAGCGAGCAGGGAGCCGCGGAGGCCAAGCGCGCCGGCGAGCTCCTCGCCGAGTCCGGCCTCCTGCCCGACGTCCTGCACACGTCACTCCTTAGCCGTGCCATCCAGACCGCGAACATCGCGCTCGACGAAGCCGACCGCCTCTGGATCCCCGTGAAGCGCTCCTGGCGCCTCAACGAGCGCCACTACGGCGCCCTGCAGGGCCTCGACAAGGCGGAGACCCTCGCCAAGTTCGGCCCAGAGCAGTTCCAGCTCTGGCGCCGCTCCTTCGACGTGCCGCCGCCCGTGCTCGCCGACGATTCCCCCTGGTCCCAGGCGCACGACCCGCGGTACGCCGGCCTCGGCGACGAGCTGCCCCGCACCGAGTGCCTGAGCGACGTCGTCGACCGGATGCTGCCCTACTGGGAGTCCGACATCGCGACGGACCTCCGCGCGGGCAAGACCGTTCTCGTCACCGCCCACGGCAACTCGCTGCGCGCCCTCGTGAAGCACCTCGACAACATCAGCGACGCCGACATCGCCGAGCTCAACATCCCGACCGGAATCCCGCTCGTCTACCGCCTCGACGAGAACCTCGTCCCGATCGGCGCAGGCCAGTACCTCGACCCCGAGGCCGCAGCCGCCGGCGCCGCGGCCGTCGCGGCCCAGGGCAGCAAGAAGTAGCACTCCCGCTCAATTAGCCCACTCTCAACCGTCCCAACCGAAACGGCCCCGGAAGCATTCGCTTCCGGGGCCGTTCCGTGTGGTTCAGGCGGTTACTGGACGCCGGTCGTGCTCTGCTGCCAGGCGCCGGTGCCAAGGTACTGGATCTTCTTGGCGATCGAGACGGCGTGGTCAGCGAAGCGCTCGTGGTACCGGCTTGCGAGGGTCGAGTCGACCGTGTCGGCCGCCGCGCCGTTCCAGGTCTCGGCGAGGACGGCGTCGAAGACGCTGAGGTGCAGTGCGTCGACCTTGTCGTCCTCGTTGCGGATGACCTCGGCGAGTTTGACGTCCTGCGTGGTGAGCAGCTCGGTGAGCATCGTCGAGATGGTCACGAGCAGGGCGCCCATCTCACCGAAGGTGCCGCGCAGGCTCTTCGGAACCACCTTGTCCGGGAAACGGTAGCGGGCGAGCTGGGCGATGTGCGTGGAGAGGTCGCCCATCCTCTCGAGGGACGAACTGATCCGGAGCGCGCTCACCACAATGCGCAGGTCGCGGGCGACCGGCTGCTGGCGAGCCAGGATCGTGATCGCGAGTTCGTCGAGTTCGATGGTCAGTTCGTCGATCTTGTCGTCTTCGCTGATGGCCTCTTCGGCGAGGTTGACGTCGGATTCGTTGAAGGCCCTCGTCGACTTGGCGATCGAGATGCCGACGAGACGAGAAATCTCGACGAGGCGGTCCTGAACCTCGGCGAGTTCCTGCTGGAATACTTCACGCATATGTCTGTGTTCCTTCCTGGGCGCGCGGTACGCGCAGAAACGTGGCAGCCACCTGGCCCCCAGCGAATCTTCGTCGACTGAGGTTAACGGCAGGTGCCGGAGTGTTGAATACTACCTAAAGTAGCCGCCCAGCGGCCCGGCACGGTTCGTTCCGCTTTTTTGTGTCAGTAATCTGGGGGAATGGAATCATCGTGGCTCGTGCTGGTGTCTCTGGCACTGGGCCTCATGGTCGGTGCCGGGTTCATCAGCCTGCTCCAGATCGCGGAACGCCATGGCCGTCGCGCCTCCGAGGTGGTGAACCCCGCCGTGCCCGACGGCATCGACCAGGTCCTCGACGCGCTCGACACCGCAGCCGTTGTGCTCGACCCGTCCAACAACGTGATGAAGACGTCCCCGGCTGCCGTGTCGATGGGCATGGTCTGGAACCGGCAGATCGTGCATCCGGAACTCCTCGATCTCGCCGCGAAGGTGCGGCGTTCCGGCGAACCGATCGCCGAAGACCTGATCCTCTCCCGCGGCCCGTTCGGCGATGCGAGCATGCGGGTGCGCGTGCGCCTCGCGACGCTCGGCACCCGGTACGTGCTGCTGCTCGCCGAAGACCGCACGGAGGCCTTCCGTCTCGACGAGGTGCGCCGGGACTTCGTGGCCAACATCAGCCACGAGCTCAAGACCCCGATCGCCGCCGTCGGCCTGCTCGCGGAGGCACTCAACCAGGCGGCGGACGAACCCGCGCAGGTGCGCAGGTTCGCCAGCCGGCTTACGACGGAGTCCGGGCGTCTGACCCGGTTGACGCAGGAGATCATCGAGCTCTCCCGCCTCCAGGCGCAGGATGCGCTCTCCGAGCCGGAGGACCTCGATATCGACGATATCGTCGCTTCGGCCGTCGACCAGAGCAGGGTCGTCGCGGATGCCGCACACATCACCCTCGCCGTCGGCCAGCCCTCCGGCGCCCTCGTCACGGGCGACGAACGCCTTCTGGTGATGGCCGTGCACAACCTCGTTGCAAACGCGGTGCACTACTCCGCTGAGGGCTCCCGGGTGGGTGTGGGGGTGCGGCACCACGACGGCGTCGTCGAGGTCACGGTGACCGACCAGGGCGTCGGCATCCAGGAGGCCGACCTCGACCGCATCTTCGAACGATTCTTCCGGGTCGACCAGGCCCGGTCCCGTCACACCGGTGGAACGGGCCTCGGTCTCTCCATCGTGAAACACATCGTGCAGATCCACGGTGGCGACATCCGCGTCTGGTCCCAGCCAGGCAGCGGTTCGACGTTCACCATCCGGCTGCCTGAGGCGAGTCACACCGCCCTGGCCAAAACAGGAGAGACCCCGTGACCCACATTCTTTTGGTTGAGGACGAACAAGCGCTGAGCGAACCGTTGAGCTTCCTGCTCGAACGCGAAGGCTACGAGGTCACCGTCGCCGAGGACGGGCCGAGCGCCATCAGCGAGTTCGACCGGCTGGGCCCTGACCTGATCCTGTTGGACCTGATGCTGCCCGGCATCCCCGGAACAGAGGTGTGCCGAGAGATCCGCACCCGCTCCCAGGTTCCGATCATCATGCTCACCGCGAAGGACTCCGAGGTCGACATCGTCGTCGGGCTCGAGCTCGGAGCGGACGACTACGTCACGAAGCCGTACTCGACCAGGGAACTGCTCGCGCGCATCCGTGCCGTGTCGCGTCGGCGTATCGACCAGACCGAGGACGACGAGAACATGCTCACGGCGGGGACTGTGCGGATGGACATCGAACGCCACACCGTCGCGGTCAGCGGCACCGTGGTGAACATGCCGCTCAAGGAGTTCGAACTCCTCGAGTTCCTGCTGCGGAACGCCGGCCGGGTGCTGACTCGCGGCCAGCTGATCGACCGGGTCTGGGGCACCGACTACTTCGGCGACACGAAGACGCTCGACGTGCACATCAAGCGGATTCGTTCGCGCATCGAGGCGACGCCGTCCGAGCCGACCATGCTCGTCACCGTGCGCGGCCTCGGCTACCGCTTCGAAGCCTGACCGGCACGGACGTACCCGGTCGGACGGACCCGGTCGGAAGGACCCGGTCGGAAGGACCCGGTCGGAAGGACCCGATCGGACGGACCTGATCGGTACGGACCCGGCGGTGGCGCCCCGACCGGCTCGTGCCGGCGGGCGCTACGGGGCCGTGGTCGGCAGCAGGGTCGAGTACTGGGGGAGGGTGCCGTCGAGTACCGGCGCGAGCAGCTGCAGGCCGGTCTCGGTGCCGTACTGGAAGTAGACGGGGAACAGCGAGCCGAGCGGGGCGTCGATGTTCTCGAGGGTGATCACGGGACCGCCGGTGGTACCGATCGCGGTGCTCGACTGCGGCTTCAGGGTCACCTGCTGGGTGACCTTGCCGGTCGCGGCCGTGTACTGCACGGACAGGCTGTGCGCGGAGTCGCTCGCATTGACGACGGTGACGAGGAGGCTGCCGGTCTTTCCGTCCGTCGAGAGCACGATCGCGTTGCGGACCTGCAGGTCGCCGACGTTGCCGCTGACCCCGTCGCTCGCGTCGTAGTGATTGGTCGTCGACTGCGGGGCCAACAGGTTGCATCCGCTGGTACCCAGCAGGATCCCGGCCGTCAACAACACGGACAGCAAGACTCGAGCCCTCACAAGACCTCCAACGGTTCGACGGTGCGCCTGAAGGCGCGAACGCCGCAGATTTCGCTTCGAGCCTAGCGTATCGGGGAGTCGGGCCAGACGGCAGTTCGAGCCCAGGCGCCGGTCAGGGTCGCAAACCCTATCACCCCTCGCTGTGGTATCCTAGACGTTGCTGAAGGGATATCCATACATGCTTTTTGAAGTAGGCGAAACCGTCGTTTATCCCCACCACGGTGCCGCGACAATCACGGAAGTGAAAACGCGGATCATCAAAGGTGAGGAAAAACTGTACCTGAAGCTCAACGTGACTCAGGGCGACCTCACCATCGAAGTTCCCGCCGAGAACGTCGACCTCGTCGGCGTGCGCGACGTGATCGGCCGTGAGGGCCTCGACAAGGTGTTCGAGGTGCTGCGCGCCCCGTTCACCGAAGAGCCCACCAACTGGTCCCGCCGGTACAAGGCCAACCTCGAGAAGCTCGCGTCCGGTGACGTCATCAAGGTCTCAGAGGTCGTCCGCGACCTGTGGCGCCGTGACCAGGACCGCGGCCTGTCCGCCGGCGAGAAGCGGATGCTCGCCAAGGCCCGCCAGATCCTGATCAGCGAGCTGGCCCTCGCCGAAAAGACCGACGAAGAGAAGGCCTCCACGGTCCTCGACGAGGTCCTGGCCTCCTAGCCCACCCCACTGTCATTCACACGCTGAAAGGCGGCGCCGCGAGGTGCCGCCTTTCGCACGTTCCGGTGTGACGTATCCCGCAGCATCCTCCCTCCAGCAGATAGCCTCCAGACATGACTGAATACGCAGCCCCCGCGGTCGCGGTCATCGTCGTCGCCGCAGGCAGCGGGGCGAGGCTCGGCGCCGCGGAACCCAAGGCCTTCGTGCTGCTCAAGGGCCGCACCCTCCTCGAGCGGGCCCTCGGGTCCGTGTTCGGCATGGTCGAACCTGCGCAGGTGATCGTGGTCGCCCCGCAGAGCCACCTCTCCGAGGCCCGGGCGATCGCGGCATCCGCTGCCGGGGCCGCGGCTGAGTACGTCGACGTCGTGGTCGGCGGGGACACCCGCGCGGACTCCGTCGACCGGGGCCTCGCCCTGCTGCGCCCCGGCGTCGAGACCGTGCTCGTTCACGACGCGGCCCGCGCCCTCACCCCCTCCGGCCTGTGCGACGCCGTCGTCGCCGCCGTGCGCCGGACCGGGCACGGCATCGTTCCCGGTCTCGCCCTGGTCGACACCATCAAGCACGTCGACTCAGACGGTACGATCCTTGCGACGGTCGACCGCTCGGCCCTCTCGGCCGTGCAGACGCCGCAGGGCTTCCCCCGCGGGGTACTGCTCGCAGCCATGAGCGCCGCCGACCCGGCGGGGACCCCCACCGACGACGCCGAGATCGTCGCGGCCGCCGGGAATTCCGTCGGAGTCATCCCCGGCGACCCGCTCGCGTTCAAGATCACCACCCCCTGGGACCTGCACCGGGCCGAAGCGCTCCTCGACGAGCTCGCCCGCACGGATGCCGCAGCGGCCGGCCGGCAGGCAGCCGCCACCTCGCCGCGGATCGGTTCGGGTCTCGACGTGCATGCGTACTCCGAGGACGCGCCGCTATGGCTCGCCGGCCTGCACTGGCCGGGGGAGCGCGGCCTCTCCGGGCACAGCGACGGCGATGCCGCCGTGCACGCCATCTGCGACGCGCTGTTGTCCGCCGCCGGCCTCGGCGATGTCGGCGGCGT
Organism: Cryobacterium algoricola; assembly: GCF_004402485.1. GTDB lineage: Bacteria > Actinomycetota > Actinomycetes > Actinomycetales > Microbacteriaceae > Cryobacterium > Cryobacterium algoricola. The sequence continues at coordinate 93,916 of NZ_SOFG01000011.1, read as the reverse complement.
CTTCGGCGTGGCCGATCCCCGGCTCGAGGGGGCGCACGGCGACGTGTTCCTCCGCGAGACCCTCCGCCTGGTCACCGCTGCCGGGTTCCGGGTCGGCAACGTCACCGTGCAGATCATCGGTAACCGCCCGAAGGTCGGCCCGCGCCGTCTCGAGGCCGAGGCGTACCTCAGCGGGATCCTGTCCGCGCCGGTCAGCGTGTCCGCGACGACGACGGACCGGCTCGGCTTCACCGGACGCGGCGAGGGTCTCGCTTCCCTCGCGACGGCCCTGCTCATGCCCCAGTTCCCGCTGCCGGAAACCGGCCCTGTTCTAAGCTGGGACGTGTGACGATCCAACTGTACGATTCCCGGGCCCAGGCCTTACGCGACTTCATTCCGACGACCCCCGGTGCGGTCGGGATCTACGTGTGCGGACCCACCGTGCAGTCGTCTCCGCACATCGGCCACCTGCGCAGCGCCCTGGTCTACGACCAGCTCCGCCGCTGGCTCACCTATCGCGGCTTCGACGTCACCTTCATCCGCAACGTCACCGACATCGACGACAAGATCCTCGCCAACGCAGCGGGCACCGCGGAGCAGTGGTGGGCGCTCGCATACCGCTACGAGCTCGAGTTCACCGCCGGGTACCAGCGTCTCGGCATCCTCGCCCCGACATACGAGCCGCGCGCGACAGCGAGCATCCAGCAGATGCAGGACCTGATCACCCGCCTGATCGACCGCGGCCACGCATACCCGGCCGACGACGGCTCCGGCGACGTCTACTTCGACACCCACAGCTGGGCGGAGTACGGGGCGCTCACCCGTCAGGGCCGCGGCGACATGGAAGCGGCGGCGGACGCCGACCCGCGCGGCAAGAACGACCCGCGCGACTTCGCCCTCTGGAAGGGACACAAGGCCGACGAACCGGCCTCGGCCTCCTGGCCGTCCCCCTGGGGACCCGGCCGGCCCGGCTGGCACATCGAGTGCTCCGCGATGGCGAGCCGCTACCTCGGCGCGGGCTTCGACATCCACGGCGGCGGACTCGACCTGCGCTTCCCGCACCACGAGAACGAACTCGCCCAGTCCACGGCGGCCGGCGACGCGTTCGCGAAGTACTGGATGCACAACGGCCTCGTGCACGTGCACGGCCAGAAGATGTCCAAGTCCCTCGGCAACTCCGTCTTCGCGGCCGAGTTGCTCGACCAGGCCAGGGCCATCGTCGTGCGCTACTACCTCGGTGCCGCACACTACCGCTCCACGATCGACTACACCGACCATTCCCTCGCAGAGGCCGAAGCCGCCCTCGAACGCATCGAGAGCTTCCTCGACCGGGCGGACCGCCGCCTCGCCGAGACGCGTTTCGCCTCGAGCGGCGTCGAGCTCGTCCCCGATGAGTTCGCGATCGCCATGGACGACGACCTCGCCGTGCCCCAGGCCCTCGCCGTGCTGCACGAGACCGTGCGCACCGGCAACGCGGCGCTCGACGCCGAAGACCTCCGCGCCGCCGCGGCCGCCCGTGGCCAGGTGCTCGCCATGAGCGAGGTCCTCGGCATCAACCCCCTGTCGCCCGGCTGGGCCGTCTCAACGGACGAACCAGCCATGGTCGCGCTCACCGCCCTCGTCGAGCGCCTGCTCTCCGACCGGGAGACCGCCAGGGAAAGCCGCGACTACAAGGCCGCAGACCGTATCCGGGACGAGCTCGTCGCCGCCGGAATTACCATCGAAGACACCCCCTCGGGTGCGCATTGGAGTTTTGACTGATGAAGAACACAGACCGTAAGGCTCGCACCGGGTCCGTGCGCAAGGGCAGCCGCGGCCCCCAGGTCGGCTCCGGCGGCCAGGGCCGCCAGGCCCTCGAGGGCAAGAAGCCCACGCCCAAGGCTGAAGACCGTCCGTACCATCCCGCGGGGAAGCGCAAGGCAGCCCAGGACCGCTTCGCAGCGGCCGGCGGCGGCCGCAGCCGTCCCACGACGGGTTCGCAGGGCGGGCAGCGCTCCACCGCCAACTCCGGCGGCGGCGGCACCTCAACGCGCAAGGCCAAGTCGATCGACGAGCACGAGATCGTCACCGGGCGCAACTCGGTGCTCGAGGCCCTGCGCGCGAAGATCCCCGCGAGCACCCTCTACATCGCGACCCGCATCGAAATGGATGACCGGGTCAAGGAAGTCCTGACCCTCGCGACCGGCCGCGGCATCCCCGTGCTCGAAGTGATGCGCCCGGAACTCGACCGCCTCGCCGGTCGCGACGCCGTGCACCAGGGCCTCGCGCTCAAGGTGCCCGCGTACGAGTACGCGCACCCGATGGAACTGCTCGAGCTCACGATCAGCCGCGGTTTCAAGCCGTTGTTCGTCGCCCTCGACGGCATCACCGATCCCCGCAACCTGGGTGCCATCATCCGCTCGACAGCGGCCTTCGGTGGCCACGGCGTGATCGTGCCCCAGCGCCGGTCCGTCGGCGTCACGGCCTCCGCGTGGAAGACCTCCGCCGGTGCGGCCGCGCGCACGCCCGTTGCGATGGCGAGCAACCTCACCCAGACGCTCAAGTCGCTCAAGGAGGTCGGTGTGCTCGTGATCGGCCTCGACGGCGGCGGAGACACGTCGCTGCCCGAGCTCGGCCTCGGCTTCGCGGAGCGCCCGATCGTCGTCGTCGTCGGCAGCGAGGGCAAGGGCCTGTCGCGCCTCGTCACCGAGACCTGCGACGCGATCGTCTCGATCCCGATCAGCGCGAGCACCGAGTCCCTCAACGCCGGCATCGCCGCGAGCGTCACGCTCTACGAGATCTCCCGCCTGCGTGCCGCAGCGAAGGTCGCCAAGGCCGTCAAGCTCGCCACCGCCAAGGCAGCAGCCACCGCCTGACCCTGACCCTGAACCGGATGCCGCGAGTCGCGGCATCCGGACGTCGCCCGGAGCGGTCGACTAGACCTTGAGGCGCCAGTCCTGGGCGTCGTCGGCGCTCGTGTCGCCGGCGGCCGCGGCGACGTCGTCGTTCGTGACGTCGATCGGGATCGTGATGGACCCGGTCGCGGGTTCGATCACGGTCGCCTCGTCGCGGCGGTGACGCAGGACATCCTGCACGTAGGACGTGACCGCTTCGGCGAGCGGAATGTCCCTGGACTGGTTCTGGGCCATGTACCAGCGGTGGTCGAGCAGCTGGTGGAATACCTCTGCCGGCTCGAGCTTGCCCTTGAGGTCACGGGGAATCGCGCGGATCACCGGTTCGAAGACCCGGACGACCCACTCGTGGGCGAGGGCTTCCTCGTCGCTCGCCGGGTCGCCGTACGCGAGGCGGTAGGCGTCGAGGTCATTGAGCAGTCGCCGGGCTTGGTTCTCCTCGGCGTCGAGGCCGGTCAGGCGCAGCAGGCGGCGCTGGTGGTGGCCCGCGTCCACGACCTTGGGCTGGATGCGCACGGTCGAGCCGGTCGCATCCGTCTTGATGGCGAGTTCCTCGATATCGAAGCCGAGATCGTTCAGACGCTCGACCCGCTCGGTGATGCGCCAGCGCTCCGAGCTCGCGAACGATTCGGAGCCGGTCAGCTCGGTCCAGAGCAGCCGGTAGGCGTTCACGATGCCGTTGCTGACCCGGATCGGGTCGAGCTCGTCTGCGGCACGGCCGCCGGCCTCGAGGTCCATCAGCTCGCCGGCGATGTTGACCCTGGCGATTTCGAGGTCGTTCTCGCGCTGGCCCTTGGACAGGCCGCCCGGGTAGAGCTGCCCGGTCTCCGCATCGACGAGGTACGCGGCGAAGGCGCCTGCGTCGCGACGGAACAGCGTGTTCGAGAGCGAGACGTCGCCCCAGAACAGGCCGGCCATGTGTACGCGGACGAGCAGCAGGGCGAGGGCGTCGACGAGGCGGGTCGCCGTCGTCGGACGGAGGGTCTGCGAGTAGAGGGCGCGGTAGGGCAGTGAGAACTTGAGGTGCCGGGTGACGAGCACCGAGTTCAGCGGCTCGCCGTCCTCGTTGGTGCGGTTCGTGATCACGGCGAGCGGCTCGACGCAGGGGATCTCGAGTCCCTGCAGGGTGCGGAGCATCTCGTACTCGCGCTTGGCCATTTCGCTCGTGGTTTCCTTGATCGCGACGACGCGACCGCTCAGGTGGGCGAAGCGCACGAGGTGACGGGAAAGGCCCTTCGGAAGGGCCGCGATGTTCTCGTTCGGCCAGGCATCCAGCGGCAGGTGCCAGGGTAGGTCGAGGAGGGCCGGGTCGGCCGTGGCCGAGGTGATATTGACAGAACCGCTCATGGATTGAGCCTACCGGTGCGGGTTGGCGGCCGGTGCCCGGATGCCCCGCGGACAGGGGCTATCCCGGGACGCCGGAACGCAGAACGGCCGGGCGGAATGAATCCGCCCGGCCGTTCGTGTGCAGCTGTGTCGACTAGTCGGCGACGGCGCCACCGAGGCGGAGGCCGCTCTCGGCGTCGAAGACGTGCAGGTGGTGCGCGGTCGGCGTCAGGTAGACCGTCTCTCCGGCGTTCGGGTGTGAACGGCCGTCGACGCGGGCGACGATGTCGGTGCGCTTGCCCTCGACCGTGGAGTGACCGTAGAGGTAACCGTCGGCGCCGAGCTCTTCGACCAGGTCGACGCTCACCTCGAGGCCCTCGCCGTGCGTGGTCGAGAGGTGGATGTCCTCGGGGCGGACACCGATGGTGACCTTCGGGCCGGTCGCGCCGGCGATGATCTCGCGGGCGACGGGGATCGTCGCGGTGCCGAACTTGATGCCACCCTCGACGGTGTCCGCGAGGAAGAGGTTCATGGCCGGGCTGCCGATGAAGCCGGCGACGAAGACGTTGTTCGGCTTGGCGTACAGGTCGCGGGGGGTGCCGACCTGCTGGAGCACGCCATCCTTGAGCACCGCGATGCGGTCACCCATGGTGAGGGCTTCCGTCTGGTCGTGGGTGACGTAGACCGTCGTGACGCCGAGGCGGCGCTGCAGCGACGCGATCTGGGTACGGGTCTGGACGCGGAGCTTGGCGTCAAGGTTCGACAGCGGCTCGTCCATGAGGAACACCTGGGGCTGACGCACGATGGCACGGCCCATGGCGACGCGCTGACGCTGGCCACCCGAGAGGGCCTTCGGCTTACGGCTCAGGTAGGGCTCGAGGTCGAGCAGCTTGGCTGCCTCGAGAACGCGGGCGGCGCGCTCGTCCTTGTTGACGCCGGCGATCTTGAGCGCGAAGCCCATGTTCTCGGCAACAGTCATGTGCGGGTACAGAGCGTAGTTCTGGAAGACCATCGCGATGTCGCGGTCCTTCGGGGGAACATCCGTCACGTTGCGCTCACCGATGAAGATGTTGCCGTCGTTGACCTCTTCGAGGCCGGCGAGCATGCGCAGGGAGGTGGACTTTCCACAGCCGGACGGACCGACGAGGACGAGGAACTCACCATCGGCAACCGACAGGTCGAGGTGATCGACGGCGGGGCGGGTGGAACCCGGGTACAGGCGAGTTGCTTTGTCAAAGGTGACTGAAGCCATTATTGGTATTCTCCTTCACCGGCAGGTACGTGCCGGACGATCCGTTGTGATGGGATTTACTGTCGGCCTGCGCATCATGGCAGGAGCCGACTGTTCCAGTATGACACGCCCGAACAGGGGGTCTGCGGCGCTTTTGTCGAGCGGATGCTTCACAAGACCGCCCCTGTCTGGTCATTTCCCAGACTGGAGTCCTATTATCTGGAGGGCATTTATTTAGGAAATGTCGGTACGTAGACCTACCCGAAGCGAGCATTCATGACAATTGGCGGATCTGGCGAGAGTCGACCTTCCCGAAATAAGCGACGCGACGCGGTCCGCACGAAGGCTACCCAGCTGCGTGTCGAGCAGAAGAAGAAGAACCGGCGCAACCGGTTCCTCCTTCAGGGCGGCATCCTGGTGGTCGTACTCGCGATCGTTGCGGTCATCGCGCTCGTCGTCATGAATTCCATCCGCCCGGCGGGCCCCGGCCCCGCGAACATGGCCAGCGACGGCATCCTCATCGGCGAGGGCATGAAGATAGCCGAGACCACCGCGCTCAAGGCCGGCGCCGACGCCGTGCCGTCCACTCCGGACGCGACCGGAACCGTCGCCGACATCCGCGTGTACGTCGACTACCTCTGCCCCTTCTGCGGCCAGTTCGAGACCACCAACAGTGACCAGATCGTGAAGTGGGTCACCGCGGGTGCCGCAACCGTCGAGATTCACCCGATTTCTATCCTGACCAGCAAGTCAGCTGGAACCCAGTACTCGCTCCGCTCGGCGAATGCGGCCGCGTGCGTCGCCAACTATTCCCCGAACGACTTCTTCGCCTTCAACGCCGCACTGTTCGCCAACCAGCCCAAGGAAGGCACAGCAGGCCTCGACGACGCCGCCATCATGGGGCTCGTGACGAGCTCGGGAGTGTCGGCATCCGTTGCCGAGATCGACGCCTGCATCACCGACGTGAAGTACAAGGCCTGGGTCGTCGCGGCGACCAACCGGGCGTTGTCCGGGCCGCTGCCGAACACCACCGTCGAAGCGGTGACGGGCACACCGACCGTGCTCGTGAACGGCAAGCAGTACTCGGGTGCGCTGGACGACCCGAAGGAGTTCGCCGCATTCGTGTTGCAGTCCGCAGGCGAGACCTACTCGACGTCGACACCGACTCCGACGCCCACGCCGATACCCGCGGGCTGACCCCGGCCGGTCCGCAGCAGTTCGTTCCTGACCGGTCCCGGTCGGCGGATGCTGCCGGTCTGGCCCCGCAGACCCCGTTCGTCATTTAGGATGGGGGACCGAGGCGGGAATCCGCCTCATGCCGGCCTGGCGCAATTGGTAGCGCACCACTCTTGTAAAGTGGGGGTTACGGGTTCAAGTCCCGTGGCCGGCCCCACACCCCTTGAAAACACTGGGACCGACGCCGATTCAGTGGCGCTGGATTGTGGCTGGACGTGCGTCTCGCCGAAACGTCAGGCAACGCGCGACGGCGGCAAGGATCGCCCACAGTGCTACGCCGAAGCCGACCGTTGCGCCAAGGATTCGCAGTCCCGGCGTTGACAGGGCCAAAGCGAAGATTCCGGACATCATGAAGAAAACGCCTATCCCAAGGGGCAGTGAGAGTCTCAAGAACCAGCGCACGCTCGCACGATACCTGCGTGTGTGACATTGACCAAGGGGTAAACGTCGAGGAATCATTCCCCAGTTCACGGCGCAATTTCCACAAAGTGCTCAACTGTCGGGTACGGCGCGTAGGACTCGAGCAACAGCGCGCGCCACTCGGAGGGCCGCGGTGACCGCAGCGCGCCACTGGGGTGGATACGCTGGCTGGCATGAATGCAGAGGAGCGCGCGCGGGAGCGTGATCGGTTGGAGCGGCTGAGAGCGCTGCTCGCGGCTCGGAACCGCATCGAGGACGTTGCCCGGGAGGTCGTTGCCGCGTCGAGTGATGAAGATGCCGCGGACCGTGTGCGTCGCCTGCTGGGCTGCTCAGAGATCGCAGCGCATCATGTCATTTCGACACCGTTGCGCATGTACCGTCGCGGTGACGCACTCGAACGGGAAATCGCGGACATCGAGCAGTACTGGAATGGCGTAGTGCTGCTGGACCCGGCGGCGTCCACGCGCGCTCCGGCTGACGATGCCGCGGACGTGGCCGCCCATACGGAGCTGGACGCAGGCGAGCAGGGTCCGGCCCGGAATCTTCCCTGACCGGGCGATATATTTCGTCCTGATTCGCGTCATATGGCCGGATGCTGTGGGAGCGTAGGCCAATGGGGGATTTCGTGTCGGCCAGCCGACTTTGTTCGACCGGTTCGGAACGCGGGTGAGCGCGCGTAGCGCCATCGGGTCGATGATGGCGGCCACACTTGTCTCCCGGGGCTTGGGGTTCCTCAGGGCGATCCTGCTCGTGGCTGCGATCGGTGGGACGAGCGCTGCTGTGGGCGGGCAGACTTTCGAGAACGCCAACTCGGCGCCGACCTACCTGTTCGCTCTGATCGCCGGCGGCGTCCTGGGGGCGGTACTCGTCCCCCAGATCGTTCGAAACCTGCACGGCGGCCCGACGGGTCAGGAGAATACCGATCGGCTCCTCACGGTGGTGCTTCTGGGCGGCGCCCTGGCCACCGTCGTCCTTACGCTGTGCGCTCCTGGGATCGTCTGGATCTTCGCGACGGGCTGGTCCGCGGAGTGGCGGGATCTGGCCACGTCGATGGCGTACTGGTGCCTGCCGCAGATCTTCTTCTTGATCGCCTTTGCCGTCCTGTCGCAGATCTTGAACGCGCGTGGCGTCTTCGGCGCCCCCGCGTGGGCACCCGCGATTTCCAATCTGCTGGGAATCGGCGGGATCCTGGTGTTCCTTGCTCTGCTGCCGTCCGGGCGGGGGGACGCGGACACCTGGACTCCCGGAATGGTCGCGGTGTTGTGCGGGTCCGCGACTCTGGCCATCGCGATCCAGGCCCTCCTGCTCCTGGTGCCACTCCGGCGAATCGGTTTTCGCGTTCGATTTCGGTGGGGTTTCGCCGGCCTCGGGCAGATGTCGACGCTGGCGGCTTGGACCTTCCTCGGGGTCGTCGCAGGCCAGGCCGCCTACCTGGTCACGTCCAACGTCGCCAGTAACGCAGGAAAGACCCTCAAGGTTCTGGGCATCGACGGCCCCAGTCTCAACTCCCTCTCGATCGCGTACCTGCTGATGCTCGTTCCCCACGGGATCGTCACCGTGTCCGTGACGACGGCTCTCTACACGCGGATGAGCGCGGCAGCCGCACGGAAGGACCTCACCGAGATCGGTGCGCTCTCACAGCGGGCCACGAAGCCGGTCGCGTACGTGTCGATCGCCGCCACGGCCGTCTTCGTCGTGCTCGGCCCGCTGATCACGCAGGTGCTGTTCGGCAGTCCCATCATCGGGCATGTGCTCCAGGTTCTCGCGATCGGACTCGTCGGCTTCAGCCAGGCCTACGTGCTCAATCGCACCTCCTTCGCGCTGCAAGACGCCCGGGGACCTTTCGTCACCCAACTCGTCATCGCCGGGATCTCGACCATCGGCTCCCTGTTGGCGTTGCTCCTTCCGCCCGAACTCACTGTGATCGGAATCGCAGCAGGAATCGCCCTCGCGAACTACGCCGGCTGGGTAGCCGCTCATCTGATGTTGAGACGGATGCTCCAGAAGTACGGCCAACTGCCCGCTGGCGGGCCCGGTGCGCTCCTGGTCGCCGCTCGCCTGCTCGCCGCGGTTTTCGTGAGTATCGGCGGCGGGGCTGCCATCGTCAGCTGCATCGGCACTCCGACCGGATTCCTGAGTCAGGTCGCCCTCCTGGCCACAGCAGGCATCGGAGTGGTGGCACTCTTCGTCGCGGTGAACTGGATACTGGGAGATCGGACGCTGGACCCATGGCACGGGTAGCACCGCCGTGCGCGGCTCGATGCGCGACCAAGACCAGTGACGGCGGAGCTTATCGGGGCTCGCGGGCGGTTTCGTTGCGCGGGCCCGGGCCTCGATGTATCGTTTATCAATAATGTTGATTATCGATACGGGGGTATCCGATGAAGCACCTGTCTGAGTCGTCACCGGCTTCGTCCACACGCTCAGTGCGTCTTCCACGAACGGGTCGCTTCGCCGAAGGCGCGATCATGATCGTGCTCGTTCTGACGCTCCTGAACGATATTCCGCGAGCGATCACAATCAGTACAGGACGGGTGCTTGCTGCTCTGGGCGGCGCGGACGGGCGGCTTCCGCTGAGTCATTTGCCGCAGCTGCTCCAGGCGGAGCTGCGCGAGGGCACCCAGGGGACTCTTGCCGATGCGGATCTGGGCCTGCGTTTGCTCGCTGCTTTACCGATAGTCCTGCACGCCGTCACCGTCACGGCTGCCGCGATTCTCCTGATCGGGATCTTGTACCGCGTTGCGCTGGGGAGGCCGTTCTCCAGCCAGGTCCTGCGTCGGTGGCGCTGGTTGACCGCCGTCCTCCTGATCGGCGGCGTCCTCCAATCGCTGGCTGACACCGGAGCCATCCTCTATCTGAGTCTCCACATCGGTCTCTTGACGGCCGGATCTATGCCTCGAGAGGACATCGTGTCATTCCTGGGCGGGGACTACTCCATCATCAGCACCAATGCGCCGCAGTTGCCAATCCCGATCCTTCTCGGTGGGATCATCGCCCTGGCCCTGGGCGTCGCCTTCCGGGCCGGTGCCCGACTCGTCGAGGAGGCCGATGGTGTCGTCTAGGGAAATGCCCACGACCGACGGTGAGGCCGATTCCGGTGCGTCAGCGCACCGCATCCGCTGTCATCTCGACGCCGTGCTCGCTGAACGCGGCATGACGCTCACCGAGCTCTCGGCCCGCACGGGCATCACGATCGCGAATCTGTCCATCCTGAAGAACAACCGGGCCAAGGCCGTGCGCTTCACGAGCCTCACCCTGATCTGCGACGCCCTTCAGACGCAACCCGCAGAGCTCTTCACCATGGACGAGGAGTGAGATGTCGGTCGACGAAACGGCAGAACGAGGATCAGGCTCTGAGGATGCCGCGTCCCGGGGTAGGGCGCACAGCTCCGTGACACGATTCCGCGGCTTCGCGCTGGCTGCGGTTGTCCTTATCGCGGTAGGTGGGGTTCTGGTCCCAGTCGTTGGATGGGTAGTGGGCGTTTTCCTGGTCTGGCTGTCTCAGAGCTGGCGCGTGTGGGAAAAGCTGGTCGCGACGCTGGCCGGTCCGTCGGCGTCGGTGGCAATCATCATCCTTGCGGCGGTTGCAAGCCATGGCGTCATCCACGGGCAAGCCCTGCTGGGCGCCCCCGTGCTCGTGACAGTGTTCGCCCTCATCGTCCCGAATGCCGTCGTCGCGCTCTGGCTGCTCTGGAGAATTCGCGGACACTGACCGCACCGGGCGGGATCGACACGACCGGGATTCGCCCCCGAGGGGGCGGATTCGGGCTCCAGAATCCGCGAAGGTGGGAGGCATCCGGTCGAATCAATTGCGACCCGGGCGCGAAGGAGATTTGATGGACTGGATCGGACGGGATTCCGGATTCCAGCGATGAAGGAGCAGAGATGTCGTTCCAGGCGTACCTCGACAACATCGAGGACAAGACCGGACTGACGCCGCGCGAGTTCATCACCCTCGCCCACGAGAAAGGGTTCGACGCCCCGTCCACGAAGGCAGGGGTGATCGTCGACTGGCTGAAGGCGGACTTCGACCTGGGCCGCGGCCACGCGATGGCGCTCGTGCACGTGATCAAGAACGACGAGAAGATCGACGCCAAGCATGTCGGCACCGGGACTACGCACAGCGACGCTTCCGACACGCTCTGGCTGGACGGAAGACTGAACCGCCCCGAGTAAAGGGGTGCACTGAGGCGCCCTGAAGATGTCGTAGTTTGACTGAGCGGGCAGACGGCGCCCGTGAAATGGTCGATGATGGCATAGTTGCGCTCAAACGCGCCACGAAGCCGACGGATGCCGCCAGTCCGGTGCCAGACCGGCCAGACCAGAAGGATGCACGCCCATGCCGCACGACGCGATCGCCCGAGTGGGCGACCGGTGACAGCAGAGCGCTCCGGGTTGTTCGGCTTCGGTCGAACCGCCTGGTTCCGGCTCGCCGCGGCGATCATCCTCGCGATCGGCCTGCTCGCGGGCGCCGTGCTCGCCGCCAAGGGTGTTCGCTCGCTGCCGGCCGCGCAGTCCTTCCTGACCGAATTCCCGGGAGCATCCCCCCTGCCCTCCGGGGCGCCCGTTGGTTTCCCGGCCTGGCTTGCCTGGCAGCACGGGCTCAACGTCTTCTTCCTCCTCTTCATCGTGCGTTCGGGCTGGCAGGTGCGCACGGCCGGGCGGCCGACCATGTTCTGGACCCGGCGCAACACCGGGCTCATCCGCACGAAACGACCGCCCACCCGCATGGGCATCAACGTCTGGCTCCACCTCACGGTCGACGTGCTCTGGGTTGTCAACGGCCTGATCTTCTACGTGCTGCTCTTTGCCACCGGCCAGTGGGTGCGCATCGTCCCCGTGAGCTGGGACATCATCCCCAACGCCGCGTCAGCCGCGCTCCAGTACGTCTCGCTGGACTGGCCGGTCGCCGACGGCTGGGTGAACTACAACGCCCTCCAGACCCTGAGCTACTTCACCATCGTGTTCGTGGCCGCTCCGCTCGCGCTGGCCACCGGCATCCGCCTGTCACCGCTGTGGACATCGCGTCGGCTCGGCGAACTCGTTCCGCTCCGCCCGACCAAGGCGGTACACGTCGGCGTGATGGTCGCCTTCCTGATCTTCATCGTCGTGCACGTGACCCTGGTCTTCGCGACCGGGGCGCTGCGCAACCTCAATCACATGTACGCCGTGCAGAGCGACGACGGCTGGACCGGATTCTGGATCTTCGCCGCCTCCCTCGCCGCGATGATCGTGGCGTGGTTCGCCGCCGGCCCCCGTCTTCTGCGGGCGATCGCCTCGCTCGGCGGCACCGTCATCTCGCGCTGAGCCGCTCTGGCACGGCTTCGCTGCATCCGCTCGGTCGTAAAGTCGGAGATTTTCGCGACACGCCGCGAATCCGGGCAGCGGATGCACCGGGTCACGAAAAACTCCGACCTTGCGTTCTCGGGCGGTCCCCTCAGCCTTCCGCGGCTTCCCGTGCGGCCGCCTCGACGCGTTCGCGGTACTCGTCCCACCAGCCGCGGTCGGCCGGCGGCAGGTTGTCGTTGCCCTGCCGGAGCCCGACCTCCCCGTCGATGAGCTCCCGGACGAGGTCGGCGTGCCCGGCGTGCCGGTGCGTCTCCGCGATCAGGTGCACGAGGATCTCGTGCAGGCTCGCGGCGCTCCGATCGCCCGTCCACCAGGGAACCCGGCCGATGGTGTCGAGGCTGAGCGCCTCGATTGTCTCGCTCGAGTGCGCCCCGACCCGGCGGTAGAGGGAGATGAGCGACTCGCGGGTCTGGTCCGGCGTCGCCCACATGTCCGTGTTGAACTCGAGGCCGTCCGCCGTCCACGGCAGCGGTTCCGGGAAAGGCCGGCCGAAGACGAGCCCGAGATATCCGGCCTCGACGCCGGCCATGTGCTTGACCAGCCCGAGCAGGTTGGTGCCGGTCGGAACGAGCGGACGTCGTACGTCGTACTCGCTGAGCCCGTCGAGCTTCCAGATCAGGGCCTCCCGCCCCGACACGAGGTACCGCTTCAGATCGGTCTTGGCCGCAGCGTCCGATGCATCACTCATTCCGTCAGCCTCGCAGATTCGGTGCTGCGGGCCAAGCGATCCGCTGCCGATGGGCCGATCGGCAGGGAGCTTACGCGCATATTGGACACCATTGACGGCTTATGCGGGCGGGTCCCGGCCAGCACCCGGCCGGTTGTGAGTAGGGGGCGGGCGGAGTTCCCATCATCCACGCGGGGCGATGCGGCAAGAATTGGCTGGACACGGGTCAGTGTCGCGGGTGTAGCCTCAAGGGATCCAGTTGTCCTGAGAAATACTCAGGTAACAACGCACTGACGTGACGGTACACACGGTGCATGGTTCTTAAGCATTTTGTATGCATTGTGTGGCCGAGATCCGAGTTCCAAGTTCCCATGTTCCAAAGCTCCACACCCCTGTCCTTTTCCGTCCCAGCTGGAGACCAACGGAGGCAGTCGGCCCCACCACGTCACCGATCGAAGTCCGTGCTGATCCTGGTCCTGGCCGCCCTGGTAGCCGGGGGAGTGGTGTTCTCACCCGGAACCTTGGCGCGGGCGGCAACGACGACAATCGCGAGTGAGTCATTCGAGACGGGTGTCGGCGCCTGGGCCGGCTGGCAAGCGACCGTGTCCCGGGTCTGTGCGAGCAACGCCCCGAGCGGCGCGTACGTCGCACGGGTGATGCGTGCATCCGGCTCGGCATACTCCATCGACGACCGCACCCCCACTGTGGCCTCGACGGATGCGGCGGCCACGTACGCCGCCACGGCGTCCGTCGCCGCGGCATCCGCCTCTGCCGTGGGGAAGCAGGTCGTGCTGGTGCTGCGCGAAAACACGGCGGCGGGCACCGGCGTGAAATGGACGACGTCCGCGCCGGTCACCCTCGCGGCTTCCTACCAGCGACTGCAGGTGGCCGCGGCGGCGACTGCGGCGGGCGACACGATCGAGGTCTACGTGCTGCAGGCCCGAAACGCCGTCGCCGGGGACGGGTTCTACGTCGACACCATCACGATGGCCGCCTCGATCCCGGCGCCCGCCCCGACGCCGACCCCGACGCCGATCCCGGCGCCAGCCCCGACACCGACGCCGACCCCCACCCCGACGAATCCCGCCGGGTGGACGCCCCTGTACACGCAGGACTTCACGACACCGGCAGCGCTGGGGCAGTTCGGCCGCATCTACGGCGCCGCCTGGAACGGCTACGCCGGCCTGCGGGACACGTCGGGCCAGGGAACCTACGCGCCGGACAAGGTCCTCTCCGTGCACGACTCCGCCCTCGACATCTACCTGCACACCGAGAACGGCGTCCACCTCGTCGCGGCACCGCTCCCGAACGGCTACAGCGGCACCAGCTACGGCCGGTACTCCGTCCGCTTCCGGACCGATGTCATCCCGGGATACAAGATCGCGTTCCTGATGTGGCCGACGTCGGACGTCTGGAACGACGGCGAGATCGACTTTCCGGAAGGCAACCTCGGCGGCACCACGTTCTACGGGGCCTCGGCGATCGCCGGCTCGTACGGTTCCGGACGGATGTCGTGGGATCCGGCCAAGCCGTACACCCCTACGAATGCGGCGAGCTGGCACACCGCCACGACGGAGTGGACCCCGGGTTCCGTCGCCTACTACTGGGACGGAGCGCTGATCGGTCGCACCGCGATTCCGAGCGGCGTTCCCACGAAGCCGATGCGCTGGACGCTGCAGGCCGAGACGAACCTCGACGGTGTCGCCGTTCCGGCCGGCTCAGCCGGACACATCCTGGTCGACCAGGTCAGGGCCTGGTCATACACCCCGGGCACGCCGGCGAGTTGAGCGGCGAATCGACCTGACACGGGGCGGGAACGACACGGGTGATCAGGTCAGTGGATGCGGCCTGCGCCCGTCAGCCCCACAGCCGGGAGTCCCACAGCGGGGTAGTCCGCCTGCGGCCAGACGATCGGTTCGAGCTCCCGGCTCGCGGAGCGCGACGGCGGTCCTTTGACGAGCAGGACCACCCAGACGTAGACGCCCACGAGCACCCAGAGAAGCCGGAGCACGACGTCGACGAGTGGTTCCAGCGCCGTTGGCGCGGGAATACCGGCGTCCGGGCGCCGGGCAGGTGCCGCCGCAGGAGCGACCGCGGTCAGGACTGCGGCCGGCCCGGCCGTCCGGCCGGTCGTGGCCGGCCTCAGGATGGTGAGTGCTCCGAGATAGACGGAGTCGGGCTGGACGAGTGTGCTGATTTCTACGCTCACGCCACGAGGATACGACCCGCGCTCGCCGGATCCGGGACATTCCGCCGACGCTGAGGTGAAGAAACGGTGAAGCTTGCGGGCGCCGGTCCGCCACGTGATCAACGCGCACCAGTTGCGCCGTTTCGCGCCAGGCCTGCCTGGCGCGAAACGGCGCAACTGGCGCGTCGCGCATGAGAGACCGAAAAAGGGGCGGTCAGGGCGCCGGTCAGGGCGCCGGTCAGGGCGCCGGTCAGGGCGCCGGTCAGGGCGCCGGTCAGAGCGCGGTCAGGTGGGCGGCGGGGTCGATCGGGAGCCGGGTGCCCGGCTTCGCGCCCGCGGGCACTCCGCCGACATAGAGCCAGCCGAGCAGTACTTCCGAGTCCGTGAGATCGTGCATCCGGTGTACCTCCGGGGTGCGGGTGAACGTGCCCGTTCGCCACATCACGCCCCAGCCGGCGTGTGCCAGCAACAGGCTCAGGGCGTGCCCGACCCCCGCCGCGGTGACGTCCTGCTCCCAGTCCTCGACCTTGTCGCTCAACCGGTGGCTCGCGACCACCGCGATCAGCAGGGAGGCCCGGAGCGGCTTGCCTGCGAGCTTGGCCAGCTCAGCAGCGGACGGCGGTTCCGCACCGGCCTCCGCGGCGAGCCGGGCGGATGCAGCGGCGAACGCCGCCCCGAGCCGCGAGCGGGAATCGCCGCGCACCTCGATCAGGCGCCAGGGTCGCAGGGCACCGTGGTCGGCCACCCGCGCGCACGCGGCGACGAGAGGGAGCAGCTCCTCGTGCGTGGGGGCATCCGCTGTCACGGCGGACAGCGAACGCCGCCCGCCGATCGCCTCGAGCGGCGTGGACACCGTCTAGTCGACCGGCTTGAACTCGAGCGAGATGGAGTTCATGCAGTAGCGGTCTCCGGTCGGGGTGCCGAAGCCGTCGTCGAAGACGTGCCCCAGGTGGGAGCCGCAGTTCGCGCAACGAACCTCGGTGCGGACGACGCCGAGGGACGTGTCCTCGATGAGTTCGACGGCCTCCGGGCGCACCGACTCGTAGAAGCTCGGCCAGCCGCAGCCGGAGTCGAACTTCGTGCCGCTCTTGAAGAGCTCGGCGTGGCAGGCGCCACAGGTATAAACGCCGGAGCGACTCTCGTCGAGCAGCTCCCCGGTCCAGGCGCGCTCGGTGGCGGCCTGCCGCAGTACGGCGAACTTCTCCGGCCCGAGTTCCGCGGCCCATTCAGCGTCTGACTTCGTGACTTCGTAGTCCATGGTTCATCCTTCCCATCGGGCGAGGGCGCAGCTGAGCGAACACGGCGACCCTCCCAGCAATCGTAAACTCAGCCGGGTCGGGCCGTATTCCGGATCCCGAGGCCGTTCAGCACTTTCACACCGGACGCCGGACACTGACCCGCCTGCCGCGGCACTTTCCTGCACGACCACGGTGCGGCCCGCGTGGCCCAGCGAATCCATAGCCGACGCCAAATAGGATTCGACCAGACGACGACGGTGGAAGAGGTGGATGGTGGACGGCGCACGTGACCCGGATCCCGCCGACTCCCCGGGCGGCCTGACCGACCGGGACCTCGGCATCCTGAGCTTCGAACGGCGCTGGTTCACGCATGCCGGTGCCAAAGAACAGGCGATCCGCTCCGAGTTTGCTCTGTCCTCGGCCCGGTACTATCAACTATTGGGTGTTTTGATCGACTCCCCGCTTGCCCTGGCTCACGATCCCATGCTGGTGAAACGCCTGCAGCGGATGCGTGCGGCCCGCGCGCAGGCACGGGAACGCCGAACGGTACGCGCTCCGGAGCACCGAACCAGCCCCGCCCCATAAACGCAGCCGGATGTCCGACCCCGACGTTCCACCCATTCGCCCGCAACAAGAGGATCGACTCAGCCCCACAATGCCTCCCACCTATCCGAAAGACCGCTTCGACCACCTGCCGCACTCCCTCGACAGAGTGGGCGCCCATCGCGCCCCCGGTAAGAAGGGGCGCCACTGGGTCGCGTTCTGGTGGGCACTCGGAGCCACGGCCGTCTTGATCGGTCTCGGAGTCTTCGGAATGGCCTCCCTCAACAACAAGCTGAACATCGCGATCCCCGGCCTGTCCTCCAGCTCGGCGACCGACACGGCAGCGGCAACGGATGCCGCGACCGGCGTCCCGGCGGCCGTAGCGACGGTCGATCCGGGCCTCACCGTCACCGTGCTCAATGGGACCAAGGGCACGGGCATCGCCAAGGACGTAGGAGACCTGCTCTCCGCAGCGGGGTGGACCGTCGGCGCGCTCAGCAACGCGAGCACCGAAGACGTGACCAAGACGACCGTGTACTACGCCGACGCGACCCTCGAGGGTGCCGCGCGCGGGGTCGCGGCATCGTTGCCGGGAGCCACGGTGCTCCTCGCCACCGACTTCGCCACCTCGGGGGCCGACCTCACGGTCGTCGTCGGATCCGACTTCGTCCCCAGCACCACACCGACGTCCTGACCCGCGATTCGACGGCGGTTCTATAACGCCATTCCGGGCTATTCGTCAACCCCCTTTTCTTCTTTCTCGGCTTCAGTACTCTTTGTCTCAGGTCGCTCATCGGGTTCGTCCGGTTGTCCCTCGGGGCATCCGACCGGTCGGATCAGATGGACGCAGTCACATGCGCCAGGCCCGGTACGGCCAACGGGCGGGTGCCGAAAATATCAAAGCACTGGGGAGTTACACATGGCGAACGGAACCGTCAAATGGTTCAACGCTGAAAAGGGTTTCGGCTTCATCACCGTCGATGGCGGCGGACAGGACGTCTTCGTCCACTATTCCGCCATCGACATGCACGGGTACAAGGTTTTGGAAGAGGGACAGCACGTCATCTTCGAACTGGGAACCGGAGCAAAGGGCCCACAGGCCGAGTCGGTACGTCCCGTCTGACCTGAAAAGGCCGGGCGCACCCACGTCGAGCGCACCAATCTCGGGCAAAGCCCCGAGCCGCGCGGCATCCGCGAGTTTGCCGCGTTAGTGTGTGGGGCGTGACAGCGAAAAGAACTGAGACACGATACGGGCGAAGCACGGCACGGTTTGTGGGTGCCGTGCTTTTTCCGTGCCTTCTTCTCGTGATGACGGCGTGCACCGGAAGCGAGGCGCCGACGGCGACGCCGACGGCGACCGTGGAACCCTCCGCGGCTGCGGTCGACGCCCCGGCACCGCTGGCGATCGCGCCTTTGCGTGGCACGATCGTGCCCGCGGGGAAGACCGCGAACCCGTCCCTGGCGGTGAAGATCGACAACCACGAGGCAGCCAGGCCCCAGATCGCCCTCGAGCGCGCGGACATCGTCTTCGAGGAACTCGTCGAGGGCGGGCTGACCCGCTACGTCGGCGTCTGGCAGTCCGACATCCCCGACGCGATCGGCCCGGTGCGGTCGATCCGGCCGATGGACCCCGACATCATCACGCCGTTCGGCGGGATCGTCGCGTATTCCGGCGGACAGCAGGTCTTCGTCGACATGATGAAGGCCACCCCCGTCATCAACTCGGTCTTCGACTACGACACGACCGGCCTGTTCTCCCGTGTTGCCGACCGGGATGCGCCGCACAACGTCGTGCTGAAGGCGGCCGAACTCGTCGGACGGAACGCGTCCGTCGCACCGCCGGTGCAGCAGTTCGCGTACGCGGGCACGATCGCGGCATCGACCGCGGGGACCGACGGCAGTCCGATCACCCAGATCAACGCACGGTTCTCCTCGGCGCGGTACCCCGGCTGGAGCTGGGACGCGGCCTCACAGGCCTACCTGCGTTCGCAGGAAGGCGCCCCCGACCTCGATACGGCCGGCGCCCGCCGGGCCGCGACCAACGTGCTCGTGCTCCGGGTCGACATCGACGGCACCTACGGCGAGGTGCCGAAAACCGTCATGATCGGCTCGGGAGAGGGCTGGGTGTCCGCCGGCGGCAAGACCGTGCACGCCGCCTGGTCGAAGGCCGGACAGGCCGACCCGATCCGGTTGGTCGACGACAACGGGGTCACCATTCGCCTTGCCGCCGGCAATACCTGGATCGAACTCGTGCCGAACGGCACCGGCTCCGTCGAACTCGTCCCGTAGCCTCCCGACGCTTCCCGGCGCTCACTTGCACTCTCGACCCCTGAGTGCCAGAATCGACTTGGCACTCTCTCCTTTTGAGTGCCAACCCATCACCGTTTTGGTAACGTCCGGGAGGGACGAGAAACACATATGGCAAAGATCATTGCTTTCAACGAAGAGGCCCGTCGTGGCCTTGAGCGTGGCCTGAACATCCTCGCTGACACTGTCAAGGTCACCCTCGGCCCGCGCGGACGTAACGTCGTATTGGAGAAGAAGTGGGGCGCCCCCACGATCACCAACGACGGTGTTTCCATCGCCAAGGAAATCGAACTCGACGACCCGTACGAGAAGATCGGTGCGGAGCTCGTCAAAGAGGTCGCCAAGAAGACCGATGACGTCGCCGGCGACGGAACGACCACCGCGACCGTCCTCGCCCAGGCGCTCGTCCGCGAAGGCCTGCGTAACGTCGCAGCCGGTGCAGACCCGATCAGCCTCAAGCGCGGCATCGAGAAGGCCACCGCTGCGGTTATCGCAGAGCTGATCGCGAACGCCAAAGAGGTCGAGACCAAGGAAGAGATCGCGGCCACCGCATCCATCTCTGCCGGCGATGCTGAAATCGGCGCGATCATCGCCGAAGCCATCGACAAGGTCGGCAAGGAAGGCGTTGTCACCGTCGAGGAGTCCAACACCCTCGGCACCGAGCTCGAGCTCACCGAAGGCATGCGTTTCGACAAGGGCTTCCTGTCCGCGTACTTCGTGACCGACCCCGACCGTCAGGAAGCTGTCTTCGAAGACCCCTACATCCTGATCGTCAACTCCAAGGTCTCCAACATCAAGGACCTCCTCCCGATCGTGGACAAAGTCATCCAGACCGGCAAGCAGCTCCTCATCATCGCCGAGGACGTCGACGGCGAGGCCCTGGCCACGCTCGTTGTGAACAAGATCCGTGGCATCTTCAAGTCCGTTGCCGTCAAGGCTCCCGGCTTCGGCGACCGTCGCAAGGCTCAGCTGCAGGACATCGCCATCCTCACCGGTGGCCAGGTCATCTCCGAGGAGGTCGGCCTCAAGCTTGAGAACGTCACCCTCGACCTGCTCGGCAACGCGCGCAAGATCGTCATCACCAAGGACGAGACCACCATCGTCGAAGGCGCCGGAGACCCCGAAGCCATCGCCGGTCGCGTTCAGCAGATCCGCAACGAGATCGAGAACACCGACAGCGACTACGACCGTGAGAAGCTCCAGGAGCGTCTCGCCAAGCTCGCCGGCGGCGTTGCCGTCATCAAGGCCGGCGCCGCGACGGAGGTTGAGCTCAAGGAGCGCAAGCACCGCATCGAGGACGCCGTCCGCAACGCGAAGGCAGCCGTCGAAGAGGGCATCGTCGCCGGTGGTGGCGTCGCCCTCATCCAGGCCGGCAAGACCGCATTCGAGAAGCTCGAGCTCGTCGGAGACGAGGCGACCGGCGCGAACATCGTCAAGGTCGCCATCGACGCCCCGCTCAAGCAGATCGCCCTCAACGCGGGCCTCGAGCCCGGCGTCGTCGCCGACAAGGTGCGCAACCTGCCGATCGGTTGGGGCCTCAACGCCGCGACCGGTGAGTACGTTGACATGCTCCTCGCCGGCATCAACGACCCGGTGAAGGTCACCCGCTCCGCGCTGCTCAACGCCGCGTCGATCGCCGGACTGTTCCTCACCACCGAGGCCGTCGTCGCCGACAAGCCCGAGAAGAACGCTGCTCCGGTCGGCGACCCGTCCGGCGGAATGGACTTCTAAGTCCACCCTGCTCGATAGCTAGACCGCTTCACCGCTTCACCGCTTCACCGCTTCACCGCCAACAGGGCGTCTCCTCCGGGAGGCGCCCTGTTTTCGCGTCCGCTGCACGCCACTACCGGGCGAAGAGCCGCGCGTTCGCCTGCTCGATCTCGGCGTACTGCTGACCGGCCTGATTGAGCGCCTGGCCGAGGCTTTCTGCGCTCTGCGCAACCTGGTGCTGGGTCGCCCGCCAGTCCGTCACCGCGGCCTGGAACGCGGCCGCCGCCTGCCCGGTCCACGATCCCTCCAGCCCGGTCAGTTGACCGAGCAGCGCGGCGACCTCCGCCTGGATCCGACCGAGGGTCGCTCTGGCCGTCGTTGTGGTGCTGAGCACGAGTTCACTGTCTACCTGGTACCGGGGCATCCGCAGTCCTTTCGAGGGGTGTCCTGTCACCGTAAGGCGGATGCCGAGCGCGGCCCGGCCAGTACGCCCCGCTGTGCACAACTCGCCCCTACCCCTGCCCGGTGAGGCGGCGGCGGGGCTACGGGGCCGGGGTGATCGCGAGGCGCTGCGGAGCGTTCGGGGACTCGGCGAGCGGGAACCAGACCCGGAAGGTCGCTCCGCCACCCGGCGTCTCGACGACCTGGACGGTGCCGTTGTGGCTCGCGACGATCGAAGCCACGATCGCCAGTCCGAGTCCACTGCCGCCGGTCTCCCGGGCGCGCGATGTGTCGGCGCGCCAGAAGCGCTGGAAGATCTTGTCGCGGATCTGCGGCGGGATGCCCTCGCCGTGGTCGATCACGGCGACGGATGCGCGCTGGTTCCGCCGGTCGACGGCGACCTCGAGCTCGATGGGACTGTCGGGCGGACTGAACCGGAGGGCGTTGCCCATCAGGTTGGTGATGACCTGGCGGATCTTGTTCTCCTCGGCCATGACGACGGCCGGGATGGCGGTGGTCTGCGCCTCGGCGGGCACCGGCTCGGGGAGGGTGGCGACAGCATCCGTTTTCCGGGGGCGGCGGGTACGCAACCGCGCGAGGGTCGCGCCGGCGAAGGAGACGGTGGTGGTGTGCGGAACGGCCACGGCCTCGCCGACGCGTTCGGGGACCGTCACGAGGGTGGAGGTCGGGACCTCGCCGGTCGAGTGCGCGAGATCGATGGCGGAGGCCAGCGGAACGACGGGCTCCTCGTCGGTGTCGGGAGCCTTCGTGACGACCGTGATGGTGCGACCGGGGGCGGAGGCCATCGCGTCGAGGGCGGCATCGCGGGCGAGGGGGAGCAGGTCGACGGGAGTGAGGGCGAGCGGCTTCGTCTCGTCGAGACGGGCGAGTTCGAGGAGGTCTTCGACGAGACCACCCATCCGGATCGCTTCCTTCTCGATGCGTTCCATCGCCTGGGCGACCTCTTCGGGCGTCTGCAGGGCGCCCATCCGGTAGAGCTCGGCGTAGCCGCGGACGGAGACGAGGGGAGTGCGGAGCTCGTGGCTCGCATCGCCGACGAAACGACGCATCTGGTCGATCGTGCGGGCCCGTTCCTTGAACAGCCGGTCGATCCGGCTGAGCATGGTGTTGAGGGAACGGTTGAGCCGGCCGACCTCGGTATTGGGCGTGGCCCCGCCGAGCCGCTGGCTGAAGTCGCCGTCGGCGATCGCCGCGGCCGTGCGCTCCACTTCCCGCAGGGGAGCGAAGGTGCTCGTCACAAGCAACCGGGTGATCAGGCCGCCCAGGAGCACGACACCCAGGCCGAAGCCCAGGAAGATCGTGAGATACGTGCCGACGGTATTCTCGGCCGTCTTGAGCGAGACCGCCATGACGAGCGTGCCGTATGTGCCGTGGACGTTCGTGACCAGCGGCACCGCGACCGCAAGGAACTCGGTGTCATGCGAGGCGTCCTGCAGGCGCATGGTCTGGCCGTTGAGCGCGTTGACCGACTGCAGGTCGAGCGGCATGGTGATCTGCGGGAGCTCCCGCGCGGGAACGTCGGTCCAGGACTGGTACCGGAGATCACCGTTCTCGTCGTACAGGGCGACGTAGTAATCGGACGGTACGACGGTGCCGGTGTTCTGCCCGAGGGCGTTCGCGGTGTACGCGACCGACGTCGTCTGGGCATCCGCCTGCAGCTGCGCGTCAACCTGCTGGATCACGTACTGCCGGAGCATGGCCATCGTGCCGATCCCGGAGACCAAGAGACCGAGCGTGAGCATGAGAACGGTCACGCCGGTGATCTTGGACCTGAGGGATATGCGGTTCCACCGCTCCGTGAGTGACTGATGCATCAGGCTGCCAGTCTATTTGCGCAGTCTGGGACTATGCCTTGGCAGCCTTGAGCATGTAGCCGAAGCCGCGCTTGGTCTGGATCAGCGGCTCTGAGGAGTGCGCGTCGACCTTGCGGCGCAGGTACGAGATGTAGGACTCGACGATGCCGGCGTCGCCGTTGAAGTCGTACTCCCAGACGTGGTCCAGGATCTGCGCCTTCGAGAGCACCCGGTTCGGGTTGAGCATCAGGTAGCGGAGCAGCTTGAACTCGGTCGGGCTGAGCTCGATGGGTTCTTCGCCGACGAGCACCTCGTGGGTGTCCTGGTCCATGGTCAGTTCGCCGGCGCGGATGACGGCGTCTTCGTCGGCGTGCATCGTGCGGCGGAGGATGGCCTTGATCCGGGCCACGATCTCGTCGAGGCTGAACGGCTTGGTCACGTAGTCGTCGCCGCCGACCGTGAGGCCGGTGATCTTGTCTTCGGTGTCGTCCTTGGCGGTGAGGAACAGGATCGGCGCCGTGTAGCCGGCGGAACGGAGGCGTTTGGTCACGCCGAAGCCGTTCATGTCGGGAAGCATGACGTCGAGGATGATCAGGTCGGGTTCCTCTTCGAGCACGGCCGAGATCGCCTGGGCACCGTTGCCAACGGCCCGCACGGCGAAGCCGGCGAAGCGCAAGCTGGTGGTGAGGAGGTCCCGGATGTTGGGCTCGTCGTCGACAATAAGAATGCGGGGGCCATCAGTCATTGGACCAGTATCTGCGCGTTAGCTGGACCTTCGCTGGGAGTGCCCGGTGTGGTTAAGGCGTGGGTAGATTGTTGGTGGGGTGTGAAGCTGCCGGGGCGACTCGGACGCGGAGGTCGAAGCCGCTGCCGAGTCGGATGTCGAGCGGTTGTCGACACGGATTCGAATGGAGAAGGCCATGAAAAGCGAAACATATGTGATCGTCGGAGCCGGCCTCGCTGGCGCACGCGCGGCCGAGGCGCTCCGGGCCGAAGGCTTCGACGGACGAGTCGTTCTGGTCGGCGAGGAGGCTGAGTACCCGTATATCCGGCCGCCGCTGTCCAAGGACTACCTCGCAGGGACATCCGCTCGCCACTCGATCGACGTGCACCAGGCCGAGTGGTACGCGGGGCAGGACATCGAGGTCCTGCCGGGGCGAGCCGTGACGGCACTCACGCTTGATGCGCGGCGCCTGACCTTCGCCGACGGCGGGACGCTGCGCTACGACCGGCTCCTGCTCTCGACCGGGGCGGCAGCGCGGCCGTTCCCGGGCGACGGGGGAGACCTGGCCGGCGTGCACCTGCTGCGGACGGTCGGTGACTCGACCCGGCTGAAGGAAACGCTCAAGCCGGGCCGACGCCGGGTCGTCGTGGTCGGTGCCGGCTGGATCGGCCTCGAAGTCGCGGCGGCCGCCCGCGGCTACGGCAATGACGTGACGGTGCTCGGGCAGGGGGGTGTGCCGCTGGAGCGCGCCGTCGGAGCGGAGATCGGCGCCATCTTCGCCCAGCTGCACCGCGACAACGGGGTCGACCTGCGGATGGAGACCGGCGTGGCCGAGATCCTCGGTGCGGACGGACGGGTCACGGGTGTCCGGCTCGAGGCCGCTGCTGGCCAGGCCACTGCAGGCGAGGAGGCGGCGGAGGGCGTCGGATCCGGCACGGACGGGGAGCGCGGCGAGGTGGTCCCTGCGGACGTCGTCGTGATAGGGATCGGCGCGACGCCCAATACTCGGCTGGCCCTCGACGCGGGGCTCGAGGTCGCCGATGGCATCGTCGTCGACGCGGCCTTCCGCACGAACGAGCCCGGTGTCTACGCGGTCGGCGACGTCGCGAGCGTGTTCCACCCCGTGCTCGGACACCACCTCCGGGTAGAGCACTGGGCGAACGCCGAGAATGCCGGCCGGGCCGCCGCGCTCTCGATGTTGGACCGCGCGGTGAGTTACGAGGAGATTCCCTACTTCTACACCGATCAATTCGACCTGGGAATGGAATACTCGGGGTATGGCGAATTGGCGAGGGATGCGGAACTCGTGTTCCGCGGTGACCGGTCGGCCCGCGAGTTCCTCGCGTTCTGGGTCGCCGACGGCCGTGTGGTCGCGGGCATGAACGTCAACGTGTGGGGTGTCAACGACTCGGTCCAGACCCTGATCCGATCGCGCATGCGCGTCGATCCGTCCGTGCTCCGCGACGGGACGCGCAGCCTCGAGAGCATCATCGGCCAGGCGGTCGAAGCGCCGGGCGCGGGCTCCTGACATGACGGGCGGCACCGCGGCGTTACCCGTTCTGATCCACCCCCGGCGCACGATCGGCGGACGCGAATTCGATTTCGACCGTGAAGTCGCGGTCATGGCGATCATCAATCGCACTCCGGACTCGTTCTTCGACCAGGGCGCAACGTTCGCGCTGGACAAGGCCGTCGCAGCCGCGCTCCAGGCGATCTCCGACGGTGCCGACTGGGTCGACATCGGCGGGGTCAAGTTCGCGCCCGGTCCGCCGGTCCCCGTCGACCAGGAGATCGACCGGGTCGTCCCAGTCGTCCTGGCGCTGCGCGGCGCCGGCGCGGTCATCTCCGTCGACACGTTCCACCCGGCCGTTGCACGGGCGGCCATCGAGGCCGGCGCAGACGTCATCAACGACACCACCGGCATCCACGACCCGCTGATGGCGGACGTCGTCGCGGACAGCGAGGCGACCCTCGTCGTGACGCACAGCCTCGCCCGCCCACGGATGCCGCACCCGGCCCCGCGCTACGGCGACGTCGTGAGCGAGGTCGCCGCGTTCCTCCGGGAGCGCACCGACCTGGCCCTGTCCCACGGGATCCCCGCGGAGCGGATCATCATCGATCCCGGCCATGACCTCAACAAGAACACCCGCCACTCGCTCGAACTGACCCGGCGCCTCCCCGAGATCGCCGCGCTCGGGTACCCGACCCTCGTCGCGGTGTCCAACAAGGACTTCATCGGCGAGACTCTCGATCGCCCGAGGGGGGAACGCGTTGAGGGTTCCCTTGCCGCCGCCGTGTTCAGCATCATGCAGGGCGCCCGGATCGTGCGGATGCACAACGTGCGCGCCGCCGTGGACGCCGTCCGGATGACCGAGGCGATCCTGGGCTTCCGCGAACCGGCGTACGAGCGCCACAACCTGGCCTGAGCGATGACCGACTTCAGCCAGGCAGCTCTCCTCAACGCCTATCGCATCGAGGACAGGGCCGACCCGCGGGTGCGCGTCAACTTCATCGCGAGCCTCGACGGCGCCGCGACCCACGACGGCCTGAGCGGTGGCCTGAACAACGCCGACGACAAACTCGTCTTCGATACGCTCCGGTCCCTCACGGACGTGATCCTGGTCGGGGCGGGCACGGTCCGCGCCGAGGGCTATGGCGGCATTCGCCTGGACGCCGCCGCCGAGGCCTGGCGCGTCGCGCACGGGCTCCCGCCGCAGCCGCGGATCGCGGTCGTGAGCGGGCGTCTGGACCTGGACGCCGGGCATCCGCTGTTCACCGACGCCGCGACGCGCCCGATCGTCATCACGCACGCGGGGTCACCGGCCGACAGGCGCGCCGACCTCGAGGCCGTGGCCGACGTGCTCGTCTCTGGGGCGGCGTCGATCGATCTTCCGCTCGCGCTCCGCGGGCTCGCCGCTCGGGGCTTGCGCCAGGTGCTCTGCGAGGGCGGCCCGAGCCTGTTCGGGGCCCTGCTCGCCGTCGATGCCGTCGACGAACTCTGCCTGAGCCTGAGCCCGGTGCTCGAGGCGGGCACCTCTGGCCGCATCGCCCGCAGCGCAGAGACCACGTCGCGACCGATGCGCCTGGGCCACGTGCTCACCGCCGGAGACATGCTCTTCCTGCGCTACACCCGCCCGGCGGTCTGACCGATTCCGTCGGATTGGTTCGGTCAGCGGATGCCGGCGGCCGCCTCGCCGATGAGGGCGTCAGTGTCGAGGTTGTTCGCGTCGAGGATCGTGTAGCTGTACCCCTGCTCCGCGAGGAAGCGCTGGCGGTTCTGCGCGAAGTCCTGGTCGACGGTGTCTCGGGCGACGAGCGTGTAGAAGTTCGCGGCGAGGCCGGATTCCTTGGGGCGGAGCAGACGGCCGAGCCGCTGTGCCTCCTCCTGGCGGGACCCGAACGACCCGGAGACCTGGATGGCCACGGTCGCCTCCGGCAGGTCGACGGAGAAGTTCGCGACCTTGGAGACGACGAGCAGGTTCTCCTCGCCGACCCGGAACGCCTGATAGAGCCGTTCGCGTTCGTCGACGGGCGTGGCCCCGGTGAGTTTCGGCGCGTTGAGAGCATCGGCGAGTTCGTCGATCTGGTCGAGGTACTGGCCGATCACGAGGATGCGTTCGCCGTGGTGCTTCTCGACGAGGCGCTTGACCACGTCGAGCTTGGCCGGGGCGGTCGCGGCGAGCCGGTACCGCTCGTCGTCCGCAGCGGCGGCATAGGTGAGGCGCTCGGACTGCGGCAGGTCGATCCGCACCTCGTAGCAGGAGGCGGGGGAGATGAAGCCCTGGGCCTCGATCTCCTTCCAGGGTGCGTCGAACCGCTTGGGGCCGATCAGGCTGAACACGTCGCCCTCGCGACCGTCCTCGCGGACGAGCGTCGCGGTGAGGCCGAGGCGGCGGCGGGCCTGCAGCTCGGCCGTGAGCTTGAACACCGGTGCGGGAAGGAGGTGCACCTCGTCGTAGATGACGAGGCCCCAGTCCATCGCGTCGAGGAGTTCGAGGTGGGCGTACTCGCCCTTCCGCTTCGCCGTGAGGATCTGGTACGTCGCGATCGTGACGGGCTTGACTTCCTTGACTTGCCCGGAGTATTCGCCGATCTCGTCCTGGGTCAGGGTGGTGCGCTTGAGCAGTTCGTCGCGCCACTGCCTGGCCGAGACCGTGTTGGTGACGAGGATGAGCGTGTTGGTCTTCGCCGTCGCCATCGCTCCGGCGCCGACGAGGGTCTTGCCCGCCCCACAGGGCAGCACGACGACGCCGGAACCGCCGTCGAAGAAGCTCGCGACGGCCTTGTTCTGGTAGTCGCGCAGGGCCCAGCCGTTCTCGAGCAGGGCGATGTCGTGCGGGGTGCCCGGCGTGTACCCGGCGAGGTCCTCGGCCGGCCAGCCGAGCTTGACGAGCTCCTGCTTGAGCTGCCCGCGGGCCCAGGGTTCGACGAGGAAGGAATCAGGGGTCGGGTGGCCGATCAGCAGGGGAGCGATCCGCTTGGCGCCGGAGATCTCCATCAGCACGGCCCGGTCGTTGCTCTGCAGGACGAGCTGGCCCTCGTCGTCGCGCTCGATGATCAGGCGGCCGTAGCGCCCGACGGTCTCCTCGATGTCGATCCGAACGGTCTGCGGGATCGCGAACTTGGAATACTTCTCGAGGGTCGCGAGCATGTCAGAGGCGCCGTGTCCCGCTGCCCGGGCATTCCAGAGTCCGAGCCGGGTGATCCGGTAGGTGTGGATGTGCTCAGGGGCCCGTTCCAACTCCGCGAAGACGGCGAGGTCATGGCGCGCATCTTCGGCGAGGGGGTGGGCGACTTCGAGCAGAACCGTGCGGTCGCTCTGGACAATCAGTGGACCATCAGACATAGCCGCTAATCCTACGCCCGCGCGGCTGAGAGCCTCCCATCGGCCGACCCCCGCTTACGGGGCGGGGGTGATGCTGATGATGCTCGAGAGCGGCAGGGTCCGTTCGATGTCGGCCCGGCGGTCCCTGGCCCGGAAACGGCCGCCGCCGACGCTCGCCGGTTCGAGCAGGTAGTCGACGACGACCCCACCCGGCATGGCGATGCTGACGATGACGGTCTGCTTGGACTTGATCGCCGAATCGAGCTGGCGGGCGAGCCAGGCGTCGGCGGCGACATCTTCGCCGCCGTCGGCGGCGCGAAGCTTTTCGACCAGGATGAGAGCGAGGTCGGGGGCATCAGGGGGGAGGACCCTCGCGAGCTGGTGCCGGCGGAGATGCAGGATCTCCCCGTCGGCGTTCTCGGCGGCGACGGGATACTTGGCGTCGTTGAGCGCCCAGAACACGACGTCCGAGGTGAACCGGCTCGTGAGACGGTGGGCGTCCGCGCGGACGAGTCCGAGCGGGCTGAGGGTCTGGTCGACGGCGAGGGTGCCGAGGAGCTCCTCATCGTCCGATCGGACGTAGCTGCGGCTGAGCGCGGTCGGCGCGGCCGCTTCGCCGACCCGGATCCGTCCGTACCGGCCGGCGGACTCCCGGATCAGGTACTCGATCGGCTGCGGGATGCCCGTCAGCGAGATCGCGCGCAGGAAGTCGAGGAGTGACTCGGCGGTTTCACCCGCGGCGAGTGCCCGGTTGACCGAGGTCGCCGAGATTCGGTAGCTGAGAGCGAGTTCGCGGCTCTCGACGTCGGCGAGACCGCGGAGCCGGGCGTCGATCGAGGGGGCGAGGGGGCCGGGGGAGACGATCGAGAGGTCGTTCTGCAGGTAGACGGCCCCGACTTCTGCGGGCAGTGACGCCCCGATTGTGGCGATGGCGCCCTCGAGGTCTTCGGCGAGGACCGCGGCACCGGCCGGGCTCGTGGTCTGGTGCGCCGTGATGCCGATCAGCTCGGCGTCGCGGGCGAACTCGGTGACGCGGGTGTCCATCCACTCTCCGCCGGCCGGGTAGAGCCAGGTCACGAAACTGCGCAGGCCCTCGCCCCAGGAGACGCCGGGGCGGTGCGCCAGGATGCTGCGCACATCGGCGGGCAGTGCCGCCTGCCAGGAGCCGGCCAGGGCCGCCCAGCGGTGCGCGGTGCCCTCGAGGAGCCAGGCCTCGCCGGCCTCTGTCTCGTTCCAGTAGCCGGTGGAATGCGCGATGAGCTGCGCCCTGGCCGCTGTGGCGACGTAAGTGGCGACGGCGTCGAGTTCGACGCCCATGACCGTGGAGAGGCGCTTGGTGTCCGGCAGGCCGAGTCCGCCGCGGCTGAGCTCCCGCACGGGCTCGCGGGAGAGCTCTGTGACGAGCTCGGCGATGGAGGAGACCGCCGCGAAGGCGCGTTCCGCGGCGAGGCGGTCCGTGAAGCGGCTGTCGGTCGCGATCACGGTCGCAAGTGCGGAGGGCGCTGGTATCGAGGCGAGCTCGAGGGCGGACGGCAAGCCCAGGTCTGGCCAGGTCGCCAGGTGTTCGGCGACGGCCGCATAGACCCTGAGCCCGTCGTCGGACAGGTGTGCGAGCATCAGCTCGTCGAGGACGGCGGCGCGCGCAGCGACATCCGCTCGGGTGACGGTCACGCCGCCGAGCTCCGCGAGGCGGGTGGCGAGCGCATCGAGGCCGAGCGACCCGCCGATCGTGGACGTCGGGGTTGACGAGGTGGCAGAGTCGGTCGGGTCGGCCGGTGCCTCGGTGGCGGTGATCGCCAGCACGGCCAGGGTCGACCGGTCGAGCCGGGAGAGCGCTGCCTGGACCGCGGTCGGGTTCAGCAGGGCTTCGGCGAGGTCGAAGAAATCCCGGATGCCGTGGGCTGAGATCGCACGGATCTCGATCGTGCGGCGCAACGCCGCGTCGTCGAGTGCACGAAGGCGAGAGGCGAGCGTCAGCACGGCGTTACTTCCCGTTCTGTCGTGCCTCGCGAGCGCGGCGGACAGTGGTCGTCACCAGGAGAACGATGATCAGGATGAATCCAATCGGCAGCCCGACGAGCGGGAGCGCGAGGATCGCGGGCCAGACACCCTGGCCGAAGCCGTTGTTCGCGCCGGCGCCGAGCCAGGTGCCGATGATGACGGCGAAGAACGCGAGGATCGACAAGCCGACGGTGGCGGCGACCATATAGGCAAGGATGCGTTCCGGCCGGCCGGCGGCATGTGGAGTTTGATTGGTCACAGTGTCAAGGATACGGGGCGGCGACGGGTGCAACCGAATAAGCTGGGTGCGGTTGGCGCGCATGTCGCGCGCCCGGAATTCAGCGAGGTCCAGATGCCCACCGGCAAGGTCAAGTTCTACGACGAGGAGAAGGGTTTTGGCTTCATCAGTTCCGATGACGGCCAGGAGGTCTTTCTCCACGCTTCTGCGCTGCCCACCGGAGTGACGGTCAAGCCAGGAACGAAGCTCGAGTTCGGCATCGCCGATGGCAAGCGTGGCGCCCAGGCGCTCTCCGTGCGCATCATCGAAGCGCCGCCGAGCCTCGTCAAGCTCAGCCGCAAGCCCGCAGACGACATGGCGATCATCATCGAGGACCTCGTCAAGGTGCTCGACGGCATCGGTGCGAGCCTGCGGCGCGGCCGTTACCCCGACAGCGCCCACAGCCACAAGATCGCCGCCATGCTTCGCAAGGTCGCAGAGGAACTCGATGCCTGAGCAGACCGAAGACACCACACTCGACGTCCTGACCGTCGACGCCGTGAACGCCGCCGTGAACGACGCCGTGACCGATGCCGCCGATTCCTCGGCAGCGGATGTCGTTCCGACCGACGAGACACTCGTCGCGGCCGTCGAGGTGGCCAGGGCGGCCTTGCTCACCTTCACTCCGGAAGACACCATCGGTGAACCCCTCGGACACATCGTCGAGGGTGACCGGGTCGTGTCGTTGCTCTTCGACTGCACCATGACCGGGTATCCGGGCTGGCGCTGGACTGTGACGCTCTCGCGCATCGATGGGGAATCCGTGCCGCAGGTGCTCGAGACCGAGCTCACTCCGGGAGACGAGGCCCTCGTCGCGCCCGAGTGGGTGCCGTGGTCCGATCGCCTCGCCGACTACCGCACGGCTCAGGACCTGGTCGCCGCGACTGCGGCCGCCGACGCCCTCGGCGACGACGACGACGCCGATGATGACGACGACGATGACGACGACAGTGATGACGACGACACTGACGACGATGAAGACGAAGAAGACGAAGAAGAAGACGACGACATCGACCCGGACGATGTCGACGAAGACGAAGACGAAGACGAATAGCGCCTAGCGCCGAACGAACAAAGAACTACCGGCGCCTCAGGCGCAGCCAGGCCAGCCCCGCGATGCCGAGGCCGACCCCGGCGACCGCGCACCACATCCACCAGCCCAGCCCGCGGGCCGCGAGCTCGCCCTGGAAAACCAGGGCGAGACCCGCGGCCACGAGCCAGGCGAGGGCTCCGATCAGGATCGGCGTGCGCGCATCCGCTTTCGCCGGCTCAGGATCGGGCCGGCGCTCGCTGTCTTTCAACCAGAGGCGCACGCGAAACCGCTATTTGCCGAGGTTCGCGACGACGAATTCGATGGACTTGACCAGCTGACGCACATCGTCCGGCTCGATGGCCGTGAACGTCGCGACGCGCAACTGGTTGCGGCCGAGCTTGCGGTACGGCTCGGTGTCGGAGATGCCGTTCGCACGCAGCGCCTTGGCCACGGCGGATGCGTCGATCGCGTCGTCGAAGTCGATCGTCGCGACGACCTGCGAACGGTGGTCGGGGTTGACGACGTACGGCGTCGCGTAGTCCACGCTCGTCGCCCAGTCGTAGAGCACTGAGGAGGACTCGCGCGTGCGCGCGGAGGCCCAGGCGAGTCCGCCGTTGCCGTTGATCCAGTCGAGCTGGTTCTCGATCAGGAGCAGGGTGGCCACGGCCGGGGTGTTCAGGGTCTGGTTGAGACGCGAGTTGTCGATCGCGTTCTTCAGGCTGAGGAATTCCGGGATGTACCGGCCGCTCGCCGCGATCTGCTCGACGCGCTCGATGGCAGCGGGGGAGAGGAGCGCCATCCAGAGGCCGCCATCGGAGGCGAGGTTCTTCTGCGGGGCGAAGTAATAGGCATCCGCCTGGTCGGCGGCGTAGTCGATGCCGGCGGCCGCGCTCGTTGCGTCGATGACGGTCAGGGCTCCGGCGTCGCCGTGCACGCGGGTGACGGGAGCCATTACACCGGTCGAGGTCTCGTTCTGCGGCCAGGCGTACACGTCGACGCCCTCGGTCGGGACGGCCTCGCTCAGCGAGCCTGCCGGCGCCTTGATGACGTCGGGTGCTTCGAGGAACGGTGCGCTCGCCGCGGCGGCGAACTTGCCGCCGAACTCGCCGAAGACGAGGTTCTGGGCTTTCTTGGAGATAAGGGAGAACGCGGCTGCATCCCAGAAGGCGGTGGACCCGCCGTTGCCGAGGACGACTTCGTAGCCTTCCGGAGCGCGAAGCAGCTCCGCCAGGCCGGTTCGGACCCGGCCGACCAGGTTCTTCACCGGCGCCTGACGGTGGGAGGTGCCGATAATGGACGTGCCAGATTTAAGGAGGTACTCAAGCTGTTCCTGACGGACCTTGGACGGGCCGCAGCCAAATCGTCCGTCAACGGGCAAGAGTTCGGAGGGAATTATCAGATTCGACATGAGGCGATTCTAACGACCCCTAACACGGCGATAAGGTTGTGACGCACACGGAGGCACTGGGAGGCCGGCGATGACTGATCTGATCGACACGACCGAAATGTATCTCCGCACCATCCTCGATCTGGAGGAGGAAAGCATCGTCCCCCTCCGGGCCCGGATCTCCGAACGCCTGGGTCATTCCGGCCCGACCGTTTCGCAGACCGTCGCGCGTATGGAGAGGGACGGGCTCGTCGTCGTTTCCGGCGACCGCCACCTCGAACTCACGATCAACGGCCGCCGTAAGGCCGTGCACGTGATGCGCAAGCACCGCCTCGCCGAGCGCCTGCTGAGCGACGTGATCGGCCTCGAGTGGGAGTTCGTCCACGACGAAGCCTGCCGGTGGGAACACGTCATGAGCGAGCAGGTCGAACGCAAGATCCTGGAGATGCTCGGGCACCCGACCGAGTCGCCGTATGGCAACCCGATCCCCGGGCTCGACGAACTGGGCGACTCGCCGGCCGTCGCATTCATGGCCGGAGTGACGAACCTGGTCGAGGTCGTCGCAGGGTCGACGGCGCCGGTGACCGCGGTCATCCGCCGCCTCGGCGAACCCGTGCAGTTCGACCCGGAGCTGCTCGCACAGCTCAAGAACGCCGGCGTGATGCCGGGCAATTCGGGGGTCTTCTCCGCGCTGGGGTCCTACGTCCTCGTCGAGGTTGCGGGGTTCGACGAGGGTCTCGAACTGCCCAACGAAGTCGCGAGCCACATCTTCGTCACCACTCCCGTCGCCGAGCTCTGACCGCCGATTTCGAGGCTCCGAATCCGAGCGGATGCCGGGTTTTCGTCGATCGGAATATGACCGTTTCGTTACGCGTTCGTTATTAAATCGTCACCAAGGGGTGACAAACGGAGAAACCTCACGTACTGTCGGACGAGTCCCACAGGCCAGAACCGGCCGCCGGGCTCGAAACAGGACGTCTCTCTTCCCGTCTCCTGGTTCGGTAACACATGCGACCAACGCATTGGACGGGGCAACTACCTAGTGCTGTCGAGGCGCCGGAGGTACACACTTTGGCCGAAGAATTAGGTAGAAGACTGTCCCGTCGAGGTTCCGCCCCGACTCCCGCACTGCCGGCCCCGAAGCCGGCGCAGCGTGAGGAGGCCCCCGCGCGCGGGATCTTCACCCGCCCCTCACGCCGGCACGGAGCCATCGCCAACATCGTGATGATGACCCTCGCCGGCGGGCTCGTCGCCACCATGGCGATCCCGGCGTACGCGTTCGCGCCGAGTGCTCCCGGCACGGACACCGCGCACGGCAGGACGGCATCCACAGCCCTCACCCGAGCGGGTGCCCAGTCACTCACCGTCGCGGACCAGGCCTCGACCGTCAGCGTCGCCCGAGACGGATTCACCGCCACGACGCCGGAAGAGATCGCCGCGGCCAAGGCGGCTGCAGCTGCCGCGGCCGCCGCAGCAGCAGCCGAAGCACGCCGCGTCGCCGCGGCCGCCTCCATGACGACTTACGCATCCGCATACTCCGGACCGTCGGTCTCCGACTTCCTGGCCAACCCGTCCTACCCGACGTTCAGCCTCGCATCCGTCTACAACGTCGGCCTGCAGTACCAGGGTGTTCCCTATGTCTACGGCGGGTCAACGCCCGCCGGCTTCGACTGCTCCGGTTTCGTCATGTACGTCTACGCCCAGTTCGGGATCAGCCTGCCGCATTCTTCCGCAGGCCAGGGCGCAGCGGGCACCCGGATCTCCGTCGCCGACGCGCAGCCGGGTGACCTCGTCATCATGGACGGTCACGACGGGATCTACGCCGGCAACGGCAACATCCTGCACGCACCCTACGAGGGGGCTGCCGTGCGCGTGCAGCCGATCTGGACGAGCTCGTACTACATCGTTCGCCTCGGGATCTGAAGCACTGCGACGGAGACCGCTCGGTAGGAACGACTGCTGCCTCGCCGGGCGGCGCCGATGTGAACAATGCGTAACAGCTTGCCCACGAAGTGTTGCGGGTGCTGCGCGGCGTGTCGCTTGTGAGTTAACCTGATGCTCTGTAGTACTGCGAGTTTTTTGGGAGAGCCAATGCGCGAGCGATGCACGATCCACACCATGGATGTGCGCTGCCGCTTTGCGCTGCGGCACGGCAGTCAAACATGTCTGAGTTGCGCGTGTTCTCGCGTTGCAGCCCGTAGGGCGTTGTCATTGTGACAGCGCCCTTTTTGTTTGCCCGTTTGCCCCTGACTCTCGGTGCGAGGGAGTAGATCGAATGGCTGGAAGCCGTCCAGCCCTTTTCGAAAGGGAACGCATGCGCACACTTGTTCTGAACGCGGGCTACGAGCCCCTCGCCGTGGTCTCGTTCAAACGGGCCATCGTGCTCGTCATGAATCAGAAGGCCACCATCGTGGCCGCCGACCAGGCCCACCCGGTCTGGGCGACGACCGGTTCCTGGGACCGGCCCAGCGTGATCATCCTCACGCGGTACGTGCACCTCCCGCGGTCGCGTTCGCTGCCGGTGAGCCGGCGCGGCGTCCTCCGCCGGGATGACCATCGCTGCGCGTACTGCGGCCGCACCGCGAACACGATCGACCATGTGCAGCCGCGTTCGCGCGGTGGCCGCGACAGCTGGGACAACCTCGTGGCCTGCTGCCTGAGGTGCAACAACATCAAGAGCGACCGCACTCCCGCGGAGATGGGTTGGGACCTGCTCTTCCACCCGAAGATCCCGATCGGGTCCAGCTGGGTCGTGCGCGGTGTCGAGCGACCCCTGCCGCAGTGGGATGAATATCTTGCGCCTGCCGCCTGATCAGGAAATGTAACGGATGTGTAACGCCGGGGGTGACTTCTTCGGCGGTTTCCCCTAGGGTGGGATGAACCCGAACGATACGCCACGATCCAGAGGAAAACTTTTGCCCGAGTCTGGCGTGTCCGATTCCGCAGCGAGCCCCGAGGTTTTTCTCACTCGCCGCGAACTCCGGGCTCAGCGCGAGGCGCTCCCGGCTTTGAGCCCGGCCACGGAGCAGTTCCTGGCCCCGAAGCCCGAGCCCGTCGTCGTTCCCACGGTGCGCTCGCGCGGACGTCTTCCGGCCTCGCCGTCGAAGCCCGTCGGTCGTTTCCCACGCAAGCGGCGGCATCCAGTCAAGATCGCGATCGCCGTGCTCGCCATCCCGGCCATCTTCCTCACTGCGGCACTGCCCGCATACGCCTTCACACCGCGTGCAGCCGGCGATCTCACCAGCGCCACGCATTCCTCAGGGAACAAGGTCGTTCAGGGCCTCACCGTCGCAGCAGCCGCGACAGCGGTGACCGTATCGCGTGACGGCTTCGCTGCCACCACGAAAGAGCAGCTGGCGGCTCAGGCACTCGCCACGAAGAAGGCCCTCGCGGCCCAGCAGGCCGCAACTGCCCGTGCCGCTGCGGCTGCCTTCGCCGTCTACGGCGTACGGGCAGAGGGTGACGACTACCCCTGGTACAACATGCCCACCGAGTCGCAGGGCGGCGGCCTGTCCCCGCTCAGCTACTACTACCGCGAGTGTGTCGACTTCGTAGCCTGGCGCCTCAACCGCGACGCCGGTTCGACCGGTTCCTCCTGGCGCTGGACCTGGAACAGTCTGACCCCCGGCGGCGGCAACGCGAGCGCCTGGGCGAGCGCCTGGTCCAACCATGGCTGGACCACGAGCAAAACCCCCGTCGTCGGCGCGGTCGCTTGGTTCAACTACAACCACGTCGCCTATGTGCAGTCGATCGGCGGTGACGGATCCGTCGTACTCGAGGAGTACAACTGGATGGGCAGTCACACGTATCACAAGCGCACGGTCTCGCCGAGTGACGTCGCGCTGTTCCTGTACCCGCCCGCGTAATCCCGAACGGGCTCGCACCAGCTAAACTTTGACAGCCAGCCTCTGTAGCTCAACGGAAGAGCAGTTCCGTCCTAAGGAAACGGTTGGGGGTTCGAATCCCTCCAGGGGCACACCTTTCCTCACCAGATCACGCTTAATTGGCATTTTCGGTCAGTTCTGTAGCCGATATCCGCCATTTCTACTGCTGCCCATGTGTACACCGCTGTGTACACCAAAAAGCCCCGCGCCACGTAGCCCTGGCGAGTCCTCTGCCCGTGGATGCTTATCGCACAACAGATCGTGCGCAAACGCTACCTGCGTTCACTGCGCTGAACTGCCGGCCTTCCAGCGATATGCGCGGCGACGGCGATGGTTTCGACTTATGTCGGTGTGAAATCGCGGATACCCTCTCAGGGTGCCTTTTGACACGTTCGCTTGGCCAACGAGTGGATTCGCCGCGGGCCTGTAGCGCTGACCGATCGTGGAAGGGCTCGGGCGTCTTCGGCGCGGTGATCGATGTCAGCCTCGATGAAATCCGCTAGCGCCGTCATCTAATGCCTCAGCTCGGGTTTGGAAGCCTGATGCACGCGCTCCCAAGGGTTGGGACGCTGGTTGATGTGCATTGTGCCACCGTTGGTAGTCCACCGTTGGCTCCTTCAGTAGTCGGGGCAGACATTCAGAAATTCCTGATCGTGACCATATCGGGTGGCGCTTAGACATTCAAGTCGGCATATCTGCCGACTTGCTGGCGCGGCGGTTGAGCTGTTCCATTGAACAGAAGTGATTCACGTTTTGGGGTGACGCGTGCTCGCGTCAGGTAGGCGTGGACACCTGTAGATGGGGGAACCAGAGATGAAATTCAAGAACATTCTCGCCAGCGCTGTTATAGGCGCAGTCATTGTCGGGGGGATCTCGGCGGCACCCGCGTCAGCGGCCCCGAACTCAGATGCCGTGACCGACGCCCTGAATAGTCTCGGACTACTGTCAAATACCCTCGGCTCGGGTGCTGCGCGTGCCACGGTGGCGGACCCCGCGACAACCGTTCTGACTGCCGAGCGTCTCCAGGTGCGATCGAAGACGGGCACGGTTGAAATCGCCCCGGTTTCGACCTTGTCAGGTGCACTATCCGCGGACTCGAAGGTAACAATTCTCGCTGGGCCTGATTCTTCGTATGCCCTTACGAGTCAGTCAGGAGGAGCACAAGCCAATGCTGGCTACATCGTCCTCCACAACAAGAACGCCCCAACGGACTATCGATTCCAGATCACTGCGAACGACAAGCCAGCAGTACTCTCCGAAATTGACGGCCGGATTCTGGTTTCGGATCAAAACGGAATTGCTGTGAACGTGATCGGCTCGGCATGGGCGAAGGACGCTCAAGGCAGTCCCGTCGAAACGTCGTACACGATCGATGGAAACACGCTCATCCAATCTGTCGCGCCAACCAGTTCCACGGCTTTTCCTGTCGTCGCTGATCCGAGAGTGCAGTGTGACTTCGTTTGGTGCACGCTTGAATTCACTAAGACCGAAACGCAAACGGCCAGTGAGACCGCCGTCGGGGCGGGCGCCGTGCTGTGCGGTGGCGCCGCCCTCCTCAACCCCATTGTCGGCTTCGCATGCGGTGTGTATAGCGCTGCTTTCTGGGTCGCCGCAGTACAGGCCAAGAACACGGGACAGTGCGTGGGATTCCGAATGCTCACCATTGGTGGCTCCGCCCATCCCGTGATCATCAACTGCTATGCGTAGGAGGCAATCGTGAAAGACAGTGAAACACTAGGACGCCAAGCGCGGCGAGTCATCAGGACACCCGTGTACGCGGCAATTGGCATCGTCATCGGGGTCCTATCCGTAGTCGCACTTGTTCTCTACTGGATCGCACCCATCCCGGCTTTGATGCCGATCGTCTCGACGGTGGTCCCCGTGGCTGTGATTGCCTACCTCGCAGTTGTCTTCACCATCGCGGCGAGAACGAAGGAAGAGCACTAATCGGCTTTGTCGTATGTGCTTGGACCGTCGGGTCTACTGCTGCGCGCGAGGCGTGCGTTTTCGATCAGTCTGTATGTGTACACCGTTGTGTACACCAGGACCATATCGCTACTTATTATCCCTGATCAAAACGATAATCTTGGCGAAATAGATAGCATTTTCGGTTGTGTCCTAAGGAAACGGTTGGGGGTTCGAATCCCTCCAGGGGCACACTCACTTCACCCCCTACTTCCCAATGAAACACTGGGATGTAGGGCTGTTCGCTCGCCGGCGAATTGGCCCGTGCCCACATTTTGCCCACACTTGAAATAGTTTTCGCGTGATCGAGGGCGGTTGCAACGGCATCTAGGTCGTCGTCGAAGAGGTCGGCGTAGGTGTCCAGAGTCATCGCTGCGGAGGCGTGGCCGAGCATTCGCTGCACGGCTTTAACGTTTGCGCCCGCCGAAATGGCCAGGGACGCCGCCGTGTGACGCAGGTCGTGCAAGGTCAGTCCAGCCGGGATTGCAGGGTCGCTCAGACGTGCTCGTTTTCGAGCGCCGGCGAACCACCCGTCGCCGTGAGTGGGTGTCGGCTGGAATTCATGCCCGCTGCCGAACACGAGCAGGCTTCGGTCTTTGCCAGCGCACAGGGCACCCATTGGTTTGGCCAGGAACGCCGGGAACGGCACGCTGCGTACCTCGTACCCTTTGGGTGAGCCGCTCACGATGCGCCCGCGCACATTGACCGCGTTGGTTTGCACGAGGACACGGCGCCGGACGAGATCGACGCTGTCGACCCGCAATCCGACAGCCTCGCCCCAGCGCAGACCGGTGTAGGCGAGGAAGAGGACCAGGGTGGCATTCTTGCCGGCTTCGTCCGCGAGCACCTGGACCTGTTCGTGGCTGAGATAGTGCCGTTGCTTCCCGACCTTCCGGGGCAGATTCACGCCTCGGGCAGGATTGGAGGGTAGTCGGCGGTCCTTGACCGCGGCGTCCACTATTCCGGCTAAGACGCCGTACGCTCGCAGCACTACAGTTGGACTCTTGGAGGCGGACAGCGTGCTGATCCACTCTTGAACTTCGCCGTGGCGAATCTCGCCGATCAGCCGATGGCCCCACAGCGGTTGGACGTGCACACGCCAGGCGATCTCGATAACGCTGTAGGAGCTGGGCTTGAGGTGAGTCTGCGTGCGCAGCCACCGCGTGCCGAACTCGGTAACTGTGATTCTGGACGCCTTCGCGTCGATGTATTCACCGGTGGCCTTGCGCACTTCGGTGGCCGCGAGGAAGAGTTCCGCGTCACGTTTTGTCCTGAATCCGCGTTTGTCGGTCTGGGTGTGGTCGGGTTTGCGGTACCGCACCCGGTATCGCTTGCCCAGGCTGGTTTCGTACGGAGTGATGCTTCCCATGGCTCCACCTCGGTCTCTGTGTCCGTTGGTCTATTGGAGTTTCTCGGTTCCTTGCTGTCGATCACTATTGCGGCTACGTCAGACGTTCGGCCGCCCGACTAGATGGTCATGGAGCGTGCTTAGTCCGTCCAACCCTCGAGGTCCCAGCCCGCCGAGGTGAGGTAGGACGACAGCTGGGCAATCCGGCGGGTGGCCTCTTCGAGTCGTGCCGCGGTCGTGTTCCAGGGTTGCCCCATCTCGGACTCGCCGTGCAGAGCGTCCAGTGATGCCTCGACCTCGAGGTTGCTCGCGAGACGCTTGCGCTCCCGAATGAGGCCGTCTAGTTCGCGCATGGCCTGCAGTTCGGAGCGTTCGGAGCGTTCGTCGGTGGTGGTCCACCGGTAGGCTCCGTCGGTCTCGCCGGATACCCAGGCGTCGAACTCGAGGACGGTCATGCCGTCGAATGCGTCGCCCAGATTCGGCAGATCCAGCGTGCTGGTTGGATGGCCGACTGGTGCCAGCAGGAATAACGGGGAGACGCTCAGTGCGTTGGCGATGTTGAGCAGTTGGCTGACAGACAGGTCGGATTTCCGGCCGGCTTCGATGTTCTGCAGGACCGCCTCAGTCACGTTTCCGCCTGGGATCTTGTCCGCGAGCTCCTTCGTGGTCCGGATGCCACGATGTTTCCGCACGGCCTGGATCCGGGTGCCGATGCTCGTCTCAGTCCGAAAATCTGTCATGCGGACAAGATACTACGCAAAGCCTTGTCAAATGTCAGAAGTCATCATATTGTGACTTCAACATTGGAACAGCCGAAAGGTTGTCATCGAGACAGGATGATCATGGACGACGAATTTATCCTCCCGGCCACCGTCGGTGAGATCACCGGCCTGAAGACCGGTGCTCTGGCCCAGCTGCGATACATGGGACGCGGCCCGCGGTTCTATAAGCCCACTCCGCGCACGGTGCTCTACAAGCGCTCCGAGGTGATGGCGTGGATCGAAGCCAGCGCCAATAGCGGCGACGCCGAAGCGTAGCAGTGACCGGCCGACCCCGTCGCGACTCTCGTGAGTTGCAGGCGTGGGAAGGCCCCGGGTGGTCGCCCGGGGCCCTGATCGTCACCAGCAGAGGATGGGATCGATGCTCACGCTATCGGGCACCACTGACACCGCACCGGCTCATGTCCGCGAAGCGCGGTGAGGGGACCGTGGGTCTTTTCGCGGCGAAGAACGCCCTTCTGGTTGCCGCCCGGTTGAACCTCGGCTCTACGGCGACCGTGCTGCTCGTGCACATGGCCTTGGAATGCTGGGATGACGCCGACAACCCGGCCCGGCAGCCTCCGCGTCGCTACTTCGCGGGCCGGGAAGCGTCCGCGATCGCCCTGGGGTTCCTGGCCCCGGAGAACGCGAGTGAAGCCGCGCACCGGGCCGTGAAACGCGCTGTCAAGGAACTCGTCGATACCGGTGCCATCACCCGGGTCAGGTCGGCGCACAAGGGCACCACCGCCGAATTCGAACTCAACTTGGCCAGTTCGAGACCACTGTCGTGGACGACCCGGGCTGTGGATAACTTCCGCGGTTCAGACCGTAAGGGGACCAATTATTCGTCCCTCCTGGGGACCAAAAATTCGTCCCTGAAGGGGACCAGAAAGTTGTCTCAAAGGGGACCAGAAAATGACCCCCCTAACAGTAAGGAGCAGGAATGAACAACAACGGAGCAGTACGCGCGCGCGATACCAGCCTGTGGATAACTCTCACATGGGCCTCGGCTGAGTCGCGACACCGCAGTTCCGTACCGCCCGGGATCCACTCGACGGACCCGCAAACGCTGACAGGGAGAACACCATGACCGACACCGTCACCGTGTACAGCAAGCCCGGCTGCGTACAGTGCGCCGCCACCCTCCGGAAACTCACTCTGCTCGGCATCGAGTTCACCCTCATCGACGTCACCCAGGACCCGGTCGCGCACGAGTACGTCACCGGCCTCGGCCACGTCCAAGCGCCTATCGTCGAGGCGCCTGGCGCCAGCTGGAGCGGCTACCGGCCCGACCTGATCAACGCCCTCAGAACGCGCCTCGACCTCGTCGAGAGCGCAGCCGCGGCAACTACCGCACAACCCCAGTAATACCCGCGCACCACCCATCGAGAAGGAGCACATCATGTCTACACGCACCATCACCGGTAACCTCGCCGCCGATCCGGAGGTAGTCCCGGCCGGATCGATCCTGATCACGAAGATCCGGGTGATCGAGAACACCGGCGAGTACCGTGCCGGCACCTGGCAGGCCCACGAGGCGCCGACGACACACTTCGTCGAGGCCCGATTCGAACTCGGCGAGAACGTCGCTGCGACCCTGCACAAGGGCGACCCGGTCGTGGTTGTCGGCCGCGAACACACCGAGACTTGGGGCGACCCTGAAGCGCGACGCTCCGGTCGAGTTCTGCAGGCAGACGTCGTCGGACCGGACCTGAACCGCGCCGTCGCCCAAGTCCGCCGCACCCGCACACCCGACACCGACGAGTAACTGGAACGCAAACGTGAAGGAGATTCTGATGGACATCAGCGCCGAGAGCGCGCAACTGATCAGCGCCGAGCAACTCCGCCGCGCCGCCCGCGAGCTCGCGCACAGCACCCGAACAGTTGAGCATCCGGGGGACTCCTACGAGCTCCTCGGACGGCTAATGAACGCCCAATGCTTGCTGGGGCAGGTGTTCGAGCAGCTCGCCACCTGGCATGCCCAAACGCAGGATGGTATCCAATACGACGGTGAAGACGGTCGCGGTGCCGGCCAGGTCGCCGGCGTGATCCGGGCCGAGCTGGCCCTCCGGGACGCCGCGGACCTCGCCGACAAGGCCGACGACGCCCTGATGCTGGCACTGACTGCGAACGGCGTCATCCGCTGGTACGACTACTCCTGAAACCGATCCGGAAGCATCCGCCGCCGCCCTGCGGGGTGATTCTGACGCACGAATTCCGGGCAGGAATCGGCGGTCTAGGAGGTCGGTCTTTGGGGCTGCCTATTCGTTTGGGTATTCGTTTGGGTATTCGTTAAGAGCGAATACCCAAACGAATAGGTAAGGGGCCTCTTTCCCTGTCCCACCGCGACCCCCTCGCTGCGCTCGCTT
Source organism: Cryobacterium algoricola (assembly GCF_004402485.1). GTDB lineage: Bacteria > Actinomycetota > Actinomycetes > Actinomycetales > Microbacteriaceae > Cryobacterium > Cryobacterium algoricola. Next base: position 50,005 of record NZ_SOFG01000011.1, on the reverse strand, counting down.
CCCAACCCCCCACACCCAACGGCTTTGTGTGGGGGGTTGGGAAGTAAAGGGGTAGTGGTGGGACAGGGAAAGAGGAAGAAGTGTATGAGAGAGATAAGTAAAAGAAAAAAACAAAAACAAAAACAAAACTAAGTACAAAAAACAAGAACAAGGAACAAGAGAAACAGGACGAGCTAAGTCAGAAAATCAGGCGTTTCAGAGCGGACGGAGATTGTGACGATGGTGCAGTGGACAGACCGAGACGAGTCAATGGTCGACTGGCTGTTGGTCGTGCGTCTGGCAGAAATGGATGCAATCCGCTGGGCACTCGGTGCACTCTCCGGGTCCGGGGTTCCTGTGAGCACGCGGAAGGCGCAGCAGTGGGTCGTCCGGCTCGAGGGTGCGGGGCTGGTGGAACGGGCCCGGCCGACGTACCGGGACACGTCCATCGTGTGGGCGACCGCCGCGGCGATCGGGAGGCCGGCGCCGAACTTGTTCCGGCAGACGATCCGGCACGAGGTCGCCGTGTCCGCGGTCTCCGCCCGCTACCTCGCCCACGGGTACACGTGGCAGCGGGACCGGAAACCGGTCGCCCGCCTGGACCATCAGGCCGACGGGGTCGCGATCCGGAACGGCGAGGTGGAACTGATCGAAGTGGAGCTGACACCGAAGACCTGGCAACGCTACAAGATGATCTGCGAGAACCACTCACACCGCCTCGCCCACGACGGCGTCACCCGGGTCGCGTACTTCTGCACCGAGGACGCAACTCGGGCCGTGACCCGCGCTGCGGACAAATACGTGTTCCGCACCGAACGCCCTGGCCTCGTGGCGGAGACGGTGTTCGATATCCGCGGCCAATGGGTCGGTCCCGCACTCGACCGGCCGCGCCCCGAGGTTCTCCCGGGCGCGTCGGTCCTGACTGAGCTCGACGGGGTCGACGGGCAACCGGCTGGGGGAGTGACGCGATGAGCGGCAACCAGTTCGTGGCCGGGAGCGAGGACGCCGCCAGCGACGCGATCGCCGGTGTCCTCAAAGCGATCTTCACGGTTCTGCTGGTGCTGGTCGCTCTCCCGCTGGTGGTGCCGGTCCTGGCCGGGCGGATCGCCGGCGACGGGATCGCGACCCGGACCCGGTTCTGGCTGGTCTGGCGCTGGCACTGGCTTGCCAACACGATCGGCATCACCCTCGTCACCGCCCTCGTCGGAACGGAGATCGTCCTCGTCACCGTGTGGGTGCAGTCCGGGCAGGCGCACGCGTACTTCTCCGGAGTGGACTGGCGGACGGACCTGGCACCCACTCTCGTCCCGTGGATGCTGCTGAACTTGGTCGCGGGGGTGTTGCTGTTGCCGGTGGCGTGGTCGATCCGGCGCCGGCGGATCGCGGACCGGGTGCGGTCGCGCCGGATCCTGGACGTGGTGCGGCAGGAGAAGATCGAGACCGCGCGGAAGCGCGCCGCGGACAGCAACGTCGCCCGCAGCATCGGAGTGCTCCTGGACCGGAACACCGGCCGCATCACCGGCACGACCCGAAGCGCCGTCACCGTTCCGTTGCACCTGGACGAGGGGCGGAGCGCGTTCGGCGTGACGAGCCGGGTGACCGTGCGGACTCTCGCGGACCGGTTCTACGATGCCCGGCGGGTGCGGGACTGGGTCGACCCCACCGGCACCTACCTGGTCCTGCCCGGGACCTCGTCGGCGCTGCGGGCGTTGATCATCGCGGAATCCGGCAGCGGCAAAAGCGTCCTGATCACCGGGCTGGTGCTCTGCGCCCTCGAGTACGGGTGGCCCGTGTTCGTGATCGACGCCAAGGGCGACCCGGCCGACGCCGCGGACCTCGTCGCCGTCGCCGAATCCTACGGTCGCACCGCGGTCGCCGGCGGGACGTGGGACTTCTTCAACGGCACTGCGGAGCAGGTCACCGCGAAGCTGATGCGGCTGATGCCCGCCCCTGATGGCGCGAACCAGCACTACCTTAACGAGATCCGCGGTGTCCTCCAAGCCGTTCAGGACAGGACGCCGATCCGGAGCGTGACCGAGTTGCGGGAACGGTTGACGGACCCGGGCCCGCATGCGCGGGACCAGTACGACCTGTCAATGGTGAACAAGGTCATCGACCGGGACGGCACCACCGCCGGAGAACGCGCCCTCCAGAGCCTCCTGGTGGCACTCCGCCCGCTGGAGCGTTGGATCGGACCCGACGGCTGGTCCTACGACGCCCCGCGCGCCAACGTGACCATCGTTCCGCTGTCTCCGGTCGACGACGCCCAGGCACGCCTGGGCGACCTATTACTGCTGGACCTGCGGAACTTCCTGGCCTCCCGCCTCGAACGACGCGACAAGAGCCCGGTGGTCGTGATCGTGGATGAGTTCCCGCAACTCGTCACCGGCGCCCAAGACCCCGGCGACACCGCCGGCAGCCTGTTCGAAACCGCACGCAGCGCCGGCGTCGGCCTGGTCCTGGCCACGCAGAGTCCGGCCGGGCTCTCGAACGAGGAGGTCCGCCGGCGCCGGGCTCTCACAAGCGGGGCCGCGCTGATCTTCGGCCGATCCAAAGACCCGGAAGAGATCGTCAAGTACGCCGGGACGGTAATGCGGATGGAAGCCGCCGGTCGGGCCAGTGGCGACGAACTCGGCAGCGCGCGCGCCCAACACTCGTTCGTGATCCCACCCCAGGACGTCCGGGAAGCCGCCGACGGCGCCTTCTGGATCGTCCAAGGCGGCGCCATCGCCCCCTTTCGTGCCCTCCCGAACCGGACCATCACCTTTCAGCAGACGCCGGCGTACAAGACAGCCGGCGCCGCAGTTGATCCGGTCGATGTCGACGCTGCGGGCGTCGACATCGACACGGGGGAGATCTGGAACGAGGACCCGGACGCGGAACTTACCCGGTAGCCGCGTCGTCAGAGCCAGTCGGCATCGTGCGGGCTCGTGACTGAACGCGCACCGAACTCGCCCGTCAAGACCTGGTAGCCGGCCCCGGCCGCGTAGGAGGTCGACCCGGGTACGGCACCGAGCGGGCGACCCAGCTCGACGGCGTGCTCGGCCGCAGTGAGTGCATCGGACGAAGCGCTCGCTTCGACGACGATGGTCTTCGACGCCAGAGCGGCCATCAGCTGGCCGCGTCGAGCGAACTGCCACCAAATTGGCGTCGCTCCCGGCGGCACCTCACTGACGACAGCACCGTTCGCGGCGACGTCGTCCAGGAGAGCGCCGCGGTCTGCCGGGAAACGCGTGTTCACTCGGCCCGCGAGTACGGCGATCGGGTGCCCGCCGGACGCGACCGCCGAGGCCAGGGCTGCGTGGTCGATGCCGCGGGCAGCACCGGACACAATCGCATACCCGCGGGCCCCGAGCCCGGACGCCAGGTCAATCGCCACGTGACGCCCGTACCCGGTCGAGTCCTGACCCCCGGTCAGCAGCACGCTGCGCATCGAGAGCACCGCCGGGTCGCCGCGCACCCACAAGGCCAGCGGCGCCGCGAGGCGGAGGTCCTCGAGCTGGGCCGGCCAGTCCTGGAGGGACGGGGTGAGGACGTGATATCCGGACTCGGCGCTGGCCCGGACGGTCTCCGCGGCGCCCGCACGTTCAAAGCGAGCCCTGAGCTGAGCGCGCAGCCCGGCGAGACCGAACCCGACAATCGCACTGCTGGGCCCGTCCAGGAGCAGCGCGAGCGCAGTCTCGGCCCCGAGAGCAGCCACCAAGGCGCCGACGCGGGGATCTCCGGGATCGGCCACGGTAGCCCAGATGATCCGGGCGACCGTGTCCCGGGTCAGGGAAGTACTGGTTGTGGTGCTGAGTGTCTCGACAACGCTGGCGTACGTCATGATCTCGCTCCCTCTACTCAACCGACAATTTTGTTTGCCTTCCGGCGAGAGAATCGATAGCGAGCGGGAGAGCCGAAGTGCCCAGAATTTCGGGCGAAATAAGGGAGCTTGCGACCGCGCCCGAAAATCTGGGAACGCAGGATCGAAGCGAGCTACGATCGGCAGCCGAAAGGTAAACAAAACAAGAAAAACCCGGCCGCGCAGCGGCTCCGCTCAAACAATCAGAGCGGCCGAGGCCGCTTCCCCACAGGCCCCTGATCTTTGGTCCCTCGCCCCTGAAATTCTGCATCCCAAGTCCGGACGGACAGTACTGGGGATGAAGCTCGGAGGGCATCTCGAGGCGAACTTGTGTACAACCACGAAGAACCACATGCGCCGGTCGGAAAATATTTAGCCGATCAGACGGAGAGTCCTACCCAATGTCGGAGGTGAGGTTTACTCTCACCCTGAGGTTAGACGACGCCATGGATGAGGGATCATGTCGCAACTGCACCGCACCACCTACCAAACACCACCCACGCACGCCTGGGTCACGGACCCGGTCAGAGTCGGCCCGGCAGAACGCACACCTCGGTGCCTCGGCCGGAGAGCGTACACAGCTACGAACTCGGCTGCGACAGTCCGGGAAGGTGGACTCGCGCGTGAGTAGTGCTGACGAACTCACGCCGACCGACGCCGCTGCGCCGACGCCGACCGCATTCGCTGGCGCCAGCCGGGCGCATCAGTATGTGGAAACCCTCCCGCCGGAGCCGACTCCACCCGCACCTGCAACTGAAATCGAGTGGGGGGATCAGTCTGCCGGGTCGGTTCCCGAGCCGTTCGTAAGTGCCGCGGAGGAGACCCGTCCGGTCAGCCCGGGGGCCAGCGGAATGCTTCGTGAACCCCTCGACGACCTCGGCATTGTCGCCATAACACCTCCGCCGAAGCAGGCGACCCGAGGGCTCCGCGGGCTGCTCGCCCGGCTTGGCTTCCACCCGGAGCCGGGGCGTTCGGAGCAACGGGACCTGCAGCTGGCCGAACAACTCCGCCGCGACGAAGAAACCATCCGGCAGGCCACCTGGACCCGCGCCGTGAGCGTCCTCGTCGCCAACCAGAAAGGCGGCGTCGGGAAGACCCCGACCGCGATCATCACCGGCGGGGTCCTCGCCGCAGTCCGCGGCGGCTCCGTCTGCATCATGGAAGTCTCCGACGACCCCGGCGCCCTGATGTTCCGCGCCGAAGGAAACCCCAACCGCGGCATCGGCGAACTCGTCCGCGACATCACCACAATCGGCAGCGCCGGACAACTCGCCGGCTACACCGCCCCGCAAACCTCCTTCGCGTCCGTCATCGGCACCGTCGGACGACGCCCACGCCTCACCGCAGGCGACGTGATAGCCGTCGCCGCGGTCGTCGACCGGTACTACGGCATCCGCGTCATGGACAGCGGCAACCAACCTTCGTCCTCCGCGTTCCAAGGCGCCATCGACACCGCCGACGCGCTGATCATCCCGGTCTTCAACGCGGGCGACGCCGTCCTGGAGGCTGTTGCGCTACTCGATGTTCTCCGCGCGGCCGGTGGGAAGGCTGAAAGCCTGGCCAACCGGGCCATCATCCTGCGCCTGACCGACGGGCGTCCTGAGAACCCGAAGGTCGTTGACCGCGTCGGCCGCATCATCGACGCAGCCGAGGTTAGCCACGTGTTCGAGATCCCGTATGACGCACACATCGCTGAACGCGGCCAGATCACGCTCGCGCACCTGGACCCGGGAACCTACCGGGCATTCGCGACCGCGTCGGCCGCCGTCGTCCGGTCCCTCCAGGACAGCGTCCGATAACCCCGAGGCACCCGGCGAAAGGCGAACACGTGGCCCCCGAAATCCTGTCCCAGATCGTGCACACCATCGACAACCCACTCAACGGGATCCTGCCCAACTTCACGATCTTCGGCGCCGAATTCACCCAACTCTGGCAAAAACTCCTCGCCGGAATTTGGGGCATCGGCATCATCCTCGCCGTCGCCTTCCTCATCATCGGCGTCACCCGGATGGCCAGCGCCTCCAGCGGCGGCAACCCCAACGAATACAAAACCGCACGCAACCAATCCCTCTGGGCCGGCATCTCCATGGGCGTCCTCGCCTCCCTCGCCGTCATCGTCGGCGCCATCCTCACGGTCTTCGGCTGACCCATGCGCACCCGCACCCGCCGCCGCCCCAGACGATGGATCCTCGGAGCCTTCCTCGTGCTCCTGGTCACTGCAGGCGCCATCGGCTTCTTCTCCACCAGAGGCCCAACGCCCACCCAAATTGCTGGACAGTCAACGGGCATCGGCGGGAATTCACCGACGGAGGGCGCGGATACCGTGCCCACTGGATGTTTGGGCGGTCCAGTTCGTGACGCAGCGATGGTGAGCGTGGCCCAAGAACTAGCACCTCAAACGACAGGAGGGGGAGTGGACGTCGCCGCGGCATTTGTTCGGTGGCTTATCCAATATCCGTACCCGACCGCTTCTGATTCAGACAGACTTGCCACGACTGGCCTCGCTTCGGACGCGCCGACAAAGGATCTCACCGGCTTCTTCGCAACAGGACCGAACCTTTCGGGTGGGCTCGTTCCGGATTCGACCGACTACTACCTGTCGACAATCCCAGGTGTCTGGCACCTGGAGTCATCGTCCGGCACCGAGGTGGAGGCGACAATAGGGACCGGCGTTGTGATCAACGGCGAATTGAGCCCCAACCTCCGCGGATCAATTACCGTCACTCTCCGGTGGGAGGGCGGCAAGTGGAAATTCGTAAAGTCCGTCGGGACACGATCAACTGAAGATCTATATGCGATCGGCAAGCCATTCGCGAGCGGATGCTGACCATGATTCCAATGGCCAACGGCGATGATCCCGGGATCGGAGGCATCCTCGGCGGTGTCGGCGACATTGTCAACAATGTGACCGCAACCGTCAACTACTGGTCGGACCCGTGGGGGAATACGTTCAAAGCTCTGCAGGGCGCGGCTGTGAGCATGACCCGCGACATCATGCCGGCGCTGACGAGCGCGACCCTGCCGGACCTCACAACCGACTGGTTCATCAACGCCTACAAGATCTCCTTCGCAACGGCGATCTTCGTCGCAGTCTTGCTCCTCATCCCGCAAGCCGTGCGCACCGCTCGAGGCGCACAGGCCGGCCGTGACCTCGTGGAATCGATCGGACTCTATTTCGGGCTGTTCCTGGTCGGGGCGATGTTCGGGCCCGCGCTGGGCATAATCTTGATCCAGTTCTTCCATTCCCTCACCGACGTGTTCGTCGCAGCCGGCCTGACCGGAACTCTGGACTCCATCACCGTCCAGTTTGAGACCATGCTGAACCAGACGGACCCGGTCGGTATCTCCGGCGGCGTGGTCATGGCCGTACCGCTGATGACCTGCATCATCCTCGGCCTCTTCCTCGTCCTGCTGATGCTGCTGGTCCAACTGGTGACGCTGTACTTCACCGGAGTCTTGTTCCCCCTGGGTCTGGTCTGGATCATCGACAAAAACAAACGCGGCTTCGGCCTGAAGATCGCGACGCTGTGGATCGGCATCCTGGCCGCACACCCCTTGCTGTTCCTGCTGCTGGGATTGGCATTCTCGATGATGGCGAACCAGCTGAACGCGTTCGGCAACAACTTCAGCCTGCAATCGATGGTCACCCTGCTCGTCGCGATCATTGCGCTGATGATGGCCGCGTTCTCGCCCGTGCTGCTGATGAAGTTCGCCCCGGTCATCCCGATGGCCTTCGGCGGCACCAACGGGCCCTCGGCCGGCACCATTGGCCCAATCGGGGCGCCGAACATCACCGAAGCCACCAGCCGCTTCTACCAAGCCAACACTGAAGACGCCCCGGTCAAGCCCACATCGCCGTCATCTCCGCCCGACAGTGCCGGAGCTCCCGCTCCCGCCGGTACGACTACCGCGAGCCTGGCCGAGGCCGCCGGCACGGCTGGCGCGACTACCGGCGCGAGTACTGAAACCGCAGGGGCTAAAGGCACTGGTGGCGGCCGGACAGTTATCACATCCGGATCCGCAAGGGAGCAGGGTGCGAGCGATCACACGGCGGCCGGAACCGGGGTGGCGGCGACACTCGGGGCTGCTGGGACGGAGGGAGCCGCGGGCAGTACCGCCACCGTTGGTGCGGAAGGAGCCCTCGCGGCCGCGGGTACCGCGGAATCGGCGACTGGTGCTGGTGCCGTCGTCGGAGCGCCGACGTTGATCGCCGCGCTCGGCATCGCGGCCGTGCACAAGGGCGCCCAGCTCGTTCAGCAGGCCGGCGAGAAAGCGGCCGCGTCGATGGACGACACTCCGAACGTGGGCGGCTCGTGAGCGACCCGAGAACCGTGATCCGCTATTTGGGAGGTGAGAGCGGGCACCGCTCCTTCTTCGGCGGCACCCATTCACGCACCCGGGTCGTGTTCCTCACGGTGTCCGTGCTGGCCGGCATGGTCCTGACTCCGCTGATCGGCTGGCCTGCCCTGGCCGTCACGGCCGGCAGCTGCGGGGTCACGCTCCTGGTGACGGCGCGCACTCATCGAGGCTCAATCGTCGACCGCCGCCGCAAAAGGTTCCGGTGGAACCACCGGCGTCGGACCGGCACCGATACCTTCGTGCCCTACGAGGTCGGGGCTTGGGACCAACTGCAGCAAACCCTCGACGACGCTTTGACTGTGCGCGGCAAGGCCGGTCGGCAGGCCGCGCGGGCGGCAGATCGGGCAGTGACGGCGATGCGGGCTAACCCGGACGGGTCCGACGGGCTCGGTTGGCTGCAGCACGGGCGCGGAGAGCCGGGAATTGCCTGGCATGCGCCCATAGGGGAGCAGCCGTACCTCTCGGTGACGTTCGCCGTCACCGGACAGCTCCGGGGGATCGAATCCGCGTCGGTGATGGCGCGCGCCGCCCACGGTTGGGGTGTTTTCCTGGCCGTCCGTGCCGCGCCCTCCGTCCTGGTCAGCGACGTGCAGGTCACGACGCGTGTGTTGCCGTCCGATAGTGCATTGCAGGAGTTCTGGGTGTTGAACAGCCTCGATCCCGCGGCACCCCGCGAAGCCATCAGCTCTTACGAAGAGGTGCTCCGCCTGACGGGGACTGACGCGATGGTGCAGCGCCACTTCGTCACTGTCACGTGGCCGCTGACCGGCGCCTTCCACGACGCGGCCGCGAAGTACGGGGCCGGCCGGGAGGGGTGGCGCGGCCTGATGCGCCAAGAGATCGCCTCCACCGCCCGCGGGCTCGGAGAAGCAAAGATGGGTCGCATCGACGTCCTCACGGCCCGGCAGACCACCGCCCTGATCCGCCACCAACAGAACCCGACTCGCCCCTTGGACTTCGTCGCCGACGTGGTCCCGGAACGCCTCGGCGAAGCGTCCCACGATGAGTACTCGGCGCATGTGGTTGACGGCACCGATCCGAGCACGGGCGCCCCGGTGGAGTGGTGGCATCGCACCGCGGCTATCCGCGCCGAGGCCCTGTCAACCGCGCCGCGCACCCAACTCTGGGTGCTCGACCTGCTCGTCGGCCGAGACCTGCAGTTCATCCGGACCGTGTCCTTCCACCTGCACCTCGTCCCCGCTGTCGAAGCGAAAGCCGCTGCCCGCCAAGACTTGACCCGTGACACCGCCGAAGCCCTCTCCCGGCGCGAAGGCGGCCAGGTCGACACGGATGACACGGACGTGCAGATGACGGCGGCGCGGCGACGCGGGCAGGACCTCGTCGCCGGATCTCACCACCACGGGGCGACTTGGATCGGATACGTCACCATCTCCGCTCGCACCCGTGACGAACTCGCCCGGGCCTCGCGACAGCTTGAGGAGACCTGCTCCACTGGGCTCGGCATCGAGCGCCTGGACTGGCTGGACTCGTACCAAGCCGCCGCCTCCGGCACCACCTGGCCCATCGGGCGCGGTCTCCGAGCGGCGGCACCCTCCTTCTCGAGCCGCGTCTACACCCGATTGGCCGGTCGATCCGACAAGGAAGCAATCTCGTGAGCAGTGACGCTACACCGACGTCGAAATCACGGCTCTGGGCATTGCCCGGGCTGCGCAAGTTCGCTCCACCCACAGACGCCACGGCCGAAGGCAACGCGCAGGGCGATGGCACGGAGATCGTGCCCTGGTCACTACCTGGCACACCGCTCCGGACGAACGCCGGGGCGGCGCGCCGCGGCTTGTACGCACCAGCACTGGATGGAGCGCCGACGACGACCAGACAGGCCGAAATCCTGAACACGGCACTGATCGGACCGCCGACTGGGACCCGTGGTGTGGTCAACGGGCGTGACATGCTCTCCCGTACCCCGATTTCCCACGATCCGGTCACCGCCTACAACTCGGAACCCCGCGAGGTGTCGAGCCCGAACGTGATCGTGATGGGCGACGTCGGCGCCGGGAAAAGCTCCCACACCAAATGCAACTACGTCGTCCGCCCCCTGCTCCTCAAGGGACGGCGCGCGGTCGTGTTCGACAAGAAGGACCAGAACGGGGAAGGCGAATACTCCAACGTCGTCCGCCACTACGGGTTCGAACCCATCCGATTCACCGTCGACGGCACCGGAACCACTCTGAACTTGCTCGATCCCATGATCGCGAGGGGCACGGGCATCCAAGGCCAGGCGCGGCTGTTGAACATCGTCACCCGGCTCGCCCGCGGCGACCAGCCCTTGGACGGGTGGGAAGAAGAAGCCCTCCGTGCCGCCCTCCGCGCGACCGTCGACCGCATCCAAGGCCGCGCGCCCGTCCTCGCCGACGTGCTGCCCAACCTTGGCAACATCACCGACGACCCCGAATACCACGCACTCTCGCCGACCGCGCGAGATGACCTCCACAAGGCCGGGCTCTCCGTGAAATGGACCCTGAACGGGCTGCTCGACGAGTACACCGGCCTCCTCGACGGCGAGACTTCGAAGTCTGTGGACCTGAGCGGCAAACTAACCTCCTTCGACCTGTCTCAGCTGCCCGACGATGGGCCGGTGGTGCCCGTGGTGATGGCGATCGGGAACATGTGGATGCTCGGCCGTCTCCGCCACGAACGCGATTCCGCCACCACCGTCGTCTATGAAGAGGGCTGGCACATGATCGGGGGCCCCGGCGCTCAACTGATCAAATCGAACCAGAAACTCTCAAGGGGCCTCGGGATCTCCAACGTGTTCGTGATGCATAAAGGCACCGACATCCCCACAGACTCACCGGGCATGGCCATCATCCAGGAAGCACAAACCGTCGTCGTCTACCGGCAATCCCGACCCGACGACGCCCTCTGGTGCCAACAAACCTTCGGACTGGCCCCGGAGACCGCGCGCACCATCGAGAACCTTGCCGACGGCCACTACATCTTCAAATACGGCTCCCACCCCGAAACCCACGTCCAACACATCCGCTCGAGCTGGGAACGCGAACTCACTAACACCGACGAAGGCCTCGCAGCCGGTACCGCCGACTGAAGCGCACATGGCACTCCTTAAAGCGATCGTCGCCGGCACAGCCGCGCTGGTCTTCGTGACCGGAAGCTCGCTCGCGCTCTCCTCCGGTACTGGCAGCAGCTGCCCCGGAAGTACGGTCCGCGCCGCACCAGGGCAAGGCAGCGCGACCGTCTCGGGGTACTCGAAGGATCAGCTAGGGAACGCGGCGGCGATCGTCAACGCCGGCATCCAACTCGGTCTGAATGCCCCTGCCCAAGCGATCGGCGTGATGACGGCTCTGGGGGAGTCCGGTCTCCGCATCCTCGACCACGGCGACGCAGCTGGACCCGACAGTCGCGGGCTCTTCCAACAACGCGCCGGATGGGGCTCCCTCGCGCAGCGCATGGACCCGACCACGTCCGCGCAACTCTTCTTCAGCCACCTGCTCGCGGTACCCGGTTGGCAATCCTTGCCCCCGACGCTGGCAGCGCACGCTGTGCAGAACAATGCGGACCCGAATTACTACACACCGTTCTACGCACCCGCCGCCCAGATCGTCGCCGCACTCACCGGCACAGCGAACGCCGGAAGCTGCGGCACTAACGGTGACCCCGCCAGTCTGGCGGCGGAGCTAGTCGCGGCTGCCGACAACGGGAACCTCCGCGGTTTCGTCCCCGACCACATCAAAGAAATCCGGTGGATCGCCCAAGGCAAGACCGTGCCCGACTGCGGAATCGACACCCGCATCCTGCACATCCTCGTCCTGGCACTGCAGACGTTCCATCGCATCGGAGTCAGCGACCTCAACCGCAAATGCACCGGCCAAATCGAAGGCGCCGGCACCGCCTCCTCGCACTGGATCAACGGTGGCGGGCAAGCCGTCGACATCTACTCCCTCGGTGGGAGCGGCATCACCGGCGCCGACGGACTCTCCCTCCGACTCATCGGCGTGCTCGACCCCGTACTACCGACCGGTGCGAGAGTCGGCCAAGCCCAATGCCGAGCCCAAGCCGGAACAACCGTCACCCTGCTCCACGCCGCCCAACTCGACGACAGCTGCGACCACCTCCACATCGACGTCGCCTACACAAAAGACCCGCTCAATCCGACCGGCAACGCCCAGACCAGCCCATGACCCGCTCGCACCGCTCAAGGAAGGACGCGCTCACGCCCAGGACAAAGGGCCTCAAGCCAGTGCTGAGTGGAGCCGCTACGCGGCGCTGTGCTGGTGGGGCTTTTTTGACCTTTCCGGCTCTCGACCGTAGCTCGCTCCGCGGCTCCGTGCCCAGATTTTCGGACGCGGTCGCAAGCTCCCTTATTTCGCCCGAAATTCTGGGCACTCCGCCACTCCCGCTCGCTATCGATTCTCTCGCCGGAAGGCAAAAAAATCAGTCGATCGAGAAGGAGAGAACAATGACCACCACACCCAAGACCCCGCTCCGGGCCCTGCGCATCACCCACGAGCAGATCCAGTACGTCCACATCCAGCCCGAACCCAGCAGCGTCGAAGCCCTCCAGCGCAGCATCCCCTGCGACTACTTCGACGTCGTCCGCCTCAACGGCAACATCGACCTCTTCGTCGACGACGAAGGCGCCATCAACGGATCGCCACTGAACCTCTACCTCACCATCGTCGCCCACGCCCTCGGCACCCCCGCCGTCCTCTTCGGAACCGGCATCGCCCTCGGCTGCAACCCCAACACCGGCGACACCATCAGCCTCACCGACACCCAGCTCGCCCACATCGACCGCATCTTCAAGAGCAAGCCCGACCCGAAGATCGTCGACCGCCTCGCTGAAAGCCTCGCCCCCTTCCCCGCCCTCGTCGCCCTACTCCGCCGAGACTGACAAGAAGCGGCTGCCCGCCACCCAGTCGGGCAGCCGCACCCCAGCATCACCCACCGATACACAGCTCCGAAAGCACCAGACCGATCGCACTACCAGCAAATCAACTATTCAAACTGAGGAGACGAACCGATGAGCACACGCACCATCACCGGAAACCTGGCCACCGACCCCGAAATCGTCCAGGCCGGCAGCATCAACATCACCAAGCTGCGCGTCATCGAAAACACCGGCGAATACCGCACCGGAAAATGGCACGCCCACCCCGACGCCACCACCCACTTCGTCGAAGCCCGATTCGCCCTCGGCGACAACGCCGCAACCACACTCCACAAGGGAGACCCGGTCATCGTCATCGGCCGCGAACACACCAACAGCTGGGGAGACGACGGCGCCAAACACTACGTCCGCGTCATCGACGCCGACAACATCGGCGTCGACCTCAACCGGGCCACCGCCCAAATCCAGCGCACCCCAAAGGCCGACGACGAAGAATAGTCGCTTCGAGATAGAACTCGACGTCTGGTCACTACACGGACCGGCCAAGCGGCCGGTCCGTGTAGCGAGGCCACCCAGTTCGATTGAAAAGATGGCGGAGCAGACAGGTAACAAAATGGAAGACGATCAAGATGATGATCTGGGCGGGGACTCTTCGCTATGCCCAGGCTGCGGACGCGAGATGGCGTTTCACGCGATCTCGACCACGCGCCGATTGCGAGTTTGGCGCCACTGCCCCGCGTGCGGCCTGGTCATAGTCATCCCGGACCCGTTCGTTGCCTGAATCGACCCGGGATGACTTCGCAAGGAGGAAGGACGGCACCTTTCGGCTCCCCGCGAGCCCGAGGGCTGTAGAGCGAACAGGCAGGCGCGACGGCGGCCAGGCGACGGTGCGCGAACGCCTGCCGAGGTCGCTACCCGCCTAGACGGACTGGAAAGCGTCGCGGAACAGTGCGACGAGGTCGGCGGGCATTGCAAAAGCGAGCGCTGATTTCGACGTCGCGCCGCCAAATTCCCAGAGCGGTTCCATCGGGTTGGGTGCGTGAGACGGAAGTTGACCTTCCTCAACGAGATCGCGAACAATGGTGTTGACCGCTCGAGTGAAGCCTTTGAGCTGCCTGTCCTGGGCGTAGCCACCGATGTCGTAAACCTCTTCGCGCGAGGCTGCACCGCCGTTCTCCACCTCGCGACGAAGCACGGCTTCTTGTATGGGGCGGTCCATTGCCCGCAGCCGATTGATGAGTTCAACGGCAACGGAGTGCGTCCAGCCGAGCGCCTCGCTGGAGTTACCGGGCTGCGCTAGAACGTCGGCAATTGCTCTGTGAAGGCGCGCAATGCAATCCGTGCTGATGTCACTTATGTCAATGACCAGCTGCGTTGTTGGATTTACCATTGGATAGCCTTTCGTCGAAATCCGGTGAACTTTTATATAGACCGTACTCCACATCTTTTAAAAAATAAAGTACAAGCGCGTGACTTTAACTCCTGTGTAAGTCCGCCCTGATTGCGAATGTCTCGGACCTGAGCCCGACGCACGACGGTCTCAGGTACTTTGGCTTCAGCAAATCCGCCAAGGCGTACATCGAGGTCATGAGTTTCGACGGGCTGGTCAACTCGGCTACGCGGCGGAACAGGGCCTTCTTCGGCAAGTTGAGATTGCCCAGCTAGCAACATCGCCCAAGGGCAGGCGAGTGAGGACCGATGCTCAAGGCGGACCTCGGTTGGACAACGTCAAACGAGCCGAGCATAGTTCTTTCCATGAGGGATTACCGTCAGGTCGACCGTGAGCAAGGAGTTGCGCACCGCCTAGGCCTCGCTCAGCAGATTGCGAACACCGAAACGTTCGACATGCCGGTCGCCCGATGACCGACCTGTTCCCTCCGGGCGTCCTAGGCGTAGACCTGCGCGGCTGTGACTGCGACGCCTGCATCAGCGCTGTGAATGCTTCCCGTTCTGTCAGACCAATGCCGGGGCGGCGCGCCGTTGGAGTGGTTGTCGAGCATTTCGGTGAGCAGATGCGGCCCGGAAAGTACGGTCACAGGCTGACCCGGGAGCAGTACGCACTACCCAACAAGACACCGTCACTCCGGGACCCCGGAGTCTCTTCTCAGAAAGCCAGTGGGCCAGCATGTCCTGGGCTTACGAGGACGACGACCACACACTGCTCTCCGACGAATTCTGCGCACGACAACGCGAGCAGGCCTTGGACAATTTCGATCTGAACATGGCGTTCTTCGCGCACATCCCACCAGCGGACTTCGAGAACTCACTCCACGAGATCGTCCGGAAGAACAAGGGACTTCGACCTGTCAGCGATCTGCGGGCCTTGGACGGGGAAGAAGGGGTGTACGTGATGGTGCTGGACGAGTACCGGCAGGCTTACATCGGTCAATCCGTTGACATGCGGACGCGCATCAAGAAACACTGGACCGGTACGAAATCGTTCGACCGGCTGCTGTGGGGGAACCCGGACGAGTCAGTCCTTTCGATCGACTCATTCCGCTCCCTTGACACCACCCGCATCTTCGCCGCGCGGACGAGCCGACGCGACCAGCTGGAAGCCAGAGTCGTCAAGATGTTCCCAGCCGATTACACCGTGAATCGCATCGGCGGCGGCAAACCGGACGGGATACGGGTGATGTTCCTCGAGGCGGAACTCAAGCGGCGAAAGCTAGTGAGGCCGGATGTCACAGCTTTGCCAGATATAGCGTGATTCAGAGTCGCCGACGCCAATCCCTTCAAACGTGAGCCGAGATCACCCGGGTTGGCTGACGTATAAAGACGCTATCGGCGTGGACTAGGCCCGGATGGCCGCTGCCCCGGCTGAGTCCCGGCGATCTTCAGGTTCGTCAGGGCACCGCAAGGTCGCCGACGCTCGGGGGCGCGTTGACCTGCGCGGTTGGCACGTTCGGCAGGGTAGTACGACGGCCTCTTGGACATAACGCCCGTGTAGGGTTGCCAGTTAGGCGAAAAAGAGAATCGTAGGAGCCATCTAGATGACACAACGGGACCTGCAAGGGCGCCTAGAACTCACATGGATGGGTAAAGATCAGGCGCTGATTCCGACTAGAGAAGGTGCATACGACTACGCTTGGGTCGACAAGAATGATCCGCGGGCCTGCCAAACGCATTACCTTATCTCTGATGGTCACGTGGGCAATCCTCGAGACGGTGGCCTCCATGACAACATGCTTGTCACGGGAGAATCTGGGGACATTCTCGAGGCGTTGACCCGCGTGCCTGAACTCGCTGAACGGTATGTAGGACGCGTGAAATGCGTTTACATCGACCCGCCCTTCAACACAGGTGGCGTCTTCGCACACTACGAAGATAACCTCGAGCATTCGGTATGGCTGACATTCATGCGAGACCGGCTCGTACTGTTAAAAAAGCTTCTGTCGGACGACGGTTCGATCTGGGTACATCTGGATGATTCTGAGAACCACCGGATGCGCGCATTGCTCGATGAAGAGTTTGGGCCAGGTAACTTCGTCGCGGAGGTAGTTTGGCAAAAAGCAGATTCACCACGCCGAGGCGCAGGGTTCTCGGTCGATCAGGACGTCATAATCGTCTATCGGAAGTCGGATGCATTTTCTCCGAACAAATCAATCCGGACAGAAGAGCACAATGCCCGGTTCACTAATCCTGATAACGACCCGAACGGCCCGTGGTGGGATGACAACCCGTCGGGTAACCACGGTGACGGGTCAGGCGGTATGTGTTATGCAATCCAGAGCCCCATGACAGGGAAGATGCTACGTCCGCCGCGTGGATCGAGCTGGCGGTATTCGCAGCTGCGCATTCTGGCAGGGCTGAATGAATGGGCGCCGTACAAACTCGAAAATCTTAATGACGCGGAGTGGCGTGCTGACAACGAAGGCGTACCACACGAAAAGGCATCCAATAGCGTATGCGCACTCGTGCTTGACGTCCCCCTCGAAGAGGCACGCAGGCTCGTGGAAGCGCGACGCTCCGCTGGACCGCTGCCTGAGATTCTGATTCGTGCGTCGGGTGGCATCGGGCGCAAAGCGTATGTCCCAGAAGACGGCAATAACCCTCGAACATGGTGGGCAAACACCGAGGTCGGTCATAACCGACAGGCTAAGTCTGAGATAAAGGCACTGTTCCCTGGGAAGAAGCTCTTTGACACGCCAAAACCAGAGCGTTTGCTGGAGCGGATCATTCGCATCGCGACAAATCCCGGTGACATCGTGCTGGATTGCTTCGCCGGTTCCGGCACCACCGCTGCGGTTGCTCACAAGCTCGGGAGACGATGGGTCACCTGTGAGCTCTCAGAAAACAACGTTGCCACATTCACCAAGCCGCGCCTGGAGAAGGTTGTGGCCGGCGCCGACTCCGGCGGTGTGACGACGACCGTGATTTACGAGGCAGACACCGAGCTGCCGGGCAACACCACGGTCGCAGAAGCCCGCAGCTTCAACACCGTACTCGGACGAGTTCTTGCGCAATTGAAGGAATCGGGGATCGAATTCGACAACGACAAGATAAGAGCCCTTCGCGACGCAACATCCACCAAGAAGATCAGCACGGTGCAGTGGGCCGGCGGCGGTGGCTTTTCCGTTCACCGCCTTTCGCCTGTCTGGGTGGGCGTCGACGAGGACCCGTACAGCAGCGACACGAAGACTTTTTTCATTACTCCGGAGGCAACAGGCGATGTGCTCGAACGCTCGGTCGCGGCGCATCTTGGCTTCAGGCTCACGCCGGAATCACCTCGGTTCACGGGTGTGAAAGGGAGACAGTGGCTGGCAGTACTTGAAGGCCAGTTGAGTGGGAGCCTGCTCTCTGAGCTGCTAGTCGACTTGCCCAAGGGCCACTCTTTGACCGTCGTGTGCGACGGTGCAGCCCCTAACCTTGACCGAGAGCTGCGTAGGCGGGCCCCGGGCAGCCGGCTATTGCAGATGCCCGATGACTTGTTCAAAGCAACTGGAGGAACGGCCTAGCGTGGCAATTTTCGGGTATGACCAACCTCTGGTTGACGATCTCACTTCGCGGTTCCAACTGCGGAAGCCAAACGCTGACGGCTTGGATACAGTTATCCACGCTCTTTCGCGCCAGGACGAATGCCAGCAAGTGGTTTTGGATATCGCAACCGGCGTTGGGAAGACATGGCTGTTGGCTGCTCTCCTTGAGTACGCGGCGGCCAGTGGTGTGAAGAATCTGCTGGTAGTACTTCCTGGCAAGACCGTGCGCACGAAGACGATCGCCAACTTCACGCGCGGCGCCTCCGGTTTCATTGAGGGGGCCGAGATCGAGAAGTCCGTCATCACGCCGCAGAACTTCGATCAGCACTCCGCGACAATCCGTGACAAAGACGTGGTCAAACTCTTCTTGATGAATGTCCACCACCTCGTTCAGCAGGACACGAACGACTATGTGAAGCCTGACTCGACGACAGCTAAGAATCTGCGTACTGCTCGCCCTCAGGAGATGTTGGGTAAGTCGCTGCTTAGCCACTTGACCGCGGCGGACGACCTCCTTGTCGTGTTGGACGAGTCGCACAGGTACGGTGGTTCTGCTGCCACTTGGTCTGCTGCGCTCAGCCTGTTAAAGCCTGCGGCGCGCGTCGGTCTGACTGCCACCCCAGCCGAGGACGATCACGTGATCTTCGAATACACACTTCACGATGCGATTGCTGAAAAGTTCGTGAAGACACCGGTCGTCGCGCACCGCAAGGGTGGGTACCGGGACGGTGAGGCTCTCGGTCAGCTGAAGGACGCGAAAAAGATCCTCGAACGAAAGGCTTCTGCCTATCGGGACTACGAGGTTGAACACCCTGACGTTCCGCGAATCAATCCGATCATGCTCGTCACATGTCAGGACACCGAACACGCGGATGAGATCGCAAACATCCTCCGTGGCGGCGACATGTTCCCTGGTAGCGGTCAGGTGCTTGTCGTTCACTCAAACGCAATAAGCGAGGCCGTCGAAGAACAATTAGCACTAGTGCAGGAGCCAGACTCGCCGGTGCGCGCCATCGTGCAGGTGAGCATGCTCAACGAGGGTTGGAACGTGCACAACGTAGCGGTCCTGGTGCCGATCCGAGCCCTCGAATCAGACACACTGACCGAGCAGATGATCGGCCGCGGACTACGCCTGCCATACGGAAAGTACACGGGTGATGAGTGGATCGACTCGCTCGACATACTTTCCCATAAGTCGATCTATGAAGCGCTGAGGAAGAACGGGCTCAGTGGCCACGAGCGCGCAATATCTGAGGTGCCGACCATACCCGAGAAACCTCCAGTGCCGACCACGGCCGGTGCCACTAACGGTTCAAGCGAGGTATCGGAGGACGAAGTGTTCTGGCTGACACCTGGAACAGTGGATCAGGCGGCTGCTATTGACCCAACCCTAGGTACAGTGGCCGCGCTCGGCGGCGGTGTCCGTGCCATCGAAAGCCTGGTGGAGAACGAGACCGAGGTCGAGGTCGAGGTACCGCGCGAATCGGTGCGCTTGAGCGACGGGAAGCAATTCGCATTCCCGCTCACTACCTTCGAGACGACGCCAAATCGCCTCGAGCTCGTAAATCTGAATGACGATTGGCACAAGACAGTCGCTGCCTCCGTGGGCAGCGACTTCACCGAGCAGATCGACCGCGAGACGATTGTAGTCACCGACAAGTACGGAGCAGTCCGCTTGGAAGCGACCACCCAGGTAGAGCTCTTCGAAGAGGTGGTGACAGCGAAGGACGCCCAGAACTCGCTTGAGCTAAATCTTCGCAAGCTGGCGGCACTTAAGAACGGTCAATCAGGTGACGTGAACCGTCGCTACTTGGTCCAATTCGTCAAAAGATTTGCGAGCATGGTCGGGGGTGACTGGACCGGCAAGCGAATCGCCGTGGCTGTCATGCGTTTGAAGGCCGCCGTGAATCAGGCTTCCGACGAAGCGGCGAGGCAAATGCAGGAGAAGCCTCGGATTCATGAACTTATGCTGCCGAAACGTGGAGACTACGAACTCGCCATCGGGCGCACAATTGAATCACAACATGCGGTGACAGACATCACTAAGTTCAAGCCGCGCCAGAACTACGACGGATGGCAGCGCAGCCTCTACTCTGCCTCTCAATTCGACTCTTTCAGCGCTGAAATACTGGTTGCTCAGATGCTCGACCGCTCAGACCAGATCGTGTGGTGGATGCGTCTCGAGCAAGGAGACGGAGCCAAGATCGAGTACGGGGCGGGGCGCTCTTACTATCCCGATTTCGTAGCGTTAGACCGTGACGGCGTGCACTGGATCATCGAAGGCAAAGACGTGCGTGGCCGCAACGATGAAACTGTGAAAGCCAAGCGTGCCGCTGCCGAGCGAGTGCTGCGGATGATGGAGGCCGAGCCTGGGTGGCAGAAGAGTCGGTGGGGCTACCTCATTGCTTACGAGGATGATGTGAAGATGGCACAGTCCTGGACGAATCTCCGTCAGATGTCCGACCCTCGGGTGATGCTTGAATAGGTCGAACTCCGGGGTCGATCGTACGCCGGCTGGCTACATAGCAGGTTCGGGTCGAGTTCGTGAAGGAGCAGTTGTCTTTTACCGGTGAAGACAACGCGATGGCGAACCTGCTTCCTAACGTGAGGTGTGCCTTTGCAGAGTTCGAGCATTCGCTGATCCGAGAACGTCAACGCGAGGGCATCACTCCGGCAAAGACGCGCGGGGCTAGCTGTACTGCCCAGGCAGGTTGGTTGAGTGGATGTGACGACTCGCTGTAGTCGTTGAGGGTGAGCGAGGACCTCCGGTTGTGGAGTGGAGCTGTCAAAGGCTGTCCACTTCAGAAACCAGGTGGTCCTCGTGTCCCACGCAAACGCCGCTTTGACTCCTCGTCACCGTTTGCGACTCGCGCGCCTGATCGTCGATGATCATCAGTCGATTGTTTTCGCCGCTCGCGTGTTCAACGTGTCGTGGCCGACCGCGAAACGGTGGGCCGAACGGTATGCCGCGATGGGCGCGGAAGGGAAGCAGGACCGATCCTCACGCTCGCACCACATGCCCACCAAGACCCCGCAGCCAATCGTGCGCAAGGTCGTGCATCTGCGTTGGAAGAAGCGTCTCGGACCGGTCGCGATCGGGGCGAAACTCGACATGCCAGCCTCGACCGTGCACGCGGTCCTGGTCCGCTGGCGACTGAACAAACTACACCACGTCGATGTTCGGACCGGTGAAGTCGTGCGCCGCTATGAGCACGACACACCCGGCTCGCTAATCCACGTGAGCGTGAAGAAGCTCGGCAATATTTCTGTCGGCGGCGGCCATCGATTTGTCGGCCGCCAGCAAGACGACAAGAACCGGGCCGCGACACCGGGCGTGGCGCGGAACTAGTGGCGCAACCCGAAGGTGGGCACCGCGTTTGTCCACACCGTCATCGACGACCACTCCCGAGTCGCCTACGCCGAGATCCACGACGCTGAACCAGCTCTTACCGCCGTGGGTGTCCTACCACGGGCCGTGTCCTGGTTCGCCGCACGCGGAATCACCGTCGAGCCCGTCTTGTCCGACAATGGCTCCGCCTACAAATCCCATCTCTGGCGAGAC
The DNA here is from genome assembly GCF_004402485.1 of Cryobacterium algoricola. Taxonomy (GTDB): domain Bacteria; phylum Actinomycetota; class Actinomycetes; order Actinomycetales; family Microbacteriaceae; genus Cryobacterium; species Cryobacterium algoricola. The sequence goes on along the minus strand of NZ_SOFG01000011.1, from coordinate 28,412 downwards.
ACTTGCCACGACCTCGGCATCAAGGTGAGGAAAACGCGCCCCTACCGGCCACAAACCAACGGGAAGATCGACCGCTTCCACCGCACCCTGGCCAACGGGTGGGCATTCAGCAGGTTCTACGCCACGGAATCAGCCCGCCGAAACGCCCTCCCAGCCTGGCTCCATGAATACAATCACCACAGGCCCCACACCGCGATCGGCAACGTCCCGCCCATCCGCCGCTTAATCAACCTGCCTGGGCAGTGCAGCTAGCGCGGCCGCAGTCGATGACTCGATGCGGTTCGCGCTGAGGAGTTGAGGAAGAAGGCTGCCGACGGTGTGCCGAAGGCAGCCCTGGCTCGAGATTTTGTGATAAGCCGCGAAACTGTCTATGCCTACCTGCGTACCGAGGAGAATGAATTAAGCCAGCGGTGAGCGGGAGAGCTTCCGGGCACAATGGGGGATGCATGCGGATTAGGCATATTACGGCACAGAATTTCGCGCGCTTGGCTGACTTGAATCTCAACGTTCGCGGCCACCTCGTGCTAATCGGCGCAAACGATGTCGGGAAGACATCGTTGCTCCATCTCCTAAATCTGACTCTTGGTCCGACGGCGCAGCTCTACCAGATGCTTGGCGTGGCTGATCTGCGGGACAGCGAACGAGCTCTCGGGGTGACGGTACAGTTTGAAGATTTCAATGACAGCGATCGCCGAATCTTCACCCGTGAGATCGACGTCGACCCCATAACTAAAGTTGAATCACTTGAGATCAGGCTGGAGGTTGCCGTCGACCCCGAGGATTTGGAATCAGTAGTGATCCAGCGATGGGCACCCGGGCGTGGTGAAGTCCGGAACCTGTCTCGCGAGCAACTGTCTGCACTTGGCTGGAGATACTTGCCAGCTCTTCGCCAGACAAGCGCCGCTCATTTCGATGGCGCCTCCGGGGCGATCCGTACGCTTCTGCGAGCTGTAGAACCCGAATTGGGCGATGAGAAGAAGGCGATGGGTGGATTGCTGGATGATTTCAACGCCAGGCTCGCAAGCAGTGAGACGCTGACTGCGCTGCGCGAAGGGATGGCCGAGCACCTATCTAATTCAATGCCGCGGGCGATTGGTGCTGGGGACTTAGCTGTGCGCACCTCCTCGGATCCGGCTGATTCCGTTCTCGAAAACGTGTCCATGTTCATGTCTCGCAACGGCACATTTGTGCCCCTGTCCGAGCAGTCAGATGGCGTCCGGCAATTAGTGTCAATGACGCTTTTCGATCTTGCCGAAGGTGGCGCCAATGTGATCGCAATCGACGAGCCCGAGCTGCATCTTCATCCCTCAAGTCAGCGCACCGTGGCGGAGCTGCTGGCTCGAGAAACGAACCAGAAAATCCTGGTCACTCATTCGCCCTATATCGTGCAAAAGTTCGATCCAATTCAAGTCGTGACGGTCCGCGGAAACGGCGAATTTCGGCAGATCGATCCGAACGTGCTCACTATTGAGGACAAGATGCAGGCTCATTGGTGGTCTCCGCGAATGCTTGAAACCTTGACAGCACGCTTCGCGATCGTGGTCGAAGGGATCGCTGACCGACTCATCGTTGAGGGCGCGGCGCAGGCTCGTGGAATGTCACTTGATCGTCTAGGCGCCGTTGTTTTCGAGCTTGATGGAGCCGACAAATTTCCCGCCGTATACAAACTGATCGGCCCGAAAGCCTTTGACGTTGAGGTTCTCGGCCTCGTTGATAAGGCTGAACAGGGTTCGTGGCTGGGCGCAGTCAAGGGCAAGCCGAATGACGTCTTAGGGCACACTATCTTCGTTTCCGAAACGGACCTTGAGGACGAGTACTGCCGTGCATTTGGACCAAGAGCCATGGCCGTGCGTCTGATCGCGAGTGGGGTTGCAAGGGACATGCGAGCGCTCACGGGTGCGTGCGGAGTCGACAATGAAGCGGACTTGAACGTTGAGGGTCTCGCCAAATTCTGTCGGACGACGCCCAAGAACGGTGGAAATCGAAAAGTTCCGTCTGCCCTCGCAGTGACAAAAGGGCTCACAAAGGCTGAAGCTGCCGAAATCGTGAGCGTGGCGGCACTTCTCGACGAGCTTGAACGCAGGGCAGCTTTGTGAGCGAGGCGACAATCGACCTGTCGGCGGTCGGGAACTTGCTCGTTATCGCCCCGCCCGGGTGCGGAAAGACTGAGCTGCTCGCCCGCCGGGCGGAAGCGATCATTCCAATGCTGATGCCAAACCAGCGGATACTGGCGCTGACCTTCTCGAACAAAGCAAAAGCGAACCTGAACAGTCGTCTCTTGTCGGTGCTCGGAACCGAGCGCAAACGTCGATATGTATCAGTGCACAATTTCCACGGGCACGCAGCAGAAATTGTCCGCTCACATGGCTGGACAGCAGGAATCGATCCGCTCGGAGCGATGCCCGACAAACACACACAGGCCGTTGCTGTTGAGCCATTTCTTGAGGGTCTAGCAGGCGACGCCTATTACGCGATGAAAGACCGCATCGAAGAAGAGCTGCGGGAAGCCAAGCGCGGCGCATGGAATGACCAGGAGGTGCTCGATCGGCTCTCTGACGGCGACGCTCGCAGTCTTGCAGTTGAGACGGCCAGGCAAGCGAATGGGACGTATTTTTACGACGACCTACTCCGTCACTCACAGCGGCTCCTGCGCGTGCCCGAGATCGCCCGTCTTTACCAAAGCCATTATGCGGCGGTACTCGTCGACGAGTTTCAGGATCTGTCGCCCCAACAACTCGAGATTGCACTCCGTAGCTCGAGTAAGTCACGCACATTCGTGGGCGATCCGATGCAGGGCATCTACAGCTGGACCGGCGCTAAACCAGTCCATGTGGAACGCGTGCTCCGACTGATTACCGGAGAGGCGCACGGACTCGGGGTATCGTACCGTTCGTCACCCGCGGTCCTTCAGGTTCTTGCTGCGGTCGCGCGACCCCTTGGCGGCCAGCTTCTTGATCCACACGATCCAGATGGCTGGTTCGAGGGCGGAATCGCGGCTGGAGGGATGTATCCGACCGCCGAAGCAGAGGCAAACTTCGTACTCCATGCGTCAGCGGAAATCCTTGCCCGACGCCCGAACGACACTATTGGCGTAATTTGTCGGAACGGCTGGCGGCGGAAACAGATAGATTCCGCCTTTGCGGAATCCGACCTCCCTTGCATTCGATGGGACCTGACCGTCGATGACGCGCGCATCGTGGAAATGCTTCAAGACGCTGCGGCGCGTCTGGGCGGCAATCCTGAGCTCCAAGCCCTCAGCGCGGAAGCACGACGCGTCCTGGATCCCTCAGATATTGACACATCCGCCGAGTTGACTGACGCCGTCGCCCAGATCGAAGGTCTGGTTGAGCAATCCGGTTCGGTTGGTGCGGCACTCGCGCAATTACGGGTTTCCAATGACGTCTCGGAGGTGATCTCTCCGGGTGTGCATCTACTCAACGCACATACTGGGAAAGGCCAGCAGTTCGACTGGGTCTTCATACCCGGGTTCGAGCACGGCAACATTCCGAGTTACAAGGCGAAGAAAGCCGCAGATATCGAGGAGGAGCAGCGGGTCCTGCTGGTGATGTTGTCGCGCGCGCGGCATGGCGTTGTGCTCACGAGAGCAAATAAGTTGGTCTCGAAAGCCGGGAATTCCTATTCGCCTAGTCAGAGTCGCTGGGCTGTAACCGTCAGAGATGCCCTCCGCGCGAATAGCGCGGAATTCCTAGCTCACGTGAGCCGTATTCCGGTTGAATGTGAGGTCGCTCAGTCTGAAGTTTCCACGCACGCACGCATCGTTGGCTGATCGCTGCCGCTCACAAAGGCGACAGGAGGAAGGCTGTGAGATTGAATCCGGAAAGGGAATCTTTGTCCCCAACTGGTGGACGAAAATGAGCCTCGGAGTGTTCCTGATGTGTGGTCTAGGGTTTCAGCCCTCCTGATATGTCGCCTTCCGAGAGCCGTCCGATCGTGGACAGTCAGCCAAACGTTTGCCATCGTGGAACGCACAGGGGGCACGCATCAGAAGCAGTGTCCATGGGTTCCACGCCAGACGTCCGGCTGGCTCCGCAGTGGCCCTTCGCACACCATACAGATCCCTGCTCCGATGTCCGGTTTTGTATATCGATACTGGGATGCTTCCGTCCAGTAGGAGCGGGCCGCTTCGTCTACGACCACGTACCGGGGAACGCCCGAATCGGACTCCGGCGGGCGGTTGACCATGGTCATCAGAATCTGGTTTTCGACAAGAACGTCGAACCATTGGCGAATGATCGACTGCGCATCAAAGTTCGCGCCGAGACCCAGTAGTCTCTCGCCGGCGGCGGCAGTCACTGTCCTGCGTTCCTTCACGTCCATGATCATGGCTGAGTAAAGCATGGCTTGCCATTGTGCATTCGGAACGGGCAATCCCGGTGGAATTTCGACGTCTAACCATGCCGGCCACGTCCCCGAGAACCTTTCGAAGAGGTGAGTGCGAAGTTCTGATGCGGCCCACGCCGGTTCTTGTTTTGTCGCTGCGGTCGCCATGGCCAGCTGTTTGGCAGCGGCTACGCGTCGAGCCGCTTCCTGGGACGTCGCCGCTGCCTGCAACCGCGCTTGTTCGGCGGCCACCTGGTGTGCGAGTATCGCCGCTTCATGCGCCCAAATCTTGCGCACTGCGCGACCGTTGGCGATGAGCTCCTCAACCCGGTCGGAAGTGAAGTGGAAAGTCCCGTTGCGTCTGGAGGCGAGCCGGAAATCCGTGAGTGGCATGATCAGAAGTTCACCCGTCGGGCCGGTGGCCGGGATTGAGTACATGACGTGTTTGACCGTCACGCGTTCGATGACGGTCGCGATCTGTTCGGTCAGCGGGTTTAACCACAAAATTGTTTGACCTACGCCGGCCATCGAGTGCACTGGGCTGATGGTTACCAGCCCTTCGTTGGCGCGGCCGCGCGCTGGTCTAAGCTGCGCGCCTGCGTGACCAAACAACCAGACTTCAGGAATGGATTCTGACGCGTACGAAGCATGGCGCGCTTCCCACTCGTCGGCACGTAGCCCGGCGTATTGGATCTCGAAGGCGAAGGACTCCCCGGTACTTGCGGTAATCATTACGTCGGCAATGCGGGTTCGGGCCCGGTCTATTGGCTGCTCCTTGGTCACGGTCGAGGAGGGGTACTTTTTCTGGAGGTACTGAGAAATCATTTCCGACGCTTGAACATGGAACACTCCAACGGCTGAATGACTGCCGGCACCACCGCCGGTATGTCTGAACCCGTCGCGCCCGCGCTTTCGGGCCACTGTGGTCAATGCCGGATTCTCGCAACCAGGGATCGGGCAGCACGCCTCCGTTTTCGTCCAAGCCCGTTGCGCGGCCGCGTCACCATCCGGTAGCAGGTAGAGCTTGCCATTGGCGAGGACGCGTGCGTAGATCAGCCTGACCTCACCAGCTAGGAACTCGCGAAGCACCTTCCGTCCATGGACCATACGCTCAGGCTAGCCGCCGCCGCCGGCCGGCGGCGTCCGACAAAAGGCCTGTCCAGAAGGAGGTGCTGGCGTCGAAACGCACGCGATCTGTTTCGCTACTCCAGTTCGGGGGTGTCTCATAACTGACAGTGAGTGCGCCAATTCAAGCCGATGGTTATGCCATGTAGTTATGAGACTCGCCAGGCCGCGAGATTCCGCCGATTTTGAGGAGGCACGGTCGCGGCGCTGAGACGTCTTATTTCCCTAGGGTTTCGAGACAGTGGCGAGGCTCGCGTCCTCGACCGCTGGTCTCTAGGGAAGGTGACCGCACTGGTCGTGGCGCTCGTATCCACCAGGCAAGGCCGGCAATGCTGGTCTCAAGGACGCGTGCGGCTGCAGGTGCTGTGAATATGGAATACCTACTCGGGCGCCGACTGTTCCTCGGCAGCCACTAAAGCGGATCACGTGTCGATGGGGCGCGGGTCAGTGGTTCGCGGCGGTGAGGAGCGTGCGCACTTCGGCCAGGGTCGGCACGCGGCCGGAGACGACGACTCTCTCGTTGATGACGAGGGCGGGCGTGCTCATCACGCCGTAGCCGAGGATCGCGGCGTAGTCCTCGACTTTTTCGATGCTGGCGTCGAGGCCGAGTTCGGCGACGGCGGTCGTGGTGGCCTTGGTGAGGTTGACGCAGTTGCTGCAGCCGGGGCCGAGGATCTTGATGTTCATGGCAGGGTTCCTTTCGGGTGGGGTGATCAAGCCAGGATGGCGTTGAAGAGGTAGCCGACGGCGACGATACCGAGACCGGTGGTCGTGATGAAGATCGCGAGGAGTTGGGGCTTGAGCACCCGGCGGAGCAGGATCATCTCTGGCAGGGACAGTGCGACGACGGCCATCATGAAGGCGAGCAGGGTGCCCATCGGGAGGCCCTTGTCGTAGAGGGCGGCGACCAGGGGCATGACCCCGGCGGCGTTGGAGTAGAGCGGGATGCCGATGAGAACGGCGATCAGCACGCCGAAGGGGTTGCCGGGGCCGGCGTAGGTGGCGAAGAAGTCGGTCGGGGCCCAGCCGTGGATCAGGGCGCCGAGGCCGATGCCGACCAGGAGGTAGACCCAGATCTTCGCGATCAGAGCCTTGACCTCCTCGACGCCCATCTGCATCCGCTGCCCAAAGGTCAGGCCGAGGGAGGGGTCGATGACCTGGCCGCCGAGCTTCACGTCGAAGACGAACGGTTCAACCCAGCGTTCGACGTGCAGGCGGCCCAGGACGTAGCCGGAAACGACCGCGATGGTCAGGCCGGAGACCACGTAGAGGGCGGTGATCTGCCAGCCGAAGAGGGTCAGGAGCAGCCCGATGGCGATCTCGTTGACCAGGGGGCTCGCGATCAGGAAGCTCATCGTGACGCCGATCGGCACGCCGGCGGCGACGAAGCCGATGAACGCGGGCACGGCGCTGCAGGAGCAAAACGGTGTGATCACGCCGAGGGCGGCCGCGAGGAGGTTGCCCACTCCCTTGCGTTTGCCGCCAAGGAAGGCCCGGGTACGTTCCACGCTCATGAAGGAGCGGAGCACGGTGGAGGCGAAGATGATGATGACCAGCAGGAGCAGGATCTTCAGGGAGTCGTAGAAGAAGAAGTGGACAGTCTCGGTGATCTGGTTCCTCGGGTCGAGGCCGAACAGGTCAAAGAGGAGGACGTTCCAGAGCCACTCGTTGACCCAATAGGCCACGGCCCACAGGCTCACCCCGGTGACCAGGACGCCGACCCGGCCGCGGGTCGTGGTCGGTATCCGTTCGGCGATGCTCACGATGACTCCTGACTCGGAATGCACACATATTCGACGTGCGTCTAATTCCTAGTGTGCCACCTCTTTGATATATGTCAAGAAGGTGGCAGGATGTTGGCATGCCCAAGACCCTTCCCCTCCTTGAGGATGCATCGCCGATCTGTTGCGATCCCCTGGGTGCTAGCGCCACCCTTTCCCTGGACGATGCGATGGCCCTCGCCGTCCGCCTGAAGGCTCTGGCTGATCCCACCCGCCTGCAACTCCTGGCCTACCTTCTGGCGCAGCCGAACCAGGAAGCGTGTACGTGTGACCTCGCTCCGATCGTGAAGCTTTCTGAGCCCACGGTCAGCCACCACCTCAAGAAACTCGAGACTAGCGGCATCCTCACGAAGGAACGACACGGGATGAGCGTGCACTACCGCGTCGTCCCGGAGGCCATCCATGCCATCGCGCGCACGCTCGACGCCGGCACCCTCGACTTGAGCGGGGTGCTCTGAGCCGACGTGCCTGGAGCTAGACCCTAGTCGCGAGGTCGCTCACGCGGTGTTCGATGTCGTCCACCAGCGGCAGGATTTCCACTGCGCTCCACTGAGCCGGGTCGGGCAGGATCCATCGTTCGTGGCGCACCCCATCATGGCGGGGCAGCTCAATGCCGTCGACGAGGGTCACCACGACGGCCGCCGTGCGTAACTCGTCGTCCGTCACCCGGCGGGGCAGCTGGTGACGGATGTCGATGCCACGAGCCAGAAGGGCGGCCGCGCCATGGGGGTTGACCGCGTCCGCCGGCTCGATGCCCCCGGAGAGTACCGTGACGACGTCACCGAAGCGCGCCCGCATCAGGCCGGCGGCGATCTGGGAACGACCGGAGTTGTGGCGGCAGACGAAGAGAACCTCGGGCCTGCCGCTCACACGCTGGCCGGTTCTTCGATCGGGTCGGACGGATGCTCGGCGTAGCTCGCGAGGCCCGTCTCGGCGAGGTAGCGCTCGGCGTCGTCTGCAGCAGCGCACCCGGTTCCGGCGGCCGTGATGGCCTGGCGATAGCGGTGATCGACAAGGTCGCCGCAGGCGAACACGCCGCGGAGGTTGGTTTGGGTAGTGGGGTGGTCAACGAGCACGTAGTTGTCGTCGTCGACCTCGACCTGGCCCAGCACGAGTTCGCTGCGCGGGTCGTGCCCAATCGCGATGAACAGGCCGGTCGCAGGAATCGTCGCCTCCGCTCCGGTCACTGTGTCGCGGAGTCCGAGACCGGTCATGGTGTCGACCCCCATGACTTCGGTGATTTCGCTGTTCCAGCAGGGGATGATCTTCGGATTGGCCAGGGCGCGGTCCTGCATGATTTTCGACGCGCGGAGCGTGTCGCGGCGGTGCACGAGCGTGACCGTGTTGGCAAAGCGGGTGAGGAACATGGCTTCTTCCAGGGCGGAGTCACCGCCGCCACTGACGACGATGTCCTGGCCGCGGAAGAAGAATCCGTCGCAGGTTGCGCACCAGGAGACCCCGTGCCCAGTGAGGCGCTGCTCGCCCTCGACGCCGAGCTTGCGGTAGGCCGAGCCCATCGCGAGCACGACCGCGTGGGCGCGATACTCCGTTCCGGCGCCGGCGCCGGTGGTGATGGTCTTCACGTCGCCGGTCAGTTCGAGGGTGATGGCGTCGTCGTAGACGAGTCGGGCGCCGAAGCGCTCGGCCTGCTGGCGCATGTTCTCCATCAGTTCCGGGCCCATGATGCCGTCGGGGAATCCGGGAAAGTTCTCGACCTCGGTGGTATTGACCAAGGCGCCGCCCGCGTCGACCGAGCTGGTGAGCACAAGCGGGTTCAGTCCGGCCCGGGCGAGGTAGATCGCGGCGGTGTAACCGGCTGGGCCGGATCCCACGACAACCACGTTCTCAATGAGGCTGCTCTTCGTGACGCTCATGCGGGGAGTGCTATTGGTTCGACGCCCAGCAGGGCGAGCATGACCTCGACCTTGGCCCGGATCTCGTCGCGCACGGCGCGGACCCCCTCCACTGGAAGGTCAGCAGGGTCAGTGAGCGCCCAGTCCTGGTAGCGCTTGCCCGGGTAGATCGGGCAGGCGTCGCCGCAGCCCATCGTGACCACGACGTCTGCCGCCTGCACGACATCGTCCGTGAGCGGCTTTGGGAACGCCTCGCTGAGATCGATCCCCAGTTCGGACATCACAGCCAGCACGGCCGGGTTCAGCTGCTCCGCAGGCGTGGACCCAGCGGATCGCACGTGCACTGCCCCGCCGGAGAGCGCGGTCGTCAGCGCGGCCGCCATTTGGGAGCGCCCGGCGTTCTGCACGCAGACGAACAGCACCTCGGGCACGGGCCGATCGAGGGCGCCCTTGGCCTGGGCCAGGGCCGTGAGGCGGTCCGTGGCGAAGCGGATGGTGTTGGTCGCGAGATGCGCCTTGACGACCGAAGTGCGCAGGAGTGCTGTGTAGGACTCGAGCACGTAGCGCTCGACGGTTTCGACGCCGAAGACGCCCGCGAACTTTGTCGCCAGGTCGTCGGCGAGGCGCTTGAGGTAGTCCTCGGGGAAGCTCAGACCGGGGAGGCCCCGGCGAGCGGCGATATCAGTCATGGCCGTCGTCCTAGACGCTTGCCGGAAGGAGCTCGGCGAGGAGGGCCTGAATACGGGCCTTGATGTCATCGCGGATCGGGCGGACCTCGTCGATGCTCTTCCCCTTGGGATCGACGAGTTCCCAGTCCTCGTAGCGCTTGCCGGGGAAGATCGGGCAGACGTCGCCGCAGCCCATGGTGATGACGACGTCCGACTCGCGCACCTGGTCTGTGGTCATCAGTTGGGGCACGGCCTGGGATATGTCGATGCCCTCTTCGCTCATCGCCTGGATGGCCATCGGGTTGATCTGGTCACCGGGCTCCGAACCGCCGGAGCGCACCTCGACGGCGCCGCCGGAGAGGGCGCGCATGTAGCCGGCGGCCATCTGCGAGCGACCGGCGTTGTGGATGCAGACGAACAAGACGGTGGGCTTCTCAGACACGGGGATTCCAAACTCTCGATGTCCTTAAAGCATAGACACATATCTATGCGTTGGAAGGCCTGTGGCGAAAGTTCATCCGGCGTTCAAGTCGCGATGATGCCGAGGTCGACCAGGAGTGCGCGAAACCGAGTGTCGACGTCGTCCCGGATTGCGCGGACGCCTTCGAGGGGGAGGCCGACCGGGTCGGCCAGGTCCCAGTCGAGGTACGTGCGGCCAGGATAGATCGGGCACGCGTCACCGCAGCCCATTGTGATGACGACGTCGGCTGCACGCACGACCTCGTCCGTAAGGGGTCTCGGGTACGCGCCGTCCAGGGCCACACCGATCTCGTGAGTTCTGTGTCGATGACGAGCCGCCACGCTTCCGTTAACACTTCGCTGGCAAGTTGGCACATCATAGGCGCCGTAGTTGCTGGCATCCTCTACACGTCCGTCTCTCCGGAGGCAGGCTTGGTCGGCGGGGCAACGTGCTCGCGTCGGGGTCGCGTTTTATGCGCAGCGGTCACGCTGTGGAGGGCGGGGCGCGACGGGTCTGGTCCGTCGCGCAGGACGCGAACGGTGAGGTAGAGCCGGTGTGCGGTGATGACGAGAGCGAGCCATGCGGCGCCGAGCATCCAGGCCCCCAAGACGTCGGTTGCCCAGTGGTGCCCGAGGTAGACCCGATTGAGTCCTGTCGTTATGGCGAAGATTGCTGCGGCGCTGATCGTCACGGTCCTGGCCCGGAAGGTCTTCTGGCGCAGGATGAGCAGGTAGGCGATCACTCCTACGACCGCGACCGCGTTCAGGGTGTGGCCGCTCGGGAAGGATGCTGAGTATTCGTAGGGGGGAACCGCATCGGCGAGCGGAGGACGGTCGCGTCCGAACAAGTCCTTTCCTGCGATCGTCATGAGGAGCGACCCGCCACCGGCAGCGACGATCAGAATTACCGGCGTCCAGGACTGTCGATGGATGGCAAGAATCAGAATCGCAGCGATGGCGATGATGGGCATGCCGATGGGACCGGCGATCTCGGTGTACCCGGTGAGGATCATGTCGAGTAGGGGTGATCGGAGCGAGATGGCAAAGTTCAGCAGGGGCCGATCGAGACCGGCTACCCCGTCTGCGTCGGTGATGTTGTCGTACACCTGTGCCACGGCGACGCTCAAGGCGACGACGAGAATCAACCCGAACGTCAGAATCAGGATCAGCGCACCGTAAGGTCCGAGTCGCTCACTGAGCAGGTGTAGGCCGTGGGCGAGGCGCCGCCAGAGTGAGGCGCTTCGACGGGGGAGGTTTTGGCTTTCCTGCGCTATTTCGCCGGGAACTCCCTTATCGGGCTGGTCGGCTCGAATCACGCGAGGGTCCAATCGAGAGGGTGTGTTGGTTTCGAATATCGAGATCCGATTACAGTACGTGTCCCGCCTGTGATCTGATCGGTTATTCAGGCGGTGCGCGGTCTTCCAAGGGTTGGGCTCGATAGCGGTGTGTGCCGGGGCTTGGTATGCGGAATCATTACGGCCGCTATCCTGCGATGGAACTTCGTTGCGCGCGGGGAGTGACCTGATGCCTGAATGCGATCATCAGAACGACTGCCATAAGAGCCAGAGCGGCGCTAAAGAAGAAAGGCGCGCGGGAGGAAATCCCGTCCCAGAGTAGGCCTGCGACCAGGCTGGCCGGGAGCGCGGCAAGGCCAATAACCATGTTGTAAACGCCATACGCCCGCCCGCGTACCTCCCGGCCAACGGTGTCGGCGATCAATGCCTTCGAAACTCCCTCGGTGACGGCGTAGAAGATGCCGTAGAGGGCGAAAAGGGGCCAGACCTGCCAGGCGCTGTCGGCCAGTGCGAATCCAAGGTAGCAAACGGCATAGAGGGTCCAACCAGCTGTTATGAGGGGGATGCGGCCGACCCTGTCGGAGAGTATGCCAGCCGGCAGTGCTAGGGCGCCATAAATGATATTGAGCACCGCGTAGGCAAGTGGAATAACGATGACCCCGAGACCGAGGTTCTGGGCTCGGAGAATCAAGAAGGCGTCCGAGGAGTTCGCGATAGCAAACAATCCCGCAAGGGTAGTGAAAAGGTAGAAGGACCGTGCTAAAGGCTCGCGAGCGGCTGCGTCTCCTCGGGAGACTGTTCTTCTCTTTTCCCTGATTCCTAACTGCACGATCGCAAGGGTGATGACAAGAACAAGAGCTGAGAGCACCAGCAACCAACGGTAGTAATCTTCTGGCGCCACGTGATTCTGCACGAATACGAACAGCAGCCCGCTCAACACGAGGGGTCCTAGAGCCGATCCGAAGGTATCCAGCATTCGGGTGATGCCGAAGCTCCGCCCTCGAGTCGTTGCCGCGGCCGCATTGGCGACGAGCACATCCTTCGGCGGGTCTTTGACGCCCTTGCCGATTCCATCAGTGAATCGCAGGGCGAAGACGGCCAACGTACCACTGGCGAACACCAACCCGAGTCGCCCTACCATCGAGAGCGAATACCCGGCCGCGACAAGGGGCCTCTGGAATGGCAGACGATCTGACAATCGTCCGGCGATGATTTTGAAAACACTGGAGGCGGCTGTCACGAGCCCCTCCGCGACACCGATGAAGGCCTTGTCCAGACCGAGGACCTGGGTCAGGTACAGGGGCAAAATGGGGATGACGATATCTTGACTCACCCCACCGAAGAAGCTGGCCCATCCGACGGCGAGGATCGTACGGCGGCCCTCCGTTTTGCGACCAGCGTCGGACTGACTTGGTTGTGTGACCTCTTCATTCGTCATAGGAAGGCTCTATTCTCCTTCCGAGTTCAATCCAGGAACGACGCGGCTTTCGCAGGCCTGGGCATGTGAGGTGATGCGGTGCTTGCGGCCAGCACTCCGATCAGGTGTGCTCACTGGACGCTCTACGCAACCCGGGGCTTGACAGGGTGAGGGGACACCTTTTCCAAGGGTGTCCCCTCGAGCCCAAACGACGAAGGTCGTGGACGTACCTTCGAGTGCCGTCTGGGCAGCTATTGGATACCGGGGGTGCTGCCGGCATGGAGGTGATGTCACAGCGGGGACTCCGCTCCGCATTGGGCGAGAGCCAGGGGGAAGGTCCAGCCGTGGAACCAGCCCAGAGCGTGAATCCAGGATGCGTCGGCGAGCCCGGTGCTTGGACGCCCTGTCTGGGTCATTGATTCGACGAGCGGCACGAGCAATTCTCGGGTGTCGGAGAGCTTGACCACGAGGCTCCGGGCGTCCTCGTCCGTGAGGCTGCCACGCTGAAGGATGTGGCGGCGGCAGAGAACGGCGTCAACATCGTCGCGAGTGCTCGCACATGAGGGGCAGGCGTGCCACAGAGTTCGAGTCTCGGCGACCCATTGCCGCATGTGGATCATCTCGTTGGCCTCGATGGTGAGCGCGGCACTATCGGAACCCGCGTAGCCACCGCCTCCGATTCCGGGGATCGCGGGTCCGCGGAGATCCCGGCAGATGGGGCAGATGCCACGCGGGGTCAGTACCGACATTCGCGACCGCGGCCGGCTGTCCGAAAGCTTGCGGATCATCGTTTCCAACAGGTCTTCGTAGAGGATGCCGATCTCGAAGGGCTGGTGGCCGGCGCGCAAGCCGGCGCCGGCTTGCCAGAGCTCGATCTCGACGACAGCGTGACCCCAGGAGTGCCGGGGGCAGAGCCCCCAGTGCTCGCGCAGCCGCTGACGAATTCCTCCGATCATGATGTCGCCGTGCAGGAAGGACCACAGCAGTTTGACCTCCTCGACCGACAGATTGTGGTCTGGGTCGGGGAGGAGCTCGAGGTCCTCCCGTGCGGTCGCCAGCGCTGCAGCCTTGGTCATTGTTGTCAGCTGTGCTCGTTTGCCAACCGGCGGTAGGCGTCATCGATCAGGGTCTGGGCTTCGGCGAGATCGCCCCAGCCATTGATGCTGGTGTGCTTGCCGGGTTCGAGGTCTTTGTAGTGGGTGAAGAAGTGCTCGATCTGGTTGCGCAGATCGTGGGGGACGTCGTCGATGCCCTGGATGTGCTGATACCGGGGGTCGGTAGCCGGAACGGTGATGATCTTGGCATCCGGGCCCGCTTCGTCGGACATCTTGAAGACGCCGACCGGACGGGCGTCGACCATGACGCCGGGAAAGACGGGATTCTGCAGGAGGACGAGGGCATCGAGAGGATCGCCGTCTTCGCCGAGGGAATCCTCGATGAAGCCGTAGTCGGTGGGGTAGGTCATCGGTGTGAAGAGGGCGCGGTCCAGGCGGATGCGACCGCTCTCGTGATCGACCTCGTACTTGTTGTTGCTTCCGCGCGGGATCTCGATCGTGATGGTGAGGCTCGTCATGGTTCGCTCCTGTTCGTTGTGGTGTGGGTGCTGATCCACTCGGTCACGGAGGCCACGTCTCGCGTGCCGCGACTGATGCCGTGCATCAGGGCCACGACGTCGTCGTCGGACACCTGGGTGAGGTGCAGGCCGTTCAGGGTCAGGAAGACGTCACAGGCCACCCACGCGGTGCGTTTGTTACCGTCCAGGAAGGCCTGGGCCTGGCAAATGGACGTCAGAAGCACGGCAGCCTGCGCCACGGTCGTCGGATACAGAAGCTGGTCGGACCAGGCCGATTGTGGCCGGGTGACGGCGCCTTTCAGCGCTCCTTCGCTGCGGAGCGGTTGAGAGGACTGGAGGTCGTGGATCGCGAGTACCTGCTCGGGCAGGAGGAAAGCGGTCATTGCCGCGCCAACCTGTCCAGGGCGATGGCCCAGCGTTCGACGGATGCGCGGGCCAATTCGATCACCCGGGCGTTGTCTGCGATGGTGACCTGTACCGCCGGGAGATCGTTCGCTTCGCCGTGCTTGGTCATAGTTGGACTCCAATCCAGAGGCCGAGTCCGGCGGCGGCCGCGGCGGCGATGAGCATTCCGAGGCCGTTGGCCAGGGCTGCGAGGTACCGGCGGTCCTGGGCCAGCCGGACGGTCTCGAAGCTTGCGGTGCTGAACGTGGTGAAGCCGCCCATCAAACCGCCACCGAGGATCAGGTGCAGTTCCTCGGGTAGGAGACTGTTCAGGGTCAGCCCGGTGATGAGGCCGAGGAGGAGCGATCCAGTCAGGTTGATGGCGAAGGTTCCCACGGGCAGCGTGGTGCGCACGCGCGCACGGAGGAGTCCGTCGATGAGGAGCCGGAGCGCGGCACCGACCCCGCCCGCGAGGGACAGGCCTGCGAACACGAGCGGGGTCACTTGCTCGACTCCCGCGTTCCCGGAGCGTCCGTGGGACGACTCCGTTGTCGTGCGGCTGCGGAGACGGAGATTCCGGCCCAGGTGGCGATGGCGCCGACAACGATCGTCGCCAGGGCGTAGAGCAGCGCAAGGCCGAGACTGTCCCGGGCAATCAGGAGGCTCGTATCGGTGGCCAGGGCGCTGTAGGTGGTGAAGCCGCCCAACGTTCCGGTGCCCAGCAGCAGGCGCAGGTGGCGCCGTCTGCCTTCATCCGGTCCTCGTTTGGCGAGTGATTCGAGGAGTGCGCCGAGCAGGAATGCCCCGGCAATATTGATCCCGATGGTCACGACGGGCACCTGACCGATCGGAGGAACAGTGATGCTGAGCAGCTCCCGTAGGGCGGTGCCGGCTGTTCCCCCGATCGCGACGAGGCCCAGGTACTGCCACCGCAGGTGCACGGGCCGCGCGTGGTCTGTCGATGTCTCTCCCACTTCGAGGTCGCTGTCCAGGGGCAGCAGGCCCTCGGTGTCGTCGGCCGTTCCGGTTGGCCGGGTCGAAGTGGGGGAGGGGTCGATGGTGTTCACGCGCGGGGTCTCCGTGTCTGTGCGGTGGCAGGGGTCGTGGTTGTTACCGAGAAGGGGTGGTCGGGTGCTTATTTGAGTCCGTAGCGCAGCCCCGTGGTGGTCGCTTCGATCTCCATCATGCGGTTGTACTTGGCGACCCGTTCGCCGCGTGCCGGGGCGCCGGTCTTGATCTGACCGACTCCGGTTCCGACGACGAGGTCGGCGATGAAGGTGTCGGACGTCTCACCGGAGCGGTGCGAGACCATGCTCTGCATGCCGGTCTCCCGGGCCGCCGCGATCGCGTCGAACGTCTGGCTGACGGTGCCGATCTGGTTCGGCTTGATGAGCGCCGCGTTCGAGTAGCCGTTCGTGGCGCCATCCCGGATCCGAACAGCATCCGTGACGTAGAGGTCGTCGCCGACGAGCTGCACGGTGTCGCCGAGCTTGTCGAAGAGGATTTTCCAGCCTGCGTGGTCGTCTTCGGCGAAGCCGTCCTCGATGCTCCAGATCGGGTACTTCGCGCAGAGCTCGGCGTAGTAGTCGGCCAGTTCGGCGCGGGACTTGGCAACGCCGGCGATCCGGTAGACGCCATCGCCGTCGTAGAAGCCGTTTGCCGCGGGGTCCATGGCGATCGCGATCTGGTCGATGCCCGGCGTGTACCCGGCATCCGTGATGGCCTGGACGAGGAGCTCGAGGGCTTCGTCGGGGCTACTGATGGGCGGGGCGAAGCCGCCCTCGTCGCCGAGGCCGGTCGCGTTGTAGCGGGCCCGGATGCGCTTGGCCAGGGCGTGATAGATTTCCGCGCCGGCCTGAACTGCGAGCTCTTCGCTGGCTGCGCCGACCGGGGCGATCATGAATTCCTGGAAGTCGAGGTCGTTTGCCGCGTGGGCTCCGCCGTTGAGGACGTTGAAGTGCGGCACCGGAAGGAGCTCGGTGTTGCCGGTCTGCTGCGCGATCCACGCGTGCAGGGGCAGCCCGGCCGCGTGCGCCAGGGCACGGCTCGCGGCGATGGAGACGGCGACGGTGGCGTTGGCACCGAGCCTCGAGTAGTTCGGGGTGCCGTCGAGGTCGCGCATCGCGTCGTCGATCTCACGGATGCTCGTCCACGTCTTCGACAGGAGAAGTGGTGCGATCTCGGTGTTGACGCCGTCCACGGCACGGTGCACGCTCAGGCCCCCGTAGGAGCTTCCGCCGTCGCGCAGTTCGATCGCTTCGAAGGCGCCGGTGGATGCTCCCGACGGGGCAGACGCTTCCACGAGCGTGCCATCACCCAGGGTGAGGTTGACGTGCACGGTCGGGTTGCCGCGCGAGTCCAGGATCTGGCGCGCTGTAACGGCGGTGATCTCTATCGCTCCAGCCGGCGTGCCGGTGGTGTTGGTGGTGGTGTTTTCGCTCATTTGGTTCCTCCTGTTTTCGTCCTCGCGAGAGCGGCTGCTCCCACGGTGACGTCGTGAATGGGATGGCAGTTGGCGCGGAGTGCCCGAGATGACGGGGCGCGGAGATGAGGGCTGCACGCAAGGGCGGTAAACCGGGTGCGGCACGGGGAGAGGATCAACTCGCTTGTCGTACGCATGGGTCACCTACCTGTTCTCAGATTGCGGAGAAGGTAGGAACCATTAGCGGACAGTGCCGTTCGAGCTTGCGCTCCGGCGGGATCCATCGCCGAATTACAGGATATACCCGACATCAGGCAGATTCCCACGGCAGTGCGTCGTCGAAGGGAACGGGAGCGAGCGGAATGATGACAACGGGGCGGTGCTGACGGTGCGCGAGGTGCACGGCTACCGATCCCCCGAAGAAGGATTGCAGGCCGTGTCGGGCGGTCGGCTCCCGGGTCCCGACGACGATCATCGAGGCGCCGAGAGTCTCCGCGAGGTGGCCGAGGGCTCGCGCGGGGTCGCCCGCCAACGCCAAAGTCGACCAGGCCACGCCCTGGTCTGTGAGGGCCGCCGCAAGGCGCGCTTCAAGCCGAGGGTCGAAGCCGGTCGGCGTGAGGTCGGGCAGGTCCGGATCGAACGGCAGCGAGGTCATGCTGCCATCGGGCGACTCGCTCACCATGTATCGGCTGGAATCGACGGAAGCGCAGACGAGTTCGGCCTGGAAATGCCGGGCGAACACGGCGGCCTCCAAGACGACGGCATCGGGCTGGTGACGTGTGACGCCGACGATGACACGTGCTGGACGACTATCGCTCACGATGCGCTCCCTCTGGAATCGAATCGGCTGAGGCTCCCGAGTTGTTGGGTGTGACCTGACCATTCATCGAGACCATAGCCAGAAAGCCAGGTGCGGCCGAGGTCGGGCGCGGCATCAGCGGCTGACGAGGCTGAGTTGAATCTCGCGGCGGTCGGTGACGGATTCCGGCGGCGAACAAAGCGGGAGGGGGTCACGGTGGGGTCCTATCTCATGGCACGCCAAATGGCTTGAGATAGGGACTGTTGTCGACGAATGTCGAAGTTGGTTACGGCGAGCCCCACCGCCGTAGCGCATCAGCGCTGGGTCCAGCTTGACACATTCCAGCCGGTCACGGGGAAATTTCTACTTGGAGAGAAAAGAGGGTTGACATTCCGGTTCCGTAGGCGACCGGGACGACGGTTCGTCCTTCACGCGATGGTTGAGAGAATGGCAGCATGCGTTCAACGCCGGCCGGACAGGCCACAGCACTTCTCGTCGGGCGGGGACGACTGCTCGAATATGCCACCCTGGGGTGGAACGTTGTCGGGGTCGGCATACTGGCCGTCCTCGCCGTGACCTCCTCTTCCGTAGCTCTCGTCGGGTTCGGGCTGGACAGCCTCATCGAAATCGGTGCCAGCACTGTCGTGCTCTGGGAGCTGTCAGGAACGGGGGACGCCCGGCAGCGCCGGGCCCTGCGGTTGATCGGCATCGCGTTCATCGCGCTCGCGGTGTACCTCGCCGTGCAATCGACCGTGGCATTGCTGTCCAATCACCACGCGTCGCCCAGCATCGCTGGAATAGTCTGGACCGGCGTCACCGCGGCGGTCATGTTCGCGCTGGCCTTCGGAAAGGCCCGAACGGGCCGAGCCCTGGGCAATCCCGTGCTAGTTGTGGAGGGGCGCGTGACGTTCATCGATGGTCTGCTCGCCGTCGCCGTGCTCGGAGGCTTGGCCCTTGACCTGTTCCTCGGCTGGTGGTGGGCCGATCCGCTCGCCGGCTACGTGATCGTCTACTACGCGGCCCGGGAAGCCAGCCACATTTTCCGCTCATGACCCCGTTCTGGCAGGCCACGCTGGCAGTCCTCGGTGGGCTCGCGCTCCTCTGGGTGATCCTGGTTCTCATCCTGTGGGTCGAACAGCGCCGTCACCCCGGTGGTGCGTCCCTTCGCGATCTGCTCCGTCTCGCCCCAGACGTCGTTCGGCTTCTGAAACGGTTGGCCACTGATCGGACTGTGTCGATCGGCGTTCGAATCTGGCTCGGGGTCCTGCTGGTCTATCTTGTCTCGCCGATAGACCTGATCCCCGACTTCATACCGGTGCTCGGCTACGCAGACGACGCGTTGGTGGTGGCGATCGCACTCCGATTCGCGGTCCAGCGTGCGGGCCGGGACGCCGTGGAACACCACTGGCCGGGTACGCCGGAAGGACTTGCAGCGATACTGCGCCTGGCCGGGCTGAGCGGCTTGTAGACGATTCGGCCGTCGACTCCATCCTCGTCGGACAAAGAGTCCAACCTCAATTTCAGATACGAGGTGATACGAGTCGGCCCTGGAACGCATTCTCTGTGGTGATCACGAGCCAATCGGGCACTGGCGAATCCAACGTCAACTCATGTCGTTCCTAAGGCTGATCAGCGACGTGCATCAAGTCCGTATGGCCACTATGGCTTGTTGGGACAGGGCGCTATGCGATGTAATGCCTCAGTGTTATGTCTCAGGACATCGTGCCCACATTTTGCCCACATTTGAAAGAAATCACCCTGATTCTGATGGTAGCGAAGTGACCGAAAAACGTTGAAATTACGCGGAAGTTGGCCCTGTGCGAGGCCCTGACTGGGCCGTGACTAGGGTTCGAATCCCTCCAGAAGCACACTTTTTCGAGTGAAATTGGGCATAATCGGCATTTTTGTTTGGTTTGACGGTAGCTATCCGCGGTTTCTGCTGTTGAGAGTATGTACACCCTTGTATATACCAACGGGGAATGGTTTGAACTTCATCGGCGGGGCGCCACCATTGGTGCCACCTGCAGCAACGACGTCCGAACCAACAACGTTCCAGGGTGGGTTCGTTTCGGGCCCGACGGCGGCGAGGGTACCCCCCTTCATACTAGTGACGTAGCTCGTTTTCTAGATGTGGGGCAGTCGCCGCCACGCATAAGTGCCAGGCTCCCTGATTTGTTCGATGCCAACCCGTGAACATCAGATGTGTGCTCGGACGAATGATTGGGCGTCGCGCCGCGAACCATGTTCGGGAGTCTTGGGAACGCGGGATTGACCTGGTCGGCGAAAAGGCCGCCGCTGTTAAATTCTCCGAAAACGAGGGCAAATTACCTTCGGAGTCGTCAAGCGCGTGGCGTGCTCGATTGCCTCGTCCCCTGCCGGTTCAGTAGCGGATCGCATCGATGACCTTGACACGGACTGCGACGAGAGCCGGCAGAAGTCCCGCGAGAGCACCAACCAGGGTCGCGATACCGAGGCCGAGTACGGCGGCTTCGAGGGGAAAGGGCGGGAGATCAGTTGCGCCTTGGCTGACGAGGTCGGTGGCCCAGGGGCTCTTCACGAGGAGCATCGATAACATCACTCCCACGATTCCGGCCGCGACGGTCGCTACGACGCTTTCCATCATCACGGCGAAGAAGACTCGCGCCGCGGTTGCTCCAAAGCTTCGTCTGATGCCGATCTCTTGGATGCGCTGGCGGATGGTGACGAGTGAGATGTTCAGAAGGCCGAGCGCGCCCAGGAGAAGAAGGAGCACAGAGACACCGCTGACTAAGAGTTTGAGGGACAGATTGGGGTCTTGCCCGTAGGCCGCGTAGTCCTGCCGGTTGACGCTGACGATGGTTCCTTCGCCGAGTGTGGCCGTGAAGTCCGATTGCAGGTGCGTCATCAGGTCGGCCGCGTTTTCGGGGGGTACCCACAGCTCGTAAGCAGGGTGTGCGGGCTGGACTGTGGCGGCTTGCAGAGTCGACTCGATCCGGGAGTAAGCAGCATTGAGCATGAACATCGTCGGTTCCAGGTTGTACGGCGGGCTCTTCACGATGCCGACCACGACGGCCGTGACGGGGTTGACGCCAAAGAGGCTGATTGTCGGGTTCAGAGCGAGGTCGGGGGAGCCGAGCCGAGCCCAGAGACGCTCGTCGATGATCACGGCCGGTGCCAGACGGTTGATGTCTGTCGCGGTGAACCACCTCCCGTGCTCGGGCGACACCCGGTGCATTGCGCCGTAGGCCGGATCGACCATGGTTGAGGTAACCGCGGCCACACCATCGACGAACTGCACGTCGACCTGGCGCGGAATGATCCGGCTCGCGAACGTCACGTCGTAACGCGTGAGTGCCTCCGTCCACGCCGTCTGCACGAGTGCGTCATCGGTGGGCTGGTCGTCCTGGGATTGCAGAGACAGCGACAGGGCCGCCGGGCGTCCATTCGAACGCTCACTCGACTCGATCGTGGCCTGCTGGGCGATATCGCCCAGCGCTACGACGCTCGTCAGTGAGCACACCGCCACTGCCACCCCTATCAGGGAGAGAAGCACCCGGGTGCGGTGGACGCGCAACTCGGTCCAGGCTTCAATAACTGAGCCGACACAAGCGGCCAGGAGGCCCGTCATGAGTTGCATCCGGACAGCTTGGCCCTGGTGACCGGGCCGCGAGATATCAGGTCAGGGGTGATCAGATCGCGGGCAATGAGGCCACCGTCTTCTAGTGTGTATTGCCGGTGCGCGCGGGCGGCGATCGACGGGTCGTGTGTGATCGTTACCAGGGCCGCGTTCGAGGCCGTAGCGATCTCGTCGAGCAGCGCCATGACAGTCTCGCCGGTCTCAATGTCCAGGGCGCCGGTTGGCTCGTCGGCCAGGATCAGCCGGGGGCGCCGGACGAGGGCTCTGGCCACCGCGACGCGTTGTTGTTCTCCTCCGGACAGTTGGACCGGGGTCGAAGAGAGCCGGTTCCCGAGACCGACGCGTTCAAGCATCTCGGCAGCGATCGCTGTGCGCTTCCAGAATGTTGCTCCACGCTCATAGAGAAGGGGCGTTGAGACATTTTCCAATGCGGTTCGTCCGTGCAGGAGATTGAACTGCTGGAAGACGAAACCAATATCCCTGCCGCGAGTGAGGTCGCGTCGCCGGTTCGAGAACTGGGAAACATCAAGGCCTTCGAGGCGAATCTCTCCTTCCGTCGGTGAATCGAGCAGGCCGAGCAGGTTCAACAGAGTGGATTTCCCCGATCCTGATCGGCCGACGACGGAGATTCTGTCACCCTGTTCGATCGACAGGTCGATGCCGCTGAGGATGGTGAGGGGGCGATCATCCAGCCGTGTTAACGTGCGGCCGACACCGTGAAGCTCCAGGAACGGCATCGGTTAGCCCGCCGTAGGAACGCTGGTGGTCGGGGAACAGCCGGGTGTGCCCTCGCAGGCATTCGGTTCCGGAGCGCCGGGAACGAACTGAAGGATGCTGTCGCCCGCGACGAGGCCGGAACTCACCTGCACCTCGTGGCCGTTGGTGATACCGAGGGTGACGGGCCGTGTCTCATGGGTACCATCCGGGGTAACGACCCACACGTTGCCCGTGCCAGCCGTCCCCTGGACGGCCGTGGTTGGGATGCTTAGGACGTTTTCGGCCTTTCCTGCTGCGATGCTGACATCAGCAGGGAGTCCACCGAAGACAGTGACCTCCGGCGGTACC
The DNA here is from genome assembly GCF_004402485.1 of Cryobacterium algoricola. Classification (GTDB taxonomy): domain Bacteria; phylum Actinomycetota; class Actinomycetes; order Actinomycetales; family Microbacteriaceae; genus Cryobacterium; species Cryobacterium algoricola. Next base: position 5,614 of record NZ_SOFG01000011.1, on the reverse strand, counting down.
GCGCAGGTCACCGTGCTCATTCCGCCCGAACTGGCACCGCCCACCGCCCCGACACCGCTGGCTCCAGAACTGGTGTCCACTGAGGTGTTACCGGGTTCCGCACCCGCGAGCGGCGTGACGATCGTGAGGCCGGTGCACGTGAATGGTGCAGGGCCACCCGCGATCGTTACCGTCGCCTCCGTAGGTTTGCTCACGAGCCGATACTGTTGCGCCGGCGCGAGCGCCCCGGTGACGGAGAAGCTGGGTGGGGCAATGCGACCGACGATATCTCCGACGGAGAGGGTCTGATCGGCCAGAACGGGCAGGGCGCTCACAATACCGGTGATAGGCGCGGTGACGACAACGTAGGTAATGACCGGCTTTCGAGGTGTGGTGGTGACGAGGCCATCCGGTCCGGTTGATGCGATCGGGTCGCGCTGGGTCTCAATCTTGATATCAAGGATCCGGTCTCCTGCAGAGACGGCCTGACCGACCGTGACAGCGAGCTCGTCGACTGTGCCCGCATTCGTGGCGCGAATCGGAACTGCCGGATCTGAAGTCACCGTTCCCTTCAAGGTGACGTCATTTGAGATGGTTGCTGTGGTGACGGTGACTTGAGGTTCGGTGACCTGGCCGGTCGGCTTCTCCGGGCCCGCCTCGGCCGGGCCGTCCGGGAAGAAAGCCAGCTTCCCCAAGGCCACTGCGACTAGCGCGACCAACACCAGGCGCAGAATCGGAAAAACCCATTTACGAACTACGTCCACGTTCTATCTCCTTGCTTGCAATGTTTGCGTTGTGCCTGTGCCTGTGCCTGTGCCTGTGCCTGTGTCGCGGCGCTCGTCTTGCTTCCATGTCCACAGCACCGGCCGCCGGGACGGGGAGACGTCACTTTCGGAAGGGGTAGCGCGTTTTCGTCGCAGGATCAGCTGCCTTGCCGGGCGCTCCACCACTCGATTGAGTAACTCGGCGCCGGCGAGAGAGACCGCGAATGCTGCCGCGGCGAGGACGACTCCGACGAAGGAGGACGATTCGGGGAGCTGTTCCGGAAAGAGGGAAGAGATACTTTGCAGCGCGAGGACATGGATGAGGTAGAACGCGAAAGAGAGTGTCCCCAATCGCGTCATGGTTCGTGACCCGAGCGGAGAGTGCCGTCCTTCGACGTCACAGCGGGCGGAGGCGCTGATCAGGAGCGCGAATCCGATGACAGTGTCCGCGGCATTCGTGTAGGCCGTATCCGGCGCAAGCGTCGCGATCAGGTATCCGCTGACGGCTGCGGTCACACCGACCCGGAGCCGGGGTCCCCGCCACACCTCGGTTTTGATCATCAGACCGAGGGTGACGCCGATGATGAATTCGGGAAGCCGGCCTAGGGGGGAACTATTGGCGCTGATGATGAGGGGGAGCTGGTCGTGAAAGGTGGGGATGGCAAACACGATTCCCACCTGCAAGGCCAGGACGCCCCAGAGTTGCACTGGGCCGAAGCGTCGCATTATTCGAATGAGAACCGGGAATGCCACGTAGAAGAAGGCTTCGCAGGCTAGGGACCAGCTCACGGGGTTTCCCGCTTGCCACCAATGGGGGTTCCAGCTGTTCACGAGGAAGCCGTTGGCCAGGATGGCCCAGGGATCCTCAGTGCGGATGGAGGGAATGAGCGTGGCGGCCAGCGCTAGTGCCAGAGCCAGTGCTGCCAGATGAACAGGCGCGATGCTGGCGGCACGGCGCGTCCAGAACTTACGTGCGGTGGTCCTGGAGTCGTGCGACCAGGCGAGGACGAATCCGGACAGGATGAAGAAAAGCGACACGGCGGTCGGGCCAGCGCCAAAGACCAGGGTGAGGACAGCATGGCCGGAGGCCGGGAAATGGATCACATTGCGCGTGTGGTAGGCGAAGATGACCAGTGCCGCCACCCAGCGGAGCCCGGTGAGGGACGGAAGCCGTCCTGGTAAGCGGACGGTCGCGTTGGCGTACATGGATGTCTCCTTCCGGAACCCTGATTTCGGGTGCCGTGAGTAAGTACACTCGAGTGGCTGTTGCGTCACCGTCTTGGGTACCGCATACGTTTTCCATAGGTCGGATGTGGTCGACTAGGGGGGACGGCCTGGTAGTGGGCTTCGAAAGGCGGAGCGCATGCGGGTTTTGATTGTGGAAGATGAACTCTTCTTGGCCGAAGCGATCCAGGCCGGTCTTCGGCTGGAGGCGATTGCCGCTGACATCGCGTCCGATGGGCTGATGGCACTGGAAAAGGTGTGGGTCAACGACTACGACGTCGTCGTCCTGGATCGAGACATTCCCAAGCTGCACGGTGACGAGGTGTGCCGTCGCCTCGTTGCTTCGGAGCGACCGCCAAGGATACTCATGTTGACCGCCTCCGGAACGCTGCGGAACAAAGTGGACGGTCTGGAACTGGGAGCAGACGACTACCTGGCCAAACCTTTCGATCTGGAGGAGCTTGTTGCCCGGCTCCGGGCGCTGAATCGTCGCTCCAAGGACGCTGTACCTCCATCACTGGTCTGCGGAGATCTGACGGTCGACGTGTTCCGGCGTGAGGTGTATCGGAAAGGACGATTCATCCGGCTCAGCCGCAAAGAATTCGCCGTTCTGGAGGTCCTCGTGCGCGCCGGAGGCGGTGTGGTCAGCGCCGAAACCCTGCTGGAGAAGGCATGGGATGAGAACGCGAACCCGTTCACGAACGCCGTCCGCATCACAATATCCAACCTGAGGAAAAAGCTGGGTGCGCCCTCGCCCGTCACCACGATCGCGGGAGTCGGGTACTGCGTTCGGGAGATGCCCGATGAGAACTGAGGCACGCCGTACCCGGGTCACCTTGCGGATGCGGCTCACGATCACGTACACGCTCCTGATCCTCCTGACCGGTTTCAGCGTGCTGGTCGCGGTCGCGATCGTCCTTGCGATCATTCCTGGGTACTATTTCACCCAGGGTCAATATCCCAGTGGCGTGATGGGCACACCGTCCATCAACGTCCAGGACAAGAGTGACCTCTTACGATTGCTGGCCTTCGTGGCCGTCCCCATCCTGACTGTCGTTGGTGGCCTCGGGGCGGCAGTCAGTTGGTTCACGACTGGGCGAGCGCTCCGGCCGCTCACCGACATTGCGCACACCGCCCAAACCCTCGACGGGCGCTCGCTGGGAACCCGCATCGCCCTTGAGGGTCCCAAGGACGAGGTACACGTCCTCGCGGACACCATCGATGGAATGCTCGAGCGACTTGAAGTCTCCTTCGCCACGCAAGCAAGATTCGGGGCTAACGTCAGCCATGAGCTTCGAACACCCCTGGCGACGACCAAAACGCTGCTGCAAGTGGCCGACAAGAGACCGCAATCCGCGGAGAACCGCAAACTCCTGCAGCGACTGATGATTACCAACGACCGCACGATTGACATCACCCACGCTCTACTCAACCTCGCCGGGAGCAGTCGACTCGACGGTCCACACACGGTCGATCTTGCGGGCATCGTTCGCGAAGAGCTCGATGAACAAACGACATCCCTGGTTGCGGCGGGTCTGCGCGTGACCAGTTCCGTCGACGACGCGCTGGTAGCCGGGGAGCCGATGCTCTTGCAGCTCCTGGCTCGCAACCTCATCCAGAATGCCATACGACACAACCGTGACAACGGATTCGTCAACGTGCTCGTGCAGAAACGCACAGAGGGCACCTACCTGCGGGTCGCCAACAGCGGGAGCGTGATCGATGCCGCCACGATCCCGCTCCTCGCCGAAGCATTCTTCCGGTCAGATCTACGGACGGCCAGTGGCGCGGACACTGGTGGCCACGGACTCGGTTTGGCCTTGGTCAAGAGCATCGTTGAGGCCCACGGTGCCCGGCTGGTCCTCGTTTCAGGAATCCCCGATGGTCTGGTCGTCGAAGTCTGGTTTCCTGTCCTGACGTCTGACATAGGAATGCCAGTGGGGCAACATCCCCTTTCGCACGAACAGATCTGAGCCGATGGTTCGCGGACTGATTAGTCCTCCCCGGGTCGCGCCTAACTATTGTGCCGTGAATCGCAGCCTGGTGAGCTAGCCGGCCGGGGCGAGGGTCTGCATGACGGCGGCAGCGAGGGCGCCCTGACCGGCGGCGTTCGGGTGGAGATGGTCGCCTGAGTCATACTCGGGTCGGATTCTGTCGCGTTGTCCAGGATCGGCCAGTGCGAGGTCGGCGTCGACGACGCCGTCGGCGAGTGTATCCGTGCGCAAGGCCTCGTTGACGGCAATCCGACACGCTTCCCCAGCGACTTCGAAGGTCGCGAAGCCGCCATACGGCGTGAGAGTGAGTATGGTCACCTGGTCGCCCCGGGCGTGGGCGGCTTGGACAAACGATCGGATTCCCTCGACAATCTTTCCGGAGTCGTACTCGTGCGGTGTGTTCTGAATGTCGTTGATGATATCCGTCAGAATGAGTGTTCGGACTCCCGGAACGTCGAGACCATCACGGGATTCACGGGAGAGGCTGCTCGGCAGGCCCGGATAACTGTTCAGGAGTCGCGTCGCGCCGATGCTGGCGTTCACCACACGCAGGGGAGCTCCCGAGACGGCCAGACGCTGTTGCACGAGATCGGGCCAGGCCTGACCCGGGCCCACGGCGTGGCCGGCCGAGATTGATGCGCCGATGACGACGACCGCTGGCTCGGTGCTTGTGCGATCCGTTTCAGCCGGTCCGCCCGCGTCTTGGGACACCGACAAACTGGCCTGCGCCGAAACCGTCGATGTCCTCCCGACAATATTCAGCCAGAACGCTCCACTCACGACGATCAGGACCAATGTGAGGAACGACACCCACGCGATCGGGTCAGACAGCGCCGTGAATCGTCCTCGCGCTGGGCGGGGGCTCAACGGATGCATCCCGTGAGGAGGTCAATTGCACCAACGACCCGAGAGCGACCAACATCTCCCAGCAGTCCGTGGTACCGATCCGTCCAGGGACGCCGCCGGTTGCCAACTCGGCTACTCCTCGCCGCCTCCGACAATGCTGCGGAAATTTCGAGGATTCTGGACATCTTGTCCTTTCATAATTCTGTATTTGCTGGCAACCGGGTGGGCTCGTTCGACATGAGTATGGACAGCACCCATCTCATTCGGTGCGACGTTGCGTCAGCGTCTCGATTTTCGAAGACGAGATTGTTATATTCTCGGGGCATTCGCCGGAACGGTGACGTTCCGTGCCCGAGTGCTGACTTGATGCCGCTTCGAACCACCTTTCGCCTCGTTGCCAGCGTTACTGTCCTATTTTTCGAAGAACGCTGACACGGCGATAACGGGGGCCTCGCGGCCCGGTCCCGGTCGATCAGGTCGACCCGGGGGCCCGCCGTTCATCGCTCTCGGCATGAATCACTTCGGGCAGATCCGCACAGGCACAGGCACAGGCGCAGGCACCGAGACTGGCGCGATCCTCCTCTGGGGAACCGTTGCGAAGCAGGTGACCCCAACAAATCCAGCGTTGGCAGCGTTCACTGTCCTTCCCAGTGCTGGGGGTGTCAACTGGCGCAGGGGAAAAGTACATCGCTGGCAGCGAATGCACGGGTCTGTCAAGTTTTCGGTGTAACTGGGTTTGATTTTTTAGTTGTCTCGGATGGACAGTCGGCCGTTGAAGGTGATGTCGAAGGCGTTGAGGGCTGCCTT
>NZ_SOFG01000007.1 GCF_004402485.1 Cryobacterium algoricola | reverse complement strand
CGGCGGCCGCAGCGACGAAGACCGGCTCGGGTGCGGCATCCGGTGCCGGCGCCAAGGCCGGAGCCGCCGCGGGTCGCCCCGGGCAGCCCGCCCGCCCCGGCGCCCGGCGCCGGAAGCGCAAATAACCCGGTGCGGAATGCACTGGCCGTGTTCGCCGGCGGCATCATCGGCACGGCCCTGCGGCTCGGCATCGACCGCGCACTGCCGCACAGCGACACCCAATTCCCGGTCAGCACCCTGATCATCAACACGAGCGGCGCGTTCGTGCTCGGCTGGCTGGTCGCCGGCCTCTGGACGCGCCCCGCGGTGCCCGCCTGGCTCAAGCTCCTGCTCGGCCCCGGGGTGCTCGGCGCCTTCACGACGTTCTCGGCCGTGATGGTGTCCCTCGTCTCCCTCGGCGCGGCTTCGTCGTGGCCGCTCGCGGGGCTGTACCTGCTCGCGACACTGCTGCTGGGGTTCCCGGCGGCCTTGCTCGGCGTCTGGCTCGGCGGGCGCATCCGTCACCTCCCCGCAGCGGATGCCGGGGCCCGGTCATGAACGCCCTCGTCTTCGCCGCCGTGGTCGCCGGCGGCGGTGCGGCAGCCGTGGTGCGGTACTTCGTGTCGCGCGCCCTCCCGGTGGGACCCGGCCGCCTGCCGATCGGCGTGCTCATCGTCAACGTGGCCGGGGCGCTGCTCGGCGGCGTGATCCTCGGGCTCGCCGAGCGTGCCGTACTCAGCAGCGACCTGCGGCTCGTGCTCCTGACCGGGGTCTGCGGCGGCCTCACGACCTTCAGCACCTGGAGCGTCGAGACGATCGACCTCGCCCTCAAGGGACGCTGGCGCTCCGCGGTGCTCAACCTCGTCGGCACCCTGCTGCTCGGCATCGCGGTCTGCGCCGCCGGCTATCTCCTCGCCCGCTGAGCACCCCTCCCTCGCGACTCCCGCCCACGTCGCACCCGCGTCAGGTGTTCCGAATTCAGGAGTTGCGGAGATTCGCACGGCCGCGCCCCGGAATTCCGGGGCGGTTCCCGTCGGAACGCCGCCAACTCCTGAATTCGGAACCCCGGACCGGCTGAAGTCACGAGCAGAGGGCGGGCGGGTCGAGCAGGGCGAGCGGGTCAGAGCAGGGCGACGATCTGGCGGGCGATCGTCCGGCCGGCGCGGTGCGCGCCGACCGTGCTCGCCTGCGGCCCGTAGCCGGCGAGGAAGATCCGCGGGTCGGTCCAGCTCGCGCCGGCCCCGACGACGAGCCCGCCGGCCTTGGCGCGGAGCTTCAGGGGGGCCAGGTGCCGCACCTCGGGCCGGAATCCGGTCGCCCAGATGATCACGTCCGCTTCCGTGAAGCTGCCGTCGGCCCAGCGCACCCCGGTCGGCTCGATGCTCGTGAACATCGGCCGGGCGGTGAGCACGCCGCGCTCGATCCCCGCGGCGATCCGGCGGCTCACGGGCACGCCGGTGCCGCTCACGATGCTCGGCAGCGCCCGACCGGACCGGGCCGCCTCGTCCTGGGCGGCGACCGCGGCCGAGGCCCCCTCGAGTTCGAGCTGTTCGGTGTGCACCCAGTCGATCGGGCGGCGTGAGGCCCAGGTCAGCTCGGCGGCGACGTGCTCGAGTTCGAGCAGGAAACCGATGGCGGATGTCCCCCCGCCGACGACCACGACCTTCCGGCCGGCGAAGTCCCCGGCCGCCCGGTAGCCCGAGGTGTGCAGCTGCTGCCCGGCGAAGCTCGCGGCGCCCGGGTAGTGCGGCACGAAGGGCGCGCCCCAGGTGCCCGAGGCGTTGACGAGCAGACGGGCGGTCGTCTCGTGGTCGCCGAACCCGGGCGACGCGCTCCGGACCACGAGGTCCGCACGACGATTGAACACGGCAGTGACGGTGACGGGGCGCACGACCCTGAGGTCGAAGTGCTCCTCGTACCGGCGGTAGTACTCGGTGACGACGTCCCTGGCCGGGCGAGTGCGGTCGGCCGTCGCAAAACTCAGGCCGAGTTCGCTCATGCCGGGCAGGTCGTTCACCCGGTGCGCCGACCCGAGGCGGAGTCCCGCCCAGCGGTGCTGCCAGGCGCCACCCGCGTCCGGGCCGCGATCGAAGAGCACGAAGTCGCGCCCGGGAATCAGCTCGAATGTGCGCAGGTAGTACGCGACGGCAAGGCCCGCCTGCCCCGCCCCGACGATGACGATGGGAACGCTCGCGTCGCTCGACATCGCATCCCCCCTCTGCACCACCGTACGTCCGGCGTAAGATCACTGTGCGCGCAGCGGTTCGCCCTCCGAGCCACAATCGGGCCTTCAGGCCCACCATGCTAAACTAGCGCCTAGTTTTCACCATTCCGTTCGGCAACTCCCGGGTGACTCATTCCTCACCTGGCCTGGCATCGTTAGGGGGTCTCGCATGGGGCGCGGCCGTCAAAAAGCAAAGCACACCAAGGTCGCCCGTGAGCTGAAGTATTTCAGCCCGGACACCAACTACAACGCGCTCGAACGTGAGCTCACGGGGCATCCCGTGGACGACGAGCGACTCGACGAGGACCTCGCCAAGTGGCCGGAGTACGAGCCGGGTACGTCCGAGGAACCCGACCGATACGTCGACACCTACGCGACCGAAGACGAGCAGAAGCGCGCCTGACCGCCGTTCACCGTACCGGGCGCCGCTGAGGGCGCCCGTTTTGCGTGCGCCGGCATCCGCACCGCGCTGAGCGCGCGGCATCCAGCGAGTTGGCAGCATTCGCTCATGCGCGTCGTGCGAGAGTGACCTTTCCGGTCGAGAGTTCCCGGTCTACCGGTCCCTCTCGACCGGAAAGGTAGCCCTCGGCGCCTGCAGGTACCGCGGCGCGCTCGAAGGCCGATACCGCGGGCGGGCGGGGGATGCCGCGACGCGCGCGAACGGGTCAGGCCGCGTAGCCGCCGACCAGGCGCACGGCGCCGCCGTTGACGCCCTTGGCGCCCTGCACGAAACCGGTGAGGTCGTGCGGGGCCGTGGATACGCGTCCGGCGACCCAGGCCGGGATGCCGTCGGCGGCGAGGCTCGCGATGACGGAGGACGCGGCATCCGCTGCGACGACGGCGAACATGCCGACGCCAAGGTTCCAGGTGCCCTCGGAGCTCTCGAGGGTGCTGCCGGCGAGGGCGCTGAGCACCCGGAAGACGGGGGCGGGCGACCAGGTGGATCGGTCCACTTCGACCCAGGCGCCGATCGGGAGGACCCGGGCGAGGTTCGCGGCGATGCCGCCGCCCGTGACGTGGCTGAGCGAGTGCACCGCTCCGTCGAGTTCGGGGTCGGCGAGCACGCTCAGCAGCGGGCCGGTGTAGAGCCGGGTCGGCTCGAGGAGTACTTCGCCGACGACCCCGCCGAGTTCATCGGACGTGTCGGTGTAGCCGATGCCCCGCTCGGCGAGGATGTGCCTGACGAGCGAGAAGCCGTTGGAGTGCAGGCCGGAGGAGGCGAGCGCGACGACGACGTCGCCCGCGCGGACCCGCTCGGCGCCGAGCACCTGGTCGCCCTCGACGACGCCGGTCGCGGCTCCCGCGACGTCGTAGTCGTCCGGGCCGAGGAGCCCCGGGTGTTCTGCCGTCTCGCCGCCGATGAGGGCCGTTCCGGTTTCGGCGCAGGCGCGGGCGATGCCGCCGACGATCTCGGCGATGCGCTCGGGGACGACGCGTCCGCAGGCGATGTAGTCGGTCATGAACAGCGGGCGGGCGCCGACCACGACGATGTCGTCGACGACCATGCCGACGAGGTCCTGGCCGATGGTGTCGTGCTTGTCGATGGCCTGGGCGATCGCGACCTTGGTGCCGACGCCGTCGGTCGAGGTCGCGAGCAGCGGGCGCTTGTACGCGGTGAGGAAGGAGGCGTCGTAGAGCCCGGCGAAACCGCCGAAACCGCCGAGCACCTCTGCGCCGTGGGTGCGCGAGACGGCCGCCTTCATCAGCGAAACGGCGAGGTCACCCGCCTCGGTGTCGACTCCGGCTGCCGCGTACGATGCGTTGCTCATTCTTGTCTTCCTGGATCGCCGATCATGAACTGTCCCTGCGTGCCGCGCGTGGTGGGCCGCGTGCTCGCCCGCATCGAAGCCGGGTCGAGCAGTGGTTCGTATTCCGCGTCGGGGCCGGGGTCGCATCCGTCTGAGGTGCGGGACGCCTCTGCGGCGGCGACGGATGCGTCGCTCGCGACGACCGGCGACCCTGCGGACGCCGTCGACCGCGTCGAGTCGGTCGACCCGGCCGGGGCGGTGCGCTCGAGCAGGTTCTTGCCGAGGTGCAGGGCGTCGGGGAGCGGGATCGGGTACACGCCCGTGAAGCAGGCGGTGCAGAGGCGGTCACGAGGCTGCTCGGTCGCGGCGATCATGCCCTCAGGGGAAAGGTAGCCGAGGGAGTCGGCGCCGATGGCCTGGCGCACCTCGTCGACGCCGAGGCCGGTCGCGATGAGTTCGGCCCGGGAGGCGAAGTCGATGCCGTAGAAGCAGGGCCAGGTGATCGGCGGGCTCGAGATGCGCACGTGCACCTCGGCGGCGCCGGCCTCGCGGAGCATGCTGACCAGGGCACGCTGGGTGTTGCCGCGCACGATCGAGTCGTCGACGACGATGAGGCGCTTGCCCTTGATCACGGCCTTGAGCGGGTTGAGCTTGAGCTTGATGCCGCGCTGGCGGATCGTCTCGGACGGCTGGATGAAGGTGCGGCCGACGTAGGAGTTCTTGACGAGGCCCTGGCCGAAGGGGATCCCGGATGCCTGCGCGTAGCCGATCGCGGCCGGGGTGCCGGACTCGGGGGTCGGGATCACGAGGTCGGCCTCGACGGGGTACTCAGCGGCGAGGCGGCGGCCCATCTCGACCCTGGCCTCGTGCACGCCGCGGCCGGCGATCGTGGTGTCCGGCCTGGCGAGGTACACGTACTCGAAGACGCAGCCGGCGGGCTTGGACTCGGCGAACCGCTGCGAGCGGAGGCCGTTCTCGTCGATCGTGATGAGCTCGCCGGGTTCGACCTCGCGGACGAAGCTCGCGCCGACGATGTCGAGGGCAGCGGTCTCCGAGGCGACGACCCAGCCGCGCTCGAGCCGGCCGAGGACGAGCGGGCGCACGCCCTGGGGGTCGCGGGCGGCGTAGAGGGTGGTTTCGTCCATGAAGACGAGGCAGTACGCGCCGCGCAGGCGCGGCAGCACCTCGAGCGCGGTGGCCTCGAGGGTGTGGTCGAGGTCCCCGGTGAAGAGGGCGGTGATGACGGCGGTGTCCGTGGTATTGCCGCGGGCGAGTTCACCCTCGACCTTCGGGTAGCGCTCGTGCACGAGCTGGAGCAGCTCGGCGGTGTTGGTCAGGTTGCCGTTGTGGCCGAGGGCGACGGTTCCGCTCGACGTGCGGCCGAGGGTCGGCTGGGCGTTCTGCCAGCTCGAGGATCCCGTTGTCGAATAACGGGTGTGCCCGACCGCGATGTGACCGATGAGGGTGCTCAGCGCCGCCTCATTGAAGACCTGGGCGACGAGGCCCATGTCCTTGTAGATCAGGATCTTGCTGCCGTCGCTCGTCGCGATTCCGGCCGATTCCTGCCCGCGGTGCTGCAGGGCGTAGAGCCCGAAGTAGCTGAGCTTGGCCACTTCTTCACCGGGGGCCCAGACGCCGAAGACGCCACAGGCATCCTGTGGCCCCTTCTCGCCCTGCAAGAGATCGTGACCGAGAAGTCCGTCGCCACCAGCCAAATCGATGCCTCTTAACTATCTTTACAGCGGATTAGTGCTGGATGTTGGGGGGTCGTCTGCCTCGGAAGGAGCGTTTTCACCGCTCGCGCCGTAGACGCCCAGTCTATCGACGACGACCGCCTGGACGGAGCGTCTGGTGAATCGGTCGATCAGGATTGCGACCACGGCGCCGAGGGCGAGGCCCACGACGACGCCGACGAGGAGGAGGAATCCGAAGACCTGGAGGAGCCCGAATTCGGCCGTCTGGGGGAACCCGACCGTGAGGATCAGCGCGGTGACCGCCCCGAGGACGGCGCCGACGATCATGAAGTTGAAGTAGCGCGGGGAACGCCGCACGGTGGCCGCGGCCTGGCCGACGAGGATCTCGGGGGTGGCCGGCACCGCCGCGATGTCGTTCCCGGGCTGCTCGGTTGCGCTCATGGGGACATTCTCGCACGCGCGCACCGGGAGTGCGCCGGGAGCCGGTTCGGGGCCGGCGAAACGAGGGCGCGGGCTGCGGAAACCGGCGCGGGTGCGACACTGGACGGGTGAACAGGATTGCGGTGCTCGGAAGCGCGAACATGGACCTCGTCGTGCGCCAGCCGCGACTCCCCCGCCCCGGCGAGACGATCTTCGGCCACGACTTCGCCCTCGTACCCGGCGGCAAGGGACTCAACCAGGCGGTCGCCGCAGCCCGCCAGGGTGGCGCTATCGACTTCCTCGGCGCGGTCGGACGCGACGCCTACGGGACGGAACTCCGAGCGCTCCTCGTGAGTGAAGGCATCCGTGTGGACGGTCTCGACACCGTCGACGGGCCGACCGGCACAGCGCACATCACCGTGCTCGACTCCGGCGAGAACTCGATCGTCGTCGTCTCCGGCGCGAACGCCGCCGTGACGGTGCTCGACGCGGGGCAGCGCGCGGCGATCGCGGCGGCGGACTTCCTCGTGCTGCAGTGCGAGCTGCCGGTGCCCGCGCTCGTCGAGGGGCTCGCGGTCGCGCGGGCGTCCGGCACGTTCACGGTGCTGACGCCGGCGCCGGTCGTGCCGCTGCCCGCCGGGTTCTTCGCGGGCGTCGACCTGATCGTGGCCAACCGGCTCGAGGCCCAGGAGCTCACGGGCGAAGCGGATGCCGCGCGCGCGGCCGAGTCGCTCAGCGCGCGCCGGGGCTGGGCGATCGTCACTCTCGGCGAGGAGGGCTGCGTCGTCGCCAGGGGCGGCGTCGCGCTCGGGCTCGCGCCCGCCCGGCCGGTGCGCCCCGTGGACACCACCGGAGCAGGGGACACCTTCGTCGGCGCGCTCGTCGCCCGGCTCGCCGCCGGTGGCGCAGGCACTGACGCAGGTGCCGCAAGTGCCGCAGGTGCCGCAGGCGCTGACGCTGGTGCGGTTGGTGCAGGCACGGCAGATGCTTCGGGCGCCGCGCTTGCGAGTGCTGCGGCACCCGGCACCGCGCGCGCTCGCGCAGAGGTTTCGGAGGACGCCATGATCGACGCCATTCGCTGGGCGACGGTCGCGGCATCCGTTTCGGTCACGAGGGCCGGCGCGACGGCATCGATGCCGACGCACGCCGAGGTCGCCGCGATCCTCGCCTGACCCCTCGACTGAACCCACCGCGAGAGTGCACTCGCGCGGGACGACAAACGCGGGACGCGAGAGGCGGCGCGAGGGCGGGAGGAACGGTTTATGGGGCGAGGCGCAGCGGCAGGTGCGCGGTGAGGTCGGCGCGCTGTCCGCTCGCGTGGATGCGCCCGCTCGCGAGGCCGTCGGACCACGCGAGCTCGCCGGTCGCGAGGGCGAGCCAGGTGGCGGCATCCGTTTCGACGACGTTGGGCGGGGTACCGCGGGTGTGCCGGGGGCCCGCGATGCACTGCACGGCCCCGAACGGCGGCACGCGCACCTCGAGGGTGTTGCCGTTGGCCTCCTCGGAGAGCAGCTGCAGGGTGTAGCGCACGGCGAGCGCACGGATGTCCCGACTCGCGCCCGCCACGTCGGCCGCGTAGCCGCGTACCGCCGCCCGGCCCACTCCGTCGTCGATCCTCGCCCTGGCCATCCCCCTATTCTGCCGGGTTCCATGCGCCGACTGTCCCGGATTCGCCGCCGCACCGGACAGCCGGGCCCCCGTTCGCCTGCCCGGTGGTGGCTAACTCAGGAGATCCAGCGCACGTGAGCTGCTCCGCCGCGTACTTTCGGGCACATGCCCCTGGCGCGCCACCGATCTTCCTGAGTTAGCCCCCGAGGTCGCGGTCCACCCGTGGCCGGGGAACGGTCTGGCAAGCAGGGACCGGGGCGGGGGCGCATCCGGTAGCCTGAACCGGTGAGAATTCTGGTCCTCGGTTCCGGTGCCCGCGAGCACGCCATCATCACCGCCCTGCTCCGCGAGGAGCCGCGCCACGAGGTCGTCGCCGCGCCCGGCAACGCCGGCATCGCCGCCGCGGTGCCCGTGGTCGCCCTCGACCCGAACGTGCCCGGCGCCGTCACCGAGTACGCGATCGCACACGGGGTCGACCTCGTCGTGATCGGGCCGGAGGCTCCCCTTGTCGCGGGCGTCGCCGACGCGCTGCGGGCACAGGGCATCCCGGTGTTCGGCCCCGGCCGCGCCGCCGCCGCCCTCGAAGGCAGCAAGACCTTCGCCAAGCGCATCATGGACGAGGCCGGCGTGCCGACCGGCCGTGCCGAACGCGCCGGCACCCTCGCCGAGGCGACCCACGCCCTCGACACGTTCGGGGCACCCTACGTCGTCAAGGCCGACGGGCTCGCGGCGGGCAAGGGCGTGCTCGTCACCGAGGACCGCGCCGCCGCCCTCGCCCACGCCGAGCACTGGCTGCAGCACGGCGGCGTGCTCATCGAGGAGTTCCTCGCCGGCCAGGAGGTCTCCCTGTTCTTCCTGAGCGACGGCCACACCGTGCTGCCGCTCTCCCCCGCGCAGGACTACAAGCGCCTCGCCGACGGCGACCTCGGCCCGAACACCGGCGGCATGGGCGCATACTCGCCGCTGCCCTGGCTCGACGCCGGCTTCGGCAGCGAGCAGGCCTTCGTCGACGAGGTCCTCGACACGATCGCCCTCCCCACCGTCCGCCGCCTCGCCGCCGAGGACACCCCCTTCATCGGGCTGCTCTACTGCGGCCTCATTCTGACGGATGCCGGCATCCGGGTCATCGAGTTCAACGCGCGTTTCGGTGACCCCGAGACCCAGGTCGTGCTGCCCCGGCTGGTGACCCCGCTCTCTGGGCTGCTGCTCGCGGCGTCCACCGGCGGGCTCGGCGGGCTCGCGCGACCGGTGTTCTCCGGGGAGTCCTGCGTGACCGTCGTGCTGGCGAGCGAGAACTACCCGGACACCCCGGTGACCGGGCGGCCGATCGTGGGCCTCGACGCGGCATCCGCTGTGGACGGCGTCACAATCGCGCACGCCGCGACGGCCCTCGTCGACGGAACGCTCGTCTCCACCGGCGGCCGGGTGCTGAGTGTCGTCGCGCTCGGCGACGGCTTCGCCGAGGCCCGCAGCCGCGCGTACGCCGCCCTCGCCGAGATCACCCTCGAGGGTGCGCAGTTCCGCACGGACATCGCCGCCCGCGTCGCCTCCTGACCCGTCGCCCCGCGAAACGGCCGCCCTGCTGGCGCGTCCCGCGGGGCGGGTTTGGCGCGGGGGCGGGCCGGTGCGGGAGAATGGGGCCGTGACCGCACTCGACCAGCCGACCGCATCCGCCCCCCTCGACCTCCCGGGCTGGCGCCACGCCTACTCCGGCAAGGTCCGCGACCTGTACGTGCCGGCCGCTCCGGCAGCGGATGCCGCGACGCCCGACCTCGACGCCGCCTCCCGCGTGCTCGTGGTCGCGAGCGATCGCGTCAGCGCCTTCGACCACGTGCTCGAGCCCGGTATCCCGGGCAAGGGTGTGCTGCTCACGACGCTCAGCCTCTGGTGGTTCGGCCAGCTCGCCGGGATTCCCAACCACCTGCTGGCGGATGCTGCGAACACCGAGACGTCGGACAGGGCTGACACCGCGGTCACGCACGGTGCCGACGGCATCCCCGCCGCCGTCGCCGGCCGCGCCATGCTCTGCAAGACCCTCGACATGTTCCCGATCGAGTGCGTCGTGCGCGGTTACCTGACCGGCTCCGGCTGGAAGCAATACCAGGTCAGCCAGACGGTCTGCGGCCTCCCGCTCCCGGCCGGGCTGCAGAACGGCGACCGCCTGCCCGAGCCGATCTACACCCCGGCCTGGAAGGCCCCGATGGGCGAGCACGACGAGAACATCTCCTTCGAGCGCACGGTCGAGCTCGTCGGCGCCGACGTCGCCGCAGAGCTGCGCCGCCTCTCCCTCGAGATCTTCCGCCGGGCATCCGTCATCGCCGAGAAGAGCGGCGTGATCCTCGCCGACACCAAGTTCGAGTTCGGCGCCGACCGGGCGACCGGCGAGATCACCCTCGCCGACGAGGTGCTCACGAGCGACTCGAGCCGCTACTGGGACGCCGCCCTCTGGCAGACCGGCACGACACCCGAGCAGCGGATGTCCAGCTTCGACAAGCAGATCGTCCGCGACTGGCTGAGCGCGCACTGGGACCAGACCGGCACGCCCCCGGCCCTCCCCGAGGACATCATCGAGCGCACCGCCGCCCGTTACCGCGAACTGCTCACGCGGCTCGCCGGGACCGACGCGAGCGCCTGACCCGCGCGCCTGCCCGGACCCGCCCGGACCCGCCCGGACCTGCCCGGACCCGCCCGCCCCGGGTACCCGACCCGCGGCCATGCCGTCCCTGGACGACACAGCCACCGGCCCGCTGGACCGTCACAGGCATCATCGCGAGTGCCGCGACCCGTGTCAGCGCGCCCGACGCGCGCGGTCACAGGACTCGGCGCCCGACGCCGCCGAATGTTACGCTCCGGGCATGCGAATCAAGATGTGCAGCGTCCACGTGAAAGACCCCGCCACCGCGTTCGATTTCTACACTTCCGTCCTCGGATTCGAGAAGCTCCTCGCCATGCCCGAGCACCAGCTGTACATCGTCAAGTCCGCGGAGGACCCGGACGGCGTCGGCCTGCTCCTCGAGCCGAGCGACAACAAGGTCGCCGCGAAATACGCCCAGGGCATCCGTGCCCTCGGCCTGCCCGCGATCGTCTTCGGCAGCCCCGACGTCCGCGCCGAATACGAGCGGCTCGGCTTCCTCGGCGTGCAGTTCACGAGCGAACCGTACACGGATGCCTTCGGCACCTCCGTCGTCTTCGACGACACCTGCGGCAACCTGATCCAGCTCCACCAGGACTGACCCCTCCCGCCCCGCAACGCCGGTCCGGCAGCACTCGTTCGCCGTTCTACGCCGCCTCTCACCCTCACGTGGGGGCTAACTCAGGAAATCCACGCCACCGACCGTGGGAAACCCCCGAACCAGTGCCGCCCAACCACGCCCACCCCGCACATCTCCTGAGTTGGCCACGCCCCACGCCTCAGACCGGGGCCGCAGAGCGAGGACCGGGGTACACCGCCGCACTTTCGGGGCGGCGCGGCGCGGAATAGCGGGGCGGGAGCATCCGTTGACGCAGGTGTGACCAGATCTGCAGCAGAACTCCTCCCCGCGGCGACCGGAATGGGCGCCGTCACCCTGCGCGTCGGCAACCTCGACCGCATGATCGCGTACTACCGCGACGCCGTCACCCTCAGCCTGCTCAGCCAGGACGGCGCCATCGCCGTGATGGGGCGCGGCACGACCCCGATCGTGATCCTGCAGCACGCCCCGGAGCTCGCGGCCCCCGAGCCGCGCTCGAGCGGCCTGTTCCACACCGCGATCCTGTTCGAGACCCAGGCGCAGCTCGCCGCAGCGGTCTACTCGGTCGCGACGAAGCATCCGGGCACCTTCACCGGCAGCGCCGATCACCTCGTCAGCCAGGCGTTCTACTTCACCGATCCAGAGGGCAACGGCATCGAGCTCTACTGGGACCGTGACCGCACCGAGTGGAGCTGGGCCCACGGCCAGGTCGAGATGGCCACCCTCGCCCTCGACCCCAACACCTTCATCGGCGAGCACCTCACCGAGACGGGGCTGTCCGACCCGGGCGCCGGCAACGCCATCGTCGGGCACGTGCACCTCTCCGTCGGCGACGTGCCCACCGCCCGCGCCTTCTACGTCGACCGGCTCGGCTTCGAGGCCACCGCGAACTTCGGCCCGTCCGCGCTCTTCGTCTCGGCCGGCGGGTACCACCACCACATGGCGATGAACACCTGGAACAGCGCCGGCTCCGGCCGGCGCCGCCTCGCCCTCGGCCTCGGCGAGGTCGACATCGTGCTGCCCGGCGCCGACGACCTCGGTGCGCTCGGCGAGCGGATGTCCCACTTCGGCATCGAGACCCGGCACGACGGGCAGACCCTCGGCTTCGACGACCCCTGGGGCAACCAGATCGTGGCGCACACGGCGCTCCCCGCCTGACGACCGCGGGCGTTCGTGCGCCTCTGCCCGGCGCGGGACGGTCGCCAAGCGGGGCGGGCGGCTACGGCTACTGCTGCTGCGGCTCGACCGGCGGATGCGCGCGGTCGCGACCCCAGAACTCATCGAGCAGGTCGGCGGTCGCCTCCGGGTTCTCGAGCTGCGGCGAATGCGCAGCCTCCGGGATGATCGCGTACCGGGCATCGAGCAGGCCGGCCATGCTCGCCTGCCAGTCCTGCGGCCACGCCGGGTCGTCGACTCCGTGCGCGACGAGGGTGTCGAGGCCGGTCGCGAGCAACTCGCCGGTGCTGTCGGTCTCGTCGCTGAGGATCGCGGCCGCGCCGAGCAACTGGTCGTCGCTCGTGGCCCCCATCCGCAGCCGGCGGAAGGCCTCGTCGGCGGTCAGGGCGGCATCGGGCAGCCCAACGGTGTGCGGATTGTCCTCGTTCCACCACGCCGCCGATCCGCGCTCGCGGAGGATCGCCTCCTCGCGCTCCATCCGCCCGGCCCAGCCGTGCGGACCCGAGCAGAGCAGGGTGACGTCGAGGAAGCGCTCGGGCGCGAGGATCGCGGCGGCCCGGGCGACGACCCCGCCGAAGCTGTGCCCGAGCAGGTGCACGGGCCGGCCGCTGCCGACGAGTTCGGCCACGGCGACGACGTCCTGCGCGAACGCCTCGAGGGTGTAGTTCTCGGCGCCGGCGGGGGCCGCGGAGTCCGCCTGCCCGCGCTGGCTGTACGACCAGGCGTCCCAGCCGCGGTCGGCGAGCAACGGCAGGAAGCCGCCGAAGTCCTCCTTCGAGCCGGTGAACCCGGGCACGAGAAGCACGACTCCGCGAGCGGATGCCTCCGGCCGGGCATGCAGGGCCGTCACGCGCCCGACGGGAAGGTCGATGCCGACGTTCGCGACGGCATCCGTCAGGGGGACCGGCAGGGTGCCGAAGCGCGGGACCCCGGGCCAGCCGTCGAACGTGCCGGCCGCAGCGTTCGCGACGTCCACGACGTCCGTGACGTCCGTAACGGCCGCGGCGTCCGTGACCTTCGTGACGCCCGCGACGTTCGTGACGTTCGCGACGCCCGCGACGCCCGCGACCTTCGTGACGCCCGCGACGCCCGTGACGTCCGTGACCTTCGTGACGTCCGCGACGGTGGCCGCCTCGGCCGAATGGCGCCCGGTCGCTGGCGGGGTGGCAGTGGGGTCGATCGTGCTCATGGTGCGCTCCATTTCCGGCCCGACGGCCCGGGCTGCCGCCGTGCTGCCGAGGACTCAAGCCTAGGCGCGGCAACGCCGCCGCACCCCGGCCTCCGCCGAGAATCGCCGCTGCCGCCGAGGCGACCCGGTCCACCGGCGACACTGGGCGACAGCGGCGACAGTCGGCACGTGCAGTGGGCGCGGGTCAGGCGGGGAGGGTGCCCTCCGAGCTTTCGCGGAGCAGCACCTTCACGGGCAGGCGCGCCGTGATCGGCGGCTGGTCGGGGTGCTCGATCCGGCTGAGCATCGCCCGGATCGCCGCCCGCCCGAGCTCGACCATCGGCTGGTACACCGTCGTGAGCCGCGGGGTCGACAGGCGTCCGGCCTCGATGCCGTCGAAACCGGTCACGATGACGTCCTCCGGCACGCGCACTCCGGCGGGCACGAGCACGTCGAGCATGCCGAGCGCGGTCCGGTCGTTCGCGCAGACCAGGCCCCGCGGCATCCGCCCGGTGGCGAGCAGCGTTTCGGCGAGCCGACGGGCACGGATGCGGGAGAAGTCGCCCTGCAGGATCGTCGCGGTGGCCGGGTCGAAGCCCGCCCCCTCGAGGGCTTCGACGAAGCCCTGATAGCGCTCGGCGCTGTCCGGCGAATCGGCGGGCCCGGCGACGAAGGCGAGGTCGGTGGCGTCTGCGTTCTCCAGGAGGTGCGCGGTCAGGGCGCGCATGCCTTCCCGGTTGCTCACGCTGACGTGGTCGAAGTCCATCTCGGCGCAGCGGCGGGGACCGCCGATCAGTACGACGGGGATCCGCCGCGAGACGTGCTTGAGGAGTTCGTCCGGGACGCTGCCGGCGAGCACCGCGACAGCGTCGACCCGTCCGGCGATGTCCCGCAACATGTCGGCGGGATTGGCATCCCTGCCGACGCCGACCATGAGGGCGAAACCCTGGCGCCAGGCTTCGCGCTCGCTGCCGCGCAGCACACCGTCGAAGGACAGGTTCGGCGGTGCGACCTCGCTGCCGCCAGCCGCGTCGACGACCATCGAGACCGAGAGGTCCTGCACGAACGGCGCCTCTCCCCCGTCATCCTCGTCGTCGATGCCGGGGAAGAACAGGCCGAGCACGCCGGTGCGCTGGGCGGCGAGGCAGCGTGCGCTCGCGCTCGGCACGTAGCCGAGGGCCTGCACGGAGGCGAGGACCCGCTCCCTGGTCGACTCGCGTACGTCATCCGGCCGGCGCAGCACCCGGGACACCGTCGCGATCGACACCGCCGCGTGGGCGGCGACGTCGTAGACGGTCGCGACCTTCACTCAGCGCCCGGAACCGCTGCCGGATGCCGCGCGCTTGGCGCGCCGGGTGAGCCCGTGAACCGCCGCCTGGAATTCGCGGGCGGCGAGCGGCCGGCCGGGCAGCCGGGGCCGGTCCGTGGCCGGCAGGCGCAGGCCGTCGAGCACGATCGCGAGCTGCCTGCGCCACTGGCCGGTGTGACCGCCGCCGTGCGTGCCGAGGGAACCGACCATGGTGACCAGGACCGCGAGGTCGACCGCGTCGACATCCGCTCGCAGTGCACCGTCCTTCTTCGCGCGGGCGACGAGCCCCGCGATCACGGTCTGGAATTCCTTGCCGCGACCGCTGCCCGGGTCGATGACCTCCATGCGCTTGAGGATGTGCGGGAGCGCGGGGTCGGCGACGAGCCACTCGGAGACACGTTCCATGTAGAGCTCGATGCCGGCCCAGGCCGTCGGCGCCGCGACGACCTCGTCGCGGACGGTCGCGAGTTCGGCGAGCGCGATGTCGTAGAGGGCGCGCACGAGGTCGTCCCTGGTCGGGAAGTTGCGGTACAGCGTGGCCACGCCGACGTCCGCACGGCGGGCGATCTCCTCGAGGGAGGCGTCGACCCCGTTCTGCGCGATGAGCGCCCGTGCCTCGACGATCAGGCGCTCCCGGTTCTGCCGGGCGTCGCGCCGACGCGGTTGTGCGCCGTCCTGCGTGGTCGGTTCGGACGAAGTCATGGAGTCGATTCTAAGTCCCCCGGCTATGCCTGGTCGGAGGGAATCCTCCATGTCGCCTGTGTCCACGCCCGGATTCCGCCGTCCGGGATAGAATCGCGCCGGAGAACCGGGTCTCGCGTGCGAACCCGTGAATCTCGCCGGAGAACCGCGTCGCGCCGGTCAACGGCCCGCAGCCTCCCTGAGAACCAAGGACTCCCGATGACGCCTCCTCCCGACCAGAGCCGCAGCGGTGCCGGCGGCGAGGGCGGCACGGATGCCCACCTCGTCTTCGCGCGCAGAATGGACCGGATCGACGGGCTGGCCCACTACCGTCGGCAGTTCGTGGGCACCGAGGCGGGCGCGGCGGCCGATCCCTTCGTCTACCTGGACGGCAATTCGCTCGGCCGGCCCACCCTCGCGAGTCTCGGGCGGATCACCGAGTTCCTGAGGCACAACTGGGGCACCCGGTTGATCCGCGGCTGGGACGAGGAGTGGATGGACCTGCCGTTCCGGATCGGTGACGAGCTCGGACGGGTCGCGCTCGGGGCGGGACCCGGCCAGGTCTTCATCGGCGACTCGACGACCGTACTGCTCTATAAGCTCGCCCGCGCGGCGGTGGACTACCGCAGGGTCGGCTCGGAACCGGCGCGCACCGAGATCGTGCTCGACACCGACAACTTCCCCACCGACCGGTACCTGCTCGAGGGCATCGCCGCCGAGCGCGGCCTCACCCTGCACTGGATCCACTCCGACCCTGCCGGCGGGGTCTCGGTCGACCAGGTGCGCGCGGCGATCGGCCCGCAGACCGCGCTCGTGCTGCTCAGCCACGTCGCCTACCGCTCGGGATTCCTCGCCGACATGCGCCGGATCACTGCGGCCGCACACTCGGTCGGCGCCCTCGTGCTCTGGGACCTCAGCCACTCCGTCGGCTCCGTCCCGGTCGAGCTGGACCTCTGCGACGTCGACCTCGCCGTCGGCTGCTCGTACAAATACCTCAACGGCGGGCCGGGGGCTCCCGCCTTCGGGTATGTGTGCCGTGACCTGCAGGACGTACTCACCCAGCCGATCCAGGGCTGGATGGGGACCAGAGACGTGTTCACGATGGGGCCGGGGTATCACCCGGCCGACGGCATCCGCCGGTTTCAGAGCGGGACGCCGCCGATCGTCGGGATGCTCGCGATGCAGGACACGATTGCGATGATCGGCGAGGCGGGCATCGAGGAGGTGCGGGCGAAGTCGGTCGCGCTCACCGAGTTCGCGATCACCCTCGTGGACGAGTGGCTCGCGCCGCTCGGTGTGACGCTCACGTCGCCGCGCGACCATACCCACCGCGGCGGCCACGTCACGGTCAACCACCCGGCGATGCGGCAGGTCACGACGACGCTCTGGGAACACGACGTCATCCCCGATTTCCGCGGGCCCGAGGGGCTGCGGATCGGGCTGTCGCCGCTCAGCACGAGCTTCGTCGAGACGCTCGAGGGGGTCGCGGCGATCCGCGACGTGCTGCGCGGGGTACTCCTCGGGCAGGCCGGCCTCGCACCGGGGACCGGCATCGCACCGGGCTTCGGGCAGAGCGGCGCCGGCAGCGGGCGGTAGAAGCCGACCCGGGTGCGGCCCCCGTGGACTGTAGAATCGAGGCATCCACGCCCCCGACGTCTCGGAGTGAACCATGCCAACCATCGTCGTTGAAGTTATGCCCAAGGCCGAGCTGCTCGACCCGCAGGGAAAAGCCGTCGCCGGCGTCCTCGGCCGCCTCGGCAAGACCGGGTTCACGAGCGTTCGCCTCGGCAAGCGTTTTGAGCTCACCGTCGACGGCCCTGTCGACGAGGCCATGCTGGCCGAAGTGCGCGAACTCGCCGACTCCGTGCTCTCCAACGCCGTGATCGAAGACGTCGTCGGCATCCACGTCGTCGGCGCCGACAGCACAGTCGGGGCATCCGCCTGATGCGCATCGGCGTCGTCACCTTCCCCGGTTCGCTCGATGACCGTGACGCGCAGCGCGCGATCCGGATCGCGGGCGCCGAAGCCGTCGCGCTCTGGCACGGCGAGCACGACCTCCGCGGCGTCGACGCGATCGTGCTGCCCGGCGGCTTCAGCTACGGCGACTACCTCCGTGCCGGCGCGATCGCGAGCCTCTCGCCGATCATGGCCGAGGTCATCGACGCCGCGAACAGCGGTATGCCGGTGCTCGGTATCTGCAACGGTTTCCAGATGCTCACCGAGGCGCACCTGCTCGAGGGTGGGCTGACCCGCAACGACCACGGCTCGTTCATCTGCCGCGACCAGCAGCTGCGCGTCGAGAACACCGACACCGTCTGGACCAGCGGCTTCACCGCCGGCCAGGAGATCACCATCCCGCTCAAGAACGGCGAGGGCGGCTTCATCGCCTCCACCGAGACACTCGCCGCGCTCGAGGGCGAAGGCCGCGTCGTCGTGCGCTACGTCGGCCTGAACCCGAACGGCTCCCTCAATGACATCGCCGGCATCAGCAACGCCCGCGGCAACGTCGTCGGCCTGATGCCGCACCCCGAGCACGCGGTCGAGCCCGGCTTCGGCCCGGACACCGCGTCCGCGATGCGCAGCGGCACCGACGGGCTCACGTTCTTCACCTCCGCGATCGAGCGGATGCTCGCAACCGCGTAACCCGGGCACCTGCGGTGCGCGCCGGCATCCGCTCGCCCGCCCTCTGCCGCGAAAGCGGGTGAGTCGTCGTTATCAGTACCGCGAACCGACGATTCACCCGCTTTCGAGAACAGTGAGCTTTTAGACGGCGGCGGATGCCTCCCACAGGTTGATGCCGGCGTCGACGGCGTGAGCGTCGATCGCGATGAGCTCCGCGGTTGTGAAGGTCAGGTTCTCGACGGCGGCGACGTTGGTCTCGAGCTGCGCGACCGAGGACGCCCCGATCAGCGCCGACGTCACCTCCGGGCGCCGCAACACCCAGGCGAGGGCGAGCTGCGCGAGCGACTGCCCGCGCGCCTCGGCGATGTCGGTCAGGGCACGGATGTGGACGAGCGTCTCGTCGCTGACCATGTCGCGTTTCATCGACCCGGCGCGCGCCGCCCGGGAGTCCGCGGGCACCCCGTGCAGGTACCGGTCGGTGAGCAGCCCCTGGGCGAGCGGGGAGAAGGCGATGCAGCCGACGCCGAGGTCCTCGAGGGTGCTCAGCAGGTCGTCCTCGACCCAGCGGTTGAACATCGAGTACGAGGGCTGGTGGATGAGCAGCGGCGTGCCGAGGTCGGCGAGGATCGCCGCGGCCTGCCGGGTGCGTTCTGGCGAGTATGAGGAGATGCCGGCGTAGAGGGCGCGACCGCTCGTGACGGCGGTGTGCAGCGCGCCCATGGTCTCCTCGAGCGGGGTGTCCGGGTCGGCGCGGTGCGAATAGAACACGTCGACGTAGTCGAGGCCCATCCGGCCGAGCGACTGGTCGAGGCTCGCGAGCAGCGACTTGCGGGAGCCCCACTCGCCGTAGGGGCCCGCCCACATGTCGTAGCCGGCCTTGGTCGAGATGACGAGCTCGTCGCGGTGCGGCCGGAAATCCTGCTTGAGGTGGATCCCGAAGTTGCTCTCGGCGCTGCCATAGGGCGGGCCGTAGTTGTTGGCGAGGTCGAAGTGCGTCACGCCGAGGTCGAAGGCGCGGCGCAGGATCGCGCGCTGCGTCTCGAGCGGGGTGACCCCGCCGAAGTTCTGCCACAGCCCGAGCGAGACGGCCGGTAGTTTGAGGCCGCTCTTCCCGGTGCGGCGGTAGGGCATGGACTCATATCTGGTGTCAGCCGGAAGGTAGGTCATTCCTCCATCGTGGCACGGTGCATCCGTTCAGGGGCCCGGCGCGGCGGGTGTGCCTGGCGGGGCAGGCCCGGCGGGCGTTCCAGGCACGGCGGTCACGCCCGCGGGCGACCGGGGGCGCACGGCCGGCTCGTATTCATCAGAGCGAACGATTCTGGCCCGACTGAGCGCGATGGATGCGGGCGAGATCGCGAGCCAGCTGAGCATCGCGATCAGGGGCTGGCCAAGAAGGGCGATCCCGATCGAGACCGTGAACACGACTCCGGGCACCAGGATGTTGCGCCGCACGTAGCGATACAGCCCGCGATCGACCAGGGGGCTGAGCAGGCCCGCCCTCCTGACGTGGACCCAGATCAGGCACTGCACGCCGTTGATCAGCGCAACCGTGGCCGCATAGAGCACGACGCTCAGGATCTCCGGGCCGTACTCGCTGAGCACCGCCGTGGGAAACGGCACGAACGCGACCAGGAGCAGGAGCAGCAGGTCGAGTTGCACGAGCCGCCGGTCGACCCGGTCGATCACCTGGAACCGACGGAAATGGCTCGACCAGTTCAGGCCGATCACGGCGAAGCTGAGCACGTAGGCGAATAACTTGGGCGCCTGGTCGAGAAGCGCCCGACCGAGTTCGTCCCTCGGGACTGTCGCGAGTGACGGAACGCGCAAATCGAGCACGAGGAGCGTCATCGCGATGGCGAACACGGCGTCGCTGAAGAACTCGAGCCGCTCCGTCGAGTCCCTGGCCGCGAGGAGCGCCCGGTGGCGGGCGCGAACGGATGCTCTTTCCATGCCAGCAATGTACCCGCGGATGCGGCGCTCGGGCGCTCTCGCCTGCCTCGGCGCGGATGCCTGCGGCCGGGCGTGTGGGTGCTCTCGCGCCTGCCTCAGAGCGGATGCCGGCGCGCGAGCAGTCGGCGCTGCGCCGCGGACTCGGTAAGCCCGGCCGCCACGACAGCAGCGACGCCCGCCTCCCGGTCTCGCCCCAGCCTGCGGAGCAGCTCCGCCCGGGTCGCGTGGAACCAGAAGTAGTCGTCGAGGCCCTCGATCCGGTCCACCACGGCGAGCGCCGCGGCCGGGTCGCCGCTCTCGGCGAGGGCAGCCGCCCGGTTCAGCCGCACGACCGGGCTCGGGTCGAGGTGGAGCAGCACGTCGTACCAGGCGAGGACCGCGTTCCAGTCGGTCGCCGCGGCATCCGCTGCGAGGGCATGGCAGGCGGCGATCGCGGCCGTGACCGCGAACCGTTCGGGGCGGATGCTGCTGCCGCGGATCGCGGACGCGGCGAGCTCGATGCCCTCCGCGGCAAGGTCAGTGTCCCAGAGGCTGCGATCCTGGTCGGCCAGGAGCACGATGTCGCCGGCGTGATCGAACCGGGCGCGCAGCCGGGAGTGCTGGAGCAGCATCGTCGCGAGCAGTCCCTCGAGCACGGGCTCGCCCGGCATCAGCTCGACGAGCAGCCGCCCCAGCCGGATCGCCTCCTCCGCAACGGATGCGCCGGGCGGCCCGGCCCGCTCGGCCGGCACGGTCACGGGAGGCGGGGCATCCGCCGACCGGGACGCGTAGCCCTCGGTGAACAGCAGGAACACGGTCGTCGCGACGGCGCCCAGCCTGCCGGGCAGCTCCTCGGCATCGGGAACCCGATAGCGGATGCCGGCATCGGCTATCTTGCGCCGCGCCCGGGTGAGGCGCTTGGCCATCGTCGCCTCCGAGACGAGGAGCGCCCGGGCGACCTCTGCGACACTCAGCCCGCAGAGCACGTGCAGGCTGAGCGCGACCTGGGCCTCCTGCGCGAGAGCCGGGTGGCAGCAGGTGAAGATCAGCCGGAGCTGGTCGTCGCGGACGACGCCGGGCGGGGTCTCGTCGGGTGCCCGCTGCACGGCCAGGATGATCGCCTCCCGTTCCTTGACCGGCCGCGCGCCCTCCCGCCGGAGGAGGTCGATCACCCGCCGCTTGGCCGCGAGGGTGAGCCAGGCGCGCGGATTCGGCGGCACGCCGGTCCGACGCCAGGTCTCGAGGGCGCTGACGGCGGCGTCCTGCACGGCGTCTTCGGCGAGGTGCAGGTCGCCGGTCAGGCGGATGACAGTGGCCAGCACCCGGCGCCGCTCGCCACGCAGCAGCGCGGCGAGCGCGCCGCCGGGGTCGGTGCCGGCCGCGACTACCGCGACTGCCGCGCTCCGGATAGTCCCGTGAGATGGCGCAGATCGAGGTTCATCGCCGGCGGGAACGTCGATTCGCGACACCTCAGGGATCCCGCCACCGGCATCCGTCGCGGTCATCACATCAGGGTCGGCACCGTCGGACGCACCTCGACGACGCCGTTCCAGGCGGCGGGGATCGCGGCCGCGTGCCGGATCGCCTCGTCGAGGCTGTCGCATTCGAGCAGGTAGAAGCCGGTGAGGGCTTCCTTGGTCTCGGCGTACGGGCCGTCGCCGACGACGATGTCGCCGCCCTTGCCTCCGGTGACCCGCACGGTCGTCGCGGTCTGGGTCGGGTAGAGCGCGGCACCGCCGCGGATGACGGCCTCGGCGTCGCGGCCGAACTCGCGGTACTCCTGCATCTCTGCCGCCTGCTCCGGGGCGGTCCAGTCGACGTCGCGGGTGTAGGTCAGGGCAACATAGCTGGGCATGGTGACTCCTTCATCGGGGATTTCAGCGAATGACCCATCGGGAATGGTGGGATCTACTCTAGGAACGAACGGGGCGCTCCCGAAAGGACACCGCGGGCCGAATTCGCG
The DNA here is from genome assembly GCF_004402485.1 of Cryobacterium algoricola. Classification (GTDB taxonomy): domain Bacteria; phylum Actinomycetota; class Actinomycetes; order Actinomycetales; family Microbacteriaceae; genus Cryobacterium; species Cryobacterium algoricola. The sequence continues at coordinate 100,358 of NZ_SOFG01000007.1, read as the reverse complement.
GCATCTGTTGCCCGTGCGGACACCTGTGGCCGGTGCGCCGGTCACAGTTGTCCGCAGCGGCAACCGTTCCGAGGGGCCACGGCCCTCTAGGAAGGCAACCGGTAGACTGGGCCGCGCTAAGCATCCGTTGACTCTGGGAGTACACCGCTCGTGACCGCTGCCTCAAACACCCACTCCCGCGGCATCGCCGACACCGTCGAGAACGCGATCGCCACCCCGGACAAGGACCAGCCCTTCGGAGCCCTCGGGCTGACCGCGGGCGAGTACCAGGAGATCCGCACCATCCTCGGCCGCCGGCCCACGAGCGGCGAGCTCGCGATGTACTCGGTGATGTGGAGCGAGCACTGCTCGTACAAGAGCTCGAAGAAGTACCTGCGCCAGTTCGGCGACAAGGTCTCCCCCGCCATGAAGAAGAACCTCATGGTCGGCATGGGCGAGAACGCGGGCGTGCTCGACGTCGGTGAAGGCTGGGCCGTCACCTTCAAGATCGAATCCCACAACCACCCCTCCTACATCGAGCCGTTCCAGGGCGCCGCGACCGGCGTCGGCGGCATCGTGCGCGACATCATCTCGATGGGCGCCCGCCCGGTCGCCGTGATGGACGCCCTCCGCTTCGGCCGCATCGACGACCCGGACACCGCGCGCGTCGTGCACGGCGTCGTCTCCGGCATCTCCTTCTACGGCAACTGCCTCGGCCTGCCGAACATCGGCGGCGAGACCTGGTTCGACTCGGTCTACCAGGGCAACCCGCTCGTCAACGCGCTCTCGGTCGGCGTGCTCCGGCACGAGGACCTGCACCTCGCCAACGCCCGCGGCGTGGGCAACAAGGTCGTGCTCTTCGGGGCCCGCACCGGCGGAGACGGCATCGGCGGGGCATCCATTCTCGCCTCGGACACCTTCAGCGCCGACGGCCCGACCAAGCGCCCCGCGGTGCAGGTCGGCGACCCCTTCGCCGAGAAGGTGCTCATCGAGTGCTGCCTCGAGCTGTTCCGCGACAAGCTCGTCGAGGGCATCCAGGACCTCGGCGCGGCCGGCATCAGCTGCGCCACCTCGGAGCTCGCCTCGAACGGCGACGGCGGCATGTACATCCAGCTCGAGAAGGTGCTGCTGCGCGACCCGACGCTCACCGCCGAGGAGATCCTGATGAGCGAGAGCCAGGAGCGGATGATGGCGGTCGTCACCCCGGAGAAGCTCGAGGGCTTCCTCGCGATGACCCGGAAGTGGGACGTCGAGACGAGCGTGCTCGGCGAGGTCACCGACACCGGACGGCTCGTGATCGACTGGAACGGCGAAGAGATCGTCAACGTCGACCCGCGCACGGTCGCGATTGATGGCCCGGTCTACGACCGCCCGGTCGCGTACCCGACCTGGATCGACGCGCTCCAGGCCGACTCGGCCTCTGCTCTGACCCGCTCGACGGATGCCGCCGACTTGCGCGCGCAGTTCCTCTCCCTGCTGGGCTCGCCCAACCTCGCAGACCCGAGCTGGATCACCGACCAGTACGACCGTTACGTGCTCGGAAACACCGCGCTCTCCTTCCCCGACGACGCCGGCATGATCCGCATCGACGAGGAGTCGGGCCTCGGCTTCGTCATCGCGACCGACGCCAACGGCCGTTACTGCCAGCTCGACCCGTATCGCGGCGCCCAGCTCGCCCTCGCCGAGGCGTACCGCAACGTCGCCGCGACCGGCGCGGTGCCCGTCGGCATCAGCGACTGCCTCAACTTCGGCTCACCGGAAAACCCCGAGGTGATGTGGCAGTTCGAACGCGCCGTCACGGCCCTCGCCGACGGATGCCTCGAGCTCGAGATCCCCGTCACCGGCGGCAACGTGTCGTTCTACAACCAGACCGGCGACCAGCCGATCTACCCGACGCCCGTCGTCGCCGTGCTCGGCGTGATCGACGACGTCGCCCGCCGGGTGCCGAGCGGCTGGCAGGACGACGGCCACAACATTTACCTGCTCGGCATCACCCGCGAGGAACTCGACGGCTCGGCGTGGGCCGATGTCGTGCACGGGCACCTCGGCGGCCTGCCGCCGGTCGTCGACCTCGCCGGGGAGGCCCGCCTCGCCGGGCTGCTCCACGCGGCGTCGATCGAGGCGCTCGTCGACAGCGCGCACGACCTGTCCTCCGGCGGGCTCGCGCAGACCCTGGCCGAGGCCGTGCTCCGGTTCGGGGTCGGAGCCCGCGTGTGGCTCGGCGACATCTGCGAGCGGGACGGGATCGACGCATCCGTCGCCCTGTTCTCGGAGTCGGCCGGCCGCGTCATCGTCTCGGTGCCGCGCGAGGACGACGTGAAGTTCCTCGGCCTCTGCGAGGGCCGCAACTACCCGGTTCTCCGCATCGGCGTCACCGACAACACCCTCGCGGCTCTTGAGGTGCAGGACGTCTTCACGATCTCCCTAGCCGACCTCCGCTCCCGCCACACCGCCACCCTCCCCGCCCACTTCGCCTAGCGCCCTCCCCCGAGCTCCCGCCGCTCGCCCCCAGAACGGGCGTGTGGTTCGCGAGAGTACGAAAATGGCCCCTTCACGACATCCGAAGGGGCCTTTTTCGTACTCTCGCGGTCCCTGACCGACGGGCTGTGGATAGAACGCTCGTTCGTTCGTGGGAATCGGCATCATCGGGGGATGAAACGACGTCGCGAGCTTCCGCCCACGTTGCGTGGCCGACACTTCACCACCCGCCGTGGACGCCACGAGGGCGTATCGCGGAAGCGGATGAGGGGCGTGGACCTTGAGCAGCCGTTTCACGGCATCCGCTCACCACGAGTAGGCCCAGCAACGATCGCGACGCTCATAGCGGCATACTCCGAGCGGATGTCGACGGCCCAGTTCTTCAGTCACGTCACGGCAGCGCACCTGCACGGTCTTCCCCTCCCCCGGAGGTTCGCGTCGTCCGGCGTGATTCATGTCTGCGTCGACGACCCGGCGGAACGACAGAGAGTGAGAGGGACCGTCGCACATCACGCTCGACCTGGCACTGTACGCCTGGTCGATATCGGCGGTTATCGCGTGGCCGCACCGGTCGATGTCTGGCGCCAGCTCGCTGCCGTGCTCAGCCTGGATGAACTCATAGTGATGGGAGACGCCCTGGTCGGAGGGAAGCGGCCGCTGGCGACTATGGCCGAGCTGCGCACCGGCGTGGCGCGCCACGCAGGTAAGCGCGGTGCACGGCGGCTCAGAGAAGCGCTCGAGTGGGTCCGCCCCGGCGTGCTCTCACCACGGGAAACCGAGATCCGGCTACTCCTGGTGCGGGCCGGCCTACCCGAGCCGGAAGTGAACGCTCCCCTGACGGATAGGACGGGACGGAAGATTGCGACGGGTGATCTCGTCTACCGGGAGTATCGAGTGCTCGTTGAGTACGACGGCGAGCAGCATCGAACGGACGAAGAGCAGTATCACTGGGACATCGACCGACTCGATGCGATCATGGAAGCCGATTGGCGGGTGGTTCGCTTGAACAAGACCCATATTCGACTCAAGAGTGCCTCGGCCGTGCGCAAGGTCGACACCGCCCTTCGGGACCGCGGCTGGCGCCCCTGACCCATCCAACCGTCGCGTTCGCGTCGACCCAGCCCCCGGCATCCTTCACCCCTCACCCCTCACTCTTCCCGCGAGAGCGGAGAAATTGCCCCTTGGTGCGCGATATGAGGGCACAATTCGTACTCTCGCAACGGGGTGCCGCCCAGTCGGGTTCGCGAGAGCGGAGAAATGGCCCCTTCGCCAGCGTCGAAGGGGCACAATTCGTACTCTCGCGGCGGGTTTGGGCGGGTTTGGGCGGGAGCGGTGGGCCGAGCGGCTCGGGGCGCTCGGGTTACAGGGGGAAGGGGAGAGTGAGTCGCTCGGTGCGGGACCAGAGGTTCGCCGCAACCAAGGGGTCGAGGCTCGTGTTGGTGGGTTGCTGGCGAGTGGGCACGCCGCGGGTCAGGTAGCGGGGGCCGTAGTATTCGCCGCCACGGGCATCCGTGTCGAGGGCGGCGCGCACGCTCGGCCAGGCGCCGTGGTCCTTGCCCTGGGCGCCGATCAGGCCCTGCAGGTTGTCGGCGAACCGCTGCGGCCGGCTGGGCTCATTGACCCCACGGATGCCCGGCGTCAGCCCAGACACCGAGTAACCGGGGTGCGCAACAAGGCTCTGCACTCCGTCAGGTCCGCCGAGTCCCGCGAGCCGGAGCCGCCGGTCGAGCTCGAAGCCGAACACCTGCATCGCGATCTTCGACTGCGCGTAGGCGACCCAGCCGCTGTACCCCGTCGCGAGCTGCAGGTTGTCCAGGCGCGAGACGACGAGCCGCGTCGCGAGCGACCCGAGCGCGACGACCCGGCTGCCGGGCGTGCGCAGCAGGGCCGGCAGCGTGAGCGCGGTGAGGTGAAAGTGCCCGAGATAGTTCGTCTCGAGGACGATCTCGTTACCGGCCGCGCTCACCTCCCGCTTCCGCGGCGGGTGCACGATGCCCGCGTTGAGCACGAGCCCGTCGAGCCGGGGCAGCTCGAGCAGGAGGGCGGCCGCGGCGCGCACGCTGTCGGCGTCGGCGACGTCGAGCGTGATCGCCGACACGGATGCCCCGGGCACCCGTCCGCGGATGGCCGCGAGTGCGGCATCCGCTCTCACCGGATTGCGGCAGGCGAGCACGACGTGCGCTCCGGTCGCGGCCAGCTGTTCGCTTGTGAAGTAGCCGAGGCCGGCGTTGGCGCCGGTGACGACGAAGGTCTTGCCGGACTGGGAGGGGAGGTGGTGCGGGTCCCAGCTCACGATGCGGGGTCGGACGCCGGGGCCGTAGGCGCCGAGGTCGTAGGCGCCGAGGCTGCGGGAGCCGGGGCCGTAGGCGCGGTCGTTGCAGACGCCTGCGCTGCCGGAGCTGGGGCGCCGATCGCGGAGTCGGCGACGACGCCGGTCGCGGGTGCCGGGGCGCCGATCGCCGAATCGGGCTCGACCCCGATCGCGGCGCCGGGCCCCTGCTCGTCGCCCGAGGCGGCCTGGCCGCCGGCGAGCCGCACGTGGTGGTGGATGACCTCGGCGACGATGAAGTTGAGGAACTTCTCGGCGAAGCCCGGGTCGAGCCTGGCCTCTTCGGCGAGCGCGCGCAGCCGCTGGATCTGCTGCAGCTCCCGCGCGGGGTCTGCGGGCGGGAGACCGTGCTTCGCTTTGAGGCGTCCGACCTGCTGGGTGAACTTGAAGCGCTCAGCGAGCATGTGGATGAGGGCGGCATCGATGTTGTCGATGCTCTGACGGATGCCCGTCAATTCGTCGATCGCATCCTGCCCCGCGCCGGCGGGCAACTCCTCGTGTTCGGCCATGGTTCGACGATACCGTGCGCGCCCTTCCGCGAAAGCGGGTGAATCGTTCTGACTCCCGGAACGCACCCACGATTCGCCCGATCGCGCCGGAGAGAGCGGATACGGCACTCAGCCGGCCGGGCCTCGGTGAGCGAGACTGCGCCGCGAGGCCTGACGAGTCGGCCTGGCCGCGGGCCTCGTTTCGGATCAGGCGAGGACGCGGTGCGGCAGGCGCAAGCGGATGCGCTTCTGGGCGAGCAGGATGCCGAGCAGCACGAGCAGTGCGCCGAGCGGCTCGTTCCAGGAGAGGCTCTCGCCCAGCAGCAGCACCCCGAGGGCGACCCCGACGACGGGCGTCACGTAGGTGACCGTCGACGCATTCGTGGGCCCCCAGGCGCGGAGCACGTTGATGTTCCAGATGTAGGCGAGCCCGGTGCCGAGGGCGCCGAGGGTGAGCAGGCTCAGGACGATCGCCGGGCTGAGCGACACCGGGTGCCAGGCCAGCACCGGGGTGAGCAGCAGCATGATCGCCCCGCCGAGCCCGATGTTGAGGAACGCGAACGTCGCCCCCGCGATCGGCCGCCCGCTCAGGAACCGGCGGGTGTAGCCGAACGTGAAGCCGTAACAGACGGCCGCGCCGAGGCAGGCGAGCTGGCCCCAGAGGTCCCCGGTGAGCGCCGCGTACCGCCACGGCCCGATGATCACGAGCACGCCGGCGATCCCGACGACGACCCCGAGCACCTGCCCGCGCCCGAGCCGTTCGACCCGGAAGGCAAGGGTCGCCATCAGGGCCGTCATGATCGGCGTCACGGCGTTGTAGATGCTCGCGAGACTCGAGGACACGTACTGCTCGGCCCACGCGAAGAGGAGGTGCGGCACGACGCATCCGCTCACCGCGATCACGAGGAAGTGCAGCCACACGACCGCTTCGCGCGGCAGCACGGGGCCGCCGTTCACCCGGGGCCGCGTGATGAGCACGATCAGGCCGAGGGTGAGGCCGCCGAGCACGAGGCGCGACCAGGCGACCTGGCCGAAGCTCACTCCGACGAGGGCGACCTTCATGAACAGGAAGCTCGAGCCCCAGACGACGCCCATGCCGAGGAACTGCAGCGCAACGAGGGCGCGGCGAGCCGGCTCGGCGGGAGCGGACGCGGGGACGGGTGCGGCAGAAGTGGGGGCGTCGCGCGGGGCGGTGCTATCGGTCACCTGCCGACTGTAACGTGTGCGGCCGCCCGCGTCGGCCCCCTCGGAGCGCAACGTCCGGATCCCGCCGGTGAATGGCAGCATCCGCTCGTTTGACGCGGAGTGGGACGGCGTGAGACGACAAGAGCGGATGCGCCGGGCGCATCCGCTCTCTCCGTTCAGGCCCTGCGGCCCGGCCTCAACCGCGCCGGGCCTGGTCGCTAGTTGATCAGGTCGTGGCGGGACACGATCGCTTCGCGGCCGGGGCCGACGCCGATCGCGGAGATGCGGGCGCCGCTCATCTTCTCGAGCGCGAGCACGTAGTCCTGGGCGTTCCGCGGCAGTTCCTCGAAGGTGCGGGCGCCGGTGATGTCCTCGGTCCAGCCGGGGAAGTCCTCGAAGATCGGCTTCGCGTGGTGGAAGTCGGACTGTGAGACGGGCACCTCGTCGTGGCGGACGCCGTCGACGCTGTACGCGACGCAGACCGGGATGGAGGCGAGGCCGGTGAGCACGTCGAGCTTGGTGAGCACGAAGTCGGTGACCCCGTTGATGCGGGCCGTGTAGCGGGCGACGGGCGCGTCGTACCAGCCGCAGCGGCGCGGGCGGCCGGTCGTGGTGCCGAACTCGAAGCCCTTGGCGCGCAGGAACTCGCCGGACTCGTCGAAGAGCTCGGTCGGGAACGGGCCGGCGCCGACGCGGGTCGTGTACGCCTTGACGACGGCGAGGACGCGGTCGATCCGGTTCGGGCCGATGCCCGATCCGGTCACCGCACCGCCGGACGTCGCGTTCGAGGAGGTGACGAAGGGGTACGTGCCGTGGTCGACATCCAGCATCGTGGCCTGGCCGCCCTCGAAGAGCACGGTCTTGCCTGCGGTGAGCGCTTCGTGCAGGAGCAGCGCGGTGTCGGCGACCATCGGGCGGAGGCGCTCGGCGTAGCTGAGCAGGTCGGTCACGATCTCGTCGACCGAGATGGCGCGACGGTTGTAGACCTTGACGAGCAAGTGGTTCTTCTGGGCGAGGGCGCCCTCGACCTTCTGGCGGAGGATGTTCTCGTCGAAGAGGTCCTGCACGCGAATGCCGACGCGGTTGATCTTGTCGGCGTAGGTCGGGCCGATGCCGCGACCGGTCGTGCCGATCTGGCGCTTGCCGAGGAAACGCTCGGTGACCTTGTCGACCGTGCGGTGGTACTGGGTGATGATGTGCGCGTTGGCGCTCACCTTCAGCCGGGACACGTCGACGCCGCGGGAGATCAGTGCGTCGAGCTCCTCGAAGAGCACCTCGATGTCGACGACGACGCCGTTGGCGATGATCGGCGTGACACCGGGGGTCAGGATGCCGGACGGCAGCAGGTGCAGCGCGTACTTCTCGCCGTCGATCACGACGGTGTGCCCGGCGTTGTTGCCGCCGTTGAACTTGACGACGTAGTCGACGCGGCTGCCGAGGAGGTCGGTGGCCTTACCCTTGCCCTCGTCGCCCCACTGGGCTCCGACCAAAACGATCGCTGGCATTAGTTCTCTCCTCGGATGAAAAACGCCTCGGTGATCGGGGCAGGGTCATCGGCCCGGTACCCATCAGGCGTGATGGTCTCCTGGTTGATGCGCGCGATCGCGGTCGGATCGGCGTCGTTCAGGAAGACGGTGAGGCGGTCGAACTCGTCCTGCTCGTTGATCTCGGCGGCAGAGCGGCGCAACGCGTACAGGGCGCGCAGCACCCCGCGGTTGGGCTCGTGGGTCCACGGGATCGGACCGTGTCCGCGCCAGCCGGCCTTGCGGAGGGCGTCGAGGCCGCGGTGGTACCCGACGCGGGCGAAGGCGTATGCCTCGATCGTGCGGCCCTCGAGGTGGGCGACATCCGCCAGCACCGCCCAGGCCAGGGACGACGTCGGGTGCGCGGCGACGAGGGACGGCAACGCGTGGCTTTCGGTACTCCGGAGCGCCGCGATCACCTCCGGTTCCGCGGGAAGGAGGGTCTCGGGCTGGTCGATCAAGTTTTCGCCGGTCACACTCGATCCTAACGCGGTGAGCACTCTGAGCCCCACGGAACCTGCCGCCCCGGGGGCCAATGACCGGAAATGTCCCGGTTTCGGGAGCACGTCGGCACGACCCAGAGCGGGATCAGGCGAGCAGGCCGCCGGAGAGCGACTCGAGGATGGCCGCGGAGACCTCGTCGCGGTCGCGGTCGGGATCGAAGACCAGCCATTCGAGCCCCGCCATCAGCACGGCGCCGAAGACGCTCGACGCCATCAGACCGCTCGTTCCCGCTGCCGCCGTGGCCGGCCGGGCCTCGGCGATCGCCTCGGCGAAGACCGCGAGGGCCTCGTGCCGCAGGGCGAACAGCGTCTTCTGCCAGGCGCGATCGGTGCGGAAGATCTCGGCCGCCATGAGCTTGGCGAGTCCCGCGTTCGATTCGATCAGGTCGAGGAGCACCGCAATCAGCGCGACGAGCGCCTCACTCCCGTGCAGCCCGTCCCGCGCCGCCCGGAGGGAGTCGGAGAGCGAACCGACCCCCTCCTCCAGCAGCGCCTCGAAGAGCTTGTCCTTTGAGCTGAAGTTGTAGTACAGGCTGCCCTTGGCAACGTGCGCGAGCTCGGCGACGTCATCCATCGTGGTGCCGGTGATCCCGCGGGTGGCGGCCAGCTCCAGCGCGGCGTCCAGGATCGCCCGTTTTGTTCCCGTGGCACGTGGCATTGTCGGTCCCTTCGTCGCACTCGGTTCGGGTCGCAACCCTAGATGGTCAGTTCCGGGTGCAGCCGGGTGATCGTCCACATCCGCTGCCGAGACGCGCTCCAGGCGCTGATCGCAATCGAGCCGACCAGGATGCCTACGAGAACGAGCACGGAAAGCCACAGTCTAGAGTCGATCCCACCCGTGATGAGCTGCCGCAGCCCAGTGACGACGTAGGAAGCGGGCATCCACGGGTGCAGGATCTGGAAGAACTCCGGCGTGGTCTCGACGGGATAGGTTCCGCCGGAGGAACTGAGCTGCAGCATGAGCAGCACCAGGCTGATCACGCGGCCGGCCGCCGTGCCGAACAGGATGATGAACATCTGCTGCAGTGCCAGGAACGCAAGCGTCGTGAGGTAGATGAACGCGGACATGCCCAGCCAGTGCGCCGGGGTCAGCCCGATGCCATAGACGAGCACCAGGACCATGATGATGACCTGGCTCAACCCGATTGCCATGGCCGGCAGGAACCCGGTCATCGTGGCCCGCAGGCCGGAGGCTGCGCTGGCGAGCGCCCGCGTCGGCAGGGCCCGCAGGATGAGCCACGTGATGAGTGCACCGACGAAGGTGGCCAGGGCGAGGAAGAAGGGCGCGAAGCCCTCGCCGAAGCTGTCCGAGGCGTTCTCCCACCGTTGGTTGAGGTCGACGGGGTTCGCGATCACCGCGGCCTTCTCGGAGATCTGCGCGTCGGTGAGGCTCGGTGCGTCCGCGGCTCCGGTCGCGAGGGCATCGGCGAGCGTGTGGCTGCCGTCGGCGAGTTGCACGGTGCCGGACTCCAGGGCGGTGCCGCCCGCAACGAGCTGGCTGCTGCCGTCGACGAGGGTGCCGGTTCCGGCGGCGAGGCTATCCGCGCCGGTGGCGAGGGTGGCCGACCCGGTGGCGGCGGTGGCCGCGCCGGTGGCCAGCTGGCCGGCTCCGGAGGCGAGGGCGGCCGATCCGGAGGCCACCTGCGCCGCTCCGGCCGCCACCTGCGCGGCCCCGGGGGCGCCGGCGGTCAGCGAATCGGAGAGCGTCCCCATGCCGGTGGCGAAGTTCCCGCTGAGCTTCGCGTAGCCGGAAACCTGGGTGGCGGCGCCCTGCGTCTTCGTATTGAGGGTGTCGGCTCCGGTTGCGAGCTGCGTCACGGTCGGCAGGAACGCGGATGCCGGCGTTCCGGGCGGGGCAGCGGCCATGGCCGTCTGCAGCTTCGCGAGGCTGTCGTCGAGGTCCTTCGTTCCGGTTGCGAGCTGTCCGGTTCCCGTCGCGATCGTAGTCGCCCCCACGGCGAGCTGGTCGGAGGAGTCAGAGAGGGCGGCCGCCCCCGTTGCGGCCTTTGCGAGTCCGTCGGACACCTTCTGGGTCCCGGCGGCGACAGTCGACGCGCCGTCGGAGAGTTTTACCGAGGAGTCAGAGAGCGTTGCCGCGCCCGAGGAGAGTGTGCCGATCCCCGCGGCCAGCGTTGACGATCCGTCGGCCACCTGGGCCGCGCCGTCGTCGAGGGTGGACGCGCCGGCGGAGAGGTCGTTCAGCCCGGCGACGAGAGTCCCGGTGCCGGTTTCGGCCGTGCTGAGACCGTCGGCGAGTGTTCCGGCACCGGCCGCGGCGGTGCGGATGCCGTCACCGGCCTTGTTGACGGCCACGAGCATCGTGTTGACGGTCTGGTCGCCGATGTTCAGGGACACGGCGTCACGCAGCTGGATCATGGCCTGCTTGCCGAGGGTGGAGGCGAGGAAGCTGTTGCTGTCGTTGTAGTCGACCATGACCTGGGCGGCGGTCGGGGTGTCCGTGCCCGCGGAGATCGCATCCGTGGAGAAGTCCGCGGGGATGGTGACGGAGAAGTAGTAGTCGCCGTCGGTCACGCCGGTGGCGGCATCGGCCGCGCTGGTTTCGACCCAGCCCAGGTCGTGACCGTCGAGGAGCTTGCCGACGAGGTCATTGCCCGCGGTCACGTCCGTGCCGTCGCGGACGGCGCCCGTGTCGGAGTTGACGAGGGCGACCGGGAGCTTGCTGAGTTCCTTGTCCGGCGCCCAGAACGCCCAGAGGTAGAGGGCGCCATAGATCAGCGGAATGAACATCAAGACGACGAGGGCGATCTTGGGCAGGGTGCCCTTGCCGAATCGGCGCAGTTCGGTGCCCGTAGAGAGGAAGGCGAACATCTAGCGAATCTCCTGGTTCATGTACTGGACGGTCGGTTTGAGCCCGAGATCCGCCCACATTTCGAAGTCTGGTGCGATGGCCGAGGCGATCACGGGAGTGCCGGCCGCGACGATCGCGCCGAGCCGGGACCAGAGCAGTCGGCGTGCCTCCGGGGAGTGCACCTGCTCGACCTGGTCGAAGAACAGCACGCTGGGCCGGCTCATCATGGCGAGGGATGCGCGGAGGAGCACCATCTCGACCTCGTCGAGGTCCCAGATCATCGTGCTCGCGGCCGGAACCGGGATGTCGCCGAAGACCGGTCCGCAGACGCGGAAGACCTCGGCGTCGTCGACCGCACGGATGAAGGACCACCAGGGGGCGAGCCAGGCGTGGCGCTCGCGGATGGCCGCCCCGACGGTGACCGACTCTTCGAGGGAGTCGATGCCGTGGAACCCGGACACGCCGGTGCGGCGCTGGACCCGGCGGGCGTGGCGGGGAAGGTCTTCGCCGAGCACCGACAGGGTGCCGGAGGATGGCCGCATCCGCCCGGCGAGGGTGAGGAGCAGGCTCGTGCGCCCACTGCCGGCCGGGCCGCAGATGACCGTGAGGCCGTCATCGGCGGTGAAGCTGATCGGCCCGTAGACCAGGCCTCGTTTGTAACTGACAGTCAGTTCGTCCGCTACCAATGTCGCCTGCACGTCGTTCCTTTCGTGGCGGTACTCGTTTTGTACCGACTAGTCAGTATAGATCCGCGGGCCCGCCCGCGCAAAAACGGGCGGGTTCGACCGGTGCGAGTGCCGGGCTGTCCGACGCCTGTCCGGAATCCCGCGCATTTTCGCCACTGGGACCGCCACGCGGCCGTGCTCTTTGACCGCCAGAACGGCCCCCTCCGTGCGCGCACAAGGGAAGGTCACCTAGCCGCACGCAAAACCGGAACCGCACAAGTCATCATCCCGACCGTGCCGGGCCCGGGCTGGGTTCGGTAAGAACACGCGCACCGACTAGAAAAAGGCCCCGGGATCCCCGGGGCCTTTTTTGTGTCGGGCATCCCTGCCTATGACAGCGCACCCGTAAGACGCTAGATATTGACAGTGTCACCCAGATTTGAAAGGTCAGTAGATGGCGAGACTTCGAGCGCTTCTACTCCCCGGGCTCGCAGTATCTCATCTACACAATCACGAGACGCCGCGACGATCGTGCTGTCATAGTCAATTTCCGAGACCACAAACCAGGCATGGTCCGCAGGCCACCAAAGGTTGGCACGCCGGTCCGCTGGCCAGGGCTCGAACGACTGGTTGGCGTCTTCGATTGAACCTTGAAAGAGTCCCATCACACGATTCGGTATCTCAAACGTTGGGATCTTGGATCCCAACGGAGCCCCACCCCAACCTTCCCACAACCCATAGAAACAGTCGCTAGGTGTGCCTGTATGGTCCGCCAAGATTTGCGTGAGGCGTCGGGCGGGTTCAGAGGGCAAGGATCCAACCATCGGCTCATCAGGGCGATCCCAGGACTCGCTGGCAGTAGACCGGGAAATGCTCTTCCATTGCATAGCGGGATGTGAGATTCGCCCAAATCTCGCGGCGATATCACTCCAGAGCACCGGCGGCTCATCGTCGCCATTGGTCGTCCGGAGAGGGTGAAATATCCTCGCGTACGCGGGGTAGGCGGCGGGTGCGAGGTTCTTCACCGTGGATCCGAAGGTACTCATTCCCGCCACCACCCACTCCGCGGGCCGTGGAGTAGATGAAGGTTTCACGTGTTCACTCAATTGCTTCTCTCATCGTCTTTCGGCCATTGGATTCCAGGTCAGTGCTTTAATGTCTCAGCCAGTCCACGTGGCCGAAAAGTCCTTGATCACAACATACTCATCGTCAGATTCTTGGCTCATCCTGCTCTGAGTCGAGCAATTGATGGGTTCAGTGGCACCGGTAGCTTCCACGCTCTGAACGCGGGTCGTGAACCGCCAGATGGCATGTGACGACCGAGCCGCCGGGCCCCGTCGCTGCCTGGGAGGGTGCCGCTCCGACGAACCCCATTCCCACCAACGTCAGGCAAGCGATTCCGATTGCTTGAATCTTGCGTGAAAGCTTCATCGGGGCTTGGCTGTAGCCGAGTTCCTGCGTCACGTACTCCAACGCGGCAGCACTGCCGATAAGGTCTACGACCTGGTGCGCAATCCTCCTGCCATCCAGCGCGCGATAGGTGGCGGACTGACTAGTCAGTAAAAATGGGGCCCGGTGAATTAGAGTGACCTCAGTCCCAGCGCCGCGATACCCCGTCCTGTCCCCAGGATTCCGTGCCGGCCTCGTACCGGTTTCCTCTCACCTCCGGAGGCGCTCGCATGCGCGTTAACCTCTCGTCCGTCGCCAAGGGTCCGAAAGACTCGGCCCTTCCCCCGACGACCCTGGAATTCACCAGTGGCGCGGTCGCCTTCGCCCGGGCCGAGACCGAACGCCGTCCCACGGTCCTCGGCCTCATCGCCTCCGGCCGGATGCGCCCGGACACCGGGACCGTCACGATCGACGGCCACACCGACTACGCCGCGATGCGCCGTCAGATCGCCCTCGTCGACGCCCTGGGCGTCTCGGAGCCCGCCGCAGACGTCATGGTCGAAGACGTCGTCGCCGAAGAGCTGATGTTCGCCGGCCTCCGCCGCAAGACCACCCAGCACCTCCTCGCCGGCCTCGGCCTCGCCGACCGGGCACGGTGGGACATGGGCGACCTCGCACCCGACGACCGCATCCGCTTGCTGACCGAGCTGGCCGTGCTGCGCGACGGCGTGCTTGGCCTCGTGCTCACCTCTCCCGACCGCCACGGCGGCGACCCGCTCGGCTGGTGGGATATCGCCGGCGGCCTGGCCGCGCGCGGCTATGCGGTGCTCGTCATCGCCGGAGATGCCTCAGCACACGCCATCGCCGACCTTGAACTCGCCAACCTTGAGCCCGACGGCGTGCTGCCCTCCGGACTCGGACGCTCTCCCATAACCACCGCTGGAGCCGATTCCCTGTGAAAGTCCTCGCCATGATCCGCGCCGAACTGGCGCGCCTGACCGCAACCGTGATGTCCCGGGTCGCCCTCGCCGCCCTGCTGCTCGTGCCCGTGCTCTACGGCGGCCTGTACCTGTGGGCCAACCAGGACCCGTACGCCGGCCTCGACCGGGTGCCGGTCGCGCTCGTCGTCGCAGACACCGGAACGGTCATCGACAACGTGAGCCACAACTACGGCGATGACATCGCGACCGAGCTCTCCGACGCTGGCGCTTTCCAGTGGCATCGGGTCTCCGCCGCGACCGCAGAAGCCGGTGTCGCCGACGCGAGCTACGACTTCAGCGTGACCATCCCGGCCGACTTCTCCGAGGGCATCGCGTCCTCTGCGACGTCCGCGCCGCGCAAATCGGTGATCACGCTCACCACGAACGACACCAACAGCTACCTCGCCTCGACGATCGGCGGCCAGGCCGCGACGAAGATCCGCGAGGCGATCGTCTCGAAGGTCAACGAGGAGGCGGCCGACCGGCTGCTGATCGGGCTCTCCGACGTGCGGTCGAGCCTTGTGACGGCCGCAGACGGCGCCACCAAACTGACGGATGGCGCGACCTCGGCCACCGACGGAAGCGCGAGCCTCGCGAGCGGTGCCGCCCAGCTCTCGAGCGGAGTCGGCGTCCTCGCCTCCGGTCTCGGCCAGCTCGCCACCGGGACGAGCTCCCTCGCGACCGGCGCGGGCCAGCTCGCCACCGGCACCAGAGACCTCGCCACCGGTGCAGGCACCCTCGCCTCCGGCACGAGCCAGCTCTCGAGCGGCGCAACGAGCCTCGCCGCCGGGACCGCGACGCTCGCGACCGGCGCGGGCCAGGTCTCCGCAGGGGCGACGAAGGTCTCCTCGGGCGCTGCGGATCTCGCCGCAGGGACAAAGGACCTTGCTGCCGGGACCGCACTCGTGTCGGGTGGGGCGAGCGCCATGTCCGATTGGTTGACCGCCTTCTCGAAGGCTGCGCCCACGCTCGCGACGAAAGCCCTGGCGACGGACGACACCATCACAGCTGCCACCTCCGAGCTCACGGCAGCGCCCTCCACGATCACGACCGCGCTTCAGACGGCCGGTTTGTCGTCCACCCAGCTCGACGCGGTGCTCGCGGCAGTGCACGCCTCAATCGACCCGATCACTGCCCGGCTTGATGGGCAGCACGACGATGCATCCGCAGTCGCTTCAGATCTCGGTATCTTCGCCGGGACGAGCGGAAAGCTTGCTCCTGTAGCCACGTTGACAGCCACCGGCGCAGCAAACTCTGCCGCCGGCGCCGTCACCGCCCGGGACGGCGCGGCGAAACTCGCAACCGGCGCGGCGCAGACCGCGGCCGGTGCGAGCACCGTCTCGACCGGGGCAAACACCGCGGCAGCAGGGGCCGCGAAGCTCGCGTCCGGCGCAAGCGATGCCTCGACCGGCGCGGCGAAGCTCGCCTCCGGAGCCGGCACCGCCGCATCCGGGGCCGCGTCGCTCTCCACCGGAGCCGGAACGGTCAACAGCGGCGCAGCATCCGCCGCCACCGGAGCGAGCACCGCAGCGACCGGCGCCGAAAGCCTGGCGACCGGCGCGACGAGCCTCAACACCGGGCTCGTGACGCTGCAGTCCGGCGCGGGCGTGCTGCGCGACGGCCTCGCGAACGGGGTGACGAGCATCCCGAATTCGGACGCGCCGACCCGCACCCTGCA
Source organism: Cryobacterium algoricola (assembly GCF_004402485.1). Classification (GTDB taxonomy): domain Bacteria; phylum Actinomycetota; class Actinomycetes; order Actinomycetales; family Microbacteriaceae; genus Cryobacterium; species Cryobacterium algoricola. The sequence goes on along the minus strand of NZ_SOFG01000007.1, from coordinate 84,352 downwards.
GGGCTCGACGATCGCCGACCCGGTCTCGCTCGCGACCGCCGCCGTCACCTCGGCCGGAACATACGGCGCGGGCATGGCCCCGTTCTTTGCGAGCCTCGCCGGCTGGATCGGCATTTACGCGCTGTTCCTGATCGTGAAGCCGGTCTCCCGCCGGGCGATCACGGCGCTGCACTCCCCGCTCAAGATCACCCTCGCCGGCTGGCTCACCCCCGGCCTGCTCGGGCTCGTGCAGATGGCGGGGCTGTTCGGAATCCTCGCCGGGATCCTGCACTTCGAGGTGCACAACCCGGTCGGAACCTACGCGATGATGGGGCTCGCCGCCCTCGCCTTCGCGGCGATCATCCTCGCGCTCAATGTGTGGCTCGGCAGCGTCGGCCAGTTCATCGGCCTCGTGCTCATGGTGATCCAGCTCGTCACCGCCGGCGGGACCTTCCCCTGGCAGACCCTGCCGGCCCCGCTCGCGTGGCTGCACCACGTCGTGCCGATGAGTTACGCGGTCGACGGCATCCGCCAGCTGATGTACGGCGGCAACCCGGCCACGGCCTGGGCGGATGCCGGGGTGCTGCTGCTCTGGGTCGTCGGCGGCCTGGTGCTCGCCGCGGTCGGGGTGACGCGGATGACGCACTTCCGCACCCTGCGCGACCTGCGCCCCAGCCTGATCGGCTGATCGGCTGATCGGCCGATCGGCCCGCGCCGGTTTCCGCGGGCCGCACCCGAAACGGCGGGCGCGGGCTGCCAAAACCGGCGCGGCGGCGGCCCGGCTCAGTGGGTCGAGAGGGTGGACCAGCGCAGCAGGGCGGCGGCCCCGCTCCCACCGTGCAACTCCGCAGGCGACACCACGACGACACGCGCGTCGGTGAGCACCGCGGCGCGGACGAGCGCGTCTGCGGCAGGCACGGCTCCGAGAACGACCGCGCCGAGGGCATCCGCTTCATTCGACGCCACCCAGGGCTCACGATCGAGCGCGAGCAGGGTCGCCTCGGGCAGCGCGCCGGACGAGAGCAGGAGGACCTCGACCTGGCCCTGCTGCAGATCGCGCACGACGGCGGCGAAGTCGGCCTCGGAGAGTCCCTCGTCGCGACCCGACTCGAGGCGTTCGAGGGCGTCGTATTCGTCCTGGGCGAGGATCGCCGCGAGGTGCCGGTCGAGGTCGGCCTCGAGCTCCTCGGTCGTCGCGCCGCCTGGCCGGGTATTCGTCGGCACCACGGCGAGGATGTCCCTACTCGCGGGGGCCAGCTGGGCGACCAGTAATTGCCGCGCGCGCACGTCTCCCGTGAGCATCAGCAGCTCCGCGCCGCTCGTGCGGACCATCTCGTCGATCGCGTCGGCGACCTGGCCCTCGTTGCGCTTCCAGATCTCCTCGGTATCGCGCTGGTACCGGGAATTGGAGAGGAATCCCCCCTGCACCTTGGTGATGTACTCGGTGTCGCCCTCGATCTCCTCCTCGGCGACGGCTCCGGTGCGGCTGAGCCGGAACTGCCGGATCTCGCCGCCGTCGCGCCCGACCTCAGCGATGATGTACGTGAGGTCGCGCGGCCGCTGGGTGAGCAGCGGCAGCAGGCTCGGCACCGGCCCGTGCGAGACGATCAGTTCGCCGAGCGGTTCGCCGGGCAGGAGCTCGTCGAGTTCGACGACACCGTCCCGGACGACGAGCAGCCTGCTGACCTTGCCCGGCCTGCCCGGAGGCTCCTCGATCCGGTCGATCACGGCGTCGGCATCCGCATCGAGGGCGCCGGCGTCGGCCAGCGCCTCGCGCACCGAGCGATGCCGCAAGCTCGAGGTGCGTCTCGGATCCTCACGATCCTGGGTGACATCGACATAAACGGTGGATGCGTCACCGGGCCGGCGATAGAGCTCCGCAAGGCCCTCGTTTCCAAAGTCAGCCATTGACCCAGGTCCCTTCTTCGCTACCCAAGGTTCCCCACCTTGCGGGACCCCTGTCTCGCCAAGCTAGACCCGCCCCCCTATCCCCACAAGCCACGCAGCATCCGCTCGCGAAAGCGGGTGGATCGTCGTTATGGCACGCTCATACCGACGATTCACCCGCTTTCGCGGACGGGTTACGGAGCTAGACGGGGCTTTGCTGGTGCAGGGCTACACACCAGCCGCCGTTCTGGAACACGTACGTCGTTGCTGCGCTCGACTCCGTCGTTTCGTCGCCGCGCCGGGTCACCAGCCGGTAGACGAGGATGCCCGCGCGATCGTTGATCCGGATCACGGCGGGGTCGTGCAGCTCGTAGCTGTCGAGCTGCGGGAGTGCCTCGAAGAACGCGGCGACCGCGTCCCGGGCGACCACGTTCCCCGGGAGCACCAACAGGGCATCGCGCGTCATCGTGCGCCAGTAGTAGTCGCCGGCGCGGCGGGCAAGGATCGCATCCCAGCCCTCGCGCTCTTCGTGCAGCAGGCGGGCGGGCAGATCGTCAGTGATCGCAGTCATAGTGCAACGCTAGCCCCTATTCGGAGCGCTGGGCGCGGCGCCGGCGGCTCATGGACACGAGCACGGCACCGAGCAGGAGAGCGAGGAGGGCGAGCAGGGCGAGGAGCTCAACCGGAAGGTCGATTCCGGTGTGCGCGAGGGCCTTCAGAACTGTCGCGGAGTCGCTCGCCGGGGCGGCCGGGTCGGCGTAGAGGCTGTGCGCGGTGGCCGTGTTGACCACGGTCGGGAACGCGGTGGCCAGCACGGACACCGTGATCGTGACCGTGCGGGTCGCCCCGACGGCCAGCGCGCCGGCGAAGGTGCACGTGACCAGCGCCGCGTCGGACCCTGCGGCGCAGGTCACGGCGTCGCCGTGGCCGGAGACGTAGCTGAGCCCGACCGGGAGTGTGTCGACCACGGTGAATCCACCCGGGTCCGCCGTGGCTCCGGTGTTCGTGACCGAGACGAGGTAGTCCAGGTTCGATCCGATGATGGCCTGCCCGGTGTGGTGCTTCGTCACGGCGAGACTCACCAGCGGGGCGACGCCGAGCGGATCGGTCGCCGAGTTGTTTGCCGGGTCCGGGTCGGGGGTGACCGCGGTGACGGCGGCGGCGTTCGTGACCGTCGGGAACGATCGTGCGTCGACGAGGGCGTTCACGACGAGGGTCGGCGCGTCCGCGCCGGGGGCGACCGGCATCGCGAGCGTGCACGAGACATCCGTTGCACCGAGGGAGGCCGATGCCGCGGCCGAGCATGACCACGCCGGGTCACTGCCCGCGCTGTTGACCCAGGTGAGCCCGACCGGGAGGGTGTCGACCACCCGGACCCCGACAGCGCTTGACGGTCCCGCGTTGGAGACCGTGAGGATGAAGGGGGTCGGAGCGCCGATCGCGCCCGAGCCGGTGTGGGTCTTCACAAGGGACAGGTCGGCGCTGCGGGCGAGGAGCACCCGCACGGGGCTCGGGTTGTTGACGAGCGTGGACTCCGTTGTCGGTGTCGCGGCGATCGCGGGGTTGTCGAGCGTGACGGCACCGAGAGTCGGGTCCGTGTTCACCGTGATCGAGAGCGCGGTCGCCGTACCGCCGGCGGCAAGGCCGGTGCTCCCGCCGCCGAGGGTGCAGATGACGACCTGCGGAGCGCTCGCGGCAACGGCACTCGCGACGCAGGTCCAGCCCGTCGTGTTCGAACGGAACCGGAGCCCGGCCGGCAGGGTGTCGGTGATCGTGATCGGACCGATGGCGTCCGAGGGACCGACGTTACGCAGCGCGAAGTCGAAGACGACGTCGGCGCCCGCGAGGGGGGTCGCCCTCGCGGTCGACTGGTTCAGGTCAAGGTCGGCGATCGCGACAACTGTCACAGGGACGGTGTCGGTGTCGCTGTGAGCGGATGAGCGGCTGTCGGTCCAGCCGACGGTCGCGGTGTTGACCGCGCGGGTGCCGTCAGACACCGCTGCGGCAACGGATGCCGTGACACTGATCACGGAGTTCGTCACGCCGAGCTGGGCGCGGGTGCAGCTGAGGCTGGCCAGGACGCAGGTCCAGCCGGCCCCGCTGATCGCGGTGGCGGTAAAACCGGCCGGAAGTGTGTCGGCGACCGTGAGCGCATCCGCGGTCGACGGACCGGAGTTGGTGACCGTCAGGGCATAGCCGATGCTGCCACCGGCGGTGACGGTCCGAGCGGACGGCACAATCGTCTTGACGATCGTGACGTCGGCGTGCGTGGTCACGTCAGTCGGGTCGCTTGCGGAGTTGGGGTGCGCGTTCGGCGTTGGCTCGTCGAGAACCCCGGTCACGTCCGCGACGTTGGTGAAGCCGGCGGGCCCGGCGTTCGCCGGGATTCCGGCGGTCACGGAGACGACGCCTGCCGTGGCTCCCACGGGAAGGATGCTCGTGCTCGTGCACGTCACATCCTGTCCGACGGGTGCAGCGCAGGTCCAGTCGGCGCCGCCGTCCGCGCCCTGGGCAACCAGCCCTGCCGGGATGTGGTCCGTCACGACGGTGCCTGCCGGGGCGTTCGACGGGCCGTAGTTGGTCACCGAGAGGGAATACGTCAGGTCGGTGCCTGCGGTCACGGCGCCGGCGGGGTGGGTCTTCGTAATTCCCAGATCGGCCTTGCCGGTCAGTCCCGTGTTGGTGTTGTCGCTCGCGTCGGGGGCGTTGTCTGCTCCTGCGGTCGCGGTGTTGACGACGGAACCGGTGAGGCCGCTCGGTACCGCGACCACGACGTCGACGGTCTGGGTGGCCCCGGCGCCGGGCTTCAGTGTGCCCGTGAGGATGCACCCGATAGTCGAGGGAGTGGTGCTGGTCTCGGTGCAGGTCCAGGCGCCAGGGGTGCCGGCCGCGAGCCGCACGAAGGTCAGGCCGTTGGGCAGCGCGTCGGTGATCCGCACGTTGCGGGCGTCGGCGCGGCCGGTGTTCGCGACGACGAAACGGTATGTCGCATCCGTTCCGGGCACGAGCTGGGCATCCTGCAGGGTCTTCGCGATCGAGAGCGTTGTTGCGCTCCCGACCGGGGTCGTCGGTGCGGAGCTGTTATTTGCCGGGTTCGGGTCGGGCGTCGTCCCGGTGACGGCAACCGTGTTGGTGAGGCTGCCGGTGAAGTCGGAGGCGATCGTGGCGGTCACGGTCAGGCGCGAGGTCGCGGAGAGCGCGAGGCCGCCCGCGGAGACACAGCTCACCGGGGTCACGGCGGTGGTGCAGGTCCAGCCGGTTCCCGTGACCGAGACGGCGGAGAGGTGCCCGGGCAGGGTGTCGGTCACGGTGATCGGTCCGACAGAGGTCGACGGACCCGCGTTGGTGACGTCTATGGTCCAGGTCGCCGTGTCGCCGGCGGCGAAGACGCCACTGGCGAGCTTCGTGATGCCGAGGTCGGCGCTCGTGGTCACCGTGTTCGTCGCGCTCGCAGTGTTGTTGCCGAGGAGCGGGTCGAAGGTGCGGGCGGAGACGGTGGCGGAATTGACGACGGCCGTGCCGTTCGGCACACCGGATCCGGCGAGAACGGCGACCGTGATCGCCGGGAATGCGGTGTTTGCGACGAGGGTTTCGTTCGCGTTGACACGTTCACAGCTGAAGGCGCCGGTCACGGCGTTCGGAACCGTGCAGCTCCAACCGGTGCCGGTCGCCCCCGTGACGGTGATGCCGGCGGGCAGGGGCTGGGTGGGGGTGTCCGTGACCGTGAAGTTGTGTCCGGCGACGGCCCCGACCGCGGTGTCCGGTCCGGTGTTGCTGACGGTGACGCTGAAGGCATCCGGCGTGCTGCGCCCGGCGACGAGGGCCGAACCGGCCGTCTTGGCCAGGGTGACGTCGGCCGCATCGATGTGCGCGTCAGCGGTCACCGGGCTCGCCGCGTACGGGGCGGGGCCGGCGTCACCGGTCGCACCGGTGGCATCCGTCGCGGAGGCCGAGAGGGTGTTGGTGTGGCGGATGCCCGCGCCGGCTCCCGGAGTGACGGTTGCCGCAGCGGTCGGCTGCGCGCTGTAGCGGATGCTGATGACGGTTCCGGGGGCCACTGCCGTGAACGCGGGCCAGGCCAGGGTCTGCACTCCGCTCGCTGTGGTCACCGTCGGGTCGCCGAGGGGCCCGGCCGCGCCGCTCCCGATCGAGACCGTGCCTGAACCGGCGAGGTACACCCAGTTCGCGGGAAGGGCATCCGTCGGGGTGACGGTCGCCGCGGTGCCGGCTCCGGTGTTCGTGAGCGTCAGCGTCCAGCCGAACGGGGTGTTCACGTATGCGGTCGCACCGTTGGTCGCGGTCTTGGCGAGGCCGATGTGCGGGAAGCGCGGTGTGACCGCCGCCGTCGCCGTCGGCGGGTTGGCCGTGTAAACCCGGCCGCCCGCCGTCAGGGAGGCGTAACTCGTCACGCTCACGCTGTTCACGATCGCGCTGCCGGTGAGGCTCGGTGACGCGGCCAGCCTGGCGTCGAAGGTCAGGGTGACGGACGCGTTCTTGGCGATGGTCGGCATCGTCCAGGTGATGGTCGTGCCGGAGAGCACACCATTGCCGGAGATATTCGCCACGCTCGCAGGGTCGATCCCGGCGGGAAGCGTGTCGACGATGGTCACGGCAAACGCGTCGGACGTCGTTGCTGTGTTCGCGTTGGTCGCGGTGACGGTGTACGTGAAGGCCTGGCCGGGTTCCGGAGTGGCGTTGGAGACGGTCTTGGCGATTCTGAGCACCGGTTCGAGCACGGTGACGCCCGCGGATCCGGACGGGCCGGTGCGGTCGAAGCTCGCTGCGGCATTGGCCGGATCGGACTTGGCCGTGTCGTTCCAGCGCGGAGCGGCGGTGTTGGTCAGCAACGTTCCCGCGGTATTGGCGGGCGCCGTGGTGACGGTGCCGGTGACCGAGACGGTGACGGTGCGGTCCTCGGTCGCAGCGACGACGTCCCCGAGGAGCCACCCGATCTTCTGGCCGGACGGGGCGAGGGTGAAACCGGGGCCCGTGGGCAGCGCGGCGATGCAGTCGACGGCGGTGGCGGTGCGGCAGGCGACCGTGGCGGAGCCGGCGTTCGCGGTCACGCCGACGGGGAGGGTGTCAATGATGGATGCGTTGTAGAAGTTGACGTTCTTGGGCAGGGTGACGGTGATCGTGTATGCGACCGCGCCGCCGACCGCAACGGCATTCGGGGTGGCCGTCTTGACCGTCGTCGCACCTTCGACCGTGACGACGGCCGACGCGGCCGCAGAGACAACGCGCTCGACGAGGGCGTTGTTCGCGGTGTTGCCGCTCAGGGTCGAGCCGGTAACGCTCGCCGTGTTGGTGTACGTGACGAGCCCGGCGGAGCTGGGTGCGACCCGTGCCGAATAGGTGAGCACGGTGGTGGCGGGGGCCAGAAGTGCACCGGTGCCGGGGAGCATCCAGCCGAGCCTGGTGGTTCCGGTGGCGCAACCGTTGGTGCCGTCCCCGGGCACGCTCGTCGTCGTCGGCGAAGCGGCAGGGGAGAGGAAGGCCGTCAGGGTCAGTCCCGCGGGCAGGCAGTCGACGACGACGGAGTCGTAGGCTGCGGGGCGGCCGGCGGTGTTGCCGGCCGTGAGAGTGAAGGTCACGATGTCATTACCCTGGGCGGTGGGCTTGTCGACGATCTTGGCGAGGGTCGGCAGTGGGGTCACGACCGTGATGGCCTTGGCCGCCGTGCGCGGCGTCACCGCGGTCCCGCCGAGGGTGGCATTGCTCGCGAAGGTCGCGGTGTTGGTGAGCGTTCCGGAGGCCAGACCGACGCCGACGAGCACGCCGGGCAGCGTCACCGTGAAGACCTGGTCCACGGCTGTGGTGTTGTCGAAGGTTGCAGGGAAGGTCAGGGCGCCGTTCGTCGGGTCGAATGAGCCGCCGGCCGGCACGCTCGACACTGTCGCGGCGGTTCCGACCGGAATGGTCAGTCCGGCCGGGAGCGCGTCGGAGAGCTTTCCGTTGTATACCGTTGTATGAGCAGGCACCGTGACGGAGAAGGTGTAGTCGACGAGTTCCCCCGCGACGGCCTGGTTGGCGGTGTTGCCGGTCGCCACGATCCGGGACACGCCGGTCTTGGCCACGGCGGCGTCGGCGAGGCGGATCTGCGCGGTGCTGTTGGCCGGGAGCGCATTCCCGTCGGTGTCATGGGCAGGGTTCAACGAGCCCTTCGGGAAGTAGACCGTGTCGCCGCCCGCGGTGTTCGGTGAGGTGAAGGCGACGACGGATGCCGTATTCGGGAACACCGTCGACACGCTCACGCCGGTGGGAACCGTCACCGCATAGCCGAGCCGGGTGGCTGCTGCTCCTGGGGCGAGTGGACCCGGAACGGTCCAGACGATGACGCTGCGAGCGTTGGCCGGCACAGCATTTGTGGTCGGGTAGCCGGAATCAGCGGGATTGAGACAACTGCCGGCGGGTGTGATCGACGCGACGATCCACGTGGTGCAGGTGTAGCCGGCGGGGAGGGCGTCCCAGACCTGTACGGCAGCGACCGGCACATCGGTGCCCGCGGCGGCCGTTCCGGTGTTCGCGACGTCGAGGGCGTACGTCACGACGTCGCCCTCCTTGACCTTGACGTCTGTTGCCGGCGCGGCCGGGGCCGCACCGTTGACGGCGGAGATCTTCTTGGCGAGGGAGACGGTGGGGGCAGGGGCGATCGCGTAGTCGACCTGGTCACGGAGTGCGAGCACGGCGCCTGCCGTGGATTCCTGACGGTACTTCATCAGGTTCGCGGTGATGTCGATGACGGCGGTCGGCGACGTCGACGTGACGATGGCGCTCACGAAAAGGGTCAGGGTTGCGCCCTTGGCGACGTAGAGGTCGGTCGATCCGTTGTCCGGCGTGCCGAGGTTCCAGGCGGCGGGCAGGGTACCGGCCGGGGTTGCCGACTCTGTGCCGGTTGCGGGGGTCACGGCGACGGTGCTTCCTGACGCGGGCGCGAAGCCGTCGAAGCTCGTTCCGACTGGGGTGAAGTCCGTGATGCGGGCGTTGCGGGTGCGGGTTGAGCTTGCGAACGCCACGGTCAGCTGGAAGCAGACCTTGTCGCCGAGGTGGTAGGTCGGCACCTGGGTGTCTGTGTAGTTGGGCGCGTTGACCGCGGCGGCGCAGTCAACGGCGGTGCCACCGGCGGCCGGGCGGGGAAGCACCTTCTTGGTGATGGTCGGGCTGGATGACGCGAGGCCGGCCGACGAGTCGTCTGTGACCGGCGTGCTGCCGAGGCCGGCGGTGACGTCGGTTGTGGTGCCGGTGATCCCGACGGTGTTGAGGAAGCTGTCTCCCGCGACGGTCGGCCCGCTTTGGCTGTCTCCGGCGTAGGTCGAAGACATCAGGGCGTCGTAGCCGATCGTGCGGCTCGTGTTCACCGGGAGGCTCGTCGGGTTCGGCGTGAGGACGACCGTGAAACTGCCGTCGGCGTTGGCGACGACGCTGTTGACGGTGGCGCCCGTCACCGTGCCGCCTCCGGTACAGCCGGCCGGCAGCTGACCGGCCCGCGGACCGGTCACCACGACGGAAGCGGGCATGATCGGGCAGAGCCCGTTGGGAACGACGTCGGTGATCGTCATTGCGGAATCGGTGGTGTACTCACTCGATCGAAGCAGCAGGGTGAAGTGCGCGATGCCGTCGGCCACGAAGTCCGAGGAGTCCACGGATTTGACGATCGATAGGTCCATGGCCTTGACAGTCACGGAGTCGCTCGAGGTTGCGGCAGCATCCGCGGGGGTGGCGACGGGTCCGGTGTATGTGCCGGTGGCGACTGCGGTGTTCGTGAGGCCCTGGCCGGCGGCGGCTGGCGCTTCCTGGCGAGTCGATGCCCCGGTGTTGTTGTTCAGGTTGGCCGCCTGCAGGCGCGCGGCGGCGTTGGGCACCTGGCCGGCGGGCCACATCGTGTTGGCCTTCAGCGGGATCGCGGCCGAATAGGTGACGGTGCGGGTGGACCCGGCCGTGAGGGTGCCGAGGTTCCAGGTGACCTTCGTGAAGACCTGGCCGAGGAAGCCTGCGCGGTCGTTGACCGTTTCGACGAGCGCGGGAGTCGCGCAGGAGGGACCGCCGGTGGAGGAGCCGAGCGGGCCGCTGCCCGGGTATTCCGCTGTGCCCGCCGCACTGTTGTCGACACTACCGCAACCGAGGAATTCGAGGCCGGCCGGGAGGTAGTCGACGAGCACGACGCCGGTCGTGGCGGCGACCCCGGTGTTCTTGGTGGTGATTGTGTAGACGGTGGCCTGGTCCTGTGCGCCGCGCATGAGTTCATGCTCGGGGCTCGGTTCGGTCTTGGTGACCTTGAGGGCGGCGACCTTCGTGGAAACGGGAGTGACGGCATCCGTGAATGCGAAGCTGCCTGCGACGACGACGCCGGTTGTCGGCGTGAATTTGGCGAGCAGTCGAGGATCGGTCTGGCCGTAGACGGAGGCATTGCCGGGGATGGGAGATCCGACCAGGAAGACGGAGGGGTTGGGCGTGATCCCGAAGGTGAGGCCGGTGGTGCTTCCGTGCACGAGGTCGGCGACGTTCGGCCAGATCAGCACCTGGTGGGTGACCGCCGGAGGCCCCACGACGTCGGTGATCGTCACGATCGTCGGGTCTGGGAGGGCCGGACCGCTTGCCCCTGCCGTACTGCCGGGGACATAGCTCGCGCCGGCGGGCAGCTGGTACCGGAATGCGAGGTTGTAGTAGTCCGTTGTGCCGCCGGCAGGAGCCGTCGCGGTGAGACTCACGGTCGCGTTTTCGCCCGCGAGGATGGTCGGCGTGCTGCTGGCCGTGAGGGTGACGAGCCCGGCAGCGGTCGCCGGGGCGACAATGGCGCCGACGGTCAGGCCGACGGCGACGAGCAGTCCGGCCAAGACGCTGGCCGTGATCCGCATGTGCGCCCGGGCCGGGGCGAGGAAACCGTGGTCGAAGAGGATCTGACGCTTTTTGTGGCGCGGCACGATGGCAGGGCGGAAAAGCGGCATGACGAGTACTCCAGGGTAAGCAATGCGAGCAGCGCTGTTTCGGCGTACGCGGGGCATTTCGGGTGCCCGGGTACGCAGAAGCGTCCCTGTCCAGTACGTTTCCTAGAAGCTACTGGTTGCGCGTCGGGCCGGGCCATCCCTCGGATGACCCCAGTGCGGGGCGGAGCCCTCCCCCAGAACGGGGCGGCTCCGGTTCCTGCTCCGGCTCCGTGAGCGGGCTACTTGAAGCGGTGCTGAAGCACCCAGTCGTGCATTGCGACGGCGGCGGCGGCCGAGGCGTTGATCGAGCGCGTCGATCCGAACTGGCTGATCTCGAGCACCGCGTCCGCCGCGTCGATCGCCTCGTCGGAGAGGCCGGGGCCCTCCTGGCCGAACAGGAGCACGCAACGCTCCGGGATCGCGAAGGTTTCGATCAGCACGCTGCCGGGCACGTTGTCGATCGCGATGATCGGCAGGCCCTCGTTCGCCGCCCAGAGGACGAACGTGGCGACATCCGCGTGGTGCAGCACGTGCTGATACCGGTCGGTGACCATGGCACCGCGCTTGTTCCAGCGCTTGCGGCCGATGATGTGCACCGTGTCCGCTCCGAAGGCGTTGGCGCTGCGCACGATCGAGCCGATGTTCATGTCGTGCTGCCAGTTCTCGATCGCGACATGGAACGGGTGCCGCTTCTCGTCGAGGTCCGCGACGATCGCGGCCATCGACCAGTACCGGTACCGGTCGATCACATTGCGGGTGTCGCCGCGCTCGAGGAGTTCCGGGTCGTAGAAGGATTCCTCGGGGAGCTCCCCCTGCCAGGGCCCGACCCCGTTCGTCGACAGCTCGACGGTCGGTGCGGCGGTCTGAGCGGGAATGGGGAGCAGCGGTTCGGTCACCGCTCCACCGTATCCCGACCCGCGCCAACCCCCGCCCCGAATCCGTGCCCGTGCTCGTCCCCGCGAGAGTACACTCTTGGCCCTTAAGACGGCGGTTTAAGGGCCAAAAGTACGCTCTCGCGGACAGGGACGGACGGGCGGGCGAGACTGAACGGGCGGGGCGCGCGTATGATTTCGGTATGCCTAAAACTGCTGGGGGCACCGTAGCGGATGCTGCGCGCCTGCCGGCTGCGCCCGCCCGGCTGGCGATGCTGCTGGGTCCGGCCCTCGTGGCCGGGGTCGCCTACCTGGACCCGGGCAACGTCGCGAGCAACATGACCGCCGGCGCCCGGTTCGGGTATCTGCTGGTCTGGGTGGTGCTCGCCGGGAACCTGATGGCCTGGCTGATCCAGTACCTGTCCGCGAAGCTCGGGATCGTGACCGGGCAGAGTCTGCCGGAGCTCCTCGGGGCCCGGTTCCGGCATCCGTTTCTGCGACGGCTCTACTGGTTGCAGGCCGAACTCGTCGCGATGGCCACGGACCTCGCGGAGATCATCGGCGGCGCGGTCGCACTCTACCTGCTGTTCGGGCTGCCCTTGCTGCTTGGCGGCGTGATCACGGGCACGGTGTCGATGCTCGTGCTCACCGCGCAGGCCCGCCGCGGGGCGCAGAGCTTCGAACGGGTGATCGTCGCCATGCTGTGCGTGATCACGATCGGGTTCACCGCCGGGGTGTTCTTCGCGCCGCCGGACCCCGCGAGCGTGCTCGCCGGCCTCGTGCCGCGGTTCGAGGGCGCCAACTCGGTGCTGCTCGCGGCGTCGATCCTCGGTGCGACGATCATGCCGCACGCGATCTACGCGCATTCCGCCCTCGCCCGCGACCGTTTCCCCGGCGCCCACGACCAGCCGACCACCCGCCGCCTGCTCTGGGGCACCCGCTGGGACGTGACCCTCGCGATGGTGCTCGCCGGAACGGTCAACGTGGCCCTGCTGGTCCTGGCCGCATCCGCTCTGCAGGGTGTGCCGGGCACCGACTCGCTGCCCGGCGCGTACAACGCGCTGCGGGCGAACCTGGGGCCGATCGTCGCGACCGTGTTCGCGGTCGGCCTGCTCGCCTCCGGGCTCGCCTCGACCTCCGTCGGCGCGTACGCGGGCGCCGAGATCATGCACGGGCTGCTGCACCTGCGGCTGCCGCTCCTGGTGCGCCGGCTCGTCACGCTGATCCCGGCGCTGGTCATCCTCGCGATCGGCCTCGACCCGACGGAGGCCCTCGTGCTCAGCCAGGTGGTGCTCTCCTTCGGGATCCCGTTCGCGCTGGTCCCCCTCGTCTGGCTCACCTCCCGGCGCGAGCTCCTCGGCGAGTACACCAACCGCTGGTTCACGACCCTCGCCGGGGCGATCGCCGCGCTGCTGCTCGTGACGCTCAATGTCGTCCTCCTCGTCCTGATCTTCAGCGGCGCATGACCGGCATCCGCCCGGCATTCCAGCGACGGATGCCCGGCATCCGCTCATGATGGACGGCAGCGCATGAAGCACAACGGCACCAGTACCCCGGCCTCCGAGGACTACCTCAAGACCATCTACGCGCACACCGAATGGCAGCCGGAGCGGATCACCCCTTCCGCGCTCGCGGCCCGACTCGGGGTCGCGCCCTCCTCGGTCACCGAGATGGTGAAGAAGCTCGCCGCCGCCGGGCTCATCACGCACGTGCCCTACGGACCGCTCGCCCTCACTCCCGCCGGGGTGCTGCGCGCGAGCGCCGTCGTGCGGCGGCACCGGCTGATCGAGACCTGGCTCGTGCAGGAGATGGGCTACGACTGGGACGAGGTGCACGACGAGGCCGAGATCCTCGAGCATGCTCTCTCCGACCGGCTGCTGGACGCGATCGACGAACGCCTCGGCCGGCCGGTGATCGACCCGCACGGCGACGCGATCCCCGCGGCGGACGGGACGGTCCTGCCGCGCTCCGGGATCACGGTCGACCGGGCCGACCCCGGCCTGGTCGGCGTCGTGCTGCGGGTGAGCGACCGGGACCCCGTGGTGCTCCGCGGCCTCGCTCGCGACGGCATCGGGCCGGGAACCGAACTCGAGGTGCGGGAACCGGGGCGGGTCCGGCTGCCGGGCGGCGACATCCGTCCTCTCTCCGATGCGGAGGCTGCGTCAATCTGGCTCACGGTGCCGTCCGTAGTTGAGTGAACCCTCGACCGCTACTCTGGAAGAGACCCTGAGGAGCGCCGAATGACACGCCGTGACGAGATCGAATGTTGGCTCACCGACATGGACGGGGTGCTGGTCCACGAGAACAGCCCGCTGCCCGGGGCTGCCGCGCTTCTGCAACAGTGGGCCGACGCGGGGACGCCGTTCCTCGTGCTGACCAACAACTCCATCTTCACGCCCCGGGACCTGAGCGCCCGGCTGCGCGCGTCGGGGCTCAACGTGCCGGAGGAGCGCATCTGGACCTCGGCCCTCGCGACCGCCGACTTCCTGAAGAGCCAGATGCCCGGCGGCACGGCCTTCGTGATCGGCGAAGTCGGCCTCACGACGGCACTGCACGAGGCCGGCTTCATCATGACGGAGACCAACCCCGACTATGTCGTGGTGGGCGAGACCCGCAACTACTCCTTCGAGGCGATCACGAAGGCCATCCGCCTGCTGCTCGCCGGCGCGCGATTCATCGCCACGAACCCGGATGCGACGGGGCCGAGCGCGGACGGCCCGATGCCCGCGACGGGCGCCATCGCCGCCCTCATCTCGAAGGCGACGGGCATGGAGCCGTACGTCGTCGGCAAGCCGAACCCGATGATGTTCCGCTCGGCGATGAACAAGATCGGCGCGCACTCGGAGAACACGGCGATGATCGGCGACCGGATGGACACCGACATCGTCGCCGGGATCGAGGCCGGCCTGTACACCCTGCTCGTGATGACCGGGATCAGCGACGAGGCCGAGGTCAGCCGCTACCCGTTCCGTCCGGACGAGATCATCTCCGGGGTGGACAAGCTCGTGTCAGCCGAACCCGTCGAGTCCGACGAGATCTAGCCCGCCAACGGTCATAACTCCTGCAAATTCCGCCAGCGCGGATTGCCGGCCGCGGAATTCCGGGTCACCGCAGGGACCCGGCCGCCGCCGTCGGCAAATTTGCAGGAGTTATGACAAGAACGGCGCGGCCGTGCCCTACGGGGTGCAGAGGGTCAGGCGGTCGGCCCGGGGCCCGCGAGACTCCCGGTGATTCCGTCACCCGATGACCGGCTGACGAAGCAGAAGTACTGGTGCGGGGCATCCGCCCACTGCTCGGCGGTGATGGGATAGCTGCCCTGCACCTGCACGTCGGGATACGCGTTCGCTGCCGCGAGGTCGATCACGCCGGGCGCGCTGCAGAGCAGGTTGATCTGCGCAGCAAGCGCCGCCTCGCCGGGGAACGGCGTGGTCGCGTCGCCGGCGAACAGCCCGCGATAGACGAGCTGCGCCTGGTGCGGGGCTGCGCAGTCGGCGACGGTGAAGGTCTCCTCCCACGGGGAGACGTACGGCTGCAGGCATTCGCCACCGAAGAGGGTCTGCCAGGCGTGCACGCCGACCGGCTGCGCTGCGGTGGGCGCCGGGGTCGGCGTGGGGGTCGGCGTCGCGGTGGGAGTGGGAGTCTCCGATGCAGAGGCGGCGGTCGTCGCCGGGGAGCCGACGAGGCGCTGACCGAGCAGGAAGAGCCCGACCAGAACGACGGCGACGAGCAGGCCGACCGCGGTCCAGATCAAGGGTTTCGGAAGACCACTGTGCTCGGCGGATGCTCCGCTCCGGCCGTGCCCGGAACCACCGTTGCCGGAACCGCCGTTTCCCGAGCCGTGGCCGGAACCGCTCGGTGCGGAAGTGGGTGTCGTCCCCGAAACGCCTGTCCCGGGCACGCCAGCTGCGGCGGCGGGTGATTCCGAGTCGCCGACGGGTGTTCCCTTCGAGCGACGCGAAAAGAAGCCGGCCGTTGCGGGCGTCCGAGGGGACGCATCCGCACCAGTCCCGGCAGCGAGAACCATCGTCGGGGCACCGGCCTCCGCGACCGCGGCGTCGTGTGCGTCCGTGTCGGCGGGGACCTGGAACAGGGCGTCAAACGCGCTCAGCGCCCCTGCAGGTTCTGCGCCGTCGCTGGCCGCGGGTGCAGCCGGGTGCTCGGTGGACTCGGCGAGCGGGGCCGGAGGGGTGACGAGCTCGGTCGGCGCCAGTCCGGAATCGGCCCACGGGTCGTTATCGACCGGAAAGGGCACGATCGGAGCCGGGAGCGGCGGCAGTGCTGCGGCCGGCGCCGCGCTCGCGGACGCGACGGATGCCGCGGCGACCGCGGCAGCGGCACTCGCGGCGGCGGCGCCCTCGATGTCGAACTCAGCGCGGGTCGCGGCCGTGACGTCGGCATGCTCGGCGCCAGCGAATGCGGACGCGTCGGCGTCGGCGTCGGCGTCGGCACGCTCGACGGCGGTTGCCGCTGCTTCAACGGCTTCGGCGTGCTCAGCAGGGGTAGTTGCGACGGCTTCGGCTTCGGCCGCGGCGGCTTCGGTTTCGGCACGCTCGGCTGCTTCGGACGCGGCGGCTTCGGCAATGGCATGATCGGCTGCTTCGGCACGCTCGGCTGCTTCGGCTCGCTCGGCTGCTTCGGACGCCGCGGCTTCGGCAACTGCACGATCGGCAGCAGCGGCTTCGGCCGCGGCACGTTCAGCAGCGGCGGCAGCGACGGCTTCCGCACGCGCCCTGTCGGTGGCTTCGACGGCGGCACGTTCGACGGCTTCGGACGCCGCACGCGCGGCGGCAGCCTCCGCGACCGCACGTGCCGTGGCTGCGGCGGTTGCGGCGGTGAACGCGGCTGCAGCGGCACTCGCTGCAGCGGCACTGGCAGCACCGGCGGCGGTCGCCGCGGCCGGCAACGCCGAGTCGGCCGCCTGAGCGGCGGCACGACGCCCGCGGAGCCGGAAGTGCGACGGC
Organism: Cryobacterium algoricola; assembly: GCF_004402485.1. Lineage (GTDB taxonomy): Bacteria > Actinomycetota > Actinomycetes > Actinomycetales > Microbacteriaceae > Cryobacterium > Cryobacterium algoricola. The sequence goes on along the minus strand of NZ_SOFG01000007.1, from coordinate 67,729 downwards.
GCAGGCGCCACGGGCAGGGGCTCGGGGACCGGCTCCGGCAGGTTGCGAGCCGGGTACAGGGTGCCGCGCCCGTCGGCGGTGGCGGCGCGATCCGCGGCGACCTCCTCGGGAGTGAGCACGAGCGGCGACCGTGCGGGGGTGGTCCACCAGGGTTCGGGCGGGGTCTCCGGGCGGATGCTCCGGCCGACACCCACGGTCGGCGAGCCTCCGGTGGCGCCCACGTTCGGAGTCGCGGCAGCGTCGCCGGTCGTGGCGAGTGGGCGCGCGGACGGGTAGAAGATGTCGCCGGGGGCGTAGCCTGCGGAACCGACCGTGCCGGTCGAAGCAGGCGAGGTCGATGAGCCCGAGCCTGCGGAGGCAGACGCAGAGGCTGCGGAGCCTGCTGAACCCGCGGCTGCGACTGCCGAACCGGCGGAGGCCGAAGAAGTCGATGGGGTCACCCGGGCCGGCGTCAGCCCGGCCGGCGTCAGTCCAGCGGGCGTCGCGAAGGACGAGGCGCCGGCGGCGCGCGGCCGGAACACGGCCGGATCGCTTGCGGTCGGCTCGCCAGAGGGCGCCGGAGTGTGCACCGCGGGAGTCGGTGCGAGGGGCGGGGCGAGGGGCGGGGCGAGGGGCGCGACCGGCGGGGCAGGGACCGGCGGGGCAGGGACCGCCGGCTTGACCACGGTGACCGCGGCGGTCGCCGTCGTCGGCTTGAGTCCCCACAGGAAAGCGGGGGCCGGAGCAGCGGGAGCCGGGGGTGTGCCGGCAGTACCAGCAGCACCGGAGTCGCCGTGGCCTGCACGGGAGACCCGGCCGGCGGCATCCGCGGGGGTGCCCTTCGCCCGACGCGGGCGGCGCATCACGAAGTCGTCCGGCAGGGTCGGCTTGGTTCCGTCGCCGAGCTGGGAGGCGAGCCAGTCGAGTCCTTCTTCGCCGCTCCCCGGCTGATCCGGCACTAGTTCAGCCCCAGGTCCTCAAGGCCGATCGCTGCGAAGTAGGGGTAGCCGGCCGCTTCGATCACTTCGCGTGCGCCGGTGTTGCGGTCGACGACGACCGCGACGCCCGCGATGATGGCGCCGACCTTGAGCAGGGCTTCGACGGCCGCGAGCGGGGACCCACCGGTGGTGGAGGTGTCCTCGAGCACGATCACGCGCTTGCCGGCGAGGTCAGGGCCTTCGACCTGGCGGCCGCGACCGTGGTCCTTGGGCTCCTTGCGCACGACGAACGCGTCGTAGGCGAGGCCGCGGGCGACGCCCTGATGCAGGATCGCAGCGGCGACGGGGTCTGCGCCCATCGTCATACCGCCGACGGCGGAGACGTCGGGCACGTCGGCGATGAGGTCGATCATGACCTGACCGATCAGCGGGGCGACCCGGTGGTCGAGGCTCACCTTGCGGAGGTCGACATAGTACGTCGCCTTCTTGCCGCTCGTGAGGGTGAAGTCACCGTGGAACACGGCCTCAGCCGAGATGTAGTCAATGAGCTGCTGCCGAATGTCCGTCACGGATCAACTGTATGCCATTCGGGATTGGCGATGCCTGCCCCGTCCCGGGGGACAGGGAGGCGTCGCACCGGGATCAGAAGCCGCGGACGAAGGTGCGCTGTTCGGGCATGTGACGGTAGCCGTCATTCTGCACATCGACAACAACGCCGACGATGGACGCGACGACGATCAGGGAGAGCACGGCAATGAGAACGAACACGATGGGGCCTTTCAACCAGGGGTGGATGTCGGTGAGACGGAGGCACTGCTGCACGTGTTCGACGTATTTATTTGACCACCTCTAACCATTCAGCACAATCGCATTGTCCTGTACTCATTGTGTAGCGTGGCTACATGGACATTCAGCGGCTCGAACTGCTCAGGGAATTGGCCGAACGCGGCTCGATCACCGACGTCGCCCGGGCGACGCATCGCACGGCATCCGCTGTTTCGCAGCAGCTCAAAGTGCTCGAACGCGAGGCCGGCGTGCGCCTCACCGAGCGTCGCGGTCGGGGCATCGTGCTGACGGATGCCGGGCGCGCGCTCGCCCGCAGCGCCACCGATGTGTCGGTCGCGATCGCCCGCGCCACCGCCGTCTGGCACGAGTTCCGGAACGACGCCTCCGGCGGGGTCAGCGTGGTCACCTTCCCGACCGCTGGCGAGATGCTGCTGCCGGGGACGATGCTGCAACTCGCCGACCGGCCGGGCCTCGTGGTCACGTGCACCGACCTCGATCCCGAGCTGCGGGACTTCCCCGCGCTCACGGCCGACTACGACATCGTGCTCGCGTACAGCCTGAGCGGCCAACGGTCCTGGGGCGGGCGCGGCCTCACCGTGGTTCCGCTCATGACCGAGCCGATCGACGTCGGGCTGCCGGCCGATCACCGGCTCGCCGGCCGGACCTGGCTGGCCCCGGCGGACGTGATCGACGAGACCTGGATCGGGGTACCGGACGGATACCCCTTCGAGCGGATCCTGGACGAGATCGAGGAGCGGACCCCGGGCCACGTGAAGGTCGCCCAGCGGTTCGCCGATATGCGGCTGATCGAGGCCTTCGTCGCGGCCGGGCTCGGGATCGCGCTCGTGCCGCGGTACACCTGGGGCGACGGGGAGCCGGACAAGGTGACACTCAAGCCCCTGCGCGGCGTGGACGCCGAGCGGCAGATCGTCGCACTGATGCGCCCGGACCGCGCCGAGCGCCTCGCGGTGCGCACGGTCGTCGACGTGCTCCGCACCCAGGCCGCCCGCGTCCAGCAGGCCCACACCCCCGCATCCGCCCCCACCGCCACCCTCTGAGCCGCCCCACCCTCCCGCGAGAGTACGAAATGTGCCCGTATTCGCGTGGTTTAGGGGCACATTTCGTACTCTCGCGGAAGAGCGGACGAGCGGAAGAACGGACGCGAGCATGCGGGGAGGTGCGGCGCGGTGCGGGCGGCTAGAGGAGGGTGAGGACCTCGTCGTAGATGGAGAGGGCTTCGGCTGCCTCGGCGTCCGTCACCACGCAGGGGGGCACCACGTGGATGCGGTTCTCGGCGATGAAGGGCAGCAGTCCGCGGGCGAGCAGCTCAGCCTTGATCTTCGCCATCACCCCGGCTCCCACGGGTTCCCTGGTCGCCCGGTCCGCGACGAGTTCGAGCGCCCAGAAGACGCCAACCCCGCGCACCTCGCCGATGATCGGGTGCCGCTCCGCGAGCTCCGCGAGCCCCGGCGCGAGCACGTCCCGGCCGATCCGGGCCGCGTTGTCGACGATCCCCTCCGCCTCCATCGCGTCGAGTGCCGCGACGATCGCGGCCATGGCGAGCGGATGCCCGCTGTAGGTGAGTCCGCCGGGGAACACGGTCGTGTCGAAGTCGTTCGCGATCGAATCCGGGATGATCACCCCGCCGGCGGGAACGTACCCCGAGTTGACGCCCTTCGCGAAGGTGATCAGGTCGGGAACCACGTCGTAGAGATCGAGCGCGAGCCAGCTGCCGGTGCGGCCGAAGCCCGCCATCACCTCGTCGAGGATGAGCAGGATGCCGTAGCGGTCGCACAGCGCGCGCACCCCCGGCAGGTACCCGGGCGGTGGCAGCAGCACGCCCGCGGTGCCGGGGATCGTCTCGAGCAGCACGGCGGCGATCCCGCTCGGCCCCTCGCTCACGATCACGCGCTCGAGGTGCCGCAGGGCGCGTTCGCACTCCTGCTCCGGGGTCGTCGCCCAGAAGTCGCTGCGGTAGAGGTACGGGCCGAAGAAGTGCGCGTGGCCGCGCGCGAACTCGTTCGGCACCCGCCGCCAGTCCCCCGTCGCGACGATCGCGGCGCCGGTGTTGCCGTGGTACGAGCGATAGGTCGAGAGGATCTTGTCGCGACCGGTGTGCAACCGGGCCAGCCGGATCGCGTTCTCGTTCGCATCCGCCCCGCCGTTGGTGAAGAACACCTTGTGGAAGCCGTCGGGGGCGCGGGCGACGATGCGGCTCGCGGCCTGGCCGCGGGTGAGGTTCGCCGTCGCGGGCGCGACCGTGGCCAGCAGGCCGGCCTGTTCGACGATCGCTCGCACCACGGCCGGATGCTGGTGGCCGATATTGAGGTTGACGAGTTGACTCGAGAAGTCCAGATACGTGGTGCCGGAGTGGTCCCAGACCCGGGACCCGCGCCCGCCGGCGAGGACGAACGGGGTGCGCCCGCCGCCCTGCGCCGACCAGGAGTGGAACACGTGGGCGAGGTCGAGATCGGCGGTGAGTTCGTCGAGGTCGGCGGTCGGCTTATGGTCGGTCACAGGGGTTCTCCTTGGTGTTTCGGCCGGACCGGACAGTCCGGCCGGATGGGATCTGCCGGGCGGATTGCCGGCACCGGGGTGTCGGCCCGGCGACTCATGACTTCGCCGAGACCGCGGTCTGCAGCGCGGGGATGACGCTCTCGCCGTAGACCCGCAGGGTTTCTTCCTTGTTGTCGTGCTGCAGGTATCCGGCGAACTGGTCGACGCCGAGGTCGCGGAGCGCCTCGAGTTTCGTGATGTGGTCCGTCTTGGATCCGAGCACGCAGAACCGGTCGACGATCTCGTCCGGCACGAAGTCGGCGTGGGTGTTGCCCGCCCGGCCGTGCTGGTTGTAGTCGTAGCCCTCGCGGCCGGCGATGTAGTCGGTGAGGGCCCGCGGCACGGCGGAGTCGGCGCCGTACTTGGCGACGATGTCGGCGACGTGGTTGCCGACCATGCCGCCGAACCAGCGGCACTGGTTGCGCATGTGCTCCCAGTCGTCGCCGATGTACATCGGCGCGGCGACGCAGAACTTCACCGCGGCCGGGTCGCGACCCGCGGCCGCGGCCGCCTTCCGGACGGTCGTGATCATCCATTCGGCCACGTCGAGGTCGGCCATCTGCAGGATGAAGCCGTCTCCGACCTCGCCGGTGAGTTTGAGGGCGAGCGGCCCGTACGCGGCGACCCACACCTCGAGGGAGCTGCCGAAGCTCCACGGGAACCGGAGCGTGGCACCGTTGTACTCGACCGCGCGGGAGTTGGCGAGCTCACGGATGACGTGGATCGCCTCCCGGAGGGTCTTCAGGGTGGCCGGGGCGCCGTTCGTGACGCGCACGGCGGAGTCGCCGCGCCCGATGCCGCAGATGGTGCGGTTTCCGTACATCTCGTTGAGGGTCGCGAAGGTCGACGCGGTCACCGTCCAATCCCGGGTGGACGGGTTCGTGACCATCGGGCCGACCAGGATCTTGCGGGTCTCGGCGAGGATGCGGCTGTGGATCACGTACGGTTCCTGCCAGAGCAGGTGCGAGTCGAAGGTCCAGACATGGCTGAACCCGTAGGCCTCGGCGAGCTGCGCGAGCTGCACGACCCTGGCCGATGGCGGGTTGGTCTGCAGCACTGCTCCGAAGTCCATGGGTTGCCTGCGCTCTCTCGGTGGTGGGGCGGGTGGGCGGCGGATGCCGGGGTGACGCGACTAGGTCAGGTACTGGCTCAGGCCGCGCGGCAGGTACCGCCCGTCGCCCTTCGCCCCGAGGTAGCTGTTGCCGTCGACGATGACCTTGCCGCGGCTGAGCACGGTGTCGACGTGCCCGTCGATCTCGTACCCCTCCCACGCGGAGTGGTCCATGTTCATGTGGTGGGTCTTGCCCACCCCGATGGAGGTGTGCCCGGCGGGATCGTAGACGACCACGTCGGCATCCGCCCCCGGCTGGATCACGCCCTTGGTGCCGTAGAGGCCGAACATCCGGGCCGGCGTCGTCGAGGTCAACTCGACCCAGCGCTCGAGGGTGATCCGGCCTTCGACGACGCCCTGGTACAGCAGGTCGAGGCGGTGCTCGACCGAGCCGATGCCGTTCGGGATCTTCGAGAAGTCGCCGAGTCCGAGGTCTTTCTGGCCCTTCATGCAGAACGGGCAGTGGTCGGTCGAGACGAGCTGCAGCTCGTTCGTGCGGAGGCTCTGCCAGAGCTCCTCCTGATGTCCCTCCGCGCGGGAACGCAGCGGCGTCGAGCAGACCCATTTCGCACCCTCGAAGCCCGGGGCGCCGAGGCTCTCCTCGAGCGAGAGGTAGAGGTACTGCGGGCAGGTCTCCCCGAACACGTTCTTGCCCCGGGAGCGGGCGGCCGCGAGCTGGGCGACGGCCTGTTTCGCGCTGACGTGCACGACGTAGAGCGGCGCCCCGGTGAGGTCGGCGAGCATGATCGCCCGGTGGGTGGCCTCCTCCTCGAGCTGCCAGGCCCTGGCGATGCCGTGGTAGTACGGGTCGGTCTTGCCCTCGGCGAGCAGCTGACCGACGAGCACGTCGATCGCCGGCCCGTTCTCGGCGTGCATCATCGTCATGAGCCCGGTCTTCGCGGACTTCTGCATCGCCCGGAGGATCTGCGCATCGTCGGAGTAGAACACGCCCGGGTAGGCCATGAAGAGCTTGAAGCTCGACACCCCCTCGGCGAGCAGCCCGTCCATCGCCTGCAGCGAGTCCGCGTTGAGGTCGCCGATGATCTGGTGGAAGCCGTAGTCGATCGCGCAGTTGCCCGCCGCCTTCTCGTGCCAGGTCGCGAGGCCGTCGAAGACCCGTTGCCCGTAACTCTGCACGGCGAAGTCGATGATCGTCGTCGTACCGCCCCACGCGGCGGCGCGGGTGCCGGTCTCGAAGGTGTCCGAGGCCGCGGTACCGCCGAAGGGCAGCTCCATGTGGGTGTGCGCGTCGATGCCGCCGGGGATGACGTATTTCCCGGTCGCGTCGATGACCCGGTCGGCGGATGCCGCGACGTCGAACCCGAGAATCGTGGAGCCAGGGGCGAGCACCGCGACGATCGTCTCGCCGTCGATGAGGACATCCGCTTCGGAACGGCCGGTCGAGCTGACCACCGTGCCGCCCCGGATCAGGGTGCGCCCGACCCGGGTGCTCATGCTTCGACGATCGGGTCGTAGGAGTCCGGCCTGCGGTCGCGGTAGAACTGCCAGGAGTTGCGGGTCTCCCGGATCACGCTCAGGTCGAGGTCCCGGATCACGATCTCCTCGGTGTCGGTCGAGGCGATGGCGCCGACATAGTTGCCGCGCGGGTCGACGAAGTAGGAGCTGCCGTAGAACGTGACGGCCTCGTCGCCGAACTCGCCGGATTCGGTGCCGATCCGGTTGTTGGCGCCGATGAAGTACTGGTTGGCGACGGCGGCGGCCGGCTGCTCGAGTTCCCAGAGCCGGTTGGACAGGCCGGGCTTGGTGGCCGAGGGGTTGAAGACGATCTCGGCGCCGTTCAGGCCGAGGATGCGCCAGCCCTCCGGGAAGTGCCGGTCGTAACAGATGTAGACGCCGATCTTCCCGACCGCGGTGTCGAAGACCGGGTAGTCGAGGTTGCCGGGCCGGAAGTAGAACTTCTCCCAGAACTGCGGGAGGTGCGGGATGTGGTGCTTGCGGTACTTGCCGAGGTAGCTGCCGTCGGCGTCGATCACTGCGGCGGTGTTGTAGAGCACCCCGGCCTGCTCCTCCTCGTAGACCGGCAGCACGATCACGATGTGGTGCTCCGCGGCGAGCGCCTGGAACCGTTCGACGAGCGGCCCGGGGACGCTCGTCGCGTAGCCGTAGTACTGGGGGTCCTGGACGATGCCGAAGTACGGGCCGTGGAAGAGCTCCTGGAAACAGATCACCTGCGCGCCCTGCGCGGCCGCCGAGCGGACGAATCCCTCGTGCTTGGCGATCATGGATGCTTCGTCGCCGGTCCAGGTGGCCTGGGTGATCGCCGCTCGCACGATGTTCGCACCCTGGCCGGCTGCATCCCGACCGATCTTCCCGCTGGCCGGGTTATTGGATCCGTCGGACATGTCTGCCTCCACCAAGTCAGTATTGCGAGATGACTGAACCTGCACTGGAACTTCCGGGCGTGCTGAGTGCGTGTGGATCATCCTGTCGCCCAACAGCGCCCGTGGCAAGCGATCGGCGAAACCGTTATCAGGCGCTGGTACGATTCAGAAAGTCCCGCCCGGCCACCGAAGGTCTCATGACACGTCTCCCGTTCTCCCGCGGGCCCCGCGCTTCTCGCGCCTGGCCGGCGCTCATTGCTGCCACGGCGCTCACCGCCCTCCTCGGAGGCTGCGCGACCACGAGCCCGATTCCCGCAGGCCCCGCCCCGGATGCGGCAACGGCCAGCGCCACCCCGACGGCGACGCCGGCCTACCCGCTCACGATCGAGAACTGCGGCAGGACGACCACGATCACGAAGGCCCCGAGCCGGATCGTGTCGATCAAGTCGTCGGCCACGGAACTCCTCCTCGCCCTCGGTCTCGGCGACCGCATCGTCGGCACCGCGTTCCTGGACGGTCCGCTCCCGCAGGCGCTCAGTTCCATCGGCACCAACCTCAAGGTCGTCAGCGACTTCCTGCCCAGCCAGGAGGCCGTGCTCGCCCTGAACCCGGACTTCGTCTTCGGCGGCTGGGAGTCCAACTTCGCCGCCGACGGTGTCGGTACCCGCGACACCCTCGCCGCGGTCGGCATCGGCAGCTACGTCGCTCCGTCCGCCTGCAAGGGCGCCGCCCAGCCCAACCCGCTCACCTTCGACACCGTCTTCGGCGAGATCACCCAGGCCGGCGCCGTGTTCGGCGCCCCGGAGGCCGCCGCGCGGCTCGTCGCCACCCAGCGCAAGGAGCTCACGACGCTCTCCCCCGCGACCACGAAGACCTCCGCAGTCTGGTACTCGAGCGGCGTCGACAGCCCGTACGTCGGCGCCGGAATCGGCGCGCCGCAGATGATCATGGATGCCGCCGGCCTCACGAACGTCTTCGCGAGCGTGAAGGACACCTGGACCTCGGTCGGCTGGGAATCCGTCGTCGCGGCCAACCCGAGCGTCATCGTGCTCGTCGACGCGACCTGGAACACGGCAGAGTCGAAGATCAAGACCCTCGAGGCGAACCCGGCGACGAAGAACCTCTCCGCGGTGAAGAACAAGCGCTACATCACCCTCCCGTTCGCCTCGACGGAGGCCGGCATCCGCAACGTCGAGGCCGCGGCCACGACGATCGACCAGCTGGCCGACCTCAACTCGCTGAGCAAGTAGTCGGTGAGAGCGGTCACGGGCTCCGCGGCGGGACGGACCCGGCCGGCGGCATCCGCTCGCCGGAACGCTCGCTTCGGGCTGTGGCTCGCGCTCGCCCTGGCCTCTCTCGTGCTCGTCTCCGCGCTGGCCGTGACGATCGGGCCCGCCCCGGTGAGCCTCACGGATGTCCTCGGCAGCCTCGCGGCGCACCTCGGCTTCCCGCACTCCGGCACGGTGCCCGTGCTCACGGACGCGATCGTCTGGCAGCTGCGGCTCCCCCGGGTGCTGACCGCGGCGTTCGTCGGCGCCGGCCTCGCCCTGAGCGGCGCGGTCATGCAGAGCGTGACCCGCAACCCGCTCGCCGACCCGTACCTGCTCGGCCTGTCGTCGGGGGCGTCGCTCGGCGCGGTCTGCGTCGTGATCCTCGGCGTCGGGGTCGCGCTCCCGCTCGCCGCCTTCGCCGGGGCACTCGCCGCGCTCGTCGCGACGCTCTCGATCGCCAGGGTCGGCGGAACGATCACGCCCGGACGGGCCGTGCTCGCCGGACTCGCCATCGCCCAGCTCGGCGCGGCGGGCACCTCCTTCGTGATCTTCTGGGCGGCCAAGGGCGACTCCTACCGGGAGATCCTGAACTGGTTGCTCGGCTCCCTCGCCGGCAGTTCCTGGGGCACGGTCCTCATCGCCGGGAGCGCGCTTCTCCTCGCCGGCACCGGGCTCGTGCTCGCCGCGAGCCGCCTCGACGCCTTCGCCTTCGGCGACACTGCCGCCGCCTCGCTCGGAGTCGACGTCAACCGCACCCGCTGGGCGCTCCTCGGCCTGGTCGCGCTGCTGACCGGGGCGATGGTCGCCGTGAGCGGTGCGATCGGGTTCGTCGGGCTGATCCTGCCGCACCTCGTGCGCGGGCTCAGCGGGCCGGGGCATCGCCGACTGCTGCCTCTCGTCGCGGTATCCGGCGCGGTGTTCCTCGTGATCGCGGACACCCTCGCCCGCACGGTCTTCGATCCGCGCGAGCTGCCGGTGGGGATCATCACCGCCCTGATCGGGGTGCCGGTGTTCATCGCGCTGATCAAGAGCCGGAAGTCCGGGACATGGGTGTAGTCATCGAGCGGGTGTCGTTCCGCATCGGCGGGCGCACGATCCTGGACGACGTCTCCGCGGCGATCCCGACCGGCTCGGTGACCGGCCTGCTCGGCCCGAACGGCGCGGGGAAATCCACGCTGCTGCGCCTCATCGCGGGCCTGCACACCCCGACGACGGGACGGATCACCCTCGACGACGCGCCCCTCGCGACCCTCGGCCGGCGCGAGACCGCCCGGCGGATCGCCCTCCTCGAGCAGAACGCGAGCCCCACGATCGACCTCCTCGTGCGCGAGGTCGTCCTCCTCGGTCGCATCCCGTACCGCACCGGGATCTTCGGCGGATTCGACGGGGCCGGGGACCTGCGCATCGTCGCCGAGTCGCTCGCCCAGGTCGGCGGCACAGAGCTGGCCGACCGGAACTGGGGCTCCCTGAGCGGCGGTGAGCAGCAAAGGGTGCAGATCGCCCGCGCCCTCGCCCAGCGCCCGAGCCTGCTCCTGCTCGACGAGCCGACCAATCACCTCGACATCGGCGGACAGCTCGGCCTGCTCGCCCAGGTGCGGGACCTCGGCCTCACCGCGGTCCTCGCCCTGCACGACCTCAACCTCGCCGCCGCGTATTGCGACCAGATCCTGCTGCTCTCCGACGGCCGCCTGGCAGCTGCCGGCGCCCCCGCCGAGGTGCTGGTCCCCTCAGTCATCGCCGCTGTCTATGGCGTGGACAGTTTCGTCGTCCCGCACCCCCGCGGCGGGCATCCGTCTCTGCTCTTCGCACCCCCCGCCCCGCCCGTTCGCGAAAGCGGGTGAATCGTCGTTATGACTCATCGAAACCGACGATTCACCCGCTTTCGCGGCAGCAGGACGACTGCAGGAGGATAGGGGTATGACGAAGATCACGGTTTTGGCGGGCGGGATCGGCGGGGCCCGGTTCACGCGCGGGCTGCTGCACTACCTGGAGGCGAACGATCCGTCCGCGCAAGTGACCGTCATCGTCAACACCGGCGACGACATGTGGCTCGACGGCCTGCGGATCTGCCCCGACCTTGACACCGTGATGTACACCCTCGGCGGTGGCATCAACGAGGAGCAGGGCTGGGGCCGCCCGGACGAATCCCGCCGCACCTCGTCCGAGATCGCGGCGTACGGGCGCGGCTGGTCCTGGTTCACGCTCGGCGACCTCGACCTCGCGACCCACATTGTGCGCAGCGACCTGCTGCGCTCCGGCTCCACCCTGAGCGAGGCGACCGCGTTCCTCTGCGAGCGCTGGCAGCCCGGCGCCCGCCTGCTGCCGATGAGCGACCAGCCGGTCGAGACCCACGCCCGCCTCGCAGCGGATGCCGACGAGCACCGCGCCGGGGACCTGATCCACTTCGAAGAATGGTGGGTCCGGTACCGCGCGAGCGTGCCGGTCACGCAGTTCGTGCAGCGCGGGCTCGACGCAGCTGAGGCCGCGCCGGGCGTCCTCGAGGCGATCCTGACGGCGGACCTCGTGATCCTGCCGCCATCGAACCCCGTGGTCTCGATCGGCACGATCCTCGCGATCCCGGGCATCCGCGACGCCCTGCGGTCGACCCCGGCCCGCGTCGTCGGCGTCTCGCCGATCATCGCGGGAGCGGCCGTTCGCGGCATGGCCGACGCGTGCCTCCAGACCATCGGCGTCGCCACGACCGCTGCGGCCGTCGGCCTGCACTATGGCGCCCGGTCCACCGGCGGCCTCCTGGACGGCTGGCTCGTCGACGAAACGGATGCCGCGGCCCTGCCCGCTCTCACGGCCGCCGGCATCCGCTCGCTCGCCGTGCCGCTCTGGATGCACGACCTGGACACGACGGCGGAAATTGCGGCAACATTGTTCCGAGTGGCGTCGCCCGCGCGGGGGATACACTAAGTCAGGCTAATTATTTCTTAAGCTAACTAATTTGCCCCCGGTTCAGCGCTCGATTCCGGTCGGCCTACCGGAAGGACCCTACTGTCATGCCCGCACATCTCGACTCCGTGTTGCACGGCGGCTCGATCACCGCCGTCGTCGGAGCAGTTCCCGGCATGCCGGCCATCGTCCCCGTGCTCATCGTGGCCGTCATCGTCGTGGCGGCCGTCGTCGTCGCGATCGTCGTCTCCCGGCGCCGCGCGGCACGACGCATCGCCCCCAGCGCCTCCAGCGCCTCCGCGCGCGCCACGGACACCGCGCGCCCCGCCGCCACCACGACCGCGTACCCCTCAGGCATCCGCGGGCACGCTGCTGCCGGCGCCCCCCACACCGCCGCCGGCACGGCCGCGAACCCCGCAGGTAGCGCCCAGCGAGGCACTCAGACGGTCGCAGCCGACTCCGCCACCGCAGCCGCTCGCGCCGCAGCCCCCTCGGTCGACTCCACCGGCGCATCAACCTCCCGGGCCGCAGCGCCCGCTCCGGATTCGGCCGCGACCCCTGCCGCGACCCCGGGGACACGCGCCGTCGCCTCGGCCGCAGCCGCGGCATCCGCCCCCGTCGCATCAGCCCCGTCCCTGGTGCACCCGAAGGCCGAGCCCGTGGTCATCAGCACTCCGCACCCCAAGCGCAACCTCGCCACGATGACGATGCCGCTGACGACCGCGATCCCGATCGTGCCGTCGACGACGACCGGCTCGGTGTCGACAGGCAAGAAGACCGTGCTCGACTACATCGACGCGCGCACCATCGTGCTCGACGTCGACGAGACCGACCGGGACCGGATGATCCGCACCCTCGCCGGCATGATGAGCACGACCGGTCGCATCACCGACGTCGCACTCGTCGCCCAGGCCGCTTTCCGCCGTGAGACCCACGGCACCACGAGCATGGGCAACGGCATCGCGATCGCGCACGCGAAGTCCGAGGCCGTGCTCGCGCCGGTGCTCGCCTTCGCCCGGAGCAAGCACGGCATCGACTGGAACTCGGCCGACGGTGAGAAGGCGACGCTGATCTTCATGATCGCCGTGCCCAAGGCCTCGGCGGGAACCGAACACCTCCGGGTGCTGTCCCAGCTCTCGCGCTGCCTCGCGAAGCCGGCGTTCCGCGCCGCGATCCAGTCCGCTCAGACTCCCGCCGCCGTGCTCGAGGCCCTCGCGATCAGCGCCAACCTCAAGAAGCCCGAGCACCCCCAGGCCTGACTCCGCGGGGCCGACCACCCGGCACCGCGTGACACCCATTTGTCTCCGGCACCGGCGGGGGCTAACTCAGGAAATCCGGCCCACCGGCCGCGGACACCCCGCGGACCAGTGCGGCCGATCCACCCCACCCCGGGGAGTCTCCTGAGTTAGCCACACTCACCCGGATACACACCACGCCACCGAGCCACCGAATTGGGGATCGCCTCAGCCCACAAGAGGCATGGCCCCACACCGGGCGCCCGCCTTTGCGGGGGCCAACTCAGGAAATCCGGCCCACCGTCCGCGGACACCCCGCGGACCAGTGCGGCCGATCCGCCCCGGCCCCGAGAATCTCCTGAGTTAGCCACGGCCGATGGCGCGCTCCGCCGGGCGGCGGCGTTCCACAAGGCCAGGTGCGGGTCAGGCGCCGGCGCGGGCGCGGATGCGGGGGGCCAGGTCGCGCTCGAAGGCCGTCAGGAACCGCTCCTGGTCGTGTCCGGGGGCGTGGAAGACCAGGTGGTTGAAGCCGGCGTCGATGTACTGGCCGATCGCCGCGACCGTCTCGTCAGGGTCCGAACCGACGATCCAACGCTTCGCGACCTGCTCGATCGGCAGGGCATCCGCGGCAGCCTCCATCTCCGAGGGATCGGTGATGTCGTGCTTCTGCTCGGGCGTGAGCGACAACGGCGCCCAGAACCGGGTGTTCTCGAGCGCGAGCGCCGGGTCGGTGTCGTAGGACAGCTTGATCTCGATCATTCTGTCGATCGTGGCCCCGTCCCTCCCGGCCTTCTCCGCGCCGGCCGCGACCGCCGGCAGCAGCTTCTCGGTGTAGAGCTCCATGCCCTTGCCCGAGGTGCAGATGAAGCCGTCCCCCGACCGTCCCGCGTAGCCGGCCACAAGGGGCCCGCCCGCCGCGATGTACACCGGGATGCCTCCCTCGGGCCGATCGTAGATGCTCGCGTCGTGGGTGCTGTAGTACTCGCCCTCGAAGCTCACCTTGTCCTCCGACCAGAGCGCGCGCATCAGCGCGATCGACTCGCGCAGCCGGGCGTAACGTTCCTTGAACTCGGGCCAGTCCTGGGCGCCGGCGCCGCGGAACCCGGTCGCGATCTCGTTGAGGGCCTCGCCGGTCCCGACACCGAGCATGATCCTGCCCGGGTAGAGGCAGCCGAGCGTCGCGAAGGCCTGGGCGATCACGGCCGGGTTGTACCGGAACGTCGGCGTCATCACCGAGGTACCGATCTGCACCCGCGTCGTGCGTTCCCCGACGGCCGCCATCCAGGCGAGCGAGAACGGCGCATGCCCGCCCGTGTGCCGCCAGGGCTGGAAGTGGTCGCTCACCGCGACCGATTCGAAACCGTGCCGCTCGGCGGCGACGGCGATCTCGACCAGCTCGCGCGGGGCGAACTGTTCGGCGGATGCCTTGTATCCGAGTTTCAGAGGAAGCATGATGCTCATTTCTCGAGGGGGCGATCGGTGGACGTAACCAGGGGTGCGGCAAGTGGGACGCGTGCGTGGTGAGGGGCGGATGCCGCGGCGAACAGCGCGGACGTGTGCGGTCCCGCGCCCAGCCGTTCGACCAGGTCCAGGTCGGCCGGGGTGTCGACGTCGCGGCGAATTCCGGAGCGGGTGGGCAGTGCGAGCGGAACGTGCCCCGCCGACTCGTGCGCGGCACGTGAGCCGGGTCCGAAGCGCGGGCTGATCGGCACCCCGGCGAGCGCGAGCAGGGTCGTCGTGCCGGTCCCGTCGGCGTCGGGCACGAACGAGCGTTCGTGCCCCGCGGCGAGCACGAACGCCCGTTCGACGTCGGCCGCGGTGAGGGCAGGCAGGTCCCCGGTCATCACGGCACGATGCGCGGTCGGGAACTCCGCGGCCGCCGCGGCCAGCCCCACGACTATCGCGGCGTTGAGCGCGTCGGCCTGGTCCCGAACCTCGGGGACGATGTGCGCGCCGAGGCGGGCGAGTTGCGCGCCGAGGACGGTGTCCCCGGTCACGACGAAGACGGCGAGGACCGGGGCGGCGGCGGTGAGGGCGGCAACGGTGTCGAGCGCGAACGCGTCGGCGAGCCGGGCACGGTCCTGGCCGGGGCCGCCGAGGCGCGTCTTCGCGCCCGGGTTGCCCTTGACCGGAACCACGACCACCCAGCTCACGGCAGGTCGGCTTTCGCGGCCGCGGCTGGAACGTCCGCGACCGCTTCAGCGTCGCCAGCCCGCCCGGCCGCGATTCCGGCCGCATAGCCCCGGGCATATCCGAGGGCCTCCGCCTCCGCACTGCCGAGCCGGAACATGTCTGTCTCGCTCGGGCGCCGCAGGACCGCAGCACCGCGATCGACAGCACCACGGTCAGCAGCACCGTTGTCGGCACCGGTCGGTGCAGCATCGGCGCCTGCGGATGCGGCATCGGGGGCCTCCGCGGCCGGGAGCGGCAGGACCAGCCGGCCGAGTCCCCGGATCACGGCGACCGGGGTGCCATTCGCCTTGCCCTTGACGAGGTCGGCAGCGCCGGCGATCTCGTCGCCGACGGCGGGCGCGGTGACGTCGAGGCGCCGGCCGTGGGCATCCGTCGTGCCGCGCAGGTCGTCGATCACGGCGACGCCGGCCGCGCCGATCGCGATGTCGGTCTGGCCCTCGCGCCAGGGGCGTCCTGCGGTGTCGGTGATGATCACGCCGAGGCGAAGCCCGGTGCGCACACGGAGCGCGGCGCAGAGGGTGCGGGCGGAGGCATCCGGTTGGGAGGGGAGCAGCAGCACGAGGCCGTCGGGGGTGTTGCTCGCGTCGACGCCGGCCGCGGCCATTACGAGGCCCTGCCGGTTCTCGACGATGCGGGTGACGCCGCCCGGGTAGGCGCGGGTCGCGACGACGCGCACGGTCTCGTCGGTGATCGCCTGCTCGCGGTCACTCGCCGCGCGCACCCGCCCCTCGGCCTTGGANCGCACGGTCTCGTCGGTGATCGCCTGCTCGCGGTCACTCGCCGCGCGCACCCGCCCCTCGGCCTTGGAGACGATCTTGCTCGTGACCGCGAGGATATCGCCGTCACGCAGCAGGGTGCCCGCACCGGCACCGGCGGCACCTGCGGCCGCGAGGATCAGCCCGGCGAGGTCGTCGCCCGCGACGACCTCGCCGATCCCGCCGAGTGCGAAAATGCTCAGTTCGCCGTGCACCGGTCCCGCTTTCCGCTCATTCTTCGATCCTGTCACGTCCCATAACCGCCCGGACGTCCCCGCTCTTCCCGAGGTGTCGCAGATCGAGGTTCCCACGTCCCGCGAACGTCGATCTGCGATACCTCGCCCGGTCACCCTCGTTCGCGGGGCGAAATGAAGTTAGTTAAGCTTATGAAATTGAGCTGTGGTGTTCACGGAGATTCCGGTCGACCTCGGCCCGGAAGGACTCTCGAGCCATGCCCGAACCCCTCACCGCAGCGCCGATAGCACCGCATCGGCTTCTGATCCTGGGAATCACCGCCTGCCCCACCGGCATCGCGCACACCTACATGGCCGCAGAGAAACTCGCGGCCGCGGCGGCCGAACTGGGCTACGACATGAAGGTCGAGACACACGGCTCCGTCGGCGTCGAAGGAACCTTCAGCCAGGCCGACATCGACCGTTCCGACGCCGTCGTGATCGCCGCAGACACCAGGATCGACCCGTCGCGCTTCGCGGGCAAGCGGATCGTCTCCGTCGGGGTGGCCGACGGCATCCACCGCCCCGCCGCACTGATCCGGGAGGCCCTCGCAGCCGAGCCCTCCCCCACGGCCGACGGCTCCGCCGGTTCGGGCGGGGCGACCCCGGCCTCGACCACCGGCAGAACCGACTTCGGCGGCACCCTGTACCGCGCCCTGATGAACGGCGTGTCCTACATGATCCCGTTCGTCGTGGTCGGCGGGCTGCTGATCGCCATCTCGCTCTCCCTCGGCGGCGAGGCGACCCCGAAGGGACTCGTCATCCCGGAGGGCAGCTTCTGGTTGACGATCAACCAGATCGGCGTGCTCGGCTTCACCCTGATGGTGCCGATCCTCTCCGGTTTCATCGCCTACGCGATCGCCGACCGGCCCGGGCTCGCGCCGGGCATGATCTGCGGCTGGATCGCCACGACCGGATCGTTCTACCACTCCGAATCCGGGGCGGGCTTCATCGGCGGCATCGTCACCGGATTCCTCGTCGGCTTCGTCGCCCTCGGCATCAAGAAGATCCCCGTGCACCGCTACATCAAGCCGATCATGCCGATCCTCGTCATCCCCGTGCTCACGACCGTGATCGTCGGCGGTGCCTTCGTGCTCGCCCTCGGCCAGCCGATCAGCTGGGTCTTCTCGACCATGAGCACGTTCCTCACCGGCCTGCAGGGCGGCAGTGCGATCGTGCTCGGCCTGATCCTCGGCGCCATGGTCGCCTTCGACATGGGCGGCCCGGTCAACAAGACCGCGTTCCTCTTCGGCAGCGCCCTGATCGCGACGGGGAACCCCGCCCCGATGGGCATGGTCGCCGCCGCGATCGCCGTTCCGCCGCTCGGAATGGGCCTGGCCACCCTGATCCGCGGCCGCTACTTCTCCAAGCCGGAGCGTGAGGCCGGGATCGCCGCCCTGTTCATGGGCTTCTTCGGCATCACGGAGGGCGCCATCCCGCTCGCCGCCGCCAAGCCGCTGCAGGTCATCCCCGCGAACATGATCGGCGGAGCCGTCGCCGGTGGCATCGCCGCCCTCTTCGCGGTCACCGACTCCGTGCCGCACGGAGGCCCCATCGTCGCCGTCTTCGGCGCGGTCTCCGGGGTGCCGATGTACTTCGCCGCCCTGCTCATCGGTGCCGTCGTCACCGCCCTCGTCTCCCTGCTGCTTCTCGGCGTATCGGCGCGCAGGGCGGAACGCCACGCACCGTCGGTCGCTGGCACGACTCCGACGAACGGTTCCCCCGTTTCGGTCTCCGCTCCGGCCAGCACGTCACTGGCGGATGACCCCACGCCCGACCCGGCGGCGGTCACGCCCGCCGCCGCGAAGACATCCGTCTCGACAGCA
This sequence comes from Cryobacterium algoricola, assembly GCF_004402485.1. Taxonomy (GTDB): domain Bacteria; phylum Actinomycetota; class Actinomycetes; order Actinomycetales; family Microbacteriaceae; genus Cryobacterium; species Cryobacterium algoricola. The sequence goes on along the minus strand of NZ_SOFG01000007.1, from coordinate 49,606 downwards.
CCGAAGACGGTGCTCGACTACATCGACGAAGACACGATCGTGCTCGACGCCGCCGAGACCGACCGGGACGCGATGATCCGCACCCTCGTCGGCCTGATGGGCACGACCGGTCGCGTCACCGACGAGGGCCTCGTGGTCCGGGCGGCCCTCGCCCGCGAGCAGCTCGGCACGACGGCGGTCGGCGACGGCATCGCGATCCCGCACGCCAAGTCGGACGGAGTGAGCGCCCCCATCCTGGCCTTCGCCCGCAGCAGGCACGGCGTCGACTGGACCTCGCCGGACGGCACCCCGGCCACGCTGATCTTCCTGATCGCCGTTCCGGAAGCGGCGGCCGGAACCGAGCACCTGAAGGTGCTCGCCCAGCTGTCCCGCGCCCTGATGAAGCCCGCGTTCCGCGCCACCCTCCAGGCCGCGGCGACCCCGGCGGACGTGCTCGCAGCGCTGGCCGCCCAGGTCGGCCCGAAGCAGTCGGCGCCCGTAGCCCCCTGAGGCCGGCACCCGCGCGCCGTGCGGTGTCGCAGATCGAGGTTCCCACGTCCCGCGAACGTCGATCTGCGACACCTCACGGAGCCGTGCCGGCAAACGCGAGCTGCGGCATCCGTCAAATAGGCTGGGCGCATGCGCATCGCCACCTGGAACGTCAACTCCATCCGAGCCCGCTCCGCCCGTGTCGTCGACTGGCTCGTGCGCGAGGACATCGACGTGCTCGCCATGCAGGAGATCAAGTGCAAGCCGGAGCAGTTCCCCTCCGACGTCTTCGAGGAGGCCGGCTACGAGCTCGCCATCCACGGCCTCAGCCAGTGGAACGGCGTCGCCTTCGCGAGCAGGCACCCTATGACGGATGTCGCCACGAGCTTCCCCGGCATGCCCGGCTTCCTCAAAGGCCAGGAGGGCCCCGGGCTGCCGCTCGAGGCCCGGGCGCTCGGGGTCACGGTCAACGACCTGCGACTCTGGAGCCTCTACGTACCGAACGGGCGCGCGCTCGACGACCCGCACTACGCCTACAAGCTCGACTGGCTCGCCAAGCTCGACGGGCACACCCGCGCCGAACTCGCCGCCCGCCCCGATCTCGCCCTCGCGCTGATGGGCGACTGGAACGTCGCCCCGCTCGACTCCGACGTCGGCGACCCGACGCTGATCCCCGGGGTGTCGACGCACATCTCACCGCCGGAACGGGCCGCCTTCGAGGCCTTCGCCGCCGCGGGGCTCACCGACCCGGTGCGCCCCCTCGTTCCGGAGGGCTTCACCTACTGGGACTACAAACAGCTGCGGTTCCCGCGCAATGAGGGCCTCCGCATCGACTTCATTCTCGGCTCGCCGGCGTTCACCGACCTCGTCACGGACGCAAGCATCCACCGGAACGAGCGCAAGGGCGACGCACCGAGTGACCACGTGCCCGTCGTCGTCGACCTCACCCTCGACGACGAGGACGACGACCGCCCAATGATCTTCTAGTCGAGCCGCTCGACCCGCATGGCTCTACCGGCCCCGTGTGGTTCCGAATTCAGGAGTTGAGCTCGAGTGCGGTCCCCCGGGTCGCAGACCAGTGCCGCACATCCGCTGAGTTCGAGCACCTGTGGGGCTCAACTCCTGAATTCGGAACCATACCGCCGCACGGGGATGCCTGAGCGGAAGGATGCGGTGGGGGCTCGACCGGGACCGCGGCCGTCGAGGATACTGGATGCATGTCTTCCGCATCGCCGGGGAATGATGGCAATCCGGCGGCGGCCGGGCCGTCCGATTCCATCACCGTCTCCATCACCCGCCGCGTGCAGCCCACCCGGATCCCCGAGGCGACCCACTGGGCCCAGCAGGGCATGGACCTCGCGAGTGCGTTCCCCGGGTTCCTCGGCTCCGGCTGGGTGCGCACGAGCGCGGACTCGCTCAGCTGGCACATGCTCTACCGCTTCGACAACTCCGATTCCCTGGATGCCTGGGAAGGGTCCGATGAACGCGCCGAGTGGCTCGCCCAGGGCGTCGACTACATCCTCGACGCCCGGGTGCAGAAGCGCACCGGCATCGAAGGCTGGTTCGACACCCCGCAGGAGGGCGCGGACTCGAGCATCTATCAGCCCTCGCAGTGGAAGCAGACGGTCGCGATCGGCCTCGGCTTCTTTCCGACGAATGTCGTCTTCACGTTCCTCGTCACCCTCGCGATCCCCGAGTGGGGCGGCTTTCCGATCGTGCCCCGCATCCTGCTGACGACCCTCGTGATGGCGCCCACGATGACGCTGCTCGTGATGCCGTGGATCACGCGGTGGCTCCGTCCGTGGCTGACCCGGCCGCCGGCATCCGCCTACCGCCGCCCGCGGGTCTGACAGTCCGGGACGCTACGCGACCGGCGCGAGTAGCGCGGCGACCACGATCAGCGCCGGCACAGCGGCGAGCGTCGTGATCAGCACGGTGTCGCGCGCGACGATCGTGCCCCGGTTGTACCGCGCCGCGAAGTTGAAGACGTTCTGCGCGGTCGGCAACGCGGCCACGCTCACCACGGCGAAGAGCTCCGCGGGTGAGAGGTCGAAGACGAACCGGCCGAGGGCCCACGCGACGACCGGCATCACGGCGATCTTGAGCACGGCGGCGAGCACGACCTGGCGCCGGCCTGACCCCGGCCGCAGCACCCGGTCGCCGTGCAGCGACATGCCGAACGCGAGGAGGACCATCGGCACGCCGGCCCCGCCGAGAATGTCGAGGGGAGCGAACACGGCCTCCGGGATCGGGATGCCGAACACCGCCACGATGAGCCCGCACAGCGACGCGAGGATCATCGGGTTCCGCAGCGGCTGGGTCGCGACCGCCCGGAACGAGAGCCGCCCGCTCGTGGTGACGTCCAGGATGCCGAGCACGATCGGGGCGAACAAGAGCAACTGCAGGAGCAGCACCGGGGCGACGTAGTGCGCGCTGCCGAGCACGTAGATCGCAACGGGCAGGCCGATGTTGTTCGAGTTGACGTAGCTGGCGCCGGCGGCCCCGAGCACCGTCTCGGCGACCCGGTCCCGGCGCGGCACCGCGCCTTGACCGCTGCCGCGGCCGAGGAACCGGCTCGCGACCAGGTACAGGGCCACCACGATCAGGACGCTGCACAGGGTCGTCAGGAGGAAGCGGGAGAACACGACCCGGACATCCGTGCGGCTCAACACCGTGAACAGCAACGCGGGCATCGCCACGAAGAACGCAACCCGGTTGAGCACGAACCCCGCCGAGGGGCCGGCGAACCCCGCACGCTCGATGAGGTAGCCCACCAGGATCACGAATCCGATGATGGAGAACCCGACCAGGACGCCGCTCATTACTCCCAGATTAGGGGACAGTTCGGCCGCAGCGGGAGCCGGTTCCTTGCCAGCGGTCACGCCGCCGCCGTACGCTCGAAGCATGCCTCATCTCAGCGTTCCGGGTGCGTCGCTCTACTACGAGACCGAGGGCGCGCTGTCGTCACCGGCGATCCTGCTGCTGCACGCCGGGATCGCGAACCTGCGGATGTGGGACCCCCAGGTCGCTGCACTCGCCGCGAAGCACTTCGTGGTGCGGTTCGACTCGCGCGGCTTCGGGCAGACCTCGACCGAGAACGTCGCGTTCTCCAACCGGGCGGATGCGCTCGCCCTGCTCGACCATCTCGGCATTGCGTCCGCGACCCTCATCGGCTGCTCGCGCGGAGGGTCGATCGCGATCGACATCGCCGTGGAGAGCCCGGACCGGGTCGCGGGGCTCGTCACGATCGGGTCCGGCCCGAGCGGGTTCCCCGAGGTCGAGCTCACCGAGCTCGAGGATGCCCGCTTCGACGAGCTCGACGAGGCCTTCGACGCCCGGGACTGGCACCGGCTCGCCCGGCTCGAGGTCGCGCTCTGGGCGATCGGGCCGACCAGGGACGAGAAGGCCCTCGACCCCGAGTTCGTGTCGACGGCGTACGCGCTCAACCGGGTCAACGTTGTGCACGCCGAGGAGAGTCCGGTGCCGATCCCGCTCGAACCGCCCGCGAGCAACCGGGTGATCGACATCGAGGTTCCCGCGCTCGTGACGGTCGGCGAGTTCGACGTGACGCCGGCGCTCGCCCAGTACGAGTACCTGCTGTCGACGCTGCCCTTCGCGAGCGGCTGCACCTTCCGCGACACCGCGCACCTCCCGAGCGTCGAGCGTCCCGAGGAGTTCGAGCGCGTGCTCCTGGACTGGCTCACCTCCAACGGCCTCTAGCCCCCTCCCGCGCTCCGCTCCCCGCGCATCCGCTCGACCTCCCGCGAGAGCGGAGTTATGGCCCTTAAAACGCTGGTTTGAGGGCCACAACTCCGCTCTCGCGGAACGAGAGGGGGCGAGGGGTGGGAGACGGAAGCGGTTCTCCACAGGCCGAACGGGGGCCGCCGCGTGCCTGCGGCCGCACGATAGCCTGTGGGGGCAGTCCACATCTAGCGAGGGGCAAGGATGTCAGAACCGGCCGGCGGCGATTCCGCCGTACCCGATCCGTTCGCACAGTACGCGGGCACGGTGCTCTGGCCCGGCGCGCTCCGCGACCTGACCGACACGACCCTGTGCCCGGCCTGCCAGACCCCGCTCGCACCATACGGGTGCCCGTCCTGCGGGCTCGACCTGCGGCATCCGGTCGCCGCAGACCTTCTCGCCGTGTCAACGGATGCCGCGAAACTGTTCGACCGGCGCGTCGCACTGATCGGGCGGCTGCGTTTCGACGCCGCCCAGGCCCGGGCCGCCGCCCAGCAAGTGCAGCGGACGCCGACCGCGCCCGCTCCGGCGCCTCCCCTGTCCTGGCTGCCCCAACCGTCCGCGACTGCTCCCCTGGTCGTCCCGATCGCGGGTGCGGCTTCGACCGCTTCTTCGGTGCCGGTTCCGTCCGCGCACGCGACGCCGGCGCCCTCCCTGTCCGCGCCCGCGATGTCCACGCAGCCCCACCAGTCGCCGCCCAGCCAATCCACGCCCCGCCCGTCCCCGCCGCGGCAGGCACCCCCGCAGTCCGCACCGGCGCTGCGGGACCCGTCGCTCCCGCCGAAACGGTCGAGCGTGCAGATCCTGCTGCTCCTGGTCGGGGTCACGCTCGTGTCCGTCGCCGCGATCTTCTTCCTCACGGTGGCGTGGATCTTCGCCGGGCTCCTCGTGCGCTCCCTCATCGTCGGGGCGTTCACCGCCGGGGCACTGGTCACGGCCGCGCTGCTCAAGCGGCGCGGTCTCGGGGTCACGGCGGAGGGCATCGGCGCCCTCGCGGTCGTGCTCGTGCTGCTCGACGCCTGGTCCCTCCGCCAGAACGACCTCTTCGGGCTCGGCGCGACAGAGGCCGACGGCTATTGGGGAGTGACGCTCCTCCTCTGCACCGTGCTGTTCCTCGGTTGGAACGCCGTGTCCGGTCTGCGGGTCGCGAGCGTCGCCGGCTTCGCGGCCGCCGCGCCCGGTCTCGGCCTGCTCGTCTCCGCCGCGGCCGTCGGCCAGGACGGAGTGACCCGGGTCTACCTCGCGTGCCTCGGGGCAGCCGTCGGCGCGCTCATCCACCGCTTCACACGGGTGTCACCATCGACGGGTGCCGCTGCGCCGGCCGGTCGCCGACCCGGTGCCGACCGGGCGCCCGAGCGGGCGATCGTGTTCGGTTTCGCCGTCGTGTCGCTGCTCGGCGCGCTCGCAACGGCCCTCTTCGTCGACCCGGGCAGCGAGGTCGCCCCGCTCTGGCTGCTCGGCGCGGTCGCGCTCGTCGCGGCCGTGCACGCGGCCATGGTCGTCGGGGTGCGCTCGGCGCTTCCGGCCCCGGGTGCCGGATCGCTCGTCTTCGCGTGCTTCTGCTCGGCCGTCGCGGCGCTCGCGCTCTCGCTGATCGCCCTGATCATCGCGATCCGCACCAGCACCATGCCGCTGCTCGTCACAGCGCCCCTGCTGGTCGCGCTGGCCCTTGCGCTCGGCCTGGAGTTCCTGTCCAACCGCGCCACCGGAGCCCGGCGCACCGCCGAGCGCGTCGCCGCCCTGACCGCAGCACTTGCGGCGGGCTATTTCGGCCTCGCGACGACGCTCTCTGCGGCGGCGTGGCCGCTCGGTGTCGCGGTCGTGCGCGGCCTGACGGTGTTCTCCAGCGACCCGGGCACCACGTTCAATCCGCTCCTCTCCTGGTTCGACGAGCTGGACAACCCGGTCGGTGCGACCAGTCTCTGGGCCCTTGGCGCCCTTGTCGTCGCCGGCGCCCTCGCCGCCGCCAGCTGGCGCGCCGGGGGGCTGCTGCGCGCCCGCGCACGCCTCGTCGCCGCGTTGTTCGCTGCGACTCTCGTGCTCGCGGTGCCGTTCACCGGGCCGGTTTCGGGCCTGCTGTGGCTCGTCACCGCGCTCTTCGCGCTGGTGGGCGCGGGCGCCCTACTCGCTCTCTTCGCGCACCAGCACGGCCGCCTGCCGCTCGGATCCCTCCGTCCGATCGTGCTCGCGCTCGTCATCGTGAGCATCTCCCTCGGTTTCCTGGTCGGCTGGGCGCGCTCGGACACCTGGTGGATCGGCACGGCCGCCGGCATCCTCGCGCTCGTCTTCGCCCGCGGCCTGCTCGGCGCCGGCCAGGAAGCGAACGTCTCCGGACCCGCCGACCAGCCCGCACGCGGCCGACGAGCGCAGGGGCGAGGCGCACTGCTCGCGGGCGCGGTCCTGCTCACCCTGCTCGCCGCCGTCGTCGCACCGTGGGCGCTCACCCTCGGCGCCCGCCCACCGGCATCGGTGCTGCTCGTGGATCAATTGCGCGGCCTCACCGCCGCGACCGCGCTCCTCCAGCTCTTCTTCGCCGTTCCGTTGCCCCGGTGGGTGCAGCCCACCGAGCGCCGCTGGGCGTTCCGCACCCTGCTCGCCCCCACGATCCTGGCCTTCGCCCTGGCGGTCGCGAGCCTCGCCGCGGCCCTCGACCCCGCCGGACGCGCCGACCTGCTGCAGCCCGAACCGGTCGCGGGCATCATCCACACCGCGGTTCTGCTCGCCGCCGCCGCTCTCTGGCTCGCCCTCCGCGGAAACCGGGTCGGTGCACCCATCGAGCGCCTCACCGCGATCGTCGCGCTCGCCCCGGTGCTGCTCCTGCTCCTTGGCGCCGTGCTCCGGGCGACGGATGCCCCCACCACCGTCGCCGACGTCGCCGCGCCTGCCGCCGCCATCCTCTGCTGTGCCCTCGGGCTCACGCTCGGGTCGCTCGGGTCGCGCACGCCGCCCGGAACACCCCCGTCGATGCCCCGCCGCCCCTCCGACCGGCTCGCCCTCGAGGCCGGTGCGCTGCTCGTGCTCGGCCCGGCAACGATCACTGCGATCGCCACGGGCCGCCCGCTCGGCTGGGTCGCGCTCCTCCTCGCCGGCCTCGCCGCGCTCCTGGCCGCGATCGCCTCCGACGGGCTGTTCGGTTCGCGCTCCCCGCGACGCCACCTCGGCTGGGTCGCGCTCTGCCTCGGGATCGCGGGCCTCTGGCTCGGCCTCTCCCGGTCGGGAACCGAGGCCCTGGAACCCTATGTCCTGCCCGTCGCGGCGGTCCTGCTCGTGCTCGCCGCGCTCATCCGCCGCTTCGGCCTGGTCGACCGCCGGACCGCCGGGAGCCCCGTCGCCGGCTGGCTCACCCTCGCCGGGCTGCTCGTCGCGCTCGTGCCCCTCGCGCTCGTCTCCGGAACCGGCGCGCTCGCCCGCCCGCTCGCGGTCGCCGGTACCTCGGCCGTACTGCTCCTTGTGGGCTGCGCCGTGCGCTGGACCCCTCCGCGGTCCGGGTACCTCGCGGCGGCCACGGCGAGCGGCGCCCTCGGGCTCCTCGTGACGAGTGGCGGCCGGATCGTGGCACTCCTCCGCGGCCCCGAGGACGCGGGCCTGCTCATCGAGGCCTGGCTCCTGCCCGCGCTGCTGGTTCTCGTGGTCGCCGGAATCCTCAGCGCACGATCCGGGCGACGGATGCTCGGGGACGCCTCGGCTGCCGGTGACGCCCACATCACCGCCCGGCTCGCGGTGCGCACCGGCTACGGCCTGCTCACGCTCGCCATCACCTTCGGCGCACTCGCCGAGGTCCTGAGCCTCGCTGCAGCGGCCCCCGACGAGATCCCGCTCGCCGCCCCGCGCGTCGTACTGCTCGCCCTCGCCTGCGCGGCCGTGCACGTCGGCCTGATCCGGTGGGACCGCACCCCCGAGGGCCGCGCCCTCGCCTGGGCCGCCCTCAGCGGGGCCGGCGTGGCACTGATCGGCGGGTACCTGCACGGCGTCCCGGTTCCGCTCGAGATCGTGACGGTGCCCGTCGGACTCGCGATCGTCGCCGGACGTCTCCTCGCGGCTGACTTCTTTCGCGACCCCCTTCCGGGCGCGGGCGCGGCCCGGTCGACCCAGTTCTGGATCCAGGCCGGCCTCCTGCTCGCCGTACTCCCGAGCGCCACGCTCCCGCAGGCACCGGACGGGTCCCTGCTCCGCCCGATCCTCGTGCTCGCTCTCGGCGGCGCGCTCGCGATCGGCGGCGCCGCACTCAGCGCAGCACCGGCGTGGCACCCGCTGGCCTGGTCGGCCGTCGCCGCCGGACTCGTCGCCGTACTGCTCACCGCCCTGAACCGGGTGAGCCCGCTCCTCGACAGCGTCCCGGACGGGCCGGACTCCCGGCTCGAGGGCTGGCTGTTACCCGCTGCCGTCCTGACGACCGCGACCGGAATCATTCTCGTGGCCGGGGTCCGCCGGGGCACCCTCGCCGGGCTCCCCGCTGCCGTCGGCGACCGCGCGCCCGACGGCACCGACGGCACCGGCGGCACCGGCGGCGGCGGCGCACGCGACGGCATCCGCTTCACCGGTGCACTGCCCGGTCTGACGCCGCCTGGTCCGCAGCGGGCTCCAGGGACGGATGCCGCGGCGATCCTGACCGGCTACGGTCTCGTCGTCCTGGCGATGGCCAGCGTGCTCGGGGCCGAAGTCGCCGCACTCGGCTACGAGCCGCTCGCGACGATCCGCGTGGTGCTGCTCGCGTGGACCTTCTCCGCCGTGCACGTCACGCTGTTCCAGCTCGACCCGAGCCGCGGCGGTCGCTGGGTGGCCTGGCTGGCCATCATTGCCGGCGGAGTCGCGGTGCTCGCCGGCTACGGTCACGGCGTGCCGCACCCGATCGAGATCGTGAGCGTGCCACTCGCCGTCGCACTCGTCGCGAGCGGCTGGCTGCACCTCGAGGCGACGCCGTCCGCGCGGAGCTGGCCGTGGCTCGCGCCCGGCCTGGTCGTGCTACTCGTTCCATCGCTGCTGCTCGACGTGACCGAGAGCCCGCTCTGGCGGGTCGTCGGACTCGGCGTGCTCGCGCTCGGCGTGCTCCTGGTCGGCCTCCGTCAGCGGCTGCAGGCGCCGTTCGTCCTCGGCGCCGTGGTGCTGCTCGTGCACGGTCTCGCCCAGCTGTGGCCGTGGATCGCGCTCGCCTACGCCGCCGTCGCCTGGTGGCTGTGGCTCGGAATCGGCGGCACCCTGCTGATCGTGCTCGCCGCCCGCTACGAGCAGCGGATCCGGAACCTCAAGCAGATCGCACTCGGCATCTCCTCGCTCCGCTAGTCCCCCGTTAATCCAGCGCGACCGGATGCGCGCGGCGCCGCCGCCGCTCCCGTTTTCGCAGGCCGCGCCCGCCGTTTCGGGCGCGGCCTGCGAAAACCGGCGCGGGCGTGGACGCAGGAATGCGACGAGCGGCCGAGCTCGTCTACAGGAGCGACAGGGCGTCAGCCGAGATCGAAGGTGACCCCGGTGAGACGTTCGCTTTCCGACCAGAGGCGGAGGGCATCCGCTCGGTTGGCGGCCCGCTCGGACCGCCCGACCGGATGCGGGTGGCCGTGCTGCTCACCGAAGCCGTCCGGCCCGACGAAGGTGTTCCCGCCGAGCCCCGGCTCGGTCGCCGCGTAGAGCGAGGGCAGCGCCCCCATCTCCGCGGGCTGGGCGAGCACCCGGTTCGCGAGCTCCGTCAGGCGGCGTTCGAAACCGCTGCCGCGCATGCTCGCGCCGACGGACTGCAGGTTCGTGCGGGCGTACCCGGGGTGGGCGGCGAGTGCGAGCAGGGGTGCCCCCGCGGCGTCGGCCCGGCGCTGCAGTTCGCTCGTGAAGAGCAGGTTGGCGAGCTTGCTCTGGCCGTAGGCGGCCCACGGCTTGTACTTCTGCTCGCCCATCAGGTCGTCGAAGTCCATCCGGCCGCGCCGGTGCAGGGCGGAGGAGAGCGTGACGACCCTGGCCTTCCGGCCGGCTCCCCCGACGGTGTCCGTGCCGGCGACGGCGCGGGAGAGCAGGCCGGGCAGCAGCAACCCGGTGAGTGCGAAGTGGCCGAGGTGGTTGGTGCCGAACTGCAGTTCGAATCCGTCGGCGGTCCGGCGTTCCGGCACGTTCATCACGCCCGCGTTGTTGACCAGGATGTCGAGTCCGCCCGGGTGCGCGGCGAGCCAGGCGCTCGCGAAGGCCCGAACCGAGGCGAGGCTGGACAGGTCGAGCACGCGCACCTGCACCGCGGCATCCGCTGCCCGGCCGGCAGGAAGCCCCGCCAGAATGCGCCGCGCGGCGTCTTCGCCCCGCGCGAGATCGCGCACGGCGAGGGTGACGGATGCCCCGTGCCCGGCCAGCTCCGACGCCGTCACGAAGCCGAGCCCCGAGTTCGCTCCCGTGACGATGGCCGTGCGGCCGCGGAGGTCGGGGATGTCCGCGGCGGTCCAGCCGGACTTCTTCGGCGATTTCATCGACGAAGCGGCGGTCATTTCGACAGCTCGATCCGGTAGCGCACGTGGTTCCGGTCGGCGCTCGCCTGCCAGAATTCGATTTCGCTCGGCTGCAGGGCGTAGAGCCGCCAGCTCGGGTTGGGCCGGCCGTCTGTGGCCGGGCGCTCGTCCCAGTCCCTGGCGGATGCCTCGGCCGAGAGCTCGATGACCGAACCGACCACCCGCACCTGCCTACCCAGCTGCGGCCAGTAGAAGTTCATCGCGGCGCGCGGGTTCTCGCTGAGCTCGAGCCCCTTCCGCGATGTCACCGAGCTCGCGAAGTGCCAGCCGGCTTCGTCGATGTTCTTGAGGATCAGCATCCGCGAGGACGGCTGGCCGGCGGCCGTCGCCGTGGCCAGGCTGAAGGCGTGCGGCTGGGGTACCCCGGCGGCGAGCGCAGCGGCGAGCCAGCCCTGGAAGAGCAGGGTGGGATCGGACTCGGCGGCCTTCGCGTCGAAGGGCGGGAGGGAGGCCGGGAAGTCCGGCAGGGAGCGCAACAGGGAACGGAAGGATTCGGTCACGCGCCGAGCCTAGCGGGATCGGCCGGGATCGATCGGTGTCGCGGAGGAGGCGCGGACGATCAGCCGGCTGGGCAGGCGCACGGACTCTGGCGCGCCGCCGTCGATCACGGTCCTGAGCATGTCGACGGCGATCCGGCCCATGTCCGCGACGCTGTGCGCGATGACGCTCACGGGCGGGTCGAGCAGGGCGAGCCAGTCGATGTCGTCGAAGGAGACGAGAGCGACGTCGGTGCCGATCCGCAGGCCGAGCCTCTGGATCGCGCCGATCGCGCCGATCGCCATCGGGCTGTCCGCGACGAGCAGCGCGGTCGGCGGTTCGTTGAGGGCGAGCAGGGTGCGCACGGCGGTGGATCCGCTTTCGGCCTGGAAGTCGCCGAAGACGATGAGCGCGGGGTCGAGGCTGAGGCCCCGGTCGCCGGCGGCCCGCACGAAGCTCGCGTAGCGTTCGCGGCCGGTCGAGGTGGACTGCGGCCCCGCGATGTAGCCGATCCGGGTGTGCCCGAGCGCGGCGAGGTGATCCACCGCCTCCCGGATCCCGGTGTCGCTGTCCGTGGTCACGCTCGGCAGATCGATGCCCTCGATGGTGCGGTCGATGAAGACGGCCGGGATCTCCCGGCCGACGACCGAGCGGATGCTGCCGCTCCCGTCCCCGAGCGGCGCCACGATGATGCCGTCGACGCGCCGGGCGATCAGGTTGTCGAGGTAGCGGTCCTGCTGGTCCTTCCGTTCGTTCGCGTTGCCGAGCAGCGTCGCGAAGCCGTGCACGAGGGCCGCCTGCTCGACCGTGTGCGCGAGGTCCGCGAAGAACGGGTTCCGGACATCCGGCACCAGAAGTCCGATCGCGTGCGTGCGCGTCGACCGGAGCGCCCTGGCCTGGGCGTTCGGGTGATAGTCGAGTTCTGCGGCGGCCGCATGCACCCGGGAGCGGGCGTCCGCCGAGGTGGCGGGATTGCCCGAGAGCACCCGGGACGTCGTCGCGACGGACACGCCGGCGAGTGCGGCGACATCCTTGATGGTGATGGTGACCATCACTGCACTCCCCTGCCCGGCCGGGACTGCGTTAAGTGGAAACGTTTCCAAGCTGATGCCCAGACTATGGCGGGAGCGCGGAGGTGTCAAAATGCGAGAGGGGGTTGTTCTTCCCCCGGCACTCACGCGAGGAGACGCACATGGCCCAGGTCGTTCAGTACACGGAATTCGGCGGACCCGAGGTGCTCGAGCTGGTCGAGGTCGCCGAGCCCCGGGCATCCGTGGGCGAGGTCGTCGTCGCGGTCCGGGCGGCGGGCGTGAACCCGATCGACTGGAAGATCCGGAGGGCCATCCGCCCGACCGGCCCGATCACGACGCCGAGGCGGCCAGGCTCCGACGCCGCCGGCCGAATCGTCGAGGTCGGTGCCGGAGTCACCGGCTGGTCGGTCGGGGACGCCGTGATCATCCTCGGCGCGGCGGGTGCCTATGCCAGCCGCCTGACGGCGACCCCCGCGCAGCTCACCCGGAAGCCGGACGGGCTCGGCTGGGCGGAGGCCGCCGCCCTCGGGGTACCGGCCGGGACGGCGTACCAGGCGCTCCGTTCCCTCGGGCTGGGGTCCGCGGACACCCTGCTCATCCACGGCGGCTCCGGCAGCGTCGGCCAGGCCGCGATCCAGTTCGCCCTGCTCGACGGTGCGACCGTGATCGCCACGGCGAGTGAGCCGAACCAGGCCCGGCTGGCCGAACTCGGCGCCACCCCGGTCGTGTACGGGCCCGGCCTCGTCGATCGCATCCGCGCGGTCGCGCCCCAGGGCGTCGATGTCGTCCTGGATGCCGCGGGCACCGATGAGGCCCTCGAGGCCTCCTTCGCGCTCGTCGACGACCGCAGCAGGATCGGCACGATCGTGGTCGGCTGGAAGGCAGCAGAACTCGGCATCCAGGCCTGGTCAGGCGGCAGCCCGGTGCCGCTCACCCCCGAGCAGGTCGAGCTCAGGGCGGAGGGCCTGCAGCTCGCCACCGAGCTGGCCGCCGCCGGCCGGTTCGACGTCGAGATCGCGACGGTCTTTCCGCTCGCCGAGGCCGCCGCGGCCCAGGACCTCAGCGAGCACGGGCATCCGCGCGGCAAGATCGTGCTGCTGCCCTGACCCGCGTTGCCGGCCAGCGATGGTCGCCGACGCTCAGTGACGGTCAGCGACGGCCGACGAAGCCGTCCATGGTGTTGTAGACGCCGAAGACGCGGCCGGCCACGAAGTCCCAGACCGGCAGCGGCAGGACGCCCCGCAGCACTCTCGAGAGACCGACCGTCCACGGCATGGTCACCTGCGGAGTCCCGGCGAGCATGGCCCGCCAGACCCGGTCGACGACGTATTCCGGGGTGAGGATGGGGGTCAGCAGCGGCCCGCGTGCGCCGTCGAACATGCCGGTCGAGATGTAGCTCGGCGACACCGTGGTGACCTTGACCCGGCTGAAGCCCTGCTGCACGAGTTCGAGCCGGAGGGAGTCGCTCCAGCCGATCAGGGCGGCCTTCGAGGCCGCGTACACGCTCATCCTCGGGTTGGAGAGCAGTCCCGCCGCCGAGGCGATGTTCACGATCCGCGATTCGCGGCCGTTGGTGCTCATCATCCCCGGCAGGAACTCGCGGGCGATGTACATCGGGGCGAGGGCGTTGATCTGCATGGTCGGGCGCGTGTCGTCGCCGTTGTCGTGCTCCCAGAAGAAGGCGCCGCGCACGATCCCGGCGTTGTTGATCACGATGTCCGGATTTCCGACCTCTGTGCGCACGCGCTGGGCGGTCTGCGCGATCGCGCCGAGGTCTCCGATGTCGACGACGTAGGGGAACACCGTCGTCGATGCGGTAGCGCCCTCGGAGAGGAGAGCTACGGTGCGGGTGAGAGCGGCGGCATCCCGGTCCCAGAGGATGACCGCCCGCGCCCCTTCGGCGACGGCCCGCTCGGCGTAGAGGCGGCCCATGCCGCTGGCAGCGCCGGTGATCAGCACGCGGGCTCCGGAAACGGTTCGAGTCATGCCTCCATCATTCATCATCGCCGCCGGTCCGGGGGCCGCCACCCGCGGGAGCGCCTGCGAAGCCCAGTGCATACCCAGCCCGGCCTGCCATCGTGGACGCAACCGATCGACGATCCACCCCGAACACCGACTGACCAGGAGCACACCATGGGATTCCTCGACCGCCTCTTCGGCCGCGACGAACAGGGCACCACGGCTCAGGCCCGAACCGCGCCCACCACGCGCGGCGCCACCCCGCAGCGCACCGACGACGAGATCGCCGTCGAGCGCTACCAGTACCTGTTGCGCACCGCGCCGCCGGAGACCATCGAGCAGGTGCACACCGAGGCGTTCGCGAAGCTGACCGACCAGCAGCGCGACCTGCTCTTCCAGCGCCTCACCGAGAACTCCACGCCGAGCGAACGACCCGCCGACGCCGAACCGGCAACGCTCGCGAAGGCGGCCACCCGTGCAGAGCTCCGCGAGCCCGGCGCCCTCGAACGCACCCTCGGCCGCCAGGGCCAGGGCGGCCTGGGGTTCGGCGGCATGGTCGGCAGCACCATCCTCGGCACGGTCGCCGGCTACGTGATCGGGTCCGCGCTCGTGAGCGCGTTCATGCCTGACCCGGGGGCGACGGATGCCGCGGCGAGCGACTCGGGGACCGATTCCGGCGGGGGCGCCGCAAGCGACACGAGCACGGAAGCCGGTGCAGACACCGGTGCCGACTCGGGCGGCGACTTCGGCGGGGGCGACTTCGGCGGCGGGGACTTCGGCGGCGGCTTCGACTTCTGAGCCCCGCCCCGGAACGACGCCGCACAGGACGACGCCGCACGGCACTCCACGGCACGACACGACACGGCACGACCGGGCGATAACCTGACAGGAGCGTCCCAGCCGGAGCGCCGAGAGGACAGGCCAGTGAGCACGCACACTCCCGGTACCCTCGTGCTCCTGCGGCACGGCGAGAGCACGGCGAATGCCGCAGGCCTGTTCACCGGAATCCTCGACGCGCCACTGTCCGACCAGGGGGCGGCAGAGGCCCGGTCGGCCGCCAGGCTCCTGGCCTCGGCGGCCCTGCACCCCGACGTCGTGTTCACCTCCGCCTTGCAGCGGGCCCGGCGAACGGCCGAGATCGTGGTCGAGGAGCTCCGGCCGCACCCGGCGGCCGCGCTGGCCGACTGGCGGCTCAACGAACGCAATTACGGGGCCCTGACCGGTCGCTCCAAGGCCGATGTGCGCACCGAATTCGGCGAGGCCCAGTTCCTGGCCTGGCGACGGTCGGTGAACACCGCGCCGCCCCCGCTCGACGACGCGGCCTTCGCGGCCGCCCGCGACTCTCCCCTGTTCCGCGGACTCCCCGCTGACGCACTGACCCGCACCGAGGCGCTCAGCCAGGTCATGGCCCGGGTCGGCCGCTTCCATGCCGAACGGGTGGTTCCGCGCCTGCGCCTCGGCCAGACCGTGCTCGTCGTCGCCCACGGAAACTCGCTCCGGGCCTACTGCGCCCTGCTGGACGGCCTCGACGACCACGCGATCCACCGGCTTAATCTGCCGACCGGGCATCCGCTCGTCTATCGCTTCACGACCGCCGACCTGGTGACGGAACCCACGGATGCGCTCCCGCGGCAGCCGCTCTCGGCCGGCGGCCACTACCTCGACTCCGCCGCCGCCCTGCCGGCCGCGGCCCGGCTCACCGCAGACGGCGGCACCTAACCCGCTCGAGTTGCGGAAGCGGATGCCGCGGGTCAGGACCCGGCGTGCGTCGAAACCGCGAGCAGGCGACAGGTGGTCGCGACGGCGTTCTCCAGGTTGGCCGCGCCCGCGGCGAGCGCCTCCTCCAGGGTGCAGACGCCCGGCACGATCGGCACGAGGGCAGCGAACCCGTGCCGATAGAGCGCCTCGGCGCCCTCCCCGACCCGCCCGGCGAAGGCGATCACCGGCACGCCGTGCCGGGCCGCGAGCTCAGCGACGCCTAACGGGGTCTTCCCGCCGAGGGTCTGGGCGTCGATGCTGCCCTCCCCGGTGAACACGACGTCGGCGCCCGCCATCGACTCCGAGAGGTGGGTACCGTCCATCACGACGTCCACGCCGCGCCGCATCGTGCTCTCGAAGAAGGCGAGGAAGGCGGCCCCGAGCCCGCCGGCGGCGCCGGACCCGGCGACCGTGGCGACCTCGCGCCCGGTGGCCTCCCGAACCACGGCCGCGTAGACGCCGAGGGCCGCATCGAGCTCGGCCACGGCGCCTGCGTCGGCGCCCTTCTGGGGTCCGAACACCCGGCTGGCGCCGTCCGGGCCGAGCAGCGGGTTGGTCACGTCGCTCGCGATCCGGAAGGCCGTGCCGGCGAGGCGCGGGTCGAACCCGGCCAGGTCGATCCGCGTGAGCCGGGCGAGGGCGGCTCCGCCGTCTGGCAGCTCAGCACCGTCCGCGTCGAGCAGCCTGGCTCCGAGGGCCCGCAGCATCCCGGCACCGCCGTCGTTGGTGACGGATCCGCCGAGCCCGATGATGAACCGGCGCGCGCCGCGGTCGAGCGCGTCGGTGATCAGCCGGCCGACCCCGAAACTGCTCGCGATCCGCGGGTCGCGGTCGGGCGCCGCGACGAGGTGGATGCCGGCGGCCGCTGCGATCTCGATGATCGCGAGTTCCTCCGCCGCGACGAACCCATAGCTCGCCCGCACCGTTCGGCCGAGCGCATCCTGTACCTCGGCCGTGACGAGCGTGCCGCCGAGTGCGGTCACGAGGGCGTCTGCCGTGCCTTCGCCGCCGTCGGCCATGGGCACGGCGACACAGACGGCATCCGGGAACACCGAGCGGATGCCGCGTTCCATCGCGGCGACGGCCTCCGCCGCGGTCAGCGATTCCTTGAAGGAGTCGGGTGCCAGAACGAACTTCATGCGGTTTCCTCTGCCGAGCGCGGCCGATGGGGGCGAAAAAAGGGGGCCGGGGAAAATTCCCCGACCCCCTCAGTGTGGCCGTTTCGGTGCACCACGTCGATCTCTGGAGCCGTGGCTCAGAACGACACCCCGCAGACCAGCGCCGCATTCGCGTACGGCGTGGCCTCGCCCGTGCGGATGAAGAGCTTGGCGGACGCGGACAGCGCCTTGAGCTCCTCGTGGCTGATGTACTCGATCCCGTCGAAGCGCTCCGTCAGCCAGGCACCCGCAGGGGCGCCCTTCGCCTCCTCGGCGGCGATGCAGTGCTGGAAGACCATCTCGCCCAGCAGGGCATCGAGGACCTGCTCGAACCGCGGAATGCCGTGGACGAGGGCGAGATCGATCACCGAGACCCCGGCCGGGATCGGCATGCCGCAATCGGCCAGGAGCACCACGTCGGTGTGTCCGAGGCGGGCCAGGGCTCCGCAGAGGTCCGCATTGATGATGCCGTTTCGCTTCATTTCTCCACCTCGGGCAGGTCGTCGTCCAGGCCAGGATATGACTGCTGGGTGCCGAGGGTGCGCACCGCGAACGCGCCGACCCTGACCGCGAGGCGCACGGCGTCGACGAGGCTGGAACCGGCGGCAAGCCGCCCGCTCAGCGCCCCGACGAAGGCGTCGCCTGCGCCGGATGAGTCGACCGCG
Organism: Cryobacterium algoricola; assembly: GCF_004402485.1. GTDB lineage: Bacteria > Actinomycetota > Actinomycetes > Actinomycetales > Microbacteriaceae > Cryobacterium > Cryobacterium algoricola. The sequence continues at coordinate 31,871 of NZ_SOFG01000007.1, read as the reverse complement.
GCGACCCGGGGAGAGGGAACCGTGGTCGTGCCGAGGGAATCGGAGCAGATCGCGCCCTGTTCTCCCCTGGTCAGTACCACGGAGGTCACGCCGGTGGCGCGGAGCCGGGACACGAGCTCGGCGTCTGCGCGGGGAATGTCGGTCCCGGGGTCGAGGAGCGCGAGGACCAGTGCGGCCTCGTGCTCGTTGACCACGAGCGGGTCGGCCCGCCGGATCGTGGCGGGGTCGACCGTGATCACCGGAGCGAGGTTGAGCACGACCCGGCCGGTGGCCAGGCGTGCGGCGGCCTCGATGCCGGCGGCGGGGATCTCGCCCTGCAGCACGACGACCGCGGCCTGGGCGATGAGCTCGGCGGCGCCGACGACGACGCTCTCTCCTACCGCGGCGTTCGCGCCGGGGACGACGACGATCGTGTTCTCACCGTCGTCGGCCACGGTGACGAGGGCGAGGCCGGTCGGGCCGTCGATTGCGGACACGGCGGACAGGTCGACGCCGGCCCGTTCGAGGAGCTCGATCGTGAGCGCGGCCACCGCGTCGCGTCCGGTGGCGCCGACGAGGCTGACGTGCGCGCCCAGCCGGGCCGCCGCGACGGCCTGGTTGGCGCCCTTGCCGCCAGGCAGGAATTCCATCGACCGCGCGATCAGGGTTTCCCCTGGCGCGGGGTGGCGCTCGACGACCATCACCTGGTCGACGTTGATCGAGCCGACGACGACGATCGGGCCGCCGTCAGCGGTGGGGGTGAAGGAACTCACTTGGTGAAGTCGCCCACGTTCGTCTTCGTGACGGTGACGACCTCGACGGGGACGGTCGCGTCGACCTTCTCGCCGGCGAGGGTCTTGACGGCCAGTTCGATGGCGAGCTTGCCGAGTTCGGCCGGCTGCTGGGCGATCGTGGCGGCGAGGGTGCCCGCCGTGATCGCGGCGAGTCCGTCGGTGGTTCCGTCGAAGCCGACGACCTTGATGTCGGTTCCGGCGCGGGAGCCGAGCGCCTGCACGGCGCCGAGGGCCATCTCATCGTTCTCGGCGAAGACGCCGGTCACGTCGGGGTGGGCCTGGAGCAGGTTCGTGGTCACGTCGAGTGCGGTCGCCCGGTCGAAGTTGGCGGTCTGCTTGGCCACGACGGTGATGTTCGGGTATGCCTTCATGCCCTCCTCGAAGCCGGCTCCGCGGTCGCGGCTCGCGCTGGTTCCCGAGACACCCTGCAGGTCGATGACGCTGCCCTTCTCGCCCATCGCGGTCGCGAGCTCGATCGCGGCCTGCTTGCCGCCTGCGACGTTGTCGCTCGCGACGAGGGACGCGACGGTGGCGCCGTTGACGGTGCGGTCGACCGCGATGACCGGGATGTTCGCGGTGTTGAGCGCCTTGACCGCCGAGCCGGCGGCATCCGAGTCGACGGGGTTGACGATGACGAGCTTGGCACCGCTCGACGCGGCCGTGGCCAGCTGGTTGGCCTGGGTGGCCGAGTCGTTCTGGGCATCCACGATGTTGAGCTGGACACCGGCGGCCGTCGCAGCGGCCTGGGCGCCGTCGCGGAGTTCGACGAAGAACGGGTTGTTCAGGGTGGAGACGGCGAGCACGATCTTGGTGCCGGACGCCGAGTCCCCGCCGCCCCGGCCGCAGGCGGTCGTGCCGACGAGGATGAGTGCGGCTGCGGTGGTGACGGCGGCGATTCTGCGGAAAGAGGACGACTTCATTGTGTGTTCCTTTGGGTTGGGCGATGGAAGGGAAAAAGGGGAAGGAGGGAGGACGGGCGCCGGCGGGTCAGCTGTTGCGCGTCTTGCGGCGGAGCACGTCGACGCCGACCGCGAGGGCGATCACGAGGCCGATGACGACCTGCTGCCAGAACGAGGTGACGTTCAGCAGGTTGAGGCCGTTGCGGATGACGACGAGCACGAGCGCGCCGACGAAGGTGCCCGAGATCTTGCCGAGGCCGCCGGAGAGCGACGCGCCACCGATGACGACGGCCGCGATGGCGTCGAGCTCGTAGCCGGCCGCGGCCTGGGGCTGCGCGGAGTCGAGCCGCCCGGCGAGGAGGAGCCCGGCGAGCGCCGCGAACAGGCCGGCGAGGGCGAAGACCGTGACGAGGATGCGCTTCACCGGCAGTCCGGACAGGCGAGCCGCCTCGGCGTTGCCGCCCACCGCGTACATCGACCGCCCGATCACCGTGCGGTTGAGCACGAAGGAGGCGACGACGGCCGAAAGCAGGAGCACGACGATCGGCATCGGGACGGGTCCGAGGTTTCCGCCGAGGAAGGAGACCTCGGGTGCGGTCTTGATCGGCCGCCCGTCGGAGATCACGAGGGTGAGTCCGCGGGCGACGCTCAGCATGGCCAGAGTCGCGATGAAGGAGGGCAGCTTGCCGTAGGCGTTGGCCAGACCGTTGACCATGCCGGCGAGGAGCCCGGTGGCGAGGCCGCCGAGCAGGGTGAGCCAGCCGGGCAGCCCGGCGGCGACGAAGAGCCAGCTGGACACCATGGCGGCGAGGGCCGCGACCGCGCCGACCGACAGGTCGATGCCGCCCGCGACGATGACGAAGGTCATCCCGAACGCGAGCACGGCCACGGTCGAGACCTGGATGCCGATGTTCAGCAGGTTCTGCCCGGTCAGGAAGTCCGGGGTGGCGATGAAGAGGGCGAGGCACAACACGACGAGGCCGACGAGCGCTCCGTTGTTGGCGAGGAATTTCTTGTAGTCGACGCGGCGGCGCGCCGGGGCCAGGGTAGTCGTGGACATCGGTGTCATTCCTTCTCGTGGGTCGGTGCGTTGTCTGGGGTGACGGCGGCGAGGGTGCCGTCGATCGTCGTGCTGTTCGGTTCGCTGATCGGTTCGTCGGATTCGATGTCGTCGACGATGGCGTCGATCTCGGTGCTGCCCGCCTCCCGGGCGGCGAGGGTCATCACGGCGTCCTGGGTCGCCTCCGCGGCGCTCAGCTCGCCGGCGATCCGGCCGTCCCGCATCACCAGGATGCGGTCACTCATGCCGAGGACCTCGGGGAGTTCGCTCGAGACCATGACGATCGCGCCCCCGGCATCCGTGATCGCGTTCATCAGTTCGTAGATCTCCACCTTGGCGCCGACGTCGACGCCGCGGGTGGGCTCGTCGAGCAGGAGCACGGTCGAGGCGGCAATAATCCAGCGGCCGAACACGGCCTTCTGCTGGTTGCCGCCGGACAGCGCGCCGACGGCCTGGTCGATGGTGTGCATCCGGATGCGGAGCTTCTCGGCGACGGCCTGGGCCCTGCGCCGCTGCCCGGTGAAGTCCGCGAGCCCGAGGCGGGCGGTCGACGCGAGCGTCGCGTAGCCGAGGTTGTCGTTGACGGATGCCCCGAGCACGAGCCCCTGTCCCTTGCGGTCCTCGGGCACGTGGCCGATCCCTGCCGCGATGGCGGCCGGGATGTTGCCCTTGGGCAGCCGGTGCCCGCGCACCAGAACGGTGCCGGAGTCATAGTGATCGACGCCCACGATTGCCCGGATCAGCTCGGTGCGCCCCGCGCCGACGAGCCCGGCGATGCCGAGCACCTCGCCGGCGTGCACGGTGAAGCTGACGTCGCTGAACGAGCCGCTCGCGCCGAGCTTGTCGACCGCGAGGATCTCGGCCGGGTTCACGAGCTCGGGGGCACGGCGGGGGAACTGGTCCTCGATGTTGCGGCCGACCATGAGCCGCACCAACTCGGCCTCCGGCGTGGACGCGGGCACCTCCGCGACGAACTCGCCGTCGCGCAGCACCGTGACGGTGTCGCCGACCTCGGCGATCTCGTCGAGGTGGTGGCTGATGAAGAGCATCGCGACGCCCCGGCGCCGCAGGTCGGCCATCACGGCGAAGAGCGCCTCGGTCTCGTGCCTGGTCAACGCGGCGGTCGGCTCGTCGAGGATGAGGATGCGCGCGTTGATGCTGAGCGCCTTGGCGATCTCGACGAGTTGCTGCTTGGCGATGCCGAGCTCGCCGACCGGGGTGTCCACGTCGACGTCGAGGCCGATCAGGGCGAGGGCGGCACGCGCCCGATTGCGGAGGGCGCGCCGGTCGACCATGCCGTGCCTGGTCGGCATCCGCCCGAGCATCACGTTCTCGGCGACGCTCATGGTCGGTACGAGGTTGAGCTCCTGGTGGATGGTGGCGATGCCGAGGTCCTCCGCCGCGCGGGTCGTCGGCAGTGTCACGACGGCGCCGTCGACGACGATGGCGCCGGAATCCGGCTGGTAGACACCGGCCATCATCTTGATCAGCGTGGATTTTCCGGCGCCGTTCTCGCCGAGGAGCACCTGCACGTGGCCGGCGTACACGCTCACGGTGACGTCCTTGATGACGGTCACCTGGCCGAAGATCTTGCCCACGTTCTGCAGGGTGACCAGGGGTTGTGGATTCATTTCAGTGCGTCCTTACGCTGTTATGACTGGCTGTGGGTGCTGTGGGCGGGGTCGCCGGCGTTCCCGCTGCTCCCGCTGTCGCCGACGACGCCGACGACGCCGACGACGCCCGGACGATCAGTTCGCTCGGCAGCACGACGGAGGCGGGGGTGCCGCCGTCGATGACCTGCAGCAGCAGGTCGACGGCGGTGCGGCCCATGTCCGCGACGCTGTGCGAGATGACGCTCAGTGCGGGGTTGAGCAGCGCGAACCATTCGATGTCGTCGAAGGCGACCATCGCGAGGTCGACGCCGAGCCGAACCCCACGGTCGTGCAGGCTGGCGATGGCGCCGACGGCCATCAGGCTGTCGGCCACGAGCAGGGCGGTCGGCGGCTCGCGGAGGCCCAGCAGGGCATGCACTCCGGCCGATCCGCTGGCCGCCTGGTAGTCGCCGAAGTAGACGAGTGCGGGGTCGGCGCTCAGCCCGTTCTCGACGACGGACCGGGTGAACGCGGCGAACCGGTCGCGCCCGGTCGAGCTGGCTTGCGGGCCGGAGATGTAGCCGATCCGGGTGTGCCCGGCCACCGCGAGGTGCTCGACGGCCTGGCGGATGCCGGCCGTTCCGTCCGTCGTGACGCTCGGCACGTCCATGCCCGCGATCGTGCGGTCGACGAAGACGGTGGGGATCTCGCGGGCGATCAGCGAGCGGATGCTGTCGCTCCCCGCCCCGACGGGGGCGAGGATGATGCCGTCGACCCTCCGCGAGATCAGGGTGTCGAGGTACCGGTCCTGCTGGTCGGCGCGTTCGTTGGCGTTGCCGAGCAGCGTCACGTAGCCGTGCAGGATGGCCGCCTGTTCCACGGTGTGTGCGAGGTCGGCGAAGAAGGGGTTCCGCACGTCGGAGACGAGCAGGCCGAGGGCGTTCGTCCTGGCCCCGCGCAGCGCGCGGGCTTGGGCGTTCGGCCGGAAGTCGAGTTCCGCCGCGGCGGAGGCGACGCGGGACCGCGAGGCCGGGGACGTGGCCGGGTTGCCGGAGAGCACCCGGGAGGCGGTGGCGACGGAGACGCCGGCGAGCGCTGCGACCTCGCGGATCGTGATCGCGTTCATCAAGCTCACCTCATTGTGTGATCGGGCCGTACCTCGTGGAAACGATTCCATGGAATCGTTTCCATACTAGGACGCTCCCCGTCGGACTGTCAACACCCCTCCCGCAAACCGCGTTTTCCCACCCCATCCCTTCTCGAACGCTGCGATACTCGGGAGAGACCGCCGGCACTCGTCCGGGGGGACGAGTCCCGCGCGCACGAGCGTCGAAGGCCCTGCTACCGAAGTTCGTGTCACTGGAGCGGACCCCATGTCCCGCACACCGCAGAAGCCCGCCGATCTCACGCATCCGGCGCCCCCGATCACCGGCTGGCATTCGGAGAACCACTGGCCCGCCCCGGAGACCGTCGTGGTCGCCGACGACCGGATGACCGCGGACGCGGCCTACCGCCTCGCCAAGTCGGGCACCGGGATGCTGTGGGCCGGCGACTTCCAGAACGCCCGGCAGCTACTCGGCGCGCTCGCCCGCCGCATCGACCACATCGACACCGCCCGCCGTCGCACGCATCCGCCGCGCCGCGGCCCGGCCGCCCTCTTCGAGCGGACCAGGGCCGACGCCCACGAGCGCGCCCGGCTACTCGGCCTCGTGCTGATCCCGCTCGACGCCGACTACACGATCGCCCTGCGCCGCGCGCCAGACGCCCGCGCCGCCTGCCTCGAGACCTACGGCCCGGCCGGCCGCACCGCGACGGTCACGTCGCTCCGCGAGCTGCTCGGAGTCATGGGCGCCCACGAGTGGCGGGTCAGGGGCGTCGATGTCCCGGCGCTCGGCGGCAGCATCCACGCGCACTACGGCGTCTTCTCGCCCGTGCGCGGGGAGTACCTCGACCTCGTGCTCGCCGCGCCGCTCCCCGCGTCGGCCGCGACCACTGCGACCGGGACCACGGCGACCGGGACCACGAACGCGGCAGCGGATGCCTCGCGCACCGCCTTCGACATCGGCACCGGCACCGGCGTGATCGCCGCGATCCTCGCCGGCCGTGGCTTCGATCGCGTGATCGGCACGGACACGGCCCCGCGGGCGCTGGCCTGCGCGCGCGAGAACGTGGCCAGGCTTGGCCTCACGAAGACGGTCACGATCGAGGACACCGACCTGTTCCCCTCGGGTCTGGCCGACCTGATCGTCTGCAATCCGCCGTGGATCCCCGGCGCCGCCGTCACCGCGACCGACCACGCCGTCTACGATCCCGACGGGCAGATGCTGCAGGGCTTCCTCTCCGGCCTCGCGGGCCATCTCACTCCCGGGGGCGAGGGCTGGCTCGTGCTCTCCGACATCGCCGAGCACCTCGGCCTGCGATCGAGGGACGCCCTGCTCGACCAGTTCGACGACGCCGGTCTCGAGGTCGTCGCCCGCCTCGACACGAAGCCCGTGCACCGGAAGGCCGCCGACGCCGACGACCCGCTGCACGCGGCGAGGGCCGCAGAGGTGACCTCGCTCTGGCGGCTGCGCGCGGGATCCGCCCCCGAGCGCCCGTGACTGAAAAAACACAAGGCGGGCAGAGGATTCTCTGCCCGCCTTGTGCGGTGAAGCGGTGAAACGGTGAAACGGTCTAGCGAGTGACGACCGTTACTTCGCGTCGACGGTCAGGAGCGGGCTTCCGACCTGGACGTGGCCGGAGGCGGCCGGCTCGACGGGCCCGAACTTCCGGGCGTTCGTCACGAGCACCGGAGTGACGAGCGAGTAGCCCGCAGCCTCGATGACCGCGCGGTCGAAGGTGACCAGCGGGGTGCCGGCTTCGACCCGGTCGCCGGCGGCGACCTTGACGTCGAAGCCCTTGCCGGCCAGGTTCACGGTGTCGATACCCACGTGAATGAGCAGTTCGACGCCGCTGTCGAGCAGCAGCCCGAAGGCGTGACCGGTCGGCTGCGCGACGAGGACCTTGCCGGCCGCGGGGGCGTAGACGGTGTCCTCTGTCGGGTCGATCCCGACGCCGGGGCCGACGATTCCCTTGCTGAACACGGGGTCTGGGACCTCGGCGAGCGGAACGACGATACCGGCGACCGGCGAACCGATCGTGGCGAGCAGGGTGGCGACGGCGGTGGCCGTGCCGGTGCTGGTCGCTGCGGCAGTTGCCGTGGCGACGCCTGCGGTACCGGCGACTACCGGTGCTGCGACGGATGCGGCGTGCGCGTCCTTCTTGGCGGTTGCGGCGTCATCGGCCTCGACCTGGGCGACAACGGCCGCCTTCTGCTCGGGCGTCTGGTAACCGGAGAGGATCACGAGGACCATCGCAACGATGAACGATGCGGCGACGGCGATCGTGTAGAGGGGGATGTTGTCGAACGCGGGGATGGTCAGCAGCGAGGTGAACACGAATGCGCTCGTCTTCACGCCACCGCCGATTCCGATGATGACACCGCCGACGAGGCAGCCGATGAGCATGCGCGGGTAGATGCGCTTGAAGCGCAGGTGGATTCCGTACAGGGAGGGTTCTGAAATACCGCCGAGGAGACCGGCGGCGAGCGCGCCCGTTGCGGTCTGCTTCATCTGCTTGTCACGTTCGCGGATGGCGATGACGAGCACACCGGCGGTTGCACCGAAGCACGCGAAGTTCCAGGCGCCCATCGGGCCCTGGATGAAGTCAAACCCGAGGGTCTGGATGTTGAGCAGCATGACCGCGTTCAACGGCCAGTGCAGTCCGAGCGGAACCATGAACGGGTAGGCGAGCGGGATGACGACCGCGAAGATGAACGGTGAGAAGTCATTGATCGACTTGAGGAAGTTGCCGAGAGCCGCACCTCCGTAGACGCCGAGCGGGCCGATCAGGAAGGCGGTCAGCGGGATCATCACGAGCATGAGGATGAACGGCACGAAGATCAGCTGGATGCTGCTGGGGATGATCTTCTTCAGGCCCTTGTTCAGCAGCGCGAGCACGCCGGCCATCAGCAGCGGCGGGAACACCTGCGAGCTGTAGTCGGTCACGGTCAGCGGCAGGCCGAAGACCTGCACGATGGTTGCGTGGCCGTCGAAGACGGTCTGCGCACCCTCGGTGAGGCCGAGGGACGTGAAGCCGGGGAGCATGACGACGGCCATGACGCCGAAGCCGACCCACGGGTCCGCGCCGAGCTTCTTGGTGGCGTTGTAGGCGACCATGAGCGGCAGGAAGACGAAAACGCCCTTCCACATCAGGTTCACGAACTGCCAGGACGGGTCGAGGGTGACGCCCGGGGCGTTCCACGCCGGAATGACACCGAGGGTGGCCATCAGGGCCATGAACGTAATGAACAGCGAGGCGCCGAGCAGGGCGCCGAGGATCGGGCGGAACGAGTCGGACAAGACCTCGAAGAACGTGTCGAGCCAGGCGAACTTGCCGCGCGGGCCCTGTGCCCGTCCGGCGGCCTTCATGTCGGCGACGGAGTCACCGGCGGCGGCTTCGCCGGAGCTGATCCGCTTCATTTCGGGCAGCGCCATAATGTCGTTGTACACAGTCTCAACCGCTCCACCGATGACGACCTGGTAGCGTTCGCCCGCTTGGGGGACAGCGCCCAGAACGACCGGGATCGCCTCGACGACCGACTGGTCGATTCCGGATGCATCCTTGAGCTGGAAGCGGAGCCGGGTGGCGCAATGGGTCAGACCCACGACGTTTCCGGCACCTCCGATACTTTGAATAATCTCTGCAGCAGGTTTCGACGCCACCTTGGACTCCTTTGGGTGTGGATTAAGGACGTGTGTCTCCGGTGGCACGGCTCAGCGCGACCGTGTGGGCCGGCTGAGAAAGTCGTGTGGGTTTTCACACATCATTAGCAACGTACACGATCTTTGTGCACATCTCACCTCCGGTTTAGGCCGTCGCGACGAGCGCACGGACCGTGAATCGTTTCAGGACATCGCGAGCGAGATGACGAGCCAACCCGACTCGCATCCCCAGCGTCCGGGGCCGACGCCGGCCGGTCGGGCGCGGCATATTCACGCGCGAAACCGACCGAACACAGCGATTCGCTGCGGAAGCCCGCATGAAAACGCCGTCTGTCCCCGGATACGCTGGGGGCGCGCGCCGAGAAACGCGTTCACCCCGCCGCGACCGCGGCACTCACGAGGACGGGAGGTTCCCATGTCGAATTACATTGCAGATGCACTGGTCGGTGAGCCCGAGGTTCTCGAAGACGCCGCGAACCTCGCGACGTCGTCGGAGTGGCTCCGGCTCAAGGCGGCCGCGACCGCGATGCAGGCCATCCAGGCGAAGGACGGCTCGGTCCCCGAGCCCACCGACCGGGCGGATGCCGCCGGCCACGTCGCCGTGATCCGCTCGGCCATTGAAGAACTCGCCCCGCACTTCCCGCACGACGCCGGCTACCTCGCGGCGCTCGACCGTGATTTCGCCCGCTGGGCGACCGAGGACTTCGGCGTGCCCGACTTCTTCGACTCCCTGATGGAGTTCCAGCCCCAGGCGCACCGGGACGCCGGAATCCGTCACCTCGTCGTCTTCCCGATGTACACGCAGAACGGCAGCACGAACCGGCTGGTCGAGGCGGTCCTCGTCGAGGTGATCTGGCCGGAGTTCGTCGCCGAGCTGGAGCAGGAATACACGAACAAGCTGTTCGTGCCGATCCGGTTCCTCGACTTCACGCCCGGGTACGACACCAATTCCGCGGTGCTCTTCCCCGAGACGGTCGCGATGCGGGAGATCCCCACGTTCACGTGGGGCGCCATCTTCGCCGACCGTGAGGCCGCCCGGTTCCGCAGGGTCGTGCGCGCGGCATCCGCCATCACCCGACTCGAGGTGCCTGCCGGCCTGTCCCTGCTGCTCGAGGACCAGCGCCTCGCCGAAGAGACCTTCGTAATGTGGGACCTGATCCACGACCGCACCCACATGCGCGGCGACCTCCCCTTCGACCCGTTCATGATCAAGCAGCGGATGCCGTTCTTCCTCTACTCCCTCGAGGAACTGCGCTGCGACCTCACCGCCTTCCGCGAGGCCGTGACGATCGAGCGCGACGACAACGCGAGCCCGGAGGCCCGCAGGCACGCGAGCCTCGTGCAGTACGCGGTGATCTTCGACCGGATCTTCCGGTTCGCGATCAGCGGCAGCCGGGTACGCAACTACGACGGCCTCGGCGGGCAACTGCTGTTCGCGTGGATGCACCAGCACCATGTGCTGCACTGGACGGACACGGCGCTCACCTTCGACTGGGACGCCGTCCCCGATGTCGTGATCGCCCTCGGAGCCCGGATCGACGAGCTCTACTGGGCCTCGATCGACCGGCCGAAGAAGGCACACTGGCTCGCCGCGTACGCGATGGTCGCCGAGACGCTCACTCCGAACCCGGCGTCCACCTGGGCGCGCGGGCTGCCCATCGACGTGCTCGCCGGGCCGCCGAAGGGGTACACCGACCTCGTCCTCGACGACGAGTTTCCGCTCTCGATGTTCTTCGAGGCGCTCGACAAGAAGATGAAGACCGTCATCGAGTCGACGGCCGGCATCACCGGGCGCGACTAGGCCGGGCTGGGCCGGCGACGATGACCGAAGCAGTGGATTCCGCGCGCCGGTCCGTCGCCGGCCGCACGGTACTCGTCGCGGGCGCGACGAGTACCGCCGGCCGTGCGGTGTCCGCGGCGCTGGCCGGGGCCGGCGCCCGCGTGATCGTCGTCGGCTCGAACGGGCAGCGCCTCGACGCGCTCGTCGAGAGCGTGCCCGGCGCATTCCCCTACGTCTGCGACCTCGCCGACCCCCCGGCCGTCACGGGCCTCGCCGAACGCGTCCATGCCGATCACGGCATGATCGACGGGCTCATCCACCTCGTCGGCGGCTGGCGCGGCGGCGGCGGGCTCGCCGGGCAGTCCGACGAGGACTGGGCATTCCTGCACCGGAATATCGTCACGACGCTGCGCAATACGACCCGCGCCTTCAACGCCGACCTGCTGGCCTCGCCGGCCGGGCGCCTCGCCATCGTCTCCTCGGTCTCGGTGGGCACCCCCACCCCCGGCGGCGCCAACTACGCCGCGGCGAAGTCGGCGGCCGAGACCTGGACCCGCGCCGTCGGCCACGGCTTCGCGAAGGCTGCCCTGCCGAGCGGCCAGACCGCCGCGACCGCGATCTTCGTCGTCCGCGCCCTCGACGGCCTCGAACCCGAGCTCGCCGAACGGGTGGTCGCCCTCTGGGACGTGCCGGCGGCATCCGTCACCAACACCCGCATCCCCCTCGGCTGACCTCCCGGCCACAGATAGTGGCCAGCCGGCCCTGCGACCACTAGCCTGAACGCACAGACGCACCAGCAGCGCACCAACCGGCACCATCGACGGCTCGGGGGAGCACACCATGGACGATCGCCAGACGGAATTCCTGGACACGGCTCGGCGGTTCATGGAGGAGCTGATCCTCGCGCCACGACCGACCCCGTCGTCCCGCACCCCGCTCGGCGAAGTGGTGGAGGAGTTCCTGCACGCCGACGTCACCACGCTCCCCCTCGTCACCGAAGACCTGCCCGCTCACCGCCTGGTCGATGCGGAGATCGCCCTCGACGAACTCGCCGCCGGGCCCGGTTCCCGGTTGCTCGGAGTCTCCGGCGGCCAGCAGCGGGAGCACTGCTCGTTCCAGGAGCTCATCTCCAGCCCCTTTCTCGCCTATGGGACGGCGCCCGTCGACTACATCACCGCGGCGACCGGCCCGGACACCGAACGTCGCGTCGTCTCCTTCGGCATCCGCCTGCTGACCGTGGACGGGCATCCGGTCGCCGTGCTGCAACGCGGCGCCCGCCCCGAGTTCAACCGCCAGAGCGCCCGGCTCGAGATCCTCGCCGTCGACGAGGCCGGCAGCGCGGCGTTCCTCTCCGCCCTCCGGCGCCTGATGCTCGAGCGCAGCGTGCTCCGCGGCCAGGTGCTGTCCTTCAGCGGCAACCAATACAACATGGGGGCCGCGGGCGCCGATTTCCTGCCGCGGCCCGAGGTCCCGGTCGAGGACGTGATCCTCCCGCCCGGCGTGCTCGACGAGATCCTGCGCCAGGTCGTCGGGATCGGGGCGCATCGCCGGGCCTTGCGGGCCTCCGGCCGGCACCTGAAGCGGGGCGTCCTGCTCTACGGCCCTCCCGGCACCGGAAAAACGCTCACGGTGCGACACCTCCTGAGCGCGACTCCCGGGGTGACCGCAGTCGTTCTCACGGGCAACAGCATCGTGTTCGTCACCCAGGCCGCTGAGCTCGCCCGGGCGATGCAGCCCGCCATCGTCGTGCTCGAGGACGTCGACCTCATCGCCGAGGACCGCTCCCTGGCGCAGGGCCCGCAGCCGTTGCTGTTCGCGATGCTCGATGCCCTCGACGGGCTCGACGGCGACGCCGACGTCGCCTTCGTGCTCACGACGAACCGGGTCGACGTGCTCGAACGCGCCCTCGCCGACCGCCCCGGCCGCGTCGACCTCGCCGTGGAGATCCCGCTGCCCGATGCGGATGCGCGACGTCAACTTTTCGAGCTCTACGCGCGCGGCCTGCCGCTCTCCCCCGGGGCGATCCACGCCGCCGCCGAGCGCGCCACTGGTGCGACGGGCGCCTTCGCCAAGGAACTCATGCGGCGCACCGTCCTGCTCGCCGCCGAGGCCGCCCGGCCACCCCGCGACGCGGATCTCGCCGAGGCCCTGGACGCGCTGGTCTCGGCCCGCGGCGCCCTCACCCGCCGTCTCCTCGGAGCGTCCCCCGAAACCGCCGCCCCGCAGGTCGGCGGCCCGCGCTAGCGTGGGCGTTCAGACGGAGGAGGGGCATGCTTTCGATCGAGCACGTTGACAAGCGGTTCGGCACCCGGCAGGTGCTCACCGATGTGAGCTTCGACATTGCCGACGGCCGCCTGACCGGGTTCGTCGGGGCGAACGGTGCGGGCAAGACCACGGCGATGCGGATCATCCTCGGCGTGCTCTCGTCCGACTCGGGCGTGGTCCGGCTCGATGGGGTCCCGCTCACCGCGGACGACCGCCGCCGCTTCGGCTACATGCCCGAGGAACGCGGGCTCTACCCCAAGATGAAGATCGGCGAGCAACTCGTCTACCTGGCCCGCCTGCACGGGCTGCCGCCGGCATCCGCCCGGCGCAACACCGCAGAGCTGCTCGAACGCCTCGGCCTCGGCGAGCGCAGTGGCGATCTCGTCGAATCGCTCTCCCTCGGCAACCAGCAGCGCGCGCAGATCGCGGCGGCCCTCGTGCACGACCCCGAGTTCCTCGTCCTCGACGAACCGTTCTCCGGGCTCGACCCGCTCGCGGTGGAGGTCGTGATGGGCGTGCTCGGCAGTTATGCCGCACGCGGCGTCCCTGTGCTGTTCTCGTCGCACCAGCTCGACATCGTCGAACGCCTCTGCGACGACCTCGTCATCATCGCCGGCGGCGAGATCCGCGCGAACGGCCCCCGCGACGAGCTTCGCGAACGGCACAGCAGCCCGCGCTTCGAGATCCGCACGGGTGACGACGTCGGCTGGGTCCGCACCGTCCCCGGCATCGACGTCCTCGAGGTGAACGGCGGTTTCGCGGTCTTCGAGGCCCAGACGGATGCCGCGAGCCAGCACGTCCTCCGCCTCGCCCTCGAGCGCGGCCCCGTCTCCGCGTTCAGCCAGCAACGCCCGAGCCTCGCCACCATCTTCAAGGAGGTCGTCCAGTGAGCGCCGCGAGCGGCAACGCCACCCCGACACGGTACCCGCGGCATCCCGCGCCCTCGCTCGGGCAGAGCGTCCGGCTCGTGGCGACCCGGGAGATCGTGGCCCGGCTCCGCAGCAAGGCCTTCCTGATCTCCACGGGCATCCTGCTGCTCGTCTCCATCGGGTCCGTCGTCGCCGGCGGCATCGCGAGCCAGAACCAGACCCTGCCCAAGGTCGCGGTGGTCGGGTCCGCCGCCGCGCAGATCGTGCGCCAGGCCGGCACGCTGACCGCCGTCGAGGCCGACGACGTCGCCGCCGCCGAGTCCCTCGTGCGCGCGGGCACGGTGACCGCCGCGATCGTGCCCGCGGAGTCGCAGGCCGGCTACCCGCTGCCCGTGCGGGTGATCGCCCTCTCCGGGACCCCGCTCGAGGTCGTCGGCGTCCTGAGCCTCCGGCCGGAGGTGACCCTCCTGGAACCGTCGAAACAGGGCGAGGGCCTCGTGTACCTCGTCGCGATCGGTTTCGGGCTCGTCTTCTTCATGTCGGCGATCACCTTCGGCTCCACAATCGCGCAGAGCGTCGTCGAGGAGAAGCAGACCCGCGTCGTCGAGATCCTGATGACGACCATCCCGGTGCGGGCGCTCCTCGCCGGCAAGGTCGTCGGCAACAGCGTCATGGCCTTCGGGCAGATCGTCGCGATCGGCCTGCTCGTCTCGATCGGCATGGCGGTCACCGGCCAGCACGTCCTGCTCGGCGACATCGGCCCGGCGCTCGTCTGGTTCGCGGTGTTCTTCGCGTTCGGGTTCGTTATGCTCGCCTCGCTGTTCGCGGCGACGGCGTCGATGGTGTCCCGGCAGGAGGACGTCGGCTCCGCGACGTCGCCGGTGCTCGTCCTCGTGATGATTCCGTATTTCCTGGTGATCCTGTTCAACGACAACCCCACCGTGCTCGCAATCATGTCCTACATTCCGTTCTCGGCACCCGTCGGAATGCCGATGCGGATCTTCCTCGGCACCGCCGCCTGGTGGGAACCGCTGCTCTCACTCGCGATCCTGCTCGCCTCGACCGCGCTCGTGATCCTGATCGGCTCCCGGATCTACGCGAATTCGCTGCTCCGGATGGGCGCACGGGTCACCTTCCGCGAGGCACTCCAGGGCTGAGCGGACGCGGCTGAACGGATGCTCGGGAGTCGCCCGGTCGGCACGACTCACAGTGGCGGCGGAGCCGGATGCGCAAGGATGGAGGGGTGACTCAACTCCATGACCTTTCCTCGCGCGGTTTCGCCTCGGACAACTACTCCGGGGTGCACCCCGAGATCCTCGAGGCGATCGGCAGGGCCAACGGCGCCCACCAGATCGCCTACGGCGAAGACGTCTACACCGAGCGACTGCAGGAGGTGTTCGCGCGGCACTTCGGCGAGGGCACAGAGGCCTTCCCCGTCTTCAATGGCACCGGCGCGAACGTCGTCGGCCTGCAGTCGATGCTGCCGCGCTGGGGCGCCGTCATCTGCGCATCGACCGCGCACATCAACTCGGATGAGGGCGGTGCCCCCGAGAAGGTCGCCGGCATCAAGCTCCTCACCGTCGATACCCCGGACGGCAAGCTCACCCCCGAGCTGATCGACCAGCAGGCCTGGGGGTGGGGGGACGAGCACCGCGCCCAGCCGCTCGTCGTCTCGATCACCCAGACCACCGAACTCGGCACCGCGTACAGCGTCGACGAGGTGCGGGCCATCGCCGACCACGCGCACGCGAACGGGATGACCCTGCACATGGACGGCGCCCGCCTCTCCAACGCGGCCGTGGCGCTCGGTGTCCCGTTCCGCGCGTTCACGCGCGACGCCGGCGTCGACGTGCTGAGCTTCGGCGGCACCAAGAACGGGATGATGTACGGCGAGTGCATCGTCGTGCTCAACCCCGAGGCATCCGCGGGCCTGGTCTACCTGCGCAAGCTCAACATGCAGCTCGCCTCGAAGATGCGATTCATCTCGGCTCAGCTGATCGCGCTGCTCGACGGCGACCTCTGGCTGCGCAACGCCGGCCACGCGAACGCCATGGCCACCAAGCTGCGCACCGCCCTCGACGCCGGCATCGCCGACGGCTCGATCGCGGGTGTCTCCTTCAGCCAGCCCACCCAGTCCAACGCGGTGTTCGCGGTGCTGCCGCCCGGCGTCGCCGACCGCCTGCGCGAGGCGTTCCGGTTCTACGACTGGAACCCGGCGACCGGCGAGGTGCGCTGGATGTGCGGTTTCGACACCGAGGAGACCGACATCGATGCCTTCGTCGCCGCGCTCACGGTCGAGCTCGGATCGGCTCACGCACTCGCGAGCGACCTGAACACGGCGCCGACCCCCGAACCGGCCGCACGATGAACGCCTTCGCCAACAAACCCTGGCTCGGCTCGTACGCCCCCGGGGTGCCGAACACCATCCCCGCCCCCTCCGAGACCCTCGTCGGCATGATCGAGGCCTCCTGCCGGCTCTACGCCGACGCGATCGCGCTCGACTTCTTCGGCGGCACCACGAGCTACACCCAACTCGGCGAGCAGATCTCCCGCGTCGCGAACGGGCTGATGCGCCTCGGCGTGAAGCCCGGCGACCGGGTCGCGCTCGTGCTGCCCAACTGCCCCCAGCACGTCGTCGCGTTCTACGCCGTGCTGCGCCTCGGCGCGATCGTCGTCGAGCACAACCCGCTCTACACCGAGCGCGAGCTGCGGCATCAGTTCGAGGACCACGGCGCCCGGGTCGCGATCGTCTGGGACAAGGTCTATGCGACCGTGC
This sequence comes from Cryobacterium algoricola, assembly GCF_004402485.1. GTDB lineage: Bacteria > Actinomycetota > Actinomycetes > Actinomycetales > Microbacteriaceae > Cryobacterium > Cryobacterium algoricola. The sequence continues at coordinate 15,094 of NZ_SOFG01000007.1, read as the reverse complement.
GGGACTTCCCCGCCGACCTGGGGGTCCGCACCGTGGTCGCCGTGGACCTCACGGATGCGATGCCGCTCGTCAAGCGCCTCGCCCTGCGGCTGCCGATCAAGCAGGCCAGGTCCTCGCGAGACGCACTCACCGTCTCCGCGCTGCCGAAGGACGCCGTCGAGTGGTCCTCCCTCGTGCGCGCACGCAAGCTCCGCCACAACCACCCGCGGCCGGCCCTCGGCGACACCGCCGTGCTGCAGTACACCAGCGGCACGACCGGCACCCCGAAGGGCGCGATCCTCACCCACTCCAACCTGAGGGCCAACGCACTCCAGGGCGAGGCGTGGGTACCTGGGCTCACCCCCGGCCAGGAGGTCTTCTACGCCGTCCTGCCGATGTTCCACGCCTACGGCCTCACCCTGTGCCTCACCTTCGCGATGGCGACCGGCGCCCGGCTCGTGCTGTTCCCCAAGTTCGACGAGAACCTGCTGCTGGATGCCGCGAAGCACACTCCGCCGACCTTCCTTCCCGCGGTCCCGCCGATCTACGACCGGCTGGTCACCGCTGCCGAGAAACGGAAGGTGAGCCTGCGCAGCATCCGCTTCTCGATCTCGGGCGCGATGAGCCTGCCCGTCTCGATCGTCGAACGCTGGGAGACCGCGACCGGCGGGCTGCTCGTCGAGGGCTACGGCATGACCGAGGCCTCGCCGATCGCCGTCGGAAACCCGATCGGCCCGAGCCGCCGCCCCGGCACCGTCGGGGTGCCGTTCCCGAGCACCGAGATCCGGGTCGTCGACCCGGCGGACCCGTCGATCGACCGCGGTGTCGAGGAAGAGGGCGAGCTGCTCGTGCGCGGCCCGCAGGTCTTCTCCGGGTACTGGGACCAGCCGAGTGAAACCGCCAAGGTCCTCCTCGAGGGCGGCTGGCTTCGCACCGGCGACATCGTGCGCGTCTCCGCCGACGGCTTCGTCACGATCGTCGACCGCATCAAGGAACTCATCATCACCGGCGGTTTCAACGTGTCACCGTCCGAGGTCGAGGCCGCTCTCCTCTCGCACCCCGACGTCGCCGACGCCGCGGTCGTGGGCCTCGCGAGCAAGAACGGCGGGGAGGACGTCGTTGCCGCGATCGTGCTCACCGACGGTGCCGCGCTCGACGTCGACGCCCTGCGCGCGTATTGCCGCACCCGCCTCTCGGCGTACAAGGTGCCCCGGCGCATCGTCGAGGTCGAGGAACTCCCCCGCTCGATGATGGGCAAGGTGCTCCGTCGCTCCGTGCGCGACGACCTCATCGCCGCCACCCCCAACTAGTCCCGCCCCCCCCGGCCCACCCCCCTCCGGCGAAAGCGGGTGAATCGTCGTTATCGCGCGCTGAAACCGACGATTCACCCGCTTTCGCGACGCATAGGGGGGCACACGGGGAGACGCGAGCGCACAGTATGCGTGCGCATGGAATAAGCGCGCGGCGTGCGCGTTTTAGATCGTGGGTCAGCGTTGCCCCGGACACCCACAGGCTCCAGACGAAAGACGGGCACATGACCCTCATCACCGACACCCTCAGCCGCGCCGCCGACACGACGTCGCCCATCCTCTCCGTGCTCTCCGAGCGTTGGAGCCCGCGCGGTTTCGACCCGACCGCGGTCATCGACGAGACCACCCTGACCACCATCCTCGAGGCCGCCCGCTGGGCCCCCTCCGCGAGCAACATCCAGCCGGCCCGCTTCATCGTCGCGCGCCGCGGCACCGCGAGCTTCGCCAAGGTGCACGAGGGCCTGATGGGCTTCAACAAGGCCTGGGCGGATTCCGCGTCGGTCCTGATCGTGAACATCGCGCACCTGCCGATCGACGAGACCCGCGAGAACCCGTGGGCGCGTTACGACCTCGGCCAGGCGGTCGCGCACCTCACCATCCAGGCCCAGGAAGAGGGCCTGTACACGCATCAGCTCGGCGGCATCGACGGTGCCGCGATCGCCGAATCCTTCGGACTCACGCCCGATCTGGCCGTCGTCTCGGTGACCGTCCTCGGCGTCCTCGGCGACGTCGACGCCCTCTCCCCCGAGCTCTACGCCCGCGAGATCGCCCCGCGCACCCGCAAGCCCCTCGCCGAGCTCCTGCTCGCCAACGACTAACCCGCCCCTCCCCCTCGCGAGAGCACGAAAAAGGCCCCTTCACGCGAAGTGAAGGGGCCCTTTTCGTACTCTCGCGGTCAGGAACGGCGCGAGCCGAGCCTGGCGCGGGCGGTTCAGGGGCGGAGGAGCACCTTGATCGCGCGGCGTTCGTCCATCGCGGCGTATGCCTCGGCGACGTCGGCGAGCGGCAGCTCCAGGTCGAAGACGCGACCCGGGTTGATCGACCCGGAGAGTACCTCGGGGAGCAGTTCCTCGATGTAGCCGCGCACGGATGCGACGCCGCCGTTGATCCCGACGTTGCGGCCGAAGAGGGGCTGCATCGCGATCGGGCCACCGGTGGGCACGCCGACGTAGCCGACCATTCCGCCGGGACGGGCAGACGCAACCGCCTGCTCCATCGATTCCTTGGTGCCGACGCACTCGAGCACGAAGTCCGCGCCGATGCCGTCGAACATCTCGCGGATCTTCGCGACACCCTCGGCGCCACGCTCCTCGACGATGTCGGTCGCGCCGAATTCGCGCGCGACGACCTGCCGCGAGGCGTGCCGGGACATGGCGACTATCCGCGAGGCGCCGAGGCGCTTCGCGGCGATGATCGCGCAGAGGCCCACGGCGCCGTCACCCACGACGACGACGGTGCTGCCCGCGGTCACTCCCGCAGAGACCGCGGCGTGGTGGCCGGTACCCATCACATCGGCGAGGGTCAGCAGGCCGGGGATCTGGGCATCCGTCGGCATGGCCGGCGTCGCGACGAGGGAACCGTCCGCGTGCGGAACGCGCACGCGCTCGCCCTGGGCGCCGTCGGCGAAGCCGCCGAGCCGGTCGTCGGCACCCCACCAGCCGCCGTGCAGGCACGAGGTGCTCACGCCGTTGCGGCAGTTGATGCAGGTGTTGTCGCAGTCGTAGAAGGGGGCGATGACGAAGTCGCCGACCTTGATCGTCGTTACGTCTGCGCCGATCTCCTCGACGACCCCGACGAACTCGTGGCCGATCCGGTGCGGCTCGGTGGTGGGCTGCACGCCGCGGTACGGCCACAGGTCGGAGCCGCACACGCAGGCTGCGACGACACGCACGATCGCGTCACCGCCGGTCGAGAGAATCGGGTCGGGTACTTCTTCGAGGCGGATGTCCCGCTCGCCATAAATCACAGTTGCACGCATGCTTCGAGCCTAGTTCCCGCCCTCGCGAGCACGCAGTCACCCGGCCTCCGTTCCGCTGACCGCGAAAGCGGGTGAATCGTCGGTTTCGGGACCCGAAAACGACGATTCACCCGCTCTCGCGGTGATACGGGCCGGCGCCCGAGGTGACCTAGAGGTCGGCCTCGTCGAGCGGATGCGCCGGCACGGGCGCCGCGGGCGCCGGCGTGACCGTGAGGGAGTCGCCGTCCGCCGCGAGGTCCACGAGCACGGTGTCGCCGTCGCGCACCTTGCCGGAGAGGATCGCAGTCGCGAGCCGGTCGTCGATCTCGGTCTGCATGAGGCGCCGCAGCGGACGGGCGCCGTACATCGGGTCGTAGCCGCGTTCGGAGAGCCAGGTGCGCGCCTTCGGGGTCACGGCGAGTTCGAGGCGGCGCTCCACGAGGCGCTTCTCGAGCCGGTCGATCATGAGCTCCACGATCTGGCCGAGGTCCTCCATCGACAGCGACTGGAAGACGACGATGTCGTCGAGCCGGTTGACGAACTCCGGCTTGAAGGTCTGCCGTACGAGCAGTTGCACGGCTTCCTCCTTCTGCTCGGTGCTGAGGGTGGGGTCGATCAGGAACGCCGAGCCGAGGTTCGAGGTCAGCACGAGGATGGTGTTGCGGAAGTCCACCGTGCGGCCCTGGCCGTCGGTGAGGCGCCCGTCATCGAGCACCTGCAGCAGCACGTCGAAGATCTCCGGATGCGCCTTCTCCACCTCGTCGAACAGGATCACCGAATACGGGCGCCGGCGCACCGCCTCGGTGAGCTGCCCACCCTGTTCGTAACCGATGTAGCCCGGAGGAGCACCGACCAGGCGGGACACCGAGAACTTCTCGCCGTACTCGCTCATGTCGATGCGGATCATGGCCTTCTCGTCGTCGAAGAGGAATTCGGCGAGCGCCTTGGCGAGCTCGGTCTTGCCCACGCCCGTCGGGCCGAGGAAGAGGAACGAGCCGGTCGGCCGGTCCGGGTCGGAGATGCCGGCCCGGCTGCGGCGCACGGCGTCGGCGACCGCGCGCACGGCGCGCTTCTGGCCGATCAGCCGGTGAGCGAGTTCGCCCTCGAGGTTCAGGAGCTTCTCGGTCTCGCCCTGGAGCAGGCGCCCGACGGGAATGCCCGTCCACATGGCGACGACCGCGGCGATGTCCTCCGCGGTGACCTGGTCGTTGACCATCCTGGGCCCGTCCGACTCCGCCTGCTCCGCCGCGGCGAGCTCGCGTTCCATCACGGGGATGTCGCCGTAGAGCAGCCGGGAGGCGCGTTCGAGGTTGCCCTCGCGCTGGGCGCGCTCCGATTCGCTCCGCGCGGTGTCGAGCCGGGTCTTGAGTTCGCCGACCCGGTTGAGCGAGGCGCGTTCCTTGTCCCAGCGCGCCTGCAGCCCCTTCAGGGTGTCCTCACGTTCGAGCAGGTCGGCCCGCAGCTTCTCGAGTCGCTGGCGGGAGGCGTCGTCCTTCTCCTTCTTGAGCGCGAGCTCCTCGAGCTTGAGCCGGTCGACGCTGCGTCGCAGCTCGTCGATCTCGACGGGTGCGGAGTCGATCTCCATCCGGAGCCGGCTCGCGGCCTCGTCGATCAGGTCGATGGCCTTGTCCGGCAGTTGCCGGGCGGTGATGTAGCGGTTCGAGAGCGAGGCGGCCGCGACGAGGGCGGCATCCGCGATCGACACCTTGTGGTGGGCTTCGTAGCGCTCCTTGAGGCCGCGCAGGATCGCGACGGTGTCCTCGACGCTCGGCTCGTCGACGAGCACGGGCTGGAAGCGCCGCTCGAGGGCGGCGTCCTTCTCGATGAACTCCCGGTATTCGTTGAGCGTCGTCGCGCCGATCAGGCGCAGCTCGCCGCGCGCGAGCATCGGCTTGAGCATGTTGGAGGCCGCGACCGAGCCCTCCCCGCCGCCCGCGCCCATCAGGGTGTGCAGTTCGTCGACGAAGGTGATGATCTGGCCCTCGGCGTCGTTGATCTCTTTGAGCACGGCCTTCAATCGCTCCTCGAACTCGCCGCGGTACTTCGCCCCAGCCACGAGGGCCGCGAGGTCGAGCGCCACGAGTTGCTTTCCCTTGAGCGAGTCGGCGACGTCGCCGGCCACGATCCGCTGGGCGAGGCCCTCGACCACGGCGGTCTTCCCGACGCCGGGTTCGCCGATCAGCACCGGATTGTTCTTGGTCCGGCGGGTGAGCACCTGGCTCACGCGACGGATCTCGGCGTCGCGCCCGATCACGGGGTCGAGCTTGCCGCTCTTCGCGATCTCGGTGAGGTTCACTCCGTACTTCTCGAGCGCAGATTTCGCTTCTTCCTGGGGCGGCTGCTGGCCTGCTTGCATGGGGAAGATCCTCTCTCTCGCGCGACCACCCGCCGACGGGTAAAGCTGAGTCGCCTCGACTCAAGTTTAGGGGATCTCGGCGGATGCCGCTAGCACTCACGATCGACGGTACCGGTGCCATAATGACCGCAAACGGCGCCGGGCAACAGCGCCGTCGACACGCACAGCCGATCACGAGGAGCCCCGATGACCTTCCATCCCCTCGACCCGCTGACGGCCGACGAGTTCACCGCGGCCGCAGGCATCCTCGCCCGCGAACGCGGCGTCGGACCGGGCTGGAGGTTCGCCTCGATCGAACTCGTCGAGCCGGGCCGGCACGCCAGGGCCGCCTTCGACGTCGCGGGGGCGGTCCCCGAGCGCCTCGCCCGGCTCGTCGTGCTGAACCGGGCCGAGAACAGCACCTGGGTGGCGGTCGTCTCCCTCAGCGCCGACGCCCTGCTGGACTGGAGCACGGTGCCCGGCGTGCAGGCCAACTTCACGGTCGACGAGTGGGACGAAGCGGATGCCGCTCTCCGCGCGCACCCGGAGGTGGTCGCGGCCCTCGCCCGCAGGGGCATCACCGATCTCGACACCGTCTTCATCGATACCTGGACCTACGGCGACGCCGTCATCCCCGAGCGGTTCCGGGGCCGGAGGATCGGCTGGTCCGACGTCTGGGTGCGCGCCGATGCGGGCGCCAACCCGTACGCCGGACCGGTGAGCGGCCTGCACTTCGTGATCGACGTCAACACGATGGAACTCCTCGACGTCGAGGACACGTTCGCGGTCGACCGGCCGGCCGTGATGGGCGAATACGTCCCGCACCTCATCCCGCCCCGCATCCGCGACCTCAGCCGGCGTCCGCCGCTCAAGCCGCTCGACATCGTGCAGCAGGAGGGGCCGAGCTTCACGGTCACCGGCCACCGGGTCGAGTGGCAGAACTGGTCGCTGCGGGTCGGCTTCAACTACCGGGAGGGCATGACCCTGCACGAGGTGAGCTACCGGGACGGCGAGCGGGTGCGCCCGATCGCCAATCGGCTCTCCTTCGCCGAGATGGTCGTGCCCTACCGGGATCCGAGCGTCGACCACTTCCGTCGCACGGCCTTCGACATCGGCGAGTGGGGCCTGGGCTTCATGACCACCTCCCTCGAACTGGGCTGCGACTGCCTCGGCGAGATCCGCTACCTCGACGCCGTCCTGCACAACAGCGCCGGCGAACCGTACGCGATCCCCAACGCCATCTGCATCCACGAAGAGGACAACGCGGTGCTCTGGAAGCACGTCGACCATAGCGGCGGATCGGAGGTGCGACGGATGCGGCGCCTCGTCGTCTCCTTCCACGTCACCGTCGCCAACTACGAATACCTCGTCTACTGGCGCTTCTACCAGGACGGCAACATGGAGTGCGAGGTACGTGCCACCGGGATCATGGTCGTCACGAGCCTCGCAGAGGGCCAGTCGCACCCGAGCGGCACCCTCGTGGACACGCGCACCTATGCGCCCTTCCACCAGCACTTCATCGTCGCGCGGATGGACCTCGACATCGACGGGCCCGAGAACACGGTGTTCCGCTCCGAGACCCGCGTCGAGCCGATCGACGACGCGAATCCGCTCGGCCTGGCCCTCACCCAGCAGAACACGCCCATCGAGACCGAGGGCTTCGACGACTACGACTGGACGACCCAGCGCAGCTGGAAGGTCGTGAACGAGACCGCGGTCAACGGGCTCGGCACCCCGGTGTCGTACAAGCTCGTTCCGGGCGGCGCCATCCCGGCGTTCTTCGACCCCGCCTCCCCGGTGTTCCAGCGCGCCCAGGTGATCGGACACACGGTGTGGGTCACGCCTACCGACGACCGGCAGCGCTGGCCCTGCGGTGAGTTCGTAAACCAGAGCGCGGTCGACCACGGCCTGCCCGAGTGGACCCGTGCCGGTCGAACGGTACGGAACACCGACATCGTGCTCTGGTACGTCTTCGGCATCCACCACATCACCCGCCAGGAGGAGTGGCCGATCATGCCGGCGGACACCGTGTCGTTCTGGCTCAAGCCGGTCGGCTTCTTCGACCGCAACCCCTCCCTCGACGTGCCGGCGAGTCACGCGGGACCCGCCCACGCCGACGGGCACGGGCATCACGACCAGCACTGAGCAGCCCTGAGCAGCAGCACAGGCCCCGAAGCGCACAGACCAGCACGACCGATATTTCACCGAGACCCCAGGGAGATCCAGAGTGACCAGGACAGCGAATTACGTCGTCGCCTACGAGGCAACCGATCGCGGCAATGATGCCATCGAGCTCGGAGTCGCCCTCGCGCGCCTGACCGGAGCCGAGTTGCGGATCTGCCTGGTGCTGCCGCACTCGACCGTCGCGCCCTCACGGCTGCGCGCCTCCGGCTCCGACTTCGAGGCGCTCCTCGAGCAGCAGGGCCTCGAATGGCTCGTCGGGGCCGCGGCGCGGGTGCCGGCGGGCATTGTGGCCACGACGCACCTGATCTGGGCGGATGCTGTCTCCGACGGTCTCCTGAGGGCCGTCACGGAATTCGACTCCGACCGGATCGTCGTCGGGGCCTCCCGGCACGGCATCCGCGGCCGCTACACGATCGGCAGCGTCGCCAACGCACTGCTGCACGCCTCGCCCGTTCCCGTCGCGCTCGCACCGCACGGGTACATCGCCCCGGCACAGCTCTCCCGGATCACCTGCGCGATCGGCACCCGGCCCGGCTGGTCGACGCTCCTCGATTCGCTCCTGGCGTTCACGGCGGGCCTCACCGTGGACGTGCGCTTCCTCACCCTCGTCGAGGTCGACTCCCGGCGCACCCAGCATGGCGAGTCGACACCCGCACTGGAGGCGGCCCGGACCGCAGAGAGCACGGCGCATCTGGAATCGGTGCTCGAGTACTTCACCACGCGGGCGCCTGCACCGGGCACCATCACGACCGAGGTCGCCGTCGGCGAAAACGTGGAGTCCGCCGTCGAGGCCATCGAGTGGCGTGCGGAGGAGGTCGCCTTCGTCGGTTCGAGCCGCCTCGCCCAGCCGACCACGATCTTCCTCGGCATCACCGCCCACCGCATGCTCAACGCCCTGCCCGTGCCGCTCATCGTCGTTCCCACCGGCGCGTCCGCCCGGCTGGCCCGCTGAGCCGCAGCCGCGGGGCCGTCATCGCCGACGAGTGCCCGCACACCGTGGGAGAATGGGGTTCGACCTTCTAAGGAACCCTCTTCCCCCTTATGGCTCACTCTCTCAGCTCACACGAGATCGCCCTCCTCGTTGGAAGCCAGGCCTTTTCGCGCGGTGAACGTTACGCGCGCAACGGCCACGTCCTCTCCGAGATCTGGGACGAGTCGGGGACCAGGCTCACCGGGAAGGTCCGCGGCACCGGACGCTCCCCGTACACGGTGACCATTTCGTTCATCCTGAATCCCGCCGGGGTCGCGGTGCGCGCGACCGGACTCTGCACCTGCCCGATGCGGAGCAACTGCAAGCATGTCGCCGCCCTCCTCGTCACGAGCCGGAACGGCGGGAACCCGGGGTCGATCGAGGTCGACGAGGCCGGCATCGACCGCTTCAGCCGGCGACCCGCGCCGCCGGCCCTGTACGCACTCCAGTCCCCCACACCCCCCGCAGCCCCGCCCGCGCCGTCCGTTCCGCGCTGGCGCAGCGCCCTCGGCGGCCTGCCGACGCCCGGGGCGACCTCCGCGCAGACCGGGACGGAACTCGCGCTGCAGTTCCAGGTGCTCGCCCCGGTCAACTCCCGGTTCCAGTCCGGCGGACGGCACCTGGCCGCCCGGCCGATGCTGCTCGGCAAGCAGGGCCGCTGGATTCGCGGCGCCCTGACCTGGGACAACATCGCCCAGACCGCGGGCACCGCCCAGCGCGCCCAACGGCGGGTGCTGTCCGCGCTCTACGCCCTGCATCTCGCCGGACGCCCGTACTACGGCTCGGCGACGCAGTGGATCCAGCTCGACGATTTCCCCGACCGCGCGCTCTGGGGCCTGCTCGAGGAGGCGACGGCCGCCGGCATCCCGCTCATCTCCACCTCGGGCGCCCAGGATCCCGTCCGCATCGCGGAGCGTCCGGCATCGCTCGAGCTCGACATCCGCCGCACGCCCGGCGGCCTCGCGCTCACCCCGACCGTCGTGCTCGACGAGCACCGGCTGCCCGGGGGCCGGTTCGGGTTCACGGGCGATCCCGCCCACGGCATCTACACCTGGCAGGACGCCCCCGCCGGGGACCCGACCGGGGGCCGCCTCACCCTCGCCCCGCTCGCGATCGAGGTCAGCAGGGAGCTGCGCACCCTCGCGCTGAGCAGCCAGTCCATCGACGTGCCCACCGACGACGAGCCGGCCTTCCTCGCCGAGTTCTACCCCTATCTCCGCGACCGGGCGCGCGTCACGAGCCGCGACGCCTCGTTCGAGCTGCCCGAGACCCCCCGGCCCGCGCTCACGCTCACGATCGGCCACCAGACGGATGCCCGGATCGCCCTGAACTGGGCGTGGCGCTACCAGGCCGGTCCGTCTACCGCCGGTGCCTCCGCCAGCACAACGGGGACTCCCGCCGAGGCCCCTGGCGGCGCCTACGACCTCGAGCTGAGGCCCGTTCCCGGCGAGCACCGCTACCGCGACGCCGCCGCTGAGGCCCGGATCCTCCGCGGCGTCGACGACCTGCTCGCCCCCCTCACCGAGCTCGCGCCGAGACGCGGCGGCGTGCCGCGGCTGTCCGCGCACTCCGAACTCGGCGGCGCCGGCATGATCCACTTCCTGGAGCAGGTCCTGCCGCGGCTCGACGAACTCCCCGACGTCCTCGTCGTCCAGAGCGGCGACGTGATCGACTACCGCCCGGCGGACACCGCCCCGGTGATCAGCGTCGGGACGAGCGAACGCCTCGACGACCGGGACTGGTTCAACCTCGCGGTCTCCGTGTCGATCGACGGCGAGGACGTGCCCTTCGACGTGCTGTTCCGGGCCCTCGCCACGGGCCAGGACATCCTCATCCTGCCGAGCGGCACCTACTTCAGTCTCGACCGGCCCGAACTGCACACCTTGCGCCGCCTGATCGAGGAAGCCCGCAGCCTGCAGGAACCATCCGCGACCTCACTCGGCATCAGCCCGTTCCAGGCTGATCTCTGGGAAGAGCTGCAGGAACTCGGCGTCGTCACGAGCCAGGCCGCCGGCTGGCGGGACATCGTCGCCGGGCTCACCGATGTCGAACGGGTGCCGACGCTCCCCGTGCCGGACGGCGTGCACGCGACCCTCCGCAGCTATCAGCAGTCCGGCTTCGAGTGGCTCGGCTTCCTCCACGACCACCGGCTCGGCGGCATCCTCGCCGACGACATGGGTCTCGGCAAGACCCTGCAGGCGATCGCCCTGATCAGCCGCACGGTGGCCGGACGCGACAGCGACGCACCCGCAGACCCGTTCCTCGTCGTCGCGCCCACGAGCGTCGTCTCGAACTGGGCCGCCGAATGCGCCAGGTTCGCGCCGGACCTGCGCGTCGCCTCCGTCACCGAGACCTCACGCAAACGGGCGACGAGCATCGCGGCACTGCACGCCGGAGCGGATGTCGTGATCACCTCATACACGTTGTTCCGCCTCGACTTCGACGAGTACAACGCCGTCCCCTGGGCCGGTCTCCTGCTCGATGAGGCCCAGTTCGTGAAGAACCGCGTGTCCCGGGCCTACCAGTGCGCCCGGCGCCTGGACACGCCGTTCAAGCTCGCGATCACCGGCACCCCGCTCGAGAACAACCTGATGGAGTTCTGGTCGCTGCTGTCGATCACCGCGCCCGGTCTGTTCCCGAGCCCGACGCGCTTCGCCGACTTCTACCAGAAACCCATCGAGCGGGACGCGAACGACGAGCGGCTCGCCCAGCTCCGCCGCCGCATCCGCCCGTTCATGCTGCGCCGCACCAAGGAGGAGGTCGCCGGTGACCTGCCGAGCAAGCAGGAACAGGTGCTCGAGCTCACGCTCAACCACCGGCACCGGGCCGTCTACGACACCCACCTGCAGCGGGAACGCCAGAAGGTACTCGGCCTGATCGAGAACCTGAACGCGAACCGGTTCGAGATCTTCCGGTCGCTCACGATGCTCCGCCAGCTGAGCCTCGATGCGGGGCTGTACGACGCCAAGTACGACGGGATCCCCTCGACCAAGCTCGACGCCCTCCTCGAACTGCTCGAAGACATCGTCGCCGGCGGGCACCGCACGCTCATCTTCAGCCAGTTCACCCAGTACCTCGGCCGGGCCCGCGCCCGGCTCGACGCCGCGGGAATCAGCTATTCGTACCTCGATGGCAAAACCCGCAATCGCGCGGCGGTGATCGACGAGTTCAAGACCGGCGACAACGCGGTGTTCCTGATCAGCCTCAAGGCGGGCGGATTCGGGCTCAACCTCACCGAGGCCGACTACGCGATCCTGCTCGACCCGTGGTGGAATCCCGCCACCGAGGCGCAGGCCGTCGACCGGATGCACCGGATCGGCCAGACCAAGAACGTCTTCGTGTACCGGCTCGTCGCCAAGAACACGATCGAGGAAAAGGTCATGGCGCTCAAGACCACCAAGGCCCGCCTCTTCGACAGCGTGCTCTCCGCCGACGGCGCCAGGGGAACCGCGCTCACGGCCGCGGACATCCGCGAACTGCTCGCCTGACCGCCATCAGGCTGTGAGCTCTCTCAGCAGGAAGGGCCGGTAACCGGGCAGAACTGTCTTGCAACCCAGCGGACAAACCTATAATTTGGATGAAGTCTGCCCTCCCGGGCTTTTGGCCGTCTGCAGAGGTGAGTGAAATGTCCTACATTCTTGACCAGGTCGACCACCGGGTCCGACGCGTCCTCACGCCCGCACGGCGCCTGTGGCTGGAAACCCCGCGCACCCTCGTGATCGGCTTCATCGCCATCCACGTCGTCTTCCTGCTCGCCCTGCTTCCCGCGATCCTGACCGGCAATGTGCTCGGCGACCTGCCCCTGTACCGCACCTGGGCCCAGCAGGGCCTCGTGCACCACGTCTGGATGGGCATCAACGTCGAGTGGGTCTACCCGATCGGCGCCCTGTTCCCGATCGTGGTCGCCGGCCTCGGCGGCCCGCTGCTGTACCAGCTGATGTGGTTCCTGATGACGGCCGCGCTGAACGCCTTCGCCGTCGTCGTGCTGACGGATGCCGGCCGCAAGATCAGCGGCTACCGTTCCGCCTGGTTCTTCCTGGTGATCAGCTTCGTGCTCAGCCCCGTCGGACTCCTCAGGCTCGAGGGTCTCACCGCCCCGCTCGTGATCATGGGCCTCGTGCTGCTCGCGCGCCGCCCGGTCGTCGCGGCAGCCCTGCTCACCATCGCCACGTGGGTAAAGGTCTGGCCCGCCGCCGTCGTCGTCGCGGTCGTCGTCGCCTCCCGGCGTCGCATCACCGTGATCCTCACGGGCATCGCCGTCACCGCGGGCATCGTCGGCACGGTGTTCGCCCTCGGCGGCCTCAAGTACATCACCGGATTCGTCACGATGCAGTCCGACCGGGCCATGCAGCTCGAAGCGCCGATCACGACCCCTTGGGTCTGGCTCGCCGCCCTCGGCCACCCGAACACCTTCATCTACCAGAACTACGCGATCGCCACCCGCGAGGTCAGCGGCCCCGGCACCACGCTCGTCGCTTCCCTGATGAACCCGCTGATGTTCATCGCGATGGGGGCGATCGTGACGCTCATGCTGGTCGCGTTGCGCCGTCACCACGACGTCTCGCAGCTCCTGCTGGTCGGGTCCCTTGCCCTCGTCGGAGCCTTCATCATCTTCAACAAGGTCGGGTCCCCGCAGTACATGCTGTGGCTCGCACCCGTCGTCGTCGTCGGGGTCAGCCAGAGCTGGCACGCGTGGCGTGCGCCGGCGTACATGATGGTCGCCATCGGCATTCTGACCACCCTGATCTTCCCGGTCTTCTACATGCCGCTCATCAACGGCGACCTGTCGGCTCTCGTGCTGCTCACCGCGCGTAACGGCCTGCTGATCGTGATGTTCGGCTGGTCGCTTGTCGCTCTGTGGCGCATGGTCGTGGCTCCCGTCACCTCGCCCGCCCTGCTGTCTCGCCGCCAGGCCGCGAGCGACGCGCGCACCTTCGCCGCGTAGTCCGGTCCACGCAGGTCGCCATCGGGTGATTCTGCGTTGTCTCCCCAGCCGGGGGACAATGGAGGGGTGACTTCACCAACGACCTTCGCCCTCATCCGCCACGGCCAGACCGACTGGAATGCCGCTATGCGGATTCAGGGCCTGTCGGACGTCCCCCTCAACGACACCGGGCGTGACCAGGCCGCCGAGGCGGTGGGGCACCTGGCCCGGTACGAGTGGGACTTCGTCGTCTCCTCGACCCTGTCCCGCGCGGCAGAGACCGCTGACCTCATTGCGGACGGCCTCGGCCTCACGGTGACCCGGCGCATCCCCGAGCTCGTCGAGCGCAACTACGGCCCCGCGGAGGGCCTGAGCGCCGGCTCCGAGCTCGACGCACTGCGCATCGACGGGGGCCCGACCGGCAACGGCGGCTTCATCGGCGCAGAGCCCGAGGCGGATGTCGCCTCCCGCGGCCTCCACGCACTGCGTGAGCTCGCGGCGGCGCACCCGGGGGCCCGCATCATCGTCGTCTCCCACGGCACCCTGATCCGCCTGACACTGATGAGCGCCCTGGGCAAGTTCGTCGGCACCATCACCAACGCGGCCCTGACCGTAGCCAGCGTCGATGACGACGGCTGGACCCTCCAGGCACTCAACGGCGAGGTCCTGACTCCCGTAGACGACCTCGACAACGACCTCGATCCCCTGGACGCTGTCCCCGCCCGTTAGCCGGCTCCTGCGGTTACCTTTCCGGTCGAGAGTTACCCATACGAGGGCAACTCTCGACCGGAGAGGCAACTCTCGGAGGAACGTGTGAGAGGGCACCTCCTTCGCGGACAGTGACGGTCGATCGCACTAGTGTCATGGCATGGTTGTGACCCGTCCTACGCGCGCACGTGACTACGCGCGTCTTCTTGAGTGGGTGCCCGATGCGCCTGCGTTGTATCTGTTTGCCGGTCCGAGCGTGACGTGGCCGCCGACCGCAGCGCAATTCGAGGAGATCTCCCGAAGACCGGGGCTGAGCGCCTGGATGGTGGCTCATGACGAATATCCGGCCGCCTGGGGACATTTCGATCTCACGGTGGGCGGCGCTTCAGCCCGCCTGGGACGAGTCATTGTCGACCCCCGGTACCGCGGGCAGGGCCTGGGGCGCATACTCACCCGGGCAGTCATCGAAAAGGCTCGCGAACTCGGAGTTGACGAAGTCCGCCTGGCCGTCGTCGCGGACAATGAGCCTGCGGTGAGGGCCTACCGTCGAGCTGGGTTCACAGAATTCGTAGATCCCGAGCGCCCCCAGTTCACGGCGATGACGTATCGACTCCTCGAACGCCAGTGAGGGTTAAAGCAGAAAAGCCACCCCGTGGGGTGGCTTTTCTGGTGTTTCTAAGTTAAGTCCGGCGGTGTCCTACTCTCCCACAGGGTCCCCCCTGCAGTA